>JBAZVO010000001.1:0-620265 GCA_041660865.1 Candidatus Woesearchaeota archaeon
AACCACAACAAAAAACCAATCGACCAAACATCTACCAAAACACAAGTAGCAACCACCTATCAAATGTTGCATACCAAACAGAAATACCTCTCGATTCTCTCGATCAAAAAATCATTTATCATTATACTATTCGAAAAAAAGCCGAAACGCAACCCGGCACAACTGAATCACTTTCAAGTGCATTTAGCCGAGGCCTAATCGTAAGCAGCGGAAACTCAGAATCTGGAATGTTTATCGACCTCAAAAACTACACAACAGCAGACTCACTTGACATAGTTCAAAAAGGATTCAATGAAACAACAGGCGAACCAATGTCACAAGAGCAACTAACTAGAGCAATGAACATACTAATGCTAGCCATTCAAACACGATACTTGCCAAACGGCGACACACTATTGCCACCACATAGAATTTACACAATAGATAGCAACAACGATCCACGATGGCAAGCAGTAATTGCAAGAGGCGGAGACAACTCCATAAAAACAACATACTACACAGGTCCACCTGCAAATGGAAGAACGTGGGCATCAACATACACATACAATGGAGAATTAAGACTAAAAAATTCGAGCGCAATGTACAATATTAATGAAACGACTGGGGTAATTTTTGCAGAAAATTTCAGTGCAGTTACAGGAGAAACAGAAGGAGCAGGAGGGCTAACTCAATATATATGGACTTCAACAACCAATTCCCCAACACAATATGCAAAATCAATCTCTACGATTCCTGTTCTTTTAAATTTAGGTACTGGGCAATAAAAAAAATTAATAAGTATATTTCTAAAAAAAATAATTTAGAACATATTCTATTTAATTATACACTTCTCCGCCGGCGTATGGTGGTGAACAATAACAATCGCTATCGTCAATTAAACATGTAGTATAGCTACAACTCAAGTCGCCTGAAACTAAATAGCCTCCACTACAGCCCATAAAATTACTACAACTAACATTGGTAATTGTTAAACCTGGATCACATTCTTCATCTCTTGAAATTACAGCATCTCCACATACAGGTTCAAAACCAAATATTTTAACATTATCTGGATGAGTAAAATAATCTACTTCACCATGATTCACAATTAAACAACAACCAGTACTCATCCGTGGATAATCTATTGAATCGGGTGTATAAAAATAAGGAAAACGACTAACACACCAATTAGTATTACTCGGAACATAAACACTAGATTTCCATTGTGATGTATTCAAATCAAAATCAAACCAACAAGCAAATTCAGATGTAACTCCGCATTGTTCAGAATCTTGACAATACCAAACTCCGAATTCATCTTGTTTTGCGTATGTTCCTGCTTGGCAACACAATCCAGGATTGCTGCCAACTTCTTCAGATACGCCATAACTGCAATAATAATAAGGAGGTCTACCAGGATTTATTGGTGATTGTCCTTGACATGATGAATTATACACAACACTCACAGTGCCATTAGGTAAAACTGAATAACTAACAACGCATGAACTCGAAGTAAAAGGCGAACCACCACAAAACTCAGGCGGAACAGACATATCAGTTTTCTTGCAATCTTGATCCGCACAATCGATGTAACTATCGCCGTCGTTGTCGATTCCATCGTCGCATATTTCATCGAATTCGCAACAAAGTTCTGTTGTGAAAGAATTATCAAAAGGAAGATTTGCAGTATTGCAATCAGCTATATGTGAACTTGCAACAGATGAACTTGTATCATTTTTAACTTTAAAAACGCAAATCTCACCATTAACAAGATTACAACTACTCTTCAAAAAACAAGACCTAGGAAAACCGAGATTAATAACACCTGCAAAATTAGACGTAGTTGAATTAAAAGAAACCATGCCCGAACCATTCACACTTGGTGGAAACCATGGCGCAAATTTGAAAGAAACAACGCCGGAACCCATATTAATTAAATTCTTACAACACAAAAAATATGGTGCATTAGTATAATTTAAATCATTCGTAAAATGCCCCTCCATAGAAACTCTGCCAACCGCTAAAAACTCACCCGTACAACTAACTGAAATTTTACAATCAGAAATATTCAAAGTAGACGCAGGAGGATCAGGATTAGTTCCTGCAAAAACAAAACTCATACAAAACAAAAACGCGAACCCTAATAAAAACCCTCTTTTAAACATAACAATAAACACGAAACAATCTATTTAAATAATTTTCTAAAAAATTATTTAATTTAATATAACATATTTAATTCTTATTTTATAGTCTATATTATTTGAAAATTAATTTTTTTCAGTCCTTATTTTGCCTGAATGACTAGTATAGATAAGCTATTTACAAAGCCGAAGAGTTAGCTTGTCATTTGATGAGTCTTTATTAATGGTGTTGCGTTTTTTGTATTTTTATGGTTATTACTTAGAAATAGAAAAGTATTTATAGTGGTGAAAAATGAGTTCTTATTTGAGAGAGTTGTATATTGTTGTGATTAAATGAGTGAATCTGATAATAAGTTTTACGATTTTGGTGTTAAAGTGCCTCTTGAAAACTTATCTGAAATAATGGTTGATGCATTTACTGAAAGAGTAGCGGGATATGGTTCGAAATTAAAAGATGTCGATGTTCTTATTGTTAGTCATGATGATAAATTGAATAAGTATTCTATTTTTTCTAATGGTGAATGCGTGTATAATTTAGATAAACAAGAAGTTGCAGATTATAAAATTCGTTCTATTGATCTTTGTGTTTTGCCTAATGTTGATGATGGCGGAGAAAAAGTTAAATCATTTAATGATTTAGTTTGTCGAGTAAATGATTTTTTTAAAGGTATGTCTGGGTATGGTGGATTAATTTATATTAAAAGAAATATGCAATCTAGACAAGAACTATATGAATTTGAGTTAATTACAATATAAATTTAAAATTAATTTTGTTCTAAATTGAGTTATGCTATGTGAATTCAATATTCACTTGGGCTGGTTATTAAAGGATATTTTTTTGCATTTTTCTTGCACGTACTTTTCTTTAATTTGTTCTGTAAGAAATTTATCAACAAATAGGAATTTTCGAGGATCTTTCGCGTAAATATTTTCTCCTTTGTTAAATGTGTTTGAATGGCTTTTTTTAAAATCTATTACTGCATCTTTCATTATTAAAGGTGGGCCTTTTATTATTCTTGTAGGAGGATAGATTTTTTTTTCAAATGCTATGCATATTTGACTATTGTTTTCTTGAAATAGCCAATCTGACCAAAGTATTATGAATTCTTGATCGTTGGCTTTTTGTTCTAAATATTCTTTTATCTTTAAAACTTTTGAGCCTACAACATCTTTTTTTCCTTCAAGTGGCATAATTTCTATTAAGAAGATGTTTGCGTTTTTTGTTTGAGCTATTTTTTGTTCAATGATTTTTTTAAAATTTGGAAGTTCAAAATATTCTGTGTTTGCATTTTTCAAAAAGGAGATACATCTTTCTTTGAACATATTGTAGCATTCTTTTGATGCTGCAGCTGATGCATTTCTATTTTTTTGAATAGGATCAACAATTATTAAAGGGCCTGAAATTTTTGAAGAATTCAAACTCATTTTCGCGTCGATATGATGATGTTCTATATCGATTATTGTTTCTTCTTTCCATTTTGATGCAGCTTTAATTAAATTCAAAAATGATGAGTATTTTATAACAAGTAAATCAACAACATGTCCTGAAAATCCTTTTATATAACTTTCAGCACCATAAACTCTTGCTGATTTCATAAACAATTTTGTTACTCTTATTTCTTCTCTTAAATTTTTTATTTTTTTTGCTTGTTTATTGAAATAAATTACGTGCAATGGGCTCATATCTGCAACATTTTCTGCATCTTTATAATCGGTCACATTTATTACAGGCACAATTTCATATGTGAATTCTTCTTTAATTTGAAAATAATCTCGAGAACCATGCACTCTTATGATTTTTAATTTTAAATCAATAAGTATTTTTTCTAAAATATCTGAAATCTTTTCTCCTCTATATTTTTTATCGAAACGCACAAATATGTCTGCATCAAAATTTCCTTTTATGAATGTTCCTTTAGCGACGCTTCCACCGATAGAGGCTGTCGCATTTATTTTATTTTTCTTTAATGCAAAATTTATTTTTTCTACAAATAAATTTATTTTAATTATTATTTTATCGTCTGGTTTTGTTAATTCTTTTTGTTCTTTTATGAGTGTTAATAATTTTGTTACTTTGGACGTGGTTTTTGTTTTAGGTGTTATTTTAGTTATTTTTAGAGTTTGATTTTTTTTAGTTATTTTTTTAATTAGAAGTTTGTTTTTTTTCAAATTAATTGTGCTAGGTTTTGTGTTTTTGTTCTTTTTTTTAGTCATAGGTCTTCAACTTTTCATCAATTATTTTTAACGCTTCTTTTTTTAATAGTTCGAATTTGTCATCAGGTATTTTAAGTGTTGCTTGATTTAATGTATCCTTTGATAGTTCAAAAAATAGTTTCCATTTTTCATTTGTTTCAGCAGATAGTATATTGTCAAATATATCGGATAGTTTTAATATTTTGGCATCATCGCTATAATTTTTAAACGAATTGATGTATGCTATGTGTCTTTCTTTTTTATCTTCTATTTCAGGTTTAGTCATTTGCTCAACAAGAAGAGTTATTTTTTTTCCGAAATTTTTTTCAATATCGCTAAGTTCAACCCAAGTATCTTCGACGGTGTCATGTAAAATTGCTGCAATTCTCAGTTCAGTTATATTGGGTTTATGACTAAAGTGTTTTAATAAAAATTCAGAAACTCTAAGAGGATGAATGATAAATGGTTGAAAATTTAGTTTTCTGTATTGCCCTGAGTGCGCGCATGCTGCAAAGACTATTGCATCAGGTATTAGTCCTTCGTATTTTTCTTCAAGGTCGTAATCTCTTGTCATTTTAATCAAAATTTATGGTTGTTTTATTTTGGATTTTTATTTCGAATTTTTAGTTGGAGTTTGTTATATCTAAGTTTTAGATTTTTTTTGATTAGTTTATTTAAGTTAGTTAGTAATTGTTATTTTTTATTGTTCATCGAGTTGAGTTATTTTATTGTTTATTGCGGAAATATAAAGTGTGATTGCTAAATCTAGCGTTTTTTGTTCTTGATATTCTATGTTGTTTGTTTTTAATAAGTGGAGTACTTTTTGCATTATTATCCAATCTAACTCTAATTCAGGATATCTTACGCATATAAAACAAAGTGCCCCTTCATCATCAGTTATTTCGCAAGATTCTAAAAGAGTTAAGGATTTAGCATATGCAATTAATGCTTTACCTAAATTAATAGTTTTAATTGCGCCTTTTGTATTTTTAGCCTCTGTTAGTGAGGTATTGGCAGATAATAAATTATCTTGTGCTAACAAGTCATTTGGTTCATTTAGCATATTAAAATGACCTAATAGTAAGTGGAAATTGTAAATTTTGTCAACATCATTATTATTTTCTTCAAACATTAATATAGAAGAAGAGTTTTTGTTTTATTAAGTTTCTTATTTTTAGGCTTTTTAATGGTATTATTTAGTTAATATGTCTAATCGTGGAGTCATAGCTTGATGTATTGTTTGTCGTTTTTTATTGTGTTTTTTGTTTTTTTTGTTTTTCGTTTTTTTTAATGGTTTATTTTTTGTTGTGTTTTTGTCGTTTTATTTTTTATGATTTTTTTAATATTTTTGTTGTTTTTTGTTGTTTTTTGTTGTTTTATTTTTTCTGATTTTTTCTGATTTTTTTAATATTTTTTTTATTTTTTGTTGTATTTTTTTTATTTTTTGTTGTTTTTTTATTAATATTTTTAAAAGAGAAGTAATATCTAGTATTTATGGAGACAAGAATAGAATTTCAAGATTTGAAATTTAAACAAGTAGAGATACCAGAAAAAAAAATAATGGGTGAATTTTTAGATCATTATTATTTTTCTATCGACGAGCAAGAGTTAAATGATATTTCAGAATTTAATATTGTTGAAGGAGGGATAGTTTTTAATTGTCCTGAAAAAAAAGCGAGACAAAAATTAAATATATTGATAGATAAAGGACTTCAAAACTTAGTTAATAGGGTTAGAAATAAAAAAACGATTTATATTCATCAAAATTCAGGAATTCCTCTTATTGGCGCAGGTGATTTCGGTTTAGTTGATAGAGGAACTAATATAATTGAGGTAAAACCGTCAACCGGATGTAATCTTAGTTGTGTTTTTTGTTCTGTTAATGAGGGAGATAATGATTATAGAGATATTCTTGTTCAAGAAGAATATCTTATTGAAGAATTTAAAAATTTAGCTTTAATAAAAAAACATCCAATTGAAGTGAGTATTAATCCTCACGGAGAACCTATGCTCTATCCTAGACTTAAAGAGTTAATAAAAGATTTAAGAGAAATTGAAAATGTTGATGTAATTTCAATAAATACTAATGGTTGTCTTCTAAATAAAAAAAATATAGATTCATTTGTCGACGCGGGACTTACAAGAATAAATTTATCTATTCATTCTTTAAACAAAGAAAAAGCATCTAAATTGGCAAGTGGGCCTTATAATTTAGATGGTGTTTTAGAAATGATAAAATATTGTGAAGGTAAAGTTGATGTTCTTTTAGCACCTGTGTTGGTGCCTGGTATGAATGAAGAAGATATAGATGATATAATTGAACTTGCAAAGAGCATAAAAAATAAAAGATTCCCGACAATAGGTATACAAAATTTCTTAAATTATAAAGGTGGAAGAAATGTTGCTGAGCAAATGCCCTGGGAAATATTTTTTGAATTGCTAAAAAGAAAAGAAAAAGAGCATAATATAAAATTAATTATTGAAGAAAATTTATTTAATATTGAATATGATGAAACGCTTCCAAAGCCATTTAAAAAAGGACAAATGATAAAAGTTGAAATAAAATCTCCTGGTCGATCTAAAAATGAGGTTATTGCAATTTCAGAACAGAGAAATATTACTGTTATTAATCCGCGAAAGTTTTCAGGTTTTATGACTGTTAAATTAATAAGAGATAAACATAATATTTATACTGCGGTTCCTACATAGTTAATTTGTAAATAAACATTTGATTTATTTGTAAAAACCTTGTTTTATTGTTCTAGTTGGCAAGTTCGATATAAAAGGGCAATTTGTCATTATATTTAAAAAGGATAAATTCTTTCTATAGTCGTGGAAGATAAAAATTCGAAAATCAAAGGATTATTGCCTTATTATTCAGATACTATTCATGTTGCAAATCCTGAGTCGGAAACGTGCATACTTTGTTTGTGGACAAAAAAAGACAGAGTTATCGAGAAAGTATCGGAAAATAATTATTGTTTTATTGGCCAATTATATTCCAAAGATTATGGTTTGCAAATTTTGTTTAGAAATCTTCTTGCAGCACCATGGATTAGAAATCTTGTAATTGTTGGAGTTGATTTGAATGATTCGGGTGAGGGTCTTGTAAATTTTTTTAACAAAGGAGTTGATTGTGAGAATAGAATAATTGACACTGATGTTGTACTTGATGATTTATTAATTAAAGATGAGTTAGAAATTATAAGAAAAAGAGTGAAACTTCACGATCAAAGAAGTATAAAAGATTTTTCAAAGCTTAATAAATACTTGACTAAAATTAAAATAGAAAACGTGCTTAGTGAGGAGTTGTCGAAAAAAATAATTGTGTCTCTTCCAAAAATAAGTCCGCCTATAAGATTTCCAACAGACTTTTCAGGTTTCAAAGCAAGAGGAGATGATTTTTATTTTGCATATAGATCATTATTATCGAAAGTATCAAGATTTGGAATATTTGATGTCAAGAAAAAATATATTTCTGTTCCAAATGTTGTATTTTTTGTCAATAGATTTTCTACTGAAGATAAGAAATTTTTGTTGTCAAGAAAAAAATCAAGGACCAAAATAAAATTTAAAGAATTTAGTGTTGAATCGAAAAAAATCAAGACTATATTTTTCGAAGAATTAGAAGTTTGGGATAAATTAAAAGATGTTTGTCGTCAGTTATGCGAATATGACTCTTTATGTATTATTATAGGGGAAGCAGTAATTAAAGAATCTGATTTAGAAGATGTTGTAGAATTACTTGGAAATTCTCCAAGATATAAATGGGAGCCTGATCCGCATGGAAATTTAGTTATACGTGTTGAAGATGGTTTAATAAAAATTATTCATTTTTCGCCAAGTGGTTCTGTTCTTGAGGAGTTTAGTGCATCAAATGCTAAGGATTTATTCAAAAAAATTGCATCTGCAAATAAAATATCTATGATTTATCATGCACTCGATATAGGTTCTGAAATTCAAAAAGCAGAAATGGCTTTAAAGCAAGGTTTGAAATATGTCCAAGATAAAAATCTCTGAATTAACTTTAGAAAAATTGCAAAACATAACTGAAAAAGTTCTTAAAATTCAGGTAAAACCAGGTTCTAAAAAAGAAGATGTTTTTTTTGATGAGGAGAAAAAAATATTTATTTTTAGAGTTAAAGCTCCTGCTGAAGATGGCAAAGCCAATGATGCTGTTTTAAAATTATTGAAGAAAAAAACAGGACTTAGTGGAAAAATAATTTCTGGAGCAACATCAAAAAAGAAATTAATAAAATTAGAATAAATAAAAAATAAACTCGATGTTTTTTATTAAATGAATTTATTTTGCTTCCTGATTTGTATATTGTTCTAGCTCGTCAAATTTAAATCTTATTTTTATTCCTGCTTGCTTAAACAAATCGTAAGTTCTCTGCGCAGCGTGATATTTTCTAAGGCAAACAACTTCTGTTATTCCTGAATTAATTATGATGTTTGCACAAACTGAGCAAGGAGTCATTTTACAATAAATAATGGAATCTTTTAGAGAAACGCCATTGTTTGCTGCTTGAATTATTGCGTTTTGTTCTGCATGAATTGTTCTAACGCAATGCATTCTTTCAACGCCATCAAAGTGAGTGTGTTTTTCCATTAAATGTCCTATTTCATCGCATTGTGGGAGGCCTTTTGGAGAGCCCACATAACCTGTTGCAAGAATAACTTTATTTCTAACAACTAGTGCGCCTGATTTTCCTCTATCACAAGTTGCTCTTTTTGAAACGGCATCCATTATTCCAAAAAAATATTCATCCCAATCTGGGCGTTTGTTAATTTCTTTTAACGCTTCTTTTATGTTTTTATTGAAGTCATCAAGGGTTGAATCATTGTTGATTGTTATGTCGGCATTTTTTTTCAAGTTGTCAAATTCTCTAAATTGACTTCCACCGCCTTTACTTTCTTTTTCTTCATCTTTTACAAATTTTTCATATGTAAGTGTTTGATCTTCTAGTCGTCCTCGTTTCATTTGACGCTCAAATCTAACTTTCGCGGTTGCATCAACAAAGATTAATCTAAAATTTTTTATTTTTCTTAATGCGATAATTTCATCAACTCGACCAATTGATGTTATTACGTAATTTTTCTCGGTATTCATTCGTCCGATTGCTCTTTCTGCAAGAATTTCACCGCCTAATCTTTGTCTAAGTTCATTTCCAAGAGTTTGAAGATTTTCTCGACTAGCATCTTTTCCAACTCGTCTTAAATCTTCACGTAAAATATCAGAAAGTGAAATATGTTCATATCCTTGTTCTTTTATAAGGTAGTTTGCAACTGTGTCTTTTCCTGAACCCATGTATCCTGTGACGCCAATAACTATCATGTTTTCCCTCTGAAATTTATATTTGTGTTGTATTTAATGTGTTTTTGTGTTTTATTTTTATATTTGTGTTTTATCTATACAGGTCTGTTATATGATTTATATTTACATTTTATCTTTATATTGTGTTATATTTACCATGTTTAGGTTATATTTCTATGGTTGTATTCACGAGATTAGAACTTATATATAAAAATTCTCTCCAAAAGCTTTATAAATTGCTTCATTTTTCTTTAGACTCATGAAGAAGCCTAAAGTTTTGAAGAGGCATTGTCCTTTTTGTAAAAAGCATACGGAACACAAGATCACAGAAGCAAAGAATAGAGGTAGAGGTAAAGCTCATCCTCTTTCAAGGTTCGGAGATAGAAGACTTGCAGATAGAGGCGTCAAAAGAGGCGCTGGAAATCATGGAAAGTTCTCAAAACCACCAATAAAGAAGTGGAAGAGCACTGGAAAGAAAATAAGCAAGAAAACTGATTTAAGATATACTTGTCAGACTTGTAAGAAAACAACTGTACAAAAAACAGGTGTAAGAACTAAGAAATTAGAGCTTATTTAAGTCGTAAATTAATTTTCTTTTTTTGTCTTATTTTTTAATCTTTTGTATTGTTTTTGTCTTTTTTGTTTTGTTTTATGTTAATGTATTTTTATTCTCGTTATTTTTGTAGTTTAATAATTAAAATAGTCTAGTTTTTTTATGCGGTTTGTTATTTTTTTATATTTATTTCTTTGAATGTTTTCATTTGACTAATTTTTGTTTTTTTAGCTCATTATTTTGTTTTTATCGTCGTTTATGTTTGTTTTTTTGGCTATTTGTTTTATAACAAAGCTTATAAATGTAAAGTTGTTTCTGCAGATAAATACAGGAGGAATAGTAATGGCAGAAAGTTCAAACTCAAAGTTCGTAAAATTAAGATGTACAAAGTGCAAGAATGAGCAAATAATATTTGGCAAGGCATCTTCAAAGGTGGCATGCTTAGTATGTGGAAAAGAACTAGCAGAACCAACAGGCGGTAAGACAAAAGTCAAGTCAAGGATTTTAGAGGTCCTTGAGTAGAGCCTGGGGGAGAATTAAATGTTTTTTAAGAAGCAAGGTTTTCCAGAAGAAGGAGATCTTGTATTTGCAACTGTTACAAATGTTCAATACAATTCTGTTTTCTGTCAAATAGAAGAATATGGTAGACAAGGATTAATTCATATTTCTGAAGTAAATCCTGGTAGAATTAGAAATATTCGTGATTTTGTCGTTGAAGGCAAAATGATTGTTTGTAAAGTCATAAAACTCGATAAAGAAAAAGGACATATTGATCTTTCTTTAAGAAGAGTTACAGAGATGCAAAAACGTCAGAAAACTGATGAAAGAAAGCAAGAACAAAAAGCTGAGAAAATAATTGAAACTCTTGCATCTCAAGTAAATCTTCCTGTTCAACAAGTATATGATGCTGTTGCAACTCCTCTTATTCCTAAGTATGAAATGTTACAATATGCATTTCAAGATGTTGTTGAAACAAACATGTCTTTAGAAAAAGCAGGTGTACCAAAAGAATATGCTGATAAACTTGATATTTTAGTTAGAGAAAAATTAAAAGAGAGATCAGTTTTGATTTCTGGAACTATTTCTTTGAAAAGTTACGAAGAAAATGGAGTAGATGTTGTTAAACTCGCTTTAATTGATGCATTAAAAATTGAAAAAAAAGTTTCTATAAAATATCTTGGAGCAGGTTTGTATGCTCTTGAAATTGAAGCTAAAGAATATAAGGATGCAGAAAAAATATTAAAAGATGTTTTAGATTCTATACAAAAATCAATAGGTAAAAATAAGAATACTGAATTTAGTTTCAAAAAGAAAGAGAAGAAAGATAAAAAAGATAAGAAAGAGTGAGGGAAAATTTTGGCACATATATTAAAGTGCGAGTCTTGTGGGAATTATAGTATAAATGATGTTTGTAGCTGTGGTATGAAGCGTCAAAAAGTTGCGCCTGCAAAATATAGTCCTGAAGATAAATACGCTGAATATAGGCGTAAAGCGAGAAAAGAAGACCTCTTAAACGAAGAAATCTTAAAAAAAGAAAACGCGATTAATAAAGAGTGAATAAAATGATGTCTAAAGATTCTTGGAAAGTTACTGTATTCAACCAAAAGAAATTTGTATCTCCGATTCTTATAGAGGGTTTACCAGGTATTGGTAATGTTGGAAAAATCGTGGTTGATTATATTATAGAAGAAACTAAGGCTGAAAAAATTATGGATTTTTTTTCATACTCATTGCCAAATTCTGTGTTTGTTAATGAAAATAATTTAGTTGGACTTCCTAAATTGGAATTGTATTATAAAAAATTGAATAATCAAGATTATTTATTTTTAGCTGGTGATGTTCAACCTGCAACTGAAGATGGGAGTTATTCATTTACGGAATTAATTCTTGATATTGTTGAAAAACATGGTTGCAAAGAAATTATAACTCTTGGCGGAATTGGCCTTGCTGAAATTCCTTTAAAACCTGCAGTTTATTGTGCTGCAAATGATATAAAGTTTATTCAAAAGTTTATCAAAGTAGGTGCCAAAAAAGAAGTTTACGGAATTGTAGGGCCTATTATGGGCGTTTCAGGTCTTCTTGTCGGCATGTCTTTTGCAAGAAAAATGAAAGCAACAGCCCTTTTAGCTGAAACATTAGGACATCCTATGTATTTAGGATTACCAGGCGCTAAAGAATCTTTAGATATTTTATGCAAAGTGTATGGTTTTAAAATAAGTATGAAATCGCTTGACAAAGAAATAAAGAATATGGAAAATGGTGATGGCGATGATGGAGATCCTAAAACTTCTTCTCTTCAAAAATTAAAGCGTATTAAAGAAATGAATTACATAGGGTAGAGTTATTTTTGTTGTTTTATTTTTAGCGTTTTAGTTCTATTTTTGATTTTCTAGTTTTATTTTTGTTATATTCTGTTTTTGATTTTCTAGTTTTGTTTTTGTTTTTGTTAAATTAGTTTCTTAACGGTTTGTGAAAGCGTTTAAAAACAGTAGATATTTAGTGCGCCTCGTGATGCGTATGATAATATATGTGAAACCGAGTCTAGTTTTATCGACTAAGAATGTTGAAGACGAGGCAGGCACTAACTAAATGCGTACTAAAAACATAAAAGTTTTTAAAAAACATAATTTTTTCTATGTTTAATGGTAGAATTTGATAAAGAACAATTAACTAATTACATGCAAGCAGGCAAGATAAATTCTCAAGCGTTAGATTTAGGTGCACATTTAATAAAAAAAGAATCTAGCATGATTGAAGTTTTAGATAAAATTGAAGCATTCATTAAAAGTAAAGGAGCTATTCCTGCGTTTCCTGCACAAATTTCGCTTAATAATATCGCAGCACATTTTTGTCCTGTGCATGAAGATTTGATAATGATTGATGGAGATGTTGTAAAACTCGATGTGGGCGTTAGTGTAAATGGATTTATAGCTGATTCTGCACGTACATTTGATTTAGGACAAAATAAAGAATTAGTATTAGCATCAAAAATGGCATTAAAAAATGCTCTAGAAGTTGTAAGGCCTAATGTTCCAATTGGAGATATTGGAAAAGCAATACATGAAACAATTTCAAGTTATGGATTTACTCCAATTAAGAATTTATCAGGTCATGGTCTTGGCAAATTTCAAATTCATTGTTCGCCATCAATTCCGAACGTTATAACTGGTCTAAAAACGCCTTTAAAAGAAGGACAAGTAATTGCAATAGAGCCTTTTGCAACAACTGGTGCTGGAATTGTTTATGAGGCAGGAGCGCCTAGTGTTTTTTCACTTGTATCCGAAAAACCTTTAAGAAATCAAATAGCAAGAAAAATGATGCAAGATTTAAAAGAATACAATGGCTTACCTTTCACATCAAGATGGCTTATACCAAAATATGGTGTTGCCGCAACTCAAATCGCATTAAAAGAAATGATGTCAAATGGTTCTGTGTATGCGCATCCGCCTCTACTCGAAAAAGGAAGAGGAATAGTTTCTCAATGGGAACATTCAGTAATTGTACTTGAGAAACCAATAGTTTATACTAAACATGATGATTAAAGTTTTGAATTTAGGTTCTTAGTTTTTTTTGATTTGTTTTTAGTCTCTTTGTTCGTTGTAGTTTTAGTCTTATGTTTGTTTTATTTTTATCTTATTTTTTTCTTTATTTTCTCTATTTCAACCTAAAGATTTATATTTATGGTTGTTACAATCAAATAAAAGAGAGGTGTGAGTTGAATTTAGCTGATAAAATAAAAGGAATGAGAAGATTTAATCAGCTAGTTGCAGTTCTTGCCAAATATGAATCATCTTATATTTTAAAAAAAGAATTAAGTATTTGGAAAAAATCAAATATAACTGAGCCTCAAGTTGTAAGATTAATTCTTGAAGAAATGGGGGGAAGTTTTGTAAAACTTGGACAATTATTAAGTTTGCGTCCAGATTTAATTCCTCAAGATTATTGCTTTGAACTCTCAAAACTTCAAGATTCCGTAAAACCATTTCCTTTCAAAGATGCAAAAGAAATTATCGAGAAAGAAACTGGAAAAAAATTAAATGAATTGTTTTCAGATTTTAACGAAATTCCTGTCGCGTCAGCATCAGTAGGTCAGGTGTATAAAGCTAAACTTAAATCAGGAGAATTAGTTGCAATAAAAGTAAAAAGGCCGGGAATTGATGAATTATTTGAAAAAGATATTGCTTTAATGGAGTTTGTTGCAAATTTAATTAATGATTTTCATGGTGCAGATATAATTAATCCTAAAGATATAGTTTCTGAATTTAAATTATATACAAAATTAGAATTAGATTACATGGAAGAAGCAAAAAAAATAGATGTTTTCTACCAATTCATGAAAAACTCGACTGTAAAAATACCAAGAACTTATTTGAATTTATGTTCACGAGATGTTCTTGTTATGGAGTTCATAACTGGTCATGAATTAAAAAAAATAATTGAAAGTAAAGATTCGACAAAAATTTCGATTGATTATAAAAAAAGAATTGCGAGAGAAGTATTTAATTCATTTTTAAAACAAATAATGGTTGATGGAGTATTTCATGCCGATCCTCATCCGTCTAATATATTTGTTTTAACAGGACAAAAAGAAAAAATTGCACTTTTAGATTTTGGAATAACTGGAGTATTAACGCCGATTATGCGCTCAGAACTTGTGAAATTATTTATTTCGTTAAATAGTAAAGATGTTGAAGGCGTAATAACTTCGATGATGCATATGAATATGGTGTCAGAAAATGATTCTGAAGTAAAAGCCGATTTTAGAAATATGCTCGGACCATATTATAATCAAGGACTTGATAAAATAGATTTTCCTAAATTATTTATTCAATCAATAAAAGTTGCAAGAAAACACAAAATTAGAGTTCCAAAAGATTATGTTTTGCTTGGAAAAGCAGTTTTAACAATTGAGAGTGTTTGCGCTCAGCTCTATTCTGAATTTAATTTTGTTGAGGAATCAAAACCATTTTTAACAAGATTAATGATTCATGAGTATTTGCCATCGCAATTTTTAGCAAGAAAATCAATTAATATGACAAGTGCTAAAAAATTGGCATTTGAAATACCGTCTATTGTATCAAGATTTTTTTCTAAAGATGATTCAAAGAATAATGAAAGGGATAAAAAAGTTGAGGAATTATCAAATCATTTGTTTAGAGCTGAGCATAGAATAGATGTTTTGATGGAAAAACTTATTTTGATGTTTACAACATTTATTTTAATTGTTGCAGGATTATTATTAATAAAATTAGGTCCTATTTTTGATGGCGTTTCTATTTTTTCAATAGTTGCTTTTTGTATGGCTGCTGCAACGTTTTTTCTATCAGTTTCTTTGAGATCTAAAAAAGATTAAATCTGAGTTGTACAAATTGCAGAAGTAGAAGTTGAGTCTAGGTTAAATTTTATGGCGGAAGATGATCTAAACTATGTACTTGAAAAGAAATTTTCTTGAAAACAACATACTTGCAATCTTCACATGTAAGTTTAAAATAATGATAACGAACATCAACTTCTAAAGTCCATTTGGATTCGTGTTCTTTTCCACAACGTGGACATGATTCATCTATGTGTTCTTCTAAAGTTGTATGGACCAATTATTTCACTTTACTTTGGGTTAATTGTTTTATGTAATTAACTGTTTTGTGAGTTAAATTGGGTTTATTTTTAAAATTATGTATTCACTTCATTTGAAAAAATGGGCTCTGTCCCAAAAGGAATAAAAACAGTACTGCCTAGCTCACCACTAAAAAAACACATCGAGGTTTATAGACTCGACAACAAACGAGAAAGTACTTCAATCGGTGAGCGCAGTATCCCAGAGGGAGACGAGAGTACTAACGACCGTATACAAAAAAATTCTGTTTGGAACAGAGCTAAAAAATCGAAAACCTTAAAAATAGAAAATCATTACTAATGTTAGAAAGCGAGAAGATATGTCAAATCCAGGGAACGAGCCTGTGAAAGTCTAATATTTAATCGACCTGAATAATGAAGTTCAGAGTTACAAAAGTTAACATTAAATTTGTTGAACTTTAAATTAAACTCTTGAATTATTTGGGTATTAAATTAAGATAGATAAAGATTAATTCTTCTCAAATGAGGTAAAAATGAAAAAAGATTTAGAATTAAACCTAGTGCTTGAAAGTGCAGGTTTGAAAAAAGAAACAAACAAAAATATAAATAAAGAAAATAATAGAGAAAGTAATATGAAGAATAATGAAGAACAAATTAAAGAAAATAATGAAGAGAATATTGAACGAAATTCAAGATCAGATACTAGAACAAATAGGCCCGAGCGAAGTGGAAGAAGTGATAGATTTGATAGGTCTGAAAAAATTTTTGTCAGATCTGAAAAAAAATCAAGTTTAGCTCTTGTAAAAGATGGAGATTATTTTGATGGAATTGTTAAAATAACAAGAAAAGCAAGACCAGGACCAGTTATTTTTTCAGTTACTGATGGTGAAATGACGGTTGATGCGGTTACTAAAGATTCAGAATTTGATGTTGATGCAGTAGTTAAACTTGCAGGGCCAGTTTCTGAAAGAGCAGGACGTTTACAAATAGAAATTAAAAGCATATTGAAAGCTGATGCGAATTTTGATTTAATACTTGAAGAAAAAAGTATTCCTAAAAGAACAGAATTTAGCATAGAATCTGATAGATATGAAAAAATGAAGCCTAGGTTTCTTGAAATTGCAAAAAGAATAAGAACTGCAGTGTTTAGCAATCAACCAATATTAATAAGACATCATAATGATTCAGATGGAATAAATTCAGGTCTTGCAATAGAGCAAGCATGTAAAGGTTTAATGAATAAAGTGGGAGTTAATCCTGATTATAATTTATTTAGAAGTCCAAGCAAAGCTCCATTTTATGAAGTATCAGATGTATTTAGAGATATTGTTTCGGCAAAAAGATTAGTTGATGGTCATGATCAAAAAAGTCCATTAATATTGGTTCTTGATAATGGTTCAACGCCTGAAGATGCTTTTGCATTTAAAACATTAAAAACTTTAGGTTACGAAGCAATAGTTATAGATCATCATAATCCAGTAATAATGAAAGATGGAAAAACTTCTGTTTGCCCATATTTATCTTATCATTTAAATCCATATATGTTCGGTCTTGATAGTCAAACGTCAGCAGGAATGTTATGTTATGAAATGGCAAGATTTATTGACGAAGATTATGAAAACAAATTAGCTCCTGCAATTGCTGCAATAAGTGATAGATGCAATATTGTTGAAACTGAAAGATACATTATTAACAGTTGTGAAACAAAAGAAGTTCTAACAAGAATAGGTGTTGCTATTGATTTTGTCGCATATCAAATGAAATTTGATGGCGGAAAAGGAGTATTTGAAGAACTTTATACAAATACTGAAATGGTTGATTTGATAAATTCTAAAGTTAAAGAAGGCGCCGATACTCAACTTATGAGTGCGCTTCCATACTTAAGAACTCAAGAAATAAATGGAGTTATATTTTCACATATTGATTTGGAAAAATATACTCTTCGTTTTACATATCCAACACCAGGTAAAGTTATCGGAATGATTCATGACAAAGTTGCAGAAGGAAAAGATAGTTTTCCTGTTCTTTCAATAGGTTATGTTTCTGATATGATAATAATTAGAGCAACAAAACCAGTTTTACCTGTTCAGAAAATAATTGCAACACTTCAAAAAGAACTTCCAGAAGCAAATGTTGATGGTGGTGGGCATGAATGTGCTGGAACAATAAAATTTGTACCTGCGCACTTAACAACAATTATTGAAAAGATAAAAACCATGCTCAAAGAATTGAAAGTCGAGTAATTTTTAGTTTTTTTTTGTATTCGAACACCATAACTCTTCTGATTTACAGGTGGGAACTGGGACGAATAAAAATAAAATAAAGAAATATAAAAAACTATTGATTTACTAATCAGCCAGTTTTAGTTTGGCTTTGTCGTTGGCGCACCTGCGCCTACCCCAAAGAGACGGCCAATAGAATTGAGGCTGCCGCCGCAGTAAGCATCAGCACTGTCGCCGACAGAACCAGCCCACACAAGCCGCGTGTCTGTGAACTTTCCTGGATAGTATCCTAGTATTTTTTCAAATCCTATCTCCTTTAATGTCTGAACGTGGTGTATGTATTCACGCATCTCGCTTATATTTCCCTGAAAAAATCCTTCTAGCATATTTTCTCTAACTCCGGGTATGGAGTAAGCATCATTCCGCAATTCGCTTACCTGTTGTGGTGAAAGAATGGTTATGTAAGGCATTCCGTTTGTCTTTATCTGCTCATATATATCTTTAGCTTGTTCCTTGCTTGGTGCAAGTGGCAATGCCCAGGAACCATTCAATTTAGTTGAAGAGTTCATGTTCAAGAGTTGTAGTTTTATCGGCTCGAACACTTTCTGCTCCAAGTCGTTAATTATGAATTGTTCTCCGCTTTCCATCGGATCTCCGAGTGTTGGATTTCCGACTAGTGTGAAGTAATTGTCATTTAGGTTTTTTCTGTCGTTCTCGTCAGGATTGTGCTTTTCCATCCTGTTTAAAGCTAAGTCCCTATAATTACCTATCCTGTATCCTTGTTCAATTGCTTTCTTGAAGTCAGGCATTCTACCTCTTATACTTCCGTAGATAGCAATAAAGTTGTACGTTGGAACGGTTATCGGTGTGAAATCCATATCATTTTTTACTTGTTCTTTTTCTGGCATATTGTTCACCTTTTGAATTATTATTATTCTCTAGCTTGTACTTTGTCTGAAAATATGTAGATTCCTTTTTGTGTTTTTATTAGTGGTGCATTTGTTCTATATGCTTTCAAAACTGCGAGTTCGTCTAGACTTAAAATTTGTTTATTATCCTGTACCGTCGGCGCACCTGCGCCTACCCCAAACAAACGGCCATTATCATAGATGAGGTGGTGATTGCTGTCAGCACGAGAGTTGACACCGACAGAACCAACCCACACAAACTGCATTCCTGTGAAGTTTCCAGGATAAAATCCTAGAAGGTATTTTATGTCCTTTTTATCTTTTATAGGATGCGCATCTTGAACCAAGGTTATGTATTCTTTAGTTTCTGTAAGATTGCCTTGGAAAAATGCTTCAATTATTCCTTGTCTTGCGCGTGGGTTATTGTATGCATTTGCTCTTAAGCTTTGTACTAAGGATGGTTTTAATGTGTGCGATGCGCCAGGTATGTTTCTTATAGAATCGTACATTTCCTGTGGCACATAGAGTGCATTTTGATTATTTAGAATTGTGTCGTCATTTAATCCTGTGACAAGAGATTTTATTTCTGCTAAAGCTGAGTGGTCTAAATTTGTAACTATTGTTATTTCGTCGTCTTTTAGACTTCCAAGAACAGGGTTTCCTGCAAGTGTGAAATAATTGCCAAAAATAATGACTCTATCGTGTTCATTAGAATTATATTTCTGATTTCTTGCTCTGCCAAGATCCCTCTAATTTCCAAATTTAAATCCTGATGCTACAAGTTCAGGCATCCTATTTTTAGGACTGCCGTCAAATGAAACAAAATCTGTGTTTGGTATTGTTTTTTCTGTAAAGTTTAAATCTGACATTTTATCGCCTACTGATCAATTTTATGATATTTTATAGATGTAAACTAAGAATGTATATTTAAAACTTTCGTATTGTTGTTACTATAGAGTGGATTTTTTGTGTTTGTATTAAACAAACTGCTAAAGCTCAATTTCTCGTCTTAAACGGGACAAAATATATAATTATTTAACCAGGTCTAGTGGTGGAATTGCTAAGAAACGGGAAACTCACAAAGTTTAGAGAATTGAATTGAGTAAATAAAAAACGATTCGGCTTTCGCAGAACATATCTTGAGAGAGTTGCGAAGATGTAGTGAAAGTGAGCAACACAAATGTACACGAGCTAAGTAGTACTTTGAAGTAGCAACAAAACCATAATATTTATAAATAAATGGTAATTATAAGAAATATGGATGAACTAAATTCAAAATTAATGGCTACGATTACAAATAAGGATTTAAGTTTTTCAGTTGCACCAAATGGGCAATTAGTTAGCATAATTAACGAAGGAATAGAATATATGCATGGTGCTGGAAAACCAACTCATTTACAAACAAAAGAAGATATTCTTGGTTGGAATAATTCTGAAATAACTTTGTTTCCAATTATTGGCCCGCCAAAAACTGATTATGGTGTTGTCGTTATGAATGGAGATGACTATTCTTTAGATAGACATGGAATATCAAGATGTATTGATTTTGAAATTAAAGATATTTTTAAAGATTCAATATTATTATCTCAAAAATATTGGGGTCAACCTGTTCTAAATCCTAACTTTTCTCGCGATAAAAAAATGTCGAAAAATGCCGAATTGTTAAATTGGCTACCGTATACTCTAGATAAAAAGATAACTAATAATGGTGAATTCATTAATGTTGAATTATCTTTAAAGAATGATAGTATGTCTAAATCTATGAATTTTAGAATGGGTTGGCATCCAGCATTTAAATTACAAGGAGCAATAGAAGATTCTTTTTTTTATGTATCTCAAGATAATTACAAAATAATATCAATGCAAGAAATAATTGAACAATCTGTGAAGGGAGCATTAGTTGTGCCTTCTGCTACAAATGTATTGTATATAAATAAAAAATTAAATAATGGTATTTTTATGCAAACAAAAGAATTTAATGATTTAATGTTTTGGACTAAAAGTAAAGATTCAGGAATGGTTTGCATAGAGCCTGTAACTCATGTTCCAACAAAAGATGGCATTTACTTGGACGGTGTGGCGTCAGAAACTTTAGAACCTGGTAAAAGTAAAACATACTCTGTTGAAATTCATCCATTTAAAGGATCTTCTTTTTAAAATGAGTTTAATGTTTAAAAAAATAAAATTAGTCAATAAAGTTAACTAAAAAAGAAAAATGGAAGATATAATAATCAACGGAACAAGTGCAATTGTTGGTGCTGCTTGTGTGGCATCTATATGTTTGAATAGAGGGGATACTTATTTTGATGAAAAAAGAAAAATAATGGTGAGTGTTGGAAATGGTCTTTCAACAAAAATAATAAAAAAATTTCCAAATTACAAACATGTAAGTTCAAGTATTGATCATTTCTTAGAAGGTTTTGGAGGCACATTATTAATTGGAGGAGCTTTAGGACTCGGGTATACTTTATTAAAAGATTATATTTCATTAGATTTAGAACCAATTGTGCCTTACTATCTAGGTGCTGCATCATTAACATTCAAAAAAATACAATGGGATACGTTATCTACATTCAAAAGAATGCAAACATATACTCTCAATGATAAATTACAAATGGTTGCAGATGTAGGTTCGATAATTACTCCTCTTGCAGTTATTAATCAATATTTTTAATTCACGTTTTCTTTATTTGCTTTTTTTAATTTGAAACTACGAAGATGAAGTTTATTCGTAAAATAATAAAATCAGATTACGAAGTTAAACTCCATTATCAAAAGTTATTTATATGAATAATCTCATTTTACTTTAATGGTCATTGAAAAAAAAGGAAATAATTCAAAATCAAGGTTATTTGGTGTGCTTAGAAGTGCGATTTCTCGTGTTGGAATTTCAGTTGATGGATTAAAATCTGAAATAGAAGTTACAATTGATGATGCTAAAAAAAGAATTCATGAAATGATGGAGAGTTTATTTTCAAGAATTATGATTATGTTTTTATTGATGCTAGGCTTAGTATTTTTATTTCTGGGCGCAACATATAAAATAATTCAAGTTGGAATTGATAAAGGTTCGGCGTTTTTAATTGTCGGAGTTTTAATTTTAATTCTTGGATGGGTATTTTTAATTATTTTAAAAAAATAATTCAAATTAAATCGAAGAGAAAAAATAATTTAAAGAGTTAAATTTAGTAGTTTTCTTTGTTTGTTTCCAAGTCGTTCTATGTATGCTTTTTTATAGTCTTCAGGGTTTACAAAGTACCCTTGTGGTCCATGATTTAAGTCTAATGTGATTGTTATTCTGCTTAGTTGACCTTTTGAATTTAATCTGTAATTTTTATAAACTCCTTTTATTGATTTTTCATATTGAGCATAACCAAGTCCGGTTGGGGGGTTGGTTGTTAGAAAAAATTCTTCATCAAGTCCTTTTTTATCAAAGTGAACTATTTTTCCAAGTCCGAAATCAGTATAGCTTGTTTGTTTTATTAGAAATGAATCTATATCTGAATGTTTGATTGCAAGAGAGAGTGCAGTTGACGATCTATTGCCTAAATTAAGTGTGCCATCTGTTCCTAGTAGATGTATATCTTTTGTATATGAGAAAAAATCTTTTGGAAGTAATTTTTGTATTTCTTTTACACTTAATCTTTCGTTGTTAAAAGATTGTACTTTTTTTAAATCGGTGCCATTATTTGTTAAAATGTATCCTCCGTCTTGATTTTCGGAATTTATTATTATTTGTTCTATATCTGAAAATGAATTAACTTGAGTTGTTTGTTTTGCTGCATTATTTACAATGTGAGTCGTCATTGGTTTGAATTTTCTTTGGTCTAAAACTATAAATGCGCCTACAATTTTTCGTGAATGTATTTGTCCATCATCTGTTTTAAAACTATATTCTCCTTTATTTTCATTTTTGCTGTCAGTAATTACTCGTCTTGGTACATTTGTTGGAATTCCATCAATTAATTCAATCCAATTGGAATGATCATCTATTATGTTAAGCCACGTTGGTAAATTATAATTCACTTGAAAGTTTACAAGTCCCCAAAAAATATCATCGTTATTCATTGACATATAAGGAATGGTCTTGTGTTTTTAATGGTTTCTTCGGCTCTGTAGAAAAAGTCTGCGCAGGCGTGCCAGCTTATAGAGAATAATTTCGAAAAAAATAGATTCGATAATAAATAATATTTTAATGTCGAAAGCTGGCGCCTGCAGAAAAAGACTTTCTACAGGCCCGGTTTCTTCAAAAAGTTTTTAAAAGGATATTTGTTCTTTTTGTGTATGAGAAGCGAATCTATAAGAAAAGAGAAACGAATGAGAAGAAACAATATACTAATAGGGCTTGCTCTTCTTTTTTTGATGGTATTTAGTATGCTTGCAATATATGTCGACGACTCGAGTAGTGTTAATCCTGATTTAGTATATAATGGGTATAAATTTGAAATAGAAGATGTGAATGGGGTTCAAAGAGCTACCACTGTTATAAATAGTCAAAAATATTCGTTTTATACTCTTCCTCAAGATTCGATATTATTAATTGAAAATATTACTGGTATTTCTGAATTGAATACTGCTGAAACAATAATTTTTGCAAATGAACCTTTAGGTTTAAATTCTCAAGCATCATCAGAACAATTATATTTTGATATTATTGTTTTAGATTTACAATTAGGTTCAGGTAAAAGAATATTATCAGGAATTTCAGCTCAAGATGAGTATTCAACTAAGCAAGTTTATACGTGCTCTGATGCGTCAGTTACAACTCCTTTGGTTTTCCTAAAAAAAGGAACATTTCAAGGTATAAAAATGACTCAGATATCGCCATATTGTTATATGCTTGAATCAGATAGTATGAGTCTTTTAAGTTTTAGAGATTATTTAATGTATAGCTCGCTTGGAATAATTTCAAAAGCTTAAGCATTAATTTAATTAAACATTAATTTAGTATTGGTGGATAAAATGGTTAAAGAAAAAAAACATGATTCTGTAAAAAATGAAGCTATAAAACATAAAATTACGAAAATGTCCAAGTCTAAAAAATTAAATGACGAAAGTAAGTTAAGCTTAAGTAAGTGGATTAAGATAAATAATTGGCTTATTTTAGTGGGCGTTGTAATTGTTGCGTTAATTATATTGTTGATTGTTTTTTGGAGTGATATTTTTCCAGCCCAAGTTGAACTACCTAATTCATATAATGGTTATTTGTTTGAAAAATCAGATCAGATGGGGTTATGGGTTGTTAATATAAAAACTTTACGTGGAGAAATACCTGTAGAATTTTATTTTCATCCAAGTGAACTTGTTGAATTTGAATTCGATAAGCGTATGCTTGCAGGATTTTATGTTGTAAAATCTAATAAAGGTAATGTTTCAATTGGTTATGATGTAAATTTATCAACTGTTGGAACAGCGGCTATTGCAGGTTCAGAAATTTCAAAAATTACAGGTAAAGTGCTTAATATGGGAACAAAAGCAGGATTTGTTGAATACATTGGAGAACCAACTATTCCTGTAATAAATTGTTCAATTGCAAATAAAACTAATTTTGTAATTGAAATAAGACTTGGCGATAAAAATGTTATTGATTATAAAAATTATTGTGCAGTTATTTATGCAATAACTCCGAAAGATGCGGTTATGCTTGCTGATTTTTTTGATTATAACATTTTAAAAATTATACCTTCTAAAAATTAATGGTGAACACATGTCTGATCATTATTTTAGTGAAGTTCAAGAATCAGCTGATAAAAGATTTAATATAGAGATAAAATTAAAAGATGATTTTTTTCAAGTAACGTCTTCATCAGGAATTTTTTCAAAAAGTGAACTTGATTTTGCAACCAAATTGTTAATTGAAAATTCACAAATAGGTAAAAATATTTTAGATCTTGGGTGTGGATATGGTGTTGTGGGTATAAGTATTCTTAGAAAAAACAAAAATGTTACAGTTACATTTTCTGATGTAAATGAAAGAGCAATTGATTTAACAAAAGATAATTTATCAAATTTAAGTCTTAAAGGAATAGTTGTTAAATCTGATTTATTTAATAATTTAAATTCTGAATTTGATACGATAATTTCTAATCCTCCTTATTCTGCGGGTAGAGATTTGTGTTTTAAACTAATTGAAGAGTCGTTTGATCATTTAGTAAAAGATGGAACATTACAAATTGTTGCAAGACATAATAAAGGTGGTAGCACTCTTTCAAAAAAAATGAAAGAAATTTTTGGTAATGTTCAAACCATTGCAAGATCTGGCGGGTTTCATGTATATCTTAGTTTAAAGAATGATTGAAAATAATTAAAATAAATCTTTTTAATCGTCAATAACTTCTTTTTTTCTATTAAAGAAATCTATTGCTTTATCGAAGTCTTTTTTTTCGAAATCTAACCAATATTTATCTGTAAAGTATATGGTTGAGCCTGGCGAATCCCATAATAATAATCCAGTATAAGTATTATTATTTACGATTATTAAATCTGGAGGAATAAAGTAACTACTAGGTAAGTTTTCTTTTAAAGTATCAAGTGTTATGTTGTCAGTTGTAACTTTTGATGATTGAATTTTTTTAAGTAATAATTTAACTGCAGTTAAGATTTCTTCTTGTCCTGTATATTTTACACAAAAGTTTAAAAAATATTGATCATAATCTTGAGTTTTATCGAGTATGTTTTTTATTGAGTCAACAAGTTCTGGTTCAGAATTATACCAATCACCAAAAACATAAACTCTAACTTTTTTATCATGTATGGTTTCATTTTCTGATAATTCTTTAAATAATTTTTTTAAATTATTGACTTCTTCTTCATTTTTTGTTGAAAGTTGAATTGTGAGAATAGGTATGTCTCGTTTTAGTTGGAACTCTATAAGATCTTTTATTTTATCAGTGTTTTTTTTAACTGCCTCTTTTATATCTGTGTTGTTTTTGGTTGCCCATGCTCTTATTAATGTTGCATCTATTGCAAGATGTTTTGGCATGTCGTTGCCCTTTAATATTCGAGGTATTAACATGTTCAAGGAGAGCACAACAAACTATATAAATATTTAGATTGACCTTAGTTTGATGATAGTTGTTTTAATCTGTTTAATTGCTTTAGCTTACGGTTCTTATACTGATATAAAAACAAGAGAAATTCCAGATACGTTGAGTATAGGTATGATTTTTTTAGGGTTTGCAATTGCTATTGGGATTACAATTGCGTCATGGAGTTATAAACCGTTGCTTGCAAGTTTGGTTGGATTTGTTGTATGTGTATTAATTGGAATTGCATTTTATTATACTGGTCAATGGGGAGGAGGAGATGCTAAAGTATTAATGGGTCTTGGAAGTTTAATTGGAATTAATGTATTTATGTTAAATCAAGGCATTCCTGAATTAGGTCTTTTTTTTATTAATCTTATTTTATTTGGGGCATTTTATGGAATTGTGTGGTTACTTAGTCTTGCAATTATAAATTGGCATTTATTTAGGCCTGCGTTTAGAGAAGCAAGACGTAATGCTAAAATGATAAGGCTTAGAATAATTTTTTTAGGT
Source organism: Candidatus Woesearchaeota archaeon (assembly GCA_041660865.1). GTDB lineage: Archaea > Nanobdellota > Nanobdellia > Woesearchaeales > 21-14-0-10-32-9 > 21-14-0-10-32-9. The sequence continues at coordinate 26,426 of JBAZVO010000001.1, forward strand.
TTAGTTGTATTATTTACTTTATTTGTGTTAATATTAAAACCTGATTTTATGATCTCAATTATAGTTTATTTGATTTTATTGTTTGCAGTTATTTCTTTGTATCTTTTTTTATTAATAAAAACTGTTGAAAAAACATGTTTATTAAAAAAAATAAAAATTTCAAAATTAACTGAAGGCGATTGGGTTGTTGAAAAAGTAAACATGAAAAATGCAAATAAGTTTATTTATACAAAAATAGGTATTACTGCTAAAGGAATTAAAATGTTGAAGAGTTCTGGTAAAAAAAATATTCTTGTAAAAGAAGGAATTCCTTTTGTTCCGAATTTTTTAATTGCATATATTGCAACTTTAGCAATTGGAAATTGGATACCTGTATTTTAAAGAGAAATAGATGTTTGTTTAAATTTTTAAGTTCAAGCGACTTTTTCAAGCGAACGCATAAAATAATTTCTTTTTTTCTTATCATCGCTTGATTTTATAACTATGCTTTTTCTTTCAGTTTCAACTTTTGCTTTTTGTTCTTCTATGAATTTTTTTTCTTTTTCAACATTATCTGTTTCGTGAAATCTGTTTTGAGATTCTTGAATTTTTTCAGGAGCAGCAGGTGTTGGTGTCCAGTCTAGTTTTAATTTATCATTTTCAAATCTAGGAATTATATTAAGAGAAAATCTTGAATTTATTTGACCTGCAGCGACTCCATTTTGTATTAATATGTTGGTTCCATGACATTTTAATAAGTCAAACATTACGCCTGAAAGTTTATTTGCTATTTGAAACATTTTTGAAATTATATTCGGTGGAACTTCTTCTAAGATTTTATATTCATTAACTGTTGTTATAATTATATGTCCTTTGGTGTATGCTCTTTTCGGAGTTAAAACAACAACATCTTCATCTTGAATTATTACTTCAGAGGTCATCCAAGCATCCTCGCAAGTTTATCATAATCTATTTTTCCTTTCGAAGGATTATTATTCGATGGTTTATTTTGATCTTGAGATTTAATTTCGCTATTTTGTCTTGGTGCTTTTTTTATTTGATCTTCTTGTTCTTCAATATTTTCTTCTTGTTCTTCGATGTTATCTTCTTTGTCATTATCTTGTTCTTCTTCGTGATTTTTGTTTTCTGGTTTTTTGTTATTTTTTTTATCGTCGTTGTCTTCATCTTCTTCATAGTTTTCAGTATATTCTGCATCTTTAATCTCTTGTTTTTTTTGTGCAATATGTTGCTGTTTAGCAGCCATAGGTTTCATTGCAGCAAAAATCTTTTCACGTATAGTAATAAAAGTAGATTCATCAAGTTCAATTAAATCAGGATTTATTGACAAGTCATCATTTTCTCGTCTAGGAATTATATGAACCATGAAATGAGGCGCTCTTTGTCCTGCGACTGCGCCATTTGCTAAAAATACTGTTGTTCCTTCACATTTGAATGATTTTAAAATTTTTAAAGATATATTTGAACAAGCAATGCCAAGACTACCGACAAGATCTGGAGGTAATTGGGGTAATATTTGAAAATGTTTTTTTGGAAGAAGAAGAACATGTCCATCTGCTGCAGGATTTATATCGAGTATTCCGATAAACTCTGGGTCTTCATATACTTTTTTTGAAGGAATGTCGCCATTTATTATTTTACAAAATATACAATTATCTTTTTGCGCCTGAGCTATTTGCTCTGGGGTCATATTATCAAAATCATCCTCTGCCATATATTAACATATGTTTTTAGGTAATATTTAATGTTTTCTAATATGTTTGTTTTAGTTGAGGGTTTCTGCTGAATATTTAATAATGTTTTTCACAATATTTATAAATAGATTCTCGAATTTGCTAATTTAGTTAGGGGGATTTTTAAGAGGTGAGGATAAAATAACCGTTATAGGGTTAAATAGGAGGCTAGCCACTCTAGTTTTTATGGTTCTAGCAGTGAGTATGCTCTTTGTAGTTCCAAATAGTAGTGCTAACTCTATAAATATTACAACGTATTTAAGTTCGTCTAACAATTTTAGTGGATATAATGGGTCTAATCAAAATAATGAAAGTTTAAACAGTTTTAATATTACGAGTAGTAATAGTTCAAATAATAATGGAACAGAGGAGAATACAAAAGATAATGTTTCTGACTTTGAAATAAATCAATCAGGCATAAATTTAATTATTAACGAATCAAATTTATTAGATTATATTTCTTTTAATGAGTCATATTCTAATGATTCATCATTTAATGAGTCGTTATCGTCTAATGATTCGTATTTTAATGAGTCGTTATCGTCTAATGATTCATTTTTTAATGAGTCGTTATCGTCTAATGATTCGTATTTTAATGATTCGTATTCTAATTTATCTTTGAATCTTTCAAATCCATATTTAAATGATTCATTCAATTATACGTTGAATTTGTCAGATAACAATTCAGTTTATTCAACTAATGATTCTTTAAATTATTCAACTAATGATTCTTTTATTAATGAATCTAAGCTCATATTTGATTTAGTTCCAACTGCGTTGCTTGAAGAAAATATAATGCTGAGTGCACAAGCTTCAAGAACTTATTCTCCATCGTGTTCAGGTGCATCAGGTATGTGCTCTTATAATGCGATTACAGGGACGGATATAGTGTGCACATATACTGACACGTTAGGGGTAGGTGATTTAGTAACTGCTGTACAAATGAATATAACCATCGGCTTTACTTATAGTCAACCTGCAGTACCTTATTTTAATAATGTTGCTTCAACATCATTTTCTCAGTCAACGCCATCGTGTACTGGACAAGGAACAATATCGAGAACTTGGTCTTATCCGTCATATAATTATGGTACTACTAATACTGTTAAATTTACTGCACTAGAATTTAGAACTAATGGTGTTCCTACAGTTGCAGTAACATATGAGGTAGGTCCTCCTGCAACATGTAATCATACGACTACTGGGGTTGGAGGAAATTTGACTGCGAGCGCAACAGGTTATGGGGGAGATACATTTAATTACAAATTTTGTAACAATAATGATAGTGATTGTACTGTTAGTTGGTCAACAAATAATAATTTTACAGTACAATTAAATGATGCACATGATTATATGTATGTAATGTGCCAACGATGTGTAGGTGCTGAATGTTCGCCAACAAGTTTAAATTCAACTTCAAAACAAATTAATAATTCTCTACCAACAGTTCCTACAGAAATAACAGTAAATAATGTTTCTGTAGGCCAAACATTAATTGCGAATGCAACAGGATCAACAGACACAGTTGATAATGATACAATATCAAGTCATTATTATGAATTTTATAATATTAATAGTTCTTCAATAGTTCAAAATTATTCAACAAATAATACTTATGTTATAAAATCAACAGATGCTAAAGATACAATAAGAATAAGAAGTTTTGCATTTGATGGTTATGGTAATAGTACGAGTTATTTTGAAAAAAATACAACTATAAATAATACTGCGCCTGTTGCGACAAGTAGTATAACTCCAGAACCTATGTTTGCAAGTGATATAGCAAGATTCTATTGTAGTGCGAGTGATTCAGATGATACTGATACAAGTGTTGCGTATAATTATACAATTTACAAGAATGGGGTCGTGTATAAAACTGCATCAACATACAGCGGAAGTATGGTTTCAGGATATGAAGATACAACGAATTGGGATAAGAAAATCAATGGAGGCAGTAGTTCTAGTAGTGATCAAGCAAAATCCATTGTTGTGAGTCCTTTAGATGGAAGCGTATATGTTGTTGGAAATGGAGAATATTTAGTTAGCGGATCTACAAATTCTGATTGGTGGATTAAAAAATTTAACGCACAAGGTGTTGAAGATACTTTAAATTGGAATAAAACATATGATGGGGGACTGTATGATTATATGTCCTCTAATTTTGTGAGTTCAGATGGCAGTTTATATGTTGTGGGATCTGCGTGGGGAATTGTTTCAGGATCTAGTAATTATGATTGGTGGATTAAAAAATTTAATTCTAATGGTGTTGAAGATACTACTAATTGGAATAAAACTATTAGTGGTGGTGATTTGACAAGATCTGATAATGCTCATTCTGTTTTTGTAAGTCCGATTGATGATAGTGTGTATGTTGTGGGTGATGGAGTTAATCTTGTTAGTGGATCTAGTGGATATGATTGGCGAATTAAGAAGTTTTGGAATAATGGTACTGAGGATGTTGTTAATTGGAATAAAAATTATAGTTTCGATACAAGTTCTATGGAATCTGCGCAATCTGTTTTTGTGAGTCCAATTGATGGCAGTGTTTTTGTGGCAGGATATGGTAATAATTATGATTGGTTGATTAAGAAGTTTAATTCCAGTGGTTTTGAGGATGTTGTTTGGAACAAAACATTAGATGGCGGAGGGTGGGATTATGCATATTCAATTTTTGTTAATTCTTTAGATGGTAGTGTGTATGTTGTTGGTAGTGGAAGAAATTTAGTTAGTGGATCTAGTGATGCTGATTGGTGGATTAAGAAGTTTTGGAGTAATGGTACTGAGGATGTTGTTAATTGGAATAAAAAATATAATGGTGGAGTTGCAACAAGTGCGGATTCTGCACAGTCTGTTTTTGTTAGTTCTTTGGATGGCAGTGTTTATGTTTTTGGTACGGGAAGAAATTTAGTTAGTGGGTCAACTAATGATGATTGGTTGATTAAGAAGTTTAATTCTAGTGGTTTTGAGGATACTTTGAAGTGGAATAAGACTTATAGTGGTACTGATCTTGCACAAGGGGATTATGCATTCTCTGTTTTTAATAGTCCTTTAGATGGAGGAGTATATGTTGCAGGTGGGGGATATGATCTTGTGTCTGGTTCAAGTAATGTAGATTGGTGGATTAAAAAATTTAATGAAGTGAATTCTATGAACAAATCTATAGTTGTTCACACTATATTCACGAATCTCACTATCGGCGATAATTATTCGATAACTTGTAGTTCTTATGATGGATTTAATTGGAGTAGTTGGTCGAGTAATTATTCAAGTGTTGTTAATGCTGATGCTGTTTTGAATTCGGTTTCTACGTCGAATGGAACATCGGGTGTTATTTATCGTAGTGAAACTCTTAGAGGGTATTGTAATGCGAGTAGTAAGGATGCAAATATTAGTTATGATTATAATTGGTATGTTAATGGAAGTGTAGTTTCAAGTGGAAGTATTTATAATGTTAGTGAAGAACTTTTATTTAATGTTGCTAATTTGTCTTTGACAACTTATGCTCCTTGGCAAAATGTTATTTTTAGTTGTAGTGCAGAGAAAGATGGTTATAATACTCCTTGGATGAATTCGAGTTCAGTTTTAATCTTAAATCGTGTTCCAACATCCGGTAGTTTTAGTTCTCCTGTGGGTCTTTTTGCTTCATCTACTTTGTTGTTTTATTGTAATGCGTCTGATGGAGATAGTATGGATAATAATATTTCTTTTAATTTTAAAGTTTATAAGAATGGTGTTGTTTTTAATCAATCAGCGACGAGTAGATTTACTCAAGCTCAATTGCCTATTAATTTTTGGAATGTATCTTCTTTAACGATTGGTGATAATTGGAGTGTTATGTGTCAGGCGAATGATAGTTATAATGTTTCTAGTTGGTCAAGTAATTATTCAAGTGTTGTTAATGCTGATTCGGTTTTGAATTCGGTTTCTACGTCGAATGGAACATCGGGCGTTATTTACCGTAGTGAAAATCTTTTGGGTTATTGTAATGCTAGTAGTAAAGATAATAATGTTAGTTATAATTACAAATGGTTTGTCGGAGGTACTCAAGTTGCAAATGGTAGTGTAATTAATGTCTCGGAAGAAATTAATTTTAATGTTGCTAATTTGTCTTTGACAACTTATGCTCCTTGGCAATATGTTATTTTTAGTTGTAGTGCAGAGAAAGATGGTTATAATACTCCTTGGTTGAATTCGAGTTCAGTTTTAATCTTAAATCATATTCCTACAAATAGTGTTAGTTCAGTTCAGCCAACAACGTTATTTGTTACTGATACTTTGTTGTTTTATTGTAATGCATCTGATAGTGATAGTATGGATGATAATATTTCTTTTAATTTTAATATTTATAAAAATAGTATTATAGTTAATCAATCAAGTACCAATAGATATGCTCAAGCTCAATTGCCTATAAATTTTTTGAACCAAACTTCTTTGACGATTGGTGATAATTGGAGTGTTATGTGTCAGGCGAATGATAGTTATAATTTGTCTAGTTGGTCGAGTAATTATTCTATTATTGTTAATGCTGATTCTGTTGTTAGTTCAGTTACTATTTCTCCAACTCCAACATTTATTAGATCTAATATTTTGCAAGGATTTTGTAATGCATCAGGAAGAGCAGGAATTGTTAATTTATCTGTTCAATGGTACAAAAATAATGTAGCTTATGGATTGCAAACAAATGTGACTGATGCCGCTGAAGATACAAATTATAATGTTGCAAATCTTTCAGGAGTTTTTAGTGTTTATGATTCATGGATGCTTTCATGTAGTGCAAATGTAGGAAATTACAATAGTCCATGGATGAATAGCACAGCTAGTAGTGTTGTAAATACTGTTCCTGTGCAAACAACTATTCCAAGAATTGAATCTACACTTCCAGTAACTACTGATAATATTACAGGATACTGCAATGGAACAGATGTTGATGGAGATAATTTGCAATATGAATGGAAATGGTATAGAAATAATACTGAGTATTCATCAAGTATATCTTCATGGTATGTAGAAGGCTTAGAAAAAAATCTTTCAATAATTAACTCATCACAAACACAATCGGGCGAAACATGGATATTTTCTTGTAGATTAAACGATTCGTATAATGTAACTGCGTGGCAAAATTCAAGTACTGTGCAAATTTTAAATACTATTTCTTCAATTACAACTCCTAGTATTTCTCAATCAACTGCGTATACAAATGAATCAATAACTTGTACTTATACAATAAATGATAATGATACAACTGATACATTGAACGCGTATGTTAATTGGTATAAAAATGAAACTTTAGATCATACAAATATAGAACAAATTGTTAATGGTGTAGAACATTCTAGTTATTTATATGAAAATGAAACTACGAAACATGATATTTGGGCTTGTGGAATAATTCCAAATGATGGTTATTCAAATAATACTGAAAAAAATTCCACGAATGTAACAATTCTTAATCATCAATTAATGTTATCTGATATTGAGATAATTAGGTCATATGTTGAAACTTCAGCAATAGAATTTTTATTAAATTATACAGATATTGATGATGATTCAGGAAATATTTATGTTATCTGGAGTAAAAATAATGAAAATGTAGAGAACGATACGATAATAGTTGATAGTAATGATCGATATTTCACATATTTTAATACAAGTTATGTTAATTCAGATAATATAACTTTAAAATTCTACGGAACAGATACAGAAGAATATACAACAAATTTCACGATGGGTGTCTTGAGTGCAAATGATTCAATTTTATTTACAAATGAAGAGATTAGAATTTTTGGTAAAGGAATTTATTATAATGATACAATTCAAGAAGGAAGAGAGATTAATTTATTCATAAATGGAATTTATGAAAATGCAACAACGATAAATGCGACAGGCGATTATTCATTTTTATTTACCGAAAATAATTTGTCAAGACTTGGAATGCATTCTGTCGTGATTAATTTAACTGATAATTTATTATCGCATATAAATTCGTCTTTACAATATTCAATTTGGGCGCCAACAATTGGAATTGTAAATATTGCTCCGACATATTCAGTAGGAGGAAATTCAAATTACACTTTTGGTGCATATTATAATAGAACAGATTCTAATCAAACCATAATTGGCACGTTTAATATAACAATAACCAATGGTACGACGAGTAATATGATTTCTTGTGCTTCAGCTCAGAATTGTACTGGTGTTTTAACGGTTGGTACAACTGGTGATTTGAGAGCAGGTAATTTTAGTATTTATTTTAACGCGACAAATAATTCGGCATATTATTGGCCGTTTAATTCTGAGCGCGTAGTTTATTTTGAAGAGCCATTTACAACAATTAGTTATACTGCTCAAAATATAACTTTAGATGATTTAGTTCCAGGCGAAATAAGATATGTAGGAATGAATATTAACATTTCAAATAGCTTTAAAGCAACAATGCATGAAGTAAATATTACTCCTATTTTTATGCCAACAAATGTGTTTAATATTACTCAAACTAATAACTGTGGAAATATTTCTCCTAGCACAAATTGTAATACTTTGTTTAATATATCATTTAGCGGTAATGCGGAAGTAGGATCACATTTAATACAGTGGAGAATGAATTGGACTAATAATGATGGAACGATTTCTAGCAATACTTTTTTTACAAAAGTGCAAGTAATTGGAAATCCTGGAATTGCAATAACGCCAACTATAGTAAATAAAACCCAAAACATATCTTCAACATCATCTTATATAGTAAATGTATCTAATATTGGAAATGAGCAATTAAGTTCGCTTCCGACTCAATTTATAACAATAGATGTTGCTGGTATTAATAGATCTTGGTTGTCGTTTAATTCAGAAAAAGGAACAAATGAAGGAGCATGGGATGCAGTAGGTGAAAGATTTTATTTATTAACAACTCATGATTATTTCGATTTAATTATGAATGTTACTCTTGATAATTTTACTCCTGCAAATTATACTGGAATTATAACTATTTCAGGAGAAGCATCGGCGAGAAATGTGAGTGATAATCTAACACTAAATATTGTTGTTGCACCAAGAATTAATATTAGTAATGAAATAAATTTAACTTTAAATCATAATGATGCTGCAACAACAAATATTAATATATCAAGTATTGGTAATGCCAAATTAACTGATGTTAATTTAACTTTTAATGGTTCTGCATGTGAATTTTTAACATTTAATACAAGTGTAAATAATTTTGTTGGTAATATAACTGAAGGAGAAAGTGTTAATGTTTTAGTTGATGTATTAATTCCCGAATTTACAGATCCAGGGGATTATTTGTGTATTATTAATTCATCTTCAACAAATATGCAAAGTATTGAAACAAGAATAAATTTACAAGTATTGCCTTCAGGAACATGGTATTTTGAGCCTGCGACAAACACAACTAAAGAAATAAATTTAAATCAAGATGGAGAAATAGTTAATATAACAATATTTAATACAGGAAATATTCCAATAAATTTTACAATAGATTATGATAAAACAATTACAGGCGATAATGGTGAAACTTGTCTTGGAAATTTCCAACCAAATCTTGATTGTTTAGATTATTATGATGAAGGATATAATCCATCAAATGTGTATGTTCCTAAAAATGGAAGTGTAATTGTTCCTATTTGGACTGTCGGTGATGATACATCACATTCAAATATACCTGTCAAAATTTCTTTTTCAAATTCAAGTGCAACGCCTACTATAAATGAAACTTATATTTTTATAACTTTGTTGAATTTTCCACCAACAATTGTAAATTTAACAATTAAAGATTTAGAGAATAATTTTAATAGTGTTGAATTAAATAAGAATTTAACTCTTGTTGCGTATGTTGGTGATGATGAGCTTGGAAGAATAAATACTACTTCTGCTTATTTTAATATAACTATTGGTAATGTTACTTATACTGAATATCCTACATATAGTGCGTTTTTTATGACTGAATATTTCGGAAGTGCTAAATTCACATTAAATTTTAACAAAACAAATATTTCAACAATTGCAAATGTAAGTTTCTTTGTTGAAGATTTATCTGGAAATACGGCAATTTTAACTAGTAATTTTTCAATAAATTCTACAACGAGTTTATCTGCAATGACAACAACTGTTGCTACAAATAGCATAAGATATAATAGAAATCAAATATCAAATATAACTATAGATATAACTAATCTTGGACGAACTCATGTTTATAATTTATCTTTAAATACAACAGGGTTACCAGCAAATTTCACAGGATCTTATTTAGTTGTTGCAGATATGGGTTTTGAGACTACAACTAAAACAATAAATATAACAATTCCGCAAGGAACTGTGCCTGGCACATATTATTATAATGTAACTATGAAATTTACAAATCCTGATGGCTCTCAAATAATTAGTAATTTATCTTCAAGTGTGGTTGTTGGTAGTAATGAAGAATATAATTTATCAGGTCTTAATAGATCGCTTTTTGTAGTTCATAATGAATCTAACACATTTAATTTTACATTAAATAGTATTGGAAATATGCCAACATCTATACAAGTTTTAACGCAAAATATTCCTTCAGGATATGCAATAAGTTATTCTGATGATGGAATAAATTATTTTAGCAATTTAGCTCTTGATGTAACTCAAGGCACAAGTAATGTGTTGTTTATGAATATAGTTCCAGATAAAGGCGCGCCTGCTTTAGAATCAAGTTTTACAATGACTATAACGGCACCTCAAATTAGTAATGCTATAAATGTTACTGTGCTTGATGATTATTCTTGGTCTACTTCTTTTTCAGCAATTAATTTATCAGTTACGGCAAATAAGAATTATTCTAATCAAGAAATAATAATATTTAACGATGCAAATAACCCCTTGAGTTTTAATATGTCCTTAGAGGGAAATATCACTGCATTATCTGAATTTAATGGTTCAGGAATGCAACTTTTAGAAACAACTATTTCTAATTTAGCAACTCTTGCAAATAGAACTTTAACGATAAATTATACATCTCCTAATTATGATGGAGAATTTAATGGAAATATAACAATAAGAAGAACTAGCGGGCCTAATCAAGATAATATTATTATTCCTATAAATTTATTTGTTTATAATTTTAGAACAGGACTTTATGATTTACAAGTAAGTAATCCTGTGCTTGCAGGTGATTCAATTAGTCTTAAAACTAATCTTTCTCTTAGAAATGAAATGATAGTGGCTAATGTTTCATATTCTGTATTTGTTGGAGGGGAAGCGTGTATAATAACATCAAATGTAACTTTGCAAAATGAAACTGCGATAACTTGCACACTTCCAGTATTAGAGGATGCAACATTTTATGCTGTTACTGTTAGCGCAAATTATACATCATCAACTGGAGAAGTAATATCAGAAAATTCACAACAAAATGCAGTATTCTACAAAGATATAACTGAGCCAAGTATAAATTCGATAAATGTTAGTAGTATTACGCAAAATCAAACAGCGCAAATGATTATTAATATAACTGATAATTATGCAGTAGATGTAGTTACGATTTATGTAACTCTTCCTAATTCAACAATTATAACTCTTAACGTAACAAATGTTGGAGATTTGTATTATGCAAATATAACTCAAACAAGTGATATTGGATTATATTCAATAAGTGTTAATGTATATGATGCTGAAGATAATTATGCATCGGCTCTTAGAACAATTGAAGTATTTAACAATGCAACATTTACTGGAATTTTCAAAGATAATCAAGATGCTCCCTTTGCATATGCAAATATATCTCTTATTGGAATATCTGACGGTGAAAGTGTAAATATAACATCAAATGTGCTTGGAGAATATTCTAAACAAATTAGTAGAAAAATATATGATTTTAGTTTCAACTTTGATTATTATAATGTGGAAATTATAAATCAATCATTTGTTAATTTACCTGTTGATAATTTTATAGAGTTAGATAGATTAACATCAACTGATGTTGCGGTCGAATTACCTGGAAGTATAAAGGGTTTTTCCGCGCAAGGAAATTTAACAACTGCAGGAGTTTTAACTATAGATTATAATTCTATACTTGGTTTAATTGGTGCTGAGGATAATTTATATATTTATAGATGCAGTTTATTTAATTCAGCAACAAAGAATTGTTTAACAATTTGGCAAGACTTATCTAATAGAACTCTTAATAAAACAAGCAACATAATTTCATCATCATTTACTCAATTTACTTCTGATACTTCTGCATCGGCATTTATGTTAGTTGAAGTTGAACCTGCAAATGCTCCTAAATTATCTCTTCCATCAATAAATATAACTGTGCATGTAAATCATTCATCAATTGTAAATTTAACTCTGCCAATAGAAAATATTGGTGTTGCATTACTTCAAAATATTGTATCATCATGTTCCTCAAATTGTGACTGGTATAATAGAAGTTATGGAGTTTCATTATTAAATGCTGGAAGTTCAACAATTCATTATGTGCAAATAGCAGTTCCTGCAGATACAATTCCGAAGAATTATTCTATGAGTATTCAAGTAACATCATCAGATTCTAATCCTGATCAATCATATGTTGATTTTACAATAATAGTTGATGAAGATAAAAGATTTAATGCGTCTGTGTCTTTACAAAATTTAGAACTTGGAAGTAATGCTCAAGAACAAGTGTTAAATCTTACAGTAAATAATACGGGTAATGTTAAACAAACATATACGCTAACAACAAATAGTTCAAGTGGAGAACTTGCTTTAGATACTTATTCATTTTCATTATATAGGGGAGAGTCTTTAATTATTCCTGTGAATGTTTCAACAACTGCAGATGTAGGGATACATAATCATACAATATTTTTAACTAATTCAAATTATTCAAAAAATCTTACGTTTAATGTAGGAGTATCTAAAGTTGCAGTTATAGATGTTTATACTCCGACGAATAATCTTCAGGCAGGAGAACTAATAAATTTATCAGTATCTTCATATGATTTAGGAGTTCCACAAAATGTTGATAATTGGGAAGTATATGTGGGTTCCGAAGAATGTATTATAACTGAGCAAAATAGCGGAAATATTTCATGCATTTTGCCTAATTTATATTCAACCATTCATCAAAAACTTGTAGTTAAATGTACTATTGGAGGAGTTGAAGCATTTGATCGTGAAAACTTAACATTTAGAGATGTTTACGCGCCATATGTTGTAAATTCTACTCCTTATGAAGTTGAAAATGTTGGAGATGTAACGCAAATAGCTGAAGAATTATTTGATGATAATTTAGTTATTAGTGCAATTATTTCAATAAGAAAACCATCAGGCGTAAGTGTTGGTATTCCAAATCAGGATATATATCTTTCAAATAATGTGTTAACATATAATTTTACATTTGATGAAGTTGGAGATTATATAATAAATTATACTCTGTCTGATAATTTATCAAATATTATGACTCAAACTAAAACAGTTGAAGTTTTTGTTCCTCTTAATTTTTCAGGAATAGCATTAGGGCTTGATGAAGTAAGATTCGGATTAAAAAAATGGAATGATTCTGATATTGAATATGTTGATGCAGAAACTAACGGTTCTTATAGTACTCAATTACATAAAAGAGTATATAGTGAATTGAAAATTTTACATTATGAAAATGAAATATCGTTATTTAATGTTAATGTAACAGAAGATGATTCAATAAAAAATATGGTTTTAATTGAAGGGGCCAATGTTTCAATTTATGGAACAACAAATAGATTGAATGGTTTTGCGTTAAATACTAGTTTGAATTTTACAAATGGAACTCTAAGAATGTATTATTTACCAAACGAAGTTGTAAACCCATCTAATCTCGCAATATACAAATGTACAAATTGGTCATTTACAGATGGGCAATGTAATGAATTTTTCTGGCAATATTTAACTTCATCAATATATTCTAATTATGTTGAAACAACAATAACTGGATTTTCAGGATATATTTTAGCCGAAGGCGCAAATCCTTCGTATGTGATTGGTGATGGAATATGTAGTTCTGGATCTGGTGAAACAAATGCTAATTCTCCAAGTGATTGTGTAGTTACTGGTGATGATACATCAAATAATAATGGAGGTGGCGGAGGCGGAAGTGGTATAACAATACAAGATCTTCAAAAAGAATTGAATAAAACTGCAAGCACCTTAGAAGATAACTTAAATAAAATAGAATCATCTCTAGATCAGTATTTGTTAGGTTCAGAATTACAACTTGATGTGCAGAGTATTTCTAAGCAATTATATACTGGAGAATATTTAGAAACAAAAATAGTAATACAAAATAAAGATGCAAATATTTCGCACATTACTTTATCTTTATCTGATGATCTTTTAGATTTAATAAAACTTGATAAAACAAGATTTTCAATAAATCCTGGAGAATCAATGCAAGTTGTTGTATCAATTTGGATTCCGGAAGATTATGCTCCAGGAATAGTCTCAGGTTTTATTTATGTTGCAACAGAAAAAAATATGGGTAAACTTCCAGTAGATTTAAGAATACTTCAAGATGAAGAAACGCAACCAACATTTAATATTCAACCACTCGCATCAACTGTGATTCCTGGAAAAGATCTAAGGATTAGATTCGATTCTATATTTCCTAAAGCGCAAAATGGATCGTTGGTTGTAAATTTACAAGTAATAGATAGTACAACTGGTGCTATGATTGCGAATAAAACTGAAATGTATCTTGAAAAATCATTTAATGAAATAGTATTAATTCCGATACCTAACAATGCACCGTATGGAGATTATTTTATACAAGCAACAATAAATTATGAAATGTTTAATAAAACATTTGTTGTAAAAAAAACTGAAACAATTTCAATTAGAACTCCGATGTTTACGCAAATAAGTAATTTCTTAAGAATGAGAATTTGGTTCTTTAGAGTTTATCATTTTATATATTTAATAATATTAGGGTTAGTTGGATGGGTTGCATATAATAAACTTCATCAATACATTGAAAGTAAAAAGAGATATCATGTTAATGTAGATAGAGCATCTTTGCCAACGCCAGGACCAAGAACGGCATTCTTAGGAGATATAGCTGAAACAAGAATACGAACATTTTTTGAACTTGATAAAATGACAACTCATGCGCTTGTTGCAGGAAGTACTGGAGGAGGAAAAACTGTTGCGGCGCAAGTAATAATAGAAGAAGCATTATCAAAAGGAATTGCAGTTGTAGTATTTGATCCAACAGCTCAATGGTCTGGATTTTTAAGAAAAAATACTGATAAAAAAATGTTAAGATTATATGAATCTTTTTCACTTAAGAAAAAAGATGCAAGAGCATTTAATGGAAATGTACATTTAGTTACAGATGCAAGACAAAAAATTAAAATCAAAGATATTATTAAACCTGGCGAAATAAATGTATTTGCATTAAATAAATTAGATTTTAAAGATATGGATATATTTGTTGCAAATACAGTAAGGCAAGTATTTGCAGATAATTTCGAAGAATCATCGCAATTAAAAGTTATTTTAGTTTATGATGAAGTACATCGATTGCTTCCTAAATTTGGTGGTAGCGGAATTGGATTTATGCAAATAGAGCGTGCTTGTAGAGAATTTAGAAAGTGGGGTATAGGAATTATGCTTATATCTCAAGTTTTATCTGATTTTATTGGTCAAATAAAAGCCAACATTAATACAGAAATACAAATGAGAACTCGTGATGAAACGGATCTTGAGAGAATAAAAGTCAAATATGGTGATGAGTTGTTGCATGTTGTTGTAAAAGCAAATGTTGGAACGGGTATGTTTCAAAATAGTGCATATAATAAAGGTCAACCATATGTTGTAAGTTTCAGACCTCTTCTTCATAGTCTTACAAGATTATCTGATAGAGAATTAGCGGAGTATCAAAAATATAATTTAATGTTTGCTGATTGCGAATATCAAATTAATAAATTGAAAGAAATTAATGTAGATGTATTTGATTTAGAGTTAGAATTAAAATTAGCATCAGATAAATTAAAATCTGGAGATTTTAGTATAGTTGATATTTACATTGATACACTTAAATCAAAACTTGAACGTGCATGGACAACTAAAGGAGTTGTTCCTGAAAAATATGCGATCGAACTTGTAAGTCAAGAAGAAATAGATAGAGATGTGGCGCTTGCGAAAAAAGAATTTGAAAAAGTAAGAGTATCAAATGAGTCTGCAACTATTGGTTCAAATACAAATATAACAAATAAAGAATCGAATGTTGTTCGTGATGATTTAGGTAATGAAATGAGCGAAGATTCAAATAATGAAGACACAAATCAAGAGTCAGAGAATAAAAATACAAAAAGCAAAGCAAATAATGGCCCACGTAATGGAACTCGTAATTCTACTAAAAATAAAACAAAAAAAGAAAAAGTAGTTATTAATAAAAACAATAAAAAAATATTGAGTCAAAAAAATAATACGTCTAAAAAAAACATTCGCGAAAGTGTAGCTGTGAATTCTAATAAAGAAAAAAATAATGATAGAGTGGCTGCTAAAAATAATTCTCAAATTAGCGGAGCTAATATTAAAACTAATAACTTTAGTAATTTAAGTGTGAAAAGAAATAGTTCTAATGAGGAATTAAACAATTTAATTAAAAAAGCAATGATTATTTTAAAAAAAGAAAAAGGTAGATCTAAAGAACAATTAGAATTACTTGATATAAAAGGGGATTTAACTGTTGCTCGAGCTCAAAAAGATAATTCAAAATTAAGAAAAGTAGAAGCGAGACTTAAAGATTTTTTTCAAAAACTGAGGTGAATAAATTTGGTCAAATTAAAAAATATATTCAAGAAAAAAAAGGAAGAGGACTATGATTCAGATGATGAAAATTCTGACGAAATAATAGAAACAAAACCTAAAAAAGGATCCAAAAAACAAAATAACGAAATTATACTTGATCAGTTTCAAATTAAACTTGAAGCTTTAAATGAATTTAGAAAAATAACTAATGAAAGATTTATGCATTTATCTGAAGAATTAGGACAATTAAGGGGAGGAATTTCTAATGCTGAACGTGAAATAGGCGAAGTCACTGTGAAATCCGCAAGAACAACGGATTTAGTTTCAAGTGTTCAACCAGAAAAATTTTATGAATTAATTAAAAAGCAAGAAGCGAAACTTGCATCATTTGAACAAAAATTAGACGCAAATCGTGAATTGATGACTCAACTTGTAGAGTCAGTTAAAGCAGTTAGAACTAAAATAGAATTTTACAAGGGTGTTGAACAAGTAGTTCAACTTAATCATGAAACATCAGAGATGTTATCGCAAACTAGAAAAATGATTATGCTATCTCAAGAACATGCTGATAAAACAGAAAAATATTTTCTAAAAACAGAAAAACAATTCAAATCATTTGAAAAATTTGAAAAAGATAGACAAAATATGCAAGAATTGCATATGGATATAACAAAAGAAATTAATAATATGAAAGTAAAATTAGCTGATTTTTCAACTAGAGATGAATTATATGAATCAAAAACCGAAATTGAAAATGCGAGTAAATTGAGTCTAGATGTTGTAAATAGAATGAAGATGGATCTTGCAAAAATGCAAGAAAGTCTTAAATTATTTGAAAAAAAAGTAGTTATTACATCAAATTCAGAAGAACATTTAAGAAAAAAAATGGATAAATTAATCGAATCAACAAGACATTGACGATTGTTAACAATTAGACGCGTTTGATAATTAAGTTTGTTTAATATATTTTAGTTTTCTTCATGTTAAATATATATTTAATTATGTTATTAGAAGAAATGTTGTCTATTTGTGTATTTTTGCATTTCTAAAATCAATTTAATGCGCAAACTTTATAAACAAATTGTTATTTTTATATAATATAAAATTAGTGATTTTATCGACGAGAAAAAATCTTGTTTAATTGAGAGGGTTTAAGTTTGAACGAAAAAGAAAAATTGACAAATTCACAAGAAATTGGAACTATTAAAAACAATGATTCTAATATTGAAGTTAAAGAAGTCGCAAGTTCCAAAACTGAGCCTAAATCATATGGTTCAGAACAAATAAAAGTTTTAGAAGGTCTTGAAGCTGTAAGAAAAAGGCCTGGAATGTATATTGGAAGTACGGGTCCTCGTGGTCTTCATCATTTAATTCAAGAAGTTGTTGATAACTCAATTGATGAAGCAATGGCGGGTTTTTGTTCTATAATTAAAGTAATTATTCATAAAGATAATGCAATAACAGTTGAAGATGATGGACGTGGAATTCCTGTTGATGTTCACAAAGAAACAGGTTTGCATGGAGTAGAGCTCGTTTTAACAAAATTACATGCGGGTGGAAAATTCGATAAAGATTCATACAAAGTTTCAGGCGGACTTCATGGGGTTGGAGTTAGTGTTGTTAATGCACTTTCAAAAAGACTTGAAGTAACAGTTAAAAGGGCAGGAAAAACTCATGAAATAGTATTTGAAAAAGGAATTACTGTTCAAAAATTAAAAATTATCGGTGATTCAGAAAAAACAGGAACTACGGTTAAATTCTGGGCAGATCCTGAAATATTTACTGAAACAACAATTTATGAGTACAATCAAGTTCTATCAAGATTAAGAGAGCTTGCTTTTTTGAATAAAGGAATAAGAATACTTTTAATAGATGAAAGAAGCGATGCACCAAAAGAAATAGAATTTCATTACGAGGGGGGAATTGTTAGCTTTGTAGAATTTTTAAACAAAGGAAAAACACCTATTTGTAAGCCTATTTATTTCACAAAAGATAAAGATAATATACAAATAGAGCTTTGTTTACAATACTCTGATTCATATACAGATATGCTTTTATCTTTTGTTAATAATATAAATACAACTGAAGGCGGAACACATGTTTCAGGATTTAGAGCTGCATTAACAAAAACACTTAATTCTTATGCTGAGAGTAATAAATTATTCAAAGATAAAGATATGAGAATGTCAAGTGATGATGTTCTAGAAGGTTTGACAGTTATAGTTTCAGTTAAAGTTCCAGAACCTCAATTTGAAGGTCAAACAAAAACTAAACTTGGAAATAGCGAAGTTAAAGGAATAGTTGAGAGTTCAACTAATTTGTCTCTTACAACTTATTTGTCTGAAAATCCTGCAGTTGGAAGAGTATTAATAGAAAAATGTTTAACTGCAGCAAGAGCAAGAGAGGCTGCAAAAAGAGCAAGAGATTTAACAAGAAGAAAATCATTACTTGAAGGAACATCTTTGCCTGGAAAACTTGCCGATTGTTCTGAAAAAGACCCTGCAAAATGTGAAGTATATCTTGTTGAAGGAGACAGCGCAGGTGGTAGTGCAAAACAAGGAAGAAGTAAAGAAACTCAAGCAATTCTTCCGTTAAGAGGAAAAATTCTCAATGTAGAAAAAGCCAGATTGCATAAAGTAATTTCTTCAAATGAAATAGTGACTATAATAACTGCGCTTGGAACAAGCATAGGTGAAGAATTTAATTTGCAAAAAGCAAGATATCATAAAATAATAATAATGACTGATTCAGATGTTGATGGAAGTCATATAACGACGCTAATACTTACGTTTTTCTTTAGATATATGAAACCATTAATAGAAGCAGGTTATGTATATATTGCGCAACCTCCATTGTTTTTAATTAAAAAAGGAAATTCAAAAATATATGTTCGTGATGAACGTGAGAAAGATAAAGTTTTAGCAAAATTAGGAGATTCAAAAAATATTTCGATTCAAAGATACAAAGGTTTAGGAGAGATGAATCCTGATCAATTATGGGAGACAACAATGGATCCTGCAACTAGAACTTTAAAACAAGTAACAATACAAGATGCAATAGAGGCAGATCAAGTATTTACTATGCTCATGGGCTCAGAAGTTGAACCAAGAAGACAATTCATCGAGCAAAACGCACACAAAGTTCATAATTTAGATATTTGAATAGAGATTATTGAGTGCGATTTAAGTTGTAGTTGATTTAATTATTTTTTTTAATTTTTCTTTGGGTTTTTTTAACTTTTTTTTGATTTGATTATTTTTTTAAATTGTTGTGTTTGTTTCTTTTTTTGTTTGTTTTTGTTTTGGGTTGTTTTTTTTGTGTTAATTGTTTCTTTTTTTGTTTGTTTTAATTTTTTTTCTAAGTTCGTGTTTGTATTCTAGTTTTCTTTATTTGATATAAAATATTTATTTTTTTGAAGAATTCCATAAATCATCAAACATAATATTCATCGTGTTTGCATGGTCAATAGATTTTATTTTAATGGCGCTTATTTCATATTGCAATATGAGATGGTAAACATAATCGTCGAAAATAAAGATTGCTTCTTTTGAATTTTTAAGAGATTTTAAAAAACGAACTTCTGTATATTTTTCATTTTTTATTTGTTTGGCGTCTTTTGATACTTCGAGTATTTGTTTAATTTTTATTTTATTTTCCAGTCTTTTAAGTCTGAATTTTTCTGGATGATAACCTATTTTTTCAAGTGCATTGCCTTGGCTTCCAATAACTTTTAGAGTTTTAGCGTTATCTAATATTTCATCGAATAATTTTATTACTGCGATTTTACCTTGAAAAACTTCAGCAGTTGGTTTGTCTTCTATTTTTTTATAAATATTTTTTAATGAGGGCAATATTTTTTCTATGTTGTGTTTTTTCTCATTTAAAGAAGTTAGAAGAACGTCAGGGGTATTTGCATTAAATTGAGTTTTATTATCTATGATGCAAGTAGTTACTAGTCCTTTATTTTTTAATTGTTCGAGAATGTCATAAGTTGTGCTTCTTGCTAAATTTGAAAGTTCAGAGAGTCTGTTTGCTGTTGCTTGCCCTGTTTTTAGACAAACAAGATAGACTGCTGCCTCCTTGTCCGATAGGCCATAATTCATGAGTTCTTGTTGCATGAGTTAAGATTATCTTTAAAGTATTTAAATTTTATTATTGTCGGCTAAAACCGACGGCGATTATATTTATATCTTGTGGTTATCACTAAATAGTAAATGAGAAGTAAAATAGTTTGGTATAGGATATTAGAAGAAAAGTATGAGGAAGAAATAAAGTATGAGGAAGAAATAAAATGAGTGAGATATTTGAGAAGGAAGGGAACTCTAGTTATGATGTTTCATCTAATGATCTTTGGTGGAATGCAGAAAATGGTTTTTTTGGAGATAATTATGTTGGAGGGGATAATAGTTTAGAAGGATTTATTCCAGGTAAGACTGAGAATCTTGAAGATCGCACAAATAGGGAAGTATTAGGCATACTAAATGTATTAGGCATAACTAAAAAGCAACAAAGAGTAGATATATTGGATGCGCCATGCGGATACGGAAGGCACAGTATTGCTTTAGCCAAAAAAAGAGAAGACTATCCTTCGATAGGTAGCGTCTGCGGAGTTGATAAAAATTCTATTCATATACAAAAAGCAATTACTGAGGCACATAAATTGCTTGGTGAAAATTGGCGAAGTCAGGTAAACTTTCTTGAAATGGATATGAGAGATATAAATAAATTATATATGCTTAGCGAGCAAATTAAGTATGATTCTATTATTAATATGTTTTTTTCATTTGGCTTTTTTTTCTTCGAAGGTGAGAACGAACGATTGATGCAAAGATTTTACGACGTGTTGCGCGACGACGGAAAATTGTTAATTCACACTGATGTTAGTTCTGAAATGATTGAATCAGGAAATTATAGGTTTAATGAAGTAAGAAATCTTGTTTCTGGAAAAAAATTAATAATATTAGAAAATTATAATTCTCAGAATAAAAGATTAAATGGTCAATGGATGACATATGATGATGCAGAGTGTAAAGTTTTAGAGGCGCGTAAATACAGTGTTAGAATTTATTCAGCGAAAGAATATGAAAATATGGCTAAAGAATGCGGATTTAGCGATGTAAAAATTTATGGTTCATTTGATAAAGAAGAATTTACACCTTCATCGCATGAACTCATAATGGTTGCAACAAAGTATTGATATTCTGTATTATTTTATTTATTTTTTATTTTATTTATTTTTTCAGTTATTTTCCACAAAAATTTATAAACATCTCTTCATTCTACCGTCTTAATGGTACTTGATGGATTATCAAATTCGCTAAAAAGTACGCTTCAAAAAATTACTAAAGCGTTATTTGTCGATGAAAAATTAATTAATGAATTAGTAAAAGATATTCAAAGAGCTCTTTTACAATCAGATGTTAATGTTAAATTAGTTTTAGAGCTAACAAAAAAAATTAAAGAAAGAGCATTAAATGAGGAAGTTCCTAAAACTGTTACAAAAAAAGAGCATTTAATCAACATCGTTTATGAAGAGCTCGTAAATTTTCTCGGAAAAGGCGAAAAACAAGATTTTCTAACAAGAATTAAAGAAAAAAGAGAAGCTAGTTTAAAAGATAATTCAAAAGATAATTCTCCATACAAAATTATGCTTGTTGGTCTTTTTGGTACTGGAAAAACAACAACGACAGGTAAACTTGCAAATTATTTTAAAAAGAGAGGAATAAAAACTGCAGTAATAAGCACTGATACATGGAGACCTGCTGCTGCCGATCAATTAGAGCAATTATCAAAAAATATCAATGTACAATTCTTCGGAGATAAAAAAGAAAAAGATCCAGTTGCGCTTTATCGAAAATTCGAAAAAGAACTAGAAAAATATGATTTAGTAATTGTTGATACTGCAGGACGTGATGCGTTATCTGACGAACTTATAGGTGAATTAAGTTTACTCAATTTAGCAGTTGCACCAGATGAAACTATGCTTGTATTGAGTGCAGACATAGGTCAAGCAGCAGAAAAACAAGCAAAAGCATTCCATGATAATTGTAAAGTTGGTGGAGTTATAATTACGAAACTTGATGGAACCGCAAAAGGAGGAGGCGCATTAATTGCATGTGCAGTTACTGGAGCGCCTGTTAAATTCATAGGAGTTGGAGAAAAAACAGATGACTTTGAAGAATTTAAACCTGAAGGATTTGTTGGAAGAATTCTTGGAATGGGAGATCTTGAAGCATTACTTGAAAAAACAAGAGACGCAATAAGCGAAGAAGAAGCAATGGATATGAGCAAAAAAATGCTCAAGGGTGATTTCAATCTTATAGATTTACATGAACAAATGCAGGCCATGAAAAAACTTGGTCCCTTAACAAAAGTTATGGATATGATTCCAGGAATGGGCAATGCTAATATTCCTAAAGATATGATAAAAAATCAAGAAGGCAAAATAGTCAAATGGAAATATTTAATGGATAGTATGACAAAAGAGGAACTTGAAAATCCGGATATTATAACTAATATAAGAGTTGAAAGAATAAGTAATGGGTCTGGTATTTCATCAACTGAGTTAAGAGGAATGTTAAAACAATATCGTCAATCAAAAAAAATGATGAAACTTCTAAAACCAGGAACCTCAGAACGTGACATGCAAAAAATGATGCAGAAAATGCAAGGCATGAAAGGTATGAAGTTTTGAGAATGAGTTTATAAAAAAATAGGCTCTGTCCCAAAAGGAATAAAAACTACTGCCTAGCTCACCACTAAAAAAACATATCGAAGTTTATAGACTCGGCAACAAACGAGAAACTAAATCAATTGGTGAGCGCAGTATCCCGGAGGGAGACGAGAGTGTTAACGACCGTATACAAAAAGATTCTATTTGAGACAGAGCCAAAAAATAAAAAAGCTTAAATATATAATATTTTAAACAGCTCTATAAATTAATTTATTTAGTAGTAAACAAGATTTAAACAATATTTTAACCAAAACATGTAATGAATCAAAATAGTTGATTGAAAATGGTGAATGTGCTTTTAATCGGAGAAAAAAATATTGATGCAAATAGTTCTTGGTATTCTTGGCTTAGCAAACAATTAGACAAAAGAGGACACAAACTTCTAATTTTTAATTTAGATTCAAATGATGATGTTAATGACTGTCTTAACAAAGCAGATGCTTTTTCAAATGCGCTTGATTCTAATTCGATGATTATCGGGTATGGTTTCGGTGTTAAGGTTGCACTTAAAATTATAGAAAACAGAGTCGATCCTGTTTCTGCGGCTTTTTTTATTGCAGGCAGTCTTGATGATGAACAATATAATTTTGAAAGTATTAGAGAGAAAGTTGATGATTTTTTTGTATATGCTAGTGATAATGATTCAATTGTAAATTTAAGTGATGTTGAGCATTTAGGTGCGATGATTGGTGAAACTGTATTTATGGTTCCTGATGCGATGCATTTTGATAATATGTCAGAATTTGAAGATTTGTTAATTGATATATTAAGCGTACTTAGTTAACAATTAATGAAGAGTGCTCTAAGCGCTATTGCGTTGTCAGAGATTCTTAAATAAATTCTTGAATAATTTCTTAAATAAGTTTTTGGTGGTATTATTTGAAAATTATTGATTATATATCGGGTGCGCGTTAGGATAGAAATCTAATTTGTATTCTTTAGACATTATGCAAAATTCATGATTTTTAATAATATCTGGAAATTTTTCTTTAAGGTTTAAAATTATGTCTTGAAACTCATCATAATTTTCAAGTTCAAAGTCTAGTTCAAAATCCCAATTACCAATTACTCTTTGCGGCCATACTGCGCCAGGAAGATTTGATGCATAATTAATAAAATGTTCAAGTTTATTTTTTGGGGTATTTGAGAGATATATTATTGCTTTACAAGATAATCTTCCCATAGATTTAGGATCTAAGTGTGTTTTGTATGCTAAAATTATGTTCTTTTTTTCTAATTCTTTTAGTTTATATTGTGCAATTCTAGGAGTAATTTTTAATTTTTTAGCAATTTCAGTTACTTGTTGGCGAGCATTATTTGTGATTAATTTTATGATTTCTTCATCGATTTGATCTATTTTTTCTTGTTTGTCTTTGCTTGTGTGATAAATTATTTTACTTATCTCTTTAGTGGGTGATAGAAATTCTCTTTTATGATGTGCAAGATATAGTGTTGTTGTCATGGCCTTTTCTTGAATGTGATTGGAAAATTTATTTAATAAGTTTTGAACTTCATCATCAAATTCGTTAACATTATGTACTAAAAAACTAGCAATAATGTCCCATCGTCCTGTTGTAATTGAGACCCATTCGGTATTAATATTGTATTTAAGGTCTAGAGCGATTTCATTTATTTTTTCTTTATTGGCATTTGTTAATCTTAAATAAAGTTTGAATTTAACAATTCCGAGCTTAAAGTAATTGGTTATTGTTTGAAATTTTATTATTATGTTATTTTTAATAAGATTATCTATTCTATATTTTACTACTTCTTTACTAAGTTTAGTTTTTTTCCCGATTTGATTGTTTGATTGTCGAGAATTAGAATCTAGTTCTGAGAGTATTTTTAAATCTTTTTTATCTAATTTATACATAATATTTATCACTATAACATTTATTATTTAAATATTGTTATTTTGGTAAAAAATAATATAAATACATTTATCTATTAAGTGTAACTTTCTAATAGTAAAATGATACAAAAATCAAAGAAAGAATATTTTAAAAAAGGACAAGTACCAATAGGTGTTGGTGCTGTACTCAAAGGATGGGATTTAAGTGAAGAAGAGTATAGATCTAGTGATAAATTACCAATAGTTGATTTTAGAGCTATGACAAATGCATGTTTGCATGATTGTTTTTTTTGTTTTACAGATAAAAATAAAAAAACTCTTACGGTAAATGAAATAAAAAATATTATAGACAGATTAGCAGATAATAAAACTCATGCAATAAATTATTTAGGTGAAGGAGAGCCAACTCTTGATAAGGATTTTTTTGAAATAATAAAATATACATCTATTAAAGGAATACATTCAATTATATTTACAGATGGTGCAACAAGGTTGAGAGATAGAGAATTTGTAAAAAGATTATATGATTTAGATACGAGTATTCTTCCAAAATGCGATAGTTTATTTGATGCAAAATATCAAAATTTTGTGGTGGGAGATAAAAAAAATGATTTTTTTAACAAAAGAAATGAAGCAATTGATATTTTAATTTCTCAAGGATTTAATAAAATTCAAGATGATGGAACAACACGATTAGGATTTGATATGGTTGTATCTTCAAAGAATATTTATGAAGTAGAAAACACACTTAGATATTGTAGAGATAATAATTTATGGATAATGTTTGCATTCTATTTGCCCGCAGGTAGAAGTACAAAAGATAAGTTAGATGAATCGTTTATAGTTAGTGAGAAAGATAAAGTTAAAATGAGAGAACTTGTATCAAAAATAGATTCAGAGTATGGTTTTGAGCATGAAATGTTTAATAATTTTGCAACAACTCCGTGTATGGAATTTATGCAAATATATGGGGATGGAAGAGTGAGTCCTTGTCCTGGAAATGAAACAATTATTGGAAATATAATGCTTGATAGTGTGGCTGAATTAGAACGTCGAATTTTAGATAAATTTCCGGATCATAATAGGCAAATTTTTAAGGGTCATTGTTTGTATAGGGAGTCATTGTGATTGGTTTATTTCTCAAAAAAACACTAAACTATTTAAATAATGAATCCTTTACATTGTTGTGATTGTTATGAATTCAAAAACTACATTTGCATTACTCCTAATTTTAATAGTATTATCAGTTACAGTTGCAGGTTGTATGCGTGAACCTGAAGTTTGTAATTATGACGGTATTTGTTCTGAAACTGAAACTGATAACTGTGCTGATTGTAAAGATGTTCTTGGTCGTGACGTAGTTGATGCAACAGGCAATGTAATTTACATTGATAGTCAAGTTTAAAATTTTTGGTGATTTCTAAATGATAAAAGAGATTAAGGAATATTCTAAAAAAAGTAAGACAAATATTAAAGAAAAAGTACATAAAGAAAATATGAATCAAGATAGAAGTTCAGAATTTACCAATTCTGAATATATTAAAAATCAAGATGCGACTACAAAAAAGACGGAATATGCCTCAAAACAAAAACATATGGCAAGAACAACAAGTCTTGATAATCATCCAAATATAAAGGGGTATGATTTTGAGAAAGAGTTTGATTTTCTAGAGTTTATGAAGAGTTATTCAACAACAGGATTTCAAGGAACTGAATTGTTTAAAGGTGTTGAAATAACCAATATGATGATTGAAGATAAAGCGACGATTTTTTTATCATTTACTGGAAATGCTATTTCTTCAGGACTTCGCGAAATAATAACGTATCTTGTAAAAAATAAACTAGTTCACGTTTTAATTACAAGTGCTAGTGGAATTGAGGAAGATATAATTAAAAGTCTTAATGAATTTAAACTTGGAGACTTTGATGTACAAGGGCGAGCGCTATTTGATTTAGGAGTTGGGCGAATAGGTAATATTTTTGTTCCAAATGATAGATATTTGTATTTTGAAAAATTTATGACTCCATTTTTTGAAAAAATGTTAAAAAAACAAAAAACACTCAAAAGACCAATCGCTCCAAGTGAAATGGCATTTGATTTAGGATGCGATATAAATAATGAAGGCTCATATTTGTATTGGGCAGCAAAAAATAATATTCCTGTTTTTTGTCCGGGTATTATGGATGGTTCTTTTGGAGATTTAGTATATTTCTTTAGACAAAAAAATAAAGACTTTTTCATTGATGTTGCTCAGGATCAAACTAAATTAATAGATTTTGTTTTGCAACAAGAAAAAACAGGAGCTATAATTTTAGGAGGCGGAATTTCTAAGCATTATGCATTAAATGCACAAATATTTAGAGAAGGATTTGATTATGCAGTTTATTTAACAACAGCTACAGAATATGATGGGTCTGATTCAGGCGGAAATTGCGAAGAAGCAAAGACTTGGGCAAAAATAAAAGTTAATGCTCCAACTGCAAAAATTAGGTCTGATTTTACGATAACATTTCCATTGCTTGTTGCAGGAAGTTTTTGTAAAAATAAATTAAAACCTGAGAACAAATAATGCGTATTTAATAATGCATAGTTAATAATACATATTTAATAATGCATATTTAATACTTTGAGTTGAACTTTTTTTAAATTTTTTTTTGGGGAGTTTTCTTTAAATTTTTCGTTTAGTATAATTCACAAGTTTTAAAAAAGAATTTTTCTTTCTATTATTGATGAATAAGGGCGATAGGGTATGGAATATACAAATAATAGAAGAAGTTATATTAGGAAGGATAGACGATTAGTTGATGCGCGTGTTAGTGCATGTATTTTAGAAGAAATTTTAATGCAAGAGCAACAAAATGAATTATTTTCTTTAGGCGTTGTTGTAGAGGATTTAAAATTATTACCTGAGTTTATTAATAGTTTAGAAAAAATTGCAAGTGATAATTATAGTTTTTTAAAAGATAGAACTATTAGCGGTATAGATGTTGCGACAAATTTAGTTATGCAAGGTGAAGATGTATTAACATTAACATTTAAAAAAAGTTATACTCAAATAAATAAAATGTTATTGACTGCATTTGCAGTTGTAGGTCTTAGTGTTGGTGCTGCAATATTTGAACTTCCTAAATCTAATTATGGTTCGAAATTAAATATATTGAACTCTATTTTAATTGATGATTTTAGTGATGGTAAAACGTTACATATTGATAAAAATATTAATGATTTAAGTTGTTTTAAAGAAAAAATTGAAGGAAACACTTTAGATTTTGAGACATTTAAAAACGAGTTGCATACAATAGGAAATGATATTACTGGAAAGAGTATAGTTAAATACAAAGAGGTAGTTGGTGCTGCAACAATTTATGCGGATCAATTTGAAGGAAAGAAATTATTTTCAGGAGGAGTATTCTCTCAAGAAAAAATTATTTGCGCGGTACCAAAAGGTAGCGAATGGGCGCCTAGAATAAATAAGGGCAAATATGAATTGATGCATTTAAAAATAATTAACCTGGAAACGGGTAATTCTATTGTAACTAAGGCAGTTGATATTGGGAATTTCGGATACTCTAAAGGAGGACCTAATAAATATACATTCATTGAGGGTCAAGTTAGAGTTATAGATTTATCTAAAAAAGCAGCATTAAAACTTGGAGGGATATCTGCAAGACAGTATAGTTCAGGAAAAGATGTTTATTCTAATTTCCATGTTAAAGTAATTCCTCTGGGGTATCGTTAGTTTTTTAAACATTGAAATTTAATTAAATTTATGCTTCAAAAAATAACTAAAAAGAATAAGGAACTTATTTGTAAAATTATAAAGTTTAAAAATAATTCTTTTTCTAAAGGAATAGGATTAATGTTTCATAAGAGAATAATTGACGAGGCGCATATTTTTATTTTTAATAAGAAAAGAAAAGTAACTTTAACTATGTGGTTTGTATTTTTTTCTATCGATGTAATATTTCTTGATGAAAACAAGAAAATAGTGGAGCTAAAAGAAAATTTTAAACCATTTACAAATTATTATCCAAAATGTGAATCTTCTTTTGTTGTTGAATTGCCTTTAGGCACAATAAAGAAGAAGAACTTAAAAAAGCAGGATAAATTAGATTTTTAAGGTAAGCATAACCTCAAAATTTAAATACTATATTTAGTAATAGTTTATTGGTGAGAGGTAGAATATGAAAATTGAAAAAATTCATGCAAGACAAATTCTGGATTCGAGAGGGAATCCGACGATTGAAGTTGATGTACATACGGATAATGCAACAGGTACTGCTGCTGTTCCATCAGGTGCAAGCACTGGTAAATATGAAGCAATAGAATTAAGAGATAAAAAAACAGATTATCAAGGAAAATCAGTTTATGGTGCAGTTCATAATGTGTGTCATATCATAAGTCCATTATTAATTGGAGTTAATGTTGATGATCAAAGAAAAATTGATAATATGATGATACAAAAAGATGGCACAAAAAATAAAGGTAATTTAGGTGCAAATGCAATACTTGGCGTTAGTATGGCATGTTCAAGAGCTGGCGCAATATCATATAATATGCATCTTCATGAGTATTTAGGGTCATTATATGATAATAAAGAGTTTACTTTACCAATTCCATTTTGTAATGTTATAAATGGTGGAGTTCATGCTGGAAATGGTTTAAAATTTCAAGAATTTATGATTGTTCCATATAAAGCAAAGACTTTTGCTGAAGCAACAAAAATGGTTTGTGAAACATATCATGAATTAAAAAAAGTCATTTCTGAGAGCTTTGGTACACAATTTACAAGTTTAGGAGATGAAGGAGGATTTGCGCCTATTATAGATTCTCCAGAAGCAGCACTAGATCTTATGGAAGTTGCGCTTGGACGATCAGGTCATAAATCCAAAATTGCATTTGCAATGGATGTTGCAGCTTCAGAATTTTATGATGAGAAAACTAAAAAATATCAAGTGTCATCAAATACTTTTTTTACAACAGAGGAACTTGTAGAGTATTATGTTAGTCTTACAAAAAAATATAATATTATAAGTATTGAAGATCCATTTGATCAAGATGATTTTGAAGGCTATACATCATTAATGAGTAAAATCGGTGCGAAAGTTCAAATTGTAGGCGATGATTTACTTGTTACAAATGTTGAACGTATAAAAAAAGCAATAGAATTGAAAGCATGTAATGCGCTATTGCTCAAAGTTAATCAAATAGGTTCATTAACTGAAGCGTTCGAAGCTGCAAAACTTGCTCAAAGTAATGGTTGGAAAGTTATGGTTAGTCATAGATCAGGCGAAACTGAGGATGCATTTATAGCAGATTTAGCTGTTGCCATAAGTGCAGGCATGATTAAACTTGGAGCACCTGCAAGAGGCGAGAGAACCGCGAAATACAATGAACTTTTAAGAATAGAAGATGCATTTGCAGACAAAATAAAATACGCAAAGTTCTAATTTTTTTTGTATTTTTTCTTTTTTATTCTGAACTTTTTATTTTTAATATGATTTATTTTTCCATCTTCTTAACTCGTCTAAGATGTCGTCCGCCTAGAAATTTTGTTTCTTGAAATGCAAGAACTATTTTTTTGAGTTCTTTATCAGTATATTTTATTCCTGAATTTTTTTCTGAGCCTGCAAGAACAAGAATGTTGGAATCATTATCTGCTCTTGACATTATTGTTATTTTTTCGCTCGCACAAAGTGCTGCCCTTATTCCTTTAAATTTATTTGCAGTAATGCTCATACCTATTCCTGTTGCGCAGATTAAAATTCCTTGAGCATCCTTGTTTTCAAGAACTTTTTTAACAACTTGTTTTGCAAAATCTGGATAATCATCAGTCTTAATGTTTTTAGGAGAAACATCAACGATTAGTGTCATGTGTTCTTTTGATAGATTGTTTTCTTCAAGAATTTCTTTTACTTTTTCTTTTAATTCATGACCTGCATGGTCGCTTCCGATGATTATTTTTTGTGTCATGCTATTGATTTAGGGAAGGGGGTTTTTATTGTTTTTCTTTTAACGTATTATTTTAAAATTACTTTATAGTGGTGATAAGAGAAAAGTATATAAATGGCGGTTTGACATCTTTCTTTTTCATTATTTTTTATTATGTACATTTATTAAAACAGTGACGAGGGATTAAAAAATATGGGAAAAAATACAAAGTTAAGTAAACTAAAGATTATAGGTATTGCAGGGGGCGAATCACGAACAGAAGCATACAGTGTTGGGCCTAAATGTAATTTTAGATATAATTCAAAAATTTCAGAGTTTCCAGTTTCAAATAGATTATTTGATAATGGTTTAAATAAAGAAATATCTGATATTTTTACATCTGATGATGATTTATTACGTGTTGGAGAGTTTATCGAAGATAGCATATCTAATGGTGAAGCACTTAAAATAAAAAATGTTGGTAAAAAAATAGAAATACCTTATTCTGCTCTGCTTAAATCTGATGATAGAAAGAAACTTTCAAATGAATTATATGGTTTTACACCTTGCGAAGTTTTTAGCGAAGGATTATATGGATCAAAATCTCAAACATTCGGATCTGACGTTGAATCATTGAGTGCAACTGCACCTAAATATTTTAAACATTAAGCGCGTTTTATTTTTTTTAAATTATTTTAAGTTTTTTTAATTTCTTTTTATTATTGAATTTCCGGTCATTTCTTCAGGCTTTGTAATATTTAAAAGTTCAAGAACTGTTGGAGCGATGTCTTGAAGTCCGCATTCTTCTTTTAAAGTCGCATTTTTTAATTCAGGATCATTTGATATTAATATGCATGGAACTTTATTTATTGTGTGGCTTGTTCTCCATTTTTCGCTTTGATCCTCGCAATTGCCATGATCTGAAAAAACAAGCATAGTGTAGTTATTTTCAAGTCCTGCTTTTGTTATTTCATTTAAACAATTATCAACTGTTGTTATTGCTTGTTTTATGGCGTCAAGAATCCCTGTATGGCCAACCATATCTCCATTTACTAAATTAACAACAATAAAATCATATTTGTTTGTTTTTATTGCATCTATTAATTTTTCGCTAACTGTATGTGCGCTCATTTCAGGTTTTAAATCATAAGTTGCAACATGTGGTGATGGAATAAGCAATCTATCTTCATGTTTATTCGGTTCTTCTATTTGTCCATTAAAGAAAAAAGTTACATGTGCATATTTTTCAGTTTCAGATATTCTAAATTGATTTAAATTGTTATTTGCAATAACTTGGCCTAGTAAATTTTTTAATTCAATATCTTTAAATGCGACAAGCGCATTCATAGGATTATAAAATTGAGTCATTGCAACATAGCAAACATTAAGAGGTTGTCTCATCCAACCTTCGAATTCTTTTTCAACTATTGCTCGTGTTAGTTGTCTTGTTCTATCTGTTCTAAAGTTAAAGAAAATTATTGAATCATTAGTTTTTATGCCTTCATAATTTTTTAGTTTTCTTGGAACAATGAATTCATCTGTAATATTTTCGTCATGGCTCTGTTTTATGGTTTTAATTACATTATCATACTCGATGTTTGTAATTCCTCGTATGATGCAATCATATGCTTGTTTTGTTCTCTCCCATCTTTTATCTCTATCCATGGTGTAAAATCTACCGGATATTGTTGAAATTTCTCCAAATCCTAAGTCTTTAATTTTTTTATTTAATTCAGCTATGCGTTTTAGACTTTCAGTAACTGGTGAATCTCTACCATCAGTAATTATATGGATGTGTACTTTTTTAAAATTTTGTTTAGAACATAAATCTAAAAGAGCAAATAAATGAGTTATGTGTGCATGTACTCCTGCAATTTGTAATAAACCTATTAAATGCAATGAAGTGTTGTTTTTTTTCGCGTTTTCAATTGCTTGTAAAAATTCAGGTATTGAAAAGAAACTCTCATCTTTTATTGAGTTGCGTATGCGCTCCATTGATTGATACATTATTCTTCCTGAACCTATCGTCATATGGCCAACTTCAGAGTTTCCTTGATATCCATGTTCAAGACCTACAAATTCGCCTGATGCATTTAAAAAAGTATGAGGATAAGTTTTCATTAATTTATCAGTTGCAGGAGTTGGGGTTGATGCAAGAGCGTTGTCTTTTTTTGTTCGTCTATAGCCCCATCCGTCTCGTATTATTAGTAATACTTTGTGTTTAGAATCATTCATGAAGTTAAGATTAATTTAAAATATTTATAAACTTTTCTCAATACAAGATAGATTAGTTATTTTAATAAGGCTCTGTCCCAAAAGGAATAAAAACAGTGCTGCCTAGCTCACCACTAAAAACACACATTGAGGGGTATAGACTCGGCAATAAACGAGAAATTACATCAATCGGTGAGCGCAGCATACAAAAAGATTCTATTTGGGGCAGAGCATTTAATAAAGAAATTTAATATATTATGGCTACAACTTTTCTTTGAATTTGTTCGCATCTAATTTTTCCTGGATCTGATGCGGGGTTGTTATCGCCTTTCATTACAAAATATGTTCCGATATCATCTTGACCTATAAATACTACTCTATGAATTATTACTCCTGGAGCATATTCTGAGGTGTATGATATTATATCTCCAAGTTTTATTTCATCAGGACATTTCGGAATTACTTGCAAGGCATTTGAGTCTTTATTTATTACAGGTAGCATGCTTTTTGTATCTTCAAATCCTGCCCATTGAATATTTTTAGCATCAATTATTACTTTGTCTTTGTAAACTTTGATTTGTTCTTCTCCAAAAAAATTTTCAGGAGAGGGTTTATTTCTAGTAATTTCTTGAGATTGTTGTAATTCTGATGTCGGAGTATTTATGTCTAAGAGCGTGTTTGAATTTATGTTGTCGTAAAAATCATCAGTTTTATTGCTTTTGAAAGCATTGGCTGTTGTTATAATTAAAAGAGTAAGAATTATGCCTAGCGAAAAGAATAAAATTCTTGATATTTTTTCGTTGTTCATATGTGTTCCTCTTTTTTAATGATTTAGCGTATGATTTGTATTAATTATGTATAAGATAGATAAACTCATTTAAATAGTTTTCCCTATTTGGTGGTAACATTGATAAATTTTATAAAAAGGAATGAATTTCTAAGTAATATGATTAGTAGAAATGAATTAAATAACAAATCTCATAATCAAGGATTATTGTTTAAAACATATAGCATAATTAAAGAAAACTTTGTAGATTCTACTGCATTAACTGCTGCATCTATGCCTATTTTTGCAGGTTTAGAAAAAGTAGTGTTGGAAATGTCTGACGATGTATCTATTCAAGCAAGAATTTTAGCCGCCGTGACAACATATATTGGATTTGGGGCTTTCATCTCAAAAGGTAGAGATGAATATAGAAAATTGATTAAAATAAATGATGCGTCTTTAGAAAAATTTCAAACTATGCACGATGTTATATATATGGCTGGATATAATTTAATTATATCTCCTGCATTTTATTATGTTGCAGGTTCAAGAGATGCTAATGAAATAATTGGAGGAACTGCCTTAAGTATAGGTTTTGGTTTAGGTGCGGGTTGGTTTCTTGGTTATTCTGTTGATTTTTATAGAGATTTTTTAGGAACAAAAAAATCAGAAAGAGTTCCAGAATTTATAAAAAATAAAAGTTCAAATTTTAAATTAGGATTAGCTGCTGTATTAACTGCAACATCAATTGCTTTAACGGCAATGGTTTATACTCTTACTCCAAATTATGAGTCTTCAAATAAAAAAATAGAACAAAAAGAATTAGAATTTGAAAGATTAAAGTATAATAAAATTAATGAGCGCGTAAAATTGAAAAATAATGAATTGAACAATACGAATGCTCTATTGATGTATGTTTTGCATTGATTTTCTAAATAAAGGTAATTTGTATTTAATTTGTGTTTGTATTTAATTTGTATTTAATTTGTATTTAATTTGTGTTTGTATTTAATTTGTATTTAATTTGTGTTTGTATTTAATTTGTATTTAATTTGTGTTTGTATTTAATTTAGTTATGTTTAATTTATAATTCACTGATTAACAATTTTTAGAATTTCTTTTCCGAATCTGCGTATTCTTGCATCTCCAAGGCCTTTAATTGTGTGAAGTTCCTCGATAAGTAATGGTTTTTGATTCGCGATTTCTTGCAGAGTATTATCTTTCATTATTATGTATGGTGGTACGCCTTCAAGTTTGCTTTTTTGTAATCTCCAAGTTTTTAATTCTTCAAATAAATTATTGTTATTATTTGAAGTTAGATTTGTTGGAGAAATTATTTTTTTCATTTCTTCAGTTATAAAATAAGTATGATTTTTTCCTGTGTGAGTCAAATATAAAGAATCCATGGCTCTACTTATTGCAACGTAAAATAATCGACGTTCCTCTTCTTCTTTATTATATTCTTCAATATTTATTATTTCTGTTGCAGGATGGTCGCTTGTTTTGCAAGGAAAATTTAAAGAGGTACATCCAACGACAAAAACCATTTTAGCTTCAAGACCTTTTATTGCATGTATTGTTGCAAGAGTAACTTCTCCTTTTTTGGCGTCGACACTTTTATTTATTTCATCATTTTTTAGAATATGTTTTATTTCTTTTTGGTGCATAATTTGAGAAATATCTTTTAGTTGTCTATTTGTTCTTGCAAGAACAAAAATATGTTCTCTATTTAAATTAGAATGAAGAATTCTTTGCATTACAAATTCATATTCTGTATCTTCAGTATCAAAATTTAAAAGTCTAATTTCTTTATCTCCAAGTCGTGCTGATTCTAAATCTAGCATGTTTAATTTTTTTATAGATTTATTCATCAAATCAACTATGTGTGTTGTTGATCTATAATTTTTTGTAAGAGTTATTGTTTCTGAATCTTCATATTTTTCGCTAAATGTTAATATGTAATTTATATCCGATCCTCGCCAACCAAATATTGATTGTCTAGGGTCTCCGACACAAAATAATGAGGGTGAATTTAACAAGTTTAAAAGTTCTATTTGTGCACAGTTCACGTCTTGATATTCATCAACTAAAATGTGTTCGAATTTTGGAATGAATTCTTTATTTTCTTTAAAGAATTTTATTGTATCCATTAATTGGTCTGTGTAATCTCTAAATCCTTGACTTTTCATTTGTGAATCTACATGCGAGCATACTTTATATAGAAGGTCGGCTGAATTTTTATCTTCAGTTTTTAAATTTTTTAATTCATTTATATTTTTATTTTTGCTTTTTATATAGTCGAGAACAAGAAAAATATCATTTACAAAAGATAATGTTAATTGTTCTGGCGTTTTTGATCTCATTTGAGATTCTGAAAAATATATTTTTAGTGCTCTATCAGTTGATATTTCGTTTTCATGTAATGCTTTTCTAACTGCCAAAATTTTATCTTTATAGGTCATAACTCGCATTGGTTTTCCATAAATTTTTTTTTCATGAAGATTTAGAATTTTTTCACAAAATGAATTAAATGTTTCAACTCTAACATCTAATATTCCTTCATTTTGCAATCTATGATTCATTTCTTCTTTTGCTTTTCTTGTAAATGTTACTGCGAGTATTTTGCTTGGGTTTGTCGTTCTAAATTTTATTAGAAATTCGATTCTTTTTGTAAGAACGCTAGTTTTTCCAGACCCTGCGCCTGCTATGCATATTATTTTTTTGTTTTGACTTGTGATTGCTTTTTTTTGATCATCATTATATTTGTATAAAAAGAATTCGAATGCTTTGAATAATTCTATGTCTTGAGGGGTTATTTCTGTTTTGACTTCTTTAATTTTTTGTGGCGTCGTATTTGTTCTTTTTGGATCTTTTAATTCTGCCATTCCTTTTGTTGTGAGTTTTAGAACTTTCCAAAATTTATTTTGTTGAACGCTCGTATATTCGATGTAATTTTCTTTTAGAAGGGAATCTATTAAATTTTCTAATTCGTCTTTTTCACAATTAATTAATCCAAAACTTGAAAGTAAATCGAGTCGATTGTTTATAATCGATGGATGTTCATCATCTCCTCTAAGAAAATCCATTAATAGTTTTTTGCCTACATTAAATGGTAATTCTTTTATAGATTTTAGAACGATGATATAGTCTGTGTCTTTCATTTCTCTTAAATACCTTCTAGATAAAGAATTTTTTTCTTTTTAATAAATGTTTGCTGTTGTTCTGTTTGCTGTTATTCTATTAAAGATAATTTAAGTAGTTATTATTAAATAACATTCGAGGAGCAATTAAAAATAGAAATATTTAAATACTAATATTGTTACTTGATAGTGATAATTGAATAATTAGATGATTAAGCATAGAGGAATTAAAAATGTCATTAACAAGTATGTATAAAGAATTAACAGAATTATTTAAAAAAGATTCATCATATAGATCAACAATAATTAATAAATTGGAATTATTAAAGACGATAGATTCTTGTTTTGATAGAATGTATAAAGAAGGCGTTGATGTTTTACCGATTGCAGTTACACCTATTACTAAAGCAGAAGAAGTAAGTATATTTGGTGAAAGAAAGAGAGTATTTACTGAACTTAAAGAGACATTGTATTATCCTGATATTGTGCTTGATTCTGAAGAACTAAAAATGATTGATGCTGAAAATTCTTATCAGAGACTTGCGCTAGTTTTACCAATGCCTTTTAATGGTATGAGGGATTATGATGAAAACGTATTGGAAATTGCAAATAGAAAAAGAGTTTCATCTGGGCCTCTTGTAGAATATGCATTTAGTTTGCATCATGTTTTAGCTGATGCCAAATACGAATCAAATGTGAGTTATGCTCGAAGATCAGAGGATAATTTTATGGATTTGATAAACCAATTAGCAGAACAAAAAGTAACTTCAAAACAGCTCTTAGAATGTATGGATTCTAAATTTATCGAACATCGTGAAAAAACAGTTGAATATATGACTCATAATGCACAAATGTTTGAAATGATTGAAATGATTGATGATAATGGTCTTAAGGGTTACTGGTATAAACAAAATTTATTTGATCATAATGGTCTTAAGGGTTACTGGTGTAAAAAAAATTTATTTGATCACATAGATGCTATGAAAGACTATGCGCCAAAAGCAGATGTGTTACTTTCTGAAGCAAGAGATGCGATAAAGAAAAATAAAGAACAGAAATATACAAAATAACGATTTTAGTAATATGTGTGGGCTTAATGAGTGCTGATTATTATTTAGAAGATAAAAGTAGGCTTAAAGGTCAACCTAAAAAAACAATCGGCGACTATGTCGCATCCTGCGGGTTTATGGTTGCAAGAAGATTTGAAAATTTAGAAGACGCCTTTCGATCACATGGCAGAGTATTTCTTAGAAGTGAGCATGTTCAAGAATATGATGGCGCATCAGGTTTGCTTGATAGTTTTGAATTGAAATCAAATATACTTGGGTCAAATAGAACATATTTTAGTGCTTTTTTAAATAATAGTTCTGAGTTAAAAAATCTAGATGAAATAAAAAAAACATATTTTGATATTAATGATGCACGCTCATTTGTAACTCCGACATATGTAGAATATTGCGAGTTAATGGGTATTGATTTGAATCAATTTAAAGAAGAATGTTCTTTTTCGCCATGGGCAAAAATTGAAGGTTATAAAAGAACAATTATTGAAGATGATGCAATTCCTGAACGATATCATGTATTAACATTTAGAGATGATTCTAAAAAAAAGTTGACTTTGGTTAGTTATTCTATTGTTAACTACAATAAAAAACTAGGAAATATTAATTTTGAAAAAGAATTCGTTATGCCTCTATTTGCAAAACTAAAAGATAGTACATTAGATTTAGTAACTAAGTATAGTGATATAAAACGACTTAATAATTTTAATGAATTTCATTGTCCGATAATGGAGTTTATTACAATGAATGGAAAAAAGGGTTTATCAAATATGTTTTTACAATATCATAGAGTTAGAGATTCTAATCCTGCAGATTTTATAATAGATAGACGTTTAGCAAGGGGCGAAATTGAAGCGGGTTTTGTAAGAGGTGCAACCTCGAATGAAGGAATTAATTGTAAAGTGACGGTAATTTATGCATATCATGATGAAAATAAAATTAGCGGAGATCCCATATTTAATATTGGTGTTGATGAAGAGGGTTCTTTTGATACTCATAATAAGTCTGTTTTTTCAGAGATAATGACGAGAAAAAGAAAACTACAAATTGAAATATGTGAAGATGAACCTGCAGAGGTATTTAAATTAGAGTCTAAACTTTCAAAATTAATTAACGGTCATCTTGCAATATCTAAAATATTCAAACCTCAAGTTTCAGTTATTATGCCTAAATATGATATTTTATCAGAAAAAGAACTAACTGATTATCGTATGTTAAAATCATCTAAAGATTTAACTATTAATGTTAATATTATTTCTGATGGAAGAAGAGCTATTTTAAAGAGAATATAATTTATATTTTGAAATAGTTTAGATTAATGGAAAATGAATATAATAATGAACAATTTATTTTATAAAAAATAAAAAGAAAAAAAAAGAAATATTAAAAAAAGAAAAAAATAAAACAAAAAAATTATTCGTTGTCTCTAAGAGCAACCTGTTGTATTACCACTAACGTTTGCGCCCGTTAACAACGCTTGTGTCTCGCTTTGCTCGAGCACAAAATCCTATGTTTGTTTTTGTTTAAGAGCAACCAGTCGTATTACCACAATCTTCGCAAACAGAGCAAGATCCGCTTCGTTTAAGTTTCATCGAACCACAACTCGAGCATTGTTCGCCTGTGTATCCTTTACTTTTGGCTTCAAATGATTCTGTTTCTCTTTCAGTAAATCTTAGTTGTTTTTCTTTTGGCACATCAACTTTTGAAGAGTCAGGTTTAGTGTCTGAGGTTTCCATGGTTTTAACGTGCACAAAATCTTTTCGACCAAGATATTCGTAGCCTAAAACTCTAAAGACATAATCAAGGATTGATGTTGCATTTTTTATTGCAGGATGGCCGATGACTGGTCCTGATGGTTCAAATCTTGTGAATGTAAATGAATCCACAAATTCTTCAAGAGGTACTCCGTATTGCAAAGCTTTTGATATTGCAATTGCAAAACAATTTAGAAGCGCGCCATATGATGCGCCTTCTTTGTATGTGTCAAGGAATATTTCGCCGAGTGCTCCATCGTCGTATTCTCCAGTTCTTAAAAAGACTTTTTGTCCTCCAACTACTGATTCTTGAACAAATCCTGCACGTTTATGTGGCATTTTCTTTTGTCTTAATTTGTAGGTTATGTGTTCTTGAATTTGTTTCGGTCCTATTGTTTCATCAATATCTTCAGAGTCTCGAATCATTAATAGTTCTGCTTCATCCTCTGATGTTGCATTTAGTGGTTGACTTAATTTACTTCCATCTCTATATAATGCAACAGCTTTAATCATGAGTTTCCATGATTCAATGTATGCGTCACTAATGTCTTTAACGGTTGCAGTTTTATCCATATTTATTGTTTTACTTATGGCGCCTGTTATAAAAGGTTGAACAGAGGACATCATCTTTATGTGACCCATGTATTCGATGTATCTTTTTCCTTTTTTACCGCATTTATTTGCACAATCAAATACTGGTAGATGACTTGGGTTTATGGCAGGTGCGCCTTCAAGAGTCATTGTTCCACAAACGTATTCTTCTGCTTTATCTATGTCTGTTTTATTAAATCCTAAAGCTTCAAGAACATTTAGCATAGGATCATTTATTTGCAATTCAGTAAACCCTAATTCTTTTAATTTGTCATCTCCAAGTACCCATTTTGTAAATGCATATTTTAATTCAAACGCAGTTGGAAGTTCAGATTCAATTTTTCTAATTGTTGCTTCATCAAATCCTTTTTCTTTAAGTACGTCGTGATTTAATGTTGGACTTCCTTTAAGTGTGCCGTGGCCAATACAATATTTTATTATTTTATCTATTTCTTGATGTGTATAGCCAAGATTTGTTAATGCTTCAGGAACTGATTGATTTACAATTTTGAAATATCCGCCACCTGCAAGTTTTTTGAATTTAACAAGTGCAAAATCAGGTTCTACTCCAGTTGTATCACAATCCATTAAAAGACCAATTGTTCCTGTTGGTGCAAGAACTGTTACTTGCGCGTTTCTATATCCATATTCTTCTCCCCAAGTTAAAGCATCATCCCAGGATGTTCTTGCAGATTTTATTAAATAATCATAACTTGGTGCATTTTCTGGAATTAATCCTTGTGGTTTTATTGTGAGTCCTTCATATTCTGTTGTTTTTGCACTTTGTGCTGCTCTTCTATGATTTCTTATTACTCGAAGCATGTCATCTTTGTTTGCAGAATATTTTGCAAATGGTCCTAATGCGCGTGAGAGTTCTGCTGAAGTTCTATAGCTTTCTCCTCCCATTATTGCAGTAATTGATGCTGCAACTGTTCGGCCTTCATCACTATCATATGGAAGACCAATTCTCATTAGTAATGCGCCTATGTTTGCATATCCAAGTCCAAGTGTTCTATAAAGGTAACTTTTTCTCGCAATTTCTTTTCCTGGAAATTGAGCCATTAAAACTGATATTTCAAGTATTGTTGTCCAAATACGTACTGCATGTTTGAATTTTTCTACTTCAAATTGTTTGTCTTTAATATTATAGAACTTTGTTAAATTAAGACTTGCAAGATTACATGCAGTATCATCTAAAAACATGTATTCTGAACAAGGATTACTTCCATTAATTCGACCATCCGCAGGACATGTGTGCCATTCATTAATTGTGTCATCGTATTGAACTCCTGGGTCTGCACTCATCCACGCAGCATATGTTATTTTATCCCAAAGAGCCGAGGATTTTACGGTTTTATGTATTCCTTTATCTGTTCTTCTAATCATGTGCCAAACATCATCTTTTTGTAAACTTTCAAAGAATTTGTTAGGTATTCTAATTGAGTTGTTACTGTTTTGACCTGATACTGTATTGTATGCTTCTGATTCATAATGTGTGTCCATTACAACAAAATCTATTTCTTTTTTTCCTTGATTTACAAGTTGAAGGGTTCTTTGTATGTAATTTATTGGAACATTTGATGCTAATGCTTTTTTGACTTCTTTTCTTAATGAAGTATTTTCTTTTAAGCTAGTTGATTTTTTTTCATAAGCTGCATTCATAATTTTATCAAGATGGCTTTTACAAATTATACTTCCTGCAACAAGTGCTGCAACTTTTTGTTCTTCTTTAACTTTCCACATGATAAATTCTTCTATGTCAGGATGATCTAAATCTAGTGAGACCATTTTTGCAGCTCTTCTTGTTGTGCCGCCTGATTTTATTGCGCCTGCTGCTCTATCAAATATTAATAAAAATGACATTAAACCTGAAGATGTTCCTCCTCCAGATAATCTTTCACCTCTAGCTCTAAGAGTTGAAAAATTAGTTCCTGTTCCTGATCCGTATTTGAATAATCTTGCTTCTCTAATAATTAGATCGAATATTCCTCCTTCACTTACAAGATCATCTTTTATTGATTGAATAAAACAAGCATGTGGTTGTGGTCTTGTGTATGCGTCTTCAGATAATTTTACTTCACCAGTTATTGGGTCACAATAAAAATGACCTTGAGGATCTCCTCGTATGTTGTAAACTGTGGCGAGACCAGTATTGAACCATTGAGGGCTATTTGGTGCAGCCATTTGATTAATTAGCATATATGCTACTTCATCATAAAATATTTTAGCGTCTTGTTCTGATTTGAAATAACTGTATTTTGCACCCCAATCTTTCCAGCATTCTGCAAGCCTATGTGCTACTTGAGTTATACTTGTTTCGGAACCTAAAAGTTGTTTTCCTGTGCTTCTATCAATTATTGGTTGGTTTAATTCATCGAATTGAGGAACTCCTTTTTTTCGTATATATTTTTGAGCGAGAATATCTGTTGCAACTTGACTCCAAAATGTTGGGACTTCAACATTATTTATTTCATAAACAATTGATCCGTCTGCATTTTTTATTACTG
This sequence comes from Candidatus Woesearchaeota archaeon, assembly GCA_041660865.1. GTDB lineage: Archaea > Nanobdellota > Nanobdellia > Woesearchaeales > 21-14-0-10-32-9 > 21-14-0-10-32-9. Next base: position 69,463 of record JBAZVO010000001.1, read on the forward strand.
ATTTTCTATTTTCATATTCAAACATTTCAACTGGAGTTTTATCTTCTCGTGTAAAAACACGTTTAAATGATAGTCCTTTATCTGAAAATTTGTAGCCTTTTGGGTGTATTTGTAATTCTTGCTCTGAAATATTAGAGTTATTAGTGGAATTACCATTTCCATTAGCATTGCTTGCATGTTGATGCGGTTTTGTGTTTGTTTGTTTGCCTCTCATTATTTCTCCCCCTATGTGTTTCTTTTCAAAATCAGTATTTATTGTTTATTTTTTTGTTTTGAAATAATTTTTTTATTGTTCTTTCGAATTTTTTTTAAATGTTTCAATTTCTTTTCTAAATGAATCAGTATCTTGGAAATCAAGGTAAACTGATGCAAATCTAATGTATGCTACAGGATCTAGTTTTTTGAGACTTTTCATTACAAGTTCGCCAATTTGTTTTGTTGTTATCTCTTTTTCGATAATATTTCTTAATTTTGATTCTATGCTAGATGCTAAAGTTTCGATTTCTTCTTGAGTTATGTTTCTTTTTTGGCAGGCTATTTGAAGAGATTTTATTAGTTTTTGTCGATTAAATGATTCTCTTCTGCCATCTTTTTTTATGACAACAATGTTTGTTAGTTCAACTTGCTCATATGTTGTAAATCTTTTTTCACATTTCAAACATTCTCTTCGTCGTCGAGTAATGTCTTCTTCTGTTTCTCTTGTTTCGAGTACTTTGGTTTCAGTATGATTACAATATGGGCATTTCATTTTGGGTTCAATTTATTGTTTTTTTTATGTAATTTAGTTTTTTTGTATTTTAGTATGTTAAGTTTTTTTGTATGTTTTCATATTTTATTTTTATTTTTAAGGATTTTTTTACATAGCTAACGCTAGTTATCGTTTTGCGTCATTTTTACTCCCTAAAAATAAATACTAAATGTAGTGATTGTTTTATTCCTCAAACACTACCGATAGTGTTTTTATTTTTTTTGTGGAATTTATAAAGTTATCTGTACTGCAGAATGTATTTTGAAAAAATTAGTTTAGAAATGTGATTTTAGGAAAGATGATTTTAGTAGTTGTTGTTATAAGAGGAGTGGTTTTTTGTTGGTTTTGTTTGTTTATTTGTTTTTGTGGTGATTGATTTGTGTTGTTTTTGTTTGTTTTGATTTGTCTTTGTGGTGTTTGTTTTGTTTTTATTTGTTTTGTTGAGGTTATTAAATTATTTATAGGGTCAAAAACCAAAAATGTTTTATCTGAGTAATTTTTATATTAGTGAATATTACTATGTTGAGTATTGGTGTTGAGTAATGATTTGGAGTAATGCGCAGCATAATGGTAGTTAATGTGTGATTATTGATGTGAGTAATAAAATGAATGATAAATCGAATGATAAATTGCTTGAACTTACTAGAAATAAATTAGAAGTTCTTGTAAAAAAAGAAAAAGTGTTTTTTACAAGAAGATGTAATAAATCTATAGATTTGGCATTTAAAATCGCGATAAAAAAATTAGATGATTCTAAAGAAAGATTTTTGTTAATTCAAAAAGAAGGCGGTTGGATAACTTATCAAAATTATGCCAAAAAATACAAATTAACTCTTGTAAGATTAGATAATTGTATGTTATCTAATAATAATGGCTCTTACAATATATGCAATGATAGAAATGATAAAAATCATGATGAAGAAAATAATAAAGAAAATTGTGGAAAAATAAAAGAAATTATTCAAAGTAATGCAATATTGATAATGCATTCAATGCCTGGATATTCATTTATGGAAGATATGTTAAAAGTGCAAGAAAAAATCAAAGGTAAAAATATAATTTTGATAAATGATTGTTGTGGTTCTATAGGTACATTTGATGCAACAATTGGAGATATAATCGTTTGTAGTTTTGGAGAGGCAAAACCGTTATCGTCTGGTGGTGGAGGGTTTATCGCACTTAATTATGTTGATGAAGAAGAAATATTATTAGAGGAAGAAAATAGTGTGCTTGAACAAATAGATTTTCCTAGGCTTAATGATTCGATAAATAATCTTGCAAAAAAACGTTCGTTTTGGGATATTAAATCTAAAAAAGTAAAAGATGAGTTGGAGAATAAAGGATTTAATATTATTAATTTAAAAAATGAGGGAATTAATGTTTTAGTTGCATTTAATTCATTAATAGAAAAAGAAAGATTAATAAAGTACTGCGAAGATAAAAATCTCGAGTATGTTGAATGTCCAAGATACATAAGAACGCTCAACGACGCAATTTCAATTGAAATTAAACGTGAAAAAATAAATTAAAAATAAATATTATAAAAAATACAATATAAATTGATAAAGAATAAAATATTATAAAATAGAAACTAAATAAATAGAAATTAACATTTATTATTTAATTATCGATGAATAAAAAATAAATTGAGTATTAGGAGGATGAAAAAATGGCATTAAAAGAACCAGACAATATGGATGAACTTGTTTATTTTACTCGAAGATCAACAGAAGATGGAACTCTTCGAGCATGGGTATTTAGAGAAACGTGCCCGAAATGTAAAAAAGCGATGATGGGTAAACCTCACAACGAAAAAACTGGAAAAATAAAAATTAGAGATAAAGAATATGTTTGTCCTGCATGTAATTATATTGCGCCTGCAGAAGAATATGAAGATACTTTAACTATTAATGTGGATTATACTTGTGGTGGATGTAAAAAAGCAAATCAAATAGCGGTTCCATTCAAGAGAAAAACATATATGGGCGTAAAGGCTGTAGTTTTTGAATGTCAAAATTGTAAAAGAAAAATCCCTATTACAAAAAAAATGAAAGCGATAAAAGAAAAAAAAGGTAAAGTTGCAGTTCCTATTCCTGATTTAGATGATGATGAATAGATTATTTGTTTTTTTATATTTTTTTATTTTTTAGGTAAATATGCTTGCATATGTTCTCTTAAAATTCGGCTTGGAATTTCAACTAAATTTGTTTCATTAGGTCCTAATTTTATGAATGCATGATAAATTGCATTATCGATTGATACAAATTTGTTATTTTGTTCATAAAATTTTTGTTCCGCAAGAGATACTGCATCTTTAAGCGATTTATTTTCAACGTCGATAGTTGAACTAATTCTAGGTGGTCCTGGTAGGTGTATAGAAACTGAATATGATGCACAATCTAAGCTGGTTATTTTGTTAAATATGTGTAAGTTATTTTGAGCTTCAACATAGGCGCTTTTTGTTCTATCATGTTCAGCGAGTATTATGGTACTTAACTCAGTATGTATGTTTTTTAAACTTTGGTCTATTGCTTTGTGTGTCATAACTATGTTAAAGGAGTAACTCATATATAAATTTTGTTAAAAATAATAATATCTATTGAAAAAGTATTAAAATAGGCATTTAATACTCTTAGTTAATTCACAATAACACAATTAGTTGATTAAAAAATGGCATCTCTAAAAACAAACCCGACAACAAATAAAGATTATTTAAGTTTCTTTGATTTATTAGGCTCAATACAAATAAGTGTTCGAGCGAATAATGAAGAAGTATTTAATGAAAAAAAAATAGAAATTTTTAATTCTTATGAAAATTATTCAGATAATCTTGTAGATGATATAGTGTATCTAAAAGATACTGCATCTGATCTTAAAAATTTAGGCGAGTTATTATCTGGAACTAATATTATAACTACAATTAATGAATATTTTAGTTTTCCTGCACCATTAGTTCCATCTGTGGCGCTTATTTTTTCAAAACAAACAGTTTCAGCAAAATTAGCATATTCAATTCAAAATCAACTTGATGAAAAACGTAAAGAGTTATACGAATTTAATAAAAGATTTATTGATGCTCAAGATTTTTTTTCAGATTTAACTTATATTTCTGCCAAAAAAATGATTATTGAAGATTTTATTAACTTAGATGTTTATAAAAAGTCGATAAAATTCTACGAACCTAAGGTTCTTGATGCAATAAATGAAATTACTGATTTAATTAAAATTGCATACAATTTATATTCTGCCGTTGAAGAAACGTCACGTAAAGTAAAATTCAAAGATGTTCATTTTGATGAAGAGCAAAAAAATAGATTAATTGGAATAGAGGGTGTTCTAAACAAAATAATTGAGCGAGAAAATAGATATTATAAAAAGAATAATTAGATGGGAAAATGACTATTGATTAAAATGATTAAAATTGAAGTTTTAAAAGTTGAGTTAATTAACTCTAATTAAACTTAAGTTAAAATAACAAATAATTAAAAATAACAAATAATAAATAGAACTACGAAAATTCTATTGTATAGTGGGTGATTAAATTCAAAAATAAAACTTTAATAACAAGTGCATTACCGTATGTAAATAATGTTCCTCATCTAGGAACAATGGTTTGTATAATTAGTGCTGATGTGTATGCTAGATTTCTTAGAATGAAAGGTGTTGATGTTATATCTGTTTTAGGCACAGATGAGCACGGTACTACTACTGAATCAATTGCGATGAAAATGAATCTTACTCCAAAAGAGGCAACAGATCATTTTTTCAAAATACATAAAGAAGTTTATGAGTGGTTTTTATGTTCATTTGATTGTTTTGGAAGAACAACAAGCAAAGAAAATATTGAAATTACACAAGATATATTTCTTAAATTATATAAAAATGGATTTATTGTTGAAAAAGAAGAAGAACAAATGTATGACGTAGAAGCACAAAAGTTTTTATCAGATAGATTCATAGAAGGCGAGTGTCCGCATTGTTCATTTAATGATGCGCGAGGAGATCAATGTGATAATTGTGGTAAACTTCTAAATCCTACAGAATTAGTAAACCCTAGATCTAAATTAACAGGGTCTAAACCAGTTATTAGAAAAACTAAACATCTATACATTAAGCTTAATGAATTGCAACCAAAAATCGAAGAATTCTTTTCAAAAAGAGCAGATAAATGGTCGGATAATGCAAATATGACGACGAAAGCATGGCTTGATGAAGGACTAAAAGAAAGAGCAATAACAAGAGATTTGAAATGGGGAATTCCGGTTCCGCTTGAGGGCTATGAAGATAAGGTATTTTATGTTTGGTTTGATGCGCCAATAGGATATATTGCAATAACAAAAGAATTCAGAGAAGATTGGAAAGACTTTTGGCATAATCCCACTAATGTTCGTTTAGTTCAATTTATGGGTAAAGATAATACTCCGTTTCATTCAATATTATTCCCTGCATCATTAATTGGAGCGAATGATAATTATACTCTTGTTGATACATTAAATGTAAATGAATATATGAATTATGATGGTGATAAATTTTCAAAATCAAGAGGAATAGGAGTTTTTGGTGATGATGCGATGGCAACAGGTATAGGTCCTGATGAATGGCGTTATTATTTAATGATTAATAGACCTGAAAAAACAGATACTAATTTTACATGGGGAGATTTACAAGAAAAAATAAATAATGAACTTGCAGGAAACCTTGGTAATCTTGTAAATCGCGCATTAACTTTTATAGAGCGATTTAATGAAGGACAAATAGGACAAATTACTGAACCTTTAGTTTATGATGAGGATGTTGAACAGATAATAGAATCATATTCGCAAATAGAATTAAAAAAAGCACTAAAACAAGTCATGCTTCTTTCAAAAAAAGCGAATCAATACTTTCAAGAACAAGCGCCTTGGCAAACAATAAAAACAGATAAATCAAAAGCTCTAAATTCACTTGCAGTTCTTGCAAATATGATTAAAGATTTATCAATATTAATATATCCGGTAATGCCTGGCGTTGCAGAAAAAATGCAAGAACAACTCGGAATGGAAAAAAACTTTAATTTATCAGAGTTAAAAGTTCCACTGCATAATCATACTATTGGTAAATCTGCTGTGATTTTTAAAAAATTAGAAGATGACGAAGTTGTAAAATTAAAATCAAAATATGGTGGAGTGCAAGAAGATAAATTAAATGCAGGAGTTGCAAATACAACTAAAAAAAATAATGATAATAAATATAAAAAAGAAAATTCTCAATTAAAAAAAGACATATCAAATAAGACTGTTAAAGATAAATTTAATGATGTGAAGGATGTCGAGTCCAATAAATCGAATGATAAATCTAATAATGATGTTGATGATGATAAAAATAAAGATAAATTAGATAATTCAGATATAATTTCAAAAATAGATTTAAGAGTTGCTAAAATAATCTCTGTTGAAAAACATCCAAAAGCAGATAAATTATATATAGAACATTTAGATATAGCAGGTGTTGAGAGAACAATAGTTTCAGGTTTAGTTCCGCATTATGCAATCGATGAACTTGTCGGAAAAAATATAGTTCTTGTTTATAATCTAAAACCTGCTGAATTAAGAGGAGTTTTAAGTGTTGGAATGCTTCTTGCAGCTGGACAAGATGGCAAAGTTGGAGTCTTGCATTGCCCTGACATGAATTCAGGCGATAAAATAACATTCAAAGGAATAAAGAGTGTTCCTGCAAATGAAATAACTGTAGATGATTTTTTTAAAACCATGATAGAGGCTAAAGAGGGTAAAGTATTCATTGATGGACATGAATTTGAAGGAAATATATTAATCGATAAAAATCTCGAAGGCAAAGTAAAATAAATATACTTTGTTAAGTAAGGTTTATGTTTTTTTGTAGAATTTTTACAAAGTATTTTTTTTGTGAAGTTGTGTGTTTTCTTTATTTGCGAGAGTGAGAATACCACATCCTGTAGCAAATCAAAGATTTGTGACATGCCGGAAACTTTGTTTCCGAGCATTTAGGGTGTGGATGAATATTCACGATGTGAATGTTCGGAACCGCAGTGACTGAATCACTCTCACAAGTTCGAAAACGCGAATGTCAAAATGCCTCGTGCTTTAGCTCGGGGATTAATTCGCGTTTTCTTTATTTAGAGTTATTTGTGCTTAAATTAATTAATTTCTCTTAATGCTATTTTTAGAAAAGTATATAAATGATGTATTAGAGAGAGGTGAGTAAAGAGGGGAAGAGTTGCACTTACAGAAACAAATATTAGTTTTATTCCTATTAGTATTTATACTTTCAGCGAGCTCTGAGGCTCTTGTATTAAGTGAAATTTCTATAGTTGATGCACGAGCTCAACCAATAATATATATTTCTCCTAATGCGCCTATTCTTGTAAATTTAGTTTTTAATTATACTTTAGATGTTGGAGAAACATTTGAAGAAATTTATGTTAGTGCTACAGATTTATTTCCTGATGGAATTTATTCTGGCGTCGATTATTCTAAATTATCTCCTTTGTGCGAAGAAGAGCAAAGAAAGTTTACGTGCAAAGTAAATGCACTAACATTAAAAATGGTAACTGATACTGCAAATATACATATTTTTGGCGTATCTAAAACTGAAGAAAATAGAGCACAAATTGAAAATATAACAACAATAACATTCACAATTGATAATTCCAAACCAAAAGTTACTTTTTTAGGAACAGATAAATGCGATGGAGAAACGTGTTATATTTCATCTGGAAAAGTTAATACGATAAAAATAATTATGGAAGATGAAAGAGCAACATTTACAAAAGCAAATATAGGTTTTCAAGTCGGACAAAAAAGAGAATTAGTTGATGGTTGCGAAGGTTTAGTCTGCACTGGTTCCACTAGAATAAATTGTCAAGATAATCAAATTGTAAAATTAAAAATAAGACATGACGGAATTAGAAGCAAAGATGATTCAGGAAATAAAGTAGATGGTGGCGTGCCAAGGGATCTAATTTGTGATGCTACTCCTCCTGAAATATTGGCATATAATGTAACAAGCATAACTGGTGCTAATGCATTAACAATCGAAAATGGACTCGAATTTGAAATTAATATAACTGATGAGTCAAGCCCAATAATTAAACTTATAGTAGATGCAAGTAGTGTTCTTGCAGGTAATGTTACTGCTAGTTGTATAAAGAGTGCTATCGAAGAAAAATTATTTAGATGTAGTGTTACAGTAGTTCCTGGAATTGAAAATCCTGGTGAATATGATTTTAATATAATTGTTGAAGACATAGTTGGTTGGGATACAACAAAAAGCATGAAATTAAAACTTTTAAAAACATCAACTGAGTCGATAAATCTTTGGAAAGTATTAAACGTTGAACAATCAAGTCAAACATTCTCAAGACAAAATATGGACTTTGAAAGAACAATATTTGCAAGAGTTAATTTACAATCATCATCAACTGTTGAAATATTAGACATTAATCCTGAAGGAAAATGTTATGCTGTTGAAATTAACAAAACAGGATTTGATACTGATGTTGTAAGTGTAAAATTAATAAGAGCTCAAGATGAATCAGTTTATTTAAAAATTAGTATACGCGAAAACAATGACGGAAGATATGATAAACTTCAAAAATTACAATTTAATTGCCCGATTGTTACACATTCAAAGAAAGGAAATTATTTTTATTCTGAATCAGAATTAGATAATTTTTCAATAACAATAAATTTCAGAGATGAACCTGCGCTTGGCGATAAATTAAAACTTGAAATTGATAGTGTTGCAAGCAAAGTAGAAAAAACACAAAAAGTAATAAAATACATGGATACAGGAGTTAGAGTCGCAACAACAATATGTAATGTGTGCGCGCGTGCGGATCAATCAACAATAATTATGGGCACAATTCAAACTGCTGCTTCAACAACTGCAACAGCAGTGCCTGCACTTGCAGCTCCAGCAATGGCGACTGCAGAAGTTGCAAGTAATTATAATTTGGCGATGGATGAATTTACAAAAGGAGCACCTTGCGCGGCATTTAAGGAAGTTTGTGTATATTTTACATGTGATTCTAAGTTGAAAGAAGCTGCAACAAGTTGGATGGATAACGATGCAACTAAATCTATTGCAAATGCAGCGGGTTATCAAAAATTCTCAGATTCAATGAATCCATACAAGAGCTATCCTATTGCTGTAGCTACTGGTTGCGTTCCTGCTGTAATACATCATTATAAAACACTTGAAGGAATTAATTGTAATTATTTAAGTTGTATTTCTCAAGAATATGTAACTTATGGTCAAGATATTTCTATTTGTATGGAACAGAAAAAAATGTCAACATGCGTATTTTTTGTTGGCGGTGCAATTAATGCTGTGCCTGGTGCAAGTTTAATAAGAGATACTGCAAGCAGATTAGGTCAAGCAGTAAAAGATCCTATTGCACTCTTTGGTTTAGTAAATCCATGGGCATGTAAATTAATAGGAATTACAAGTAAAACTCCTCCAACTCCTGTCGGAAAGTTTTTACACGGGTCATGTGTTGTTGTAAACAACGCAATATCTGCAACAAAAATAATCGGAGAAATAAAAAAAGTTATGGATGTACAAGGAATGATTTCAGCGATGAGCGATCCTAGTACTGGATGCGGAACAATAATTAGTGCTGCTCAAGCAGATCCTGAAGAATGGACTCGAGTTGGTAATAATGTTGATGCATTCAAATTTAATAAAGGAGTACCGTTAAGCGATGGAAGAAACCTTGTATGTACTGAAGATAAATGTTACATCGAATCAAAAACCGAAAAGAACCAAGATGGAACTCCAAAAATCGATCAAACACTCGTAACGACAGGTACAACTGCTGATGATAAAACAGTCTACATTTATAATGGAAATAAGAAAGTCGAGTCGACAAGTGGCATTGATGAAAAAGTAAAAAAGGCTGAAACGGCAGCTAAAACTGCAAGAGATGCTGCAAAAGCAGCAACAGCAAACAAAGAAGAATCAGAAAAAGCAGCTGTTGCTGCAGAACAAAACTTAGCGAATCTTAAATACAAACAAGAAGTGGCAATTGCAACTATTGCGTTAGAGAATGCGAAATTAATTGAAATGGAACAGAGATATAGTTCTGGCGGCAGTCTTAATGGAGCTATTAGGAAGAGCATAGATGAATTAAATGCTGCAGAACAAAACTATGCCAATTTATTAACTACGCGTTCAGATATACTAACAAACAGTCAAGCATATGATGCAATTAGGAACATGGATTTTAATAAGAAACTTAATGATGACAGTCGTGCCGAAATTATAAAAATCAATAATGATTTTATGCAAAATGCCAATTGTCAATCAGGAGATACGGATTGTAAAAATGCAATGGACTTTAGCAGAAAATTAAATCAAAATTTAAATTCATATTATGAAGCTGATGCTGAGGGAGGAAATGCTGTTATTCCAGAAAAATCATTAAAAGAGATAATAAATGAGTTAGAAAAATCTGGAGAAAGTAACTGGAAAGATATCGAAAAAAGCCTCAAAGCAAAAGTAAAAGCCGATAACAAAGAGATAAAAGATGCAGCGAAAGAAGTTAATGCGGCTGCGAGGAAATTACGAATGGATACAAGGTTCGAAGATTACTTTGGAACTTGGCAAAGTACTGCTTTAACATCATGGGGAGCGGCGTCGAGAATTGCATCGCTTAGAGAATTAACAAATATTGATTGGGGTTTATTTAAAGATAACACTGCGTTATTTAAAATCGGGGATGCTATCGAACATAATGTTATAACTGAAGGAGAATATGAATTATGCAAGAATGCAATTACTACAAATAAGAATACTGGGGAAGGCGTAATTCTAAATATTGTTGATGGTACAAGTTTCACAACGGGCGCTCAAATTACTGCAAGAAAATCTGAACCAATGGAAAAAGAAGATGGCAAAAAATATTATACTTATTGGGTGCAAGGAGGCGTTGCAACAAATGAGCCTGGTTTATCAGTTAGAATTATATTATATGATGAAAAAAATGAAGCCGTAGATTATACAATAAATATGACGGTTGGGCAAACGGTAATTGAAGTAACAAAAGATGTTCAATTCAATTTTGGAAGACCGCAACCATATCAATTTGAAAGTACAATTAAATATACAAAAGCGTGTATTAAATTTGATGTTTACGACATAAGTTCATACTTTGATGTTGTATCAAGTGATGTTAAAAATAGTAAAATGCTTTGTCAAACATTTGTATCAGAATAAAATATTATTAAAAATTTGGTGCTAAAAAAATGAAAAAAAGAGGAATAAAAGGTCAAGTAACACTTTTTATAATTTTGGGACTTGTAATTTTAATTATAATTGGAGTTTTCTTATTTTTAATATCGCAAAAAAAACTAGAAAATATTCCTGGAGAGGATGTTTTCAAACAAGATTATGATGCAAAACTCGCACCAATGCATTATGATGTTGTTTTTTGTTTGGATAAATTAGGCAAAGAATCATTAATAAAAATAGGCTCAAACGCTGGTTATTTAGAAGTACAACCAGAACTTTATGCATATGATAGATATGTGGAACATACAAATAATGCTCTTGAATTATTTCCTAAAAGTGAAATAGTAATTCCATATTGGAAATATATTCAAGGACCTCCAGATTGCACATCTTGCGTAGAAGTTCAAAAAATTCCAAATTTAGAAGGATCATATGATTCTATTCAACAACAAATAGAAAGGTACATTGAACAAAATCTTGTTTCATGTATGAAAAATTTCTCAGATTATAAAGCTGATCTCACAATTACTTATTTAACACCTAACGTCACAGTTCAATTCAGAGATGAAAATACATTTATTGGACTTACTTGGCCTATTAATGTTATTTTTCCAAATGATGCTAAATCTGAATCATTGAAATATTTTTCAACTACACTTGATTTGAAAATGAAAAAAATGTACGATCTTGCTGTTGCAACTTTATTTCAAATGGAAATGATTGAAGACGTAAGAGCATTTGAATACTTTACAAGTGATGTATTAACATTTTATTCTTTTGGTGGTGAAAATGCAGATATTCCGCCTGTTGCAGGACCTACTGTTATTGGTATTTCATCTCAAAAACATTGGTTGTTAAGAGATGTAAAAGAAACATTAAAAACTGCAATATCAGAAAATGTTAATTATATGCAAGTCATAGGGTCTAAAGATTCTTTTTATCCATATGAGATGGATGCAATAGATAGAACTACATATGCTAAACTTCAAAATAAAATATATGGTGATGAAGAGTATATATCATCAACAAGAATAAGATTTAATTATTTTCCTAATTGGCCTATGTATGTATCAGTAAATCCTGGTGGCGAAGTAATTATGCCAAAGAGTACTGGAATTATAAATTTATTATTCTTACAACTAGGAAGCACAAGTTACGAATTCGCATATGATATTTCATATCCTGTGCTTGTTACACTTGAAGATGATGAGGCGTTTAAAGGAGAAGGGTATTTATTTCAATATCCATTTGAAGTAAATATACGAAACAACAAACCATATAGTAATGATAGTATATTTATTAAGAGTTCAGATTTTCCTGAATTTGAAACAAATCAATATTCTATGTATTCTCAAAGAACAGTTCCAGTTAAATTAAATATAATAAATGGATTTAATGAAAGACCAGAAACAGATATAATTATCGGGTATACTTGTGCAGATACAACTATTGCAGTTGGCGTATCAGAATTAAAAGATGGCCAAGCAGTAATTGAAACAATGCTTCCGCCTTGTCTTGGAGGATTTTTTGGAATATTAAATAGAGAATACTCAATGGATAATATTTATCAAGATGTAATTCTTGATAGTCCAATTAATTTACTAGTTAAAGTTTATCCGGAAAAAGAAATTACAATATCTGTTGAAAAGAAAAACTTTGCGCCATCAGCACCTGCTGAAAACATAGATAGTAAAGCAATAGATAGAAAATGGATTTATGATGGAGGTGCAGGTACTGCGAATATAATGGTTGATGAAGAAGTAATAGTATTGATGACTGAAGTTAGAAAAGATACTCAACAACCAAGAGCACAATTTGTAGTTTTAAATATAACAAATGATACGAGCGTTGTTATGTTAACTCCAGGATTATATAATGTTCAAATAATATCTATGTTGCAATTAGGTGAAGGTCATTTAAAACAAAATATAACAATTCCAAATAGAACGATGAATATAAAAGATGATTTCTTAAGTACAACGACTTTTGTTATTAATGAAACTGTAATAAATGAATCCATGTATTTAGGAGGATTATCATTTGATGAAACAACAGGATATCTTAATGTAACGTTTGACAATCTTACATTCCCTAATTTAGTATTTGTGTATCCTAGCTATGATCCTATAGATCTGAAATATATAGAAGATTTGAATGTTTTATCAGCGATACAAGCTGCGCAAACAAATCCAAGTTACATAGGAATATTCAATCCGCGTTTTGAATAAATAATGGTTTCTTTTTTTATTTTTAGTATTGATTATTTTTTAAATAAATGTAATGTGTTCAAGATTATAAATTAACAATTAAAAAAATAAATAGAATAACTTATTAAAAAATTAAAAAAATAAATATGATTTACTAGCGTATGATGTTTAATTATGCTGGTTTCTTTGGTTGAACATACAAAGGAGATAGCTGTTTATCTTCTAATATGTAACTATCTGATACTTGCCCACTATTTTCATGTGCATGATAAACCATGTCGCTAATTGAATTAAAATAATGCTCTCTTGCATTAGGTTGAGAGAGTAATGATTGATTGAATTTCTTATCAATGCCTAAGTGTTTTAAAACATCTCCAACATCTTTACTGTTTTTCAAATGCATAGATGCTTCTTTTTTTAATTTAGCATCTAATTGTTGTTTGTGTTTATTTAAATGAAGCTGTTTGTAAGTATCTGTTTTAAAATTTTCACCATAAGCTTGAACGTACTCTAACATTGTTGCTTTATTGTGGCCCGTAAACGCTTCAAGAATTCTGACCTTTTGAGTATTATCCATTTTTTTCAAATCTATTTTAAGTTCTTGCTCAATTGATTTAAGCAATTCATCTCCCCAAGTATCAACATATTTAACTTGAAATTCATCAGTTTTCATTTTAGCGCTATTCAAATATTCCCAATGAATCATACCATCTTTACCCTTTAGAACTTTTTCATCTGCCGTTTTTTTGGCAAGTTCAGCATTATGTTCGAATGAATCAACCATTAACCCATATTTTTTTCTATCATTGATAATTGATTCATACACTTTTTGTCCATTGGGTTTTTCTTCAGCCATATCCACTCATCCGTGAAGGCTAATATTTAAAAGTTTCTCTTTTAAGGAGATTGTAGAAAAAGTTTACACCATTTAAAGTCATATTTTGAAGTTAAAAAGAGTGATTAGAGAGATTAGAACTTCCTTTAAAAGTTATGATTTGCAGGTATTTGTCGAAAAATATTTTCTTTATTAACTCTAAATTCAAAATATTTATATATGCTTCATCTAGTGTTAATGTTAGTAATTAACCTGCAAGCAATAAGGTAACTAATAATAGAGGTATTATGATGGCGAAAAAAGATAAAAAAGAGGCAAAAGATACAATAGAGTACAAAGGACACGAGCATAATTTATCTGTTCATGATCATAATAAACCTCATAAATCTGATTTAGATTCTCTGCAAGCACAATTTCCAGATATTCCTGATGAAGCTAAGAAAAAACTTGAACACATGAAAAAAAAGATTGACAAGTTTAAAGATAAACTTCTTGAAAAATTCGAAGAGTATGTTCTTGGAATTGCACTTCTTCCACCAAGTAAAGATGAAGATAAAAAAGAAAAAATAAATCTACTTGTGCTTGTTGATGATGCTGATAGTAAAAAAATGACCAAGGATGAATTAAGAGATAAATTAACAGAAATTGTAACAAAAATTGGAAAAGAAGCGGACGATTCTCTTAATCCAGAAACATTATTACTATCTGATTTGTGGCAAAATTGTTATGATGCTAAATATGAGATTTTACAATTAATAGCATCATCAGCAATAATATATGATAAAGGTATGCTTGCAGCAATAAAACTCTCTGAAATTCACAAAACAATGGTTTTAAAGAAATTTGAAAAATACATAGTTTCATATGTTTTAGCAGGAAGTCTTGTACAAGGAAAAGCAACACCTGAATCTGATATTGATGTTTTTTTAGTTATTGATGATACTGATGTTAAAAAGATGACTCGAGGCGAATTAAAAGAAAAACTAAGAGCAATCATAATAGGCATGGGTATTGATGCAGGAAAAATGACTGGAATTGAAAATAAAATCAATATTCAAGTTTACATTTTAACTGATTTCTGGGAAAGTATTAAAGAAGCAAATCCGGTCATATTTACATTTTTAAGAGATGGAATTCCTCTTTATGATAGAGGAATATTTATGCCTTGGAAACAACTTCTTCAAATGGGAAGAATAAAACCTAGTCCTGAATCAATAGAAATGTTCATGCATTCTGGAGATCAAGTACTTGAAAGAGTTAAATACAAATTAAGAGAGATAGGAACTGAAGATTTCTTTTGGGCCGCAGTTACAACAAGTCAAGCAGCAATAATGCTCTATGGTTTGCCTCCGCCAACACCAAAAGAAACTCCTGAATTATTAAGACAAATATTTACTAAAAAAGAAAAAATACTTGAAGAAAAATATATCAAAACTGTTGAAAAAATATTAAAAGTTAGAAAAGATCTTGAACACGGAACAAAAAAAGAAGTATCTGGCACAGAAATTGATGAACTTTTAAGTGAAACAGAAGACTTCTTGAAAAGATCAAAAACATTATTTGAAGATATAGAAGATCTTAAACGAAAAGAAGAGCTCATAAAAATTTATGATGATGTGCTTTTAGCAGTTCGTGAAGTTCTAAAACTTGAAGACTTACCTGAAGTAAAAGAAGAGGATCTATTTGATACATTAAAACACAAAATGATTAATTCAGGAAAATTACATCCCTCAATGTTAACTGAACTTAAAGATCTTGAAAAAGAAAAAGAAGAATTCAAGAATGGAAAACTTACAAAAGCAGAAATAAACAAAGCAGTTCAAAATGCGAGAACTTTAATTAGAAATCTTGTGGAATACGTTCAAAGAACAAGAAGCAGGCAAATGGAACAAGTTAAACTTAGAGTTAAGTATGGTGAAAAATTAGGTGAAGTTCTATTGTTAAGTGAACAAATATTTTTCGTTATGGATCTTGCAAAAGATGATAAAAAATTCAAACGAGCAATAATGAATGAAGAAGGAGTTATAAGTCATGTAAAAGATAGTTCAATTGAAGAACTAGAAAAAGAATTAATGACTCCTGTAAAACCTAGAAAATTATTTATAACAAATAATTTACTTGTAAGTTTAGAACTTGTATTTGGAGACAAAGTGGAAATTATTATTGCTTAATTAGATAAGTTATATTTTTTTATTTTTTTCGTTTATTAGGAATATGCTATTTTAGGGAGGAAGTAAAATGAAAACAGGATATAAAATTTCAGATATTATGACTGCAAGCCCAATTAAAATAGATTATGATGCAACTGTTAAAGAATGCGCAGAACTTATGACAAAAAAAGAAGTAGGCAGTCTTTTAATATTTAAAAATACAAAATTCATAGGTATAATGACTGAGGAAGATATAATAACTAAAGTTGTAAAAAATGATTTACTTCCATCAAAAATTAGAGTAATAAATATAATGACTCCATTAAAAGATATAATTTCAATTGAACCTAACAAAGATATATATGATGCCTTAACATTAATGAAAGAAAACAACATTAGACGACTTCCAGTTATGATAAAGGATAAATTGCAAGGATTAATTACTTTTAAGGATATTATGAGAATTCAACCAGATTTATTTGATATGATTGTTGATTCATTTGAATTAAAAGAAGAAAAAAGAAAATTACAATTCCTTGATTAAAATAACATATGATAGGTCACATTTAATGGGTGGCGTTTGATGTTCTATTTGATGTTCCGCCTAGGGTTACAGTCTTTTGTAAAACTGCAAGATAATAATATTTATAAATAATCCGGGTTCTATTGAATATAATGGAGTTTGAAAATAAACTAGACAAAAAGATAGATTTAGGTATTCCAAAAGAAAAGATGCCTAAGCATATAGCAATCATACTTGATGGTAATAGGCGATTTGCTAAAAGATTAAGTTTAGATTTATGGAAAGGTCATGAATGGGGCGAAAAAAAAGTTCAAAAACTTCTAGAATGGTGCTATGAACTAGAAATTTCAGAGCTTACACTTTACGCATTTTCTATGCAAAATTTTAATAGGCCAAAAATAGAATTTGATTATTTAATGAATTTGTTTAAAGAGGTATGTAAAAAACTTTTAATTGATAAAAGAGTTGATGAATACGACCTTAAAATAAGATTTATTGGACGAATTGAATTATTCGATGAAGAATTACAAGATTTAATGAATCAAATAACTCAAAAAACAAAGAATAACTCTAAATACATATTAAATATGGCGATGGCCTATGGTGGACGAGAAGAACTAACGGATGCCATCAAATCTATTGCAAACGATATAAACTCAGGAAAAATAGAGTCTCAAGAAATAAATGAATTATTAATCTCTAATTATCTTTACATGAAAGATGAGCCTGATCTTATAATTAGAACTGGAGGAGAACTTAGAACGAGCAATTTTCTGCCTTGGCAAGGAATTTACTCTGAATGGTTCTTTTTAGAAAAATATTGGCCTGAATTTGAAAAAGAAGATTTAATTAATTGTATAAAAGAATATTCTGTGCGAGAAATACGACGAGGAAAATAAGTAAAATTAAGTTCTGTAAGTTTTATAGTATTAATGTCTAGTAAGATTAATTTTGAGTAGTATAAATTATTAAATTGTATTTTCAGTTTGTTTGTAAACTTTAAAAAAATCAGTTATGGTTGAAGAGAGTCTATCTTTAACTTCAGCTGTTTCTAGAATTTTTTTAACTTCATTATGCTCGGCTGCATTAACTCCATCTTTATCGATGGTGTTTGTTATGCAAGATATGCCAACAACCTTCATTTCTCTGTTCCTAGCAATAATAACCTCAGGCGTAACAGACATTCCGACGGCATCTGCTTTAAATCCATCTCTATATGCTACGCATTCTCCTTCAGTTTCATAAGTGGGGCCAGTAACTGCAATGTATTTTCCTAAATGAATGTGCTCGTTATTTTGCGCGTTATCAATTAGAATTTGTTTTAATTTAGAATCATATGCACCATTCATTGGAGGAAATCTAAAGGGTTTAGTATTATTAATTGTTAAAAACTTGCGCTCTTTTCCTAGTAGAGCATTAGGTATGAGATTTATATGTGAGTTAATTATCATTATGTCTCCAACAGAGTAATTAAGATTTAGCCCACCAACAGCATTTGTTGAGAAATAATTCTCAATTCCAAGGTTTGCTAGAACATGAACTGAAAAAATAACTTGCAACATTCCGGTATTAAATGGTTTATCTGCAACTTCATAATAATGAGTTCGTCCACTCAATCCAATAATTGAAACGCCTTCTAATTCTCCAATGTATAAGACTCCTTCATGACCATCAACAGTAGGTACTGGAAAATTAGGAATATCTTTATATGGAATTTTAATTTGATTTGTAATGGTATTTGTTAAATCTCCAAGACCTGAACCTAAAACAATGCCAAAAATTGGTTTAGATGTTAATTTAGATCTTATATGATCTGCGGCTTCCTTTACTTTTTGTTCATAATTATTTTGGAAGTCTAATGCTTGAGCAAGTTGTTCTAAATACATGTTACTATTGGGCGTTAGTTATTATTTATAAAGTTTATTTCTTTTTAATATTTTGAGAAAAATAATTCACAATGAATAAACAAATTAATAAAAATATAAATTAATAGAAATTAAAATAAAAACTTTATTTCAAACCATCAAATGCTTTAGCAAATGCGTTATTCTTTTTTTTAAGTTCAGCTACTGCTTTTTCAAGTGCAGCTTTAGGAGTTGTCTCCTTGTTTGTCTCAATAAAGAATTTAGGTTTACCAACAAGAGGATGACTTATATTGTATGCAGAAACTGTGACTCCCGAATCATTTCTAAGTTCTTCTTTTAATGCATTACAAAAAGTGTTATCTGTGCCTTCAAGCTCAAATATGAGCTTTTTATTTGTACTCTCAAGGACATCTATTTTCATAGAGTAACGAAAATAGTAAGTATTTATAAATTTACCTTTTTTAAGCATTTATCTTGACTAAAAACCACGCACTAACTTTTATATGTTCTATGCTTTTTTTATGATGTGCAAGAGTCATCTTTAAAGGATAATTATAATCAAAAACTCTAAATTCTTTAAACTCATTAGATTCAATTAATGTTTTTATGAATGGTTTAGTTACGGTTTTATGCATAGTGATTATTTTATTTGCGATAAGCATTGCTTTTTCAAGAAATAACGCATCTACGTTTTTTTCTTGAGTTCCAAAAGGAGGATTTTGAATAACTAAATCGATATTTTCAAATGAGTCTTTCGAAATTTCAGAAATATCAATGCACTCTATACTTATGTCTTCGCTAACATCGAATTCTTCTTTTAACATAGTTAAATTTTCATTTAAAATTTTTATACTATCTTTGTCTTTTTCCACAAAAATAACTCTTTTAGCGCCAAGTAAAAGACATCCGAGGCCTAATATTCCTGTACCTGCACCTAAATCAACGATAATTTTATCTTTAATCCAATTTTGCATATATGCGCTCCAAAGTAAATCCGCAGCAATCTCGCTATCAGTAGAATATTGTTCTAATTTTTGCTTAGCATCATCAAATACTTTAAATTTAGATAATTCAACTGCTAAATTTTGTTTGGACATAAATAATTAGAAAATAAAGTTTATTTATATATTTACACTATAATTTGGGTATATTTATACTATGTGTGTTTGTAAATGTTGAGTTTGTGGGGCATATATGGCTCTGTGTAGAGTGTATGGGTAGATGTGGGGTGTGTAGAGTGTTGAGTATGTGTGACTTGTGTATGAGTGTGGCAAGTATGTGTAAGTAAGATGTGGCTATAACAAAATTTAAAATGTGCTCTTCACTTCTAAGTAAATAATATATATTATTAAGGGAAATTATATGCTTGCACAATTTAACATGTCTAAACTTGAACTTTCTAACTTTGCTTTTGCTGAGGTTAACTATGCTCAATATCAAGCAAGTTTCGCTAAAGCAAAGCAACTTGATAAGTTCGGTTTGCTTGAAAAATATAATAATGATTTGCTTGCAAAACTTATGTTAACTATTGATAGGCTTATGCCTGAGTCACAAATAGCATTAATACAAATAGAACCTAATACTGCAAAAGGTAATTTTCATAATAAGTTTAATCTCAGCCACGTGTTATTGCTACAAGAAGATGTGTCTTATTTAGCAAGTGAAATATTGCGAAATGATTTATCTCTTAAATATTATGATGGTTTTAAGGCAAATAAATTTACAGGAAGATTAATTGCAGAATTAAAAAAACAAGAAGTTTCATTAGATTTATTAAAAACCGCTTTAGATAAAAAGTCGATTGTTGGAGCTTGGGCTCAAACTGCAGATGATAAACTAGTTGCAGAAACTGAAGCCTTTGAAAAGCTTAATGATTATGCAAATAAAATGAGTGCCAAAGGATATTTGCCTGTTATTTTTAGCATGTATTTAATTGGAGATACTAATGATATTGATAAAAGAAGTTTAACAGTTCCAGGATTACATGTGCATTTGTATTCTGAATCATCATTAAAATTAAAATTTGAAAATAATATTGCATTAGGACAAACTATTGATTTAGATAACAAGCATAAAATGTCTTGGGAGCTTCAACAACAAAAAATGTTGGAAAACGTCATGAATATAGATATGTCGAGTACGAATGCAAAAATTATTTGGGATCCAATAGATGAGTTTTCTGCAGTATTGTTGTATTTATACAAATAAAATAAATTTAATTAACTTCAGTTTAACTAAAGACAAAAATTGTATTCTGATTAATTAAATTATTTTACTAAATTTATTGCATTATTTATTAATTCATTTGCTTCATTTTCATCTTTTGAATCAACAAAAATTCTAAGAACTTTATCCTCTGTTTTTGATTGACGAAACCAAACCCAAGAAGTATTTTTTAATGCTTTTAATCCGCCGGTGTTATCTCCTGATTCTAGGATATTAAAGTCGTTTGATATGTAATAGTTTTTTAATTTATTTTTTTGCAAAACAAAATCTTCTTTTAAATTTATTTTTTTGCTAAGATAATAATATTTAGGAAGTTCAAGCAAAAGTTCAAATAATGTTTTTTTATTTTTTGCCATTGCTTTAAATAAATAAATTAAAGTTATTATACCATCTCTGCATCTTGAAGGAGGAATTATTATTCCTCCGTTAGATCCTTCACCACCAATACATGCATTTAATTTTAGCATTTCATTAACAACATTTACTTCTCCAACTTCAACTTCAATCCATGTTGCATCATACTCTAAAAGAGCATCTTTTACAACATAACTAGTTGCATCATTAACGACAATTATAGGTGATTTATTATCGCTATTGTTTTCTGAAAAAATAAATTTTGAAATAATTGCAAGAGTATGATTTCCAGAAACTATGTCTCCATTCTCTAAAATTAATTCAACTCTATCAGCATCACAATCAAAACCTGCAGCAAAATTTGCTGAATGATTTTTAATATGAGAAACTAATGGGAGAAGAGATTCTTTTGTCGGTTCGATTTTTCGCACAAATTTTCCTTCGCTCATATTTACATATTCTGCCAAAATGCCTAATTTATCAAATATCTTTTTAGAAATAATTCCAGTTCCGCCGTTGGGATCTATGATTATTTTTATTTTATTTTTTATTAAATAGTCTATTTCATTTTTGGTCATAAGATTTTCTACAAAATCACAATATGCGTTAAGTGCTTCTTCAAAACCATCTTGAATAGGATGCGATTTATTGGAAATAATTAATGATGAATTTGTATTATTTATTCTAGATTTATGTTCTTGTGTATTTGTAGTGTTGCTTGAAAAATTATTTTGAACATTAGATGAGTTATTTTCTGTTTTAGTAATATCTAAGGAATTTAATTTATGAATTTCATCAATGATGTGTCCTATGTGTAGGGGATTTAAAACTGCACCATAATTATCAAGAAGTTTAAAGCCATTATATTGAGGTTCGTTATGTGATGCAGTAATTATTATTCCGCCATCAGCTTTAAAATATCTAACTGCAAATTCGATTGTTGCAGTCGGAAGAACCCCTACATCAATAATTTTACAATTGCAATTTTGTATTAAAATATCTCTTAGAATAGAGCCTGATTCGCGTGTATCTCGTCCTATTACTATGCAAATGTCTTTTTTTTCGCAGAGAGTATTTTTAATAAAATTAGAGTATGCGATTGCATATTTTTCTGTAACATTATTTGTTAATTCAGATCCATATATTCCTCTTATTCCAGAAAATGATTCCATTAATGCCATAATTTTAGTTAAATCGTGTTCTATTTTTAATATTTTCTTAATTAATAAGAAACTTTAAATAAACATTTGGAACTTCCAAATGAAAGGTGTTACATGTTTAACGGCAATAATGATATAAAAGATGTGCAAAAAGGAATAAAAAATGCATTTAAGGCTGTTAAAGAGGAAATGAATGTACATCTTGAGACGATAAATCAAAATAGTTCTGAAATACAATCAATTTATGAGTACTTAAATGAACTCGATTCAAAAATAGAAAAACTTAACGAAAGAATAGATGAACTTCAAATGTTCATAAATCCAGAACAAGAGGAAACTTTCGCAATAGAATTAACAAATAGAGAACAAGAAGTATTTCTTATAATTTACTCGGAAACAAGTACTATATCTGCTAAAGAAATAAGTAAAAAATTAGGTTTTAGCGACGAGATGGTTAATAGATATGTGTATAATATGATTTCAAAAGGCGTGCCCTTGCTAAGACAATACAAAGATAATGAAGTCTTTGTTTCTTTAGAATTAAAATTTAAAGAATTGCAAGCGAGAAAAAACGTATTAAAGATTGATGAATCTATTTCTAAACAATTGCTTAGCGACAAAGCATTGTGAATTTTGTTTTAATTGACAATAATGAATATTTAGTAATGAGATAAAACGAAATACTTTTATAATCGGTGCACTTCTCAATAGTAACAGTGGAGGATTTAACATGGTGTATTCTGTTGAAAGATTATCTTTTTTACAAAAATTTAAAAACGTCAAAGATATAATAATTATTGGTCAATTTTATTGTCATTCAAAAGAAAATATTCTAATGTACGCACATGTGGCATCTAGTGAAGAAGTTGCACAAAAAGGAAAAATTATGCATGATAAGCACACTAGACTTATTAACGTGTGTTCTGATGCACAAAAAACAATAGAGCCAAGCTATACTGCAATGGGTTCTGCAAATAACTTTATGATTGCAGGCAATGGTGCGCATGTTAATCAAGCAATATCAATAATAAGAACGTATAATAATTTACAAATGCCTCGTCCATCTGCAGTAAATGTTGCAGAAACCACGTTTAATAGTTATAGTCCATATAATGATAGTCTAAATAATCCGTTATATTTAAATACTTTTTTTTCAAATAATCCAACAACTCCTAGAATATTAGGATTACTATTTGAACCATCAGGCATATCAGGTCTAAATACAACTGCCACATTTGGAATAATTAGCGAAGACAAAAAAATAAATGAATTAATGAGTGGCCCAGGCGCTAATAAGAGAGAGTATATTGATGTTCCTATTTGTGAAGAAAGTGGAACACTTTTAGCAACGTTTTACGATTCAAATAAAACGAGTGGTCTAATTGATTTTAAAATGCCAGGTCATGCATATGATGGTGATGTTGATGAGATTCAAATACAGCTAACAGATTTAGTTCTAAAACTGCTAGGTCCAAAAGCTGTTGGTGCAGCATCAATGCGCGGGTGTAATCACGAACTATATGTTATGCAGAACTACTAAATTATTTTATTTTCTTTATTTTAATTGTAATGTAACTAAAGTTTAATTATTGAATTAATTATAACGAAAGATTTAAAATCTATTAGTTTAAATATACTTTGTGGATAATTCAAAAAGACTCGAACAGTTAAAATCGATTCATAAATTTGATGAGAGATTAATGAACATAGTAACATTTATTTCATTAATATATATGGTTTTTTTAATTGCTGAGTTATATTTTAAACCCACAATTACAAACATTGCATTTACAATACTCGTCGATACTGCTGTTTGTATTGTTTTTCTTTTTGAATTTTTTTATTTTTTATTTAGAGCAAAAAATAAATGGAGCTATACAAAAATAAACTTTTTAGATTTTTTAGCGTCGCTTCCTTTTCTTTTAATATTTGGTTTTTTTTCAAAACTTGCAATATTAAATATTTTTAAGATGATTAGAGGTCTTAAAAGCATACTTAAAATATATGAATTTATAGGAAAAAATAAAGTTACTCCTCTTAAAAAGATCATAATAATTTTTGTTTTATTAATAATTTATTTTTCAATGTCAATAATTTATTTTGAAAGACAAACAAATCCTAATCTTAATTCGTTCGAAGATGGACTTTGGTGGGCGGTAACAACAGTTACAACTGTTGGTTATGGTGATTCAATTCCAATAACTGGACTTGGAAAATTTGTTGCAATACTTTTAATGATTATTGGTGTTGGAATAACGTCTGCATTCGGCGCAGTGCTTGTTTCATTTTTATTAAAGCCAGCGCAAATTAAACTTCAAAAAGAAGAAGAATTATTGTTGCAAGAGGAGGAAACTCTTCAAAAAGAAGAAGAATTAAGTGTTGATAAAGAAGATAAAATAATAAAAGAACAAAAAAAGATAGAAATGAATGAAGAAAAATTAATGAATAAATTAAATAAAATAGATAAGGAAATAAAAAAAATAGAAAACAATACTGCTAGAAAAACTAAAACGAAAAAAGTTAAATCATCTTCTAAAATAACTAAAATTAAATTAAAAAATAAGACGCGAAAAGCTAAGAAAAATTAAAGAAAAAATAATTTAAATATTTTTTTTAACACTTTTAAATTGATTTTAAAGATAATTTGCGAGTAAGTTATAATATTAATAATATGAGTTTTTAAAGTATATTAACTCAATCATTCATAACAAAATTTATAAATTATAACTATTAAATAGTAAATATAATAAATAAATTTCAAGGAAGATAAAAAATGAACAATGAACACTCGTTAATTGATATAGTTAAAAGAAATTATATTGAAGGTATGTTTATCGCGAGAAAAGAGAGAAAAGAACTCGCGATTGATGCATTAATTAATGATCATAATTATCAAAATAATGTGCCTCTTTACAGAGAAATTGGAATAGGAATTAAAAGTATTGCCAAAGGGATTCAAGAATATTACTCTAGACGTTAAATTGATTATTAATATTATTTTCGAGTTCTATTAATTATTCATTATCAATTTTTTTTAAATTATCCATGGGACTTATGACTTTCTTTTTTTGCTCGTTGCTAACGTGAGTATAGATTTGTGTCGTCTGTAAATTGCTATGGCCAAGAAGTTCTTGAATTAAACGAATATCGTTGCCTGCTTCAAGAAGATGAGTGGCAAAACTATGACGTAGGGTGTGAGGTGTTACTTTTTTATCAATTTCAGCTTTTGCTGCTGCAAGTTTTACTATTTCTTGTATATTTCGAGTAGTTAATGGACCATTTTGTCCAGGGAAAATATATTCGCTTTCTCTCTCAAGAACAGTTAATTTTCTAACAATAGCGTCAGATAAAATAATCATTCTATCTTTGTTTCCTTTGCCACCTCGAACCCATGCGATTTTTTGTTCGAGTTCTAAATCTTTCCATTTCAATTTAACAAGTTCAGAAACTCTCATTCCCGACGAATAAAGAGTCATTAACATTAGTTTGCTTTTTTCATTTGGAGTATTTTCTAAAAGTTTTTTCATTTCATCTTTTGTTAAAACACTTGGCAATGAAACTTTTATTTTCGGCGTTTTTATATTAGTGAACCCTTTTTGTAAAACTTCATTATAATAAAATAAGAGTGCGGAGCGTGCTTGATTTACAGTTCTTGGAGCTGAGTCTTTATCGGCAATAAGATGCGCTAAAAATGATTTTATATCATCTATATTTACTTGGTCAAACGTTTTATTTACAAATTTTAAGAATTTCTCATTATGATCTACGTAAACATCAATGGTTTTCGGGCTATATCCTCGAAGTTTTAGTTCGGTTGTGAGTTTTTGCATGTATTATCTATAATTACTAAGTGCTCTGTTCTTTATTAATTTATTGTGTTGAAATATTAAGTGTTTATTTTTTATGTCTTTACATATTAATTATTGCTTAAATATTATAGATATTATAAAATAACTATTTTATAAAATATGTTTAATAATTTAGTCTAAAACTTTTAATCAAAAATTATATTTTTTGATTTTATATTTTTTATGAATTTTATTATTTTCTCTATGGAAAATAAGTTTATAAACTATTTATTTTGCAAAAAACTAAAAATTATAAGCAAAAAATAAATCTTTTAATATATTTTTTACTCACAAAATAAACTTAAAAAACGAATAGAAAAAATAGACTTTAAATTGATTTATTAAAAAGACACATATTTAAAGAAAAAACATCCAGCTTATTTAAAGAAAACACATACATATAAAAGAAACATAGTTATTGATGAATTATGTGTTTAATTGCTTAAATATTGACGATTATGATCCCATATGGATGTGAGGATTAATCACATATAAAATAAAGAAAACGCAGATCTAATGAATGCTGGAATTTTAATAATATTTCTTTGTAATAGTTGCGCTTTTAAAAATACAAATTAATTAATAAGATAAATTTAATTGCATTTTTGCAAAATATTATGTTTTAATATAATTAATTAAAAATTCATTTTGTAAACTAATTTTTATAAAATTCATATTTTTAAATAAACTTACAAAGATATTATTCTTTTAAACAAGCATTTCAACACACATTTTAAAAAAGATGGTTTTTACATATTTTTCCTTAAATTGGCCTTTTATTTATAAAGAAAAGGCCAAACTTCGCATAATATACATTATGCGAAGAATTTATTTAAATACTGCCGAGCGGACACCCTATTTGGATCAAAAAGGTCAGCGTTTTTGGTAAAATTTTCAGGCATTTTTTGGATTGGAAAAAGAAAAACTATAAAAAATTACGAAAAATTACGATTTTTTAATTTTCTTAAAATTTCAAGATTTGATTAAAAGTTTTAGATTTATTGAATTATAAAATATGTAGTTTTTGCTTAAAATATTTAGACTAGTTATTTTATAATAAAATTGGTGATTTAAAAAATATTTTTCAAAACAACCCCTAAATCAAGCATCGAAAATTAACTCGAGCAAATAATCGAGGTAATTTAAAGAGAGGCCTATTTTGGTTAAAAAGGCCGGGGCCTTTTGGAAATAAGCCCCATCATTAATTAGTCGTCATTAATGTTACACGTAATAATTTATTATTTTTGTATATTTTTCGAAATATTTTATTACGCTCTATATGGTTTATAAACTTATTTTCCATAGGGATAATATTTAATAAATATAAAAACAACTCAAAAAAAATTAAATGAATAATTTGCTTTTTGCTTAAAAGTTTTATACATTCATTAAACTATGGTTTATTTATATTATTTCACATTATGCTTATTTTTATAATTATTTCAAAAAGTAATTATTTCGCGTAGTTTAATATTTATAACTTTTGCTTAAAATATTTGAATCATATTT
Source organism: Candidatus Woesearchaeota archaeon (assembly GCA_041660865.1). Classification (GTDB taxonomy): domain Archaea; phylum Nanobdellota; class Nanobdellia; order Woesearchaeales; family 21-14-0-10-32-9; genus 21-14-0-10-32-9. Next base: position 97,139 of record JBAZVO010000001.1, read on the forward strand.
TTAAATGTGTATTTTATAATAAAAATTAAGAAATCACTATTTATTCATGGGTTTTCTTTACAATATTTAGATTTTCAGTCGGTAAATTATAATAAGTAATTATGTTAAACAAATTGAGTTTATTAGGTAAAAGTCCTTTGGATTGAGGCATTCTAAGAAGAGTTCTCTGAAAATTTTTAGTGGATGCATATAATATATCTTCTACGTGCTCAGCATAATTAGAGTCATATGGCTCAGTAATTTTTCCTCTAAAATGCTCATTGCTATTTAATTCTAGATACCATTTCATCTTGCCTTTAGTAACATAAGGGATAATGGATTCTAATTCAGAGGGAGAAGGCCCATTAGGCGCATAAATCGAAAATACTCGACAATCAGCATATCCTCCATGTATGATACTCATTTTTAGATACAACTCGTCAAAATGTAAAATTCTATTAACTAAAAAAAAAGCATAAAAATCATTTTTGTCGACTAAATTTTCATTTATAAAATTAACAACATCTTCTTTTGAGTAGCTATGAAGAAATGCTTTAAAAAAATCTTCTACAGTAAATTCTAGCGATGCGGTATCCTCACTTAATTTCCACGTAGAATTGTTTTGTATATCTTGTATTTTCTGTTTAAACGCACCATGTGCTATTTCCGGGTTAGAATTTCTTGAATAATCGATGCTAGTCATAGAATAAACTGACTTAAATGCTTCTCTAAATAGTGGAAATAAATCAACCATTTCTCGTCTATTTATAATTAATTTAGCAAGATTATGCCCATCAGTATTAATGAATTGTAACGCGTTCATTTTAAAAGTGAACGCGATATTTTTTTTAAATGTTTTTATTGCAAAGTAATTAATATTTTGTTTAATAAAAATAAACTAGAACTAAAAGAATAAAAATTAATCAAATTATTATATTTTCTCGATCATTTGCTCTTCTAAGACTACGTCTCTTTCCATTCTTTTGGCAATGTTAATTGCAACATCGCCCCAACTTAGAAGCCTATTAATCGTCGTAATATCTGGTATGCCTGTTGTTTGTATGGTTTCTCCCATGGCTGAAAGAGTATGCCCTAAATCATTTGTTTCAGTTTCAATAGCTTGTTTTATATGTGCAGTTTTATTTGTTGCATGTAGCTCAGTTAGACCCGCTATATTGCCTTCAGTATAATTGTTTGTACTCATCGTCGACATTATTCTATCATTATTTGTTGAATAGGATAAAATATGTCCTAAGTCCTGTCTTAATCTACTTAAATCTCCAGCAATTCTATTTAATGACGTATTAGTTGGAGGATAAACATTTCGCCTCTTAATTCTAGTTAGATTATCAACAATCGAGCCCATATCTCTTTGTAATTTTCTTATTTCTCTTAATTGAAAATGCAATCCTTTTCTTGTCGCTTCCTTAGTTTGTAATTTATACTCTTTTGTTTTTTCGTTTGCTCTCTCGGATTCGGCATTTGCTGTTTTTGCAGCAGCTTTAGTTTTTTTAGCATCAGAAAATAATTTACTAGAATCAGCATTTTTTTTTGTATTTGTTGCCCATTGTTCTCGTGTTAACGTCCAGATAACATAAATACCAAGTATTGTAATTGCCGCAATTGATAACAAACTAAATGTATACACTACCCACATTATCCAAAGTGCTAAAGGCGTTCCAAATAATGCAATCAAAGAGAGTGCAATTGTAAACATAGTTCGCGGACCTTTAGTATTTACATCTGTTTTTTTCTTAAAAATAGGTATGTTATTTGATGCTAACCAAATAACTGAGAAAACAACAGCAAATGATGCAACTAAAAGCCAAAAAGGAACTGCATTACTATTTGCGTATCTTTGACTGTAAAGTGGTGCAGCATTTATAGTTATTTGCCAGTTCAAAACACCAATTAATATATCTCCAATACCCAAAATTATGCCTCATAAAATTTTAATTAATAATATTAAAAAAATCATATTTTCTCTATCATTTGCTCTTCAAGAACAATGTCTTTTTCCATTCTCTGCAATATATTAACTCCTGTTGAACCTAAGTTTATTATTTTATCAGCAGCAGCTTTACTCTTTATTCCCGCACTTATATTGCTTGCCATTTCAGATAATATTCGTCCTAAATCATTTGTTTCTGCATCAGATTTGGCTTTTATCTCAATTAAAGCAGGTATTGCAGGAGACACACCTTTTACAGCCTTTTTAGCTGCAGATTTAGAACCAATTGATCCTTTAGCAGTTTCACTATAATACTTAGTAGTCATACCTGACATAAGTCTATCGTTTTGAGTTTTAAAAGAGGATATACGTCCTAAATTTTGACTTATATTATTCATATCTCTTAAAAGGTTGTCAGTCATAGGTGTAGCTGCAGGATATACTCCTCTTCTTTCAATAGCTACAACAACTGTAACAATATCTCTTAAATTTCGCGTAACACTTTGGACTGCCTCAATTTGTTGATGCAACCCAGTCGTAAGTGCTTGTGCAGTTTTATGCATATATTCTCCTGTTTGAGCGGTTTGTCGACCTGATTCTGCATTTTTTTGTGCTGCATCAGCCATATTTCGTCTTGCATCAGCCATAGATTTAGCTGATTCACTATTAGTTACTGCATTCGATGCCCATCCTGATCTAAATATGGTCCATACTGTAAATCCGCCAAGTATAAGTAGTGCAATATATGAAAGTGTTGTAAATAGCGTAACTAATTTTAAAATCCACATCATTACTGGTGTTGTAAACATAGTTATTAGAGTAATTGCAATTGTGAAAAAAGTTCTTGATCGTTTATTTTCATCTGCTTTAAATAATGGAAGTACTCCTGATGCGAGCCATAAAACACAAAATATTACTGTGAATCCTGCAAATAATAACCATACTGGCATCGTCCAATCTTGTAAATTTGGATCTGCAGTATAAAGATTAGCGACAGGTATTGTAATTTTATATGAAAGAATATTTCCAACTGTTTTAAAAATTTCTTTTTCTGTTCCACCAAGTAATCCATCAGTTGTGCCACCATATCCTGTGGATTGAGCTGATACAAATAGTGGTAGAAATAGTAAAATTAAGAATGTTAATACAAATATTTTTTTATGTTTCATCAAAGTATTCTCCCCTCAAAGTGTTAATAAATTTAATTTATTTTAACCATGGAAATTGTTTTGTTATTATTGCACCAAGGCCCGCTTCTATCCATATAAATGGTCCTGCCATCATCAATATTCCTATTATAAAAGTATGAGTCCAACTCTCGCCAACTCCTCCTCTTCCTGTTATTGATGCTGCTGCTTTTACTTTAACCATTGCAATTATCCCAATTAAAACTCTAGCTCCAATATCTATCCAAAGACTATCTTGAATTTTAAATAAACTTAATGCCCAAGATATATTAAATGCTATAAATGTGAAAATTAACATTGAAGGAATTGCATGTGCTGCATGAGTCATCGGGTGCATTCCACCTTCATCTTGCATAAGAAATGCAAGTTCTATTGCTGCAAGTATCAATCCAAATGCAATTGCTGGTAATATTATGAATGTAGCCATTAAAACAATCCTCTTGACCTACCTTTTTTTATCTTATATTTAAACCTTTCTTTTTTTAAAAAGAGATAAATGAGTAAAGCTTAAATATTATTTAGTTAATAATATTAAAAGATGACTAAAAAAAAGAGGAAGATAGAAAGTATGTTAGAAAAAAAACTAGAAAGTAAACTAGGAAAAAAAATAAAACATAAAAAAAACAATCCAAATACTAAATTAAAAAATAATCTAAACAATAAAACAAAAAGTACTCTCGATAACAACATAAAAAATAGTAAACCTAAATCTATTAATTCTATTAAAAGAACAAATAAACAAATAAATTCAATTACTTCTATTTCCAATTCATCGACTAATAAAAAATTAGATATGATTTTACAAAAAATAAATATTATCGAAAAAAATCAAAAAATATTAGGCACTAATGAATCAGAATTAAAACTTGAAGAAGATAAAATTTTTTCTGAGGAAGAAAAATTTATCAAACTTGAAAAACAACAAATAGGTGAAGAACATAAAATTGAACGTGATGAAAAAGAAGAACTTGATGAAATTAAAAAAATAGAAAAATTAGAGCAAAACATTAAAGATAATTTAAAAGATAGTCCTTTGAAAAGAATCACTTATAGAGATATTACGAAAGGAGTTATTGGTGCGTTTTTTGGGATAGTTGGTCATTTCGCCTTTGTTGAAGGAACTCATTTATCCTCTGATTTTTCATTTTTAAGATCAACAATGTTACTTGTTGCATCATTTGTTATAATTTTATTATTTCTTTATTTTTCAGGATTTAGAAAAGTTAATGATAAATTTATATTTGAATTTCTTCCAATTAGAGCAGTAGTTATATTTTTTTCAGCAATAATAACAGTATTTATAGTGCTAATTCTTTACGGAATGATAAGTGCTGAAACTCCATTTAAAGAGATGTATAATTCAATTGCAGCAATAAGCATACTTGCAGTACTTGGAGCAGGAACCGCTGATTTAATCGGTAAAAATGAATAAATAATAATTATTCATGATTAATTATTAATAAAATTTTAATATTAACTATTACAAATTAAATAGATAACTAATTAAATAAGAGACAAATAATTAAAAAAATAAATAACTAAATAAGAATTTATATTATTAAATTTAATAAAACAATGCAATTAGTAAAATTGGTGATTATTAATGGGATTTATTTGGAACAAGAAAAAGACTAATGAAAAGATGACAAATGATGCTAAAAGCGCAAATATAAAATCTAATTCACAAGATATTGATAAAATAAAGAAATTAGAAAAACTAAATTTACAATTTATTAATTCTTTAACAAATGTTGTTGAACCATTTATTAAAAAACTAGAAACCATTCATAGAAATAAAATCGAGTTAAATGCCGACGAAAAAATTAATCTTAATAAATTAATTGATTTATTGAAAACTTATTCTTCAGCAGAATCCACGTTATCTAATGCAATTAAAGCTATGGCTCGTGAAACAATTATAAATGATATTAATCATGAACTTGCAATTGTAATGATGATTGCGTCCAATGCTGAAAAAGGAAAAGTCGAAGAACTATATTCTTATTGTGAAGCGCTTAAAGCTAGTTTACTTAATTTAGAAAATGAATTTGTACTCGAAGAAAAGAAGCTCACAGCATAAATTTATAATGGATATTAAAAATGGTTATTGTTAAAGCCGATTTACACATACATACATCTGATGATATTTACGATACATATATTAAACATTCTTCAATAGATTTAATTAATGAGGCTTCAAAAAAAGGAATAAATGTTATTTCTATAACTCTTCACAACCATCTTATTGCAACAAAAGCATTTGAAAAATACAAAGCTTACGCTAAAAAAAAGGGAATTTTATTAATTAATGGCGTTGAATTAAAAATTGAAGGAAAACACGTTTTAATTTATAATATAACAAAAGATGAATTTTCAAAATTAAAATCTTTTAATGATTTAAGAACCTTAAAGAAAAAAAATAAGAATGTTTTTGTTATAGCGCCACATCCTTTTATGCCTAAAAATTTTTTAACAAAAACGTGTCTTCAAGACAAGTATTTTGAAAACAAAGATTTGTTTGATGCGCTTGAAATTCAACAATTTTATTTTTGTTTACTAAACCCCAATAAAAAAACAATTCGTATAGCAAAAAATGATAACAAAGCAATTGTTGCAAATAGTGATTCTCATTTTTTAAAATTTTTTGGAGATAATTATACTTTGGTTGATGTTAAGTCAAAACTTGATGAAAAGTCATTTTTTATGTCAATAAAAAAACAAAAAACGCAAATAGTTATAAAAAATAATTTGTTTAAATTTATTAATATGCTATTAAGTTTTATATTTAAATTCTAAACTTTTATTAATATTATAACGAACTTAAACTAAATTAAAATTTTTTTTTAAGAACAATAATTACCTAATTCTTTAAGTAATAAATTAACTAGAATACCAATCAGAAAATCATATAACTTGATAAAAGAATGAAATTTTAAAAAATAAAAAACTAATTTATTTTAACTTTCTCTCCAATAGCCTGTCCTGGCATACCTGTCTCAAATCTTATTCTAAGAGCGCCTGAATTACCATGAGCTGAAGCAACAACACCAAGCATATCTTTCTTTCCCGTGTTGTATGTAACCTTTTTGCCCACTAGCTTTTTTGCTGCCTCTTTTGTTGTTACATCTGAGACTTGGACTATCATTTGATTATCTGATGTTCTATTTCGTCCTCGTTTGAAATTTACTATTGTGCCTTCCATTGAATATTGGAATAAATGTCGGTTTATAAAGATTACTGTGAACGAGGAGATTTATGCCTTTCTTATTATCTAAGATTAGTTAAAGCAAAGTATTTTTGATTAAGATCGTATGTATTTACAATATCTTTTGTTATTAAATTTCTCCCGTAGTTATTAAATTATATAATTGGCCTTGACATCTTGAATTATCCTGTATAGCGTCATCAAATGATAAGTTATTGTTATAAAAACAAATCATTTCTTTATTAAGCCACGAAGAATCAGGATGTGCGACGTAATAAGATCTAACTTTACATGAATTATTTTCAATTCCAATTATTTCATAATAATAGACTAATTCCGCAAAAATTGTTTGTGTGTATGCGCTAGACGTACAATTAATAAAATTTTGATTTATACACTCATTTGTTTCACAAATAATCTCAGGATTTGAATTATTGGTAGAAGCATTAGTAGAAGCATTAGTAGAAGCATTAGTAGAAGCATTAGTAGAAGCATTAGTAGAAGCATTAGTAAAAACATTATCTAAACCATTAGTTAGCATCAAATCTTCTTCATTTATTTCAGTTAAATTAGTAGCCTCATTTTGAGTATTGATATTTTGAGCATTACCCTCTTGAACATCATTTAGTTGTAAATTATCATTATACAATCTATTTGATGAAGACACATATTTTGTATATACAAAATAGCCTATTGCGCCAATTAAAAGAATAAACACGAGAATTGCAATTAACACCCAATTGTATTTTTTCTTAGAAGGCACAGAATTAATTTGATTACTTGAAATATTAGGATTAATTGATTTTGTGAGATTAAAATACTCAGAATTATTCATTTGATTGTTCGTTGTTTGATTATTCAAAGATTTAGTAAAATTATCTTGTAATATCCTATTATTTGACATTTGAGCCTCTTTTTCTTTAGATTCAGGCATTAAAACTGCATTTATAGAAAATACTACTTCCTCTGAATTATATCCTTGTTTAACTAAATAATCATATAATTGTTGAGGAGTATATCCTGCAGTTAAATAATTTTTAATCCAATCCGCTAGTTGTTCGTTATGCACAAATAACATTTAATGTCATACTTATATAAATTTTAGTCATTTCTATAAAGAAATAACTAAAATATCTAATTTATCGGCTCTGTAGAAAGTCTTTTTTGGCCAGCACCAGTTCTCGACATAATTTAGCATTTAAATGTCGAGTCTAGTATTTCTGATATTTATAATCTATTAACTGGCAAGCTGGCGCAGACTTTTTCTACAAAGCCTAATTTACCGAAAAGAATTAATACTACTTCTTAATTAACCGCGAAATGGAATTTAAAAAACACCCAAATAGAACTTTAAGACACACACTTTCAATTCCATTCATCTATATGATGATAATACCTGTAATAATTTTAGATATTTTTCTTGAAGTATATCATAGAATTTGTTTTCCATTATATGGTCTTAAGTACGTTAAACGAACTGAATACATAAAACTTGATAGACATAAACTTGCCTATTTATCATTTAGAGAAAAAATAAACTGCACTTATTGCGGTTACGTTAATGGATTTGCTCATTATTTTATGACTATTGCAGGTGAAACTGAAAAATATTGGTGTGGAATAAAACACAAGGAGTCTAATGAATATAAAATGCATCCTCATCATGATGATTTTATAGAATATGGTAACGAAAAAGAATTCAAGAAAAAATATTGTAAATTAGGAAAGAAAAATAGAAAAAACTAGACTTGAATTCATTAACAAATAATTTGCTTTTTCATCTTAAGGAGATCATAATTTAAATTAATTAATTAGTAAACTATCGCCAATAGTAGTCATATCTTTTGCGTATGGTCTATGAATTAATGTTTTTATAAATTCTAAACGTTCTATGCCTTGATATTTATCTTTATTTGCTCGTCCAAGTGCATACATAAGTTTTTGAGTTGCAGCTTCAGTTGTTAAATCGCCTGCTGGAATAGCTCCTGCAATTAACGCATCAGATCCGACATCATATCTTCCCATCTCTGCTGCACCTAATTGACTTTTTGTTACAACAATAACGGGTTTGCCTTTTTTTGTAGCATCTTTAATATAAGGAATTAATCTTGTTTGAACATTTCCTGCACCATATCCTCCAATAACTATGCCATGAATTTTATTGTTTTTAACATATCCTTCAAATATTCTAGTGCTCGTACCTGAAGCTTGTTGATAAAATTCTATATCTGTATCAAAATTCGTAAATAAGATTGGATCACCGTTACTTCTTTTTATTCTATGACTTTTTAAAAGTATATCAATTCCAATTTCTCCAACAGGAGGAATTCTTGGAGAGTCAAATGCATTCAAACCACGTTCATTTATTTTATCTGCGCGATTACCTCTAACTATTTTATCTCCGAATGCAATTACAATTTCCCCTATGTCCATTGTTGCAGTTGTTATTGCATTGTATAAGTTATTTTGAGCATCGCTTGCAGGCACAAAAATTGATTTTTGTGAACCTGTTAGAACAATTGGTTTTCCTAAATTTTGTAACATATAATTAAGAGCTGCAGCAGTATCCGCCATTGTATCTGTACCGTGTGTAATAACAAATCCATCGTATTTTAGATGATTTTTATATATTGTATTTGCAAGCATTGCTCTGTCAGAAGTTTCCATATTGGTACTATCTATGTTTGCAGTTTTTATCGTCTCAATTGTTGCAAGTTCATAAATTGAAGGAACAAATTCCAGGATGTTTTTTTCCGATGGTCTAAATGCGCCATTAGGTCCTTTTTCTTGACTTATTGTTCCGCCTGTTTGTATTAGAAGTATTTTTTTGTTATTTATCATATGTAAGAATTTATTTCAAATATATAAATATTCCGTTTATTTTACCACTATTAAGTTAAATATTTTAAAAACTCGAAAAAATATTAAAAATAATTAAAAAAAAGATATTTTATTATGCGTTTTTTTTCATTTGTCCTATAATTTCTTTTTTCAAAGTCTCTTTACCTGACCAATCAAAGACTTCTTCAAAGACTTCATATAATTGAACTACAGGAATTAATTTTATCTTTGATAATCTTTCTTTATCAATAACAATGTCTTGAATATTAGACATAGGAACAATTACTTTTTCAATTCCAGCATCAATTGCTGCTTCAACTTTGCTACTAACTCCACCAACAGGAAGTATTTCTCCTCTAACAGATAAGCTTCCAGTCATTGCATATGTTTGTTTTACAGGTATTCCTTTAAGTGCTGAGATTACAGCTATTGCAACAGCAACACTTGCGCTATCTCCTTCTACGCCTTCATATGTTTGGAGAAATTGTACGTGTAAATCATACTTATCGCGTATATCTTCGCCGAAATATTTTTTAATTATGGCTGAAACATTCTTAATTGCTTCTTTTGCTATTTCTCCAAGTTTACCTGTTGCAATTATTTCTTTTTCTTTTCCAGGTGCTGCTTCTGCTTCAATTGGAAGTATTATTCCTGAATAATTATCTCCATCACCAATAACTGCAAGTCCATTAACTCTTCCGACTTGTTTTCCAGTTGTTACAATAACATTGTATTCTTTCTTTCGCTCAATGTATCTATCTGCTAATTGTTTTTCAAGGGATCTTGAAATTACTCTTGCTTTAATTATATGAGTTAAATCAACAAATTCTGCTTTTTCTTCAAGAGCTATATCTCCTGCGGCACGTATAAGTCCGCCAAGATCTCTAAGTCTTAATGTTAAATGCCCTTTTCTATTTGCTTTTCTTTTGGCTTCTTCAATAATATAATCTACTGCTTCTTTACTAAAATGAGGTATTTTTCCATCTCGTTTAATTTCTTGAGCGACAAAAAATACTAATTTATTTCTATTCTCAGAGTTATTAATCATTGTTTCTTTCATATAAACTTCATAACCATATCCTCTAATTCTTGATCTTAATGCTGGATGCATATGTTTTAATGTTTCAAGATTACCTGCAAGTATCATTACAAATTTACACGGAACAGGTTCAGTTCTAACCATAGCGCCTGCGCTTCTTTCTGATTGCCCTGTAATTGCAAATTTACCTTCTTGCAGAGCAGTTAATAATTCTTGTTGAGTGTTTGCTGCAAGTGTTGCTATTTCATCGACAAATAAAACGCCCATATGTGCTTTATGAATCATTCCTGCAACTACTCTTTCATGTGCAGGAGTTCCAAGACCTCCTGATTGAAATGGATCATGGAGTACATCTCCGAGTAATGCTCCTGCATGTGCTCCTGTTGCATCAAAAAATGGTGCTTGATCTTTTTTATAATTATCAACTATTACTTTTGGTAAACTATTTTTATCGCCAACTTTTTTACCAAAATTCATAAAAATTACAAATATTGCAAGGAATGCTAACCCTCCAAGGAAAAATGCTGCAAACATTATAGATGCAGCCGTAGCACCAAGAGTTTTTGTATAATAACTTAAAGCAAACCATGGTGCAATCATTGCAACTATTGCAAGAATAAAAAGAATAGATCCTTGACCTTTCATCATTCTATTACTTTGTGTTTTTGTATTAGTAATTAATTCGCGTCCTTTTCCTGCTTGAACTGTTCTTATAAGTGGTAAATTTTCATCATTAGGATTTGAGAATGAAATTATATCTACAAGTTTTTCTTTTGGAAGTAATTCCGCCATTGCTAAACCAAGCATACTTTTTCCTGTTCCAGGTTCTCCTATAAGCAAAACGTGTCTTCTTTGTATGCTGGCTTTTTTTATAACTTCTATAGCATCATCTTGACCTATTACTTGATCAATTAATTTTTCAGATATGCCGATATCTGCAGTCGTTTTAAACTCTAAATCTTTGTTTGCGACAATAGATTTACTAGTAATTAATTTACTACTAGGTACTTTGGGTTTAACGTCAGTTGCAGCATTACGTTTGTCAACTTTAGTTGTGCTAATTGATTTTTTTAGTGTATTATTTACTTTGGATACTTTCAAATTATTTTTAGAAGATTTGTTCTTTTTCTTTGTCATCTGCAAACCCCTCATGTGGATGAAGTCTTCATTCGTTTTAATAGTTTGTGATTTTTGATTCGTGAATTAGCGTAAATTTTACGAATTTATCTTAAAAAATTATTTATTGAAAATTTAAAATTTAAAAAATTGAAATTTAAAAACGATAACTCGTAGTTAATATGACCAACAAAAGAACAACAAAAGAACAACAAAAGAACAAAAGAACAAAAGAACAAAAGAACAAAAGAACAACAAAGATGATCGAGGATAACAAATGAATGATTCAACTATTGAAATCGTTGCACTTTTATCAATCATTCTAGGTTTATTAATTGGATTTTTATTTATTTTTGATTTTGAACCAATTGATGTTACAACATTGCAAGAGGATGATAACAATGTATTTCTTAGTGGAATTATTATTCAAAAAAATCAAAAAGAGAATTATACTCTTATTAAAATTCAAGGATGTAGAGACTTTGATACATATTTTGAGGGACGAATCAACAAAAATATTGGAGATAAAATAACAATCCAAGGTTCGTTTACTGATAATTTTTTTATCATTGAAGAGTACAAATAATACTAAAGTAACATTTATAAATAATTAGAATTAGCAAATATTTAAGCGTATGAAAGATACAGAGAGGTTGGGGAAAAAAGTTTTTATTTTTATTATAATTAGTGGACTAATAAATTATTATGTTTTAACAAAATTATTTAACTTTTTTAAATTACCAATCACGTCTGATTTTTTTGTAGTTTGGGCAATTGGTTCTTTTTCTTATTTAATAGGCGCGGAACTACTACGTCATTTCAATACTACTAGCATTAAATCCTTTAACATTATATTTTCAACGTGGCTTGGAGTCGTATTTACTTTTTTTTGGACTTTTGGTTTATATGAAATAATAAATTTAATTTATCCTATTCCTTTTTCAATTGCTGGCGCAGTAATAATAATATCCGTAATACTTATTGTAATTTATTCTATATATAATGCATCAACATTTAGTGTTAGAACAATAAGAATTGAATCAGAAAAATTACATAAATCGTTTAAAATAGTTCAACTCTCAGATATTCATATTGGAGCAACACATAACGATAATTTTCTTCCTAAAACAATTGCACGAGTAAATGCATTAAAACCTGATTTCGTAGTAATCACGGGAGATTTACTTGATGGCATGCATCACTACAAAGAAAATGAATTTTTATGTTTGAATAATATTGAAGCACCAGTTTTCTTCACATTAGGAAATCATGAAAATTTTATAGATATGGATAGAGTTTATAATTTACTTGGAAAAACAAAATTGAATTTTGTTAGAAATCGATCTTTAATTCACGAAGGAATTCAAATCATTGGCATAGATGATTTTACATCAAAAAAAGACTTTAATGCTCAATTCGATAAAATTGTTGTTGATAAAAATAAATTCACATTACTTTTATATCATAGACCTTGTTCATTTGATTATGCATCTAAAGAAGACATTGATTTAATGCTATCAGGACATACTCACGGCGGACAAATTTTTCCTATTAATCTTTTACTTTCACTTCTTGATGGACCTGTACAAGGATTGCATAAAAAAAATAATTCTATTCTATATGTTTCGCCAGGTACAGGTTGGTGGGGGCCACCTATGAGATTAGGAACTAGAAATGAAATTACAGTTATAGAATTAATTCCTAAATATGTTGAACGTTCAGATTATCCTCTATTAATGGAATTTAAACCTAAAAGTAAAATATCTCATTTTCTTGAAAGTAATGATAAAAGAAAAACCGCAGAAGTTATATCTCTAAGAAGAGGAAAAAATGCATTAATTACTAATAATAAAGATAAACATTCAAAAGTTTTATTTCCTGTTGATAATTTAGTCAATATAAAAGCAAAATTAAAAAAACAAAGAATTAAACGAAATCATAAATCTATTGAAAACAAAAAAAAGAAAGCTGAAAAGAAATTTAAGAAAGCAGAAAAAAGATTAAAAAACCATATTAACCCAAAAGCTAAAACTAAATTAAATGCTAAAGTTAAATTAAAACTGCACAAAATAAAAAAAGTATTAAAAATTAAAAAAAAAATAGTGCTCCCTTAGTTATCCTAATTCTTGTGAATCTTCTTTAAAAATAGGTTTTCCTAGTCTTTTTAGAACATTTTCCCTATATTTAAATCGAGAATTCATCTCTATTGCAAGAGCCGAATATTCAAGTCTTAGCTCTTCAACATTCGGTGCAATATTTCCTTTCAATCTATCAAATATTGCAATATCTCGAACAGCAGCACGACCAATCATTGCACCTTTAACTCCTATTGATTTTAAAAAATCTATTTGTTCTTTTTTTTCTATATCTCCATTTGCAATTATAGGTTTTCCTAATTTTACACATTCCTTAAAAATAGAATAATCTGCAGACTCTTCATAATGTTGCGCACCATGTCTTGCATGAATTATAAAAAAATCAGCATCAATCGCATCAATAAGATTCAAATATACTTTTCTTTCTTTTTCATAATTATTTAATCCAAGACGCATTTTTATTGAGCAAGGATGGCCCCTATCTTTTACTAATGCTACGAGTTTTCTAACTTTAGATATTCTCTTTATCATCGCGCAACCAAATCCTTGTCCAACAATATGGGGACTTGGACAGCCAAGATTAAAATTAAATCCTGCAAAACCATTAACAGGTTCATATTTGCTTAGAAATCTTTTCAATGACATTTCATTAGACCCTACAATTTGTATTTGTGCAGGCGTATTATCTGGAATTTCTATTTTTGCCCAAGTGCTTTGATTATTTCTAGCAAGACTTTCAATTCTTGTCATCTCTGTAAATGTTAAATCTGCGCCATATTTATAACAAAGTTTTCTAAAAACTCCATCTGTTGTATCTTCTAATGGTGCAGACATAAAAACAAAATCTTTTGTCATTATTTCTTTTAATAATTTCATTAATTAAAAGAAATCTAATTTATTTAAAAAATATTCCCTAAAATTAATTAACAAAAAGGAGTTCATTTCAAAAAAACAAAAGAAATATCAATAAGTTACTACAACTATTTCAACATTGGGAATTAAAGAAAGAAAAAAAGTAATAAAAATATTATCTGTATTTATAATCATAATAATTTTTAGCATATTTTTATTTCTTTTAATTTATCCTTCAAAAAATAATTGTTTTGATAAAAAAACAAATAAATTAAATTGTCCAGAACATAGATCTCCTCCAAAATTCACAATGAATTTATTAAATGAAACCAACAATTATTCAACATATAAAATAATCTATTATTCTAAACCTTTTTTAGATCAAGAATCAAAAATTTATGGTTTGCTCTATGTGCCTAAAAATGAAGGCATGATTTCAAAAGAACTTATTCCCGGAATAGTTTTTTTACCAGGAGGCGGAGTTAAAAAAGAAGAGGAACCTGCAGGACTTGCATTACTAAGTTTAGGCTATGCTGTTCTAGTTATTGATCAAAGAGGCATAGGAGAAACAGGAGGATTTTATCCAAATTATGATCAAGATAGAGCACTTTTTGAATCAAAAGATGAGTCAATACAACTCTTAGGAGTATATGATTCATTAAGAGCTATAGATGTTTTAAAAGAATTAGATTTTATAGATAAAAAAAATATTAATATAGGCGGCTCAAGTATGGGTGGACGCTATGCAATAATAGCTGCAGGCGTTGATTATAACATAAATAAAGCAATAATAATAAGCTCAGCAGGGTTTCACATGCAAACACAAAATAATGTGCCTAAATATTATCTTGCAATAGACCCTGATGAATACATAAAAGATATATCTCCAAGAAAACTAATTATGATTCATAGCACAAATGATACTACAATATCAATTAATGATGCTAAATTTACATTCTCTCTTGCAAATGAGCCAAAAATATTTTATTCAATAGAGGAATGCAACCATGGTTATTGTGATAAAATGTTTCCGATTTTGGCTGCAGAATTAACGTCTAAATAAACTAAAAAAAATCCACAAAAAATAATTCTATAAATAAAAGAATAATTAAAATCAC
This sequence comes from Candidatus Woesearchaeota archaeon, assembly GCA_041660865.1. Taxonomy (GTDB): domain Archaea; phylum Nanobdellota; class Nanobdellia; order Woesearchaeales; family 21-14-0-10-32-9; genus 21-14-0-10-32-9. The sequence goes on from JBAZVO010000001.1 coordinate 112,523, forward strand.
AACTAAAAGAATAATTAAAAACACGATTAAAAGAATAATTAAAAGAACAAATAAAAGAACAAATAAAACTCTAACTAACGATCCTAAAAAACTAATTAAACTTTAAATTAAAACCAAAAACTCGCATATCCTACTACTTTTGATTTATCGTTTGTAATTCTTCCAGAATTTGTATACTCAATTAATTTTGGCGTCCACTTCTTTTGTTTACACATCAATTCTAATATTTTAAGAGAATTTGCTCCACACGCATTTAATTTACCTGTATAATTAAGAGTCGCAATATTATTTATGGTCTTCGCGTCCTCTTTTTCAGCCTCATGCAACGTTAAAAAATGACTTAAATCAGTACTAATAATAAATAATGTTTCAGGACCTGCCAATTTAATTAAATTATTCGCAGCAAGTTCAATTGCTTTCTCATCAAGTAAACCAACAATTAATGGAACTATTTTGAATTGAGGTAGTATTTTTTGAATAAATGGTATTTGAACTTCAATTGCATGCTCTAATTGATGAGATGTTGAACTCGAAATAAATATTTCATAATTTAATTTTGAAATCGCATCTTTATCAAGTAAAACTGGACCAAGCGGAGTTAACCATGATTCATTTCCGTCAATTGCAATTTTATTTAAAAATATAGAATGATTAGGACATAATATAACGACTCTATGAAATTGTTTACCTAATATTTTTTCATAACCTGCAGCGGCAATTAAGCCCGAAAATTCATATCCTGCATGAGGCACAATTAAACCATGAATATTATCTAATTTAGATATTTTTTCATTTATTTTCTTTGATTTAAGTAGTTTTTCAACTAAAACAGATAAACTTTGTCTATCTGCAGGATAAAATTTTCCTGCAACTGCTGGATTTCTAACTTTCATAATACTTAAAATACATTAGTAAAATAAAAATCTTTCTAATTTGTATTTAATAGGGCGCTGTAGAAAGTCTTTTTCTGCAAGGATGCCCGCTTTCGACATTAAATTAGTATTTATTATCGAGTCTAATTTTTTCTAAATTGTTCTCTATGAGCTGGCATGCCTGCGCAGACTTTTTCTACAAAGCCATTTAATAGAAAAACATTAAAATAAGAACAACTATAAATATAGGTTAAGATTTATAAACACGAATTAAAAAATAAAATAAAACACAAATTAACAAAAATGACTCTAACTAAAATTCAAGGAGAGGAATTGCTTAAAATTGCGAGAGATTCTATAAACTTACATCTTGAAAATAAAACATATTTAAAAATAAATACTCCTGAAAATTGGATGAAAGAACAAAGAGCAACTTTTGTAACTTTAAAATTAAAAGGTAAACTTAGAGGATGCATCGGTCATTTATATCCAATTCAACCAACATATAAAGATATAATTGATAATGCGGTTGCTGCTGCTTTTTTTGATCCAAGATTTAATGAACTCACAAAACATGAATTGGATCATGTAACTATAGAAATTTCTATTTTAACGCCACCAGAAAAACTTGAATATTCAAGTCCTGAAGATCTTTTAAAAAAATTAAAACCTGACATGGGAATTACAATATCTGATGGAATTAGTAGTTCTACTTTTCTTCCTCAAGTTTGGGAAGAAATAAAATCCAAAGAAGAATTCATGAATGAATTATGTATTAAAGCAAGTCTTCCGTCAGATGCATGGAAAGGTCCAATTAAAATACAATTTTACAAAGTCGAGGCATATTCTGAAAAAAAGTAAATTAACGTTTCATAACTATTAATTATTTATTTCTCATTTTTTCTTATTTATTTCTCATTCTTTCTTCGTAGAGTGGCATAAATATTTCATCAACAAGTTTGCTTGCTCTAGATGCTGGAGAGTATTTTGCGAGGAATGTATTTGCGATTTTGATGTAATCGATATATCTTTCTCTATCACTACGAGACGCAAATTCTTTCATTTTTACTATTGCGCCTTCTAAATCTTGAATATTATTATGCTGATATGGAAATCCATTATCTGTTGTAACTGTGTCTTTTATTCCATCTATTGCATGACCTACAATTAATGTTCCTTCAACAGGATAATTTAAATTTGGTCCACCACAAGGTTCAAAATTAGATGTTAGTAAACCATATGAATTATCTGATTCTTTGATTTTTTCTTCTATTCTTTTATCAAATTTAGAATAGGCAACTAATCCGTTGCTAGCTAAAGAAACATCAATAGCCCTATTAACTAAATTTGGATCTCCGCCTGCTAAAAATAATATTCTTAAGTCATATTTTTTTGCTAAATAAATTGCATTATCTATTGCAAGTTCAGGATTTTTTTGGCTAGAATATAATCTATTTGGAAAAACTAGAAATGAGCCTCCTTCTTTAAGACCTAGTTCTGCTCTTAGTTCTTCTCCTTTTTTCTTTCTTTGAACTATTGTATTTTCAAGTCCCTCTTTTTCAATTGCATTGAGAAAATTACTATGACTCTTCTCAAGAGGATTCAAATATCCATGAACTCTAGGTCGTCCGTCTGGATGTTTGTGTTTTGCTTTTTCTTTTATTGCAGCAGTAACAGTTGGAGATAAATAATCCATAGCGCCACTTAAAATCGTATCTAAAAATGAAGGACTTACAGTAATAAAGTCATCAGATGAATTAACTTCCGATGCCATAAAATCAAAATTTCCATTATACCAACAAGCCCAATCTGCAGGTTTATAATTATCAAAATTTCTAATTTCAATGCCTTTGCTTAATAAATTATCATAACTGGTTTCTTTTGTAAACACGTTATGCCCCATAGATATTACTCCTAAATCTATTGCTTTTGCAACAACTGCTGCAGGCCCTAGCATCCAATCATTTGTCCAAAATAAGTCAGGTTTTACTTTAGGAATTACTGTATTTACAATTCCACTTGAAAATGCTAACGCCCTATCTACAGATGAGAATCTGCTCGAGTCAGCATACATTTGAGTATTTGATCCTTCAATATGAACTTTATTAAATGATGGATGATTAATAAGAAAGAATTTATCAGGAATTGCTGATTCTATCATCTTTATTTCTTTTGTTGTTAAATCATTTAACTCTCTTAAACTACTCTCCCATTTAGGAATTGCGGCATATACATCAAATGCTCCATTTTCTATAAGCGCAATTATATCGGCTGACGCTACAGGCGCCATTCCTCCTGTTGAAAAATTTATTCCAAAATTTTGAAGATTTCCCATACCTACATTTAGATCTAGTATTATTTCAGGAGTGCCAACTAGTAATTTCGGTTTTGACATAAAGCTTAGAACCCTCCGACCATTTATAAATCTTTTTATTTTAATTCCCTTAGAGTAGTTACATTAAATGTGGCGTTATTGAACATAGTAAGACTCGAAAGAACAACAAGAACAACAAGAACAACAAGAACAACAAGAACAACAAGAACAACAAGAACAACAAGAACAACAAGAACAACAAGAACAACAAGAACAAAAAGAACAAAAAGAACAAAAAGAACAAAAAGAACAAAAAAAATACAGAACTCAATCTTTATTTATATTTAGATGCAACTCGCTCATTTGCTTATCATCAATCTCACTCGGAGAGCCATCCATTGGGCATTCTGCATTCTTATTCTTAGGAAATGCAATTACTTCTCTAATATCATTTGTTCCTGCAAGTAATGCCACAAATCTATCAAGTCCAAGACCCATTCCACCATGAACTGGCGCGCCGTATTTGTATGCTTCAAGCAAGAATCCAAATTTTATATTTGCTTGCACTTCATCTATACCAATAAAATTCATAATTCTCTTTTGAAGTTCAGGATTACTAACTCTAATTGAGCCAGAACCTAATTCTACGCCATTCATTGCAAGATCATACAAATCTCCTAGAACTTCTCCTGGTCTTTTTTCAAAATCCGAAACAAATTCTTGTTTTGGCATTGAGAACATGTGATGTTCAGGATCCCATTTTTGTTCATCTTCATTCCAAGAAAATAGAGGGAAATCAACAATCCAAACAAGTTTGAAATCATCTTTTTTAACTAAATTAAATTTATCTCTAATTCCAAGCCTTATTTGACCAAGTGCGGTTTCAACTATTTTTCTCTTATCAGATATAATTAAAACTGTTGACTTATCTTTAGCACCTAATTGTTTTACTAATTCATGTTGCTGTTCTTCTGAAAAGAATTTAGCAGCACCAGATTCTAATTTTCCTGCTGCAACTTTGGTATAAAATAAGCCTTTTGCACCATAAACTTTAGCAATTGCAGTTAATTCATCTAAATCTTTTCTAGTCAATTCATGATCTACAACAAGACATTTTGATATTTCTGTTGTTTTGAATGTATCAAATGAACTATTTTTACACTCAGAAGTTATATCTTTTAATTCAAGTCCAAATCTTAAATCAGGTTTATCAGATCCAAATCTTGACATCGCTTCTTTATATGTGAACGTTGCAAATTCTCCAAGTTCAATGTTCATTGTTTTTTTGAACATATGTCTAAATAATTGTTCTATGAATGCTCTTATTTCTTCTGAGGTCATAAAACTTATTTCTAAATCTATTTGAGTATGTTCAGGTTGCCTATCTGCTCTTAAATCTTCATCTCTTAAACATCTTGCAAGCTGATAATATCTATCAACTCCTGCAATCATTAAAATTTGTTTATATAATTGAGGTGATTGAGGCAAAGCGTAGAATTTTCCTTTATTTATTCTACTTGGAACAACGTAATCTCTTGCACCTTCAGGTGTTGATTTTACAAGTAGAGGCGTTTCTATTTCCATAAATCCATTGTTACTTAAGAATTCTCTAGCCGATGCTGCAACTCTATGTCTTAATTCTAGTTTTGAAATTACTTCTTCTCGTCTTATATCAAGATATCTATATTTTAATCTTGTTTCTTCTGAAGCATTCTCATCAAGTGGAAGAGGTTCAGCAGGATTTACAAGTTGTGCACTTTCAACATGAACTTCAATTTCTCCAGTTGTAAGTGCTTTGTTTGCTTGTTCTTTTTTTACTACGTTTCCAACTATTCTAATAACTGATTCTTTTTTTAATGGAATATTATTTATTTTACTTAAATCTATTACTATTTGTGTTCTTCCATGACGATCTCTTAGATCTACAAAAGTTATATTACCATGACTTCTAATTGAGTGAACCCAACCAGATAATGTTACATTCTTTCCCGCATCGTTACTTCTAAGTTCTCCGCATGTATGTGTTCTATAATACATTTTATCCCTCGACTATTTGACTAAAAATATTCATTCCATATAAATACTTTATCCTACTCTTCTCTTAATTATTAATTTTCAAATACGTTAAAGCCAACATATTGTTTCACTTGTAGATGTTAATTGCTAGTTGTTAAGAATTCGATGTTTAATGTTAGGGTTTAACGAAGTTTTTCTGACCTCGAGGACATGTCTTGTGATAAACTCAAGCTGGAAGAAAAATATGAGTTGAACGAAGTGCAACGAGCGAACCGTTTAAGCCATGTTCTATTCTCCCTAATACTTGGAGGGATTGATTTTTAGTGCAACGATGCTCGAAGAGCAAAAAATCAAAGTAATTTCAGAGGCGTTTCTTCAAAATAGCGAATGAGATACATCAAAAACAAGAATTAAGAGATAGTTTTCTGTTTAGTCTAAATATTTTAAATATATTGAGTCCATTTCATTAACAAAAGGTTTGTCAATTTGGTGCAAAAGACTGTTAAATAAAATACTCAGTTTAAGTAGTTTATTTTGAAATCTTTCAATTGAAATTTCCGACATAATAATCTTACCAGATATTTTATCATAATAAAAATATCTAATTGTGTTTTGTGTAATTTCATAATCTGAATGTCCAATAGAATTTCTAAGATTTTCATCAATGGTTAGGGTAGGATTTGAACCCGCGAACCCACTAAGGAAGTAGAGGCAATCCACAGAGTTTGACTACTTCTCTACCCTCATATATTAATATGAGAATGAATAAAAATTTGAAATCTTTTTAAACATTTAAAGCTTTTGGTTGAATAACTCATCGAGTAAGTCATAGATTGACTTAAAATTATTAAAAGTCTTAGGTTTTTTTATACATTTTTTTAAAGAACTATTATCTAAACCTCTTATTTCTTCAATTAGTTGCCTACTTAAATTAGGTTTTCTATCTCTATAAGATTTTTTTGTTTTATGACACTTCAAAAAATCTTCAAAGTTTTCTTCGCTAAAATAAATCTGTCCTTTTTGATTTTTAATTTCATCAGTTATTTTCTTTTGATTTTTATAGGTATCTGAATCAAACACATATACAATCACGATAGATGCGCCTTTTAAAAATTTTGATTTCTTAATTGCATTATTCAAATCATTTGTTTTGGAATTAGGTTTTAAAACATAATTATTTGAAATAATCTTGTTACCCTTTAATGCTTCAAAATAGTTTTTTTCAGAATCCCCTTCACAATAGATGTGAACTATCTTCTTACTCTTCCTCGTTATACACATGAGGGAATCCTCCTAAAACTCCTTCTCTGTAATAATCCCCATAATTCTTATTTATCTTAGGATTATTCTTAACAATATTGTGAAGATTGATTATTTTACTAACCGAATCTTCTTTTTCAATTATATTAATTTGATCGCTTCTTAAATAATTTAATATCTCTGGCAGATGGGTTGTAAATAAAAGCTGAGACATATTTTCTTTTTTTGAAAAATTGTTCAGTATAACTTCCACTATTTCAATATTATACGATGTTTCCATTTCATCATAAAGAAATATAGAATCCTTAGATAATTTTAATAAATTATAAAATATCAAAATAAACTTCTGTGTTCCACTAGATTCTGCATTGAGATTTATCTTAATATTTTTATTTTTATATCTATGAATTAAGTCTAAATCCATGATTTCTTTTTCGCTTATTTTCTGATTCATGGTCCCTTTATCATCAGTCTGAATAACTTCAATTGTCTTAATCTTTCTTTTAACTAATTCTAAATCAGTTATAGAAAAATCAGCAAATGATAATTTGTCCAATAAGTCATCTTTCAATTTTTTATCTTTTAGTAATTCAAAGTCGGTGGGCATATTAAATAAAGCATTAATTACAACTATTTTAGAAAAAAAGTCATATATTGGTTTCAATGTTTTGGAATTTAATTGTACTGCCCTTGAAAGCATTAATGTTTGAGGTATAACACTATGAGTTAATGGTTTTAATTCTTTTTCAAACTTTTTATTAGTAAATTGAAATTTTTTGTTAATATCTTCTTCATTTCTTGTAAATATCTCTTTTGGTTTTTGTGTTTCATAAACTATCGCAAATTCTTTCAATATTTTTTTATTTGTGTATGAAAATCCATAAACATATTTTTTGTTCTCAGATATAAATGTTAGTTCAAATTCAGTGGCTTTTTCTTGTTCTGTAATAAAAGGAGAATACCTAATGTTTGTATCTACATTATGTTTTTGAGAATTTAAAACCATTTCTTTCATAAAGTTCAAACCCGAAATTAAAGAGGTTTTTCCTGAACCATTAACACCCACAAGACCTGAGGTTTTTAAAATATCAAATCCATTTAGTTTAGTTATAAACTTTGTTCCAGTCTGTTCTTTAGACTTTCTTTCAAAACTTAAAACTTCTTCTCCTTTGTATGAATTGTAGTTTTTTAGTTTAAATTCGATTATCATAATTCTAAGAAAGCACCCCTAATATATAAATGTTGGCATTTTATTGATTATTTCCTGATTTTCTATTAAAAAAACTATGTAACTGACAAAATACTTTATTTTTTTAGTTTATTTTTCGAACAACGAAGTTGTGAGTGTAAACTCCCTCTTTTTGCTTCTTTTTCCAAAAGAAGATGAGATTTAAACTAGTGAAAATTTAATTGTGTATAACAACGGAATTTAGCGAAGTAGTGAGCGTAGCGAACGATTTGAGAAAAATGCAAGCAGAGCATTTTTCTGTTAAATTCCTGTTAATTATCCTGCGCCGATAGGCAAGAGCGTAGCATGTTCGAGGCGAAGCCAAAAAAGTTATTATTTAAACTAACTTTCTTTAATATTAAGTAAATCTTTTGAATTATATCCTATAACTATAAAATCAACTTTTACATTAGATAAAGTGTCACCATAAATACACCCGTCGGGAACTGCCACATATCTAAAGTATTTTGAATCCGCATTTTTATCTCCAGATACTGACCAGGTTTTTCTATAACACAACTAGCATTAGTTGGAATTCTGATAAAAACATAATTTTCTAATTCATTAACAGAATAGAACCATGAATCATCTTCAGCAGAATGTTTAGTTATGATTATTTTTTCATCTCCGTAAATTCTGGACCCATCCCATTTAAACAATGCACTAATTATTTGTATTCGCTCCACTTTTTCTTGACTAATTCATAAATTGCTATAGCATCAGATATCATATTGTGTGTCGCACTTGTACCAGAAGTAAAACCCTTAGGCAACGGAGTAATGATAATCGCGACAAAAAAATACATTGGAAAAAAAGTTTATTTGCTCATCCGCAAATAAAATCATGCCACACAGTTCAACGCTGAAAAAATTTATAAACTCCTAAAAAATACATTTAATTAATGGATTTTAACATAAGTCTCAATGAAACAATGATTAATCCTATTTCTATTGATCCTAAAATAATAATAACTAATGTAACACCTTTAGCAATACTTATTGCATGTATGGCAATATATTCTATTTTTATCTTTAATTTTTATAAGTATCTTGCAAAACGAGATATTCTAAAAGCAAATTGGAATAATAAATATAGTTGGGAAGAAGGTCATTTAAAGAGAATATTTAAAACATTATTATACATATTAGAATTTATTATTGTAGTTCCCATAATAGAATTCTTCTGGTTTTTAGTTATGGCCGCAATACTTTTAATTTTAAGTAATAACTCTGCAAGTCAAATACTCTTAATATCGATGGCAATAATCGCAGCCACAAGAATTACAGCATATTATGATGAAATGTTATCTGTAGATTTAGCTAAAATGATTCCTTTTACTCTTCTTGGTGTTTTTATTTTAGATATGCAATTTTTTTCAATTGATAGTGTCCTTATGAATGCTAAAGATATGTTTTCAAATGTTGATAAATTAATTTTTTATCTACTTTTTGCTGTAGCAATAGAATTCATACTAAGAATACAGCAACTAATTAGAAATAGCATTAAAAAATCAAGAGGACTTAAAAATAGCAAAAATAAAAAAAACGATAAATCAAATAAAAATAAAAAAAGCATTGAATCAAATTTAAAAAATAAAGAAACAGCAAGTTCTATTGAAAAAGAAAAAGACGCTAATCAAAAAGAAAAAGAAACTAAAAAGGATGCTAAGAACGAAGCTAATAAAGACAAAACAGATGAAACTACAACAAATTCTAAATTTGATTCTCAATCATCTAAAAATAGAAAATTAAAACTTGATTAAAATAAATAATTTCAACAAGGTTCCTTAAAAATAAGTACACACATAATTTGCTATTTAATTATTTATTTCTATGTCGAGGTTCATAAGAACTTGGCCTTCCTGATGATTCAGATCTATCTCGCCCATCTTCTCTCCTACTAGACTCGTTCGAGTATGAATTTCGCTCAGAACCAAATCTATATCCTCCAGTAGTATATCCTCCTCTTGGCTGAGTCATGCCAACCATCTCTATTTTATTGACTTGGGGTCTATCCATTTTTTTAACATCTAAATCGTACTCTCGAAGAATTTTACCAAAGCTTTCATGATCCCTATCACATACAAGATTTATTACTTGTCCACTTTTTCCAGCTCTTGCAGTTCTTCCAATTCTATGAACATATTGTTTTGCATCAAGGGGCATATCAAAATTATATACGTGAGAAACACCAGGTATGTCAAGTCCTCTTGCTGCAACATCAGTGCAAACTAATACGAATGTTTCTTTTGAATTAAATCTTTCAATAGTATCATTTCTTTGTGCTTGAGATAATCCGCCGTGAATCGCCATAGAACCTATTCCTTGTTTATTAAGATTTTTTGCAACAATATCAGTGTATTTTCTCGAGTTACAAAAAACCATAACAAGCCCAGTATTTTCTTTTTTCATTAAATACACTAAAAGAGAAAATTTCATATTTGTTTGTATATCATAATAAACTTGACTTAATTTTTTAGGATCGACTTGAGTTCCTGCATCTATTTTAACAGGAGATTTCATAAATTTTTTCGCAAGATCAATTATTTCAGAGGATATTGTTGCAGAATACAAAGATGTTTGTTTTTCTTTTTTGCATTGAGCCATAATTATTCTAACATCATCAAGAAATCCCATATCAAGCATTCTATCGGCTTCATCTAAAACAAGAAAATCAACATTCGACAAATCAATTGTTCCTCTTTCTAAATGATCTAAAATTCTACCAGGAGTACCTACAACAACATCTGCTTTTTCCAAATCTTTAAATTGAGGATTTATTGAAACTCCTCCATAAATTGCAGTTACGGCAATAGGTGAATATTTTGAAAAATTCTTAAAAGCAACAGTTATTTGCTCAGCGAGTTCTCTTGTCGGCGTTAAAATTAATGCTTTTATTCCTTGTCCTCGTTTAGCATTTTGTATAATATTAACTCCGAATGCCAAAGTTTTTCCTGAGCCTGTAGCACTTCCAACTATTACATCTTTACCTGCAAGCGCAAAAGGTATTGCTTGTGCTTGAACATCAGTTGGCGTTTTAAACCCCATTAAATTTAATGATTTTAATATATTCTCTGATATGCCTAATTTTCTAAATTCATCTAAATTATTCTCTTGAGACACTTTTATATTATTTGAATTATTTTCAAAATTAATTGCCATATTATCTATATTATTATCAACATTATCAGCTATATTATTATCGAGATCATCATACATATCATCATCAATATCATTAATTTTCATATTATTATCATTATCAATATTTTTATTTAATTTATTTTTTCTTTCATTTTCCATTTTTTTATATTAAGAAATAGCAAAATCAAATATCACTAACCTAAATATACTAGATCTAGATATCAATACACATCGATGAACATAACATTTCAACTATTTAGTTGTGATGATTTTACATGATAAGTGTATCGATGTTACAAGCTTTCTCTTAAATCCTCTTGTTTTATCAAAGAAACCAACTTTTATTTATAAATTTTTATTTACACATTTTTATTTGTAAACTTTTATTCGTACCAGTTTATTTATAAATTTAAATTATTATATTTTTAATAATTAATTAATTCAAATACACAAAATTTAATTAATGAAAGAGCTCTCTTAACATAAAGGAATAACAAAATAACTTAAAATAACTTAAAATAACTTAAAATAACTTAAATAACTTTAACTTAAATAAATAAAAAAGGAAATTAATATGACTTACTATTTCGAAGAAAAATTGATGGGTGGAACTGTAGGATTCACACTCTATAACATAACTGAAGACGCAGCTAAACTAATTAAGTACGATTTATTAAATGAAGCTAAACGACTTGAAAAAATATTTAATTTTTACGACCCGAAAAGTGAACTTTCTATTTTAAATAAAAATAGAACAAAGCAAGTATCAAAAGAGCTTTTAGAGGTTATAAAAAAAGCCATAAATTATGCAGAACTAACTTCTGGAAATTATGATATTTCACTTGGAAATGCAATTCTTTCAAGAAAAAATATGATTAAAGACAAAAAAATAGCTATTCAAAAAACCAAAATAAATAATAACTCAAATTGTTCATATAAAAACATACAAATAACAAGCAACATCATAACTTTTAATTCTAAAGATGTATTAATTGATTTAGGCAGTATTGCAAAAGGATACATCGCAGATAAACTTGCAAATTATTTAAAACAAAATGGAATTAAATCTGCAATGATTGATGCTAGAGGAGACATAATAATATTTGGCAAAACAAAAGAACAAGTCGAAATACAACATCCAAGAAACACAGATAAATTAATTGAAAACTTTACTCTTGAAAATGAAGCAGTTGCAACATCTGGCGATTACAATCAAAATGATGGAACTTATGAAAATTCTCACATTTTAAATGCTCAAGATCTTATATCAGTAACAGTTATTGCAAAAACACTAACAGATGCAGATGCACTTGCGAGTGTTATATTTGTAACAGATCCAAAAAATAGAGATCAACTAATAAGCACTATTTTAACAACTAACAAGTCAAATATTCGCATATTAATTATAGATAAAAATCTAAATATTAATAAATACAATTGGATTTCTTAACTCTTAACTGAGGAAATAAAGCATGGTGAGATTAACTAAACGATTTGACATTATAATCGTAGTATTATTCGTTTTAATTACTTTAACTATTTGGGGCTTTATGATGCCACTAACTGAAAGATTCTTTGATTACGGAACATCTATGCATAGTCTAGGACAAATTACTGGACTCATAGGTACTGTTCTTTTTGCATTAAGTTTGTTATTAACTACAAAATTGAAATTTGTAGAAAATACATCATCAGGACTTGATAAAACCTATAAACTCCACCACATAATAGGAGCCATATCATTTATGGTTTTGCTCTTTCACCCAATATTACTTGTAGTTAAATTCATCCCAGACAATTGGGCTCTTGCAGCAACTTATCTTTGGCCTAGTAGCTCATGGGCTGTAAATTTTGGAATAATTTCGCTAGTTTCAATGATAGTATTACTTGTTTTAACCTTTTATGTTAAATTAAATTACAAATCGTGGAAAATATCTCACACATATCTAGGATGGGCATTTGTAATTGCGTGTTTACACATATTCCTTATAACTACAGACATAAGTAGAAGTAATTTACTAAAAGCATGGATGATTTTTGTTTGTGCAATTGGACTACTTTCATTTTTTTACGGATCATATTTCAAAAATTTATTAAAAAAACAATTTAAATATTCTGTTGAAGATGTAAAAAAATCAGGCCCTTTTACAACAATAATTATGAAACCTAAAAATAAAGAAATGAAATACAAAGCAGGACAATTCATATTCGTAAAATTTGATGCAGAAGACTTTAAAGAAAGTCATCCATTTACAATTGCAAGTGCACCAAATAATAAAAAAGAAATACGTCTTGTAATAAAGAGTCTTGGAGATTACACCTCAAAAATAAACGAACTTCCAAAAGGCGCAACTGCAACAATAGATGGGCCTTATGGTAAATTTAATTTCATGAAAGAAAATAAAGATCAAATATGGATTGCAGGAGGAGTTGGAGTAACTCCGTTTCTAAGCTTTGCTCAAAGCCTAAACGATAACAATAAATTCAAGAAAAAAATAGATATGTATTATTGCACAAGAGATGAAAAAGAACAAATATACGCCGATGAGCTTAAAAGTGTCGCAAATAAAAATAAGAATTTCAATCTTATTGAATTTTGCGCGAGCACAAAAGGACAAATAAATGCTGAACTAATAGACAAAACATTAAAAATTAAAGATAAAGCAATATTCCTATGCGGCCCACCACAAATGATGAATAGCTTAAAATCACAATTCTTAAAAGCAGGAGTAAAAAAAAGAAACATATTCATGGAGGACTTTGGATTCAAATGAAAATAAAAACATATGTGACAATTATACTTGTAGTATTTTGCGCCGCGCTATTAGTTATTTTTAGCGCAGGATTTACACAAAAAAGCATGCTTGAAAAACAAGCATCAACCGAATTGCAAATAAGACAAGACTACATTGTAGATAGACAACAAAACTGCACAGTCGTCAATATAATGCTAGATAATCAAACAATAATGACTGTAGAAACTAATGCATCAAGCGCAACTACAAGTACACAACCAGTAACAACTGTAACTACTCCAAAAACAAATACAACAACTACTACAACTACGCCAAAAACTACAACAGTCGTAAAACCTAAACCAAAACCTAAACCTGTAACAAGAGCATCTTAAGAATTAGGTTTTATTTTGTTAATTTTTCTCTAATTTTTTAGTTTTAATTTATTCTTTTTTTATCACTTGCAATTATACATTATTTATTACTTTATAAGTATTAATGAGAATTAAAATACATTTCATCACTAGATTATTTTACTTAGCTTTAGGAAGAGATACATAAAATGTTGTACCTTTATCAACTTCACTTTCAACTCTTATCGTCCCACCATTTATTTCAGTAAATTTCTTAACAAGATCAAGCCCTAAACCTGTGCCGGTTTCACCTCGAACTCCTTTCAAAGAAACACCACTATATGGATCAAAAATATTATCTAAAACTTCTTGCTTCATTCCTATTCCTGAATCTTTAACAGTTAACTCATAATTTTCTCCTTTATCGATTGCAGTTACATAAATATCACCTTCATATTTTGTGTATTTAATAGAATTTGCAATAAGATTTCTAACTATAGTATGTACCATTTTATAATCTGCATTTAACATAGTATTCGGGCTTACAACATTATGAAATCGCAAACCATTACGATCTATATTAGGTGAATTAAGAGCATAGGCTTCAGAAACTATTTTTCTTAAATCTATATTTTCCGGCGAATATTTTTCAACTATAGTGCTTGAATTTGCCCACTCCAAAAGACTTTCCAAAAGAGAATATGCATTATTTGATGAATTAAATATTGATTTTAATGAACTCATTCTATCTTCTTCAGATAAAGTACTATATTCAGTCACAAGCAACTCAGCAAATCCCAATATTGCATTAAATGGACTTCTTAAATCATGGGCAATTATTTGCAGAAATTTATCTTTTGTTTTTATAGCTGATGCTAAATCTTGAATGTTTTGTTCACGGTCAGTATCTTCATTTATATTAGCTACAAACTTATCATCCTTATTTAAAGGAGAAAGGGCACAAGTATAATGCTTTCTTGTATTATTTATATCTAAATAATATCCAAAAGATATTATTTTATCTTGGGATATTGATAATGCATTAATATTTTCATACACTTTCTTAGAAATATCTAAAGGCAATATTTGGTCTATTTTTTTCCCGATAAACTCACTAGGAGGTATAATTAGTTGCGATTCATTAGATGAAAGATAATCATCAATAATTCCTTCCTTATTTATAACAAAAAACATATTAGGAATAGAATTAAAAATAGATGCCATCAAATCTCTTTTTTCATTTAATTTTTTTTCCATTAATTTATATGCGGTTATATCTCTTATTGTACTAACAATATGCTGTTTTCCATCAATTAATACAATCGATGCAGACATTAACCCATTCATAACTTGCCCGCCTTTAATGTTGAAAAAATACTCTTTATTAAAAAGCGAATTTCCAGAAGCTAGCGTGTCAAGAACCTCTTTACGATCATTTAAATCATTCCACACACCTACATCGATTGATTTTTTTCCTATAATTTCTTCAAGAGTAAAACCTGTCAAATTTAGAAATGCAGGATTTACAGAAATAAATTTTCCGTCAGATGCTCTAGTTACCGATATGGCATCTAAACTTGTTTCATATAAAACTTTAAATCTTTCTCCAAGTTTAATATCTAATTCGCTTTTTTTTATAATTGCGATGAGATCTTCTCTTGAAAGATTAGCATACTTATTCATTTTTTTTCAACATTTATAATATATTCAGAAAATATATTTTTTAAATTATTTTTTGTAAATGGTTTTGGTAAAAACCCATCAAAATTAGGATCCTTATTTAATCCACCAATATTATGAACATAACCAGAATGCGCAATTATTTTAGATCTACCAAGTTTATTTTCAAGTTCATATTTTCTTATTTTTGAGGCAACTTCCCACCCATTTATTCCTGGCATTTGTATATCTAGCATAATTATCTTGGGATGAATTGAATTATACATTTCTAATCCTTTAAATCCATCCTCTGCAGAATAAATAACGATCTCTCTGCCCAATTCAATATTATGTTTAATACTAAATTCTAAAACTAATCTATTCGCATCATTATCATCAATAAGAAGCACATTTATAGTTTTTTCATCATTCATGATTATATGAATATCATAATCTATTTAAAGTTTTTCATTAAATGCTACTGATTAGTAAATACGAAAGAAAAAAACAGTGAAAATTTTCTATGTAAAATAAGACAAACCCTACAACTCATCATTAATTACTTTCATTTATACACCACAACCTAAAATTTATTTGCAGTGATAACAGGCCCTAAACTTCCAGGTTCATACTCCAAAGGCGCAATTCCTTTAACATATGCTACTATTTCATCAGTTAATTTCCAAGACACTTCTAATTCCTTATCACAAATAAATATGCGCTTATCCCCAAGTAAACACTCTTTAAACATTACTTCATAACCTTCAGGAACATTAGAATTAAATTCTAATGTCGGACTAAACGTCATTTTTACAGGTGCCAAATTTACTCTTTCTCCAGGAAGCATAGTATTTATTCCTAAATCTATATTTACCAATGGTTGAATATGTAAAGTTAATTTATTTGGCGCAGAACCTAAATTACAATATAACATACAAGGCTCTTTTTTAAATTCTAGTTCAATATATGCTTCTCGTTTAGTTAACATTTTTCCTGTACGTAAAATTATTTCTGTTCCTTTCCATCTCTTTGCTAAAGAACGTAATTTTAATTCAACAAATGTTTCTGTTTTTGAACCAGGATTTAAATCTTTAACTTCTTCTTGATATCCTCTGTATTGCCCAATAACTATTTCATGTTCAAACTTAAGTTTTTTTAACGCATCAACTTTTGCTTTTTTAAAATCTACATTTTCTAAAGATTTAGGTGGCTCCATTAATATGAAAGAAATAGTTTGAAGTAAATGATTTTGCACCATGTCTTTTAAGGCACCAGATGCATCATAATATGCAAGTCTTGAACCGACACCAATTTCTTCATCAACTACCATCTTTATTTTACTTATAGATTTTGAATTCCATATACTTTCAAATATTGGATTAGATAATCTTAATTTCAAAATATTATCAATGGTTTCCTTTGCCAAATAATGATCTGCACGATAAATTTGATCTTCAGATAAATACTTTTTTAAATCACGATTTAATTCTTTTGAAGATTTAAAATCAGTACCAAAAGGTTTTTCTGCAATAATACGAGTAAATCCTTTTTCATGTTTTTTAGTATAAGAATTAATATTTTTAACGATATTTTTAAATAAATTATGACTTGTTGCTAAATAATATATTCTTCCATCTATATCTGTTGATTCTATTAGATCTAGTTTATGTTCTATATTTTTTAATGATTCGCTTTTTTCAACATCAGCCACATGATAAAATATCTTCATATTTTCAGGAATTTTTTCATTAGATAAAACATACTCAACATATTCTTGGTCGGTAAATATTTTTCTTCCAATTCCAAGAACTGTAATTCGAAAATCAGAATTATTATTTAAAAGAGATTTTAGCGCAGGAAATAATTTTCTCTTCGCAAGATCGCCCGTCCCACCAAATATTATTATCGTATAATTTTTCATTCATTCATCCTCTTAATTTTCAATTGTATTTTAATCATAGTTTTAATTATATTTTTAATCACGCATTAGTTTATTGTTGATCTGTTAAAATGATTAATTTTTCTATTTTTTGTAAAACTTTTTCAGGTATTGTTTTTTTAGATGACTCGTCTAAAAAATGATTTAATGCATTTTTTTTTGAAGCGCCCAAAAATATTACAATTCCTAGTTTTGACATAGATAGTAATTTTGGTGTAGCAGTAAATCTTTCTTTTGGAAGTTTAGGAGAATCATTAAAATACGTAAATTTTTCAACAGCAGAATATTTCTTTTGAGGAAATATTGCCCCCACATGATTATCTTCTCCCGAACTTAATACAACTATATCGAAACAATCACCATATTTTTCTAACTCCAAAGCATATTGTTTTGTCGCCAAATTAGGATCAATATTTTTTATAATAGGATGAATATTATTAATAGATATTTGTTTTCTTGCAAGTAACTCATTAGTTAAATGAACTTGCATCAACAAAAAATTACTCTCAGAATCATTATTAGGAACATTGCGTTCATCAACTAAAAAAAATTGTACCTTCATCCAACTCTTAGATTTTTTTTTAGAAAGAAGTTCATAAATTTTCGCAACGCTTCGTCCACCAACTAAACCTAGAGTAATATATTCTTTTTCAAGAGCCAATCTATTAATTTCAGTCATAACTATATTTGCACATTGAACAAATAATTCATCCTCTTTGCTATTCCTAATTATTTCACTTTTTTGCAATACCATGCCCCCCAAATTCATCTCTAATAACTGCAACTACCTTCGTACCGTAATTCTTTTTTTTATCAGAATCAAATCTTACTTTTAAACTCTGCTCTATTACAGGTATTGATACACCATATTTAGTTGCATCTTCAACAGCCCATTTTCCTTCCCCACTATTAGGAACAAAACCATCAACATCAACAAGTCCTGGATTATGCTTTAAACCAAGAGTTGTCATTTCAATTAAAAACGATCTTATTATACTTCCATTATTCCATAATTCTGTAAGCTCTATTTGATTAGTATTTGAAAATGGTCCTGATTTTATCATATCAAGCCCTTCGCCTATTGCTTGCATCATCCCATATTCAATTGCGTTATGAACCATTTTAACATAATGACCCGCGCCATTTTTTCCAAAATATCCATATCCCTTAGGTAAACACATATCTTTTATTATTGGTTCAATAAATTTAAAATCTATTTCATCTCCTCCAACCATCATACAATACCCAGTATTTGCAGCAGCAAGACCTCCTGAAACTCCAACATCCATATATTTTATTTCTTTCTCATTTAATTCTTGTGCACGTCTAATGGTTTCGGTATACTTACTATTTCCTCCATCAATAATCAAATCACCTTTATTTAACTTAGGTAAAATAGTATTTATTACTTCATCAACAGATTCATGCGGAACCATTAACCAAATTATTCTTGGCGTTTCTAATTTACTTATCAAATCATCATATGATTCTGAGGGTATCGCTCCTTTTTCCTTCACAATCATATTTACTTTTGCAGGCGATTTATTAAAAACAACGACGTCATTACCTTTCATTAAAAGGTGTTCAACCATATGATAACCCATTTTTCCAAGACCAATAAATCCTATTTTCATTTTTTCAACTCCCCATAGTTTTATTTTAATAAATATTTATTTTATACTTAATGAAATTTTACTAGTTTAAAAAAGTAATGAATTTTATATCCATAACTTCTCTAATTTAAATTTTAAAAATACATTTTCAAATAAATAAATTACAAATAACAACACATATACTGCGCTCATCAATTAATGACATCTAAGTACTTATTTATATCTTTTTTTTAAAGATTTTGTAGGAAAAAGTTTCGCCACCACGCTGCCTTGCCAATCAACAACCTTATCAATACAATTAGAACAAATATCAACCGAACAAGATTCATCAATTTTTAAATGATTAAATTTAGAACTATAATTTAATATCTCTTTATCGCATAATTTACAATTCATAAAAAGTAATAAGTTCAAACATATATAAACATAATCATTTATTGGCTTTATCCCAACTAGAATATTTTTGTATACTATACTCAGTGATGTGTTTTTTTATTTGTTGTCTAGAACTTCACTAAAACCAAATCCACTTAATTAAAAAATTAACTAAAAAAACACATAAATAAATAACATTTAACTCAATCCAATATTAATTCCCTATAAATTGACACAATATTATTCGAACCTCTATATGTTTTTAACTTCGCAATTAATACTAACTCACTAGTAGTAATAAATCGAAAGATTTAAATACCTGCTCTTTTATTCTACTCTTCATGGATGAGGTAATAAATTCATTTAATAAGGAATATGGAATTAAACCTATTTTTGGAGGAGTTTATACTGATAAATCTGTAAAAAAAATGTGTGAAGAAGTTGACTTGTTTATGGACAATGGAATTCATGCTTATTTAGAACCTTTGCGTTTTCGCAATAATTCAAATTATTTTTCTGAAGATTTAAATGCAATTGAAGAAGTTTTAGATTATATTTCAAACATGACATCTTCTAAAACTAAACTTGACGTAACTACCTCTAAACTTGGAGTAAATTTTCTTTTCAAACCCGATGTATCCTATGCTCTTGCCAACAAATATGGTCTTTCATTTGTAATAAATGATGCACTCATAGGAGAATATTTACCTAAAGATGGTTGTGGAGATAAAAATAATAAATTAATTAAAGCTAGCGCAAATAATTTTTCGAACATTAATTTATTTGCAGGCATCACCCCTGGTTATTTAATAAATCAAACAACTGATGATCAATGGAGTTATGAAATGCAAAAACTCAATGCAACCGCAAATATTATTTTAATTGGAAATCGTCCAAATCAAAACGCATTAGAGCAAATTATTGATCTTAAACAAAATTCTCAAATAACAAAACCTCTAATTGCAGCGCAAGGAGTTAATGTTAAAACTATCGCCGAGTTTTTAATGCATGCTGACGGAGTATTTATCGGTTCAGGATTTCGTTATAATGGAGAGATTTCTTTAGACATACTGAATGAAATTAAAGCACTACAAAAACAAATAATCAATTCATAAACTCCTCGTTTATCAATCAATTCTTATTTAATAATACCCTGTCCAGTTACGTAACGTAAATCCTTGCCTCGCCCGAACTCGAGTTTGTCGACGAGAAAAAATAAAAACGACCAAAATACTGCAGTATTAAACAAAAAACATTTTAATTGACAAATATTCCCTTAATAATGAGTAATTTAGAGACTGAAATCGGCCCCTTAAAGATAATTACGAATCTTGCTCATTATTTAGATGAGCGCAATCGTAAAATAATTTGGGGAAAATATTGCTGGAAAGACGGAAATAATTATTATGGCGACGAATTAGCGAAACATAAGGACTCTGATTTTTCTACAACACATTACATTAGCAACAATTCATTAGGAATCACATTAGAATACAATATTTATTGGGATAAAAAAACATCTTATCTCGTTATAAAACTTGAAAGAGGACTTAAAATAAACTTGAGCCCCTATCCAGAAAATATCGCAGTTTTCTCTAAAAACTTGTATAAAGACGAAGAATTACTACAAATACCGATAATTCAAATAAAATATGATGTTTTTTCAGGACCCTCTCTCGAAGACGCAAAAGGAGCATTACTTGATTTTAGCAAAAACGCCGCAACGCTACAAAAATATTTTACTGGCATGAGTAACGACTCTTTAGAACAATATCTAAAACTTGTTTCTGAAATTAAAGAATTTAAAAACAATGAAAATATACTCAGATTTCATTAGCCCCAGTTCGTAACACAATTTTATAATGGCCGCCCGAACTCGAAAATCATCATGCAAAAACGAAATTAAATTCTTTTAATTATTTTTTTACACTGTTTACTTCCACAATTGCATTTCATTTCAAAACCAGGACCTTCATTCCCAGAATAATTGCTAGTTATTTCTTCACCCTTCATAATATCTCGTTTTGCAACATCACAGAAATTCACCACATAAGTATTAGCATCACAAGAATGATTAACATAACGAGCAGGAGGTTGCATCAAGATATTTTTATTATTAATAGAACAAATATACTTGCTCTCATCTTTAGAAAGATTCTTGACTTGGGCCTCAGTTAGTTCGTGCGATACATCCCACTTAATAACAATATCCCCTTTCTTAAAATCATGTGCTGCAAAAACGCCTCTACCCTCAATTTTAGATTTTTTTACTTGAATGTCCCCCATGAATATGCGTTATTAACTGAAGATATAAATTTAACTATAAACATTGGCTGGTTGCCCTTGTTTTTCACGGGATGGTTAATAGCCCCGCCCGGATTTGAACCGAGGTCCCCGCCTATCTTTCAACGAAAGATTCTCGAAAAGTTTCTTTTCGTCGTCCAGAGGGCGAGATGATTGGCCGCTACACTACGGGGCTGTAATTTCTATTCTATTAGAATCAACTCTATTTTTTAAATCTTTCCCACTCCCCCACTAGTCAACTTCACGCCAAGAGTATTTAAACAAACTACTCCATCATTTTTTCATGAAACTTGTCATAAACAAGGCATTCTTCGGCAAAAGCAATTGTCTTAAAGCGACGTTGAACGATGCCGGAGAATTTTATTTTCACTTCGGATCTCCAAAAAAAATCCAGCTTAATTCTGAAGATTCTTCTTGGTCTTGGAAAAAAGTAAAATTAAATGATAATGAACTCGCAGATATTCTTTTAGTTCTTGAAGGAAAAAAAGAAAGCATCGCATTTTTTCATGATTTCAAAGGAGAGAAAACGCAAATATGGATTTCGAAAAAAGACAATTTCTTATTTGTAAAAATTAAAGAAGTAAATAAGGTTTTAACAGAACAAGAACAAATTATTCTTCGAGAATTATTAAAGTATTGTTTACTTAGAATGAATCTTGATTTGTCATAGAAAAATATTTAAATTATAGTGAATTATAATTAGCTATGGCTACAACTATTCAAATAAGTGTAGAGCTTCAAAAAGCGTTGATAAAAAAGAAACTCTATGAAAAAGAGACATATGAAGAAGTAATCTGGGGATTAATAGAGGATACAATGGAAATAAATGCTCAAACTAAAAAAGATATTGAAGAAGCACTTGAAGATGTAAAAGCGGGCAGAGTTTATACATTAGAAGAAGTTAAGAAAATGCTAAAAAGCAAAAGGTGAATTATTTTGTATGAACTTGTTTTTACTTCTAAATCTGAAAAACAGTTAGAAAAACTATCTCCAATTATTCAAGATAGAATAATTAGAAGTTTAGAACGCATAAGAATACGCCCAGAGGCATATATTCATCGGCTTGTCGGTGTTCCTGATTATAAATTCAGAGTTGGAGACTACAGAATTATTCTAAATATAGACAAAGGTAAACTTATAATTCTTGTTATCTCATTAGGCCACAGAAAACATATTTACGATGTTTGACAACTTCTTTAGTAACTATACAATAATTCCATCATTTTTTTAAATCATAATATATTTCTTAATACAATGGAATTCAAAAATAAAGTGGCAGTTATAACAGGCGCGAGTTCAGGCATTGGAAAACAAGTAGCCTCAGATCTTGCAGCACTAGGATGCAAAGTTGTTCTTATAGGACGAGACAAAGAAAAATTATCTAAAATTAAAAATGAATTAATAAAATTCAATAATGAAATTATTGCGATTTCTTGCGATATATCAAATCGAAAACACGTCGAAGAAATGGCATCACAAATCATTTTGAAAATGAAAAAAGTAGATATTGTCGTCAATGCAGCAGGTTTTGGAAAATTTGAAAAATTTGAAGATTCAAGTATTGAAAATACTGAAAACATGATGAAAACAAACTTTTTTGGAACAATGTATGTCACTAAAGCATTTTATCAAACTTTACGTGAAAGTGAAGAAGGACACATAATTAATATCGCATCCATTGCAGGTTTTGAAGGCATACCTAATTTTTCAGCTTATTGCGCAAGCAAATTTGCAATCGTTGGATTTAGTGAAAGTTTACATCATGAAACATTTGGAACTCGATTACACGTATCAGTTATATGTCCTGGTGCTGTAAAAACAAATTTCTTTGATGATCCATCTTTTGGAGATGAAAATAAAATTCCTAAAAATGCTATAACTTCACAGCAAGTTAGTAAAGCAATAATTAACGCAATAAGAAAAAAGAAATTCTTAGTAATAATTCCAAAAAAATATAGAGCATTATTAGTTGCAAAAGGCATAAACCCTAATTATGTTCATAAACAAATCAGAAACAAATATGCTGAAGAGTAGAGTAAAATTTAGTTTAAAAATATGATTTTAATTCATAGTCATACTAGGATCGTAAGCATATAGTTCTTTTCTTTTTTTTATTTTTTCAAAAATAGGCGCCACAATAGATACAAATTCAGGGTCATAAATACTAGTTTCAACGTCATCCATTAAATATATGGTTGCATTAGGCTCTCGAACGAGAACAGGCAATTTATGAAAGACATCTAAATTAACACTAGACCCATAACATTTCTCTAAAGTTGTTTTATCATATATTTCAACTTTGTTAGGAATAGATGATTGTGTAAAACTTATAATTGGAGAACACATAATCTTATTATCCATTACTCCTTGAATTGATCCAATCAATTCATTTCTAATCGCCAAAATAAAATTTAAATCTATATCTTTATATCCGTTTAATTTTGAAAGAATACAAAAATTAGAAACATTTGCAGTCCTATACATCACAGCTTGTTTAGTTTTTTTAGCTTGAACTAAATATTCATCTAAAAATGGAACGTGCATATTACTCAAAAGACTAAATGCGCCTATTGTTGAAATTAATTCATCTAATTTCATTATCTGCCCATATTCCATCACATCTAATTCAGCCAATAAGTTTTTATTTTTTTCAATAGCATCTTTTATTATTGTTGAATTTTTTATTCTTCCCGCCTTTACTTCCCTTATTATTTCTTGACCATCAAAAAGAACATCATACTCAGATAATGTACTTATTATATCTTCTATATTTTTAGGCACAAAATTTTTTATTTCTTTTGATACTTGTTTATTCAACTCAGTATGTACTAAATTAGCAGCTAATTTTTCCTCTTCAGATTGTCTATTTAATCCCGCACAAAAACAAGAATATAGAACTGAAGAATCAATTCTCTCAAATTCGTTAACAAACATAGCCCCTCTAATGGCCGCAAGCACAGATCTAGTATTCATCATTCGATTATCATCGTCAGAAGTTAATAACTCAGACTCATCACTAGTTATTAAATCAATTCCTATATTTTCATCACTAATATAGGCAATCGGTTTTACATCAAGCGTTCCAAAATTTGTATCTTTACTTGAACTATCTCCTTCATATAAAGTTATATAACTGCTCAATAAATTACCCCATATCCCCTTAAAAGTAAGAACGTCAACCATTAGTATTTATATCTTTCCAAATTTAATTTCTAAATTTAATTTTTTATACTAAAAAATAATTTAATCAAATAAACTTATTTACACTAACTTTTTATATTATTTGACTTTTTTAACCAAATGCTCGAAGAATTAAAAAAACACCATTTAAAAAATAAATTACAAATAGTTTTACGACTTAACGAATTCAAGAAAAAAACAAATGCTACAAATAAAGAATTTCTTGAAGAGATGACTTTTTGTGTTTTTGCAGCAAATAGTTCTGCTAAAATGGGACTTAAAGCTGCAGAGTTATTAAAAAATGTTCTTGAAAAAGGAACTCTTGACACGTACAAAAATGCAGTTTATAAAAAAGTCAGATTTTATAATAAACGTGCAGAATACATGCACCACAACAAAGAAAAGTTAATGCAAAAAACACAAGAGCACAAAAAACCGATAACAAAAATTCTAAGTAATCTTGAGCATCATGAAAGACGAATGTTTATCAAGGAAAACTTCAAAGGTTTTGGAATGAAAGAATCAAGCCATTTACTTCGAAATTTAGGTTATGAAAAATATTGCATTATCGATAAACACGTTTTAAATACCCTTCAAGAATTAAAAGTTATAAAAAATAACACTCCACCAAAAAACGAGAAAGAATACAAAGAAATCGAAAATAAAATCATAATATTTGCAAAAGAAAATAAAATCAACATCGACGAACTCGATCTCGCAATCTGGTCCTGGAAAACTGGGGAGATAATAAAGTAAACTCAAGTTCTTAAATTTATTAATTCATTATTTATGGCATTAAATTCATTTTTATCCACAACATCATATTCACCACCAAAATGATAAAATCCATCTCCAACATAATTTCTAGGTTTCAGGCCACCTTTAATTGATTTAAATTTTCCAATTTTGAATGCTTCTCCAAGAACATTTAAAACTGATAAAATTTCGTTATTAGAATATACATCTCTAGGAATCGCAAGTCTTAAAGAATCCATTGATAAGGGCGTTGTGAATTTTACTTCTCCCTCATTTTCTTCTCTTCCGCCATATAAAATTAAACCAAGACCACATCCTCTTGTTTTTAAACCAGCCATCAACATTGCATTAAGATACTCTGCTGGGCAGTTTTCTAGAGGCACATTAGGAAGAACTTTATCAGCTGCAACATATAACGCATGACCACCTGAAACAACAGGTAAATTAAACTTTTCTCTCAAATACGCTCCAATAAATCCTACTTGAGCTATCCTATCTGCCACAACTTTTTCATTTAGTCCCATCATAAGTCCGGACATAATTTCCACCATTCCTTCCCCAGTTAAACCAGAGTATGAATTAAATCCATTTCCATAATTAACTGTTGTAGATCTTTTTATAATTCCATCCATAGACATTCTATCTTTAGCTGTGAGAATTGAGGAGTTTTTATTAATTAAAATTCCTCCTCCTGAATGAGAGTATATTTTTTTAAAACTTATAGTAATTACATCCGCAACATCTGCAATTTCATAAACTATTTCCTTTAAACCTTTTTGTTCATATCCTTTTTCAAATGCCTTTATGAATAGAGCATTTTCAAATATTCTACAAGCATCAAGCCAAAGAAATTTACCCTCATTATGAACTTTTTCAGTTATAAATTTATAATTTTTCATGGAAACCGGTTGACCCCCTCCACCATTATCAGTCATTGTGACAAGTGCCGCAGCATATTTTTCCGCAGAATATTCACCAAGAATAAGCTCATCTATATTTCCCATAAATGGACTTTCTGCACTTAGAAAAGAATCAGGGTCCGCCATTTTTGTCAAAGCTTTAACTGCTACATTTTGGTTCCCTATATGCCCTTTAGTTGTATCAAATGGCCTGTTTGAAACAATAACATCATTTTCTTTGAGAATCTTAGCACCCATTAGTGCTTCAAGAAGTAATTTTTCTGAAGCTCTACCTTGAAGTGTCGGATAAAAATCAAAATTTTCGCCAAAAATATAGTCTATTGCTGAATTAAGATGCTCCCTAGGAGTTAATCTTGCATAAGAAAAACATTCTATTGATTTAACATTTTCAGCATACCATTGCTTGAATTCTTTTTGTTCAGTTCTCAGAGTGGATGTTCCTGAATCAGTCAAAAGATCAACATCAAAAAATGAAGCTTTTACCTGAAAGGGATTACACGAAATTTCTTCAGCTAAATCTTTTTGTAAATTATAAACTGAACGAATTACGTTTTTAAACACTGATTGTTCTGATAGTTCAAAACCCGTTTTTAATTCAGAAAACTTTCTACCCTGTGAAAAATAAGTTCTAACAGCATCTATGCTTTTACTAGATCTTACCGCAGCATTAGCAGCCAATAATTCGTTTAACATCTCAGCAATATTTTTAACCATTTTATTAATATTTACTGAAGAGTAGATACTAATATTTAAGCTTTTCGTACATTTAAGTTTTGTATTTATGCTTAAAAGTCAGTTCATGAATATGTGGAGAAACAGCGAACCTATAGAAAAATATCTCAATAATAAAATAAAAAAAAGAATAAAAAAATAAAACGAAAAAAACATTAATTTTGCACACTTACACATTTATTATCTATGCATTTAGTTTCAATATTTCCTGTAAATCCAGAGCAAAAGTCAGGACATTGCTTTGATTCATCGATGTATTTTTTGTTTCCAACAGCGCAATTTCCAGAATCCATACTAGTTCCACACGAACAATCACTATCAACAACGCATGTAGTTAAAGCTTCAACACATTCTCCTTGAACATAGTAATTTATTTTTGTAGCACACGCAGCGCATTTATTTCCATGTGTTGTGCCATCACTTCCACAAACAGGAGCATACTCCATTGTGCAAATTTCTGCAGTTTTTTCTTCAGGAGTACATACATGAATATTTGCACATTCATTTCTATATAATGCCCATTCCTCACATTCTTTTCCATTTAACTTACAATACCCTACTTCTCCACCCTCAACATTTTTTCTAATTTCAAGAGCACCACCATTATCAATACAAAAAGTAGATGCCGGATTTGCAATTTGAATTTCGCATGCACCAACATGCACGATATCAACATCTCCTGCTACACACTTATTTGGATATGTATTTCCATCTTCTCCACAAACAGGCGCATATTTTTTAGTGCATGCTTTTGAGATATCATTTGTTGAATTATTAATTCCTACATTATTATCAACGTCATTTACACATGCTGTAAATAAAATCATACTCGCCAAAACTAAGTTTAAAACTAATATTTTAAATTTCATTTTATCAACCTCTATTTATTTTAGTAAACATTTGCAAATATATAAATTAATTCATGACTTCTAAATACTTTAAAGTTATAATCCGATTTTTTTAAGCAATTTCTCAGAGTCATTTCCCGAAGTTTCCTTCCCCCATAAAACAAACAATCTATTAATTTTATTCCAATATTTTGTTGGTGCAACTTTTTGCAATTCTAGTTCCGTCTCCTTTGGAGTTTTTGTTTTTACAATACCTAAAACATTACTAATTCTATGAACATGAGTATCGACACATATGGCTTTCGCATCATGAAGTTCTCCAAGTACAAGATTTGCGGTTTTTCGTCCAACTCCAGGAATTAAGATTAAGTCATCAATAGTTTCAGGAACAATTCCCGAATAATTATCGAGAATAAATTTAGCAGCCATTTTCAAATTTTTCGCCTTAGTTCTATTATAATTAACTCTCCTAATTATTAAAAGAATATTTTCTTCTTTTTCATTCGCAATTTTATTTAAAGAAGAATATTTCTTAAACAAGTCAATAGATACTGGAATTGTTGTTTCATCTTTTGTTTGAGCAGACATCATTGTTGCAAAGAGCAATTGCCAATCTTTTTCCCAACCTTCTCCTGCTAAACGTTTGGTATTTTTCCCATATGTTTTTTTAGCAGCATTAAATATTTTCAAGAATAATTTTTTTCGCTTATCTAAATTTACTTTATTTTGTAGTTCTTTATTTATTCTACTTTTCTCTAACTCACTTTTCTTTAACTTTTTTTTATCTAACTCTTTTTTATCTAATTCTCTTTTCCCTACCTCTTTCTTCTCTACCTTTTTTTTCTCTAACATTTTTTTATCCAACCCTTCAAGTATACTCTTTAAAAAATACTTTAAAAATATACTTTAAAAAAAACACATAGAATAAAAATATTCACATCGAATATATTTTTCAGTATACATTTTTCTACACCTATATACTAAAGTATGGAAATATTTATAAACTTCAACATATAATTTTAAAGCATGGATTACGTAAATCAAATGCAAAAATCAGGAGCTTTTTCAACAACACTAAACCCGAACAACCCAAGACCATTTACTCCAACTTCGAGTCAGGTTCAATCGCCTTTAACAAAAACTGGTGATGATGAATCAAAATCAAAAATTGCAGAATTTCAAGACGCATTAGCTATGCAAAAAAATAAATTTGACAGAACAATAAGCATTTTACAAAACAGAATAGATTCTCTTGAAAAAGAAGTCGCAGGTATGAGATTAGAATTTGAAAAAATAGCAGAAAAATACAATAAATTCAAAGACAAAGAAACAGTTGAACAATCAAGAGAAGCACTATTTAATAGACAAGATAGACCTCCTGTTGATAAACCAATTGATAGAAATCATGTTGCGCCATCAGATGTTCAAATAAGCAACATCTTCAATATGAGTGGGAAAAAATTCTAAACCCTCATTCGTCAACAACTTAAAAATAATTAGACAATAAATTACCTGAATTAAAATAATTACTTTTTTTATAATTTTTAATATTTTTTCATAATTTTACTGTTTTTCTAATTAAAAACCTTAAAACAAAGAACCTACAAACCACGTCGCCCAATAGTAAGGTTTTTAAATCAATCATGTTTTCTTTAGAGTATGGCAAAGTTAATGAAAGCAGTTGCATGGAGAAAACTCGAAAGACCTTATACTCGTAAATCAAAATACAGACAGAAGGCTTACGTCAGATCTGTTCCTACAAATAAAGTCATAAAATTTGTTATGGGTAGTGAGAGAAAAGAGTACGATTACAAATTATCTCTGAATTCAAAATCAGACATACAAATAAGACATAACTCACTTGAAGCTGCAAGAAAAACAGCAAATAAACAACTAGAAACAAAAGCGCCAGGCGCATACATGTTAAAAGTTAGAGTTTATCCTCATCACGTTTTAAGAAACAATCCGCTAGCAGCAGGAGCAGGAGCAGATAGAATGAGTACAGGTATGGCTCACTCATTTGGTAAAGCTGTTGGAATTGCTGCAAGAGTAAGAGTTGGTCAAACTGTTTTTGAAGCAAGAGTTAACAAGGACAAATTAGCAATAGGAAAAGAAGCACTTAATCGTGCAAGAAAAAAGATGCCTTGTGGATTTACTCTTTCAATCGAAGAGATAAAGAAAAAAGCAATTTAATTTTTTATTTTTCAACTTATTTATTTCTAAATTTTTATCATTCTATTAATTTTATTTTTGTCAATTAAACTCTGTAGAAAGTCTTTTTCTGCAGGCGATAGCTTTCGACATTAAAGTCGTATTTATTATCGAGTCTATTTTTTTCGAGATTGTTATCTATAAGCTATCATGCCTGCACAGACTTTTTCTACAGAGCCTATCAATTAGAAAAATATTTATACTTGTTATCATAAAGTTTCCAAATAACATGGTTGACAAAAATTTATCGACGGCAAATTCTATACCTTTTGTCAGCCACAGCACCATAATTTTTATGTTGTGCTCATCCATTATATGTATGTCTAGATCATTTATCTGGCATAATAGAATGGATAAACGATTCTAAAGAACCGCCATAAACCCTGGTTTTGATGGGCAGCTAAACTCCCATTTGCAACCAAGGCGAAAACCGGTTTTCGAAAAAACACAAAACAAATAGATTATTTTTTACAATTTTTTATAACAATATCAAAGTTAGCGTTAGCGCTATTAATTATTAACAACGAAAAGGAGATGACCTAAATGAATAAAAGATTTCAAAAATTCAATACGAGTTTTGAATACATCTTATCAAAAGATGCAATTTTAGCAGTTAGCAATTTATGTGAAAATGATTTAATTAGCATAATTCACGAACCATGTTATCCAGATACTCGAAAAGATGTATGCATAATTAGAAAAACAATAATAGATATGCAAGGAAGTTATGATGTTATATATTTGCTGTGGAAAAAAAATGAAAACATCTCAATAAAAAAAATCTGGAGCACAAGCACATATGATCCACCTGAAGAACAATATCTTTTCATCGGCTATGTACTTGAATTAAAAAACTCGATCGTTATAAAATTATATACTTCAAACGATCCTAAAAAAGGTTTTGCAATACATCCAGGAACAATCTATGAATTCAAAAAAGAAACTCTTGGATTAAAATAACTTTTTTCTTTTTTTAATATTCTCTAGTTATTTTCTTCATTTTATTTTTTTATTTGAAAAAATCATTTCTCACTCAATAATAATTATAAACCTTTATATGCTTAATTAAAGAAAGTTCATCTATGATTTTAGACGCGGGGAAATTTATTTCTGATCCTAATGTAAGAACCATCCTTATAGTGATATTAATAGTTTCTTTATTCGCATTAATTGTTGATATAATGCGCAGAAGATTATATGTTCATTTCAAAGATAAAGCAAATAATTTAACCAAAAAACTTCTTAGATTAGAAACACCCATATTACTTATGATTATTGTTCTTGGAACACAAATTGTGACGAGTAAAATGTTAAGAGATTACTCTGAACTTCAAACAACAGTAAATAAACTCATTGGATCAATTATTATAATTATAATAACCTACATATTAATTCTTATCTCTGAACTAGTTCTTGAAAGATGGAGCTCTCATCTTGGTAAATCAAATGGAAGTAATTCTTATGAAGGCATAGTTCCTCTTGCAAAAAGCGTATTAAATATTCTTCTTAGTTTTATTGCATTATTTTTTGTACTTCAACTATGGGGCGTATC
Organism: Candidatus Woesearchaeota archaeon; assembly: GCA_041660865.1. Classification (GTDB taxonomy): domain Archaea; phylum Nanobdellota; class Nanobdellia; order Woesearchaeales; family 21-14-0-10-32-9; genus 21-14-0-10-32-9. Next base: position 144,530 of record JBAZVO010000001.1, read on the forward strand.
AATTACTGCATTACTTACAAGCCTTGGAATTGTTGGAGTAGTATTAGGCTTTGCATTCAAAGATGCATTTAATCATATTTTTGGCGGAATATCAATGATAATGGATGATAGTTTTAGAAAAGGCGAATTAATTGAACTTCCTGATGGTGAAAAAGGATACATTCAAGAAGTAAGTGTTAGAAGCACAAAAATAAAAAACCTCGATGGAATGATTGTTACAATTCCTAATGGTTTACTTGCAAATATGCGAATTAAAAACTATGCAAGACCTAGTAAATACATAAAACTCAAGCAAATAGTCACAATACCAATTGGTTCGGATGCATCTAAAGTAGAATTCTTACTTCTTGAGTTACTTAAAGACAAAGATGGAATACTTGATTATCCAAAACCTGCAATAACTTTTTTAAAAATGAATGAAAAAACGCTTGATTTTGAATTAAGCTTTTACATTAATGATTATCATGATAATTATTCTTCTCAAATAAAAAGTGAAGTTATGACCGACGCATATTTACTATTAATATCCAATAATATCATAAGCCAAACAAATATACCACTCGCACAAATTGATTCGAAAAAAGAAGCAAATAATACAAAAACTACAAACAAAAATACGATCATTAATTCTAAAAATACCAACTCAAATAAATTACGATCATCAAAAAATCATAAATCGCATAAGAAAATAAACTAATTAATGAAATCGTTTCTTCATTTTTTTCTGAACCGCATCTTTAAGTTCTAAAAAATCCCATGCAACGTCAGGAAGATTCATTTTTTTAACAAATTCTTCGGCATTAGCTTTAGGTAAAATATCTAATTTACTAAAATAAATTATAATTGGTTTTTCCATTTCTTTGACATTCTCATATAATCTTAATTGATCATCTATTGGATATGGCTCAGATAAATCAAAAACAAACACAATAATATCTGCAACATACTTTAATGCTAAATATGCTTGTTGCTCTATACCATTCATTTTTTCAAATCTAGCGAGTGTTCCTGGAGAATCAATAACTTGAACTTTTTCAAATCTTGAATCAAAATAACCTATATTAAGACTTTTTGTTGTGAATGCATATGATCCAATTTCGGGTCTTGCAGTTGTTATTTTTGTTAAAAGCGTACTTTTACCAACATTTGGAAATCCAGAAATACAAAGAGTATAAGTATCTGTTTTTACAGATGGAAATGTTAATAAAATTCTTCTTGCAGATTCTAAATAATCTAAATGAGGATTAAGCCTTTTCATTATTGATGCAACTCGTCCAATAAATGCTTTTTTATGTCGTTCAACTGCAGTTTCTTGTGCGTTGGTCATTTTTTTTAAAGTATCTGCTAATAATTCTTCTATTTTATCTCCCGACCAACTTAATGTAGAAAGACTTTTTCTAAGCCTATCTTTGTCTAATGAAGTATCAATTAATCTATCATAAAATTCAGGCAAATTATTAAAATCAGGAAATGAAGATACAATTCTTGACATTTGATCTTTAAGAGAAGTTCTAAGCGATCTTAATTTTTCTTTTTCTATTAATTCCTTCTTCTTTGTTTTATCTTTAGGAATAGTTCCTGGTTTTGCAGTTCTCATTTTGCCTAGAGCTGCATCTAAATAGAATTTTCCATTTCTTACCTGATCTAGTCCTTTAAGATTCATAAATAACAGATATATTCTTCAGTATTTAATGCTTTTTGTTAACTTAATTATACATTGTGCTTTTTTATTAAATAGTATTTATTAAATCAACATTCCAAATATTTAAGAAACCACTCTTCACAAGCATCAATAATACTATCAAAATGATTAGTAAAATCATGATCCGCGCCTTCAACTATTTTAAGTTTTGATTGTTCAGATAATAAAGTCATAGCATTTTTTGAATCTGACAAAGGTATATTTGTATCATTTGTTCCATGAATGATTAAAATTGGACAATTAATATTTCTAAGCAATTCCTTTTGATTTACATTTTCTCTATCTATTAACATTTGTTTATCAATAAAATATGTAATGCGCACCGCATTTTTTCTAGTTCTTGTAAAATAACCCTTATCATTTAATTCTTGAAGTTGTTCTTTAGATAGCTTTTCATTCCAAGAATAATTTATTTTATTTGTAATAGGCGACCATAAAACCATCGCACTTATTTCAGATGTATAACATTTTAAAGAAACAAGACAACCAAGACTATGCCCAAATAAACCTATTTTGTTGTAGCCTAATGATTTCGCGAAATTAATTGCTGACTTTAAATCATCAACTTGTTTTTCAACACTTAAAGTATCATCATCACTTTCACCACAACCGCTAAAATCAAAAGTTAGAACATTATATCCTAATGAATTGAGTCTATTCGCTATTTTATCAAACTTTCCTCGTTCAGATTTATCATTTGCTAATGCATGAGACATTATCACAATTGATTTGGTGTTTGAAGTAAAAAGAAGACCCACTAATGATTTGTGCCTAGAATTTTTGAATACAACTCGTTCCATAATAATTTAAAATAAACAACACTATATAAATTTTAAGTTGATTTGACAACCAAAACACTAAACAAACAACACAAAGCAACAAAACAAACACAAACAAAACACCACAAAAAACAACAAACTAAACACAAACAAACAAAAACTACTCAAAATACTCTATTCATTTCAAAACATACAGCAAACTATAAAAATAAAGCCATAATCATCACATCTATGAGAACAACAGAACTTAAAGAATTGTACTTAAAATTTTTTGAATCAAAAGATCATAAAAGAATAAATTCAGCCTCACTTATTCCTGAAAATGATCCATCAGTTCTTTTTACAACTGCAGGTATGCATCCACTTGTTCCATTTTTACTAGGAGAACCACATCCTTTAGGAAAAAGAATTTGCGATGTTCAAATATGCATAAGAACAGGAGATATAGATGAAGTTGGAGATCATTGTCATTTAACATTTTTTGAAATGCTTGGTAATTGGAGTTTTGGAGATTATTTCAAAGAAGATGCAATCAAATGGAGCTTTGAATTTCTAACAGGAAAAGATTGGCTTAATCTTCCTCTTGATAAACTTGCAGTAACATGTTTTAAAGGAGATAATGACGCACCAAAAGATGATATTGCGGCAAACACGTGGAGAAATCTCGGAATTTCAGAAGATAGACTCGCATTTCTTTCTAAAAAAGATAATTGGTGGGGTCCAGCAGGCGAAGTAGGTCCTTGTGGTCCTGATAGTGAAATGTTTTTTTGGACTGGCCCCGAGCCAACACCAAAAATATTTGATCCAACAAATACTCTTTGGGTAGAAATTTGGAATGATGTATTTATGCAATACAACAAAAATAAAGATGGCACATTTACCCCTCTTACTCAAAAAAATGTCGATACTGGTCTTGGTGTTGAGAGAGTTTCTATGGTTTTACAAGGTAAAAAGAATGTTTATGAAATAAACCAATTAAGCCAAATTGTTGAAAAAATAAAAGAATTAACAAACATACACTCCTTGAATAATAACCAAACTGAATTAACTGACACTCAAATAAAATCCATTAGAATAGTCGCGGATCACATTCGTGCAAGTACGTTCATTCTAGGAGATCATAGAGGAGTTACTCCATCAAATGTTGATCAAGGATACATTCTTAGACGATTCATTAGACGAATAATTAGACATTTAAGATTACTTGGCGCTAAATATACAGGAACTCCCTTAACAACTGAGCTTGCAAAAGAAGTAATTAATCTATATAATAAAGAGTATCCTGTGCTTGAAGAAAAAAAAGAATTTATACTCCAAGAATTTGTTAAAGAAGAAACTAAATTTAGAGACACTCTTGAAAATGGATTGAAAATGTTTGATAAACTAACTTCTTCAAATAAACATATTTCAAAAGAAGACTCATTTTTGCTTTTTCAAAGCTACGGTTTTCCAATAGAGATGATTGAAGAACTAGCAGCAGAACAAAAAATAAGCGTAGACATCACAGGATTTAATGAAGAATACAAAAAACATCAAGATTTATCAAGAGTTGGCGCTGAAAAAAAATTCAAAGGCGGACTTGCTGATTCATCTGATAACTCAATACGTTTACATACTGCAACACATTTATTAAATGAAGCACTAAGAAGAGTTCTTGGAAAAGATATAAAACAAAAAGGATCAAATATAACTCCTGAAAGATTAAGATTTGATTTCAATTTTGATAGAAAATTAACCGCTGATGAAATAAAAGCAATTGAAGACATAGTAAATCAAAAAATAACTGAAGAAATAGATATTACTCGAGAAGAAATGACCTTTGAGGAAGCGAAATTACAAGGCGCTCAAGCTGAATTTGGCGCGAAATACCCCTCAATTGTTACAGTTTACAAAATTGGAGATTTTTCAATAGAACTTTGTGGCGGGCCACATGTTTCAAACACAAAAGAGTTAATTAAATTCAAAATACAAAAAGAAGAATCCTCCGCTCAAGGCGTTAGACGAATAAAAGCAGTTGTAGATTAACTCTTATTATCATTCATAACATTCTTCACAAAGCTTTTAAAACAAATATCTTTTCTTACTCTTATGCTTACTGAAGATGAGATACAATACATAAGAAAAAGAATAAAGGAATCATCAAAACCATTATTTTTCTTCGATGACGATCCTGATGGAACCACTTCCTTCATATTATTATACAAAATACTAAATGAAGGTAAAGGAATTTGTGTTAAAGGAAAACCAATTTTAGAAGCAGCATATGTTGCAAAAGTCGAAGAATACGCACCTGATCTTATAGTTATACTAGATAAACCTTTAGTTGAACAAGAATTTTTAGATAAAGTCACTCAAGAAGTTATATGGATTGATCATCATCCTCTTCAAGATAATAAAAAAGTTAAATACTTTAATCCAAGAAAACATGATCTTGAAGATAATAGACCTACAAGTTTTTGGGCTTATCAAATTGCAAAAGACGATGTTCCAAATGCACTTTGGATCGCGATGATAGGAATAATTGGTGATTGGAATATTCTTCTTAAAGATGAACTTAATTTGCAATATCCTGAATTGCTTCCTATGAATGTTACAAATCCGGCTGAAGCATTATTTAATACAGACATAGGTAAACTTGCAAGAATACTAGAATTTAATCTTAAAGGCACAACAACTCAAGTTATGCAAGCAATAAAAACGTGGACTCGAATTGATGATCCTTATGAAATTCTTAACCAAACAACGCCTAGAGGAAAATTTATATATAAAAAATTTCTAGACGTTAGTGAAAAATATGATGATATAAAAAAAGACATAGTTGTTGGTGAAGACAAAATAATATTATTCAAATATTTTGATACTAAACTTGCAATTTCAAGCATGCTATCAAATGAACTACTCTACAGATATCCTGATAAAATAACCATAATTGCACGAGAAAAAAACGATGAACTCATGTTATCTTTAAGATCAAGTAAAATAAAAATCGTCGATAAACTCCAAAAAGCTCTTGAAGGAATTAGAGGATACGGAGGCGGACACGATCTTGCATGCGGTGCATGTGTTAAAAAAGAAGATTTTGATCAATTCATCGAGAATTTTAGATTGGAAATTGCTAAAGAATAAACTTCGCTCTCGCATATTAATATACATATAATTTGTATATCTATAACTTACATATCTACACTAAACTTACATATCTACACTAAACTTACATATCTACACTTAACACATTCATACTTCTAATTATTTCTAAAATCTGCTCTGTCACAAAAGGAATAAAAAAGTATGCTGCCTAGCTCACCACTAAAAAAACACATCGAGAGTTATAGACTCGACAACAAACAAGAAACCAACTCAATCGGTGAGCGCAGCATACAAAAATAGTCTATTTGAGGCAGAGCCCTAAAATCACAAATATTAAAAACACATCGATATTAAAAATATTAAAAAAAGATATCATAATATGCACTTACACATATTTATTTTAAATAGGAGGACGACAAATGGAATTTGAAAAAATAGGACTTAAAGTGCCAGAAATTCTTCTGCCAAACAAAAATATCAACATGACTAAATGGGCCGTTGTCGCCTGCGATCAATACACATCAGAACCTAATTATTGGAAACAAGTATCAAACCTTGTTTCAAATAATCCCTCTACTCTTAATTTAATTTATCCAGAAGTATATCTTGAAGAGAATAATAAAGATAAAGAAAACAGAATAAACAAAATAAATTCATCGATGAAAGAATACTTGAAAAATAAAATACTAACAAAAAATGAAGCATTCATTCTTGTTGATAGAAAAACAAACCAAGTAAAATCAAGAAAAGGATTAGTTGTCGCATTAAATCTTGACATGTATGATTTCAACAAAGGCTCAAAAACACTAATTAGAGCAACAGAAGGAACAATTATTGAAAGACTTCCCCCGAGAATAAAAGTTAGAGAAAATGCAGAAATAGAACTTCCTCACATCATGGTTTTAATTGATGATCCGAAAAAAACAGTCATCGAACCATTATTCAAACAAAAACTTGAAATTGCATATGATTTTGACTTAATGATGAACTCCGGACATATTAAAGGCTCATTTATTAAAGATAAAAAAATAATTGAACAAATCGCAAATAATCTTTCAAAACTTGCAAACAAAGATGACTTCAATAAAAAATATAACTTAACTAATGATTCTGTTCTTCTTTATGCAGTTGGCGATGGAAATCATTCTTTAGCGACAGCAAAAAGTATCTGGGAAGAACTAAAGAAAAAAGGAGTTAAAAATCATCCTGCACAATACGCTTTAGTTGAACTTGTTAATGTTCATGATGCGGGACTTGAATTCAAACCAATCCACAGAGTAATCTTTAATATTGATACCACTAAAATATTAAACCAAATGAAATCTTTTTTTGAAAAAGAAAATGCGACTGTAAAAATAACTACTTTTAAAACTTTAAAACTAGCAGAAAAAGACTCTCTCAAACACACAAAAAAAGAACATAAAATAATGTTTGTTACAAAAAATCAAATAGGAGTAATTAGTATTAAAAATCCAAAACGCAATTTAGAAGTTGGAACTCTGCAAGCATTTATTGATGAACATATTAACAAAAAGTCAATTGATTATATTCATGGCGAAGATGTTGTATTAAGTCATGGACGAAAAGATAAAAACATAGGATTTTTTCTTCCAGTTATGGCTAAAGAAGAATTATTCAGAACAGTTCTTCTCGATGGCGCACTTCCACGAAAAACATTCTCGATGGGCGATGCTGATGAGAAACGATTTTATCTAGAAGCAAGACAAATAAAATAAATAAAGAAATCAACTCTATACAAATAGTTTATTCGAAAGAATTCATATTTAGAAAATATGTGGGTACCGAGATTTGAACTCGGGACATCCGGCTTATGAGACCGGCTCTCTAACCAGGCTGAGATATACCCACGTAATAAAAAAGAAAAAAGATTTATTTAAAAAAGTTATGGCTAATTACTCAAGTCGTGTAAGTAAATCAGTTAGCGCAATTATCTTATCTTCAGATTCTCGTGAATCTTTTCTATCAACAAGTACGCCTTTTAGACCTGCTCTTTCTGCTGATTTTATATCACTATCAACTGAGTCGCCAACCATTATAACTTCATCTTCTTTGAAATTATTCTCTTCTAAAATCTGTTTATATGAATCAGGATTAGCTTTTAATAAACCAGTTTCAAAAGATGGATACATTTTATCAAATAATTCATCAAGTTTAAATTTTGCATTTACTTGTTCAAATGAAAATTGGTCAATATTTGCAAGTAAATATAATTTATAGCCTCTCTTCTTTAGTTCTTGCAAAGTTTCTAAAGTATCTGGATACATCTTAGATAATATTGCGTTTTTATTCCAAGTTCCAACAAGCTTTTCATAAACAAAGTCAGGAATTCTTAAATTAAAATCCGCAACTACTTGTTCAAATGATTCTTGCAAAGAATTAAATTTCTTTGTCATAAAACTGTGTTCAAATGCAACTATAAAATCTGGAAATGATTGTTGCACTCTTAAAAAATACTTAACTTGCCTACTCGGGCTTGGCACAACCCCTGTTTCTACGACTGTTCCCCATAAGTCGAATATTATTGCTTTAGTCATTTCATATACCTCCATGAATGTGAAAATTTAATCCCTTCTCAATTCAATGGACAAGCCGGGATTCGAACCCGGGATCCCTCCGCTGCGAACGAAGTATTCTACCGGACTAAACTACTTGCCCAATACCCTTTAAGGAAAAGAGGAGGCTTTTTAAATGTTATTGCTCGCAAATATCACTCTTAAATTTGCAACTTATTCTCTTTAAAAAGATAAGAAACAATTAAAAAAAGATAAGAAACAATTAAAAAAAGATAAGAAACAATTAAAAAAACATACTTAAAATAAATCTAAAATACCTTAAATTTGACCTGTTTCAGTGTATTTTTTCATCATTCTTTCAATTATTATATTTGGAGCAAATCCTTTTTTAGAACATGCTTTCATAAAATCGTCGTATGTTTGTTTATCTACACTATAATCAGTTCTTGCCTTTTGAGGCATTTTTAAACTTGCTGCCATAATATCACCTTAATTTTAGTTGAAATAATATTATTTATAAAGTTTACGCGTAAAAAACTAAAATTAAAAAATAAAGAGTATAAAAATTAAATTTACACGTAACTTAAATACATATCAATAGTATTAATTAGTTCTTGTCGTTTAACTTCATTAAGTTTACTTTTTCTTATTTTTCCAAGACCTAATCTACTTGCCATATCGTCCAAAGCCACATAAAACTTACTACCTAAATTTATATCTGTTTTTTCAGAGAATATATTAACCGTATCAGTAACTTTGTTATTTAAATACGTTTTAACCAATAATGCCGAATCATTAAGCGAAATTGCATCTTTTATACTTGATGAATATCTAATATATTCAACACCAGCATAATCTTTGCTTTGCACAATCGCATCTTTAGTTTTATTAACATCGATAGATAATAAATCTGCAAGTTCATCAATTGTTCTTTCTTTATTATTTGAAGAATTATACATATTTGAAATAGATTTATACTCATTTGCTGATAACTCATTTTTATTTGCGGGTTCTTTTCCAGTTAATTTATTATACATTTTTTTTATGTTTTCTTTTGTGAGTTTATCATTTATTCCATTATTTTTATATGCAGATGTACGTACATGTTCCCAATTAGGATTTTCTGCAAATAAATTAATTCCTGCAAGTTTTGCAAGTTCAGAAATATTACCATTAACTCCATAATCAGGCTTTGCCTTTGGAGAAATATATTTTAAAATACCTGTAAGTCCTCTATTTCCTGCTTTAATTAAATCTTCTAATTTATAATCATCAATTTGTGAGTTTATTTTATTAAAAACATATTTTTTTGAATCTTGTTCAACACCCATATTTGATGATTTACCAATAATACTTGATTGCTCAAACTCTGCAATTGGTTTAATCGGATTTGATTCAAGTACAGACGCCGAAATAGAATCGAATGTAAAATAATTTATTGGATCAACTCCTTTTATTTGCTTCGGCAGCATAATCTCTTTATTTATTGATTCATTATTAATAGCACTTAAGGTTCTAGATGCAGAACTCATAGACTCAAGTTTCAGAGAATCAGCTTTCGCAGAAGTATTATTTGACGTTAATGCATCTTTAGAAGGTAATTCGGTTTTAAAATCAACAACATAAATTTCTTTAGCTAAACTATTTGTATCATTTATCATTATATCTTGTTTATCCGACTTAAAAATGTTTAATGCAAAATAACCTGCAAAAACAACAGCAGAAACAACTGAAAGACTCGCAACACCAATTCGTAGCGAATTACCGTTACTCTTAAAATTCCCCCGTACTCTTGCACGTTTATATTTAGGCTTATTTTGAAAGTTAATACTTTCATCTCGTAATTTTTTTATTTCTCCTTTATCTAAAAAATAATTATCCATCGCTCTAACTTTTTGCAATTCATTTTCAAATGTTGTTAATGGAATTTCTCGATCCTCATTTATTTGAGCAACATAAAGATTTAGAAATTTTTCAAATTCTGCTTTAAGAAGCTCATCAGAACTTTGTAAAATTATATTCCCGAGCACGTATTTGTATTGTTCTGAAGATTTCGAATACAAATAATTATTTTTATCAATCCATTTAATACCATCTGAAGTTAAAGAATAATTAAATTCATTACTAGAAAATACGCTTCGCGTAAACCAATCATCGGCTATTTGTTTAAAATTTTTATTATCCTCTAACGAATTATGCAATTCTTTTAGAATTACATCTCCAATATTTCCTTCTTGAAAAAAACTTGATTGAATCATAGACTCATAGATATCATTTAACATATTTAAACTTTGCTATTTTCCCCATGTAATAGTAGTTACATTTACCTGAATATGTTATTCATCGAGAAATTTCTGATTTTGCTTTTCTTCATTAAGTAATCTTCTTTGTCTAATTTGTTCTTCAAGAATATGTGCATCATCAATCATTTTTTTTACAGATTCTATTTCATTTAATGCCAATATTGTTTCAGGAGCAGGATTTAAAAAAGTTTGCGCTTTAAATGAATCATACATATCAGTTAAGAATATCAATCTAGAACTAAACCAATACGATTGTACAAGTTCCTCATTAATAAAAAACCCTTTATCACATTCCGTTGTTTTATTTGGTAATACTTGATTTTTTTGTATTTCTTCTATAATTCTTTCAATTAATGGTTCGACAGGTTTTAAAATAACACTTGGTGCAGACAAAATCTCGTGATCAAATTCAACCTCATCTCTTAACTCAGGATTCGCAATCATTTCATCTTCAGTATAACTCGGCGATGAATGCCACTCTTCACACCAATCATCAGAATCCGAACTCGCATCATCTGCTTGTAAATTTCGTTTCATTACTTCAACATATTCTTTTTCAAGACCTGAAGGCAATTTATAAACTGACCAATTCTTCGTTATCTTTACAAGTTCCTCAATTACTTCAAGTTCATGAATAGTTGGAGAATATTTACTTGGATGTTTTGCAACCATATGCAACTGACTTAATGAAAATTGAGCCTTATTAAATTTCAAAGTAGTATAATTTTCTTTTCTCCTTAAACCATCAAAATTATAATTAAATGTCCCCTCTATAACTTTTTCTCCACAACTACAATCATATTTTTTAACAACCTTCGCATTAAATCCATAGTTATGCTTTGAAAAATCAATAATTTTTAAAATAGTTTGATCATCAAAAGAACCACTAATTCTATCTATGTTTTCTTTTACATAATTCAAAGTTTCTATTTTTTCTTTTATAATAATTTTACTAGAAGGAGATATAAAATTTTCAGTATAAATAGATATTCCATGCGCATGTGCATAATTTTCTACAAGTAATTTCGCAGCAAAAATTTTAGTTCCAAATACTTCATGAACTGAATCAACATTATTTCCAGCATTAATCGCAATTATTGCATAATCTTGATTTAAAGTCATACCACAAAATAATTTACCCCTACTAAATTTATCAGATTTATCGTATTCTATTGTTCCTTCAATAAATTTGTTGCCTTTAGCCTCTATTAAATCGGCAACAGACATACTTTTATATTTCAAATCAAGCATAAACGCTAAATGAAATGCATGCAAATCAATAAATTCTTGAGAAGATATTTTAAAAATTGCACCAAATCCAGAAAGAGGAACTTCAGGCCTAGTTGCATATTTTAAATTATTAGAAACAATTTCTTCTAATTCAACCAAATTCATATTAAGTAATGAATGATCAGGATTAAATTTTACAACACCATAATTTCCACAATCATTCGCTTTAAATTTCTCAGCAATCCTCTCATATATATTAGAATTTATTTTAAAATCAATTATACGCGAATCATACCATCTACTCAAATCTGCAAATGGATGTTTTTTATATGATGCAATACATTCATCTTCTAAAGGGTATGATTTTTGCAATGAAGGCGAAATATTTTCCTCGTTCAAATAATTATCTTCAACAAGTTTTTTTAGAATTGTCGGAAATCTTGTATAATTTACATAATCATTTAACTTTGTATCCCGACTAAAAAGTGCATCCTCTCCAAACACAATGGCACTTATTGATAAAAGCAAAACATATTGTTCTCTTGTAGGTAAAAAATAAGAAAATATTTTAGAATGATCTTCCCCTTCATATCTCCATTCGTCGGTAAGTTTAGGCACTAGTTGAGATAATACAAATCTCGTATTCGAGTCATTTGCAAGATATGAATTATGAAGCTCTTTTGCACTAATAATTCTATTTTTACTCCAAAGCCCTTCATACATAAGCATTTCAAGAGTAACATTCTCATCATGCTCCTGTCTAAGTTTTAAATCATCTTGCATCTTTGAATAAAACTCTGACACTCCCATAAAGTAAGAATATTAAAATCATATTAAAATGTTTCCATAAATCTACCTTATAAAAAAACCATAAACTAACTCTACAAAAATTCCTATCCACTTCTACAAAAGAGCACACCTACACAAAAAAACTGCGCAAAAGACGAGAACTTATTTTTTTAACAAATCATCAATTGCAACCAACACATCATGGTATGGATGTTGCAATTCAGATTTATCATTTAATATATTTGAAAAGAAATTTTTAAAATAAACATTTTTAAAATGTTTTAACTCGCGTTTAAGTATTTGTGTGTGTTCGCTTTCTCCCATTATTTTTTTTGAATAAATAGAATTATTTACAAACTCTGAGAGAATTAACAATGGAGTTTGTTTATACAACTCATTTAATTTTTTTAATTTAGGCAAATATTCCTTAATAAAATTATCTCCATCCCACACATTTGTTATTATTAAATCTAAAGTTGGACTATCTTTAGTTATAAATTCCATAGCATCATCAATATAAAAATGATACTGAATTAAATAATTTTTATCGTCCGTACTTCTCTTTTTTTCAAGCTCATTTAAAATAGGTTGCACTAACCATTTATTATTCTCAATCCATAAAATAGATTTATCAGCCATAAAACAAGTAACTCAACTTCATTTATATAGTTATTCAACAATAGTAAAAAAAACAAAAAAACTACAACTTTAAAATACATAAAATAATAACTAAAAAAATCACACAGAATAAAAAATACTTAAAACAATTAAAAAAAACAACCTAATTCAAAAAACTAATTTGAAACTAAACTATTTAAAACAAAAAAAATTAGAAAACAAAAAAAGAAATAAGAAAATTAAAAAAAGAAAACAAAAAGAAAACAAAAAGAAAACAAAAAGAAAACAAAATAAAAACAGAAAAGAAAACAAAAAAAGAAATAAGAAAATTAAAAAACAAAAAGAAAACAAAAAAAAGAAATAAATCTTCGCAAATATTATTATTTAATTAACGTCTTCCGCCACTTCCTCTTGAAGGCCCTCTATTTCCACCAGATCTGCCTCCGCCTGAAGAAAATCTTCTAGGAGGTCTATCAGATATTGGGCGTTCACCATAAGATGAATTTCCTCGACTTGGACTCGAAGATCTACTCGTTCCTGAAAAATTACTCGTTCCTGAAGATCGACCTGATCCTGAATATCCTCTATTCTCTCTTGGAGATTCGTCGTTTGATCCATATCTTCTTGGAGCATTACTTCCGCCTGAACTTGATCTAGGTGATGAAGATCTAGCAGAATCTCGTGCACCATAATGACCTTGACTTTGGCCTCCTCTGTTACCTTGACTTGTTCGGCCTCCTTGACCGCCTCTTGCACCAAATGATTGTCCTCCACCTTGAGACATTCCAACCATTTCTATTTTTTCAAATTGAGGTTTTTCGACTTTTTCAATTTTTACATCAAATTCTCGAAGAATTTTACCGAAGCTTTCATGATCTCTATCACATACAAGATTTACTACCTTTCCGCTTTTTCCAGCTCTTGCAGTTCTTCCAATTCTGTGAATATATTGTTTTGCATCAAGTGGTAAATCAAAATTATATACATGAGAAACGCCAGGTATATCAAGTCCTCTTGCTGCAACATCAGTACAAACAAGAACAAAAGTATCTTTTGAATTAAATCTTGCTATAGTATTATTTCTTTGTGCTTGAGATAATCCCCCATGAATCGCCATTGCTTCAATCTTATTTTTATAAAGATTTTTTGCTACAACATCAGTGTATTTTCTCGAGTTACAAAAAACCATAACAAGACCCGTATTTTCACTTTTCATTAAATGAACTAAAAGCGAAAACTTCATTGGACTTTTTACATCATAATAAACTTGATGCAATTTTTTAGGATCAACTTGTGTTCCAGCTGTAATTTTCATTGGTGCGTTCATAAATCTCTTAGCAAGTTCAGTAATATCAGATGATATTGTTGCTGAAAATAATGAGGTTTGTTTTTCTTTTCCACATCTACTCATAATTTTTTTAACATCATCAAGAAAACCCATGTCGAGCATTCTATCTGCTTCATCTAAAACTAAAAATTTTACAGCTGCAAGATTTATTGTTCTTCTTTCAAGATGATCAAGTATTCTTCCAGGCGTTCCAACAACTATATCTGCTTTTTCTAATGCTTTAAATTGAGGATTTATTGATACTCCTCCATAAACTGCAGTTATATTTAATGGTGCATACTTTGAGAAATTTTTCAAAGCAACTTGTATTTGTTCAGCGAGTTCTCTTGTTGGCGTTAAAATTAATGCCTGTATTCCTTTTCCTCTAAGTGCGTGTTGTAATATTGCAGCTCCAAATGCAAGTGTTTTACCTGATCCAGTTTCGCTTCCAACTATTACATCTTTTCCTTCAAGAGCAAAAGGTATCGCTTTTATTTGAACTTCAGTTGGTTTAACAAAGTTCATTTCACTCAATGATCTTAGAATATCTTCTGATATTCCTAGTTTTCTAAATTCGTCCATTCCTTTAACTTCACTTATATTACGTTTCATATGTTCCATTTTCTTTTATTAAGAAATAGTAAAATATCGGATATCTCTAGATTTAGATATCGATAAACATCGATGAACATCACGTTCCGAGCCATATCCGTTTAGGCTCAATCGGTGTATCGATGTTACACAAAAACTCTTTTTTTTAAGTTTTTTTGCGTCCTGAAAATTGTTATTAATGTAAAATATTTTTAATATAAATTCCAGGATTCTCTTGACATTTTCTTTTCCTTAATCCTCGTGTTTTAGTTTAGAACTGCAATTTGATTTATAAATGCATGTAATTGAAAATAAAAATCGCGATTACACCCTATAAGGGCTAATACGATTAAATTAGATATACCCATCATATATACCCCCCACATTATTACACCCCTCAATACACATACCACCCAACACATCATACTCTAAAATACAATACCGCGCAACATATAACTTACTCACACACAACCCCCCATATATTAAAAATAAACCTTTTTCATACATTCTTGCTCGATTAAAAAACCACATCAAATATCAAATAGTTATAATTGTCGGCGTTATTGGCGGGGCAAGTTTATTTGGAATTCCTGGAATTTTTATTGGCCCTGTTATGTTACCATTACTTTTAACATACTTTGAAACCTTCAAAGAACGATTTTCATAAATGTCCTACTCCACAATCTAAATTTAGATGAGAACGCAAGTGAACATAATATTATTCCTTTTGGGGCATAGCTGCCATTTCACTAAGTATTTAAATAACTAACAAATCCTAACTCTATAAGGGTAACAATAAATGTTGAATCTTGTAGAAAGGCTAAGAGACATAGTTCCTAAGAAAAACACAGTTCTTTATTTAGATGAAATTATACATTTAGCATCTAATTGGATTATTATTAACGATTTCGAACCTAAAGAAACAATTGATCTTGGCTTTGCTGAACTTAATCAACCAATAATAGGAGATTATGAATATATTGATTCAAACCAGGTTGAAGATGAAATTTTAGGCATAAATAGTTCTGATATTCTTCTAGCAGAAGAAATTAAAAAATTAGAATTAGAACTTAATCAATATAGAAAAATTCAAATTCAAATATGGGAAACTACAAAACATTTGAAAGAACCTTGGAACACACCTGAACAAAAAGATTATAATAAAAATATATACCCAAAAATTAGTTCTTTAGAAACCGAAATACAAAGTAAAAAAATCCATTTTCAAGAATACCGACCGACTTTGTTAACCGAAAAAATACGAACTAGTGAATTAATATTAGCACCTCCAAGACTTCTTAAAAAATTAGAAAAAGAATTTCCTGACCAACAATTTGGAATTATAGAAAATAGCGCGAATCCTAATTTTAAATTATATAAGTCAATTGATAAAAAAAATAGAATTCGAGTTGTTTTAAAAAACTCAAATAAATATGAAAAAGAAATAGATGAACGCATCGATACTAAAACAAGAGAACTATTATTTGACAAACAACAAAAAGAGACATATAGTTGGCTTAATATGGATGATTCTAAAGATAGATATACTAAGAAATTACCTCCTGAATTTTCTATGCACATTCCACAAAATAATCAAGGTAGAATAAAACGCTCCAAAACAGAAATTATCACCAGACAAGAGACGTTTAGATCAATTCTTTTAGGAGCGAGAGATCCAGAGAGTAGACATTCCTCTTTTTTTGAAAGCACATATCATAAAAATAGTCTTGATTATAGCGAATATGACTCAAGAACAGAAAAAGCAAATGTATTCTTTAAAGAGCCCTCTAATTTTTATCACCTTGGTGGATCTTATAATAATTATCAATTCTCAAGAAATAATACTGTAACTGATTTAATAAAATTCAAAAATAATGAAGCGCAAAAAAAGTATAATAGTTTATGGTTTGAACCTATGGAATCCATAGAAGAAGCGAACGACAGGTTACACTTATTAGAAGAATTAGTAAAAAATAGCGAATATAATTCTAGAGTTAGAACTATCGCAAGACACATTGGAGATATATACGAACCATTCATACACTTAAATAGTTTAGCTGAACATATCACTTCAAACTTATTACACTCTAAATGGGGCGCACCTATACGACAACCAGACTTCTACAAAGATTTTATGGAAATCAAAAATCATTTTATTGAAGGTTATGAAAAGATTTCTGAAAGCTTAGAATCTGTAACCCCTAGTTCAAGAGAAATGAATATAGCAATAAACTCATTATCCTTTGTTATTCACGATGAATTGTTTATGAAAAAAACATACACATTCTTAAAACATGTTACAGAAAAGAATCCTACAAATTTCTTAGAACTCACATCAATATTTTCAAATTATCTTCAAGAAACTAAAGCAAAAAAACTTGAAAGTTTAGAAGATTATCCGGAAGGCGATAAACATAAATCTGCTGATTTCAAAAAATTAATGAACACTTTCCAATCACAAAACCCCATATCTAGTTCGAATGGTGTTCTTAATTTAATATCAAGTATTAGTTCAAAATTAATAGCCTATTCTTCTCAAGCAGAATTTATTAAACAAAAGGGATGGGTTAAACCAGAACTCGTATCTGCTGAAGAAAGTATTGTTGATATACGAAATGGTTGGTATCCTTTAACCAAATTACAACACACAAAGGACTTTGTAAAAAATAATACTTACTTAGATTTAAATAAAAGAATCGAGATTATCGACGGACCAAATGTTGCAGGAAAAACCATAGATATAAAAAAAACATTAATGATAACAATGCTTGCAATGAGTGGAAACTATGTTCCAGCAGAATATGCAAAAATCTCTTTCTTTAATAAGTTACGATTTAGATTAAAAAATTCTGGAATGAATGATCATAGTGCACTTTATGCCGAACTAAAAGATTTACAACCCGTAATGAAATCGATGGGAACACCAATTATTGTTGGTTTAGATGAAATCGGAACCTCGACAAATGATTTAGAAGGAGAAGCAATAGCATATGGAATAACAAAACGATTTGCTAATGCTAAAAATTCTCATCTCATTATTTCAAGTCATTATCCAAGTCTACAAGACTTATTAAAAGATCCAACAATGAAAAGCGTAAAATTTTCACATTTTAGATATGGACTTCAATTAAATCATAATGGACGAGACATAACCTATGATCATAAAAAAATACAAGGACCAAATTCTCAAAGAGATTACGCTTTAGTTATTGCAGAGAATGAAAAAATACCAATAAAAATCATTGAATACGCAGAAAATTATCTTAACATAAAAGACAATACACATTATCCTGATAAGTGGATGTTTGAAAAAATTTGTGATGACCTAATTAATCAACAATTATTAGAAAATGGATATACTGAAAATCAAATCAAAAATAAAGATAGTTACAATCTCGCTATTAAAGAACAAAATATTGATAGATTAAAAATTCTTGAAACAATTAAAAAGAACATGCAAGAAGCAATTCCTCAAAGTATATCTGGTGTTCGAAGTATTAATGAAATATTAGAAAGCAAAACGACAGAAAAATTATTTGGCAAAGACAGAAGCAGTGAATCGTGGTCCATGATTGATGAAATAAACTATAAGATAAGTCTTAAAGATGTATTAAAAAAGCCATTAACTGATATTAATCAAATACATGAAAGACTAGATATTATAGAAGAACTTTATAATAACAAAAAAGGAAGAGCCCATTTTGAAAAAATCATGGAGTTCGTTAAATACGATATTAATGAGTTACATGAATCAATTCAAGAATATTTCTCTCAAACCTATCTTAGATACCCTGAACAACAAGCAAGTAAAATAACTACATATAACGAAGTTTTAAACGACCTTCCAACAAGAATTCCTATTAAACAATTCAAATCAGAACGAGTAAAAGAAATTGTTAGAGAATACAATTCTTTTTTTAATAATCCAGAATTTAGAAGTATAAAAAAAGAATTACAAACTATTTCAACAAAAATAAAAAATATTGAAAAAGAGAAAATTGAAAAAGAAATGAAAAAAAACAAATATAATAAAAACAACACATCTGTAAATGAAAAAGAACTTGATAGTTTAATAACTGCCGAATTATTTACTCGAGCAAAAAATTTATATTCTACTTTACCTAAAAGTACTCAGGACTTAAATATTATTATGCTTTTAACAAATGATGCTATTAAAAATAAATTAACAAAACCAGAAGTAGTACCGAAAGAAGAAAATTGTTTGAAAATTAAACTAGGAATGTACACAAAAGGAAAACATACCAATTCTGTACCAAACACAACAAATCTTTCTAATGGAAAACGAATAGAACTTATTACAGGACCAAATGCGGCAGGAAAAACATATGGAATAAAAACTGCAATGTATATCGCGCTCAAAGCACTTTGCGGAGCCTACGTTCCAGCAGAACATGTAAAAGTATCTATTCGAGATCATATTATATTATGTGAGAAAGGAACAGGCAATGTATTGTCTGCTTTCCAACAAGATAGTCAAAATGCAATTAAAACAAATCCTATACCTGGCCAGTTTTGGTTAATCGGACTTGATGAAACTTATACATCGACAGAAAAGAAAGGCGGAGAGGCCTTAACATATGGCACCATTAGAAATATTATTGATCAACAAAACTCACTATTATTAATATCTAGTCATTACCCGACTCTTTCAAAAAATGTAAAAGGAATACCTGAAGTAAAGCAGGTTCATTATGATTTTATAAAAACAACTACTGACGAAGGTAAAGTAAATATAGAATTTTCCCATAAGAAAAAATTAGGACCTTTACAGAATTATCAATATGGTATTGCAGTTGCAGAAAGTAAAAAATTTGATGAAGGCGTAATTAACTACGCAAAAGAAAGATTAAATGAACGAATTGAACGATTCGCTAATGGCACCACATAATTTCTCCACTACTTTCAAACAAAAAATAAAAACTTTAAATTTGAAAAATACCAATGTACACTCACACGTGAAACGTTCAAACTTCTCACAAGTTCGAAACTCTGCAAACTGAAAAATTCACAACTATAAAAAAAAAACAATTCAACCATAATATTTGAAAGAAAATAAAGGTTCTCTTAATTTTCTTGTTTTAGAATCATCCATAATCATCATATTACCCTCTAAATTACCAAAAAAACTACCATATGCGGGGCCTTCTTTATTATAGCCATACTGAAATGAGTGAAATTTCATTTTATGTTTAATTAGCGGTGCTTCTTTTGTGCTACATCTCAAACTACCATCAAGTTGATTAATACGTATCAATGGTTCATTTGTCGGAATAATTGTATATCCTAAATTTTCAATTATTTTCATAGACTTTTTTGCTCTACAATCAATAACTATATGATCTCCTAATTCAATAAAACCAATCGCGGCATACTTTGCATCTTCTAATGGCAAAGGCACTAAATCATATTTTACT
Source organism: Candidatus Woesearchaeota archaeon (assembly GCA_041660865.1). Taxonomy (GTDB): domain Archaea; phylum Nanobdellota; class Nanobdellia; order Woesearchaeales; family 21-14-0-10-32-9; genus 21-14-0-10-32-9. The sequence continues at coordinate 164,925 of JBAZVO010000001.1, forward strand.
TCTTTTGCAACTCGAATGCCTTCTTCAATTAAAGATGAAACATCATATGTAAACAATATTTTTTTTAAATTACCAATATTAAAATAAGGATCAATATGAAAACTTTCAGGATGATGAAATCTATCATTTCCACTAACTACAATATGTTTAAAATCATCATAAAATTTTTGTGTGTCTATATAAAATCCTTTAGAAACTTTTAAAGCATTAAGAGTTTCTTGTCGTTTAATACCAATACCGTGAGAATCAGCAATCATAAAATCATCTCCAAGCAAATAAGCACCGCCATACCATCCCAGATGTGGTGCGTCTTTAACTTGATCTTTCTTTGTTGGATTAACATATATAAATGAATTACTATCTGGAAAAAATAAAGAATCTCGAGGCCAACTATAAGGCGTTAAAATAACGTTAACTCCTTTTGATTGAATGGTTTTAGCGAGCGCGAATGTTTCTTTAGCAATATCTGGATGTTGATCTTTATGTGAAATAATTAAGTCAAAATTACATCCAACAATAGAGTCCAGTTCAGTCATAATTAAAGCGAATCGTTTTAAATATATAAAACCATCTTTTGAATACCTCTTAGTAGTAGTTACTATCCTATCAAAGAATCTATCTTTTAAAAAAATTATTTTATTTGCTAAAGGTAATAATTATATAACTCCTCTTTTCTCATAAAATATACTCTGAAAACTAAATTATTTTTTTTAGAAAATACATATACTCAACAATTTATTCTTTTTTTTTCAAACTCTACATAATATGGTTTAAACATATGTCTATAACTTTTCTTGAACTCGACAGATTTAACAACTTCTAAATCTTTGCGTGGCTTAAACTTATTATACACGTATTTCCCTCTCGAATGTCTTAAGTTATATCTACTTGCCAATTCATCTAAAACTTCATTCATTTCTTTTCTTTTAACAAATGATGCCCCCCATTCAGAACTTGTTGAAAATGAAAAACGAGGAGGATAATTATTAATTTCAAATTCTAATGTTTCTAAATGACAACCACTAACGAGTTTTTGTTCAAGTTTTATTTTTTCTAAACGATCATTATATCTTGTTTCCTGTTTCTTAATTATTTCATCATAGTTCCCCTCTCCAAATGGGCCAATACCATATGAATCATCACCGAATGCAAACTGTTGTGCAAATTCAGAAAATTGATCCGTTTCAATAAATTGCGCCTTGATAATTTTAGGAACACTTTGAATTGAAGTTACTTCTTTATCTTGTTTCATGATTTTTTTTCTCTGTGATTTAGAATACATTAATTTTTCTCTATCTTTTTTAGTTAGTTTATTCCACGCAAAAAAAACATAACTCGTATTTACATCCATATTCTCATAACATATATAACTTTTTCCTGATTTATCAAAAAACGAAAATCCTTTTCTTTCTGCATCAACAACACAATTATCTATAGACAAAAAACTCGAAGAACTAGAAAAGAAGTTTTTTAAAATAACGCTGAACAATTCTTTTCTAAAATCTGGCGCTATTTCTACAAGATAATCCTGCGCTCCTTTCCAATCAATATTTTTAACTAACTTCTCAATCACACATATAGCAATTAAAACGAATATAAAAAGTTTCTCTTAATAAGTAGTTATTATTTTGTCTAGGAAATATATGGCCTTCTGCGAAGACAAGGATTTGCAATAAAAACCTAGAGACTCCAGGCTCCCTAAATTGCAATACATATTATGAAAATACAAATACAATACTATTGCGTCTATTTAGAAGATTTCCATATTAGATCATACCATTTTCTGAAGGCATCTGCAATGTCTTTGTTATCTATGACAAAACCCGTAGGATATTTTTCTTTCCATAAAACTATGGCCACTTTATTACCAAATATATTTACGACGCCATTCGAATCATATCCCTTTGGCAAAACTTTTCCTTCTACCAATGAATGTTTTTTGGCTTTTTTCATAATAGCGTCTGTATCCCATAAATGAATAAATTTCATTTTTTTTCTTATTCTTTCTTTTTCAAAATTTGGAACGAAATACTTGAGTTCTGAGAAGATTAAACCTTTACCTCCCAACACATAGATGTCTTTTCCTTCTTTAAGCATTTCAGTATGAATTGTTTTAAGACCTTCTTTTCCCTTATAAATTGAGGCATTTATTTCTTCTTTCTTCATACCTTCCAACTGTTCTAATTTGGGAATGATACTCTCTAAAGCCTCTCTTTTTTCATTCCAAAACGAAATCAGTTTCGAAGGAGGTACTGCTTGAAAATATTTTTTATAATCTTTTATAACTGAACTCACTATTCCTAATTCTTCTAATTTTTCAAGACTAAAATAAACTCTTGATTTGTGCAATCCAGATTCTTTCATTATGTTTTGTGCTGTCGCAGACCCAAGTTTTAAGAGGGCAATATAAACTAATGATTGATTTCTAGTCAAGCCAAGTTTTTCCAATATTTCTGTATCCATACTGTCACTATTATTCCTGCATTTATAAATTTATCTCATAGTAGCCCCGAAAGGGAGGACCATAATTTAAATAGTTGAGAAGTTACCACTATAACATAAATAACTGAGGTAAAATAAAATGGACGTAGAAAAAATCATCAGAAGAACATTAAACAGCATCTTAGTTGGCGCAGTTATTAGCGGAACATATTTTGGAAGGAACGCAAAAGATTTTCCATCCATAAATTCGCATAAAATCAAAGATTCATACGGAATAAATATTGCAATAAATACTGTCCTAGATCCTGGAGTAACATTTTATGGTGCAAATTTATCTTTATTTACTGTGAATTGTGGAAAAATTAATGGAGTAAATATATCTTTATTTACAAATAATGAATATAACAAATATAACAATAAAAACGAAACATTAGGTTATGGCGCAACAATTAACGGCGCCAATATATCCTGCGTTACAACTAACGGCGGAAATATTAATGGCCTAAATCTAAATTTAACAACAGGACCTGCATCAGTTTCAGGAACAAATGACATTGGAGCCAACTATACGTGGATCAGATACTTCGGAGGCACAATCAATGGCGCAGACTTAAATCTAATTTTAGATAATAGCCGTTCAAATATCCATGGCATTCAAGCATCCATGCTAGGCAACATCGCAACGAAAATTAACGGTATTCAGATAGCACCACTAGGCAACATCGCGTCAAAACTTAACGGTGTCCAAATAGGACTATGGAATACAACTGAAATCGGTTCCGCACCAATAATCCATGCAGACTATCAAAAATCAGAAAGAAACATAACTGATCACTAACTATCGTCCTAAACTTGCTACTTCAGATTCACATCTAGAGCAGCACTTTTTTGTATCTACAGCACTCACGTACTGCGCATCCATTTCAACTAGTCCCTTAAAGTGACTGCACGCACTCATGTATTCTGCGACGATGATGCGACGCAGTCATGAACGAGGAACAGTTGAATCGTCGGAGTTGGTAATACAATTTCTTTAGTAATTTCTTTTTCTGACATTATCACGTCTAGAAGAATCACTCGTTCTTCCATAAAAAACAACCTCGAGATTTAGATATTTTTCTTACAGTATATAATCACGTCGGAGAACGAAATACAAAAAAATTAAGAAACTATTAAAAATGCTAGAAACTGCATGAATCAGGGCTTACAATTGTTCCACATAAACTCAAAATATTTTTTGTAACCTTCTGCAATTTGTTTACTTATTATAACAACTACAAGGGGCTCTTCCCCCCAATACATGGACGCCACTCTATCTCCATATATTTCAATAGAACAAGTTGAAGTAAAACCTTTAGGAAGAAATCTCACATCATTATTTTTCAACATCGTCGTTATTTTATGATTTGGATTCTTCGAATCTCTAAGTTCGTAATAAAACAAATGCCTAAATCTTATTCTTTTTTTTAATCTTTCTTCATCAAACTTCGGTAAGAAAAATCTTAATCTTGGATCGAGCCAATTTCCTCTTCCGCCTAAAACCCATAAATCCTCTTCTTGCTTTATAACATCCCAGTACATATTCTTGACAGATTCTATACCTTTGTAGACTATTGTCTGCTCCACTGGTTCAATTGCATCGTATTTACCTACTAAATTAGGCATAACCTGCTCCAGCATTGATTCTTTCTCAGTCAGAAGATCCATTAATCTATTTGGATGTATTGCTTTAAATTTTCGTATGCCTTTCTCTTCAATTTCAGAACACAACCCTTTCTCTTTCAACTGTTTTACTGTGTCATAGACATTTCTTCGCTGTATTTTTGATTCTAGCGCTAGTTTATTGGCAGTAGTTATACCTAAAGTTAAAAGAGACTCATACACTTTCGCCTCATTTACTGTAAGACCGAGTTTCTGGAAGACTTCTTGATACATAAGCTAAATATGTTATAGCTTCTATAAATATGTTTTGTTTTTGTGGTGATAATAAACACCGCTAACTTATATATACTTATTAGTACATACTAGTAGTAACATCATGCATAGTTTAAGAAAAAAGGTGAAAAAATGTTATCAAAACAAACAATAAGATTCAAAGATATATTGCCAAAAATAGAGTACGAGGTAAAAGACATATCTAGAATACTTCAAGACAATAGTTTTGCACTATTCGGAAAATATACTCTACACAGAGTACCCATTTCAGGGACAACATTCTTTGCAGCAGATGCAAAGTCGATGAATAGATTTGATCATCAGTCAGGAAGAGGTTGCTGGAGATATTTGTTTAGTCCTGAGATGAAGCAGTATGTAGGGATTGCAAAAGAAGTAGACAACGGAAGCTACAAAATGCTTTAGATATAATAAAAAAAGAAAGAAGGAGGAAAAGAAAAAATGGAAAACAAAATAAATATGTTGAACGAAACAATCAATGTGCTTGTTATAGATGACAAACCAGAGAACATAGATAGTGCCAAACGAAACTTTGCAAGATTTGACCAAGGAGAAGTTTACAGACCGAAATTCAACATCACCTACGTCAAAAATGGAAAATCTGCACTCGAAGAAGTTGCCTCAAGCAAATATAATATTGTGCTCAGCGACCTATTTTTACATTATACTGATCTGGACACTCCAGCAAATTATATTGAGAATATTGAAAATAATCTATGGCCAGCACTTAGTACAGCCTATCCAAATAGAATGGAAGCTGCTAAAGCCTGGACTGAACGAGGAGAAGCACCACCTTTAGGACTGTTAATTGGCATCAAGGCAAAAGAAGCAAACCCTTCTACTGTGGTGTGTCTCTGCACAGACACATATCACCACGACAATCTAGCTGAACCAGTGTACCAACGCGTTAATAAGTTTGAAATTGGTTTAGATGATATAACATCAGAAATTAGAAAATACCTCCAGAGTTGTGATTGCGACAAAGAAAAAGCCATAAAAGAACTGACTTTCCTTCATGATGAAGGATTCACTGAAATGGATTTCAACGGAAAGTACTGGATGAGGGCGATAAAATGTGCATTCGAGGATTTTTGTATAAATAGACAACGCGAACTATAACAAAAAATGAGAAATGATAAACATATCGCGATAACAAATAAGATGACAGAAAAATGGAAACAACAACTAACTACCGCCATTAAAACAATTATATCCAACGAATCCAGGAAATATTCTCATCCAAAAAGAACCAGCTAGTGGTCTCGTTTTTGACCGCAACACCTCACATCCCATGGGAATGTGATACCCGCAAAAAGCAAACTTTTTATTTATTTTCATATATAAAAAACGAGAAAAACCCGAACGCTACCGCTGCGGGTTCGATGGACTCTGCGTGCAAAACTATAGTTATTTAGATTACTTTTTTGCTATTGACCAAAGGAATTTTAACTGTTTCTTATAATCCTCTGCAACTCTTTTGTTTCTAATTATTATTGTTATAACTGGTTCGACAGGCATTTGAACCATAGTTATTTCGCCCAAAACCTGTATTGAAGTTGTTGATGAAAACGGCAAATATCGAATTTCTGAATTATCCTCAAAATACATTTTTTCCTTTTTTGCTTCATCATCAGCAATCTTCTTGACTTTTAATTTTAATTCTTTCCTTCGTTTATACACATAAAATCTTAACAAATCAAGAACTTCTTGCGGATACTTGCTTTTCTTTGTTATGCCTTGCACTATTATTTCTTTATCCTTATCTTTTCCTGCTTCTGCAAATAAAATATCATACGCTGTTTTTTGTCCTTTAACTCCTAAAAATACCTCAATATCTGTTTCCTGTTGAGTATGCTCATAAGATTTTTTTAATGTGGGAAGCACTTTTTCAAAGTCATTCTTTTGTTGATTGACATCCTCCATTTTTGCATTTAGATAATCCAACACTCTTTCAGGAGAAGATGCAACAAAAAATTTTACTTTTCCTTCTTTAACTGCACTGACAAGTCCTTTATTTTCAAGTGAAGTTAATACTTCATAAATTCTTCCAGAGTTAAATTTTGCGTGATTCAATATTCCTGTTGCCGTATTTTTTCCAGTTTCCAAAAGAGCAACATAAACTTTTGCCTCAGACGGAGTTAATCCGATTTGTTGTAAAATTTCAAGCATAAATTATGACATATTTATACCAATATTTAAACTTTTCTAATTTCCCAACACAATGTGTGGGGTGAAATTTAAATATAAATACACACATACCATAATAAAGTAATCCAAAGAGGTAAAATAATGAATTCAAATGAACAAAATACTCAAATATCAAATATAAAAAAATATAATTGGAAAAAAGACCTTGCTGAAAAAGCAATTATTTTTACACTATTTGCTAATTTTATTTATGCTGGAGCAAGTTACGATGGAAGAAGCAAAGGAATGAGTGAATATGACATTCGTTCTAAATCTTGTATGACTTATTATGATAAAGACACAAATAAACAAACGCCAATAAAAGAGCCATTTTATTGGATGACAATGCCCGGTAGAGAACTTGGACTGTTTTTATATGATAAATACCATAAATGAACTCAAAGAAAACAAAAAAAACTTTTCCCCGCCAATATACCAAAAGGGGTGGATGGACTCTGCGAACGTGAGTAGACACGGTCACTTCTCAGACCACTAGCTTCGTATTTCATCGTCGGAGAATGTAATACATATTCTATATTAATTTCTTTTTCTGACATTTTCACATCTAAACCAATCACCCGTTCATCCACGTAAACCACTCCAACAAAACACAAAGCCCACATCATTTATTAAGAAAGCTCGGAGTTTGAAATACAAAGAAAAGCCACCCTGAGAAATTCTCCCAGGATGGCCGAGTTTAGGACAATCATGCAATACACTATTGGATAAAAAAGAAGTTATTTTTTAATTTCTCCATTCAGCATTAATAATGTTGGTGCTTTTTCATTATGTAGAAAATCCATTTGCATAACTGGGGAGTAAGCGCCAACATCTTTAAAGTATAAAATATCTCCTGCTTGAATATCAGGCAATATTGCACCATCTCCATCGAAATGAGGACTTGATAAATAGTCCGCACTGTTTATTGTACACCCTCTAATTAGGAATTTTTTATCTTCTCCTTTTTTTCTTATACATTTTACTCTATGATTTGTATGGTAAACAAACGGTCTGGCAAAATTAGTATAGGGTGCATCTACAATTAAAGTATTTTCATCCCTTTTTTCAATTACTTTTGTTACAAAATAGCCTGCATCACCTACGATAGATCTTCCGGGTTCCATTTTTAATTGAATTTTATTCCCTTCTATTTGCTCAAACATTCTACTTATTTCTTTTCCAAATGCGTTCCAGTTAAAACTTCTCTCTTTTGACGAGTACGGAATTCCAAATCCTCCACCAATATTAATATATCTTAAACTAGAAAATTGTGAAGAAATACTTATGAGAGTTTTGGTAGCATCAAAATATTTTTGTTCATCTAAAATATTTGTTCCAACATAAGTATGTATTCCAACTAGCCTTAATTCGTATTTGTCTACAATTTCTTTGGCTTTCTCTAAATCTTGTAATGAAATTCCTTCTCCCGCACCTTTTGTCTCTTTACCATAAGACCTTATTCTTATTCCAACCTCCGAACATTTGGCCATTTGACCCACTAATTCAAGTTGAGCCAAAGAATCCAAATTTATATCAATTCCATAACTTAGAAGCTTAACAAGTCTCTCTTTAGTAAAGGTTCCTCCTGTAAGGTGTATTTGTTCTTTGGAAAATCCCAATTTTATTGCTGTTTCTATTTCGTTCTCATTAAGAACAAGAACTCCCAAGCCTTCTTTCTTTATGAGTCGAAGCAGTCGCTCATTATCATTTGAGAACATCGCATAATGTATTTGAAAGTTTGAGTACGGGATACTGGCCCTAATCAGTTGTATATTTTCTCTAACTTTATCTAAATCTAATACATAACACGGGGTCACAACCCCCATAAGCAAATCTTCTAATTTGACGTGTTGAGATGTTTTATTTGCCACAGCATAGTAGTTATAAGAATAAGTATTTGTATTTTTCCCCTCATATATGAGGTTTAATCTGCAATTTTACAAGAAAAGAGACTTATTTGATAGATTTGATTAAGTCAGGCATTAATTTCTCTTCAGCTCTTTTTAGATGTTCTCTAAAGGTAGGTACAGAAACATGCATTATATTGGCAAGTTTGCCAAAATCGGTTCTTTTAGGCCAAGCATAAAATCCCTCTTCAAATGCCAGTTCTAATGCTCTTTTCTGATGAGAAGTTAAATCAGGCAATAAATGAGCAAAATAAATATCTGAAATTTTTGTTTCTTCAATTTTCAAAATTTCCACATTTTTTATTTCCTTTTCTAAACTCACAATAAACTTAGAAAGAATTTCCTTTTTCCATGAAGCAACTTCCCAGCATTCATAACCTGATTTATCAACAAAAACAGGTTTTACAAATATCAATTTTGTATGATAAAATGTTGAAGGAATTTTATCTTTTCTAACTTCAATAAAAAATATCGTATTTCCTTCAATTTCTAAATTTATGATTCTTTTCTCTTTTTTAAAGTCTTTAATAAATTCTTTTATATTTACTTCATCACCCTGTAAAGTTTGAATTTGAGGCGAATAAGTTATGCCTTTTTCAATGAACACATTGAAAGGTGTTCCTGTTGTAGTAACTTTAAATTTTTCACACCTGTTTCCAATAACACAATCATGCTTTGTTTTTAATTTAGTTATCCACATACCTTATATGTGAGGTTTAAAAAATATAAATCTTTCGTTTTCGTTTCGGAACTCCCCCTCCCTGAGTTATTCTTTTATTTGGAGCAGCACTATTTTATTTCTGTGGGTTCTCTTCCCGTCTCGTGACTTGTATCGGCTAGTGGTCTCATTTTCGACCGCAACACCTCACGTCCCATGGGAATGTGATACCCGCAAAAAGCAAACTTTTTATTTATTTTCATATATAAAATCTTAGAAAAAACGCGAACGCTACCGCTGCGGGTTAAATGGACTCTGCGGGACTCGAACCCGCGACCTCCCGATTTTTGGGTACAACCATTTAGATGTCTTATCTTTTTGTCGTACGTGCCAACCGAGCGCTCTACCAGCTAAGCTAAGAGCCCATAATACAAAAAGAAAAATCTTGTTTTTATAAACTTTATTCGTTTATTCTTATGAAGAAAAATTCTGATGTTATGCTTCCTGTATTTTCTATTTTATGTTTTTCTTCTGCAGGAACATATATTAAATCATCTTTTTTGTAGTTTATTTCTGTTCCATCTTCAAAATATACTTTTCCCTCTCCTTCTATTATTAGAAAAAATTCATCTATTTTTTCATGGTTGTGCCAATCAAATATGTTTCCTGGTTCTAAAAATCCTTTTGTCATTGCATGTAATTGTGTAGAGACTGGGTCTTCTTTTGATAATATAAGTTGACGTTTTCCACTTCCTCCATGTGCTTCTTCGAGGTTTATGTCTTTTAGGTGTTTTTTGAAATGTTTTCTCATATTATTTTATTTTTTATTTAATTATTTAAATTTATTCTTTACATCTTTTCTATAATCTATAAAATTTAGCGAAGATTTAATAAACCCCTTCTTCGTACTACAACATATGAGCATCACTCTAGAAATTAAACAACTTATTCGAAAACTTGTTTTGCAAAATGCTGTTAAGTATAATGGTAAAGCAAGTCCTGGCGCAATAGTTGGCGGAATAATTGGAGACTATCCAGAATTAAAAGAGCACATGAAAACATTAATGGCTGAAATTAATCATATTGTTCAAGAGGTTAACACATTAGATTCTGATATTCAAACTGAAGAATTATTAAAACTCGATCCTGCAGCGCTTGATAAAAAAGAAAAAAAAGACGATTTAAAAGACCTTGATAATGTTGATTCTAGCAAAGGAGTTATTATGCGTTTTGCTCCATCACCATCAGGCCCTATGCACATTGGTCACGCAATTACAGGAGGACTTACTTCATTATATGTTAAAAAGTATGGAGGCAAATTTATTCTCAGAATTGAAGATACTAATAGCGATAATATTGATCCTGATGCTTATGAATTACTTCCAAAAGACGGCGAATGGATTTTTGGCAATGTTACTGATGTTTGGATTCAATCAGATCGAATACAAATATATTATGATTATTCTGAGAAGTTTTTAAATCTTGGAGCAACTTATATTTGTACTTGTTCTTCGGAGGATTTCAAAAAATGTGCTGATTCTATGATTGATTGTCCTTGTAGAAATTTAAATGTCAATGATAATTTAAAACGTTGGAAAATGATGCATGATAAAGAAAATGGCTACAAAGAAGGCGAAGCTGTTATGCGTTTCAAATCAGGCATGCAAAACAATAATCCTGCAATGAGAGATTTTCCTTTAATTAGAATTAATGATAGCGAACATCCAAGACAACATTTTAAATACAGAGTTTGGCCTTTGATGAATCTCTCTGTTTGTGTTGATGATATTGAAGCTAACATGACTCACATCATTAGAGCAAAAGATCATGCTGATAACGCTAAAAGACAAGAAATGATGTATAAGGCACTTGGTATTGGAGATAAATTCCCTAAAACTTATTTCCTTGGAAGATATAATTTTGAAGGCATGGAAATTAGTTGTAGTAAAACTAAAGCTAAAATTAAAGAAGGAACATTTACTGGATGGGATGATATTAGAGTTCCATTCCTTAGCGCTTTGAAAAGAAGAGGTTATCAACCAGAAGCATTCTTAAGATATACTAAACTTACTGGTCTTTCTCCGGTTGATAAAACGATTAGCGCTGAAGAATTTTATAAAAGCATTAATGCATTCAATAAAGACATTATTGATAAGACTTCAAAGCGTTTCTTTTTTGTTCACAATTATGAACTTGTAAAAATAGAAAATGCACCAATAAGAGAAGTTAAACTTAAAATGCATCCGGATGTTGATTTTGGTCAAAGAACGTTAAACTCAGATGGTGAGTTTTTCTTGCAAAAAGATGACCTTGCAGAACTTATGGATAGTAATCTTTATAGATTAATGGATTGTTTAAATTTTATAAAAGAAAATAATCATTACAAGTTTGAAAGTATTGATCATGATAGTTACAAAGCAAAAGGCAAGAAAATCATCCATTGGATTCCTGCAAACCAAAATGTTGATGTCACAGTATTAATGCCTGATGCAACATTACTTGTTGGAAAAGGCGAAAAAGATGTTTCTACGCTAAATGTAGGCGATGTAATTCAATTTGAGCGCTTTGGTTTTTGTAGACTTGATTCTATAACAACAAACAATGCAAATAAAGAATATAATTTCTGGTTTGCACATAAATAAATACCATAAATTATAAACAATCAACTATATTAAATCTAAATGTATAAACTTAGACATACAAAAACTGCAGATTACCTATTCATTTATAATCTAAGTAAACTTGTTAATAAATCTAGAATTATTCAAACATATGGTTCTTGGGATGAAAATTTTCAAAAAGAAGTTTTTAATAAAAAGTTCAATATTAAAAATATAAAAATTATAACTTTAGATGGCTTAGACATAGGTAGTTTGGAAATCGAAACAACAAAAAATAACATTCACATAAATGAAATTCAACTTCTTCCAAAATATCAAGGAAGAGGAATAGGCACCAAAATTCTTCAAGATTTAATAATTCATGCTAAATTAAATAAAATTGATTTGGATTTAAAAGTATTAAAAATAAATCCCGCCAAACGATTATATGAACGAATAGGGTTTATAATTTGTAAAGAAACAAATACTCATTATTTCATGAATTTTATTACACGACCTTAATATACCTGCAAGATTTAGTTTATCATTTATCTATCATTCTAAAGACAAAATCCACAAATTATTAAAAGCCTAAAGCCCAAGAATGATTAAAAGTGCATTTTAGGAGGTATCTAGTATGAGTGATTCAATAATTGTAAAAACCAAAGTAAAGGAACTTGCTATCGGATATAGCGTATCTAGCGACTTTGCAGATGTTCTTGATGAAAAAGCAAAGCAACTTCTAAAAGATGCTATGCGAAGAGCAGAAGCAAACGGTCGAAAGACAATAATGGCAAAGGATTTGTAAAACATCAAACAATATTTTTATTTTTTTAATTTACTTTCTAATACAAAACTACACAAGAATTTACAAGACACAACATAACCTTAATTAAAAAAACCTGTTCGTTGAACTCAAACATAATTTAAATTTCGTCTTTTTTGTATAACTTTTCTTTCTATTTTTTTTAATCTGCCTTCTATACGTATAATTGATGCTGGATCTGCACCATCTTTTAAATTCATAGAATTCATTATTTTTTTTGCAAGATTAATTTGATTTTCAAGATCATCAAGTTTTGTTAATTCTTTTTTTCTTTGAGCTAAAATTTCTTCTGCGCCTTCAGCTGCTGCAAAAAAAACCCTTCTAAGTTTGAATGATACCATCTTTTTACTTCTTTACTTTTTTAATCCGAATAGTCCTCGCTTTTTTTGAGGCATTGCATCTATTGGTTCTCCAAATCCTACTTGTCCATTTAGTCCTTGAAATCTATCTGGCGCAGGATAATTAGGATCTATTTTAAATTCGTTAAGATTTTGAGGAAGAGACCCCGAATTTACTCTTTGAGTTAATCCTTGATTCATACTTTGATTAATGTTCATTTGATTTTGCAAATCATTTTGTGTTTGCAATGGCCTTGGAACATATGCTGGAGGCTGCAGCGGAGGCAAATTCCCCATTTGTGGTTGGAAAGAATTTTGCTGTGAAATAGTATTTGCGAAAGGATCTATTTGTGAATTTGGTAATTGCCCTACTTCTTGGTTTGATGCAACTTCTTGGTTTGATTCATGCAATGCTTCTAATTTAGAACCAAACGCAACTAATGCTTCAGCTATACTTTTGTTTTGATCTAAAATTCTATCTATTTTTTCTTCAGGAGAAATTCCTGATTGATATTCTTTAGCTAGCTGTTTGTTGATATTTTCAAATAAAAGATATAATTTACTAACAGAATCAGTTAGATTTTTTATAGAACTATAAAGATTTTCATCAGTTGAATTTTTTACAAAAGGATTGGATTTAAGATGCTCTATTTCTTTTTTAAGCCTATCTACTTCTTCTCTGGAAACCAATTCGTACTCTTCGTCTTCCACAACTACACCCCTTTTTAAAAGAAAATGAAAGTTCTAGTATATAAATTTAGCTATTAGTAATAACTTCTAGATTGTAAAGTTAAAAAATAAATTAAATCATTTCTTTTTATCTTTATTATTAAAATTATATCCGCACACGCCTTTTGTGAGCCACTCTTCTTTTACACGAGGATATGATCTACAACCAAGTATTCTAAAATGATATATTGCGCAATAGAAACCCTTTTTGTTTTTTTTTAAAAACACACATTTTACAGGCAAAGAACAACAAGCACCACATTGTTTACAACTACCACCTCTATCTTTACTTATAGGTAAAACCGAGTTAATTGTTCTATTAACCTTACCCATCCAATTATTTTTCATCTATTAACCGCACATTTATTCTGGTTTCATTGTTGGAAATAAGATTACATCTCTAATAGATTCTTGCCCTAAAATTAACATAGCCATTCTATCAAGGCCGATTCCTATTCCACCTGTTGGAGGCATGCCTTGTTCAATTGCTTCAAGGAAATCTTCATCAACTGGATTCGCTTCTTCATTTCCTGCTTTTAATTGTCTTGCTTGATCTTCAAGTAATTTTCTTTGATGAATAGGATCATTTAATTCAGAGTACGCATTACATATCTCCATCCCACAACAAAATGGTTCGAATCTTTCTATTAATCTTGAATCTACCCTATGTTTTTTGCATAATGGTGTTGATTCTTCTGGATGATCTATAATAAATGTTGGTTGAATATATTTATCTTCACAGAGTGCTTCAAATATTACTATAATATAATTTCCCCACGTTTCTTCTTTGTCAAATTCTATTTTTTTTTCTTTAACAAAATTCGCAAGTTCGCTAACAGACATATTTGATGCATCAATTCCTGCATTTTCTTTTATAGAATCAAGCATTGTAACTCTTTTCCATGGCGTTTTAAAATCTATTTCATGTCCTCTAAATACTGATTTTGTTGTTCCATTTAATTTTAAAGAAACTTCTTCATATAATTCTTCTACCAGTTTCATCATGTCATTATAATCCGCGTATGCTTGGTATGCTTCAAGCATTGTGAATTCAGGATTATGAGTAGTATCTATTCCTTCATTTCTGAAGTTTTTATTTATATCATAGACTCTTTCAAATCCTCCAACAATTAATCTTTTTAAATATAATTCAGGACTTATTCTTAAGAATAATTCCATTTTTAATTCATTATGAAATGTCTTAAATGGTTTAGCTGCAGCGCCACCATATATTGGATGTAATATTGGCGTTTCAACTTCAATAAATGCTCTCGAATCCATAAATTGTCTAATTAATTTTGTCATCTGCATTCTTTTGAATAGAATTTCTTTTGATTTTGGATTCATTATTAAATCTAAATATCTTTTTCTATATTTTAATTCTTGATCTTGAACTCCATGAAATTTATCAGGTAATGGTTTTATTGCTTTACATAGCATTGTGAAGGTTTTTACATAAATACTAACTTCACCCATTTTTGTTTTAAATATTTCACCTTGAGCACCTATAAAATCTCCTAAATCAAATTTCTTTAAAAGATCATAACTCTCACCGATATCATCTGCTCTTAAATAAAATTGAATTGTACCAACACCATCTCTTATTGTTAAAAATGCGACTTTCCCCATTTTTCTAAATAGAATTATTCGTCCAGCCAAACTAACAACTTTTCCAGTATGAGCCTCTGGCGCTAAATCTTTATATTCATTTTTTATTTGCTCTGAATTAGAATTAACATCATAATTATATGGATAAGGATTTATTCCTTCAAGCTTTAGCTCTTCAAGTTTTTTTAATCTATCCTCGATTAATTTTTTACCTGATGAAATTGATGATTCTACATGCGAATTTTCTTCATCATCTCTTTTATGTTTTGAAGAATTATTATTAAAGTTTTTTTGTTCTTGATTTTTCTTCTTATTTTCTTTGTTGATTATGGTCATTCTTAAATCTTCAACTTGTTCTTCATCAAAATTACTATTAACAACACTTTGATCTTCTTTTCCTGAAAATAAATCAGATAAATCTCTTTCATCTTTATTTTTTTCTCTCAACATTAATACTTCACCTTTTCTTGTGTTGTTAACAAGTTTATTTAAATGTTTTCTCTGAAATATCTAACTAAGAAATCGACATTGACTAAAACAACGACATCTAACAAAAAACTAAACAATTTAACCCGAACATCAACAATTAACTAAAACACCAACATCTAACTAAGAAATAAACAATTTAACTCAAACATCAACAATTAACTAAAGAATCAACAATTAATTCAGATATCAATAATACTACGTGTCTATTATAAACTTCATCAACTAAACCTTGTACATTTATAATTTTGGTAAAAAGATTTAAATCATATAAATAGTTCCCATTATTATGAACAACAAATCACAAAGTGAACTTACATCAAATATTGCAAGTAAACAAACAACTGATTTAGTAGTCATAGGAATAGAATGCACCGCACACACACTAGGCGTTGCAATAATAAAAGGCAAAACTATTCTTGCAAATGAAAAAGATTCATACATAACAGAAGAAGGAGGAATGATTCCTGCAAAAGTTGCTGAACATCATGTTGATGTTTTTGACATAGTTTTTAAAAAAGCACTCTTAAAAGCCAATATAACTCCTAAAGATATAGATATAATCGCATTTTCAAATAGTCCAGGCATTGGTCACACTCTTAGAATCGGTGCAACTTTTGCTAGAAGCTTAGCTATAAGATTAAATAAACCTTTAATTCCAGTTAATCACTGTATTGCTCATCTTGAAATTGGTCGTCTTAAAACCGAAGCTAAAGATCCTATTTTATTATACGCATCAGGCGCAAATACTCAAATCATAGCATATGAATCAGGAAAATATAGAATTTTTGGCGAAACGCTTGATAACGGAGTTGGTAATTTTATCGATTCTTTTGGACGAGAATTAGGTCTCGGATTTCCTGCAGGACCTCAAGTTGAAAAATTAGCTCTGCAAGGAAAAAAATATATTAAACTTCCCTATTCAGTTAAAGGAATGGATGTTTCATTTGGAGGCATTTTAACCAATCTTAAACATAAAATTAACTCAGGCAAATACTCAAAAGAAGATTTATGTTATTCTGTTCAAGAAACTGTTTTTGCAATGCTAGTCGAAGTAACAGAGCGAGCTCTTGCACATACTTGCAAAACAGAAGTCATACTAGGTGGCGGCGTTGCATGTAATAAACGTTTACAAGAAATGTGTAAGATAATGTGCGAAGAAAGAAACGCTAAATCTTATTGCCCTGAAAATCAATTTCTTGTTGATAATGCTGCAATGATTGCATGGACTGGACTTTTAAAATACTCATCCGAAAATAAAGATTGTTTAAATTCATCTTCTATAAATCCATATGAACGTACAGATGATGTTTTAATCAATTATAGATAAAGATTTAATATCAATCTCAACAATAAATTTTAACAATAAATTTTAACAATAAATATTTATTATAAAAATTAACAATAAAACCTAACCAATTATTATTTTAAAAAATATTTAATTTAAACAAAATGAAAAATTTGAAATATTATTTTTTTAAATTAATTTGTCTTAAGGCACACATTTTTCACTTGCACAAGTGCCTGTTTTAACATATCCTCCCGCTAAAGATCCTGAACTGCATTCTACTCCTTCTAAATCCAATATACAATCAGAATATAATTCTACTCCCATTACCGCAATATTCTTATCACAAAAATCTAATCCTAAACTAGATGAAATAACACAAGTACCATCTAAATCAAATGAATTACTACTATTACTACATAATTGAGCATTGGTACAAGTAGATGAACATCTACCTTCAACACAAAGATTACTCGTACAATTTAGTCCTGTTGAACATCGTGACCCATCAGGTAATCCTCCTTCTGATTGAATAGATCCTCCACTACTTACATTACACACATTATTAACACAAGTACCATCTGCGACATAACCTCCTGATAATGCACCTGAATCACAAGGCCAAGAATCTAATGCTTGACAATTAGAATATAATATTCCTGTTTTATTTGTTGCCAAAATTTTATCACAAAAATCATCTCCCCCTTCAACTGGTGTAACACACACACCATCTGTCTGATATATAACGCTACTATTACTACAAAGCATAGAATTTGTACATGTTGTTGAACAAATACCATTAACACAAAGACCTGTAATTCCACAATCAGTTCCAGATTGGCAAATAGATGATTGATTAATTGCACCGCCTCCTTGAGATCCGCAAATA
The DNA here is from genome assembly GCA_041660865.1 of Candidatus Woesearchaeota archaeon. Lineage (GTDB taxonomy): Archaea > Nanobdellota > Nanobdellia > Woesearchaeales > 21-14-0-10-32-9 > 21-14-0-10-32-9. The sequence goes on from JBAZVO010000001.1 coordinate 182,836, forward strand.
TAATCACTACCAGATTGCACACACACTCCTGTTGAACTATATCCTCCTGCTAATGAATTATTATCACAAAGCATATTAATTGATTGCATTGAACAATTAACTAAAAATAATCCCCCCTCTGATAAAACTGCAATATTTTTATCACAAAAAGTCGTATCTGTATCTCTGTTAAACGTACAAATACCTGAATTAGTGTATGCTGCTGAATTATCACTACATTTACATCCTGAATTTCCACAAGACGCATTATCTGTAAATAAATTACAACTCATATTACAAAAACCATTTATACAAATCTGTCCACCTACACACTCAGTTCCGTAAGTACAAGCATTACTAGACTCAGTGCAAACCGACGTATCCCAACTACAAGCACTTCCACAAGTTACTTGAGATGAACCAGGAAGATGCAACGCAGAACAAGTCGTAGTATCTAAATCTTCACATTCTTCAGGAGATTCAACAACACCATTATGACACACAGGTCCAGTTGGAGTAGTGCAAACACCTGTATTCCACAAACAATCAATGCAATTAACTGGCGTTGACCCTAATAAACCAAAAGATGAACAAGTTCTAGTAGTTGACGTATCACATTGTTCAGTTCCTTCTAAAATATTATTTCCACAAATCTGATTTGGTGGAACATATGATTCTGTTGAATCTTGTACTTTTACAACTAAACTTCCTGAAATATTATACTTTGCAGTACCTACAGCATCTCGTCTAAATGTAATTACAACATCGAGTTTTTCTTTATTTCCTCCTTTCATTGTTCCAACATTTCCTGAAAGATACGTTAAATTTCCAGTGCTAACATGAACATCAGAAGACAACATCGGAATTCCTTCAACAATAACTTGTTCAACAATTATATTTACAGGATAATTATTTCTAAATGCAATTTGAAAATTAGATGTTCCATCATCTAAATCATTAGCGTAAACTTCAAGACATTGAATTTGACTACCCATTTCACATCTTTCAGAAACAAATCTACTAGAATCTAAAATATTAAAATACGAAAGTACACCAATTACTAAAATTACAGCCATTAACGCCCAACCATATGTTGTTAGAAATTCTACTGCTGCTTGTCCTCTTTTTCTTTTCAAAAACCACTCACCTGCTCTTCCTCTTGCTCTCCCCTATTTAAAGATTACGTTTTAACTATTCATTTTATTGAAAATGCTTTAAAAAAATAACAAAAATAACCAACAAATATTTTAACTCTTTTTCATTTCTTAAATTATGAATATTCCTAATTCTTTAAAATTCACAGGAAAAGATTCTAGCATAAAAGGTCTTGAAAAAATAAAACTTCTTGCAACATTAAATGCGAATGCTAAAAAAATAGATTCAAATTATTCTTCAAAAGAAGGATTTAATGGACAAATTCCCAATATTCTTATCGGAGATTATGGATATCCAAATGTTAATGCGGGATTTATATCGACACAAAACTACAAAGATAATGATGCGCCAAATAAATGGAAAAAAGATCAACAAACATTTTCTTTATCAAAAATTATTGAACTTCGTCAAGATTTATTAAATTCAAAAACCAATTTGAACGTAAAAGATTTCAATGCAAGATTCACAGACAAACTAAAAGAAATAGGACTTGCATCAAACCCTGTCGATGCCGAAATTAATTATGACAAAAAAATATCTTTTGGAAATTCATTCAATACTGATATTCTGCCTCATGGCCCAAGCGCAGCACTTAAAAAATTACAAATAACTCAAAATCCAAAAGTCCCATTTATTGTCGATAAATACGAATCAGACATTGACTTTAAAGCATCAAATGCACTCTTAGAACTTAGTAAAAAAGGCATTGATGAACACTATTTAACAAAAATTCTAAGCACAGGAAATATCGGAGTTAAAATACAAAGAAAAATAGTTCCGACAAAATGGTCAATAACAACAGTTGATGATACTCTTGGAAAAAACATAATTACAAAAATATCAGACTTTGAAGAACATCCATATTCAACCTTATTTGGAAGTTACATGGGCAATTATTATTTAGCAATAATATTTCCAGGCCCATGGAGCTATGAATTATTTGAAACATATGTTGGCGCAGGACTTGAAAATTCAGAAAATTTTTCATCCGCAATAGATTATGAAGGTCCATTTGGAAGAAAAACATACGCCTCCAACACTATTGGAGGATACTATGCGGCAAGACTTGCACTTCTTGAATATTTTTTAAAAAATAAAAAGAAAGGAAAAGTACTTCTTTTAAGATTTATTACTGACGAATATTGGGCGCCATTAGGTGTTTGGGTTGTTAGAGAAGCTACAAGAAATTGTTTTTCGTCAAATAAAATAGACTTTGAATCCAAAGATCTTATGTTAAAATATTCTGCTCTTTTTCTTAAAAAGAAATTTAATCTTTCAATAAATGTTATTTTAAAACAAAGCACACTTCTTGATGAAATAACAAAACAAAAAAATCTTTCTGATTTTTAATTCTTAATACATATAAATAAATCACAACGTCAAAAATAAACTAACAAAAAAAACAAAAAACATATAAAAATAAAATAAAAACATCGAACAAAAGCGAAACATTTATATATCTAGCAATTAAATTTGTTATTACTACTAAGGGTTAAAATAAAAATATATTGAAATGTCAGCATAAAATATATAAACTCAATTCACGAATTATACAATCCCAGATAAGAAAACATAAAAAGAGGCCAAAATGTCCTTCTTTTGATATTTAAAACCAATAAATAGTCAGAAATAGAAAACAAGCACTAAAATAACCCAACATACTACTCGGAAAATAAAAATGAAAGAAAAAGATCAATTGTTAAAAAAAATTGTTAAAGAATTAGTTTCTGAAGAAGCGATTCCCATAGTCGAATATTTAAAAGACAAATCAAAAATATCTGAATTTGTAATATCTGAAGAACTAGAATTAGAAATTCATAAAACTAGATTTTTTTTATACAAACTTCTCGATCACAATCTCGTATCCTTTATTAGAAAAAAAGATAAAATAAAAGGATGGTACATTTGTTATTGGGATCTAAATGAAGACATAGTTAATCATCTTGACCAAAAAATGAAAGATGGCAAACTCGACAAACTTCAAGAACGATTAAAAAGAGAAGAAGACAATCAATTTTATCTATGCAGAAACGCATGCGCCAGAATGGATTTTGATAGAGCAATGGAATTCACATTCAAATGTCCTGAATGTGGAGAAATCATGCACCAACAAGACAACACAAAAACAATAGATTTCTTAAAAGAAAGAATAAGTGAAATTGAAGAAGAAAATACAAAAAAGAAAAAATAAAAATCAAAACATACAAAATATTTTTTTACAAATAATCCTCATCCTATTTTACTAATAACTTCTAAATTCACAAGATATAAAAAAAGAAGTTTAAAAAAACAAACAATGAAAATACTTAGCAATATCGAAATAGTTGATCTCGCATTATTTTTTAAAAAAGAAAAAATCTTAATATTTGGAGACTTACACATAGGTCAAGAAGACGCCATGAATAAAGAAGGAATATTAATTCCTAGATTTCAACAAAAAGATCTCATAACAAAAACAAAAAAAATAATATCGACAACAAACCCAGATATAATTATTCTAAATGGCGACATTAAACACGAATTTGCAAAAATTAGTAAAGAAGAATGGAAACAAATTCTAGAATACTTTGACTTATTACAAAAGTATTCGAAAGTAATAATTGTTAAAGGCAATCACGATAAAATAATAGAACCCCTCGCATCAAAAAAAAACATACCGGTTTTAACACATTATTTAATAAATAAAACATACATTTGTCATGGAGATATTATTCCCACTAATAAAGAATTTAAAGAATGCAAAACGATAATAATAGGACATGAACATCCATCAATAGGATTACGCGACGGAAATCGCGTCGAAAAATACAAATGTTTTTTGAAAGGAAAATACAAATATAATTTGTTTGAAGAAAAACAACTAATAGTTATGCCTTCAATGAATCAACTAACTGAAGGAACAGATATTCTAAGTGAACAACTTTTAAGCCCATTTTTAAAAAATATGAATATTAATAAATTTGAAACATGGATTGTTGAAAATGAAGTTTATTATTTTGGAAAATTAAAAGAATTAAAAAGAGAGTAAACATAACAAGAAAATGAAACAAGAAAGCGCTAACAAAACTCAACTCATATTAGTTTCTAAATTAGAAAATAATCGCCAAAAACAACATAAACTATAAATACAACACAACAAATATTCTATTAGGGGGACACTTATGAAAAAAATATTAATAATTTCAATTATTGCATTCATGCTTTTATTCGTAGTAGCATGTTCAAAACCATTAACAGACGATCAAAATATAGCAAAAGAAACCTTTGAAGAAAAATCTTCTCCAGAACCTGTTGCTGAAAAAATTTCATTTAAAGAAATTCTTAACACTAATGACCAAAGTATAAAGCAAGTAAGAATTAAAGGATACTTACAAGAAGAAAAAGTTGAAACAGCCAATCAAAGAAATCAAACAACAATAAACGTAAACTATTACATTGTCGACGATGATAATTCAAAAATAAGATTAAGTCTTGTCGATCCTAATAAAATAATTTCGGCACCTAAAACAGAATTTTTAGTCTATTTCGTAGATAATGGAACAACTAAAAACACATTCATTGTAGAAGGAGAATTACAATGGAACTTTGAAAAACCAATAATATATGTAAGTAAAATGACTAATTAAATCACTGGTCACTTCTTCACATGTTTTTTAAATGATTTTAGCTTCTCTTTCATTCAACCTAGGTACATTTATGCAAGAAAAAGATCCTAATAAAGAACGCATTGTATTTCAAACAAAACAATACGAAGATCATAATATTTTTAAAATATTTAATCCACTAATTCTTGATTGGTGGATGTCATCTTTTAGCGAATTTTCTCCTCCACAAAAATTTGCAATTGTAAATATTCACAATAGAGAAAATACACTAGTTTCAAGCCCTACAGGATCCGGAAAAACATTAAGTGCATTTACTGCAATTTTAAACGAACTAACAAGCCAAAGCATTCAAAATCAACTCGAAGATAAAATATATTGTGTTTACATAAGTCCATTAAAAGCTCTAGGTAATGATATTCAAAAAAATCTAAATTCTCCTCTTTGTGCAATTCAAAAAATATATGATGAAAAACTCGAAGCCATGAAATATAAAAAAAACAAAGAACATAATTATGAGCCAACAGATAAATTAATTAAAATTGAAAAAAAAGAAAAAATAAAAAAACTAACAAATAATTTGAATATACGCATAGGCGTTAGAACGGGCGATACTAGCGCAAGCGAAAGATCGAAGATGGCAAGAAAATCGCCACACATTCTAATTACAACGCCTGAATCTTTTGCAATAATGTTAACCTCTCCTAAATTTAAAGAAAATTTCAAAAGTGTTGAATGGGTAATAATAGATGAAGTCCATGCACTCGCCGATAGCAAACGAGGAACTCATTTAAGTTTAAGTCTTGAAAGATTACACTCAATAAAATCATTTTGCAGAATAGGTTTATCTGCAACAGTGTCTCCTCTTGAAGATATTGCAAAATTTCTTGTCGGATATGAAGACCCAGAAAATAAAATATTCAGGCCTTGTAAAATTATAGACGTTAGTTACATAAAAAAAATGGATCTTAAAGTTTTAAGCCCAGTAAATAATTTAATTACAACTCCCTACAAAGAAACTCATATTGCAACTTATAATCTTGTAAATGATTTAATTCAAAAACATAAAACTACTCTTATTTTCACAAATACTAGAAGCGCAACCGAGAGAGTTGTTCATAATTTAAAAGATAAATTTCCAACAAATTATGCTCAAGTAGATGAAACAAATGATCCTTTAACTGAAGATGAACTTGAAAAGATTGAAGAAATGGAGAAAAAATTATTAGATAGAGAAAAAAAAGAGAAAAAAGAAGAAGATGAACAAAAACAAGAACTAATAGAATACAAAAAAAATCATCCTGAACTTCAATTAAAAAAAACAAAAGCCGTACTTAAAAAGGAATTAGAACTCGCAAAAGAATTAGAAGAAAATGAACTTAAATATAAACAAGAACTAAAAAATGAAAAAGCAAACAACACTCTTAATGCTCAATCATACATAGGGGCTCATCACGGATCACTTAGTCAAGAACTTAGATTAAATATAGAAAATAGACTTAAAGATGGTAAATTAAAAGCAGTCGTATCTTCAACTTCTCTTGAACTTGGAATAGATATAGGATATATCGATCTTGTCATTTTACTTGGAAGTCCAAAAAGCGTTGCAAGAGCACTTCAAAGAATAGGAAGATCAGGACATAAACTTCACGACGTATCAAAGGGAAGAATAATCGCACTTGATCGCGATGATTTAGTTGAATGTTCTGTTCTTTTAAAAGCCGCAACAGAAAAAAAAATAGATAAAATACACATTCCGATGAATGTTTTTGATGTTTTAGCGCAACAAATTTTCGGCATCGCAATTGAAGATAAACAAAATATTGATCAAATTTACGATTTAATAAGACATAGTTATCCGTATGGCGATCTTTTAAGAAAAGATTACAACGATATTTTAAAATATTTAGCAGGAGAATACGCAAACCTTGAAGATAGACATGTTTATGCTAAAATCTGGATTGATTGGGAAACAAAAGAAATGGGCAAAAAAGGAAAAATGGCAAGGGTCATGTACATGACCAATGTCGGAACTATTCCTGATGAAACAAATGTAAAAGTAAAAATTGGCGCCGAATACTTAGGAAGCATAGCTGAACCATTTCTTGAAAGATTAAAACGAGGAGATGTTTTTGTTCTTGGCGGACAAACATATGAATTTCAATACGCTCAAGGCATGACTGCATTTGTTAAAACTAGCGTCAATAGACCTCCAACTGTTCCTAGTTGGTTTTCTGAAATGCTTCCTTTAAGTTTTGATCTTGCAATGGAAGTTCAAAAATTTAGACGATATATGGAAGAACAATTTTCAAGCAAAACAACACCTGAAGACATATTAAAATTTATTCACGAATATCTTTATGTTGATGAATATGGCGCAAATAGCATTTATGAATATTTCAAAGAACAATTTGAATATGCAGAAATTCCTCACGACAAAAAACTCGTTATTGAATATTTTGATGATCCAAAAAATAAATACATAATATTTCATTCATTATACGGTAGACGAACAAATGATGTATTAAGTCGAGCGCTTGCTTTTGTTTTAAGTAAAATCCATAATAAAGATATAGAAATAAATATTAATGATAATGGATTTTATCTTATTGCACCCAAAGGACAAAGTGTACAAGTATCACGTGCATTCGGCATGTTAAAAGCGAACTTACTTCGAGAAGTTATGAAACATGCACTTGAAAAAACAGAAATTCTAAATAGACGATTTAGACATTGTGCTGGAAGATCGTTAATGATTTTAAGAAATTACAAAGGACGAAGTCGAAGTGTTGGCAGACAACAAGCAAGTTCACGACTATTAATTAGTGCCATTAAAAGAATTGACAATGATTTTGTCATTTTACGTGAAGCAAGACGAGAAGTTCTTGAAGATTTAATGGACATCGTCCATGCTGAAGAAGTTATAACAGATATACAATCAGGAAAAATATCAATTAAAGAAATACACACCGAAATTCCAACACCATTCGCATTCAATTTAATTAGCATGGGCTACTCTGATATTATGAAACTCGAGGACAAACAACAATTCTTAAAACACATGCATGAAATGGTACTTGCAAAAATAAGTTTAAAAAACAGACGAAAGATTGAAGAATAAAAAATAAAAAAATAACATCACTTCATTTTTGTTTATTAGTATTTTCTATTTTAGCCAAATATTTATCAGCAACATAATTTGCAAATGGTTTCACTAATTCACTAGATTTTTCAACGGCAGTCCAAAAATCGCCATCATTAAAATTAAATTTTGTATCATCACTTTCAATTTGATTTAAAAAATACTGCATAGTAAATACATCTTTAAATTTATTAACTATTGGATAAACAACACTTTGTTTAGCGAACTTTGATTGAACTTGTAAATGCATTTTATTTTCGTTAATATTTCTTTTTAATCCTTGAAGTTCAGCTAGAGGCATAAACATATCAACCAACGTTTTTTCCTCATATCCTTTCATACTTTCTGCATAAGCTCTTTCAATAGCTAAAGGACGTCCACTTTTTGCTGTTTCTATAACATAATGCATAAATACGTAAGGAAGTTTAATCTCTTTAAATTTTTCAATTTCATCGAGATGAAATTCATTTTTTATTGTTTCTCGTTTATCAAGTGCAGTTACTACTTTGTTCATGCCTCGAGCCAACAACAATTCATGAGGTAACTTAGAGTCATAAACATTATACGGATCATCTAAATTTTTCATAACATCAATAGTCTGCCCAAGAACTAATAACCCTTGAAACTCCACATCATTTTCAAAATTAGATACTGAGAACTGATAATTTGTATTAAATGCAGCACTTACAAATTCAATAGCTTGAAAAAGAGGTAATTTCAATTTCCAAATTTCTTTATCAGGCATATTATCTGTTTTTAAATAATCAAAAAGATAAAAATGCGCTCGTTCATTTCCGAACTGAACATTTTTAGTCAAATAATTTGTAGACATTAATTTAAATTCTTCTTCAGTAAATCCATTTAACCCATCAATACTGCTTGTTAATTTATGAATTTCATTTGCTAAAGTAATTTTTCCATTCTCGATAATAATCGGCTTTAAAACATTTATAGCGTTTAACTTTTGATCTAATGAACCGTGTTGTACCAATATTAATAATTTATCTTCGTGCATTATATTGCCCCCAAAACTTGTTACTACTTTAAAATGTGAGCACATTTATAAATTTTTTTATTAATTAATGATTTAATCTTATAAATTAGTTACTCCGACATTATGAAAATGGAAGACAAACAACAATTCTTAAAACACATGCATGAAATGGTACTTGCAAAAATTAGTTTGAAAAACAGACGAAAGATTGAAGAATAAAACACAAAGCGAATCTTTGTCTATCTCAAAAAAAAAGAAAAAAAAATTATTCTCCTTTTATGTATTTCATGTCGAGTGCATTCATAAGTTCAGTTCTTGCATTCACACATTTTGTTGCAGCATCACTTAAGTATGAAGGCATCTCTTTAGCCTCTTTAACATTATAGCTCCTTCCAGTAAGCAAATTTTCAATACCCGGTTTTAGCCAATAAATCATTCCTCCAAAAGATGCAACATCAATTGTATCATCATTATCTAAATCAGCATAATATAGATTCAAATGTTTTCCATTAAATGTTCCATCATTCTGAATTTCGCCACCAACAAAATATCTTTTTCCTGACACATCGAATTCTGCTTTGTTAAGCGCATACTGAAGCACTTGATATGATCTTAAAAACTTCGTACTTTTATTTTGAAGTTCATAATTCATCTCTCTTGCATAGCCATCTAAAATCCATTCCTCCACCTTTCGTTTCTCTACAGAATTTTGTGCAACGTAATTAGACCCAACATAAAATAAAATAGTTCCATCTTTTATTAAATCAGCAACTCCATCTGAATCTTTGTCAACTACTTTAAAAGATCCGCCGGAATTACTTATATCGCATCTCGCCACATCATACATATATTCATAAGTCATGGGTTCTTTTCTAATTTTTTCATCTTCCTTCGAAGCGCATCCAACATTAAATAGCGCACTTCCTGCAATTGTTGCCCCAATTAATAATCCAGTTATTGTATTTTTTATACTCATTTTTTCACCTCATTTTTTGTTCATTTTTTGTTCTTTTGTTTTTTATCTCCAAGTCAACCTAACTGTTGAACTTGTTACTACTATTAAGTATAATTAACTATATAAACTTTATTCCCCTTGCGGGGGGAAATATAATATTCCCCTAACGGGGTTAAAAACAAAATATTTAAATACTCGAGGATGAAATAAAAAATATGAATCTTGAACCGTTAAGAGAACTCGGCCTTACTGAAGGAGAAATAAAAGTTTATACTGCACTTGTTAGTCTCGGAGAAACTACATCAGGCCCAATTGCTGAAGAAAGTCAAGTATCAATGTCAAAAGTTTACGAAGTTCTTGAAAGACTCTCTAAAAAAGGACTAACATCACACATAATAAAAAATAAAACTAAATATTTCAAGGCATCAGATCCTCAAAGACTACTTGTGTATCTTCACGAAAAACAAGATTCATTAAAAGAACAAGAACTAAAATTAAAAAAAATAATTCCAGAACTTGAACTAACTCAACAAATTCACGCATCTGAAGAAACAGCTCAAGTCTACGACGGACTCAAAGGCATTCAAACTGCAAGAGAGAGAACTCTTAAAATAATGAAAAAAGGCGAACAGATGTGGATTATTGGAATCGCAACAACTCCCTATGATAAACTAACTCCATATTTTAGAGATTACCATAAAAAACGATACGAAAAAGGCATCAAATGCAACTACTTATACAATGAATATGCTCGAAAACCATTCGGAGAAATATCAAAAACTTATCCTCTAAGTGAAGTAAAATACATGCCTGAAGGAGTAATCACCCACGCATGGATGGAAATATATGCAGATACAGTAACGATTGGAATAAACAAAGGAAAATCATTTTCAATCATAATACAAAATCAAGAAGTTGCAGATTCATTTAAAAATTATGCAAAACTTCTATGGAGCATTGCAAGAAACTAAAATTAAAACCTCGTTTTAAAATTCTCAACACCTCCTTTCTCATCTTAACTGTAAAATTAAACCTTCAATTTATTTTTGTACATCAGAATTTATTTTTGCTAAATATAACGCAACGTAATTTTCCATCAAACTATACTGACTGCATCCAAAAGAAGTCAAATTATTCACTTTTCTCCACACTCTAGCATTGCTATTATTAAATTCATCTTCTTTGAAAATAGATTTTATAGATTTATACATCAACAACAAATCTGCATTTGTAACGTCATCAATAGGTTTATTCACATATTGAGCTATGCTTCTAACCAAAAAAGTTGATACTTTAAGTGAACTAATTTCTTGTTCATAACCCGAATTTTCATAAATTTTTTCAGCACAATAATACAGTCTTAGAATCTTTTTATCAATTGAATTACCATATATTTCTAAATCTTCAGAACTCAATTCCACTCGCACACCCAAATCAAGTAAATATTTTTCTTTTTTGTACGCCTTTGTATCAGTTCTGTTTAACATACTATTCATTGTTTCATCATCAAATAAAATTCCATCAACCATAAATACTCAACCATAAATACAGATCAACTACTTAATTTAAATATTTTCTCCCTTTTAAGTAAATACAAAAAAATCTAATAATTAAACTACATAATCCTACATATACACACATCTCAATCCCTACTACCTAAAAAGGAAGATCATCATTCATCCCATATATGATATGCGCAATAGATTCATTACACTCATTAATTTCATTTGAAGATATCTGAGATGCTAATTCATATTTTTCTTGCAACTTTAAAATTTGATTTAAAAACGGATATGCGTTTTCATAAATATCATAATCTCTCACCGACACATAAAACTGAGAAAAATATCTAAACACATTAATTACTTCATTTACCTTTCTTAAACCCTCAGGCGTTCTATTTAAAATTTCTAATCTATCGTCAATTCTAGTTTTAGATAAATCCCCAGTTATAGTTAAATTTTCAGATAAATATGACACATCCAATTTACCTATTAATTCTTTAAAAAATGGCAACGAATTACTAGTATTTTTTAAAGCCTCTAAAATAAAATATTTATTTTCAGATTTATTTAAATCTAATATTACTCCATTTAAGTCTTCTCTTAAATTTTTCAACTCAATTAATTGTTCTGCTGATTTAAATTTTGAGTTAGATTCATAAATTAAACGTACAGAATATGTTTCAAATTCTTTAAGTGATGACATTAATTCTGGAGACAAAGACCTATAGAAAAAACTAAAATCATTTTTGCCATAGCCACCATATCCTGAATGATCTTCCACAATTACAGAATTAAGATCTATTTTTTGTTCTTCAATTTCAAATGGCGCAATTGAAATCTTTTCTCTAGAATCAATGTGAATAAACCCACCATATCTTTTATTTTTATTTTCAATTAATATTTTTTCTCCTTGAACAATATTTTTAAAATCAAACTCATTACCCGCATCTAAAAAAACAGCGCCAGGGGCCATCAATTCTGCAATTGCTTCACCTAACCGTTTATGATACTCTAAATCTTGAGTATGCACAAATAATTTAGTTTCGAGTCCTCCGAGTATTACATTAAAACTGTGCTTTGGCTGTAATAATGAAACAAATATTAAAACATCCTCTTTCATAAAAGAAATTTTAGAAGCATCAACAACATCTCTAAAATCAGAACCTTCAAAAGTACTAAGATGCCCATATTGTTCATAATTCCAATTTTTAATAGATACATTATACGCACTACATGGAATTGTCCCATTGCCCATCTTATGAATGGTAAATTTGTCAACACCAACATATTTTTTAAAATTAACAAGTTTAATTGCGTTTAACATTTCTCTAACACTTTGTACATCACCGCAAGCCAAGTCTAAAATAGGATATGATTCAAAAGCAGAAATAATTTTTGAAGAATGTTCAGAGTTTAAGGCAGCTTTCAAAAGTTCAGAATTAAACCTTTCTGAAAACCAGGATGGATTATCAAGCATATTACAATTATTTTTTGCACCAGATGCACAAATCATATTTTCAAGTATATCCATTCATCTAGGAACGAATAAATCATATTTAAATGTAACCATTTAATAGTACTAATTTATCTAAAAATAAAACAACAAAAATCTCATTTTACACTCCTAAATTATTCTTTTAAATTCACAAATCGTCAACACTTGCAAATTAATTACCCTAAAAAAATAAAAGTTTTATCGCACCCGCAAAAATAACCACAATTATAATGTATTTGACCCATGTTTCTCCTTTTTTCAAATCGAATTTTGTTCCAAAAAATCCACCAAGCCCAAGACCAATCATAAGTGCAATACATAATTGCCAATCCACACTATCACCCACTATAAATATTATAGCTGAAAATACACTTGAGATGTTAGATGCAGTTCTCCACAACGCAGATGCAGAAATAAATGTCTTACCATAAATCCAAACATAAATTAAACTATAAAGAGGCCCGAGCCCACCAGTAATAGTATTTAGAAAAGAAATAGGTAATGTACATAAGAAACTCATAATTTTTGTTTTCATTTTTGAAAACTCTCTATTGCTTACAACAACTCCTAACTTTGGTTTAAACAACAAAAACACTCCTGTAAAAAAAAGTAATATTCCTAAAACAATATCTAAACTTGATTTTAAAAAAGTTATTACTGCAATACTTGCAAGAACCGACCCTATAGTCATAGGCACAACGAGAAAAAAAACAATTTTCCAATCTAATTTATTTTTTTTATGTAATAAATACAATCCTGGCCAGTCTCCAACAACTCCTGCAACTCTAGAGGACGAAATAATTACTCCCGCAGGAAACCCCATAAAAACCAAAATAGGCCTAGTTACAAGACCAACCCCTCCACTAATTGCACCAAAAAACATAGTCACAAAACCAAGCAAGAATACCAACAACAAAAACAGGAAAGTCATAAATCTCTTTAGTTCTATTTAAAATATAAACTTTTTGGAAAAACAAAACTTTTATCTTTAATTTTTACAACACGAATTATAGTTTCAAGAAATAATTCACAAGTCCTCAACACTTGCAACGTCTTCAATTTCTCTATTTTTCTTTAACAGGATATCCTTCCCAAAAAGTAGGCCTATTTCCAAATAATCCGCCAGCACTATACTCCGCACGAATCAACCCGACACATTTTTCCTCAATAAGCTTATCAACTAATCTTCCTTGCACACCATCATAAAAATTCGTAAATATCTTTTTTCCGCGTTTATCTTTCATTATTTGCTCATTTTCATCACGTTTAAACCAACTTTGACTAACACATAACCAAAACTGGCCAGGATCATAAATCTGAATCGGCTGACCCTTATTTAACATATCAATAAGAGTGTACCGTTTACCCTTTAGATCCTCGTATTCGTTCAAAGACCCTGAAAAATAATCTACACCTTGTATGAACTCTGTTCTCTTACGTTCTAATATCGTATCTTGATTTGATGCTTCCTCTGCTACTCTTTGCTCTAGCTCTTTTTCTTTCTTTTTGAGCTCTCTGTTTTCTTTATTCCACGAAAAACTAATTGTCAATCCCATAACTAAAAGAAATGCAACATAACATATAAATTAAATTAGTCAGATTTTAGTGACTAATACCAACATTTATTAATAATAAGTTCTACCCACATATCATGAATGACAATATACTATACTCACTAAAAGAATACGGTTTAGATGAAAATGAATCTAACATATACTTACAATTAGTCAAAAATAAAGAACTAACTGCCTATCAGATAGCAAAAGATTTACACATCCACAGATCTAACTGTTATAATATTTTAGACAGACTTATAACAAAAGGATTTGTTTATGTAATAGAATTAGAAAACAAAAAAACATACTTAGCAAATGATTTAACAAATGTACTTGGAAAAATAAAAAACAAAGAATCAATATTACTATCTTTAATGCCTGAACTTGAAAAACTTAAGTCTAATGAAACTACAACTGTAAAACATGTTAAAAACCTAAACTCATTTTCAGAGTTCAACATAAAACTATATGAATTAGCAAAAAAAGGACAAATTTCATTTTTGTATATGATAAGCAACAGTCCAGATTTGACGACTAGAAATTCCAGACTTCTACATGAAAGATTATTAACTGACTTAAAAAAAACCAAAATACTAAAAAATGTAGATGGTCGAGCTATATGGAACACGAAATTTAGAAATCACAACTTCATGCAACAATTTGCAAAACTTGGAAAAAACAAATTTCTAAAAAAACTACCAAATGAAGCAACAACATTCATCTACGATGGGCACGTAGTTTTTGCATTCTTAGAAGAGAACGATAGTTTTATTGAAATCAAGAACAAAATGATTACAACTGAAATGAAAGCTTACTTCGAATATCTTTGGGAACTAGCTGAAAAATAAGTATACTTTGCCAAAAAATCAATACAAATTCAGAATTCACAAGTCCTCAACACTTGCAACGTCTTCAGGGAGTTTATCGCCATCTGATTCTTCATCATCTTTTTTCTTTCCAAAATCTTTTCCATTTGGACTCTCAGTATATTTACATTTTGGATAACCCGAGCAACCTAAAAACTCACCAAATATGCTGCTCATAACTCTTAAATCTAAACCGCACTTTGGACATTTCTTTTTTAATTCTCCAGATTTTATTGTCGAATATTCTTCTGATTGTTCTTTATCAAGCTGTGAATTTTCTTCTGGATTTAAACTTAATTCTTGAGGTCTTTTGCCTGCACGTATTACAAGTATCATAGGAAATCCTTTAGGTGAAATTTTACCTGCAGGTTTTACAAGTGCGAATTTAGGTAAATTATACGTTGTTTTACAATCAGGATATCTGTTGCATGCAGCAAACATTCCAAATTTTCCTCGTCTTATTTGAACGGTTCCTTCTTTGCAAACAGGACATGGGCCAAGCGCACTTAGCGCGTCTCTTGTTTCGTTGTTTGCAACAATTAATTCTTTTCCGATTTTAAGTTCATTCTTTTTTATTTTATCAAGAATTTTTATTAAAGCACTTTTAGCTTTTTCAATTACTTTTTCTTGATGAGATTGATCTTCACGAATTTGCTCCATTTCTTCTTCTATTCCACGAGTTAATTCTTCATCATTAAGTTCAGGACAATATTTATCTAAAATTATTTCTATCTTCATTCCAAGTTCTGTGGCTTCAATAGATTTTTCATTAATATATCCTCTTTGATATAAAGAATCAACAATATCAGCTCTTGTCGCTTTTGTTCCAAGGCCTCTTTTTTCAAGTTCAACAATTATTGACGCAGGAGTATACCTATTAGGTGGTCTTGTTTCTTTTTCTAATTTTTCTATTTTTGAAACTTTTAAAATATCTTTTGCTTTAACTATAGGCATTTCATCTTCTGCAATTCTAACATAAGGCTCATATAATTCATGCCATCCTTTCTTTGTTGTAGTTGTTCCTTTAGCTGAGAATTTTTCTTTTTTAACACTTATTAAAATTGTAATGGTTTCTCTTTCAGCTTCTTCTCCAAATGTTGCAAAAAATCTTTTAACTATTAAATCATATACTTTTTTTTCATCAACATCAGTTATTTTTGCCTGCGCGCCTGTTGGATATATGGCTGGATGCGCAGGATCAGTTTTCTTTCCTTCATTTGGTTTTAAATTTTTAAGTGCGAGCAATTTAGTTGTTGCAGCTTTATACTCTGCAACTTTTCCCAAGTCCTTTAAAACTCCTCTCAAATTAAGTTCAGGAGGTAATTTTTGCGAAGATGTTCTAGGATATGATGTAACTCCAGCTAAATATAAACTCTGAGCACATTGAAGTGTTTTTTTTGGAGAAATTCCAAACACCCTATATGATTCTGCTTGTAATGCTCCAAGATCAAATGGATTTGGAGGTGCTTGATTAAATTTCTTTTTTTGAACACTTGCAATTTCACAAGTTTTTTCTTTAGAAATTGCTTTAAATATTTTTTCTGCATCTTCTTTTTTCCAGAATTTATCCTTTTCATGTAATGCTTCAATTATTTTTTTATCACACATAGCTTTAAGCGTAATTTGCCAATATGGTTCAGGAACAAAGGCTTTAATTTCTTTTTCTTTATCAACAATAATTTTAAGTGCTGGACCTTGAACTCTTCCGCTACTTAAAATTTTAAATGAACCTGCATTTTTAACAGCAAGAGTTAATGCTCTACTTAAATTTATACCATACATCCAATCAAGAAAATGTCTAGTTTCTCCTGCTTTTGCTTGACCCCAATCAATAGATTTGCTTTTATTTTTATACGCCTTAACTATATCATCTTTAGTTAAAGTTGAGAATTTCATTCTTGAGGCGTCTTTTTGCTTACAAACATATCTCATGACATTAAGACCTATAACTTCACCTTCTACATCGTAATCGCAAGCAATAACAAATGATTTTGCATCTTTTGAAACTTTTCTTAAAACAGTAAAATATTTTTTTGTATACCCTGCTTTTTTATCAACTTCATAAATTGGCTTCCATTCAATATCAAAAGAAGGATATTTGAAAGATTTTTCTTTTTCAGCAAGACTATACAAATGACCTACTGCGCTAACTATTTTTATATCCTTTCCGTCATGATGGACATCTAGAATCTGAACTCCATCAATCACTTCCGTTTTTACTTTTCCTGACGCTAAAGCTTCAGCAATCTTTTTTGCAGCGTTAGGTTTTTCAGTTATTATTACCTCATGCATCAAAATTAAGACAATATATGTTACTTAAAAAGCTTTTGATGCAAAATATTATAAACAAGATACACTCCTCACACACCATGGACATTTTCCTAACAAATACACTTGGACGAAAAAAAAGCAAATTCACCCCACTCATACCTGAACACGTAGGAATATATTCTTGCGGACCTACAGTTTATCATTTTACACACATAGGCAATTTGAGATTTTTTGTTTTTACAGATCTTCTCAAACGAATGTTTTTATTCAACAATTATAGTATAAATCACGTAATGAATATAACGGATGTAGGCCATTTAACTAGCGATGCTGATGTTGGTGAAGATAAAATAGAAAAAGGCGCAAAGCGAGAGGGCAAAACAGTTTGGGAAATTGCTGATTTTTATACCAACGCATTCTTAAAAGATTCAGATTCGTTAAATATAAGACGACCAAATACAATTGCGAGAGCAACAAAACACATTACTGAAATGATTGAATTCATTAAATTAATAGAACAAAATGGATTCACATATATTTCTGAAGGAAATGTTTATTTTGATACTTCAAAAATTCCAAATTACGGAAAATTAACTGGATTAAAACAAAATGAAGAAGACTCAAAAGCAAGAGTTGAAAAAGATCCTCATAAAAAAAATCAAGCAGATTTTGTTTTATGGTTTACAAGGCACAAACATGGAGATCATGCAATGATTTGGGATTCGCCATGGGGCGAAGGATTTCCTGGTTGGCACATAGAGTGTTCTGCCATGTCAACAAAATATCTAGGAAAAGTGTTCGACATTCATACTGGCGGAATAGATTTAGCAAGCATTCATCACAATAATGAAATTGCTCAATGTGTTGGCGCATTTCATGATGAATCAGTAAACATATGGTTACACTCTGAATTCCTTGTGATGGGCGAAAGTAAAATGTCTAAATCAACTGGAGAGTTTTTACAACTTCAATCATTAATTGATAAAGGATATACTCCAATGGATTTTAGATATCTTTTACTTGGAACACATTATAGAAAGAAAATGAATTTTTCATTTGAAATTCTTGATGGTGCTAAGAATACGATGGATAAAATTCGTAGCAGAGTTCTTGAATTAAGAAAAGAAGAACAATTAGAAGAAACTGAGCACATAGAAGAAAAATTCGTTGAAAAAATTGAGGAAGAACTTCAAGAAGAAAATAAGTTTGAATATTATGTCGATCAATTTAAATCTGAAATAAATGATGATTTAAACACTCCTCAAGCACTAGCCACACTTTGGGAAGTTATAAATGATGACGAACTTGATCCAATCACAAAACTCGAATTACTTGAAAAATTTGACACCGTTCTAGGCCTTGGAATAAAAGATATCAATCTTGAAGTTATTCCTGAAAATATTTTAAAAATAAAAGAAGAACGAGACCTTGCAAGAAAAACCAAAGATTGGAAAAAATCTGATGAACTTCGAGACTTACTTTTAACAAAAGGCTACAAAGTTCAAGACGATAAAGAAGGATCTGAAGTTATAAAAATTTAATTAACTAAACTTTGATTTATGTTTATAAAATTATTATTTATACATTTTTATTAATAATTAAGAATTATTTCTTTATTATTTCAACTCTGGCATATTTGTTTTTTTGAGTAAATAAATAATCTAATTTAGTTTTACATTCCGAAGATATTTTAGAAAGCGACACCACTTCATTATTAATTAAAACTTCCGGATCAACATATCTGAATTTAGTTTTTAATTCTATACCCTCATCACTATATTTTATATCAAATCCATTTTTTAATATATTTAAATTTTCTATAATTTCATTGTCTTCGCTTCTTTCAAGCACATCAATAATATATTTATCATCTTTCCAAAAATCTTCTTTTAAAATTATTTCTAAACTTAATGCTTTTTTTAAAATACTTGTCAACACCATATATCTTGCAGAAGAATTAGCAGAGGCCCAACTATCCTCTTGTAAAGTTTGATATGCGAAAAAGAAAACTTTAGCTGCATCTTTACTCTTAAATACAATTTGACCTTTATTATTAATTAAATTATCTAAACACACTTTTAAATCGGCATCCTTTTTTAAAAGGCGTAATTCTCTTAAAGTGTAATCTATTCTATCAGCACATAAACTCGGCGCCTCTTTTTCTAAAAGCGAAAAATTCTCAACAGCAGATATCATTTTATAATCAATACCATAATTATCAAGTATTGTTGGAATTTCTGAATGTTCAATTATATATTCATGATGCATATCTTGATAATCTTCTTTTATAGGATCGCCTAGAACTCCATCAACAACATGCGAAAAAGCCGTATGCGAAACATCGTGTAAAAGCCCCGCTATTTGTTCATCGAGTCCAGCGCCCAAACGTCTAAGTAAAATTAAAACGCCGATTGAATGATCAAATCTAGAATACCCTTCACGAAAATCATATTTTCTAGGAATACCAAATTGTGCAATTCCCTTTAATCTTTGAATAGATTTTGAATTTATTAAATCAAGTAATACTTGTTCATTAATTTCTTCCAAACCATAAACTGTATCATTTATTAACATAACTTACGAAATTAAATACACTATAAAAATTTAATTAATACAAAAAGAAAAAATGACTTAAATATAAATTAAACATAATTCTTTTTATAAAATTAATTAATCTAAAATACATTAATCCATATTTTAAATAAAATAAACATATTATTAATAACTCCCCTTCATGTCACCATTGCATAGTAATATTTATAAATTGTTTTTTGTTTCTTATAGTATGAATTCCTTAATAGAAGGTACTAGAAGTAAATTAAATCTTACAAAGAGCGCTATTGAAATGAATTTAGATATTCCTATTCCTAATTCCATCTATAAGTATTATGGTCAAAGCATTGATTCTATTAAGTCAGATTTTGATTCTATGAAAAAACCCGTAATTGTAAGAGGTTCAACAAAATTTGATTATTTTGCAGATATTGACGTTGCACCAACTACGCCTAATATCTATACTTTTCAGGGTCTTGAAAATGCTATTAGAAACGCAGAAAATTTTATGGAATCATTAAACGTAAAATTACATAGGGAGGACTATGGTCTTATTAATACTTCTGAAATAAATTTTCTAATTCAAGAACAAATAGATGCAAAATATGTCGGTAACATGATTAGAAATCCACATACAGGAGATATACATATAGAGTTTGTTGATGTTGATAAAATGATGTCAGGTCATAATTATGTAAAAATGTGTGTAGAGTATTGTGATTTTGACAAGTATCTTAATAATTATGCAGTTAGGGGATTGATTGATGATGGAAGCATCATGCAATTAGTATCTGTTTTTGAGAAAATAGAAAAATCAGGTTTATTATTAGATAATTATACTCATCAAATGGAATTTTCTTTACTTCCTTTATTTTCTTTTCAAACAAGATTATTTAAAAAAATTGAACCAGTAGCAAATTTTAAAATACCTCACGCTCACAATTATCCTATTTCTATGAGTGGCACCTGTAGTTTTGGAATTACTCCTGCAGAAGGAATTGAATTACCAATACAAGAAGTGTATAATCTACAATGGAATCATCCACGTATTAACTTTGATAGTCCTCATGGCATGATATTAAGATCTAAATTACAAAAAACACCTGGTTTAGATATTTCTTTTAGAAATCTTACTTTTTTTGGTTCGCCATGTGAAATGACTGATTATTTATTTCATGGAAATTATAGACCTATGCAAAGAGCCGATCTTGTAATGATAAATCCAATGGTGCGTAATTATGCTAATCCTGATGCAGATAATAGAGTGATTATTTCTCAAGAAAGTTATTTGCGTTCAATACCGTGTAGTATTGAAGTGTTTAAAAAAAGTAAAGTGTTTGCTGACGGAAAAGATATGATCATCATTCCAACAAAATATTTATAAACTTTTTATTATCTAATTAACCATTCTATTTCAATCAAACAAATTTATTTCTATTAGTGGAACAAACATTTCCCACTTACTTAACCCGCCATGAACTCCCACATTACTCTGCTCATTTTTTTTTCTAATACAAGAATAATTATTTTTCGGAATCAAAACATAATCCCCTATTCTATCTTTTAATTCTCTTGCAATTTTACCTTTTCCAAAAAGCCCAAGTTTTATAGCATCTTCACTTTTTATAAAATCAAGAGACTTACCAAAATATAATTTTAAGTATTTTTCAAATTGTTTCTTCTTTGAATTTTTTACGTGAGCAAAAGTTACTCTTTCTCCTCCAGTTATTTGAAATTTAAGACATTCATTAATTTTTTCGTATTTGAATAACCCTATTTTGTTATTTTTTGAAGAATTAACTAAACCATGATCTGCAGTAATTATAATTTTAGTATTTGTGCCCTTTAATTTTTTCGTCATCTTCTTCATAATATTATCTATTTGCATATAATGAGTTGCAACTTGAACACTATTTATTCCGAATTTATGAGATAATGAATCAAATTTATCCCAGTATGCTAAAATAAATTTTCTTTTATTTGTTTTTTTAATATTTAAGTTATCCTTTCCATCATTATTTTTTACATTTATTAAATTAGAAATCGTTTCAGACATTTGATTTAATGTTTCAAATGACTTTATTTTTGAACCTTCTGAAATATGTCTTGAAAATTGCGATTTAGAATACTCTTTTTGAATTACAAAATACTTATCCCCTTTTATTTTTGAAAAAATACTCTTACTCTTTATCACATCTTTAATTTTTAATTTTTTACAAGATTTTTGCGTAAGCGAAATAAAAGGCAAACTTATCATTATATCTTTATTTTCTTTGAGATAAATAAACCATTCAGAGAATGCATGCTGCAAAGGCGCAACTCCTGTAACCATAGATGTAACAGCCCCCGTTGTAGATGCTGGAAAAACAGACGTTAATTTTGCAGTTGTATGCTTTTCAAGAAAACTACCCTTAGCTTTACGCTTAACATATTCATATCCAAGTCCATCAACCATTATAAAAACAACATTATCGTATTTATCAAGTTCTTTTGATGGTAATTCTTTTAGACAAGAATACTCAGGATTACCTCCAAAGCTTTCCATTATAGAACTTGCAATATTAAGATTGCTTTTTTCATAATTAGGAAAATATTGATTCAATTTTACACCTTTAATTTGACGAACGCCCCTACGAGGATTTGAACCCCGCTCTCAAGCTCCGCAAGCTCGTATACTATCCAGGCTATACTATAGAGGCATATTAGAAAAGAAATACATACAGTATAAAAAAGTTATCAAAAATTTCATTTTTATCATACATTACGATTAAACTAAACGTAAAAATAGAAAAGTATAAAACCTAAACAAATATAGGAATAGAATGGCAGAAAAAATAACAAAACTTGCTAAATCAAAAACAACACCTACATTAAATGACAAAGTCACAAAAGAAAAGTTGGATCACTATTTCAAAATCACGGGTGACGCTTTAAAGATGGCATCAAAAGCTCAAAAAATGCCCGGCAAAGAACCTGAAGCTTTAGATTTTCTTGATATGGCCTCAAGATATTATAGTGATGCTAAATATTTCATGGAAAAAAATGATTATGTATTAGCATTTGCAGCCTTAAACTATGCTCACGGTTGGCTTGATGCAGGAGCTAGAATTAAATTATTCAAAGTCAACGATAGCCGATTATTTACGGTTGATGACGACTAACTAGTTTTTTAATATTTTAAGACAGGATATACTTTAATAGAATTTCTCGCCTCATTAATATCTAAAAATAATTTAGCATGCTGTAAAAAATCAGTTTTAGACATCGCATAAGACCCATCAATATTCTTATATCTAGATACAAAAATTCTTCCTGAATATCCTATTTTTTCTAAAAATCTTTGCGTGCTTTCAACATGTTCAACTTCATCTTCTTCTTTTCCTAAAATTACATTTATAGAATGTGTCACGTTAAGATATGCTAATCTTTGTAAACCTTCTTCCATTGATTTTATACTTTGTTTTGGAAAATATTTGTGCAATACCCTTTCACTTCCTGATTCAAGCCCAAGATTTATACATCTCATCCCTGCATCTTGTAATTCTAGAAGTTCTTGATTAGATTTTTTGGCAAGAGAACTAAATGTACTAAATGAATATGCAAAACCAGAATCTTTTTCAAAAGGTAAAGCAACTACTCCAACTGGCTTAGCACCTAATTCAGGAAAACTGCCCTTGGCTTTATTTAAAATATAGAGCAATAAATCAGTTCTCAATTTTAAAGGATTTTCACCACCGACAACTAATCCTTTGTATTTTTGACTACTTTCAGGATAATTCTCTAAATAGAATCTTATTTGATTATCAATTTCTGATTCATCATTTTGATAATCCAAGTTAGATTTAAATCCACAACCCATACAATCATTTCCGCATCCTCTTTCAGCAACAATTGTTAGAAAATTATATGCTGTTTGAGCAACATCTGGCGGAAGTATCAAAGGAAAATAATCAGTAATATCTTTCAACATTTTCTGTTTTTCTTTTGTCTTTCCATCAAAAAATGACTTGACTATTTTATGAGTAGGATTAACTTTTAGAACATCTTTCATTTCTAAATTTATTTCATCTAATAACACTTCAATGTCTTTGGATTTTAATTCTTCGAAAATATAAGCCATACTTATTTTTTCTGCAATACTTTCAAGTTTATTATCTACACTCATTCCAGTATAACAATTTCCCGCTCCAGTAAAACCATTAACAAATCCTCGCTGAAAAAAAATCATTGTCGGATCTTGATATGAACTTATGGCTCCAACTAAATCAGCATCTGCATTGAAAATTAACTGTGTTTGTCCATACGTTAGAAATCTATTTGCATCCCATTCAAAACCACACGCGTGACAATACGTTTCTTTTTTTTCTAGAATCAATGCGTTCTGCGCTTCAAATTCAAATTTCTTATCAGGACATTCATATTCCATCATTTTTCTTGAGACTTCAAGTAATTTAAAAGTAATCTTTAATTCAAAAGGCAAATTATAAGTATCTCCAATTATATTTCTTTGTGTAGTTGCACCCATACTTAGATAGTAATTAATATGAATTTATAAATTTACTCTAATTGTAATCACTTCATCGTGATACTAAATAATTATTTAACGGACTTATATTTTTAATTAAAAAGTCAAAGTATTTATACCTCTTAAACTCTAAGTTCAGCTGGAAGGTAAAATTATGTCTAAAATTATGAATGCAATATTTGGAATAGGAATAGCAGTTATCATCTTCATCGTCGCGCTTCTTGGCATTAGAGCGTTTTACCCTGAACCACAATATTCAACTTATTGTAATGATTCAATATATTCAACACCTGCAATGCCAACTATGAGTTTTTCTGATTGTTCGCAAAACATAACAGTTGCTGAATGTAATGCACTTATTGGAAAAAATACTGATTACATATCCTATAATAAAAAAATAGATTTGGAAATGCAAGAATGTAACACTAAATATAATGATGCAAACAAAGCATACGGAAAAATATTTTTTATAATCGCAAGTATTCTTGGATTAATCGCAATAATTGTTGCATATTTCTTACTTGATATATTAAGTTTAAGTGCAGGAATTGCAATGTCAGGAATAGTATTAATAATTGTAGCATTTTCTAGAGGATGGAATGACACAAATGACATTTTAAAATTTGTTGTAGGACTTGTTATTGCAATAGTAATAATTTTTCTAACATTAAAAGTTAATAAACAATTATCAAACGAAAAAACTAAGAGAAAAAGATAATTAAACCAAAATAATTTTATTTTTTTATAATTTATTTTTTATTTTACTTTTTATTTAATTTACAATAACTTCTTTAAATTCTAATAAATAAATAAAAAAGCACCAAGAGAAATATATCAAACACGCTCTTCTTAATTCTCTTCTTAAAATTACAATTTGTATACTTCTGGTTGCATGAATACTTGCGTTGTTTTAACAGCCATTCCTTTTTCGAGTTTCATCATTTCCGCTGATGAAATTAATGCTTCGCCAACTAGAACTAATTCATTTTTCAAAGTCATAACAGCAACAAGATCATTGCGAGCAATATCTGAATCGAATTTTACAAGTCCTGGAACTTTTAAAAATGAACCATGACAAATAGGAGTTACTGCTTCGTCAAACACCCATATTTTTTTCATATGTGCAACTGCTGATTCGATTGGAAGAATCATTTTTTTCAATGCAGTTTCATCTCCTTGTTTATAATAATGAAACGCATCAGCCACATCTTGCAAAGTGACCATTTCTTTTTCTGTAAAAGGACCTGCTTTTGTTCTTATAAGTTCAGCCATATGCGCGCCACAATTCATTTTCAAACCCATGTCATGAACAAGTTTTCTTATATATGTTCCACCTTGACATCCAACTCTAAAAAGAACTTCTCTATCTTTTACTTCAAGTATTTCCGTATAATAAATTGTTCTTTGTCTATTTTGTCTTTTAACTGCAGATTTTTTTGGAGGCAGTTGAGTAATTGTTCCCATAAAATCTTTAAGCATTACTTTTTCAAGCAATTCTCGAGAGACATCTGCATGAACATGCATTAAACAAATATATTCTTTTCCTGCAGATAACAAAGAATTAGTTATTCTCGTAGCATCAAGTATTGCAACTGGAAGAACTCCTGTAACTCCAGGATCGAGTGTTCCAGAATGACCTGCTTTATCTGTTCCTATAATTCTTTTAAGATAATCAACTGCTTGATGACTTGTTGGCCCTGAAGGTTTATTTAAAATTATT
Organism: Candidatus Woesearchaeota archaeon; assembly: GCA_041660865.1. Taxonomy (GTDB): domain Archaea; phylum Nanobdellota; class Nanobdellia; order Woesearchaeales; family 21-14-0-10-32-9; genus 21-14-0-10-32-9. Next base: position 209,154 of record JBAZVO010000001.1, read on the forward strand.
ATTCCTCTTTTAAGAAGTTCAGCAGTTGATCTTTCATTAGGCATTTTACCTAATTTAGGATTAGTTTGCGCTTTACATTTCTCAAGTATTTTTTTTGTCTGTAATCTTTTTTCAAAAGGCATCAAATATTCCATAAATTTCACTTTTTTATTTCGCTAAATACTATTTTATTTTTAATTATTACTTATCAAGTAATTATCAAGTAATAATTTATTTAATTTGTTATTTAATTATTTATTTAATTATTTATTTAATTTATTATTTAATTTGTTATTTAATTCATTATTTAATTATTTATTTAATTATTTATTTAATTATTTATTTAATTATTTATTTAATTTATTATTTAATCTTATGATCTATCTCTTTACCTATATCTTTTAAGGCATCAAGTGCTAAATATAAATCTCCTCTAATTTTTTCAACAAGATTTTCCAAATTATCAGATTCTAAATAATATTTTTTACTTTGCTCTCGAACAAGCCCTGCTTCAATTAACTTATTTAGATGATAAACAACAGTTCCTCTTGAAAGAATAGTCATTTCAGCAATTTCCTCGCTCGATAATCCTTTTATTTCTTTACCTGATTTTAAAAGTACTATAAAAATTCTAAAACAACTCCTATCTTTATCTCTGATATTAAATAATCCAAGAGACCCTCCGAACCATTGTAGCAAATCATTTACATTCTGCATCTCAGGTTTTCCTGTTTTTATTATAGTTATTCTAGTTATTTTCATTTTGTTTGTTTAACTCAACATTTAAGTTTATATTTTTATTGTATAAATTTTCAAATTATTAAACTACACTCATATTATTAATTGTTATCGTAATTAATATTTTGTTCATTAATCAAGCTACTTCAAATGTAACTCCACTACATCTCCATCTTTAAACACATGTTTCAAACTCAATTTCTGACCCGGAAATTTCGCAGATTTACCCCAAATTCTACAAAATTTAAACTTTGAAACAAACTCTTTATGCAACTTACTACAAATATCACTAACAGTACATCCTCTAAACATAATCATGGGAATTTCCATATCAGCTGCTTTTCCAGGCTCTTTCATATAAACTCTTATCAAATCAAGTTTTTTAAAAATTAATTCTTTTAATTCACTTAAATGTTCTTTTTTCTGAGCAGAAATTAATAAATCAGCTTGAACTGAATTTGCAACTTTTGTTGCTTGTTCTTTTGAAACTGCATCTATTTTATTTAAAATAATTATGGCCGGAACATATTTTTTATTAGCCTCGATGCAATCTATAAATTCATCATCAGTAATATCGCTTCTTATCAAAATATCTGCGTTATTGATTCTAAATGCGCTTAAAATGCCTTTAATTGTCTCATCATCCATATGTGTGAGTTTCACAGTTTTTCCAATTTTTATACCATCTTTAGTCGTTTTTTTTATTTTTACATCAGGTTTTCTTTTATTTAATCTTATACCTGAATCATAAATTTCATACAACAATGCCTCATAATGTTCAGGATAATTTACATCAAGAAGAATTAAAATTAAATCAGCACTTCTAAGAACAGAAAAAACTTCAGTACCTCTACCTCTTCCAGACGCAGCACCACGAACGACTCCTGGAACATCAAGTATTTGTATTTTAGCATGATTATAATTCATAATTCCTGGAATTACAGTTAAAGTTGTAAACGCATATGCTGCAACTTCTGAAATAGCATCCGTAAGTCCATTTAGAAGAGTACTTTTTCCAACACTTGGAAAACCAAGCAAAACAACAGTACCATCCCCTGTTTTTCTAACTGCAAATCCATCTGCAAGATTTCCTCCTTTTTTAGTAGATTCTTTCTCTTTAAGTTTTGCAATCTGTGCCTTATACATCCCTATAGCTTTTTGAGTTCTCTTATTATATTGAGATTTACCAACAAGCTCTTCAAGCTCTTTTATCTTTTCTTCGTTGCCCACAATTAAACGTTACTTGAGTTAATATTTAAATTTGATGCTAAAAATACCAATTTATAGATTACATAAGCCTACAAACCTCAATAATTTAAAAAAATTAATCTAAAATAAACAGACACAAACCAAAAAAAAAGAAAATAACAAAAAAACAACTACAAAAAACAAAAAACAAAAAAAATAGTTAACTTAAGAAACTAAAAAACAAACAATCTAAAAACAAAACAACAACTAAATTACTTGAACAACATAATAACTTACATCAGTCATATTTATTTCATTTTTAAGTGTACCTGGAATTATTGTACCATTTAATCCAAAAATATTTGCATATATATTATATTCTGCTCTTTCTGCATCAGTTACACCTGCCGCCCAGAAATCATATCTTATATATGGTGCTTGTGTAGCTATGCCTTTCCAAAATTCATAATCAATACTGCTTCTACCACTCATAAGCGCAGTATTATTAAATGAAACTATAGATACTATCCCATACTCCGATGATGTAGTTTTATTATTAAGTCTATTTAAAAAACTAGGCGCTAAAGACCATTCAAAATATCTTTTACTAACAACTACTTGATTTGCAGTTGATGGTTTTTCAGTCCAGCTAGCAGTAGATGTTGATGAATTAATACGCATATCAAATCTTGCAGCATAAAGTGGCGAGGTATTTTTAACAATATAATAAGTAGGATCTTTAAGTCCAATTATACTCATATGCTTCTCTACAACTCTCGTTTCATTCCAATAAGCATAAGAATCATTTATTTTCAAAGTATAATTAATAATTAAAAGTAAATCCCACGGACTATTTTGAGTTAATTCTAACCTATTCACAGTTATATCTGAATTTATCCCCATTCTATTATTAGAAAAAGACTCAAATTCATTAATCTTTGAATATAAATATGCATCCTGAGGACAAGTAACTACACTTCCACTCCATGGAACATCAATTGATCCAACAGTCATACAACTAATATACTCCTCAGTAAAGTTAACCAAAAAAGAATTATTTCCAATCATTATATCATTCATAAATTCTAACGTTTTCAAACCCGACACATAAGTTATATCTCCAATATATATTTCAGTTTGATCAACATATTGATTCATACCACTAACTCTAATTTTAGTATTATCTACGTTCTGATCAAGAGGAAGATCATATACCATAAAAAACGAAGATATAATTACAGCACACATTAACACTGCAAGTATTGTGAACATTATTCCTTTTTTTCCAAAACTCATACCCACACCGTAAGTTTAGTCACATTTGGACCATAAATATTATTATTCTCATCCATTACAAACGTTAAAATGGACGTGCTAATAGCTATTGCTGAATCATTTTTCCTATTCTCATACCTTGAATAAACAACGAAATTATCTATTCTATATTCTACACCGACATGATCAGGAATTATAAATGAAGTAAAATTCTTAACAAAACTATTCGCTAAAGAAGTATTTCCTTTATTTACTAATAATGAAACTTTATTATAAACTGATAAATCAGGATTTGGCTCATGCGCATCATAATAAATAAATGCATAATTATTTTTAAACTGACTCATTTTAGTATTAGTCACATAATCAGAATAACCACCAATATAATATTTTGCATCAACCGAATAAGGTGATTTCAACATAAATGACAAAAGTAAAACAAAAGTTAAAGTAAAAATCGTTCCTGCGATAAGTGCATCCACTGTAAAAAACATTACACCTCTTTTTTTTCTCGCACACATAATATAAACAACTCACTAATCAATATTAATATATTTCCTAAACAAACAAAGCACAAACAAATAAAACTAATAAATAAAACTAATAAATAAAAAAAAAATTATTTTGTGTAAACAATAATCTTTAATGTTACAGGAAGCCCATTTATTTGTTTTCTATACGTTCTAGTTAAAAGATTATCTACATCTCCAGTAATGGTTCCTCCAGAAATTGTAGTCTCATTTATTCCTGGGTCTGATCCTCCACAACCACCCACAGGAGGAATTATTTGATTACTAATAGTTCCAGTACAACAAACCAATCTAGTTAAATTCTCATAAGTACACCCATCACTTGGATTAACAAAAGTCGTAGAATTTATAAGAATCGTTGTTCCTAAAACTAATCCTTCACATTGTACCTTTGCACTTTCAGACATAACACATGAATTTTGACCATCACATGAGGCATGACATATTTCGTTACCATCAACATCTGTAGTAGTACACTGAGCAGAACATGGAAGATTATTCATAATGCAATCAACTATATTTCTTCCAGGTTTAAGATATTGTTGCCTCGAATATGAATTATAACCATCTGCTTGGCAACTAACAGTTACGTAACCAGAAAAAACAGACATTTGATAATTACCATTAAATGAATTTACAGGAGGCACAACAATATTTGTATTTTGCGTTTGTACCCCTATTGAAACATTATCTAAATCCACTCCAGTATTTGCATCATACGTTTTACCACTCATCATAGTAGTACAATCAACATCAGGACAATTTTCACAACCAGATTTTCTTGGAACATTAATACAAGACGCAGAATAATATGCATTATCAGTTGAAACATTTAACGAACAAAAATTATCAGCAGAATATCCTGGAATTGCAACCCACGGACCATCTGGACCTACAATGCTTTTGTTAACAGCTGAACAATTCCCCCCTAAACTTGCGCAAGCCAATTTACCATTATCAAATGCCACACTATAAACAGAGGAATCTAATATTGATCTTTTCACTCTTAATTTATGTACTAATTTAAAACTTTGAGTTTCAAGTCTACCATCTGAATAATGTTCAGGACAAACTCCATCAGAAACTCCGCATTGATGACACACTTGACATAATTCAACAGCACCATACCCTGTATCATATATTGAAGCGCCACCAGGGCCACCGCAATGCGCAATTACTTGATTAGACTCGCATTCTTCACCTGTTTGTGCACTAACACCAGAAATGGAAAATACAAAAAGAAATAATAACAAAAGCGCAAACAAAACTACGAATGCGCTAGATATTGATCTACTTCTTCTACCCTCACTTCCCCTTTTTATTAACATTAAAAATTACTAAGATTAATCATTTATAAATTTTTTCATGCACAACATGTATTTATACCTCTACACCTAGAGAGATATACCTAGAGCGATATACCTAGAGAGATTTACTAAAAGTGCTTTAATCAAAGTTAGTTGATTAATCATAAAACTATATTTTCTTGCCGAAACAAATATAAGTAAACAAAAATCCAAAAGTGAAAACAAATAAAAAATAAAACACAGACAAAATTAGAATAATTTTTAACAAATAAAATGAAAATAACAATTTCAGGCACACTTGGAAGCGGAAAGAGCACAGTTGGAAAACTTCTTGCAAAAGAACTAAATTATAACTATTATTATACAGGAGGAATTACAAGAAACATGGCTGAAAAAAAAGGCATGACTCTTTTAGAATTTACAAAATTAAGAGAAACGCACCCTGAAATAAATTTAGAAATTGACGAATATCAAAGAAAAATAGGAGAAAAAGAAAATAATTTTGTAATCGATGGACATCTCGGATTTCATTTTGTACCCGATTCGATTAAAATATTTTTAAAATGCGATTTACAAACTGCGACAACAAGAATATTAAAAAGTTTAAAAGAAGGAAATAAACAAAGAATAACTGAAGGATTAGAAACTAATCACGATAAAATCATAAACTCTTTAGAACAAAGGCATGCTACTGAAGTAAAACAATATGTTGAATTATACAACGTAGATATAGATGATGAATCAAATTTTGACATAGTTATAGATACATCTAACATTTCACCTGAAGAAATTTGCAAAAATATTCTAACAATTATTAAAAATAAACAGTCATCCCTTTAAAACAGTCCATAATATTTATATATTTGTTCTACATTTGATTTAAAATGGCAAACGGAAGATACTCAAGACACGAATTAGTTGAGCAAATAGGTGCAAAAGCAAAAGAAATGCGCACCAAAACCGTAACCGTTGTTGGACTTTCAGGAGTAGGTTCAGCTGTCGCTGAAATGCTTGTTCGTTCAGGTATTGGCATTAGAATAGTTGATAAAGGAAGAATATTAGAACACGACCTTCATCAAACAACATTATTTTTAGAGGAAGACCTTGACAAATTTAAAGCAAAACAAGGTAAAAAACGTCTTGAAGATATAAATAAAACAGTTCCAGTTAAATCATTTCACGAGGATTTAAACGAAGTAAACATCTATCTTATAGATTCTGATCTTGTAATTGATTGCTCAAATGATCTTGCAGTATCACTTAAAATAGATAAATATTGTTCCAAGAAAAAAATACCGATGATTCATTGTTTTGTTTCAGGAACACAAGGGCAAGTTTTTATTATGAATAACGCAAGCATCAGCGGCCTTACAAAATATGTTAAAAATAAAAAAATAAGTGAACAAGGAATACTTGTTGCAACAATTCATATCGCAGCAGGAATCGCAGCAGCTCAAGCAGCCAAAATACTATTAAAAATGCCTGTTGAAAAAAACATGATAACATTTGACGTATGGAATGGGTCATTTGAAAAAACACTCGTCAAGAAAAGCAAATAAAACTAACTACTAAGCATTTAAATTCAATCAAATACTAAATTTTCAGACAATTTAAGCATTTTTTTCTCTACTAAAACAGCGAAACGTTTTTAAATAAACCTCTTTTCTTCATATATGCTTTCTATAGATGAAAGACAACTAAACACTAGATGGAGGTTCACGTAGCAAGTCTAAAAGGTTAGCTTGTGAAGATTAAAGTGAAAAGAAGCTCAAGAAGATGGAAAAAGAAAGGCCAGATGAGATGGAAGTGGCAAAGAAAAAGAATGAAGAAAGAAAAGAGAAAGAGGTCTAAGAGGTAATTCCGTCTAGAGCTGGAAGGTAACAAAAATGGCTACAAAAAACATCGCGGTCAAGAAAAAGAAAAAGGTATGGTTAAGTATTCAATCACCTGAATTTATGGGTAACGTATTACTAGGCGAAAGCCACGTATATGGAAAGGAAGACCTTATTGGAAAGACATTAAATCTTAATCTAGCAACAATAACAAACGACATGAAGAAACAAAACATAAATGTTTCATTCAAAGTAATAGATGTCGTTGATAACAAAGGTCAAACTCAACTCGTTAACTACGTACTTGTACCTTCTTACATAAAAAGATTAATTAGAAGGAACAGAGAAAAGATTGAAGATTCATTCGTAGTAAAAACTAGAGACGGAAAAATCGTTAGAGTAAAACCTATTGCAATAACTAATTCGGACACTTACAACTCTATTGTAACTAGAATTAGACTTGGCATGAAAGCAATGATTAAAACTGCTTTAAATCAAAAAACTTATGAAGAATTTGTAAGCGATCTCATGTCAATGAAATTCCAGAAAGAAATGAGAGAAAAATTAAACACAATTTACCCTCTAAAATACGTAGACGTAAGACAAATTCTTCTAGAAGAAAAAGGAAAAGTTCAAGAAGATAATTTATCTCCTGAAGACATATTCCCACAAAATACGGAAGAAGAAGTTCTTGATGATGAAGAATCAGAAAGTACTTCTGAAGATGTCTCCGAAGAAGAATTAGAAGATAACAAATAACTTTTTTTATTTTATTTTTTATTAATTTCTTAAAAAAAATATTTAAACAAATAAAGACTTCTACAATCTAAATGGAAAAATATACAACGAATGAAGACGGATGGTATTGCGGATATTGGAATCAGTCTCCTCTTCAAATTAAACATTCTTCTTCAAGACCTCTTAAAGAAGAACAAGCACATGCTCATCCATTCTCAGAATATTACTTAGTTCTAAAAGGAACTTTAACATTACAAATAGACACTAAAGTAATTACTGCAAGAAATCTAGAGTTAATCATGGTTGAAGCAGGAGAAACCCACCAAATACTAAAAAAAGAACCTGAAAACTGCGAATACATCATAATTAAAGAAAAATCAGTACCACAAAATAAACTCTGAACAAAAAATACTAAAACCAGAAATGAGTTAACAAAATGAACCAAGAATACGATTTAGAAATGGAAAAAGTAATTAGTGAAATAACTAAAAATAATTCTAAAATAGTACTATTGCACCTACCAGATGGTTTAAAACCCAAAGCTGGAGAAATACAAAAAGAAATACAAAAAAAAACAAATGCACTAGTTCTAATCTGGGCAGGCTCAAATTTCGGTGCATGCGATTTACCAGTTGACACAGAAAGAATTGGTGTAGATTTAATAATTCACTTCGGACACTCAGCGTGGGTTTATTAAATAACTATAAAAAAAAATTGAATTTTAAAAAAAATTTTAAATATATAATCTTAAATAATTATCAACCATATCAGGCGAAATAGATTTTATTCCGACAACTCCAATAGAGGGTATTTTCTGATCGTATAATACGTTTAATTTCTTTAGTCCTAAAATAGCTCTATTAACCATCAAATAATCAGTCGTAAATTTAGATTTTTTATCCAAAAATGCTTTAATTGATTCAACATATAATAATTCTGCAATTTCATTTTCTTTTTGAAATCTATTCCAATCTCCAAGAAAGATATTTGACTTAACATCATCAATTGATGCCCGTCCAATTTCAAAATCAACAATTGCTGAATCAAACTCAAAAATATGCATTTTTGCTTGTGCTCTAAAATAAAAATCTTCAGACGACTTCGCATCTAATTCTACTACAGCATATAAATCATCCATCGTATCATCATTTCTATTTAACGCATGCGAAATTATCGCTCTATTAAATCGTTTTTTTATTAAATTTGAACCTACATTACTCGCTAAAGTCACATCTTTTAATGCTGTCTCATAATCTCCTTCCAATAAACGTATAAATGATCTATTCATTAATGCAACATCATTATTTTTATCCTTCTTTATAGCACAATTAAAATCAATTAAGGCATCATCAAAATTTCCTAATTTATATTGCATAACTCCTCTATCATTATATGCTTGAGAATAACCGTTAAACAATTTTATTTCCTTCGACATATTATTTATTGCTAAATCGAATTCTCTTTTTGCAAAATTTATTTTAGCAATTGTTTTATAGACTTCATTTTCAACAAAACCTGATTTAATTGAAATATTAAGAAACTTTAATGCATCAGTTAATTCGCCTAAATTATATGCTGCCAAACCTGCAAATTTATGTTTTTCTGCAACTAACTCATCATTAGTTAATTTATCACTTGAAATAGCAACACAAATGCCTTTAATTTCAGATAAATTATCAAATTTATCATAATCATTTGATTGTATCGTTGAATAATACCAATCAATAGTTTCAATTAATAACTTATCTTCTACACTTGTTTTTACCATAATTTAAGGTCAAACTCTAAAATTTATAAATATTGCTATTTTGTTTACACTAAAAAATGATAACAAAACTAAAAAATAAGAAATGGCGGCTCCTGCCAGATTCGAACTGGCGACCTGCTGGTTAACAGCCAGCCGCTCCACCGCTAAGCTAAGGAGCCACACTCCTCTGGATTTAAGCATTATTTATATATGTTTTGTTTAATATGGTGCTGTAGAAAAAGTCTGTGCAGGCATGCCAGCCCATAGATAACAATCTCGAAAAAATTAGACTCGATAATAAATACAACTTTAATGTCGAAAGCTGGCACCTGCAGAAAAAGACTTTCTACAGCACCGTTTAATAGACTCTATTCCAAATATACTCATTTTTATATTGCACTCATCAATTAAGAACGTTTCTCATTTGTTATCAATTCCACAAATATCTATATGTTTTTTTAGTGGTGCACTAAACAATAATTTTTTTCCTTTCAAGACAAAACCGTTTAATATTCTCCTCTCCAAAAATATCAACCCGCAAATTTTCTTAAAAATCATTAAAAATCATATTCGCCTTTAAAAATAAATTTTTTTAAATTTCACTAAACTAAACTTTGATATTTTAAACAATAATTATCAAAATAAACATTAAGCTTATCATAAACATCTCTTCGTTTTCTATGTAAATAAGAATTTTTCAACAATCTAGTTCTAATGTTATTAATGCTTTGAAAATCATTTAAATCAAACGCATCCTCTAAAAAAAGTCCTTCAATGTATTTAATTCTCTCATCCCATCTCCACATTCTTCTCTCAATTCTGGTTTTTACATTATAAGAATTCACATATTTTCCTGAAACAATTTCCTCTAAAACACACACTTTATCTTTTTTTTCAAAATCACAAGCGCATTTATCGTCAGTTATATTTTTTTCACAATCACTGACATTTTTTAACTCATCTTGTTTTACAATAAACACATCATCTATTTTATTTTTTGCAATCTCGCAAAACGAGTCGATAAAATAAGAAATTGTTGAAGAATAACTATTCGCTGAAGTTTGACATTTTTTACGAATTATATCCACTCCATCATCAAATATTTTTTTTGTAGTAAATGAAATATCTAGTATATCCTCTTTAATTTTTTTTTCAAGCAAAGAATAATCAACTTTAGTTCTTTTTCGAGTCGTACTTACAATCAAATTAATCCCCCGTAATAGTTGGCATTATGGTTCTTTTTGTAATTGGCCAAAACTTAGGAAGATATAAACAATACTCATCTTTTCCAACAAGTTTAGCACTAGCAGAATAATTGAAAAACTCAAAATACTGTGAACCTATAAATGTATTATATCTTTTTAATTCCTCTAACATAATTCTTCTTTTCTCACCTATCGGACCATACGTTTTGTCAACAAATTCTTCTTCTGATTCCTTCACATTTAAAATAGCATAAAATGGAATGCCCCCGACAACATACCCTATATTTTTAATCAACCCTTGTTTAACTAAAAGTATTGGCACACCAAATGGAAGACACTCATCTGCAGAACAAAGTAAATTATTATACTTCGCAATAGATTCAGGACTTAGTTTTCCACCATAAAATGTTTGACTTATTCGTCGAAGATTATTATTTTTATTCGCAGGCACCCATATCGTCTCATCAAATTTTATTACATCAGGGCAATTAAACTTTTCAAACCCTGATGATACAACTTCAACAATACTATGATTAGTTTCATTTGGAAAATATAATAATTCCACTCCCCTCATGTAATAATTATCAAAACCTATACTATTATCCTCTTTTATTTGCACATTTTGCACTTTAATATTTTTTTATCTTTATAATTTGCCCATGCATCATTAGTTTCTATTTTTTTCGTATTAATTTCTAATTTTTCTTCTATATTATTAAACGCTAATTTTTTTATTTCTTCATTCAACTTAATTTCTTTTTCTTTTTCAAAATTTAATTTATTTTCTAAAGATTCTTGTGTAGATTCATATTTTTCAATTGCCATCTTAAGACTATCATTTACATTTTTAATTGATGTTTTTTCAGCATTTAAAATTTCATTAACATAATTTAAATGCTCAATAGTTGAATTATTATTTTTTTTTAAATTATAAAAATCAGAATAAACATTCGTAGCAATATTTTTTGTATTATCATACATACTCTCTACTTTTTCTCCTTGACATTTATAGAGAACAAATCCTGCAAGAGTTGCATAAAATAAACCTTTTCTTACTTTAGAAACAGGATTTCCTAAAATTTTTTTCTTCAATGAATCATAAAAGACAATACCTCCAACACCTAAAATTAACGCAGTCTTTGTCAAAACACCACCAAAAATATTCTTTTTCTTTTTTGGCTCTTCGTTTTCAAATTTTTGAAATTCCATCACGATAAACCCCCTCTTACAAATACTTACTTATTATAAAAATTTACAAATTTATTTTTGAATTTTTTAAATTTAATTCAATTTGATTCAATTTAATTCAATTTGATTCAATTTATTTTATTTTAACAAATAATTTTTACAAGGCGCCAATAAAATTAACTTACATAATTAACTTCATAAAATAAAATTACATAATTAACTTCATAAAATGAAATTAATCAATAAATTAAATTAACTTATTAGTTGCACCTTTATTTTGAAGTATATTTTTTTACAGAGCCAATTATTTTATCTCCAAATAAATACCCTGCACCGGCAGCAATACCCGCCGCGATTAATTTATCTTTCATAATTTGTCCATCAGGAGTATTATTCAAATTACTAAATTTATTAAATAATTCAGGCCCCTTATATCCTGCAATAAGCCCAGTACCCACTCCAATTAACATTCTTTTTGCACCATCATCATTTTCATTTTTTACTTTCCCCATAACATAATATGTTACGCCCGCAATTAACAAATAATCAACTATATCTGCCATCTTATCCCTCCAAATAATTATAAAATTAAGAATTATAAAATCCTTAAATTAAATATCTATTAAAAAATCGAAAAAACTAAGCAGAAGGCCGAAATAAAATATTTAACAATTAATATAACTTGAAAAAATAAATAAAATAATTCAGAATAAGAACACATAACCCTGCCAAAAAAAACAAAAGAAAAAAAGAAAAAAACATACCAGAAACAAGGGAAAAAACTCTCTTCTCTCACTCACAAAAAAAACATCACCCAAACACACAACAATCAAAAGAAAAAGACGACAAAATTATAAAAAAATATAACCACAAAAATAATAATTTAAATCGTTAATAAAAAAACAAAAATATATTATAAATTTACAACGAATCTACAACGCGTTTTTTATTGCAGTTATTTTATCTGCAACTTCAGTTCCCTTTTTTGTAAGAGTGATTATTTTTAATCTTCCTTGTTTTTTAAAATCTACAAGCCCTGCTTTTTGCATATCCATAAGAACTTTTACTATATAACTATAAGTTCCGTCAATTATTTTTGCAAGAGAAGATGCATACATTTCCGTATTACTATTTCTGAGAGCAACAAGCATCATAGCTGGCTTCTCTCTGAATATTGCATTAAAAATAGTTTTAGTCTTTGCCAATTTAAACCCCCTGAATTCTTCAACTAATGATTAGTCATGTTGAAACATCTATAAACGAAAGCTAATATCTCTTTATATACTTTTCTTCCATAGACGATAAAATATATTCTTACAAATAAATATACTCTAAGATTTATCTTTTAATTATCCTAAATGTGTATTCTCTCTCATTTTTTCTACAATTCATAAGTCGTTTCAAAAAAATCCTGACAAAAGAAAAATATTCTGAATTCGTGGACACATGCACATTAATTACTAACAACACCATCATGAAAAAATATATTACTATATAGTAATAACACTTTCGAAACATTTATAAATAAAGTTGTTTTTACAACATTATGAACGAATTAAATTTAGACTTGATGAATCAACAACTAGAAGTTGCATTAAAAGCGTATGAATTTCATTATCAAAGTAAAATACTATTTGATAAATATCCTGAATTCAAATTAGAACAAAACATTCCAAATAAAAGATATAGCGCAAAAGCAATAGTTCCATTTAAAGTCTCAGACTCTTCAGGTAACCTTGTAGTTTTAGCCTTAAATTCAAATGATGCAACAGGCGCTAGATCAGATCAATACAATGAAACCAATCTCATAATTCCTCCATCGCTAAAACTCTTAAACGGTCAAGAAAAAAACTTTCCAAGATCAAAAAAAGGAATAATTTGTGAAGGATGTTTTCCTATGTTCTCTCTTGACAAAAATGGATCCACTCATTTTTTTGTAAATTCCTTAGAAGAAATTACAACCCAATACATTTCACCAAACATTCCAAGACCCGCCATACAATCTGAATATATTATAGGTCTTAGCTCTAAAGAATTTGAAGAAATACTAAAAAGCAACAAATCTATACGTCCTCAAATTTATTTTACAACAGGTCTTGATGAAAACAATCAACGTTTTGGAGATCCACACGCAATTAAAAACAACATTCAAACTCCAGGCGTAATTCAAGTTACAGGATTTTATAGCATAACTCAAAATACTGATCCTATGCTTGAATACATCAAAGATTGGAAGATGCCAACACGTCAAAGTTTTAAATAACCATAACTTAAAAAAATAAAGAAAATTATTTAAAACAATAATTAATAAAAACAAAAAAATTCAAAAACAAAAAAAGAGGAAATTAAATGTCTAAAGTTATTCACTTAGGAACAAACAAACCAATAGATGAATTATATTCTTCTCTTGAAAATTGCGGATTTAATAAATACGAATGTTTACATGAACACGCATATACACTTAAAAACCCTACCAATAATTTACTTTTACAAGTACATCCAACCACGGGCTGGTTTAGACATGCAACTATTAAATACCAACATCACTTAGAATTAGTAGATCATACAGATAATGAAGACGCAACTCTACGTTTACAAACACTAGAAACTATTAATAAAGAACTAACTGATTTAGTTTATGATCCCATTTATGACCCTATTCTTAACGGCATATTAACTGCGAATCTTCAACGTGAATTAATACCAATCCAACAATATATTTCTGAATTTAAACAAAAATACGAATAAAAAAAGAACTACGCCACGACTCGGACATTCTCAACTAAAGTTTCGGAGCCCTCACGTGGCTAACTACGTTACGCCACGACTCGGATTCTCACAAACGACACGCATTCGTTTACCCTGCTACGGTTTCGCTACGCTCAAGCCATACACCCCAACAAAACTAAAAAAAAAAAAAAAAAAAAAAAAAAAAAGAAATACGCCACGACTCGGATTTGAACCGAGTGATCTCAACTGTTATTTCGAAACTCGTTTCAAATCTAGATATGTATCTTGTAGAAATAATAAAAAAAAGCGCCACGACTCGGATTTGAACCGAGAATTCCTTACGGAACAAGCTCGCTGAACAAAAACCTGGTTCCAGGCCTACGCTCTCTAAAATCTTAGACTTTGGAAAATTGCGCAATACCAGGTTATGCGATCGTGGCATGAGTTTGACGAATGATACATTCGCTACCACTAAGCTTTGCTTAGGGCATATGCAAACGTTGCACGAAACAAAAGAAATTTGCTTATTTTATAAAACTAATGATTTTTTTAAGAGAATGTTGCTTTTTCTGATGCCAAAAACTATTTTATCACCATATATTTGTAATTCCTCATTATTATTTATCATTACTATATGAACTCTTGAATATTTTTTATTTTTAGGCAAATAAGTATAATATTTAGCATTTATTCCTAAATCTCCTAATATTTTTTCTCTTTCTTTAGAATGAATTTTTAACCAACGAGAAATTGCAACTTTTTTATTTCTTTCTTTAAAATCCATGAAATAATAGGTATGTTAAGAATTAATAAACTTCTGCTAACATTCGTCCAGTGTTACTTGTCTTTTAGTTCAGCATCTTCAACAATGAGCGTTGCAGTATATTCATCTTCCACATCTATTCTTGTTTTTGTTAAAACTAATTCTTTTTTAAAAAAGGGCGCATCAAGCGTTAATGATTCATATTCTCCACCCTCTCCTGCAACATTAAATCCCATTTTTTTATTTAACTCTTGAAGCAAATCTATTTCTTTTTGAGTTATTACTTTGCCAAGCCAATCTTTAGTTAAACCTTCTGCTGCTATTTTCACGATGCAAAATTTTATTCCTCGAGAAAGTAGAACTTCCAATTCTTTTTCTTGAAGCATATGCCACATTGGAGAAAAACATTTAAGCCCCAATTCATCACATATTTTTTCTATTCTATCTCTTTGATAATGTGAAAATAACGCGCCCGTGACTACTCCTTCAATATTATATTTTTCAATCGCAGTAATTAACGCTTTTCTCAAATCGCTTAATTCTTTCTCTTTTTCTCCTGTTGTTTCTTGCAAAATCAAAGGTTTTTGAGCAGATTCTGCTTGAAGTATTGCAAGATCAACATTTGGCCCATGATACATGTACGAATCCGCATTTTTACTTTTAAGAGTAATAAAACATTCTATTGCATAATTTTGATCAATCATTAATTGTGCTGCAAGACACGAATCTTTACCCGTACTTAAAAGAACACCAAGTCTGACATTTCCTTCGTCATGAAATTTCTTAAGATACTCAGGTTTTGATTTTTTTTCTTTATTTGCAAGTTTATGAATTGCTTTATCAAAATTACTTCCATATTGTGCTGCAACTTTTTTTCTAAACGCATATTCTGGCGCCAGCCCATTTTTTATTGCAATTCTTCTAAGAAGCAATTTATCTTCTTCATTATTAAGTTTTAATTCTTCAGGAATTGTTAAAGAGTATTTTATTAAATCAAGATCTAAATAAGGCGCTCTTAATTCTATTGTATGACTCATCATGATGGCATCATCACGATACAAATCTCGCTCATATATTCTTCTTAGACCCGCTAAACACTCCTCATTTATTTTTCCGCCATGTTTATGACGCCTATAACCTGCAAAAATATCTTCACTTCCAATTCCCGAAAATAATATTTGAACTCCGTCTTTTTTCGCTCTTTCTGCTGCAACATACATAGTTAATGCAACACTTGTTTTAGTCACATTATTATCCTCAATTAAATGAGTTATTTTTTTTAAATAATCTTCCACTTGCAAAAGATTTATTTCTGCTAAATTAAGTTTTAAATCTAATTCTTTTGCAATTTTTTCAGCCCAAGGCTGATCTTTACTATCGCTTAATCCTTCTTCTTTCATAGATGAGAAATAACAAGTAAACTCAACACCTAATTTTTTTAATATTAATGCTAAAAATGCAGAATCTATTCCTCCTGAAAAAAGCAAACCTATTTTTCTATTTTTGGGTAATCTTTTTTTTATAGCATTTAACAAAATTTTTTCTGTTTTTAAAAGTATTTCTTCTTGTGTATCGTCTGTTTGTCCAGTCTCAAAAAACGATCTATAAACTCTTGATAAATAATTAGTTTCTAAATCATAAATTAAAAGATGCCTAGGATTTAATTCAAATATATCTCTTTTATTTAAACCA
Organism: Candidatus Woesearchaeota archaeon; assembly: GCA_041660865.1. Classification (GTDB taxonomy): domain Archaea; phylum Nanobdellota; class Nanobdellia; order Woesearchaeales; family 21-14-0-10-32-9; genus 21-14-0-10-32-9. The sequence continues at coordinate 226,066 of JBAZVO010000001.1, forward strand.
GTCCCTAGCATCGCTTTTTTTTCAGAAGCAAAAGCAAAACCATCTTCTTCTTTATCAAAATACACCCAAAGAGGTCTCTCTCCAATTATATCTCTTGCCAAAAATACTTTTCCAGTTTTCTTATTCCATAAACAAAAAGCATAAACTCCATCAAGTTCTTCAAGCGTTTCCATTAAATCATGACTTATAGAAAGAATTTTAAAAAGAGTTTCAGCATCATTTTTTGTTTCTAGACCATACTTTTTATTAAGCTCTTTCCAATTATAAATTTCACAATTAGTTATAAATACAAAATCTCCTTCTGCAATTGGCTGAGGAATCAAATCATTCATCGCATGTAATGCGTGGCCTATTGCATGCGCAGTTTCTCCAGGAAGATCTTCATTTATGCATAAATTAAATGCATCAGCATATCCATATGCATCTTTCCCACGATGTTTTATAATTTCAAGGGCAGTTTCAGATCTAATTCTAGCATCTTGCATATTAAAAAAACCAACTATTCCACACATATTATAAGAAATTAATTAGATGTTAAAAAGGTTACCAGTACATATTACTAGAACCACACAATAATATTCCCACTATGAAGTGATAAAAGACACAATATTTATAAATAACTACTAATTCTATAAACCTAAACAGGTGACCTCATGACATTATACACTCAATCAGCAAACCAAACATTAGACATGAAACTAAATTCAAACCTAAATAATGCAATAACAAAACTTGAAAGCGCACTATTAAAAATATCTCCAAAAGACGTACATTTAGAAGCCTCAGTAGAATTTACTGATTTAGAACAATTATCTCCTCAAGAATACGACTCAATAATTGAAGAAATAACAAATGATCTTTTAGATACCCCTTACAAACCTGGAAGAATTGAAAAACTTGTTAAAAAATGTGAACTTGATCTTTGCGAATTAAACACTGTATCAAATTTAATACTACATTATTCAATTAAACCAGCATCTATAGAAAAACTCATACTTGGCGGAATTCCAATAAATGAATTAGATGATTTTCTTAATTTATATAAAAAAGACAATGGCGCAATAACTTATAAAACAAAAAAAATAGAACCTTTATCTCACAAAAGCACCGAAACATATGTAGTTGCTAATGCTGAAAACTACATATCTTATGATAATATGCTTTTTATTCGAGATTTAATAAAAAATGGAACAGCGCGACAAGTTAAAGAAACCATAGAAAATATAGAACTCACCATGTTTGAAACCGATTGTAAATTAGGCACAGGAACAATCATTCATAGAATGCGAGACCTATATAATGAAAATGATAAATACAAATACATGTCAATAGATTTAGTTGCAACACTTGCAATTAATGCAGATCCTGAAAATTCTGCAATCTTTAAACATCTTCAAGATCAGGATTCCTATTAATAATAACTTTAAATGAGGAAAAATCATGATGCATTGGACAAAAGCAGAAAGCATAATTAAATTATTACTTGAAGACCCCTCTCAATTAAGAACTCTTTCTTTTGAAGTAGCTGAGCAGTTAGTAACAGATAGAATAACTTCCCTACTCAAAGTATATCATCCAGATAAAGGCCATTATAAAAATCACGACAAATTTTTAGAACTTGGAGAAACTCGCGCATTCATAGATAAATATAGCTTCAAAACAATTTTTGAAGCCTTGCAATTAGCACCTTCGGCAAGATCAAAAGATAGAACACAAATTCTTGAAGCTAAAGTTAAAAAATTACAAGAAGGAGTAAAAATAAGCATAACTAACCTAGTTGAAGGATTTGAAAGCGGAAGTTATCATTATGGTTTATCTGATAATGCCCCTACTAAATTCGTACTTTTAACAAATCCTCATCAATCATATTCAGCAAAAAGCATAGACTTAGAATCAGCCCTCAGAGATCCTAGTTTAGACCATTATTTTAAACTAATTATAGAACGTTCTGCAAAAAAACAAATACCTCTTTTAAAATCAAAAATAAACGACTACGAAAATCACATACAACAACAAGAAATGTTGAGATCAAGTCAATTAGAATCATTAAAATTTTTCAATCCATTATATGATGCTATCGCTGAAAAATCATTAAGTAAATTAAAAACTAAATTAGATGAAATTATTAATTACGCAAACACATATCCTGATGAACTTCAAAACAAAACAGTTCCTAATTTAAAACATATCAAACGACTCATGCATTCATATATATTTAGTCAAGCACACATTAAAACTAAACTTGCTGAAGCAACAACTACAATTGAAGAAATTAAGGAACTACAAAATTTAGCCAATACTCATCAAAATATAGATTCGCTTGCAAAAGAATTAGCTCTTAAAAATACTGCGTTCGCTCAAACTCTTAATGAATATATCTCAAATACACAAAATACGCCCAAAACATCAAATACACCAACTACAAAATCTAAATCATCTGAAATTAAAATTTATGAAACAGTTTTAAACAAAATAAAAAGCAAACTTAATACTACTGAACAAATCGCAAATACTCTTTCAAATTCAATATGTTCTGAAGATTCATTTATAGATACTGTTAAAGCTGAATTAGACAAAAAAAAGAAAAGCTACTTACATACTATTAAGTACCTCGATGATAAAATAAAGTCGTTTGATTCCAAAATACTTGAAACTCTTTGCAAAATAGACGAATATGCTAATCTGGTACTCACTACCTCTTCAGTGCGAGACTATTTATATCTTCAACCAGACATTTTAGACGCCGTTGGAAAAGAAATATCGCTCAAGGGCACTATTGAAGAAAAAAAAATGATGAAAGCTAGAACTTACTTACAAAAAAACTCATTCGGCAATTCAAACCCAAGATATTCAGCGCTTGCAACACTATACATTGATGAACATTTAAGCATACATTATAAAACATTACCTTCACTTACTAGTAAATTTCCAAATAAACAAGAATATACCAAAACTAATAAAAAAATATTAGGCATAATTAATACATCAATACTTAATGCTCAAGGAATTCCTAATCAACAATCAAACATGATTTCAACTTCTGAAAGCTATACCATAAATGACTCTGTTTTAAATCCTGCATTAATAAAACAACTCGTATTTTTTGAAAATTTATTCAACTCGATAGAACAAAACCACATAAATGGCAATTATGGTTTAATCTCAGTGGAATTTAAAAACTCCAAACCTTTGTATAGATTTGAAGGCGTAATTGCAAGTGACTTTTTTACATCTCTTCAAACTGCTAAAACCAAACCAGATTAACTTATTTTAATGTAACTTGTTTTAATTTAACTCATTTTAACAAAAATGCTTTAACAAAACTTAGACTTATTAATACTACGACCCCACTATTTAACAAGAAATTTATCTCTGAGACATTTTTTCCCTTAACTTAGAACTTTTATAAATATGAGGCAGATGTCCTTTTCTGAATCGTATAATTTTTGTTTTCAAATTTCGTTTTTTTAACTCTTTACTTAAATTATCTATAAAATACGTTTGATCATATCCAAGACAAATTAAATCAGGACGTATATCTTCTATACATTTATATTTATCAACTACATCTCCTAATCTCGCATCATACACACAATCTATTTTTTTTATTGCAGCCAATCTTGTATTTTCATCATTATATGGCTCTCGTTTTTTGTTATCCTTAACTGTTTTATCAAGACCCACAACAACATAAAGAACGCCGTGTTTTGACGCTTTTTTTAAATGTGCAACATGTCCTGGATGTAAAATATCATATGTTCCAAAAACTAGCACTTTTTTAGAATTACGAACTAAATTCACATTTGACAAAGACTTAACTTTCAAATTATTAATAGTCTTAACTCTCGAATCAATTTGTTTTTTTTTCATCCTCATCATCATAACACTATAAATTAAGTTTACAAATTATTAACTTATTCTTAAATATATTTATTATAAACTAGCACAATCTAAAAATTTAATGAATAATTATAACCGTATAAGCTATTAAACATCCTAAATAATTAGAAAAATTAGAAAAAAATAGAAAAATGAAGTTAAAAAATAAATAAAAATATTTACGAGTCAATCATCTCAATTTCGATATTAAGACCTTCTGGAATTGGAACTCTCATTATTAATCTGAGTGCTCTTTCATCAAGACCTATGTCAATAAGTCTTTTATGAACTCTCATTTCAAATCGATCCCAAGTCGCAGTACCGTTTCCACATGGACTTTTTCTCGTAGTGAGCTTGAGCTTCTTTGTTGGTAGTGGGACTGGTCCCTTCATTACAACGCCCGTTTTCTCTGCTATATCTTTGATATAATCACATGTAGCGTTAATTTTCGCTATGTCTGTACTCGCCAACTTTACTCTTGCTCTCTGCATTTTGAAACCTCAAGAAAAAAGGCTTATGCCTTTTTCTTCAGTGCGATACACATTCCTGCTGCGACTGTTGCTCCGGAATCTCTAATTGCAAATCTTGCAAGTTTTGGATTATCCTTTGTAGTCTCAACAACTAATGGTTGTACTGGTCTTAGTGTAACAATTGCTGCATCTCCATTCTTGATGAAGTCAGGATTTTCCTGTAATACTTCTCCAGTTGCTGGATTTAGTTTCTTATCGATTTTTATGAATTGGCATGCAACTTGTGCTGTGTGTATGTGGAATACAGGCGTGTAACCAGCAGTTATAACGCTTGGATGATTCAATACTACTATTTGAGCAGTGAATTCCTCAGCTACTGTTGGTGGACTTTCAGCTGGTCCGATAACATCTCCTCTTGCTATGTCTTTCTTTCCAAATCCTCTTACGCTTATTCCTACGTTGTCTCCTGGTTCAGCTTGTGGGAAAGTTTCATGGTGCATTTCTATGCTTTTAACTTCACCTGGAACTCCTTTTCCTTCTCTTCCTGGAGTTGCTACAACTTTTTGACCTACTTTCATTATTCCTGTTTCTATCTTTCCAACTGGAACTACTCCTATTCCTGTGATGTTGTATACATCTTGAATTGGCATTCTTAATGGTAAGTTAGTTGGTTTTTCTGGAGGTACTAAATTGTTCATTGCTTCAAGTAAAGTTGTTCCCTTGTACCATGGCATTGTGTCTGCTTTTTTAACAACGTTGTCTCCTTTTAATGAAGCGATTGCTACAAATTGAACTTTGTCTATTTTGTAACCTACGCTCTTTACTAGAGTTGATACTTCTTCTTTAACTTTGTTGAATCTCTCTTCTTTGTAATCTACTCCTGAGATGTCCATCTTGTTTATTGCAACAATAAGTTGTCCTACTCCTAGAGTTTTTGATAAGAATACATGTTCTTTTGTTTGTGAGTTAATTCCATCGTTAGCTGCAACAACTAGAACTGCTGCATCTGCTTGTGATGCTCCTGTAATCATGTTCTTTACAAAGTCTCTGTGACCTGGTGCATCGATTATTGTGAATTCAAACTTGTCTGAGATGAATTTTTTGTGAGCAAGATCAATTGTTACTCCTCTTTCTCTTTCTTCTTTTAAGTTATCCATTACGAATGCAAATTCGAATCCGCCCTTTCCAAGTTCTTGAGCTTTTTCTTTAAGCTTTCTCATTGCTTGTTCATCTACATTTCCAGAATCAAAAAGTAGTCTTCCTACAGTCGTTGATTTACCGTGATCTACGTGTCCTACAAATACCAAGTTCATATGTGGTTTATCTTTTGCCATTTTATTACCCCTCCTATCTCATAGGTTTTGTTTTTATTGAATATTAAACAGTCACTGTCCCTCTTAAAATACAGGTTTTCCGTTCAGAATTACAGGAATTAATATTAATTTATAAAGCTTTCCCTCAATGCTCTTGAGTGGCTCGAGCAGATAATTACAATAAAATTGTAAAAAATATTTAATGACCTCGTTAATTTATATCTAATTATTTAATTTTAATTTCTATGTACTTATCTTCCGCCAATTTATACTTATCATATACTATATACTTATCGTGTTCATTTAAATAATTTATAGGATATTGCTAAAATCATTACAATTACTGCAATTAAATCAACAACTAAACAATAAATACAATATTGTTTAATAATAAATACTTGTAAACTTATAAAATATATCCCGACAATTCCTGCCATAATCCCTGCACTAACTACCATATTATCAATTATTTTTTTATTTATTTTATTTATTGTAATTTGTGAGTCCTGCAAAATTTTGTAAATTAATATTAATGTATATAAAAAAAATGAAACCATCCCTATTATTGCTATTTTTATGCCCATAAATGTGCCATAAGATGTATTTTGAACTGCACCACAATTTGAACTTGTTGCAACACATACATTTTCCAATACTTTACTATGTTTAATGGTTTGAATTTCTATAAGTGTTGAGATTATTAATGCAACTAATGAAAATATTAACATAATTATTAATATTAATTTATTATTTTCTCCACGTCTTGGTTTGTTCTTTTTCATTTTTTCACATTGACTATATTTTTCAATCACTATATTTTTCAATCACCATATTATTCAAAAACCATCTAAATTACAGAACTCGCAAGATCTATTAAATATTTTGTTGTACTTTGAAAAAAGCATTATTTACTACAGCACCATATTTATTTAAGACATCAACACATTAATTTACTACAACAACTTATTAGTATTTTACTTGTATTATTTAACAAAATATAATTTAAACACATCAAAATCACCCATTATTGTTGTAATTATTATTATGATGATTTTCGCAATTATTGTTGCAAGTATTGTTGCTATTTTAAAGAAATACCATAAAATTATTAAATAACCTTTAACCATAATCATTATGAATTTTAAACCAACTGCAACAAAATCAATTATATCATCATTTGCTCCTCTTGCAGGATCTATGTTTGCTTTCAATTATATATACTGTACAACTTGCGCAGCAGAAGTTCTTAAAGCAAAGCAACAACAAATGGCATCAATGATTTTAATAGGCTCATGTTTGCTTATATATATTATTTGGAGCTTTGTTGAAAAAATTGAAAGACCTAAATTCGACACATTTTAAACAAAAAATAACTTGTTAATATATACTGTTAGCTATTACTGTAAGTTAACAAATATTCTATATTTAATTTGAAACGTGCAAAAAGCGAAAAATACAAAAAGAACATCTAAAAATTAATCGTCAAAATGAAAATAAATACGATTACTGGAGATATAACAACACTACACGCAGATGCAATAGTTAATTCTGCGAATAGATCAATTTTAGGCGGCGGCGGTGTTGATGGTGCAATTCATAGAGTTGCAGGACCTGAACTTCTTGATGAATGTTTACAAATAAGAAAAGAAAAACTCTTAAACGGATTGCCTGTCGGAAGTGTAATTCAAACCAAAGGATATAAATTACCTTGCAAATATGTTATTCATACTGTTGGCCCACAACATGGAAAAGAAGATTTATTTTTGTTAAAAAAATGTTATCTTAATAGTTTAATTCTTGCAGAGACTCTTGGATGTAAAAACGTATCATTTCCAGCCATATCTACTGGCGCATTCAATGTACCTATGGATATTTCTGCGAAATTTGCAAAAGAGGCCATTGATGAGTTTATTTTAACTAAACCACAAAATGTAGAAACAATCAACTTTGTTTTATCTAATGAAATTGCGAAAAACATATTTGAATTAATCTTAAATAAAAACTAGAAAAAAATAAAAAAAATAAAAAAATATATTTATTCTTCGGTTGGTGCGTCTTCGCCTTTCAAGCCTTTTCTTTCTCTTATTTTCATTATAATTTTTGCCTGTAATTCTTCAGGTAATCTTTCAAAGGCTTGATCAACGAGTGATGAACTTCCTCTACCTTCTGTAGCGGATCTAAGTTCTGATGCGAGTCCGAACATTTCGCCTACTGGAAGTTTTCCTGTAACTGTTATGGTTTCTGATTCTTGTTGTACATCAAGGAGTTGACCTCTCTTGTTTTGTATCAGTTTTGAAATTTCTCCCATAAATTCAGCTGGTGCTTCGAAACTCATTGTTTGAACTGGTTCAAAGATTATTGGTCTTGCACTAAGCATTGCGCCTCTTATACCATTTCTTACTGCAGGGTATAATTGTGCTGGGCCTCTGTGGATTGCATCTTCGTGTAGTTTTACATCATCAAGAATTACTTTAACTCCGAAACATGGTTCTCGAACAATCGGTCCTGAATTCATGACGTCTTCAAACATGTCCATTACCATCTCTATTATTTCTCCAATGTGAACTATTCCACGAGTTCCGTCAATTAACATATTTCCTTTGAATATGTCTTTTACGTTTCTAGCTGTTTTAGTATCCATTCCAAGTTCTTGTAATTTCTGCCAAACTTCAGTATCTTTCTTCTTAACTCTTCCTGAAGGAACTTTACTCTCTTTTATTGCAACAGATAAATCATGGTCTAAAGGTTCAACTCTAAAATATAATTTGTTGTGCTTATTTGGAGATTTTCCTTCAAATGAATCAGGACTTGTTTTTGTTACAGTTTCTCTATAAACTACAATTGGCGGGGAAGTTATTACTTCTACTCCTTTTTCTTTCTTGATTCTGTTTTCAATTATTTCAAGATGAAGTTCTCCCATTCCATGCATTAAGTGTTCGCCAGTTTCTTGATTAATTTCAATTATAACTGAAGGATCTTCTTTTGCTACTTGAACTAATACTTCAACTAACTTTGGAAGTTCTCCTGGTTTTTTAGCTTCAATTGCCTTTGTTATAACTGGTTCAAAAATATATGTTATTGCTTCGAATGATTCTATTTCCTCACCTGCAGTATATACTGTTTCTCCAGGGTAAGCATTTCTAAGACCTCCTACTCCTATAATGTTTCCAGAAGTTGCACTTTCTACAATTTCTTTCTTTGCCCCATTATAAATATAGATTTGTTGTAATCTTAAATCAGTCTTTGCTTTAGCTAAATGTACTTGTTCTCCTTTTTTCATCATTCCAGAAAATAATCTTCCAGTACAAATTTCTCCTGCTTGAGGATCAACTACTACTTTTGTAACTACAAACATTATTTTTCCATTAGGATTACATGCCATTAAATCTTTTCCTACTTGGCTTTCTAAATCTCCATGCCATATTTTAGGAATTCTGTAATTTTGTGCATCTCTTGGATTTGGATGATGTTTTATTACTGCATCAAGAACAACTTCATGTAATGGTGCTTTGTTTTTCAAAGGAGTATAATCCCCAGATTCGTAAGCATCTATTATTTCTTTGAAGGTTATTCCTTTTTTCTTCATGTATGGAATTGATAAAGCCCAATTGTGAAATGCTGAACCGAAACATACGCTACCATCTTGTACATTTGGTTGCCATTTATTTCCATATTCTTCTTCTGCAATCTGCCTTATTAATCTGTTTACATTAAAGATTATTTTTGTAAATCTTTCCTGCATTGCTTCAGGCGTTAACTTTAATTCTTTGATTAATCTATCAACTTTATTGATAAATAAAATAGGCTTTACTCTTTCTTTTAGAGCTTGTCTTAGAACTGTTTCTGTTTGTGGCATTATACCTTCAACAGCACAACTAAGAACTATGCATCCATCTACTGCTCTCATAGCTCTTGTAACGTCTCCGCCAAAATCAACGTGACCTGGTGTATCTATTAAATTAATTAAATATTCTTGACCTTCGCATGTATGTACCATTGATACAGCTGCTGAATCTATTGTGATTCCTCTTTCTTGTTCATCCTCATGAAAATCAAGAGCGCAAGCTTTTCCTGCAAGATCTTGTGACATCATTCCTGCTCCAAAAAGCAAGTTATCTGAAAACGTTGTTTTCCCGTGATCGATGTGTGCGGCTATTGCTATATTTCTTATTCGTTCAGGCCTCACCATCAATTCAGTTACTCTATCTACCATCTTTGCCATTATTATTCACCCTGTGTGTTTTTGTATTTTGATTTTATCCTCTTCGGTAAAGTAAATCCTCGTCGATTCTTCTCCAATCGTGAATTTCTACATCTTTAAACCAAAGTTTTATTTCTCTTTGAGTCTCACAAACTTCACCAGATGCATGTATTAGATTTTGTATAGGTCTAGTACAATCATCAGCTAATTGATACGTATCAAAAGAGAAATCTCCTCTTATGGTTCCAGGCATAGCATCGCCAGGACTTGTTGCGCCAACTATTTTTCTAACGTGCGCAACTGCATTATGTCCTTTTATAACTAATGCAACAACCGGACTCATGGTTAAATATTTTATTAAATACTGTCTTATTTCAACACCTATTTCACGATCAGTTTTATCTAGAGTTATTCCTTTCTTTTCATACGCGGCTTTACTTTTTTTACCGACTGTTGTTAGCCAATTTTCATCAGCTATGTAATGATCTCCTGCTAATTTTTCATCAGGATAAACCATTTTCATGCCGACTATTTTTAATCCGCATTTTTCAAATCTTGATACTATCTCTCCAACTAATCCTCTTTGAACCGCGTCAGGTTTCAAAATAACTAATGTTGATTCATCTACCATTTAGTCACCTTACGCTTTTCCTTTCTTTACAATTCTGAACTCATTTGTCCATTTTGTTTTTCTAGGTTTTCTTCCTAGTTTTAGTTGATTCTTCTCGCATTTGCTTGAGCAGAAATGGAATATTTTTCCATCGTTCTTAACGTACATTTTTCCTGTACCTCTCTCAATTTCGTAATTGCAAAAATCGCATTTGATCATTTTAGTTCACCTTAATTGTTTCCTCTTCCTGCTTTGTTTAGAGGTCTTGCTTCTATTTCTGTTTCTCTAAGCATCAGGATGTCTCCTTTTTGAACAGGTCCTTTAACATTTCTTCTTAAGATTTTGTTTTTGTCTCTGCCCTCTAGGATTTTGCATCTTACTTGTATTGCTTCTCCTCTCGTACCTGTTCTACCAACAATTTCTTCAACACTTGCTGGGACAGCTGGAGAAAAAACAACTCCGCCTTTGATTTCGTCTGCCATCTTGAATTCCTCCTATTTAGAACTCTTTTAAGATGTCTTTAGCATCTCCTGCTTCTGTGATTGCAACCGCAACTGCACCAAGACCTAAGCCCGCTGCTGCGCCTAATTCTTCTTTTGATGGAACAACTACGCAAGGTATTCCTTTATCTTTACACATCATTGGTATATGCATTGTTATTTCTTTAGGAGAAACATCGCCTGCTACAACAACCAATTTTGCTTGGCCCTTTTCTATTGCTTTTGTAACTTCATTTGTTCCTTTTTTTATTTTTCCTGATCTCTTTGCTAATTCTACTGCTTCGTATGCTCTTTCTGACATTTTACGTCCTCCTATTCTTTGTTTTTTACTCTATTTTTCTTTTACTTTTTTATTTTGTATTCTAGATTTTGAATCTAGTTTTTCCTTGATTATTGGTAACTAAAAAGTAAGAATGTTACCTCTTTCAGCGTAAATTACGCCTCATCAATCATTGGTAATCTTTAGGAAAGAAACTTTGTTTATAAAGGTTACTGAAGAATTGACTCTTATGAAAACCTGCTCAAACACCTTTGTCCGAGCTCGTCGATAAATGTTTGTTTGTCAAGCGAGGGGGTTGCCCCCTTCGGGGAGCTGTGGGACATTGCGAAATAGGTAGTTCACGATGATGGAAAAAATAATTAATTACTTAAAATAAGATATAATGCTTTGTTTAAGTACAATCATATCTTCATTTAATTATTGATATATTCGCTTAGCTTTTTCTTTTTACGGGCACTCCTACTCCTTCTCTTATATGTGCAGCCCCCTCATAAGGCATATAATGGATTAATGCTATAACTTTTTCATTTAAAAGAAATTCATCGGCACGTTTGTTTTTCGCAGGATTGTATTCTGATGTAAGGGGTAAAATATATTCTTCTCTTCCGAAATAGAAAGAAGTGATGCTTGGACTTATACATCTGAATCTCGAAACAAATTTATCATTATAATGCGTATCAACTATATCTATTGGGATGTTGAAGCACTCTTCGAACTCAGACTTGTTTCCTGGAAACAAAATAAGATTATTATCAAACTCTGACATAATTTTTTCTAATTTATTCTTTTCTTCTTTTTGATTATTTTTTAATTCTTCTCTTTGTTTTTTTCGTTCCTTATATTTTTCAAACATCATTTTCACCGCGTTTTAGTTTTAAGTATCATTTTGTATTTGACTATTGCCTCTCCCTTAATTATACCATTCATAGATTCAAATGCATCTTTTCTGTCAAAAATATTTTTATTGTAAAGTGCGATAAATGTTCCTGCCGTAATTATTCCTGTGGGTTCAGAAAAAGGATTATAATTGAAACCTTTACTTCTCAAAGTCTCTGAAATTATATATCCTTTACCAAATGCATCTAAAGTAAGTGCCTCATTTTCACCATTAGCAACTATTTCTATCAGTTCCGACACATTTTCTCGTATAGCGCAAGCAACCACTCTATGCATTCCACCATTATTAGGCTCAAATCTTCCAAGAGAACAAAATGATGCATAATCTCGCCCAAATATGTCGTCTTCGACTTCAAATTTCTGTATGTATGAATGTGTTGCTGTGAATTCATCAATATTCTTAATTTTTCCAGCACCATAATAAAAATCTCTAAAAGTTAAACTAAGATAAACCCCTAATGAGTTCAAGAGAACAAATTTATTACTACTGTATTCTCTTTTTTCTAATCTCGATGCATAATTTGGACTCGTAAAAAGCTCTTCCATAAGACTATTATCTGATAAATTTAAATCACGAACAATTTTGTTTAATTTTTTTATTCTGTCTTGCGAATTTGTTTCTTCAGTCATTAAGTCACCTCTAATTTTGATAATTTACTTAATTTCAGTTCATACTTACTTTTCTTGCATAAGATGAATTTTTATGGCTGTACTGTAAAGCGTTACTGCAACATCTAATCCTGAAATAATTTTAGTAGAATCATCCACACTAAACTTATCTAAATTTCTTAAATAATCTGCACAGATATTTTTAAGATACATTTGTCGTTCAAGGTAGTCGTTATGCTCTATTACTTCAGGAAATTTTTTTAGTCTATCAATCAAATTTAATTCATCAGTCATCATTTTCACCTATGTTTTTGTTTCAAGTATTTTTTTGTAAAATGTACCCAATACCATATCCTGAAGCGTAGCCTATTGCTGTTGTTGAAGCAGCAATAGCTGTTCCTAATACCGTCCAGCCTACTGTTGTTTTTAAGGTTGTATTATTAGTTAAGTTTATTTTTTTAAGTTCTTGTTCTAATTGCGAATCGTGTTTTCTTTTAGCTTTTAATTCTCCAGCCATTAATATTCCATCATATAAACTTCTGATGCCATTCGTTACAGTTGGACCATAAAGAAGAATATTATCGCTCGTTTTTGGTATATCTATTCCTGTTGAATCGAGAAAGCCTTTAGCGAATCCGCATCCGTAAAAAGTTCCAAAAAGCAATACTTTTTTTATGCTCAAATCGTTATGTTTTGATGTATTTATGTCCCTTATGTCGGTCAATGCGTTATTTTTTTTTATTTTAGCCCTATTCGAAGCAGCATCTATTAATTTAGTTTTATAATTTGAATCCATTTATTTTCACCTCTGATTTTTAATTTGAATTAATGGTTCTTATATTAGTAATTACTGTTAAGTAAATAAAGCTTATTTCCCCCTTGATACGGAATAAGAAGAAAGGTTTATATATTGTTGAATAAATCATTAAAAAATGGATACCAAAATACTCGAAGACCTCGGGTTTACTCAAGGAGAAGTCAAAGTATATTTAGCTTTGCTCGAACTTGGAGAAACAACTACAGGTCCTATAATAACCCAATCAAAAATAACTGGAAGTAAAGTCTATGAAATACTTGAAAAACTAAAAGAAAAAGGAATGGTTTCATCCATAATAAAAGAAAAGACATTGTATTTTCAAGCAGCGTCTCCGAGTAGAATTCTTGATTATGTTGATAAAAAAGAAACAGCCCTAAATGAGAAGAAAATTCTTCTTAAGAAACTAATTCCAGAACTTGATTCGAAAAGAGAAATAACAAAAAAAACTCAAACAGCACAAGTATTTGAAGGTTGGCAAGGCATTAGAACAGTTTTTAATTTAATTCTTGAAGAAACAGGCAAAAATAATACTTATTATGTTTTTACTGTCGGAAAAGAGCTTGAGCAGAAAGAAACAATACTATTTTTAAAAGGGCATCATCAAAGAAGAATTCAAAACGGAGTTAAAGTTAATTTACTACTAAATTCAACAGATAGAAAATTCCTTCCTGAATGGAACACATTTAAAAATCTTGAAATGAGATTCTACTCTTACAGTCTTCCTCTCGGAGTATATATATTTGGAGATTATGTTGCAACCATATCTTTTACAAATAAAACAGCCTTTCTTATAAAAAGTGAATATGTTGCAGAATCATATAAAAAATTCTTTTTAGATTTCTGGAAAATAGCAAAGAAATAAATTTCTGAAACTTTTCCCCTATGAACCTCTAATTTGTAAGTATGGACTCTCGGGATACAACATAGAAAAAACAAAAACCCCTAAAAGTGGACGAATAAATATGAATCCTCTGAGGAGCTCGACATTCGACGCTAAACTCTATTTAGTGAGGATGGTGGTGACCACGAAGTGAAAAGGGCTCATAAGAGCTTGAATATTTCCAAATATGTTCTCATGTACAATTTTTATTTGTAATTCATTCAAAAACGCACTTTGGAGGACCTATCGATATTATTTCTTTTTGAAATAATGATACTTCCATCACTCGGTTATCAGGAAATTGTTCTTCTATTTGTTGTAAATTTTCTCTTAATTCATAAGGGTTTTTAACAAATAATCCGAATTCTACAAATTCATCTCCGACGTATTCGGCAACAAAAGAAACATTGCTATGCTCTGCTAAAAATGATAGAAGTCTTTTTTTATTATCTAAACTTTTATTTACAACAAAAACACTATATTGAAACAATGAAAGTTGAGACACATCAACAAATATTGAATATTTATTTATGTATCCTTCATCTTCTAAATTTTTTATTCTTTTTGCAACAGCAGGTGCTGTTAATTTTATTTTTTTCGCCATTGAAACACTATCAACTCTGGAATTTCCAGAAAGTTCTTTTAAAACCACTTTATCTTTGGCATCTGCTTCTTTGTTTGATAAACTCCCTAGATTAACCTTGAATATTTTATTTGTTTTTATTAATTTTTTACTAATAATAGTTTTTTCTTCTAAATATTTTTCATAAAAATAAGTATTTTTTTTATGAATTGTAAATCTATGATCAAGTATATCATCTTTGAATTGAGAATAAATTTGTAAAAATTTTGAATCGAGATCTTCATTTGTTTTTCCTATTATGGAAAAGCCGAAACTCCAAATGCCGGAGAGCTCGGCAACCCAGGAAACGAAGGGCTGATTTGATAGGAATTGTTTGAAATCATTTTGTTTTGTTGCTTTAACATTTACAAAAACTGCAGCTCCGATAAAGCCCAGTTTAATTGTATTTATCTCTGTAACAAAACTCAAAATAACTCCATTTTTTCTCAATCTACTCAGCCTATAGTTGGCGACTTCTCTCGATACCCTAAGTTGCTTTGCAATCCGAGCTATTGGTGTTCTAGAGTTTTCTATGAGCATGCGTAGCAGGTTTTTGTCGATCTTATCAATATTCATTTTGCAGTGTTTACACGTCAATGTATGAATAAACATCGATGCAAATTCATACACTGTGCGTCGTTTGTGTAACGATTTTTTTGAATTTTCTCAACTATCCCCTGCTTATTTTACAAATCAAAACATTTATACTATATAAAGTTTGTTATTGTAAAAAATATACTACGAAATATTATATAAATAAACATTGTTTCTCAAATAGTGAACAAAATAACCTACTCAAGAAACTATGCAAAAGAAATATTAGATAGCACTTTATTTGTTACAAATAATTCAAAACACGTACATATATCTGATGAAAGCATAGATTCATATTGTGAAAAAATTATTCCTAACATTTTAAAAAATAAAGATTGGATAGAAAAAAGCCCATTTGACTTGAGTTTATTAGATGAAAAAAATAAAACTCATCTTCTAGTCGCATTTAACTCTCTAAGTTTTTCTTACTGGGACACACCATATTGGCAAGTTACACACAATAACACAACACATACTCGAGGAACTTGGAGCCTTATTGAATCTTTACTTCGAGCAGAAGAAGAAGGAATAAATATTTTAAATCCGACAATACAGGCAAATCTCACTAAAAGTGATTTGGCACATATTTTAAGAGGAAACATCACGATTCCTTTGCTCGACGAGCGTTTAAACATAATTAATCAAGTAGGCAAAATAATAGTAACTAAATATGACAAAGATTTTAGAAACATGATTTCTAATATTAATACGGCGCCAGAATTACTTAACGAAATAATAACAAATATTCCTTCATTTAAAGACGAAGCAAAATACGATGGACAAATAATTAGTTTTTATAAAAGAGCGCAAGCATTAGTTGAAAGTTTAGCACCCATATTCAATTTATCACATTTAGATGAACTAACTGCACTTGCTGATTACATACTTCCAAGAAAACTTGAAGAGGAAGGAATTTTAAAATACGATTCAGATCTTTCAAATAAAATACGTAACCAAGAATTAATTCCTGCTAAAAGTACATACGAAATAGAAATTAGAGCAAATACAATTTGGGCCGTTGAAAAACTTAAACACAAATTACATTCTAAAAATATTATTCTTAACAGTAAAGAAATTAATGATTATTTATGGATTACTGGAAATGATTGTAAAACAAATCACCATAGAACGCGAACTACATCTTATTAAACTTAAAATTGTAACCACAAATTAATAACTTCTGTTAACAAAACAACGACAATATTATCATCACTTAACAACACAAAATCATTTAAAAAATATAATCCCTCCCCTATAAAAAAATGTAACCCCTATAAAATAAAAACATTTAAATATAAAATCCAGTATCTCGAACTTATGCAAATAAACTGCGCACTTGAAGGATTTTATGATCCAGGTGAATACGACCTAAGATCAGATAGTCATTACAATGAACAAATTTTAGTTCATGGAAAAAAAATATTTATTAATCGCGTTGATGATGTAAATGAACCAGACATTATGCAATTAAGAAATTCAATAATCGACGCCATACCTTATTTAATTTTATTACAGAATCATTCAATTAAATCATCTTATAACTTTTCAACAAATATTTTTTTTGATCAAGATAGTGAACAAAAATTATCTTGGAAAGTTTTTGATCTATTAAAATCAAAAGATATGACCACCCACCCACAATGTGCAGAAGATTCGTTAGTGAATAAACTTCAAGTTGCAAGAAATCATAATTTTGAAATGAAAACTAGTCTTTTTAATTTAGGCGAATTCGCTCATGCACATTATTCGGAAAGAAAACCTCTCCCATTCATGTCAGGCAAAACTCTATCTGAAGCAGTACAAAATTTATTAACAGTATATGATTTTGCTCCCGAATTACGAAATTTAGATATTCCAATTATTAAATTACATGAAAACTACTTTAAAAACAACATCAACACAGAACTCACTAAATAACTAAACGAGTTTCCCGCAAAACATATAAATTTACTCTCAATTCTTATTCTATAGGGGGACATATATGGAAAACAAAGATAATTATCAACCAGTTTATATTCTATCAGAAGGAACACAAAGAAACACAGGAAAAAGCGCACAACGCATGAATATTCTTGCAGCGAAACTTGTATCTGAAGCAGTGCGTACAACTCTTGGTCCTAAAGGAATGGATAAAATGTTAGTTGATAGTATGGGCGAAATCATTGTTACAAATGATGGTGCTACAATTTTAAAAGAAATGAACATAGATCATCCATCCGCAAGAATGCTTGTTGAAGTTGCTAAAACTCAAGAAGAAGAAGTAGGAGATGGAACAACAACTGCAGTTGTTCTCGCTGGAGAACTTTTAAGACGAGCAGAAGAACTTCTTGATAATAATATACACCCAACAATAATTGCAAAAGGTTATAGACTTGCAGCTGATAAATCTCAAGAAATATTAAAAACACTCGCAGTTAAATTTGATAAAAATGATAAAGAGACTTTATTAAAAATTGTAGAAACTGCAATAACTGGCAAAGGTCCTGAAGATAAAAAAGATCATCTTGCAAAACTAATTGTTGAATCAATATATAAAGTTGCAAACGAACATGACGGAAAATTAATTTTGAGTAAAGATGATGTAAAAGTTGAAAAAAAAGTTGGCGGAAGCATTGAAGAGTCAGAATTAATCCAAGGAATTGTTATTGATAAAGAAAAAGTTCATGCTGGAATGCCAACAAGCATAAAAAATGCAAAAATCGCTCTACTTGATATGCCTATTGAAATTAAAGGTACTGAAACAGAGGCTAAAATTTCAATAACTGATCCGAGTATGCTTCAATCATTTTTAGATGTTGAAGAAAACATGCTAAAGAAAAAAGTTGAACGCATTGTATCAACAGGAGCAACAGTCGTATTTTGTCAAAAAGGAATTGATGATTTAGCTCAACATTTCCTTGCAAAAAAAGGAATTTATGCAACTAGACGAGTTAAAAAAAGTGATCTCGCAAGACTTTCTAAAGCAACAGGCGCTAAAATAATTAGTGATTTAAATGAATTTTCAAAAGATGATCTTGGACTTGCAGGAATTGTTGAACAAGTTAAAGTTGGAGAAGAATTCATGACTTATGTTCGCGATTGCAAAAATCCTAAATCAGTAACATTACTTATACGAGGTGCAACAAGTCACGTTATTGACGAAGTAGCAAGAGCAGTAGATGATGCAATTGGCGATGTTCTATCAACTTTAAGTAATGAATATGTTGTTGCAGGAGCTGGAAGTGTTGAGATGGAAGTTTCAAAAGAACTAAAGAAATTTGCCAACACTCTTTCAGGTAGAGAACAACTTGCAGTTCAAGCATTTGCAGATACTCTTGAAATAATTCCAAGAACTCTTGCTGAAAACGCGGGTCTTGACCCTATAAATGTTCTAACAGAACTTAAAGCGGCGCACGATAAAAATCAAAAATGGGCAGGAATAAACGTATTTACTGGTAAAATTATGGATTCTTGGAATGAAGGAATAATAGAACCTTTGAAAATAAAAACCCAAGCAATATCAAGTGCGAGTGAAGTTGCCGTTATGATTCTTAGAATTGATGATGTTATTCTCTCTGGAAAAGGAACGCCAAACCCACTTGAAAAAAATCATTTAGATTGAACACAAAACGTATTTTTTTATTTATATTATTTCTTTTTTATTTCAATTAAATAATTTTCAATATTAATTATTATCTTCTTTAGACTCTAAAGTTTCTTCAACTTCGTCTTGTTTAATTCTATTTTTACCGCTTCTTTTTGGCGTACAATCATTCATCATTCGTTTAACTTTTAAGGGATCGTTAACTTTTCTATATCTAATTTCGTAATCATCTCCCCCTCCAGTATTAACACATAATGTGCCTGTGTTCATTATTTTATCCCAAAGACTTTGACTAAAAGAAATATCAGTTATTGCATAATATTGAATACTATTAAATTTTTCCATAAAAATTCCGTTGCTATAAAGCAATCGTTCATTTGTTAAACCATACCTTCTTGAAAATATTCTATACTCAAGCCTTAATAAAAACGCGATAGGAATTATTAATAAAACTAAAAATGCGATACTAATAAACTCTTGTGAACTAAAATATATTGAAAAATAAATAAAAACAACAATTAAAATAAAATGAAATAAATAATGATGAACATATGCTTTTCTTGACGGCCTAAAAAATAAAAGCATTTTTTCATCGCTATCTAAATGATGGTCTAAATCAAACATTGAAATCCTCTAATAACTCTTCTTTTACATAATTTTATATTAAGAGTTTATAGACTTTTCGCTACAACAGGCACTGTAGAAAAAATTCGTGCAGGTGTGCCCCCTCATAGAGAATAAACTAGAAAAAATTAGACTCGATAATAAATACAATTTTAATGTCAAAAACTAGCTACTTGCAAAAAAATAATTTCCCTAAACACCATGCAATAATACTTATTTAAAAGTAACATTTTTATTCTAACACTATCTTTCATAATAAATGATTGAACTAGATGGCGCTCATGGAGAAGGAGGAGGGAGTATTTTACGACAAAGTTTAGCCTTATCCATTCTTACAAAAAAACCATTTAGAATTACACAAATAAGAGCAAATAGACCGTCATCAGGTCTAAAACCTCAACATCTCGCATCATTACAACTCGCACAAAAAATTTGTAATGCGAAATTACTCGGAGCTCAATTAGGTTCAACTGAAATAGAATTTTATCCTGGAGATTTATCTTCAAATGAAATAACCTACGACATAGGAAGTGCAGGCAGCATAACTCTTGCATTACAATCAATTATATTACCTTGTCTTTTTTTTGAAAAAAAAATTAAATTAAATTTGAAAGGAGGAACAGATGTTGCATGGAGTACGCCTATTGATTATTTTAAAGAAATATATCTTCCATGTATTGAAGATTATGGTAAACTAGATTGCCTAGTTTCAAAAAAAGGATTCTATCCAAAAGGAGGAGGACTTGTTTCTCTTTCAATACAAGGACTTTCATTAAACAAACCCTTCATACGAGAAACACCTGGAAAATTAATCGCGATTAAATGTATATTACACACGTCAAAAAATTTTTGGAAAGAAGAAACGCCTGAAAAAACAACTGAAATTATTAAAATGTCTTTTTCTGAACTTAAAATTCCTATTTCAATAAATACTCTAAGCTCTACCTCTGATGATGAAGGCGGAAGCATTTTATTTTATGCATTATTTGAAAATCCTACAATAGAAGATAAATTCATAAGAACTGGTTATTCAGAAATTTTCAGAGACGATAGAGAATTAACTAAAGTTATTTCTATATATTCAAACAAACTTAAAACGCAAATAACTAAAAATATTCCTGTCGATGAATATTTAACTGATCAACTAATTCCTTTTTTAGGTGTTGTTGGCGGAAGCATAATTACTGAAAATATAAGCAACCATTCATTATCAAATATTTATGTTACAGAAAAATTTTGTGATAAAAAATTTGAAATTGATATTCTTAACAATAAAATAAGTTGCAAATAAATTAAACAGTAAAAAATTAAAAAAATTAAAAAAATTAATTTCTAGGAGAAATTATTCCTAACGCTATTTCATCATATAGTTCTCTAATTTTATGTCTTATTTCTATTTTCTTATCATTAACTATATCTGCCTTCGAAAATTCTTCTCTAATTTCATTATATAGCATTTTAGCGTCTTCATAATTTTCTTCTTTTAAAATATCTTGACAATCTTGGATTTTTTTATTTATTGCATCTTCATCATCTATAAATACAGCCATATTTCCTTTCATATCAACAACTTTTACAGGTTTTATATCGACAAGTATTTTTTTTGAAAAATCAGAAACAGTTACAACTTCTTGTCGAGGTTTTTCTCTTAAGACACTTAAAATATTTTTTTCTTGATTTATTCTTGCCTCGATCTTTTTCTCTTTTTCTTGAATAACTACTTCTCTATTTTTTAACTGATCATTAACTTTTTGAGCCTTAGCTACAATTTCTTCTAAGTAGTTTTCCATTTCAGCAACTTTCTTTGAAAGTAATTCGAGTCTAGTATTTCCTTTTCGCGTCTCAGATTCATACATATTTTGTAATTTCTTTGTTTCGATTTGAATATCTCGGCGTTTAACATTGAATTCTTTTTTTTCATAATCATATGATTTTTTTGCATTCATCATATCTTCTCTTTGTTTAGAGAGTATTTTTTTATATTTGTCTATGTTCTCGCCAAGCTGAATTTCAACTTTTTTCAAATCTTCATTATTCTTAATCAAATCAAGAACTTTTTGTTGTTTATTTTCTAATTCTTTTTCTTTTTGAACTATCTTTTGTTCACGAGCAAGTAAATTTGCTTCTTTCTTTTGCATATTATTTATTCTTTTTTGTATTTCTATCATTTGTTTGTCAAGTTTTACAGAATCTAATGCTGTTTCTTTTTTCTTTTTAGCTACAACTCCAGATATTTTTGAATCATATGATACTAGAAGTTTTTGTAATTTAGCATCCAAAATTTTCAGAGTTTTTTCATCCTTCACCATATTTTCAGTTTGCAATTTTAATCTATCTTCTTGCCACTCTTTTGATGAATTTTTAAATACATCTTCCATATTTTGTGATACAGGTTTTTTGGCATCAATAAATGTTTTTGAATTATCTAATTTATTTAAATTAAACATAGGTAAAAGTTCTTCTTTTTCAGGCGCAGGTAAAAGTATCGTATACTTCTTATCTTTTTTATCAACTTTTTTATCAACACTTAATTTTTTATCATATTTGCTTAACGTTTGCGTTTGATTTTGCGCTTGAATTTTATTTTCATCAATTCCTGATTTTCTATATGCCGAAATATCAACAACTTGACTATCCCAAGACGTTCTTGCAACATAATCAGATTTTAATTCATCATCATGAAATTCTATTTTTCTTGATGGATCAGTCATACCTAATGATTGTCTTAAAACTTCAAGCTCTTCATCTGCACTTGATTTGTATGTTTTTTTTATATCAACACCATCTTTATTTTTTTTACTAAAAATTCTTGATAAAAACCCTTTCTTTTTTTCTTGTGAATTTTTTAAGTTATCTGATACTTCATCTAATTGTGTATTTAATTTTTGATCTAAAGTTGCAGAAGTAGTTGAATCTATTGAAGAAATTGACGGCACATCAAATGAAGAATTAGCAGATATTGCGAAGGAGTTATTATTTAAATTATCTAATTTTGTGTTTTCAAGAGTACTCTTTGATAATTCTAGTTCTGAACTCGAAACCTCTTTATTTTTATTTTTTGAAGTGTAAGTCTTAGAATAATCTTTAGAAGAACTTTTAGAATAAACTTCTTTTTCATCCTTTTTTTTCACTATTTTGTCGATGCCTGCACCTTTCGGTGGCTTAGGCGGTAATAACTCCATTCGCAACCTCACCCCTTTTTCCCGTAGGACAAGTATTAAGTTGTAAGAAGATATAAAAAGCTTTGTTACTATTAAAAAATGAATGATTATATCTTTAAGACGAAAATATAAATTAGCTATAAAAACACAGACAATAACAAAACCACAAAAAGCACATACAAAAAGATTTTTATATACCTCTAATTATTAGCTAAATAATGTTTATGCAAAATAACAATCAAAACAATTATTCTAGTCCTTCAGCTATAAATCAAATTTCTTCAATGATTGAGAGATACAACCAATTAATTGAAGAAATAAATAAACTCGAAGACTTGCATAAAATAAAAGAAATTGAAATAAAAACATTAAAAACTGAAAGTGAGACAGAATTTATCTTATTAAGAGAAAAAATATTTGAAATAACAAAACTTGTAGAACAAGCAACAAAATATAAAACAATTGTTGGTTCTGAGTTTAAACAAATCATAAAAGTTGATTCTTTTAATAAACTTAAGAGAAGAATAGACGTACTAGATTTTGAAAACAAAATTTCTAGATCAGAATTTAATCATATAATTGAACGTTAAATCACACACTTATCGTCTTATCTTATCATCTTATCTTACTATTTTATCTTACTATCTTATTTTACTTTTTTAGCACTAAGTTTAAATCTAATTTCTTCTTTTTGTATGCATGCACTCAATGCAACTATTGCAACTTCAATTTGTTTTTTAGATGGATTTTTTGTTGTTAATCTTTGAAATTGTAACCCTGGCCAAATAATCCATTTTACAAATCTATTATTTGAATATTTGCCTTCGAGTCGTATTAATTCATATGCAACTCCTGCAATTAATGGAAGCAATAAAATTCTTATCAAATAATTGAGCCAAAACCCAGTAGCTGGAGGAATTAAAACATAAAAAAATATACCTACAAGAAAAACAATAAATACAAACGTAGTTCCACACCTAGGATGTATTCTTGAACATTTAGCCGCATTTTGTGGTGTAAGCTTTAATTTTTTTTCATAACAAGAAACAGTTTTATGTTCCGCACCATGATAACCAAATAAATCACCTATTTCTTTTGATAAACCAAGTAAAGAAAAATACCCTATGAGTATTAATATTTTAAAAACTGCATCAATAACATTTAACCAAATACCTAAAGGACCAAATATTTTAGACACAAAATTTGCAAGTGCCCACGGAATTAATTTAAATATAACAAGCGCAATCACAATAGATAATACTATTGCAAAAATAATTTCTTTTTTTGAGAGTCTTTCTTCTTTTTTCATATTCTTATTTGATGCCCACATCATCTCTTTTAATCCAAGCCCCATGAGTTCGAAAAGAGTTACAATGCCTCTAATAAATGGTAAACCTAAAAATTTATTTGATTCAGTTATAGAATGATATTCTCTTGTTCTTACACTTATTTTACCTTTAGACGTTCTAACAGCAGTACTTATGTAATTATCTGATCTCATCATAACCCCATCAGAAACCGCTTGCCCCCCTATTCTTATCTTCATCAAAATGAAAATATTGCAAGCTATATAAAAGTTACTCTAAAAATTAAATTATTAATCTTAATAAAATAAGCTTTAATTATATGCATTCAGTAAATCAAACAATTTAACTTAAAATTATGAATTTAAAATGTCTTGAAATAAACATTCATTTTAGAATAATTTATCTATTTTTTTCTTTTTTAATTGCTAAATCTTCCCAAGGATCCGGTAGAAGTTCTTTGAGAGTCATTGTTTTATTATCACTTACAATTATTTTAGTGTTCTTATTTTCAGAGCTAAGCTGATACATTAATTCTCGACATCTTCCACAAGGAGGATATATTTTCTCTCCATGAACTGCAACAATTTTTTTTATTACATATTCTTCATTTAATATCATATTTGCAATAGCACTATGCTCTGCACAAAAGCCTAAATCGCAATCAGTATGCACATTTATTCCTATGTAAATATTGCCTTTTTTTGATATGAGCGCGCAACCAACACTTGCAACCCTAACTCTTGAATTTAAATTTTTTGCACAACTTATAGATTTGGCACGTTCAATTAATTCTTTATTTGTTATTTTCATATTACATTCAGCTCACACTAAGTTTAATCTGACTATAAGTTTTCACACCACTTTCATTTTTCCATTTTCAACTTCAACAATTCTAAGACCTAACCCTGAACTTAATATGGCAGATATTATCGCCATATGTTCCTTGCCTGATCCTGAAGAAATATTAAGTGCTACTTCTAAATCTTTTATTTTTCCTTTTAATTGTAAAATTATCGCTGATTTTATTTCATCTATGGGCTCATCAGGATTTATTATTATTAATTCAAAAGATTTATTTGATTTGAAATTTAATTTTCCAAATTCATTTGTAATCAAATATATTTTTTCCCATTCCATGGAGTTCATTAATTCAGATACTCGCGCCCATCCACCTTTACCTGTAGTTAAACATGCAATTAAACTAGTCATAAATATCAAATCCTCATTACAATTTTTATTCTAATGTTAATAATATCGCCATATTAAATCTTTATTTTAACATCATTCTTTAAAAATTATTATTTTAAATCTTTATTTTAATGAATTTAAAACCCCTAAGGTAATTTACTCCATACCTTGATCTATTTATTTATCTCTTTTATTTAAATATAATTTTATAGTTTTTTGTTTCTTACCAAAATGCTCTAAAACTTGTTTTTCTACTGCATCTAAAGACTCAAACTCTTTTTCCAAATTCCAATTATCAACTTCTGCAAATCTATCATATAAATTTAATGCTTTAATCGCGCCGACAAATTTCTGTCTACCTAAATCCGCTTTTCCTGGAAATTTCATTCCTTCTTTAGACCATATTGTTACAGCATGATTTGTCCCATATACTTTTTTTGTTCCAAAAAAATCAGAAAAATCTTTTATTTTTATCGATATTGCATCAATTTGTTCTTGAATTGTTTTTTCCGCTTCTTTTAAAGTGGAATAAGTATTAACAAGATTTAATCCTTCATCTACTTTAAATTCTTCAACTGATTTTTTTTCAAGTTGACAGAGATGTTTCCAAACAGGACAAAGCGCTTTGTATTCACAATAATCGCATAATGCTGATTGCATAGGTTTGAATTCTTTTTCATTATTTATTTTAGCAATTAAAGATAAAATATCAACCCTTAGATCTTCTAATTGTTTTTCAGTTCTTGTACTTCTCATTTCCTTATCAAATGCCAAAAAATGCCAAACAAGAATGATTTCTTTTGCATCAGGATAGAGTTTCTTTACACCTAATGCATAAATTGCAAGTTGTCTATCTTCATCTAATTCAGGCTGAGTTTTAAGATTGGAATTTGTTTTATAGTCATGAATTTCGTAAACTCCATCTTCCATCATCATTAATCTATCTATTCTTATATGTATTTTATAATTTTCATCTAAATCTAAAAAATCTTGAGTTTCAAGACCTATTACTCTACCTTGATTAAATGGAGCATAATGATTATAATAATCACTAATCATCTTTTCCCCCATTTTTTTATAATTATCTTTTGAATAATCTTTTACAATAAGAATTCTATCATCCCAACTTTTTTCCCAATTTTCATCATAATATTGAATTAATTCTTCTTCAGTATTAGTTTTTAAAAATTTTAAATCTTTGTATAATTTTTCAAGAGTTAGATGAACAAGTTCACCCATAAATGTTTCAATAGTTCTTAAAATCTCTGTTTCTACTTTATCTATGTAATGAAATTTAAACTTTTGTGGGCACTGCTCAAAGGAACTAAGTCTAGAATTAGAGAATGTAGTCATACATTTGAAAAATCTAAATCATTAATATACTTTACGCTAGATTGACCAGTGCATCATAATAAAACACAATAAACAAAGTTACGTTGATTTTAAAAAAAAAGAAAAAAAAGAAAAAGAAAAAAATATTATTTACTTACCCACATTGAGCAGCAGCAGCATCAGATGCGCTTGTTCCAAAGCCAAAACCTGGAGATGGACTTGCAGTTGGTAAAACAGTATCACATTCTGCAGGTGCTTCGTTAAACGCTGCACAAATAGCATTCTTTAAACTATTTGGATCTCTTCCTGCACTCGACTGTACTCCATTAATTACAAGAGTAGGCGAACCTTGCACTCCATATTTAATGTTTTCAGCACCATATATGCTAAAACTCGGGAATGATCCTTTCCAAGTAGTTTTATCTGCATAATCTTTGCTTATTCCAAATTTCGCATCAGTTGCAGCAACACAGGTACTAATAGTTGTTTCACTAAAACCTAAAGTTGCTCTGCATCCTGCTGAATCGCTAGCATTTAAGAAACATTGCAAATATTTATAGTATTGAGTATTGTATTCTTGTTGTACACAATATTGAACTAATTGTTCATCTATTTCTTTTTGTCCGTGCATTGCGTAATTAACAAACTTTATTTTAATGTCTGCTTTATTTCCAAGCAAATCAACAACAGGCAACAATCCTTTTTCTATTTGTGTTCCGTATGGGCAATGAGACATTACAAATACTTCAACAACTGGTTTGTCAGTCTTAGGCATATTTGTTGGTGTTTGTGTTTGTGCAGCTGGTGCTGCTTTTACTTCATCAATAACAAGTCCTGAAGGAAAGAAAACTTTACCATCCTTAGACATGTAAGATGTTATTTTTTGACCACCAACATCAACAGTAACTTTGTATATTTCGCCCACATCTTCAACTTTATCTATTGTAGATGTCATTCCTGGTTGAAGTAAATTGTCATCTATAAATGATTTAACTTCAACTTTAATTTGCTCTTCACTCATTGCTTTCGAAGAACCATTTTTTGTTAAAAATAGAACTAAAAATAACACAGCTACAACTAAAAATACAACTGATAATATCATCCAAATTTTAGGCCCGCATTTTGAAGCGCAACATTTTTTTGAAGAAACATCTTCATGCATTTCTGATTTATCATGTTTTGCATGCTTATGTAATTTACTTTCTTTGTGATCTTTATGCATCTTATGCTCTTTATGATCAACGTGTTCATCAACGCTAACCTCTGTAGATTCTACAGCATCATTCATATCTTCTTTAGCCATTTTTTCCTCTCCCCCCGACTAATTAAAACTAATAATGACATAAACAAATGTTTTATTTATAAATCTTGTGGAAGACTAATCACTCGCCAAATAAAAATTAAAGAAAATAAATACAAAAATAAATAAAGAAAAA
This sequence comes from Candidatus Woesearchaeota archaeon, assembly GCA_041660865.1. GTDB lineage: Archaea > Nanobdellota > Nanobdellia > Woesearchaeales > 21-14-0-10-32-9 > 21-14-0-10-32-9. The sequence goes on from JBAZVO010000001.1 coordinate 254,369, forward strand.
AACAAGAAAAACAACACAAAAAACAAACAAACCGAACAAACAAACCGAAAACAAAAAACATCAACAACAAAAAAACAAACAGAAAACAAAAAACATCAACAACAAAAAAAACAAAAAAAACAAAAAAAGCCAATCATTAAAAAATAAACCTACATCTACAAACCATTAAAAAATTAAAAAAAAATAATTATATTTAGAACCCTAAACTTTCAAGTATATCTTTTTTATTGAATTCTTTTAAATCATCATATGATTGTCCGGTTCCTATGAAGAGAACTGGTTTTTTTGTTACATAAGAAATACTTAATGCAGCTCCGCCCTTTTCATCAACATCCGCTTTACTTAAAATTATAGCATCTATTCCTATTATTTCATTGTAAACTTGAGCTTGCTCAACACAATCATTTCCAGTTATACTCTCCCCTATAAATAATTTTAAATCTGGTTTGTTAACTTTAATTAATTTTTTAAGTTCATTCATTAAATTATCATTTGAATGTAATCTTCCTGCAGTATCTATTATTACAACATCTAATCCTTTTGCTTGAGCATGTTTTATTGCATCAAATGCTACTGCTGCAGGATCAGAATTATAATCATGCTTTATCATTTTAACTCCTAGTTTTTCTGCATGATGTTCTAATTGTTGTATTGCTGCTGCTCTAAATGTGTCTGCTGCTGCAAGAACTATTGTGTGTCCATTTTTTTGAAGATGATGACATAATTTTGCAATCGTTGTTGTTTTGCCTGAACCATTTACTCCTATAACTGCAATAATATATGGTTTATGTTCTTTATTTGATTGTTTTATTTTATTTTCTAAATCAAACCCTTCAATATTTAATATTTCCTTAAGTGATGATCTTAATGAATCACTAATTATTTCTTCAACATTTTTTCTTGATATTTTATCTGACATTAATTCTTTTTTCAAATCATCTTTTATTTTTGATATAACTTCAACTGCAACATTATTCTCAAGAAGCGTAACTTCTAAATCCCAAAATATCTCTTCGAATTTTTCTTCTGATAAATTGATTTTTGTAAATGTTTCAGATAATTTTGTAAAAAATCCTTTACTTTCTTCTTTTTCAATTTTTTCTTCTTTTTCAAGTTTTATCGAAGTCTGCTCTTCAACATCTACTTTTTCAATTTTTTCGATTTCTTTTTTTTCTAATTTAGGAATTAATTCCTGCTCTAATTCTTCAACTAATTCTTCTTCTACTTCCTCTTCAATTTCTTCTTCTATAGCTTTATCTTGCTCTATTTTTTCTATAAGAATTTCATCTTTTTTGAATAGTCTTGAAAAAAAACCTTTCTTTTTTTCTACTGGATCTTTTTGTGATTTATCAGATAAATTATCGTGATTATGTTCTTTTTCTTTTAACGCTTCTTCTTTTCGTATTTGCTCTTTTTTTTCAAATTCTTTTTGAATAGCAATCTTTTCTATTTCTCTTTCTTTTTTTTCTTCTTTAAATTTTTCTCCTTTTTGTTTCTCTTCTTTAAATTTTTCTTCCTTTATTTTTTCTTCTTTAATTCTTTTTTGAGTTTCAACTTTTTTCTGTTCTTCGATTATTTTTTCTTTTTCGACTAGTTTTTCTTCTTTGATTCTTTTTTCTTCTCGAATTTTTTCTTCTTCTACTTTTTTCTCAACTTCTTTTCTTTGTTCTTCTTTCTTTTTTTGCTCTCTTCGCTCTTGCTCTTTTTGTTCTTGTTCTTTTCGCTCTTGCTCTTTTCTAGATTCAAGCTCATTTTTAGAAATGATTTTTGAATCTTTATCTTTTTCTTTAGATTCGAATATTTTTTTAGATGATTGTACTTCTTTTTTTTCAGATTCTTTTTTCACTACAACTTTTAATTCTTCTTTTTTAACGTCTTTAGAAATTATTACTTCTTTAATTTTAGGCTCTTGTCTAATTTCTTTAATCTTTTCTTGTTTAAGCTCTTCTTTAATTTCAGGTTTAATCTCTATTTTTTCAGATTCTTCTTCTACATCCTTTGTGAATTTTTTCACAACACTACTTAATTTTTCTTTAAGAAATTTAAACATACATATCCCCTAATTTTCATTTATTAATTTAAGTTTAATATTTTAAATTAACTTTTATTTTTAACAAGACATACTTAAAATTGTTTTGCATCTTCATAAAGTTCTTCTAACTTTAAAAGAATTTGTTCTCTTGTTAAATGTATTTCTTGTTCTTGCTTTTCAATTAATTCTAATGTTTCAGGAATTGTTTTATCAACCATTATTCCTTTTCCCACATTAACTTTGAATTTTTTCACATCAACAAGTTTTGCTGAAATAAATATTCCATTTGCAACAGGTGCTAAAATTTCTTCATCTCCTCTTAATGTTTCAAATGAACTTATTTGTTCTTTTAATATTTCTATATTATGCATATTATTATCGAGATCGCCAAGTAATTTCTCTAAATATTGAACTCTTTGCATCCAATCATGATATACTTTTTCAGCCATTTCTTGTTCTTGCATTTATTCATCCTCCAAAAAACCAAGTGCTTCATCAGCATTAGCAAGTTCCGGCCCCCCTGATGCTGAGCCCATTGCAAACCCATGTGCATTCACAAGAGTTCCCGCTCTTATAAATGGACTTCCCATATTAACGGAACCTGGTATCGCTTTAATTTTGAATGTATTTTCAATTAATCTTAATTCTTCTGAATTTAAATCATTACTAACAAGCGCTCTTCCTCGAGATTTATTTAAAACAGCTAAATTTCCAACAGTTGTAACTTCTGTAAACTCAGCCCTTTGCGTTTTCACATTCATTAATTCATCTATTTTTTTTACATCAGCATCCGAAAAATCAGGATTAACTAATGCGCAATTATCATCCATCAATATATTATTTCCAAGCCCAGTGAGTTTAGTATCAAATACCACAAAATTTATACCTAACTTTCTTAAATGCTCTCTTTCATGATCAAAAGTTATTCCTGGAATCATTATTTTATGATTATTTCCCGCAGTAAAAACCCCTATTAAAGAAGTTCCAGCCAAAGTTACTCTATGTATTGGTACTTGAAATACTTCTTTCATTTGCTCTTCAACTTCCTCAGATATTTCACTACCAATAAGCGCAAAGTTATCATTGACAAAAGCATAAAGCCCTATATTTACCATTCCATTAAAATCTGTTACAAGTGCGTGCATAGTCTTAAGAAAAGGAGGAGAGTATAAAAATGTTTTTCTATTATACATCAAAATACTTCAAAACCTCGCCAAATAGTACATACCGCTATTTGAAATATAAAAATTAAGAACTTTTAACATTGATTTTTTTCTTGTCAACCATATGTATATTTATTTCGCCGAAATGTTCTACTTGTTCAAGATCTATTTTTCTTTGAGTATCAAGATAAACCAGAGGTACAAAAATATACAATTTATCTTCTTTTGAATCTGATTCTATTAATTCTGAAAAAGTCACAACTTTTAATTTATCCATTTTCATTTGAATTTTTTTATAAACATCATTTATTATTAAAGTTACATCCCTATCTTTTTTGGGCATTTTTATTGGCGCATATGTTGTTGAAATATTTCTTTTAAAAGTTCGCCTATTATCTGTTTCGAGTGCTTTTTCAAGAGCATGAACTAAATCATAGACTGACACTTTTCTTTTTCGTGGTTGAGGAGTTCTAAATGTTAAAATAGGTTTTTCCATAGGAACCCTTAATTCATCAGGCATCGAATCGAGCATTCCAAGCAATTCATCTGAATTATCGATTGGATTTATTAAATTATTTAGAACATCCATATCTTCATGCAATAATTTATCTGATTTGATTTTTAAGAAAAACGCCGCTGCAAGTATTATTTTTCCAGAAAGTCTAAAATCCATTTTTTTCATTTCTTTTAATAACTCGATAAATCTTTCTGCAAGAAGTGAAACATCTACATCCCATGGATCCATCTGTTCTGTTTTTATAAGATCATAAATTATATCTTGCCAAGTGATTTCATCTTTTTCAAAAAGTAGAGCGAAGATATCATTATTAGTCTTATCTTGACTTCTTTGCACAGCAGTTATACTTACACCCATTCTCACACCGTTAAAACACTCTTAAAATATCCATAAAAGTGTATACTGATATATAAATATTGTTTTTAGTGCGTTTTTTATATACTTACACCCTCACAAGTTGTAGAACATTGTAGGCATTTAAATTCCTTTGGTTTTTTAAAACCCTTTTACAAGACTTAAAAACGACGACTCAAAAGAAATAACCCTTTATAAGTAGTAAAAATAATAAACTATATAAATGAACTTATGTTTCGAACCAATATGAAAAGCTTAAAAAAATTAATTTTACTCACCACATTAATTACTTCGTTCGGATATACACAAATTCATGCTCAAAATAATACTATTGACTCTACAAAAACCGAAACTAAAACAAACAACCAAAATTATTTTTTGATTCAAGATGAATTAATCAATAAAAACATTCAAAGAGGCAGAATTTCGGTCCGAATAAAAAAAATAACCCTATGAATCACATTTACCTAGAAGGCGGCAATAAAAATGTGTCCTTTTTCACTTGGATGAATCAAGATTTACACAATCTTGATTCCATTGCCGAAGTAGATGTTGGTATTTCATACATTCACAACATCAAACTAGGTCAAACCAAAAAAGGCAACGATATTAATTTAACTCTATCTCCTAACTTTGCGTATTTCACATTTCCTAATTCTACTTTTCCTGATTGTAAACTTTTAGGATTAACTGCTTCAGCATCAGGACTTCCAATTACTCCAAAAATAGATGCAAAAAAAGGTTTTGGAAGTAGCAAAGGATATTTTGTAAATACTTCAATTGGCAAAGATATTCCAATTAACCAAAAAGTAAATCTTAATGCAACTATTGAACTTGAATTCAACGACAAATTCTTTTCTACTGGAACTGGTTTTATTTATAGTGGAGCATCAGGCAGTATTTCATATACTCCTTCACCAAATTTTGAACTTAAAGGCATTGCAACATATCAACAAGCACTTAACAAAAAACATTTAGATGCTAGAACTGAAGGCATGTTAAGACTCGTAGCGACATATATTTTTAAATAAATTACTTTGGTGAACAAACATAAAATCTTGTTTTGAGAGTTCTGATTTTATCGCGAACAAATCACCATTAAAAGAAATAAATCAAAAGAAATAAATCAAAAGAAATAAATCAAAAGAAATAAATTAAAAAATTAATAAAAAAATAAAGGATTTATTTTCTTGCTTTTTCTATTTTTTTATGTAATAGTGCAACAAGTGATTGGTCATTAACTTTTATGACTTGCCATCTTATGCCTGGAAGGTCTCCTTTGGCTCTACCCATTTTACCACCCATGCATTCAACTACAACTTCATCATGTTCATCAACCATTTTTTGTGCGCCATCACCAGGTAAAAAGACAGTTATTTGTTTGCCATTTTTTACAAGTTGTACTCTTGCACATTTTCTCATAGCTGAGTTTGGCTGTTTTGCTTCTCTTTGTACTTTTTCAAGAACTATGCCTGAGGCTTGACTTGATCCTTCGAGTGGATCTGATTTTTTCTTCAAACCTAAAACTTTTTTAGCGTACCATTTGTATTTTGTTCTACTCACACTTCTTCTTTTTATTAGCTTGTTCCCAGCGTTTAATCCAGATGCTTTTTTTGCCATTTTTTTCTCTCCATACGTTCATTGTATTTGCCAGAGCAATATTCATTTAGATATTTGCTAAAGTTCATACACTTTTTATCATCATATTACTTTGATTTCTTTTAACTCTTCAAAGTATTTTTTTGTTATTTCCTCATAATTTCTAAGGTTTTGAGCTCTTGCACCAATCATTAGACCTTTTGTTTTGGCATCAGGTCCTTTTATGGTAACTACTCCATCATCCATTGTCATTTCAAGTATTCTTAATGGATACATGAGATTCTTGATAAATATCAATAAATCAGGATTGAATTCGAGTATTTTAATGTTTCTGTTCAATTTCTCCTCTAGTTTTTTAAGATTTTGTCTATCTTTTCCAAGAGCTCTCATTAAATCTCCTTCTTGCACAACAAATACTAATTTTTCTTTGTTATGAAAGCAATCTTTGAGTCTTGCTCTTGTTATATCTTCGAAGAGCTTCATCAAATTTAATAGTTCCACATCGTATACTGTTTTCATTTTTCTACTTTAGAACTCCTAATGTTGATATAAAAAATGGTTTTCTACACATTGCGCCCACTTCTTCATTTGTTAAATTTATTGTTACTACTTCTAAACTTGCAATGTCTTTGTAGTATTCTATATCTTTTACAAGATTTGGGTCTGCATTTGATGCAAGGAAAACTTTTTTGAGTTTACCATTTCTAAGGGCTTTCATTGTTTCGTCTTTTCCTATTATTAACTTGTCTGAACCAAGTAATTTTTTTATTTCATCCATTTGATTTTCACCTTTTGACTATATTTGTAACTCAATTTTAATTTGTGGGTATTGCACCTTTACATTTTTCTTCTTTTGCACTAACCTTAAATTTTTCTCGTCCGTGACTCCGAGTCTTATTTAGGCCACATACTTTATTGTGCAAAACATGTGTAAAATGTTTGGTTGATGAGTTTTATTCTTATTTACCTTTTTGTTTTACTCTAACAATTAAACCAGGAAGTCCCGTTCCTATTGGTATTGGCTGATTCATCATTACGTTTTCAATTACGCTGTTTAATGGATCTGATTCTCCAGAAAGTGCAGCGTTAATTATATGAACAATTGGCGTTTCAAATGATGCTCTTGCAAGTACTGATGGTTTTTCTTTTACTATTCCATATCTGTTTATTCCAAGTACTTTGCCAGACATACACATGGCGTCAGCAACTAACATTATGTGTCTTATGTTTACATTTAATCCTTGTTCTTCAATTACTTTCATAAGTTCATTTATTATTAGTTGTCTTGCTGCTTCTATTCCAAATATTTTTTCTACTTCATATATGTTATTTGTAAATGTTCTTGTACTATCAACTGCATCTAAAACAACTATTTCTTTTAAGTTTGAACCTGCAGTTACTATTAAGAATTCTCCTCCTTTTTTAACTGGAAGAACTTGTTTTATTCCTTTAATTCCATGTATATGAATAGTTTTTAATTTTTCTTTAAGTTTATATAAGTGAATTATATCTTTATCTTTTGCACCTTGTGTAACAACTATCGTATTATCTTTATCAAGTTTGAAAGTATATGCTTTTACTGTTTTTTTCAAAATTTCGTGTACATTTGAAGAAGTTATTCCTATTAAATCCATTTTTTCTACATTTAATAAAATCTTCATTTGACCTTCAGATATGTTCATCACTATTTCTTTTAAGAAATAATTTAAAGTTAGTTCTTTTAATGATTCTGCGACTTTCTTTATGTCTTTTCCTTCTGAATATGGCTTTTTAAGAAAAATAGTCATAAGTTCTGTTGAAATGGTTTTTCTTCCATCAAGTATTTCTATTAATCTAGGTAGACCAGTTGTGACGTTCATCTCAGCGACTCCTGCAAAGTGGAATGTATTTAGAGTCATTTGTGTTCCTGGTTCTCCTATTGATTCTGCACTTAGAATTCCTACACATTCTCCTGGCGCAGCTAGGCTTTCAATGTATTCTTCTAATACTTTTGCTAGTATTTTTTTTAATTTTTCTTTACCGCACTTTTCAGGTAAGTATTCTTGAACCTCTTTTAATAGTGCTTCTGGTAATTTGTCTTCATATTCTTTGAGTATTTCAGTATGGTCAGTCATCTTTCATCCTCTTCATTTATTCCATTGAATCAATTATGCTCTTTACGTTGATTTTTCCGCCTTCTGTTTTTGATACATCGAGTCCATCTTCTCCGTAATTGAATTGAACTATTTTTCTTGATGCATCTCTTACAGTGAAATCGTATTCTACTTTTAAATCTTGCATTGCGTTTGCAAGTCTTCTATATAAGTATCCAGATTTTGGCGTTCTTAATGCTGTATCCATGAGACTATCTCTTCCTGTCATTGCCATGAAGAACATTTCTTGTGGGCTAAGTCCGCTTTTGAATCCATTTCTTATGAATCCTCTTGCTTTTGCACCTAAGTCATTTTTTCTAAAGCAAGAAAGAGATCTGTCTTGATAGCCTTTGCTAATTCTGCCTCCTCTTAATGCTTGTTGACCTACACATGCAGCCATTTGAGCTACGTTAATTATGTTTCCTCTAGCTCCGCTTCTAATCATAACCATCGTATTACTTGTTTGTGATGCTGCTGATTCTACTATTTTACCTGATTCGTTTCTTACTTTGTTAAGTCTTTCAAGTATTCTTAGTTCTAGTGTTTCAGCTATGCTTCTTCCTGGTAATGGTTCTAGTATTCCTGCTTCAAAATCAGAAATTAATTTTACAACATCTTTTTCTGCAATATTTAATGCGCCATTTACATCAGCTCTTGCATCTTTACCAAGATCTATATCTGATAATTTTGAAGTAAATCCGTATTTGGTTAAAACTTCTATTCCTAATCCATTTATTTTTCTTAAGAATATTATTATCTGATCTTGCCCATATTTTTTATGAAGCGTTCTTAAAAGTAATCCTGAGCCTTCTCCTAAATTACTTGAATCTAAAACTCCTGATACTAGTTTTCCATTTGTTATTCTAACAATTGCATCTGGATCATTTGGAGTTTTGTTGAACATCCTTGATTTTCCTTCGAAGTTGAAATCTTCTGGGAGTATTGTTGAGAATACTTCTTTTCCTGTTACCATTTCTCTTTTAGGTAATTTATCGAATTCTTCAATTCCTGCAGATGCAAGTAAATCTATTGCTTCTTGTCTTGTTATTTTGAATCCTTCTTTTGTTAATATATAATTTCCTGAAATTCCATCTTGCAAGCAAGCAATTATACTTAAGCCATATCTTGGACTTATGATTTGTGTTTGTACTTGCATTAAAATTTCAGCTTCAGCTCTTGCTTCTTCTGTTTGTGGTATATGAAGATTCATTTCATCTCCATCAAAGTCAGCGTTGTATGGCGCACATACTGCTGGATTTAATCTTAATGTTAAACCTGGAAGTACTTTTACTCTGTGGCACATCATACTCATTCTATGCAGACTTGGTTGTCTGTTAAATAATGCTATATCTCCATCCATTAGATGTCTTTCTACTATGAATCCTGGTTGGATTTCTTCGAGTAATTGTTCTTTTGTTTCATTTGTTACTCTTTTTCTTTTTCCATCAGGTCTTAATACGTAATTTGATCCTGGATATTTATCATTTCCTCTTTCAATAAATGTTTTCAAATAAGCCATGTTCCATTCTGTTACTCTTTCTGGAACTGTGAGTTTCATGGCAATTATCATAGGAACTCCTACTTCATTTATGTCTATTTTTGGATCCGGACTAATTACAGTTCTTGCTGAGAAGTTTGTTCTTTTTCCTGCAAGATTTTTTCTTATTCTTCCTTCCTTGCTCTTAATTCTTGTTGCTAAAGTTTTAAGTGGTTGGTTTGATCTATGTCTTGCGGGAGGTAATTGACTAACTTCGTTATCAAAAAATGTTGTTACGTGATATTGTAATAAATCCCATAAATCTTCTATTATTATTTCAGGTGCTCCTGCGTTTATGTTTTCAAATAATCTTTGATTTATTCTTACTATATCTCCTAATTTGTGTGTTAAATCATCTTCGCTTCTCTCTCCTGTTTCAAGAGTGATTGAAGGTCTAATTGTTACTGGAGGTATTGGTAATATTGTAAGAATAGTCCATTCTGGTCTTGCAGATGTTGGGTTTATTCCAAATACGCTAAGATCTTCATCAGGTATTCTTTCAAGTCTTGATCTTATTTCAATTGGAGAGAGTCTTCTATCTTCTTCCATATATGTAGTTGGTTTTTCTATTGTTATTTTTTGTTGTTTTGCTTTACAGTAAGGACATGTTTGAATTGTTTTTAAATCCGCAATAATAATTTTTATTTTATCACGTCTTTCATTCAAACCTTGTTCTAGTGTAATTTTTTCTAGAATATCTGAGTAAAATTTTATTTTGTCTTTAGGAATTAATATTCTTCCACAAGCTCTACATGTAGATCTTAATAAGTCTAATAGAACTCCTACAAATGATATGTGCACTACTGGTCTTGCAAGTTCCAAATAACCGAAGTGACCAAAACTTTCTTTTAATTTTTGACCATCCGTTTTACATCTTAATCCTGGATCTATAACTCCAAGTCTTACATCCATTAAACCTCCGTCTACTGGATATCCTTCTTTATCATAGAGTTCAGGCGTTACTATTTTTGCTTTAGCCATACTTTCTATCATTTTTGGAGACATTAGTCCGAATTCTATTGAATCAACATATTTGTATATTGGCTTTGTGTTATCCATTTGATCACCCTAGTTAAAATTTGCTTCTGAGTTTTATCTTTGGATAAACTCCTAGTGCTTTGAACTCATCTAACAATAGCTTGAATGCATAACTTATTTCTATGTCAGACATCTCTGAATCTTCATCGTAGATTGGAGATATTGCTCTGTTGTTTCTTTTCGCGTCATAATATCCGACAAGACCTGATTTTTCACAAATAGGAACTACTACTTTATCTGGATCGAATCTTTCTTTTAATGTTAAAGCGGCTCCGTGAGCTACGAAAGTATCTTTCTCCATTTCTCCAAGTCTTAGACCTCCTTCTTTTGCTCTTCCTTCAGTTGGTTGTCTTGTTAGTAATTGTATTGGTCCTCTTGCTCTACTATGTATTTTATTTGCAACCATGTGCCTTAGTTTTAGATAGTACATGTTTCCTATGAATATTTGTACAGTGTATTGTTCTCCTGTAACTCCATTATACATGGTTTCTCCGCCATCTTCTCTAAATCCCATACCTAGAAGTTCTTTTCTTAAGTTTTCTTCTTTTTCTGATTCAAACATTGTTGCATCTATTGTTCTTCCACCCAGACATCCGACTTTTCCTGATAGAAGTTCTAACATGTGTGCAACAGTCATTCTAGATGGTATTCCGTGCGGACTGAAAATCAAATCTGGCTTTAATCCTCCTGAAGTAAATGGTACATCTTGTTCTGGAACAACTATACTAATTACTCCTTTCTGTCCATGTCTTGATGTAAATTTATCTCCTATTTCAGGTATTCTTTGTTCTCTTAATCTTACTTGAATTAGTTTGTTTCCTTCTTCGCTTTCAGTTATTGTGACAAAATCTACAACTCCTTTTTCTCCGTGTTTGAGTGCAAGGGATGATTCTCTTCTTGTGTCTCCAACAAGACTATATTCATCTGAACTGCTTAAGAATCTTGGAGGGCTTACTTTTCCTATTATTACATCTCCCTCATTTACTTTTGCTTCAGAGTATATTATTCCATCTTGTTCTAAGAATCTATAATCATGTTCTGACCTATATCCTCTTACTTCTTTATCAGGAATTTTAACTTCGTCCATTAATCCCCCTGAATATCTTAATTCTTCTGCAATTATTGGTCTAAAGTAAGTTGATCTTCCAAGGCCTCTTTCAATTGAACCTTTGTTAATTACAATACTATCTTCCATATTGTATCCTTTATGGCTCATTACTGCAAGAATAACGTTTTGTCCTGATGGATGTTTTCCATATTCTGAAACATCATGCATTATTGATTTAACTATTGGGTTTTGAGGATAATGTAATAAATTTACATCCATATCCATTCTTACTAAAAAGTTTGCTGCATAAAATCCTATTGCTTGTTTTTGATTTTTAGCTCCTTGATTTAAACGTACTCCTTGATTAAAGTTTCCAAAAGGAACAAGTGCTGTTGTTAAACCTACTGCAGCTATTGGACTTATTTCTAAATGTGTATGATCTGGAGATAAATCTTCTTCAACAAATGCAACTAATGCGCTTTCTTCTTCTGTTGAATCCAAGTATTCTACAACTCCTTGTTTTACAAGATCAGACCAAGAAATTTCGCTTTTTTCTAATTGTTGCAAATGTTTTTCTGTAAGCATTGCTTTTCCTTCTTTAACAACTATTAAAGGTCTTGTTGCTCTTCCCCTGGATGTTTCTAGAACTACCTTATCTTCTTGTTCTATAAATAAAACATTTAGATCTATTGATATTCTTCCAAGTCTTCTATCAGAAATTATTTGATCTACGAAATCTACAGGATTTTTTATTGTTCCTATAAATTTATTATCCATAAATACGTCAGTCATTTTGCCTTCACCATCTCTAGTCCCATAGTTTTGAGCTTTGTTAAAAGTTCTTCTTCGTTTACTTCTCGAGAAACTCTTGATAATAATGCTACGTTCTTTCTAAGACCAATATTTGTTCCTTCTGGAGTTTCACTCATACACAATCTTCCTAGGTGTGTTGGATGCAGAGCTCTTGCTTGGAAATTTTCTTGGCTTGAGCTTAGTGGGCTTATTACTCTTTGAAGTGCAGATAACATTTGTATAAAATTTAATCTTTCTATTCTCTGACTTATTCCTTTTCTTGAGCCTACCCAATTTCCAGTAGCCATACTGCTATATATTCTCTGTGTGAGTAATTTTTCTCTAATTATGACTTTAATACTTGGAAATTTTCCTCTTTTAACTATTCTTTGAAAGTTGTATAGAAGATCACCGATTAGAACTTTTATATTAACTCTAAATAAATCTGTAAGAAGGTCTCCTGAAAGTTTCAATCGTTTATTTGAGTAATGATCTTTATCATCTACTGGAAGTTCTCCTGCAACTGTTCTTAAATATGTTTTTAAATATTTACAAAGATTTTGTGCTTTAAGTTGTCTGTATTGCGGACTCATTCCAATGTGTGGAAGTAAATATTTGTCAAGTATTTCTTTTATTCTCTCTATTCTAACTTCCCTTGATTGAGTGATTCCTATACTTTTTGCTATATAATCTATCGCATCTTCTTCAGTTTTTATATCAACAAACTCATACAAATTAATAAAAATCTCTGAGCTATTTGGTAAGTCAATTAATCTCATTATTTCTTCATCACGAAGAACACCAAGTGCTTTTATTACAACTATTAAAGGAACTTTTTTAACTCTTGTAAAAGTCACATAAATTATTTCATCTTTTCCTTTTTCTATTTGATGAGGTATTTTATAAGATCCTTGTTCTGAAAATATTTTTCCAGTATATTCGCTAGTTCCAGTAGATTCGTGTTCTACAACAAATCTATTTGCCGCTAAATCTTCAACTGCAACTATAACTTTTTCTGTTCCATTAATTATAAAATATCCACCTGGATCTTCAGGATCTTCTCCTGCAGCCATAAGTTCGTCTCTGCTTTTTCCTTTCAAATGACAATATTTACTCTTTATCATTATTGGAAGATTTCCTATTTGTGTTTTGAATTGTTCTCTTTGTACTCCATTAACATGAGCTGAGATTTCAAGAAATATTGGCGCAGCATAAGATAATTTTCTTAATCTAGCCTCTGTTGGTAAAAGATCTCTTTTTGAACCATCAGCCTCCGTGATTTCTGGTTTAAGAACAGATATTTTATCAAGTCTTATTTTAAATTCTTCAACATTGGTTGGAATTATTGTTGGTTCTACTTCTTTATTTTCTTCCACAATTTTCTGAAGTTCTTCATCAACAAATTTGTTAAATGAATCTATATCTGAATGTACTATTGAATTTTCCTCAAAGTACTTCCTCAGAAGAATTTTGGATCTATTAGCCGAAAGATCAACTTGATTACTCATCTATAACCCCCCTGTAGAAAACTATTTTACCAGCAGTTGGACTCTGCCTTATAATTTTTATAATATCATTTTCCTTTACATCAAGATGTCTTATTGCTGGATCATCTATGTATATTTTTGGTAATTCTTTTATTGTTACATTGTGAAACTCTAACAATGCTTTTGCTTCTTTTTCACTAAGTTTTGTATGCATAGGCACTAATTTATGCTCAACAATTAATTTGTTACCTGTCGTCCTTGTTACTCTCTTAGACTTAGGTTTTTTCATTGCTTTTTCTTTAGTTACTTTCTTAGAAACAGATTTTTCCTTCTTTACTGAATCTTTTTTTGCCATTTTATTCCCCAACACGAACTTTTCTGCAATTTATTATTATTTAAAACCGGTAAACCAGCACGGGTCTGACGAGATTCGAACTCGCGACCACTTGATTAAAAGTCAAGTGCTCTACCAGGCTGAGCTACAGACCCACCTACAAACTTATTTATTAAACGCCCAGGCCGGGATTCGAACCCGGGTCGAAGCCTCTCTGCATAACATTTTTGTATACGACAGGGCTTCATGATAGGCCACTACACTACCTAGGCACCTATAACGTTGATTTCAAGATAAATTATCTCATTAAATAACTCATCTACGCTTTTAATGTGTCGGTCAGCGCTAGAGCTTGACCTGTATTTACCGGTATATTCCGGAAACGCACATCGTTTATAAAGATTACGGTGAAGATAAATAATTTTAATTTGTTTAAAAACCAGAACTAAGACTTCGAAATCCATATTTAGATAAATTAAATAATCACAAATAATTAAAAGGGTATCCCCCGGGGGAGACTTTCAATACAAAAAATTTCTTTTTTGTTCTTTTGAACTCCCAACCTTTCGGTCTCAGCTGACTATCGTTCATCCACACCCATTCGGGTTAGTCAAATAGTTTCTACAGCCAAACGCTCCACCATTGAGCTACCGGAGGATAAAATATAAGAAAAACGTGTTTTTTATAAAAGTTTCCAAAATGAGGCTCTATCCAAAAAGGAATAATCAAGGATACGTTCACTTACGTTCTCGTCTCCCTTCAAGATACGGTCTAGCTCGCCACTAGAAACACACTTTGAGAATTATAGACTCGACAACAAATAAAAAAACACATCGATTGGCAAGTATAGTATACAAAACTCTTTTGAACAAATAAAATAAAATAAAGAAATATACTCAATAACTTGTAAAACTCCTACTTTAAAAATAAATCCTATTTAGGCCTATTCAAAAATAAAGGATTTGGAGATATCACAAACTTTTCTTTCTTACCAATACCACAGGTAAATTTAGCTCTTGCTTTTGGTAAAGACATATCTCCTACAATTTTAAGTTTTGATTTTAACTTATAAGTTATTATTCTCTCTTCAAACGAATCAAGCTTATCTAAATCCCAATGTAATATTGTTCCTTTCGCAGTTGTTTTTGTTATTCTCGAAGGTTTCATAGAACCTAGATTATTTGACTCAACAAATTCAGTTATTCCTGGAACTTTATCCGTTATTGTTATTTGCTCAAAAGATTTTCTCGACCTATTTTTAATGAACAATTTAACTTTTATTTCAGATATTCCATGTTCATCTTGTTCTATTACTCCTGCTTCTTTAAGAAGAAGTATAGGACTTCTTAACATAAAATAAATTACAATCGCAATAATAATTAATAAGACTACAATTATTAAAGGCCTATAATTAGTTGTTACAGTTATAGTCTTAACTTCCATCGGTTTTAAAGATGGCACCCATTGTAAATTAGATTTGCCATCTACCCTTATAATTTCGGGTTTAGGATCTGATGTAACAAACATTCTTTTATACCATGGCATCACTAAAGAAATTTCTTTTGTTCGCTCATAATTTCCAAGATTTTCTAAACTTATAATATCTTGACGAATGAACCAATTTTTTGTACTTTCATATTTTGGAGTAATTGATGAATATGTATCTATTTTAAATTCAGTTTCTGATTCTGATATTACTTTGTCAGTTAAAGCATAATAAACTTCCACATTAATTTTGTAAACACCTGGTGTTTGCAATTTATCTATATCAAAAAGAAATTCATTTGTTTTTTCTTTTCTTGGACCAAGTGATGTTTCAATTTCTTTAGAGAATAATTCGCTTCTTATTCTCAATGTCACATTTTTCATATCGAGCATATTTCTATTTTTCATCAAAACAGATACTTTCATACTCTCTCTTGGATCTTGAACTTCAGGCGCAGTTACTGTTAATGCAACGTTAGGTGTAAAATCAGTATAAAAACCTTCAAAATTCATATTTATTGGTAAAGACAAATACTCAATTTCTGAGGCATATCCAATTTTAATAGATAATGAATACGAACCAACACTAGTTGTTGATTTTGGAAAAACATTTAAGACATCAGACGCAGTAGAATTAGCAGAAACTTTTATCATACTAGGCGAAATTATCCAATTTGTTGCATCTCCAGAACTAAGTCCTATTGCATAAATTCTATCAACTGCCTCAAAATTAGTAACAGACAAATTATATGCTGCAACTTCATCAGGAGTTATTCTGAATAGAATTGGTTTTTCATCCACCGTAAACTTGTCTGATGCTACAACTGTACCTACAGATACTAGCAACATAAAAAGAATTATTATTTGATAAATTAGTGTTTTTGAATCTTCTCTATTCATGAGAACCCCTCCTGCATTCTCCTATCTGCAGTCATTTATATACTTTTCTATTGAATAAAATAAAACCTAAAAAAAACTAAAAATCATATAACCAAAACTAAAACAAAAAAAGAACAAATCGCTAGTCTAACATACAAAAAAACTAAAAACAAAACAAAAAAACCACGACAAAAAAACTAAAACATATAACAACAAAAACTAAAACACACAACCAACCAACCCTAAAAAAAACTAAAACTAAATTTAGATACAAAAAATATTAGTTAATTTTTTATAATGTATTCTTTACCTAACATTTATGGCAATACGTTCACCCATTGTATCAGTACTCGGACATGTAGATCATGGAAAATCTAGTATTCTTGATTCTATTAGAGGCAGTAATGTTGTTAAAGGCGAAGCAGGAGCAATAACTCAAGCAATAGGTGCATCAATTATGCCTATATCTGTAATTGAACAAAGATGTGGTAAACTCATTGAACAATTAAAAATGAAAATAACAATTCCAGGAATACTCTTTATTGATACTCCAGGTCATGCAGCATTTACAAGCCTTAGAAAAAGAGGAGGAAATCTTGCAGACATTGCACTAGTTGTGGTCGATATAAATGAAGGATTTAAACCTCAAACAATTGAAGCAATAGAAATACTTAGAAGTTATAAAACTCCTTTTATCATAGTTGCAAACAAAGTTGATTTAATAACTGGCTTTAAAAAAGTAGACGCCTCATTTATGAATACATTCAATCATCAAACTCCTGCAACACAACAAGTTATTGAAAATAAAATTTATGAAATTGTCGGCATTATGTTCGAGAAATTCGCCATAAGTTCAGAGCGTTTTGATCGTGTAGAAAATTATACAAAACAAATTGCAATTGTTCCATGCTCAGCAAAAGAACAAATAGGATTAAATGAATTACTCATGGTTTTAACAGGTCTTTCACAGAAATTTTTAGAACAAAATTTAAATTTAAACGTCGAGGGTCCAGCGAAAGGAATAATTCTTGAAGTTAAAGAAGATAAAGGACTTGGACGAAGCATAGATGTTATTCTTTACGATGGCTCATTAAATGTTGGCGAAATAGTTATGATAGGAACACTAAGTGAACCTTTGAAAGCAAAAGTTCGAGGATTATTTATGCCTGAACCATTAAATGATATGCGCGATAAAAAATCAAAATTTAAAGGCGTAAAAGAAGTTAGTGCTGCAACTGGCGTTAAAATTTCAAGTCCTGATTTTACAGAAGATGTTATTGCAGGCATGCCATTAATGGGGATTACAGGACAAGACGAAGAAGAACTCAGATTACAAATAAAATCACAAATTGATGAAGTTGCATTTGATACCGATAAACAAGGAATAATTGTTAAAGCAGATACACTTGGAAGTCTTGAAGCAATAGTTAAATTAATGAGAGAAAATGGAATTCCTATACGACGTGCAAGTATAGGCCCTATTTCCAAAAAAGATATATCTGATGCAGAATCAAATATTGAAACTGATCCTCTTGATTCAATCATTGTAGGATTTAATATAAAAATAGAACCATCGACTGAAAAAGTTAAAATAATTGTTAAAGATGTAATTTACTCATTACTTGAAGATGTTCAAGAATGGCGACAAAAACAAAAAGATATTTTTGAAGCAAAAGAACTTGATGGTTTAACACGACCTACAAAAATTGAAATATTAAAAAATTGCATTTTTAGACAAAGTAATCCTTGCATTGCAGGCGTAGAAGTTATTGAAGGTGTTCTTAAAAGCGGAACTATGTTTATAGGAAAAGATGGCTCTAAACTTGATGAAATGAAAAGCATGCAATCAGAAAATAAAAATATTAACATAGCGGAAAGAGGACGACAAGTTGCAGCTAGTTTTCCAAATATAATTGCTGGTCGACATCTAAAAGAAGGAGATGTTTATTATTCAGATTTAAATGAAGAAGAATTTCAAAAACTTAAAGGATTATCAAAACATTTAACTAAATCAGAATTTGAACTTTTAAAAGAAATTGTAAAAATAAAAAGAAAAACAAATCCTCTTTGGGGCGTATAATGAGAATTACTGAAAATCTAGAAGTTTTAAATTCTAAAGAAATAAAAGAAATCATGAAACATCTGCATGAACAATTTGGAATTGATGAAAAATTGGATTATGTATTTCTTAGAAATAATAAAGATAAAGTCTATATATCGACTAGAGAACTTGAAAGAATAGATCTTAACTCATTACGTATTGATTCAATAGGACTTTATTTTGGAAAATATTACACTGATGGATTTAGATTAACTATTGAAGGTGCTCAACTGATTTATTCAAAGTGTAAAAAAAATGTTGTAGAAATTAGCATGGAACAAAAACATGAATGGTTACAAGGCAAAGATGTAACTCTTGATAACGTCGATAATTCATTTGTAATTTTAAAATGGAAAAATGATATTCTAGGATGCGCTAAAGTTAAAAATGGCGCAGCTCTTAATTCTATTCCCTCTTCAAGAATACTTCATGTTGTAAATGAAGAATTAGAAAACACGATATTTGAAGAATGAATAATAATCTAAAATTTGTTTTAATATTCGCATTTAACATTTAATTAATCATTAATTTAAATTACTACACCAATCTTATGCTAATTTAAATTTAAATTATAACTGAAGTAAATGCAGGAATTAAAATTTCTTTAACTTGATAATCCAAGATTAATTGCGTCGGAAGAACTATTTGTTGTTTGCTTCCAGATTTTGCATCATATACTGATAGTTTTGTTGTGCAAATTTCATTACGCCTAGAATCATAATCTATTGAATTATGCCCAAGAGGACTATTAAATGTATAAATTAAATTTGAAAACTCATCTTTAACTTGAACTTCCATTGGCGCTTTAGATACTGCCATTTTCATATCTATCCATGCACCTGTAACTAAATTATCAACACTTGATTTCATACTTCTAACTATTTCACCTTCAGAATTAACATACGGATTTTTTAATACTTGCATCAAAGTATCTTCTGCACACTGTCTTGCTTCTTCTAAAAACTTTTTAGTTAAAGGAACTTGTTTATCATACGGTCCTTCAATTTTAATTCCCTTAAACCTATAACTAACAGTAGGCATATCTCCTTTGAGCCCTGCACTAATAACATTTTTACAAGCTCCAGGAATATCTACTGTGTTTAAAATTTTCTTTTTAGCTCCAACTCCATCATGATGCGGAAACATTCTTTTTCCGACAGTATACTTAGCCATTTTTTCAGCTTCACTAGATTTTATTCTAACTTCTACTTCTTCTATTATTTTTCCATTAGGCGAAGAATATTTAACACCATTCAAAGTAACAAGAATTAAAGAAACTAAACTCTCTGAAGATTTTTTAGCACTTTCAGGAATATATTTTGCATCTCTTTGCATATCTTTTAAAAATGCATCCTCAAAAATATAATCATCTACGCTTGTTTTTTTTATTGAAACAGGAAATGCAATCATTTGTACCAAATTATTAACTATTTGTCTTCTTGTTGCAGGTTTTAATAAATAATCTTTATGTTTTGTTGAAACATGTTTCGCAAGTTCATCTACCCACTCAGATATTTGTTTTTCTTCAACAGTATTTGTACCTTCAGAATTACATTTAGCGACAACCTTAACATATCTTTGTTTCACAAATTTTATTTTTTTAGAATTTAATCTATTTTCAATTTCTTCTTCAGTTGTTCTTAAATATTGTCTAAGAATTCCTTCTTTAGATCTAACCCATTGATTTGCTTGCAGAGTAATTCCTAAAATTGCATCTGCATCATAAATTTCCTTTAATGAATCTATTACATTTAATTGAATATCATTAGTCGCATATTCTCTTGCATCAGCACCCATTTTATCCCAATCATCACTATAAAAATCCCATTCTTGTTTCAAATTTAACAAAGTTACATCTCTAAGAGTATTTATTGTATGTTTGAAATCTTTGCTTAAAAATGGAGATGCCACATACTTTGAATTACTTCATCATTTATATACTTTTCTATTTTTAATCACTATATAGTGACATTATATTTTATACTAGCTAAATTTAAACTAAAGACAAAAAAACATATTCCAACAAACAAGAATCCCAAAGAAAAACAACAACACGCAAACCAAAGAAAAACATAACAACAAGAACCCCAAAGAAAACATAACAACAAACAAACCAACTAAAACATAACAACAAGAAAATTAAAAAACAAAAAAAACAAAAAACTTAAAGCATTTCATCTATTGGCTTTTTTTTCGTTTTAGGTGCAGGATTAGTTGCATCTTCAGCATCTTTTTGTATGTCGACACCTAATTCTTTAAGCGCGCCCATATGCATTTGTATTAATTGTTCGACAATGCCTAAAATTCTAACCATTTCTTGTCTTTCTTTTAGCAAAGTAGATAATGAACCTTTATGAAAACCTACTTGTTCCTCTGCTGATTGTGTTTTTTGTGTTTCGACTTTAGCTTTTGTAGCCATAAAATCACCTCTAAACATATGGCGTGAACGATAGTATTTAAAATTTACTTAATTAAAATCTAAAAAACACGACAAAGCCAAAAAACACGACAATACAAAAACACGACAAAGCCAAAAAAAAACAACAAATACAAAAAAATACAAAAAACACAACAAATACAAAAAAACACAAAAAACACAACAAATCACAAATATACTTCCTTAAATACACCATTCCTCGAGATAAAAAATAACAAAATCACATCTTGTTTTAAAAATAAAACGAAAACAATAAAAAAAGACAACATAACAAAAGATAAAAAGAACAAGCATGTTCTAATTAAAGATGGCTTTAGGAAAAATCACAGGAAAAGCAACCACAAATGATTTTAAATTTTTAGTTGAAGTAGAAACTAAAAAATTTGAATACATTCAAGTAAATCATAAAACTTATGGAAAAATTCTCTGTCAAATTGTTGAAATGGAGCGAGATGAAGATAAAGAAATTGCATTCTGCACAGTTCTTGGATACAAAGATGAAGACAAAATAAAAAAACCAAGAATTCCATTTGAAATAGGAAGCGAAGTTGATCTTGCAGAAGATGAATTTATTAAAGAAATAATAAAACTTGAAAATGCAGAAAGTGGAGCACACATAGGAAAACTCGACGGAAAAGAAATAGATGTTCACTTAGATTTAGATAAAGTTTTAACAATGCATCTTTCAATTTTAGCAAAATCAGGTGCTGGAAAATCATATTCTGTCGGCGTAATTTTAGAAGAAATGATTAGTAAAAACATTCCCTTAATCGTTTTCGATCCTCATGGAGAATATTCAACACTCAAATTCAAAAATGATAATAAAGACGACATAAAAAAATTAAAAACGTACGACTTGAAAACTCAAGCATTTTCAGTTCAAGAATTTGGAGATACAACTGTCATTCCCGGAGTTAGACCTATACGATTAAATAAAAGTTCAGATCAAGAAGAATTCTTACACCTCTTACCTGGAAAACTAACAAATAGTCAACTTGCAATATTATATAGTGCTCTTAAAAATTCGAAAAGTACTGATTTCAAGTCAATACTCTTAGCATTAGATGCTGAAGAAAGTAATGCTAAATGGAGCATTATAAGTATGATTGAACATCTAAATAATCTTAATTTATTTTCAGATACTCCAATTTCATATAATGAATTTCTAAAACCTGGTTGCTGTAGCATAATTAATATGAAAGGAATAAATCCAGAAATACAAGAATTAATAGTCTATAAAATTTGTAGCGATATGTTTGAACTTAGAAAAAAAGGTAAACTTCCTCCATTCTTTATGATAATTGAAGAAGCACACAATTATTGTCCTGAAAGAAGTTTTGGTGAAACTAAAGCGAGTAAAATAATTAGAAGCATAGCCTCAGAAGGAAGAAAATTCGGTTTAGGATTATGCGTAATTAGTCAAAGACCTGCAAGAGTTGATAAATCTATTTTAAGTCAATGCTCGACTCAATTTGTTTTAAAAGTAACAAACCCTAACGATTTAAAAGCAATAACCTCGTCAATAGAAGGTTTAACTGCATCAACCGAGCAAGAAATTCAAAATCTACCAATAGGAACCGCATTAATAACTGGACTTACTGAAGTTCCTCTTTTTGTAAATATCAGACCTAGAAAAAGTATGCACGGTGGAAAAGCACAAAAAATGATTCAAAATAATAATTTTATTGAAAAAGTTACAGCATTTCAAGAAAAACAAGTTCTTCCAATAATAAAACCCACTAATTTTTCAAAAACTCTGCAAGAAAAAAAACGAACAATACTAGTTCCTTGTTACAATTTTGTTTGTTCAGATAACACAAGTGAATTTAATCTTCTTGTTGAAACAGTAAATGGAGGAATTGTTTTTGATAAAGATAATTTCAAGACTAAAATAATTCCAGAAATGAAAATCATGGATGATAAAAAAATTAACATTCTAAGATTTGCTTTCAAAAAAAATAAATTTAAAGAACAAGATTTACTCTCAACATTAGGTTTAAATCTTGCAGTAACAGAAGAATTAAAACAACTTGTAAAGATTGGTTACTTAACTAAAATATCCGACATTTATTCTTTATCTGATAAATACGTATTTTCAAAACTCTCAAATCAAAAAAACAATTATAAAATAGAATCTGAAGAAATTCAATACGACGAAAAACTAGTACAAAAAGTTACATTAGATGAAATAATTAATAAATTACGTGCATTCACAAACATAAAAGATAGAGCTGAATGTTTCTTAGTTCTTTTAGATGATTAACTTACTAACACTAATTAACATAATAAATCTAAAACTTTTTAAAATCATCTAACTCCTACTTCATCATGGCCTTTGCAACTCCTAATGTGTTTGGAACACTACTAACAAATATGATAATTGCAATCATAATTTTATTGTTAGGTTTTGTTGTAGGAAAAATGTTAGGATCCGCATTAAATAAAATATTTCTCACTTTATCTTTTGGAAAGAAAGTAAAAAAAGGAAAAAATAATTCATTTGCAAAAGGTTTCTCGAGTCTCATTTCATTATGCACATATATAATTGCAGTAATTCTCGCATTACAACAACTAGGAATAACTTTAATAGTTTTAAAAGCAGTACTTGCGATACTTTTAATTTTTGTACTAGGCGCAACATTATTCGCGTCAATAGATTTTTTAATGAATCTTTTCTTCGGCATAAAAATATTAACTTCAAAAAAATTCAAAAAAGGAGACACAATAAAAATAAAAAAAATTGAAGGAACAATACAAACAATAAAACTTTCTCATACAAGACTAAAAACTAAATCAGGAGATACTTTTATAATTCCAAATAGATTATTTTTTAAACGTAAATATTCTAAAGAAATAATGGGAAAAAATAATGAAGAAAAGAATGAAAAAAAATAAGCAGAGTTTAATTTATATTTATATCAAGATTAATTTTAATTAACAGTAAATCATACTAAATCATAATTAAGAAAAAAATCTTAACAATAAAAATTAACACAAAGATTCCAAAATTCCCGTAAGACTCCAAATTTGAGTCCTAACAAACATAGGTAGATTCATATCGCTTGATAATTCTTCTAATTCTGAGAGAATTTTATTTACTTTTAATGATAATTCTTCTTTTGGACAACTCTCAAGTTCTTTATATATTAAAGATACTTTTGATCTAACATTCTTAGATACTGAATTGTCTTGTTGCATTTCTTGAAGAATGTCTAACGCTGATTTAAGATTGTCCATAACTATTCACTTCTCGCTACTATAAACTTTTAATCATCACTCTTTTTTTTATTTGTTTTTATATGATTAGGATTTTCTTCTTTTTTATTTTCTTGCTTTGCACTATCAATTCTTGATAGTATTTCTTCTTGCATTTTTTTTGACTTTTCTTTTATCAAATCCTCTTGTTTTTCTATTGACTTTATTCTTATTTCAAGAAGTTTTTTCTTTTCATCGAGTTCTTCTATTAATTTTGATGGAGACATTTTAACCATTATACTTCCTATGATTTTGTACGTCTCACTTGTTACTTTTATTTCTTCAAGAGCTGATTCTGCTTCAATAAGTTGTCCTTGAAATGATTGTCTTTGTGCTGCGAGTTGTTGCATATTTTGTTCTATCATTGAAAGATTATTCACTTGTTCTTGTATTTCATTATTCATCTTCAAGCACCTTCTTCGTTTTCTCATCTATAGTTAAAACTCTTGTAATTGATGTTAATACTGCTCTTAGAGCAACTGAGTCTTTAGCAGTCACAACTAGTTCTAATAATTTATCTTTTTTTGAAAGAACATATTCTGCGCGACCATTAGATAATATCTTTTCTTCAAAAGAAAACAATCTCTCAATCTCTCCGTTCTTGTCCTCTAAAGATATTATTGCTTTAAGCATTTTTTACAAAATCTATATCGCATCTACTTTTGTAGAAACTACACGTCTTTTGAACACTATTTTAGAACCACAGTAAGGACATCTTACTCTTTTTTTTATTTGTAATTCATTTAACTGTTTATTACAACTAAAGCAAACATATTCGGCCATATTAATCCCCTCATCAACGAGCTATATTGAAAATATTGATAATAAAAAAAGATATTATTTATTTTTTACTGTAGATTCAGCACTGTATGCTCTTCCAGTATAAACTTTACCGCATTTGTTACATTCCCAAATTCCTGCAGCTTGTTTTTTTACTTTAGGCGCTGCACAATAAGGACATTTATAACTTTTTTTTGCGTCACGTTCTATATTGGCTAATTTTTCTTTTACAGTCCTTCCGTATCTTACGCCAAATCTTTTTGTTGTTAAATTTGTTTTCTTTGCCATATTTTACCTTCTGATCTTGAAATGGGGCTGCCCGGACTTTCAACACCCAACTATGTGGAATGACTTTGAACCGGGGTCTTCAGGTCCCAAACCTAAAAGGCTAGCCAAGTTACCCCACAGCCCCATGTATCAGAGAAAAATTAGAGCATTTATAAATCTTTCTTAAACGAGAATTTAACTATTCTTTCTTTGCAATAGTACTCGGACTACGTCGTCCAATAACAGGCCCCGCACTCACAGTAAATCCTACATCTTTTAAATTATCCCTTACTATTCTTGCATAAGAGTAAGTAGAAAGAATTCCCATTTTATTCATATGTTCGTATATATCTTTTAAAAATTCTCTTTCCCACATTTCAGGATGTTTTTTGGGAGAAAATGGATCGAAAAAAACGAAATCCGCATTTTCTTTTTCTATTTTTATAAGTTCTCTTGCGTCGCCAACTCGCATAATTAAACAAATATTATTTTGTTTAAATTCTATTTTATTTTCATTAAAAAAAATTTCAACAAATTTTTTTATTAATTCATAATTTTTAAATTCAGGATTTATTTCAAGAGCTTTTTTTAAAATTTCAGGATCATTTTCATAACAATATATTTTTAATTCTCCTTTACCTTTTTCTAAAAATACATCTATTGCTGCTGCCGCATTATATCCTATACCAAAACAAACATCATAAATTACTGGATTTTCTTTTTCCCATATTTTTAATGGCAACGCATATTTTTTGAATGATTCTTCTATTGCACCACTTTTTGAATGATACGCTTCATCATAATTATTGTTTCTAAAAGAAGGAGAGCCATCATCAGTAACTATTGGTTGTATAGACATAAAAACACCGAAAATTAAAAGCTAAAACTTGTTAACAAAACAAAAAATAAAACAAAACAAAACAAAACAAAACAAAAAAAATAAAAAATAAAAAATAAATAACTTAATTTAGTCTTGTGCTAAATTGTAGATTGCTTTTAATGCAACAACTATTGTAGCTGGTATGACAAATGTCATGATTGCACTAAATACACTTGATAAGTATGAACCAATTACTGGTACCATTCCAAGTGTTGCTCCACCAAAGTATGTTACTAGTATCAATGATACAGATGCTAGTAAATAGTCTTTTGTTTCTTTGTCAGTTACATTTAAGAAACCAACAACTAAACCAAGCACTATTAAAATTGCTGTTATTACTGTTTCACCTGCATTAAGTAGGCCAACTATTACTCCTCCTACTAAAGCTAGGATTACTCCCACTATAAATGCCCAAACACCTAATTTTGATGTTGTATTTTTCGCCATTATTTTACCCCCTGCAAATTTTATTTGCTAATTACGTAACTTAAATCTCCTTTATAAATCTTACGAAATTATGGTCGGGAATGAATCATTTTTATATATTTAATAACTAATTTAACCCATTAATAAGATGAAAATTACAAAAAACAACAAACAAAAAAAAGACAAAATAGAAAAAAACCGACAAAGATTAAAAAACAAAATAATATAGAAAAAAATCAAAATACAAAAAAATCAAAAACAGACTAAAAAAAATAGAAAAACAAAAAATAGACTAAAAACAAACAAAAAATTAAAATAGAAAAAATAGAAAAAAATAAAAAATTAAAAACAAAAAAATAGAAAACTTATTTTCTCTGATGAGGACTTATACGTTTAACATCTATATTAAGTGCATCTTGCTCAAATTCTAATTTTGCAATCTCTATAGGATTATAGTTCATTTTTTTTAATTCATCTTCACTTATTTTTATAAGAAACGGCGCACCCATACTTATTTGAAGTGATCTTGCACCTATTAATCTTGCTTTTTCAAATTTTGTTACATGCCCTTCTGGCAATTCTATTGTTACCATTAATCTGCCTCCATGAATGTTTTTCTTATTTGTTTTGAAACATCAATTGCAATATCTATCATTTTTGCTATATCTTCAGTTGTTAATGAACCATCTCCGCCTTTTTGTAAAGCACAAATTTTATCATCTTCAAGTACAGTTATAGTTAATCTAGCGTCAATTGTGTTTTCTTCAGAGTCTGTTGGATCAACAAGAAATACATCACCAACTTTACAAACAGTAACAGGTATTGGTATTCTCTTTAATACTAGTCTCTTTTCAGTTTTATGATGATAATCTAATGATCCATCTTCTTTTACCAGAGGATATTTTGCATTTTTTAATGCAATCATAGCGGCTAAGCCACCCATATCAACAAGATTTCCATCATAATTAAGAGGAACTATATCAATTGCAATAGTCCAGACTTTTTCTCCTCGTGTTACACATAAAGATTTTGTATCTAAAGTTTTACTCTCTCTTATTCCTCTATCAATTACTCTTGCAGTTTCAATTGATGCATTGCTTGGTGGTCCTGATTCAAAATCAGGATTACTTATTGGAAGAAGTTCAGAATTAACCATAAGAACTCCATCTTCAGGAGTATCAGGAAATGGTTTTTCTAATGCCATTTTAACTCCTGCAATAACTTCAGCATCTCCAAATTTTATTCTAGCTGAACCTTCAGCTGTTGAAATAAATCCAGTGTCTACAGTTATTTTTCTCATCTCGAGTGGTTTTCTTCCATCTGATCTTATTCCTTTTTTAAGACTATTTCTAACATGTTCTTTGATATTTCTATTCATTAGTATCACCTTACTCTTTAACCTTATACCTATTTCTTAAGGCTTCTCTTTGTTTCTCAGCAATTAATTTGAGCGCAGGCTTGACTAGTTCAAGTGCATTTAACAAATCATTTTTTGCAACAATACCATCCATTTGTAAAAGAGTTATTTCTTCTGTACTTGGAATCATTGCGACTGGAACATCTGTTGATTCGTTTTCATCCATATGTTCTTCTGCACCATCAAGATCAACAACAACAGTTCCTCTAACTGAACCTACTGAAACTGCTGCAACCATATCTCTCATTATAAAGCCTGCATCAGCTAATGCTATTGCTGCTGCGCATATTCCTGCACATCTACTTCCAGCATCAGTTTGAGGTAATTCTATAAAAACGTCAACAACTGTGTTTGGATATTCTCTTAAATCTATTACAGGAAGCAATGCTTTTTCTGTAACTAAACTTATTTCTTTGCTTCTTCTTGAAGGTCCAGGTCTTACTCTTGAACCATCTCCTGAGAATGGCAACATATTATAGTTACATCTTAAAACTCCAGTTTTAGGATCTTGTAAAAACTTTGGATGAAGTTCTCTTGGGCCATAAACTGCAGCATATGCTTCAGTATCTCCTATTTTAAATCTAGCTGATCCATCTGCTTTTTTTATAACTCCTGCTTCTGCTTCAACTGCTCTTGCCTCATCTAATTTTCTTTTGCTTGGTCTAACAAATTTTTCCATGATAATCACCTTCTGTCATTTTGGTTTCGAAATCTTCCGCCACCCTGATTGTTTCCACCATAGCCTCCGCCATTACTTTGGTGATTGTATCCATTAGTTCTTTGAAAATTTCCTTTGTTGAAGTTTTCTGTTGAATTTTCACCATTTTCATTGTTATGAGGTCTATGTTCACCAGAATTTTCTCCTTGATTTTCTTCATCATTCATTTCAGGTCTTTCAAATTGACTATCATCAAAATCAGAACTATGATCATTGTCATCACTTGGTTCTATTTCATCAGCAATTTGTTTGCCTGTTTTTTCTTCAAGGAATTTTTTAACTGATTCTGTAACACCTTGAAGATGACTTTCTTCTTCTACTTTTTTTATTGCAGCTATTGCAATAACTTCCATTTCAGGTTCACCATCAAGCCAAATTATTCCATTCTGTCCGACAATTATTTTACAATCAGTTGCTCTTTTTATAAGTGAGACCATTGTTCCTTTTTTCCCAATTATTCTTGGAACTTTTTGAGAATTGGCTTTTAAAATCATTCCGCCTCTAAGTCTCTTTAATCCTGGACCTTTTGCCGTCAAATCTATTAAATTTTGACTTGTAACATTTGTTACTTTTACAACAGCATAATCATCTATATTAAAGTATTTTGATAAATCAACACCTTTTGCTATAAAATCAAAGCTTGCATCTTTTAATGGAAGCACTGCTGAGTAAGGCGCATTTATATCAAATCTCCATCCACTCATTAATATATCTTCTACTTTTCCAATAATCATATCATTTCTTTGAGGAAGATATCTTCCAGATAATGGTATTGTCTTTAGAACTTTTCCTTCGACTGAAAGAAGCCCTACTCTATTCGCAATTATATTTTCATTTAATCTATATGTTCCATAACTTGGCAAGAAGTCAAGACCTTTTGCTATGACTTGTCCAGGAACAACAATCTCTTTGTCATTTACTAACAATTCTCCCATTTTTCATTCACCTTTCACTTATTGACTTTTAAACACGAAGGTTTAAAATCATATTTTTTATTTTGATTATTATTTTTCGATACGCACATCAACTGAACCATGCGTTTTTTTATTTAATTCATCTATTAAATCCATATAAATTCCTGCAGGTATTTTCATTCTACATACAAAATCATCGCCTAACCAATCTTCTTTTTCTATTGTTCCAAAGCCTGCAAGAATCCCTTTTAATTTCGACGCATAATGCACAGGCATTGTCAATATTACTATTTTTTCATCTACTTTTATAGGAATTATTGGTTTAAGTTTTGATATTATTTCTTGCATTTGATCTTCTGCTTTTTGATATTCATCTATTTTTACTCTAGCCTCATTCATCGCATTTTCTATTCTAAGAACCGGATGAGGTAAATTTGTTCGTGGATCAATACACATTCTATGAATTAATTGAATAATTTTTTTTCTTTTTTCTTCTCTTAATTTTTCTCTATATTCTGCAGTTAATTGTATTTCTCCTTCATCCACCATTTTTCTTGCAATTTTGAAAAAATCACTTGTTCCAAAAACAGTTATTAAATCTTTTTCATCAACGCTAGATCCTTTTTTCGCATCAGAAAATATTTTTTCTGCTCTTAAAATTTCTCTTAAATTTTCTTCTGATTTAAGTTTAGACATCTTATATGCTATAGCTAAATCAGGATCAACTACTAATTCAAAATTTTTTCCAAACTTATTATACTTAACAAGATTGAAATGAACTTTCTCTTTACTAAAAATGTTTTCTTGATGCATTTTATTTAAATACCTTTAACAAGTTTTTCTATTTTTTCTTTGCTTACTTTTTCCATTTGTTTTGTTTTAAGAGAAACAAAAGCAGCATCTATTCTATCTGAACTAAATTGATCTCCTAATGCTTTTTTAAGCATTTTAATTGCAAGTTGAAATCCTTCTTCCATAACCATATTATCTTTGTATTCTTTATGAAGCATTTCTTCAACTTCAGCTTCTCCTTCTCCAATTATTGTTGCTTTGTATTGATAATAAAGTCCTGTTGGATCAGTTTCAAACAATGATATTCCTGATTCATCAATACCTGCAATTAGAAGAGATACTCCAAATGGCCTATATCCTCCTGATTGAGTACATAATTGTTTTAAATTACAAATATCTTTTACAACAACTAAATTATCTATTGGAGAATCATATTCTATTCTGTGTTGTTGTGCTTTTAATTGTGCTCTTTCTACAAGAACTCTTGCATCAGAGAGTATTCCTGCAGCTGTTGACATTATATGATCATCTATTTTGAATATTTTTTCTATTGCATCAGGTACAACTAATTTATCAACTAATCTTTTATCCGTGACTAGAATAACTCCATCTTTACAAACAATTCCTATTGCTGTATTTCCGAGTCTAACTGTTCTTTTTGCATATTCTACTTGCAAAAGTCTGCCGTCAGGACTAAACATTGTTATTGCTCTATCATAACCCATCATTTGGTGTTGAACTGGTTCCATATTAATTACCTCTAAACTTTTTTATTTTTTAATATCGAAATATTTACGATGTACACATATTTATTGTTTGCATCATTTATGGAGTTCATTAATTTAATTGTTTTGAACTCTCGATTTTAACTCTATTAACCATACCTGAAACTTTAAGAGATTTTAATATCACTCTTTGAGTTCCTATTTCTTCTATAAATAATAAACTTGCTCTAACTTTATTAAGTGAACTAGCCGAGCATCTTATGAATGAAACATTATTTTTTTGATCATAATCAAGATACATTAACCCCGCATCTGCTGATTCGAAAACGCCTAGAATTCCCCTTATTTTTTGCATAATTTCTTCAGTTGGATTTCTTACTATTTGTGAATTGATAGGCAACACTTTAATTGCCAAATATCTTTTTCTTTCTTTTAAACTTGGTAATAGGCTTTTTATTTTCTTCTGCATTTATTCACCGAGAAAGACTGCCTTTTAGTTCCCCTGCTTCTCTCCACTATAAGAATCCTTTAAACATTTATAAATTTAACTGCGAACTTGGTAAATTCATTCATACACTCTTTCTTTTTCTTGTTTTAAAAGTCTTGAGTTTTGCAAATGCACTATTAAAGAAGTTATTTCTTGTGCATTTTTTTCATAATTTTTTTCAGGTTCAAAAACAATTATTTTTTTAAAAGAAGGCAATTTCATAAGACTTGCAAAATTCACCCGATTACCTTTTTCACCTATTCCCATTTGGTTATTTAAAAAAGTGAATTCTGGTAAAAGTTCACCATTTTTTGTAACAAACTCAGAACTAATAGCATAATAACCATCACGTTTTACAAGAAACCCTTTGGGGAATAAAGCATTTAAATACTCATGTTCAAACTCAGCTTTGTTTATTTTATTTATCATTAAAAATTCATCAAAACTATACAATTTTTCTTCAACAGATTTTAAAGAAGATTTAGATACCCTATTTGTTGAATCGTTAATCTCTCCCTTAGTTGCATAAACATTAGTCACAACTGTATCTAAATTTTTATTTAACTTATCTTCAAAATCTCTTGACTCTTTAACAAATTCATTAAATTCAAAACACATATTTATTAAACTCGTAAAATAAGATAATGTTACAACTCTTTGACCATTGATCTTTTTTATCTTTCCTGAAATTTTAGATTTATTTAAACCATTAAACCCAAAATCTAAATTTAGATCATGAACTAACTCCAAAGAAACATACTTTGTTTGACGTTGAGAGTTTAATTCATTAAATATTAATTTAGTTTCTAATATTTGTTTGTAATCAAATCCTGCATTTTTTGCAAAAAAATTTAATTTTTCAGCAGTTGTAGCATCTATAGAATTGCTTAAAATTGAAGACGATTCATCAAAAATATATCTATTAAATTCAGATTTTCTTTTTGATTCAACATCTAATTCAACGTCAATTAAATTATGTGTATCCTCTGCTATAAATGCAACAAATTCTTTATTTAAAGAATCATCAACTACATCTTTAATAGAATTAATCTTTCTATTTTCAAAACATGTATTTATTAAATTATTAAAATATTCAAAAGTAACAACTTTTTCTCCATCTATTTCTTTTACTCTTTTTGAAAATTGATTTCCTGCTAAACTCTTAAAGTCCTGCATTAAATTTAATTTATCAATTATTGTTAAAGAAACATATCTCATTTGACGTTTAAACTTTAATTTATAGTTTACACTAATTCCTAATATTTCTCTATATTCTCGCCCTGATTGATTTGCAAAAAATTTTAATTTTTCAGAAACAACAACTCCCACTGATGCTCCTAAACTTAATGAATTTTCTAAATTTAAATAATTTCCAATAGAACTAATACTCGCTTTAATATCTCCATTATTCGTCGAATTAACACCATCCTTAATATTAGAATTAATACTCGAATCAATACTCGAATCAATACTCGAATCAATACTTGCAATACTCGAATCAACGATTAATTCAGCAGAGTGCATACTCGCATCGTCATTTATGTTAAGCTTATTTTTATTCATTTGGCATTTTCCTTTATAATAATTCAATATTTCTGATCTTTTTAAATAGTTTACTACTTTACAATACTATCAAATAATTAAATTTATTTGTTACTTATTAATAGTAAAAATAGAAACATTTATATATTAGTTCCGCCTAATACCTATTAAAAGACAAGAGGTGAAAGAATGAATAACTTAAAATCATATAGTTTAGGCGTTTTAACTGGCATTGCAATAATTTATGGAATAGGAACCGAAATAGCAACTACAAGAATATCTGAAAATCAACAATTAGAAAAATTAAAACAAGAATTTGTTCGCACATCAAATTCACCTCACACGACCAATCAACAATTTGATGCACTTTTGAATGAATCTAGAACCTTGGATTATGACGGCAAATTAGATGCAATCGTTGTCGCTAAAAATAAATTCATAGAAGATAATGGACTATCAACAACTAGATGGGAAACAGGATCATATGGAACTTCAACACCAACTCCTCGAGCAATAAACATATTAAAATGGAGCGATGCAATAAACACTAGCTCAATTGATCAATACTTCAAAGAACACCCATCTACTTCAATTACTAACAATCAAAAATACAAATAAATAGAACTTATTTTTTTATTTTTTAAAATTATATTTCCTTTTATTGTTTGTAATTTTAATTTATTTAGCAAACGCAATTATATTATTTAATTTTTTAAGAAGAATATCAAGATCTTTTTTATTTGTTGCTTCCGCATTTATCCTTATAATATTCTCAGTATTACTCTTTCTAACATTAAACCAATAATTATCATAATAAACAGATAAACCATCAATAAATAATATTTTTTTGGCATCAGTAAATGCTTGTTCTGCTAAAAGAAACGCTTTACTTTGATTTTTTACTTTAAAATTTATTTCTCCAGAATGAAAATACAAATTATTCTTTGAAACTATTTCTGAAAGAGGCACACTTTGAGCAATTAATTTTGATAATAATTTTATAGCACAAATTCCTGCATTATCAAGATATGAAAATTCTTTAAAAAAGAAATGTCCTGAATTTTCAGCACCGATTTCTGCTTGTTCTTGTTTCATCGTTTGAATCAAATATGTACGCCCAGCTTTAGACATTATACTCTTTAATCCTCTTTTTTCTGCAAGTTCCCAAACGGCTCTTGAAGATCTTGTATCATATACAATAGTTCCTCTTTTAACATCTTCAGCAAGTAAATTAAGAACAATATCAGGCCTTATGAATTCACCTTTTTCATCAACAAAACAAACTCTATCCGCATCTCCATCAAAAATTATACCTATGCTTGCTTTATTTTTCTTTATTTCCATAACGAGTCCTTTCCTATTTTCAATTTTCAAAGGATCAGGAGAGTGACCAGGAAACGAACCTGAAACTTTCTGGTTAATAATTTTAATTTTAGGAAATGTTTCTTTTAATACTTGAACTTCTTCTGCACCAGATCCATTACTTTGATCAACTACTAATTTGAAAGTTTTAGATTTTTCTAAAAACTCCCTTGTTTTAGGAAAAATAGTCTTTAAGAATTTTACATATTCTTTTGACCAGTTAGCTTTTTTTACTTTTCCCTTTTTTTTAAATTTAGGATATTGTTGTTTTTTTATTATTTCCAAAATATCAAAACTTCCATTCTCAGAAAAAATAGGATCTGCTTTTTTACCCATTAATTTAAATCCATTAAATTCCTTAGGGTTATGACTTGCAGTAATCATTATACCCGCATCATATTTGCCTTCAAGAACCGAAAAATAACACTTAGGAGTACTACACAAACCCAAATCTACAACATTTGCGCCTTGATCCATTATTCCTTTAGCTAAAGATTCAAAAAGAGGCTTAGAACTCGTTCTACCATCATAACCAACAGCAACCTCTTTAGCTCCAGTAAATAATACAAATGCCTTTCCAAGCTCGCATGCAAACGTCTTATCCAATTCCTTTGGAAAGACCCCCCTGATGTCATACGCTTTGAAAAGAGGCTGATAATCCCTAATTTTAGCCATCCAAAATAACTTTTATGCCAGTAATATATAAATTTTTGGAATTTAATCTTATTAAAAAAAAATTGATTTCAAAAAAAAATAGTTGTATGCGTCTTCGCCAGCATAAGATAATTTTCAATAACATTTAAAAATCACTCTTCTTTCCCAAATAGCACTGAGACCTTAATATTATTTGGGGAAATCTCGGAGGAGTGAACTATATGGCTGAAGTAAAGCTAAATATCGGGGACCCAAAGTCCAAGAAAACAATAACAAAAACAGTTGATGAAACTGCCGCTCAAGTTTTTATTAGTAAAAAAATAGGCGACAAAGTCAACGGAGATTCTTTTGATTTACACGGATACGAATTCGAAATAACTGGTGGTAGTGATAACGCAGGATTTCCTATGAGAAAAGATGTTAAAGGCATTGCAAGAAAAAAAATTCTAATTGTTAGCGGCACAGGCTTAAGACACAATATAAAAGGAAGAAAAGTTAGAAAAAGCGTAGCCGGAAACACCATTTATGCTAAAACAGCTCAAATAAATTTAAAAGTTTTAAAACATGGCTCAACTCCTCTTTTTGAGGCTAAAGCTGACGCTAAAACTGAATAAATAATTTTATTTTTTTCTATTTTTTACTTTAATAAAGAAAACTTTATATATTAATACAACTAGGAAGAAAAAATAATTTAATCTTCTCATCTAGAAGAAAACAATTCGAAAAACGGGGGTAATATAAATGATTAAATACCATACACTAAGCGCTGACGAATATGCTGATCTTGACAAAGAAACGTGGAAAGACGATAATGATGACTCTGATGATAACGAAGATAGATGGGAACCAGATTCAGACGATTAACTATTTTTATTATTTTTTATAATTTTTTTATTATCTAGCATAATTATTCTCTAAACATTTCTTTCAAATACTAGACTTGACATTCTTAAGGAAAAACTTAATATATACAACCTAATCTCAATTCAATATGGATATAAAAAAAGAACTCTCTAAACTTTTATCAGCGCATACAAAACTTGAAGAAGAACAAATAAATAATTTACTAGAAATTCCTCCAAATACTGAAATGGGAGATTATGCTTTTCCTTGTTTTTCTCTTTCAAAAATTTTAAGAAAACCCCCTGTCGTTATAGCTATTGAATTAAAAGATATTATTTCAAATGAAATTAAAGAAGGAACAATACCTTTTCTTAAAGAAGTAAATGTAATTAATGCTTATTTAAATTTTAAAATTAATTCAGAAACATATGCTCAAAATATTCTTCTTAAAAAACCAACATTTACAAAAAAAAATTTGAATGTCATGGTAGAATTTAGTCAGCCAAATACCCATAAGGAATTTCACGTAGGACATTTAAGAAATGCATGTTTAGGCGATAGTATTTCAAGACTTATGAATTTTACAGGATATACAATTATTCGTGCAAATTACATTGGAGACATAGGAACTCATGTAGCAAAAGCACTTTGGTGTCTTGAAAAGTTTCACAAAAATGATGAAGTTCCCGATAATAAAGGAAAGTATCTCGGAAAAATTTATGTTGAAGCGAGCATGAAAATTGAAGAAAATGAATTGTATGCAAAAGAAGTATCTGAAGTTTTACAAAAACTTGAAAGTAGAGAAAGTGAAGTTGTCGCGCTTTGGGAAAAAACAAAACTTTGGTCAATTGATGAATTCAAAAACATATATAGAGATCTTGATATTCATTTTGATACTTGGTTTTATGAAAGTGAAGAAGACATAGAAGGAAATAGAATTGCGCACGAATTATTAAATGATAAAATTGCAGAACTTAGTGATGGCGCAATAATTGTTAATCTTGAAAAGAAAAATCAAGGCGTAGCGCTTGTTTTGAAATCTGATGGTACAACCCTATATTTGACAAAAGATTTATCTTTAGCTAGAAAAAAATTCCACAATTACGACATAGATAAATCCATTTATGTTATTGATTCAAGACAAAGTTTGCATATGTCTCAAGTTTTTAGTATTCTTGAATTAATGGGTTTCAACAAAGATATGATTCATGTTTCATATGAATTTGTTTCAACAAAACAAGGACCTATTGCTTCAAGAAAAGGTAATGTGTATCTTTATGAAGATTTAAAAAAACGCATGGTTAGTAAAATCATTGAAGAAACTAAAAAAAGACACACTGATTGGGATGAAGAAAAACTTTTATCTAATTCAAAAATTATGGCAGATAGCGCATTAAAATTCGGAATGCTTAAAATAGATAATAATAAAGAAATTGTTTTTGATGAAGAAGAATGGCTCGATCTTGAAGGTGAAACTGGACCTTATATTTTATATGCCTGCGCTAGAATAAATTCTATAATATCAAAAGCAAAAGAGCAAAATGAACACGTATCTCAAAGAATAAATTTTTCTCTTCTTGAAACAAAAGAAGATATTGAACTTTTAAGATTACTTGAAAAAGAAGAACAATTAATAGATGAGAGTGCAAATAATTGTAAACCTTCAATCATCGGAAGATATGCTCTTGAAATTGCTCAAAAAGTCAATGAATATTATCATAAAAATCAAATCATTCAATCAGATCATGATTTAATGAAAGCAAGATTATTTTTAGTTTCAAGAGCACAAGAAACAATTAAAAGAACTCTTGGCTTACTTGGCATAAAAACTCTCGAGGAGATGTAATTGAAAATTTCTGAATTAAAAAAAGAAATCCCTGAAAAAATTTATGAATTGTTAGAAAGAAGAGGATTTTTAGAACTTAGACCTAGCCAAGTAAAAAGTATAAAAGCAGGATTATTTGACGATAAAAATCTTCTTGTTTGTACACCTACTGCATCAGGTAAAACTCTTGTTGCGGAACTTGCATTTTTAAATGCAATTTTACATGATAAAGGAAAAGCAGTTTATATTGTTCCATTAAGAGCTTTAGCATCAGAAAAATATCGACAATTTAAACGAGATTATCCTAATTTAAAAATTGGATTAAGTTCTGGTGAAATTGATAGTAATGATTCTTATCTTTCATCATCCGATGTTATAATTACAACTAGTGAAAAATTTGATTCTCTTTTAAGACATAAAGCTGAATGGATACACAAACTTAAAACTGTAATTATAGATGAAATTCATTTACTCAATGATTCATCAAGAGGTCCGACTCTTGAAATTATAATTACTATAATTAAAAAAGAACTTCCAAAAACTCAAATAATTGGATTATCAGCAACCATTGGAAATCCTGAAGAGCTTTCAAGTTGGCTTGAGGCTATTCTTGTTAAAGATTCTTGGCGTCCTGTAAAATTAAAAAAAGGAGTTTATTTGAATGGCGAAGTTAATTTCAAAGAATAAATTATTTCTAAATAATTAAAATTTAAAAAACACAAATGATTAAATCGCATTTAAATTTAAAAAATGCAACATCTTAATCTTAAAAAAACCATCTTTAAATTATTAAATAGCATTTTTTGATGTGTAAAGAACTCCTTTCATCTGCTTTATTGAAGATAAGCCTGCATTCAAATGATCAAGTGTTGATATTGGTTGAGAAATATAATTAATCGCCATTTCTAACGCGCCATAATTTGCTTGATTCATAAGTTCAACAACTTTACTTTCAAAAAAAGGATAGGATTCTCCGTTGATTTTGGCTCTTTCAACAATTTCTTCTGCTTTTTTCTCCCAGAGTTCAATTTTTAATATCGATCTTATTCTTTCATCTAATCTTGTTGATTGTCTTGCTGTAAAATTATCAAACAAATCAAGTATTCCTTTTCCTTCAAATAATGCAAGATGTTTTTTTGCATACGCTTCTTCCCCTAACTCATTAATGAATATTTTTTCATAACATGCCCATTTCATCGCTTCAAAAAAATCTTCACCAGGAGTGCAATAAACACCATCAGATAATACTTGACTCATTTTATTTATATCTTCAAACAAATAAGAAATTCCTTTTTCTTGTTTTAAACTATCAAGACTCGTTTTTAATTTACTCTCATTGCTCGTAGGATATCCTTCCGCTTTAAGATATTTAATTATTAAATCACTCTTATTTGTGAGCATCATTATATCCGCATGCATTTCTAAAGGAATAAAATCAAGAAGAAATTTCTTTAAATTTACAAGACCATAAATCAAACTTTTATCTGAATCTTTAATAGAATAAGGAAGCTCTTCAACACTATCATGTAAACCCCAAATTGCTCGATAATAAAATTCAGGTTTTCCAGATTTATTATCAAACCCTATTTCATCAGCATTTATTGCAACTCTTAATAAATGCTTAGAATACGGTAAACCACATTTTCTTATTTTTTTCAGATCGTTAAATGTTTTAAAATTAAGTTTTACTTTTTCAGAATACGGCCCAAATAATTCTTTAAAACTCTCAGCACTTGGAATTCTCCAATTTGTTAATTCAAAATCCATCTCTCTAAATAATGGACGAGCAGACATCTGATTTTTTTTTA
This sequence comes from Candidatus Woesearchaeota archaeon, assembly GCA_041660865.1. Taxonomy (GTDB): domain Archaea; phylum Nanobdellota; class Nanobdellia; order Woesearchaeales; family 21-14-0-10-32-9; genus 21-14-0-10-32-9. The sequence goes on from JBAZVO010000001.1 coordinate 293,999, forward strand.
TAAAAATCTCTGATTTTGTTATATCAGTTAAATTTCTAACACTCTTACCATCACTTAAAATAGGTAAGATTTCGTGCTCGATAAAATTGTCAACTTTTTTTTGTGCAAATTTTATTTTTTCTAAGCCATATAATACTTCAAAGTAATTTTGTGAAGGTAAATTACCATTTAATAACTCTAAAATAAATAATTCTGCAGCCTCTCTTCTTTGAACTTCTAATCCCTTAGATATAATATATCTATCAACCATAAAAATTACCTTATCTACTTCAGGGTAGCTAATGTTGCTTATATATTTTACTCGTTTAAGAGAATTACATTAATAAAGGCGTAACTCCCACATTTTTTTAATTTATTAACCTCTCCACGCCAGTCAAATCATACTCGGAGCATTTCTTTCTCTAATTTTCTTTATTTGTCACCATCTAGTAGAAACAAACCGAAAAGTATTTAAATAGAAAAGATTTGAATATATAATCATGAGCTTAAATAACAAATTAGTTCAAATAGGCATCTATACGCTAGCCAAAACTGCAAAAGAACAAAACTTGAATTATTTATTAGTTGGAGGATTAAATGTTCAAGTAATTGCATATCCTCAGTTTAAAGAATATTTAAGACCAACAATCGACGCAGACATATTAATTGAAACTATTCCTTTTAAACAATTTGCAACAACTTATGGGCACACAATAGGACAAACTTTGAAAAATAAATTTAATTTAGGCTACCACTTACAAAATAACCACTTTGCAAATACAGCTACCTTAATAGAAAATACACCCGACCTCCAATCTAAACAAGTATTTATTTTAAGTTTTACAAGACATCAAGATGGTCTTTATGAAAAAATAAACGACCAAGTCAAAAACGAAATAACGACCTGTGGAACGTCAATCCCTCTATGTTATTTAGGAATACAAGAAGACTCAATCCATAAAAAAGCCAAAATAACAGATTGCGAATGTTTAACTTTAAATTCCAGAATACCCGAAAAAGAAATACAAGTGAAAATACAAAGAATGCAAAAAAAATTAAACCTACCTGCAAATATTGGCAAAGATTTCGAAAAAATCAGACACGATGCACTATCGAATTCCTCTGCTCAAATTCCAACATCTTTATCAAATTTATACGAACAAATTATGATGGATTTTTCAAATGAAACTACTTACAACGTCACCAAAGATATTTACGATTATGCCCTTCTAAAAAAATCAATCAGTTAAATTTATTTGTCACCAACATTAATCAAAGAATTTCTTCGTTAATTCCATTAATACTCTAAACAATTTAAAAAGCTCACTTATTTTAATATAAACAACATAAGATCTATTTTTTCCATCACTTCCATCACCTCTTTTCTTACGCAATAATCGCACTAGACATTCCTTCACAAAGTATTTAAAATAAATATTATTCTACATCTACACAAAACAAGATAATTATTGTTAATACAAAAATCCAAAAAAAGGATAGATTAGGATTCTAAATGAAATTCGAACTTATTGCACCATTTAAAATGTCCACAGGACAAATCGAAGCAGTTAGTAAACTCACAAAAAAATATGAATCTTCAAAAATGCAAACTCTTCTTGGAATTACTGGAAGTGGAAAAACCTTTATCATGGCTAACATGATAGAAAAAATACAAAAACCAACACTCATAATTGCGCACAATAAAACTCTTGCAGCGCAACTCTACACTGAACTTAAAGAATTGTTTCCAAAAAATAAAGTTGAGTATTTCATTTCATATTATGATTATTATCAACCTGAAAGTTATCTTCCAACAACAGACACATACATAGAAAAAGAAGCAACAGTAAATAAACAAATAGAAAAGATGCGTTTACATACTGTTTCAAGTTTGATGTCAAGAAATGATGTTATTGTTGTAGCATCAATCTCTTGCATTTATGGTCTTGGAAATCCAGATGATTTCAAACAAATGTCTTGCAATATTTCTAAAAATAAAATTATTGGAAGATCAGAATTCATAAAACACCTTGTCGAAATGCAATATGAACGCAATGATAAATCTCTTGAACCTGGAAAATTCAGAGTTAGAGGAGACACAATAGATCTTATTCCTGCATATGATGAAAACACATTAAGAATAGAGTTTGAAAAAAATAAAATAATTAGAATAACTGAACATGATTCTTTAACTCTTAACAAAATATCGGATATTGATTTTATAACTATATTTCCTGCAAGACAATATGTTGTTCCAGAAGAAAAACAAAAAAAAGCATTAAATGCAATTAACTCTGAATTACAAGAACAACTACCAAACTTAGGTCCTCTTGAAGCTGAACGTTTACGAAAAAGAGTAAAATATGATCTTGAAATGATAGAAGAATTAGGTTATTGCAATGGAATTGAAAACTATTCTCGTCATTTCGATGAACGAATGATTGGCAAACCTCCCTTTGTTCTTATTGATTATTTTCCTCGAGATTTTTTTCTTGTAATTGATGAATCTCATCAAACTCTTCCTCAATCACATGCAATGTTTAATGGAGATTATGCTCGAAAAAAAAACTTAGTAGATTTTGGTTTTAGACTTCCGTGCGCATTTGATAATCGCCCATTAAAATTTAATGAATTTGAAACTTATTTTAATCACACCCTTTTTGTTTCAGCAACACCTGGAGATTACGAACTTCAAAAATCAAATCAAATTGTTGAATTAATAGTGAGACCAACAGGCCTTCTTGATCCAACAGTTGAAATTAGACCAATTACAGGACAAATACCTGACATGATTAAAGAAATAAAAATTGTAACTGCAAGAAATGAAAGAACATTAATAACAACCCTTACAAAAAGAATGGCTGAAGATTTAACTGAACATCTTTCAAAAGAAAATCTAAAAGTTAGATATTTACATTCCGAAATTGAAAATGTTGAAAGAATAGAATTAATTCGTCAATTACGTGCAGGAGAATTTGATATTCTTGTCGGAATAAATCTATTAAGAGAAGGACTCGATCTTCCTGAAGTTAGTTTAATTTGTATTCTTGATGCTGATAAAGAAGGATTTTTACGAGATGAAAGAAGTTTAATACAGACAATGGGCAGAGCTTCAAGAAATGTCAACGGACACGTAATTCTTTATGCAAATATAATAACAAAATCAATAAAATCTGCAACTGAAAAAATAAATTATAGACGAAAAGCACAAATAGAATACAATACATTACATAACATAATACCAACAACGATAATAAAATTAATTGCAGAAAAAAAGAGAGAAATTAAAGGAAGCAAACATTTAAGCATGCACGATATTGAAAAAAAACTAATAGATCTTGATTCTAAAATGAAAAAATATGCCGAACAACTAGATTTTGAAACTGCAATAAAAATCAGGGATGAAATTACCTCTTTAAAAATGGATCAAGATCAAAATAAAACAAAAAAAGAACAAACCAAAAAAGGAAACAAAAATGGAAAATAACATAATAATAAAAGGCGCACGAGAACATAATTTAAAAAATATCGACGTTATAATCCCAAGAAATAAATTAACTGTAATTACTGGCCTTTCTGGTTCAGGTAAATCAACTCTTGCATTCGATACAATATACGCAGAAGGACAACGAAGATACGTAGAAAGTCTTTCAGCGTACGCTCGACAATTCTTAGGACTTATGAATAAACCCGATGTTGATTCGATTGAAGGTTTATCACCTGCGATATCAATCGAACAAAAAACCACTTCAAAAAACCCACGATCAACTGTTGGAACCATTACTGAAATATATGATTATTTAAGATTGCTTTTTGCAAGAATAGGAACTATTTATTGTCCTAAATGCAATAGCTCATTAAAACCGCAAACTGCAGAAAATATAATTAACATGATTATGCTCGATACAAATAAAACCTATTTGGTTTTAGCACCAATTATTAGAGGACTTAAAGGAACTTACGAACAATTATTTGTTGATTTAAAAAAAGAAGGATATTCTAAAATTAGAGTTGATGAAAAAATATATTTCGCTGAAAACATAAAAGACGAATTAAAACTTGAACGATATGAAAAACACTGGATAGAAGCAGTGATTGATACAATTACAATAAATGATGATGAACGACAAAGAATTAGTGAATCTGTTGAACAAGCATTAAATATTGGAAAAGGCAGAATGTTACTCGTTGACTTAGATGCTCAAAATAAATCTGAAATTACAAAAAATGAAACAAGACAAAAAGCACAACAAAAAACAGAATTAAATAAATCTAATAAATTAAAATCTTCAACAAATATAAAATCTGAAAAAATAGAAAAAACATCAAAAAATACAACTGATTTAAAAGAACTTTCAAGAGGAGAATTTGAAATAGCTTATTCTACTTTTGGCGCATGTCCAAATCATAATGATATTGTTTTTGAACCACTAGAACCTAGAATGTTTTCATTTAATTCTCCATTCGGCGCATGTACTCAATGTCATGGTCTTGGCGAAATAATGCAAATTTCAGAAGAGCTATTAATTCCTGATAAAACTAAAAGCATAATTGATGGCGCCATTAAAATATACTCCAAAATAGATCTTGGTTGGAGAGGCCAACAAATTTCAGCAGTTGGAAAAAAATATGGTTTTGACATATTTACTCCATTAACTAAATTATCACAAAAACAATGGAATGTTCTTCTTTATGGAACAACTGACGCCATACAAGGTAATTGGGACACAGGCGCAACAATGCACATGGATTCAGGATGGGAAGGAGTAATTCCGCAAACATTAAGATTATACAAACAAACCGAATCAGATTCAAGAAAAGAAGAAATAGAAAGTTATATGATTTCAAAACTATGTGTTGTTTGCAAAGGTAAACGACTAAAAGAAACAGTTCTTGCAGTAAAAATAGAACAAAAATCAATAATTGATGTTACAAATATGAGCATACTTACAGCGTGTACTTTTTTTGAAACAATAGACAATAAATTAACAATAAAAGAACAATTAATTGCAAAACAAGTATTAAAAGAAATAAATGAAAGACTAGGTTTTTTAAAAAATGTGGGCCTTGGATATTTATCTCTTTCAAGATCCGCAAAAACTCTATCAGGTGGCGAAGCTCAAAGGATAAGACTCGCAACACAAATAGGATCAAATTTAATGGGCGTAATATATATTCTCGATGAACCATCAATCGGCCTTCATCAAAGAGATAATGAAAAACTAATCAAAACACTTCATAGATTAAGAGACATAGGCAACACTTTAATTGTTGTTGAACATGATGAAGAAACAATACGCTCAGCCGATCACGTAATAGATATGGGCCCAGGCGCAGGAGTACACGGAGGGCACATAACTGCCCAAGGAACACCACTTGAGATTTCAAAAAATCCAAAAAGCATAACTGGCGAATATCTTGCACATAAAAAAAGAATAGATACTCCAAAAAAAAGACGCGTTGCAACAAACTTCATAAAAGTTATTGGCGCTAAAGAAAATAACTTGAAAAATGTTAACGTTTCTTTACCTCTTAATGTTCTTTGTGCAATAACTGGCGTTTCAGGATCAGGTAAATCCTCTCTTATGAATCAAACAGTAATGCCTTATTTAAAAAAACATTTCGGAAGTATAGGCGAAAAAATCGGCGCGAATAAAAACATAATTATTCCAGAAATAATAAATAGCACAATTACAATAGATCAAGACCCAATAGGAAAAACTCCTAGATCAAATCCTGCAACTTATACAAAAATGTTTGATGATATAAGAAAAATATTTGCCGCGACAAAAGACTCTAAAGAAAGAGGATATACTGAAGGACGATTTTCATTTAATGTTAAGGGAGGTCGATGTGAAGCTTGTAGCGGCGATGGTCTTATAAAAATAGAAATGAATTTCTTACCTGATGTATATATTGAATGCTCCGAATGTAAAGGTAAACGATATAATAATGAAACATTAAACATCCAATATAAAGGGAAAAACATCTCTGATGTTCTTAAAATGACCGTTGAAGAAGCATATTCTTTCTTTGAAAATCATCCGTCTATAAAAAGAAAACTTGAAACATTAAACGATGTCGGGCTTGGATATATTACATTAGGTCAAAGTTCAACCACTCTTTCAGGTGGTGAATCTCAAAGAATAAAAATAACAAAAGAACTCGCAAAACAAAAAAGAGGACACACAGTTTACATGCTAGATGAACCAACAACGGGGCTTCATTTTGAAGATGTTAGAAAACTAATAAGCGTTCTTAATAGACTTGTTGAAAAAGGAAATACGGTTTATGTAATCGAACATAATTTAGATGTAATAAAATGCTCCGATCACATAATCGACCTTGGTCCTGAAGGAGGAGATGCAGGAGGATTTATACTCGCTGAAGGAACTCCTGAACAGATAATAGAAAATAAAAAATCACACACAGGCATATTTTTAAAAAAGATGATGAAATGAATATTGCAATTACAAAAGAAATAAATTACAATGAAATCTCAACTTCGCCAGGAGTTTACATTTACAAAGATTCATCTGATAATATAATATACATAGGAAAAGCCAAAAATCTAAGAAATAGAGTGAAGAGTTATTTTACTCAATCAAAAGATAAAAGCATTAAAACGCAAATGCTCGTCTCGAAAATATGCTTTGTAGAATTCATCGTTGTTAATAATGAAGTTGAAGCACTAATACTTGAAAATAATTTAATAAAAAAACATACTCCGAAATACAACATAAATTTAAAAGATTCAAAAACCTATGCCTACATAAAAATTACAAATGAAAAATTCCCAAGAATTATTAGTACAAGAAAAATAGAAAAAGATTCAGCTAAATACTTCGGACCATACACTAGTGGGTACTCTCGACAAGAACTTGTAAAACTCATAATAAAACTCTACAAGATAAGAATTTGCAAAAATCTTCCAAAAAAAGCATGCTTGCAATATCATATGAATCTTTGTGATGCACCGTGCATAAATAATATTAGTGAAGAACAATATTCTAAAAACGTTATTAAAGCAACTGAATTATTAAAAGGAGACACAAAAGAAATCATTTCGCAATTAAATCAAAACATGCAAGATTTTTCAAAAAAACAAGAATATGAAAAAGCAAACAATATTAAAAAAATCATCGAATCAATAGATACTATTTTTTCAAAACAAACTGTTGATAAAATAAAAAAATATGACCAAGATGTTATCGCGCTTCTAAAAAATGGAGACGATGCAATAATTATAGTATTAACAATTTCTAAAGGAACAATACTTGGTAAAAAAGAATTCTTTTTCGACTACACTCAAGATTTATTTGCAGAATTCTTAAGAGCATATTACTCTTCAATTGATAGTTATAAAATTCCTAACGAGATAATTGTTAGCGAAAAATTTTGGGAAGATGAACTGGCGCTTGAAACATTTATTCAATATTTAAAAACAATCAATAATGAAACAACCAAAATTATATGCCCGAAGCAAGGAGATAAATTAGCACTTGTGGCACTTGCCATGCAAAATGCTGAACTCAATTTAATTTCGAACCCTATTTTACATGAATTAAAAGAAAATCTTAATTTATTAGACCTTCCTAAAATAATAGAATGTTTTGACATATCAAATTTAGGCTACGAACACATCGTTGCAGGAATGACAAGATATACAAATGGCAAACCCGATAAAAAAGAATACAGAAAATTTCTAATTCAAAGCGTTAGTAATAAAAATGACGATTTTGCATCTATGAAAGAAGTAATTTATAGACGATACAAAAAATTACTTGAAGAAAACGCAACTCTGCCAAATCTTATAATGGTTGATGGTGGTCGAGGACAATTAGAATGTGCGCTTAATTCATTAAATAAATTAAATCTAAAAATAGAAGTTATTTCGCTTGCTAAAAAAAATGAAGAAATATATACTATGCAACAACAAGCGCCGTTAACATTTAAAAAAACTAGCAGAATGATGCTTCTTCTTCGTCAAATTAGAGATAGCACTCATAATTATGTAATTGCGTATAATAAAAAAAGACGAGAAATGAAACTAAAAGAAGAATTCAAAGCATTATAATAAAAACGCTGTTTCAAAAGGACTAAAAAAGTATACTGCCTAGCTCACCACTAAAAAAACACATCGAGAGTTATAGACTCGACAACAAACGAGAAACCAAATCAATCGGTGAGCGCAGTATCCCAGAGGGAGACGAGAGTGCTAACGACCGCATATAAAAAGAGCCCATTCGAGACAGAGCCATAATAAAGAAATATTAATTTTATTTTTTAATAATATCTAAAAAATGTTTTTGTTTCATTTCTTTAAACGCTAAATCCATTAATACCTTAAGATTTTCAACATCTGCTTTCAAATAACTCTTTAGCAAATCCAACGAAGAATTATCTCCTCTTTGATACTTATGCCAAAGTCTAACCGCTTCAAAACCATCAACACTTTTTAATTCTTCAGCTCTAATGATTCCTCTTTCACGTTCAACATTCTTAAGACCTCCTCGAAATCCTAAATCTGCCATCACGAATCTTAAATCCGCATGATACTGATCAATTTTAACCTCGGGAAACTTATGTTTAATAAAAGGAACATCAAAACATCGACCATTAAATGTTACAATCATAGAATATTTTTTTAATTCATTTTCAAACTTTTCCAAATTTTTACCATTCATAAAAATTTTAGTTCCCGCCTTACCATGAATACCAATTAAAGTTATATCATCATGCCACTTTGAAAGACCAGTTGTTTCAATATCAAGAAAACAAACATTATTTTTGAATTCATCATACATTCTCCAATGTTGATTGGATGGAAGTGATGAAAAATAAGAATACTTCTTTTTCTTAAACGCGTCGAGCGATTCTTGAATGTTACGTGCAATCTCAACTTTTTTATTTGACGCCATTTGTAAACTTGATTGTTTATCCAAAAAATCCTGCCAATTATGTATATCTTTTTTCCAAATATTAATCTCTAAATTACGAGTAATTTTTGGCACATGAATAAAAGTATTTTGAAGCATTACAAATAACATAGAACGTTGATTTCAATTTAAAGGTTACTAAAAAAATAAAGAAAACATCAAATCGCCATAATTTAACTAAACGTTCAATATATTAAACACCTAACAAAATTAAATACTGAAGTAGCACCATGAACAAGAAAAACAATAACTATTCTCAAACGAAATCAACCAACTAACACATCAAACATTATAAAATAGTATGTTCAAACGGAACTAGAACGATTTTACTAGTCAGGGAAATATTTTATTTTATAATATTTTAATGTAGTACAATAGCCTATTTTTCTTATAAATTTAAACTTTGATTTTAATTCACCTATGAATATTATTAGATCTTTTCTAGATTTAAACTCACATTCAACTTCAATATCTGCGCCAAATATACCGCTTACTGAATAACTACAATTCTTATGAATTTTTAAATATGATTCAATTTCCTCGACATGTAATCCGTTGTGTGTCAATATTTCTAGATAATAATTTTCATAATCTAATTTAGAGTAATCAATTTTTGCTCTGTATGATAAAATTATCTTTTTCTTCTCTAATTCTTTAATCTTATAAATAACAGTGGTTTGAGGAATAGTTAATTTTGAACTTAATTCCACAGATGTAATTCTAGAATTATCTGCTATTTCTTTTAGAATTTTCAAATCATCATCTTTTAAAAAGGTTTCTTCTTGACTCTTTAAAGATATAGAAACATATTCGAAGAATACCTTATTAAAATCACTCAGAGAATAATGGTTGAACTCCGTAAATATAGTAAATTCCATATTTCTAATATAATCACCGAATGATTCTTTAAATTTTTGGAGTTTATCTTTAAGTTCATATATGGATTTCTCCCAAGAAATTATTCCTAACTGATAAATCCCATCTCTTGAAAATATATCTCCGGCTTTGAAAATTTTATCCAAATAGGAAATAATCTCTTTTTCAATTTCTTTAGTTATATCTATAAAATCAAAATATATTCTTGAAGTTAAATATCCTAATTTTGACATATCTATTAATGTATAATATCCTTCAATAATTCCTTTTTCTTCAAGATTTTTTATTCTATATCTAACAACATCTTTGTTTAATTTTGTTTTTTTAGCTATCTGCGTCAATGGCATTCTTGCATTCCAATCAAGAATGCTTAGGATTTGTATATCTTTTTTATCAAGAGACATAAAACTATAATATCAGCAACTATTTATAAATTTATTGCTAAAAAGATTGATTTATAATAAGAAGTTTAATATATTAGCAATACGTTACTATATCAAAGTAATTAAAAGGAAGAATAAAATGACAACCGAAAACAAAATATCAATAGAAGAATTAGAGCAGATGCTATTAAATGCTGAAGAAATAATAGGCACACAATGTAGATATGGAATAGAGTTTAAAACTAATTCTCAAGATGCGCACGTATCGTTAAAGCATGGGCGAGACGGACAGTATATGATAGATGGAAGTAAAAACGAAGTATTTTCATCGTATTCAGGAAAATCTGATGATTCGAGTTTTAATGAGTTGTTCAATAGAGTAAAAAAAGCATATGACACGAAAAGAGAAGAGAAGAAGAAAAGAGAAGAAATAAAAATAAAGAAAATGATGGAAGAAGATTCTCAAAAATATTTGTATAATGAACTCAGTTATTCTAATCCTTCTGATTTATCTACTAAGATATATGTTGGCGAAATAAAAAATATACAGCTTAATAATCCGCTAGAATTTAATGGTGCTTATTTTTATATAAAAGGAGACGTGGAACTACACCAATATGAAAGAGTAAATTTTGAGATACTAAAACCAAAAATAAAAACATGGTGGCCTCCAAAGATAGAAATAGAAAAAATACCTAACTATATTGATAAAGAAATTTGGAAAATTAGTGAAACCTATTGTAGTTTTTACGAAACTGGACCAATGACTCTAGGCCGTTTATGGAACGGTTACCCAATAGAAACACATCCCGATGAAGACAAGAATTTCTATATCACAAAGATAATAGAAAAAGGTAAAGAAAATAATACAGATATAACCGAAGAACTTGTTCGCGAACTTTTTACACCGATGTTCAAAGAACTCAACTTCGGAGATCTATGTGAAAGATACAATGGAAATAAGAAAACATAATATCGATGAATTACGATGGAACGCTTAATTATTAGCAATATAGGTGAGAAGCAACCTATATGAAAAAAAAATTGGAATTAAAAAAAATGGAGCCAATAAAATTTTAAGAATAAACTAAAGAAATAAGTGAGCCTGCAGGGATTCGAACCCTGGTCAACCGGTCCGAAGCCGATCGCACTATCCAGGCTATGCTACAGGCCCATGTATATCGAAATATTCTTTTAATTAATAAATGTTTAGAATTATTTCATTATTACTAGTTTATTTCTTAACTAAAACTAATTCTATTGTAGATACTCTTACTTCTCGTCCTTCTTCATTTTTAAATTCTTCAGAATTTATTTTTATATCTTTTACAACTATTTGATCTTGAAGAAATCTTTTAAGGGCAACTTCAGTAACATCAACTGCCCTTGAAATAAATTTGCCTCTGGCCTTTATGATAACTTCCATCGCATTTTTTGTCGTGAACTGTATGACTATACTTGTCACATAGTTCATGAAAGGTTTTGTACCTATGAATATGATGTTATCTTCAGCCATGGCTTTTTACCTATTTCTTGCTCTCCCTCTTTTTTAATCTAGTAGCATATCCTGCAATAACATTTCTTAATTTCTTCGACTTAACATCTAATCTTTGTGATACTATTTTCTTATTATCTTCAAAGTTATCAACATATAAATCGTTGTTTTCTTCGTATGTTTTTTCTGTTACTGATTTTAATCTTCTTGGCTTAATTCTTCCCATATTTAGTCTTGCCTCAAGCCTCGTTAATAGAACTTTATTTATAAAGGTTTTGCCAAAATCACGCATTTCTTTTACAAATTATCCTGCCCGCCATATGCTAAAGCCCTAGTTATAAAATAAAATTTTAAAAAAAAACTCAAAAAGAATTTAAACTTAAACAATCCACAAAAGCCAATGGATAGTAAAAAATTCAAGAAAGAATTCAATTCATCAAACAATGCCAACAAAACAATGTGCATATTTTGTAAATGCATCGTATCATATAGTGGTCGAGCTGAATCAGAACTTGAAGAAGGAGATAGACTAATAATTGTAAAATCAGATAATTCTTTACTTGTACATCAACCTGATGGAAATAACCCTATTAATTATATGAAAGCAGGCTCATCACTTGAACTTATCGATTTAGATGAAGGTTCTTTTTTATTAAAAACTGAAAATAAAAAATTAAAAGAAAGTTTGGAAATTTTCATTTCAGAAATTTATGAATTTTCATCATATAAACTAGAAGATGGCAAAAAAATAACTCTTGTTGGCAATGAAAAAGACATGTCTGATATGATTAAAGATCATCCTGAACTAATCTCTAAAGATTTTCAACCTCTATCAAGAGAGGAACATACAAAGTTCGGATTCATTGATGTATTTGGTCATGATGGAAAAGGAAATTTAATAATTATAGAATGTAAAAGATACACTGCAGGCATTTCTGCAATTCAACAACTTCGACGATATGTTGAAAAAATTGTCGAACTAAAAGGTGTTCGAAAAGAAACTGTACGTGGAATAATTGCAGCACCTGATGTTGCTAAAAATGCTGAAAATATGCTCTTGAAATTCGGATATTCTTTTGTAAAAGTCGAACCTCCAAAAAGACATGAGAAAGCTAAAAAAAATCAGAAACAATTAGGAGAATTTTAAATTTAAAACCATCGACAATTATAACATACAAATTTGTCCATCGCATATCTTATGCATATAAATTATTAATTCCTTCTCATACATAAGCATACTTAATGAATTGTCTCCTAATGCAAAATTAGGAACGCGTAATTTTTTAGTCGCAAGTGTATCTATACAATGCATCGCATTTAAAACATCGACATAAGATCTATTAAAAAAAATCTCAAGAACATTTTTACCTTCATAAGATAACTTCTCTTTATCAAACAAATTTATCCATTGATCAAATTTATTAAATGATATATATCGTCTTTCTTCTTCTTTTAGTTCATTGTTTATTCTTAAATTTTTATTTGCTTGATCAACAAAAAAATAACCCCTGTTAATATTCTCTTTTTCTATCGTCGTAGATGTTATTAATACTTCTTTTGATATATATTTTCTTATAACTTCACCATTAACTGAAGGATTTATATTAACAAAATCAACTAAATCTCCTAAAGAAGGAATTAATAAATTATTTTTTCTAGCACAAGAAAGCACCGTAGACTCAAATAATCCCTCGGAATCTAAAGGCGCATAAAACTTACACTCATTTAAACTAAATAATTCAAAAAAATCATCTAATTTTAAACCAGTACCATTTCGTTTCCAACCATCCATTGCTCTCCTCTTAGATAAATTAAAAAATTAAGAATTGCAAACCTTACACGTTTTGTATCCTCGTGCAAGAAGTTCAGTTCTAGAATTTGTTGATAATACATCTTTCTTATCGGTTCTTTGTAAAGACATACAACCTGCAACATGAAACATCTTTCCATTTTCTTTATAAAAATATCTTCCATTTTTTGGATCTTCAACAACAATCACATTTTTTAATTCATTCATTATTTGCTCTGCTTTTTTCTCAACTCCAGAATCAACATAATCAGTATCACGAACAATCTCTACATTGCTAAATTCTTCTTTTATATGATCAAGTTCATCATATAATTTTTTCTCATTAAATTTAGAATACTGTTCTTTTTCAGAACTATTCTCTTCTTTTAAATTATCAGCCGAACCATTATTACCTTGTCTGAAATCTATAATTAATATCATAAAATCCATAACAAAAAGAACTAACGCTGCAATAATTAATTGTTCTAAAACTCCTGTAAATATAAAAACACCTAGCATAATTAAACCCATTATAACAGTTATTAAATGAAATTTTTCTGATAGCTCAAATCTTGAAGATATAGCAATTGCACTTAATCCAAGAACACAGCCGAGTGCAAATAAAATATATCCAACAAACATTGTTTCTTTAAAGAAAAATCCTAAATCTCCAAACATTAACAAGATAGGAGATAAAACATACAACGATAATCCTAATTTGTTTTTCATAAATAGTAGTTACAAACCAGAGTTATTTAAAGTTTTCTAAATAAACCCCTAATAAATATAACAAATATTATAAAACTTGAATTTTACCTCTTAAAATAGACACTACAAAAAAACAAAAACATATGCCGTGATCGCATACACGAAAATTTCCTAATTTTCGGTCGCGCTCACGACAACAACAAATAAAAAAACATATGCCGTGATCGCATAACCTGGTAGTGCGCCAGTCTCGAACAACGGCTGCGCCCGTTGACAACGCACTGGTTTCGCACCTTCGGTGCTCAAGCCAGCAATCGTTAGATACCATGCAGAAATTTTCGAGCGAACTGGTCCCTTGTGGATTCCCGGTTCAAATCCGGGTCACGGCGTAAATTCAGGAAGAACATCTTCCCCTAAAACTTTATTTAAAGATTTGAAACGAGTTCCGAAACCAAAGTTGAGAACACCCGGTTCAAATCCTCCGTCACGGCGTAACAAAGTGAAGACGTGACACGGGCTGAGAGCTTTAGCGACCCTGTCCGGATCACGGCACTTTTCTTTTTTTTCTATTTTATATTTATAATTTGGAAATACTTATTAATTAAGCAAATATCCAAATAAAAATGAAGATTAAAACCTCCAACGAAATGAAAAAAACAATATTAACCATTGATGATTGTGGTTTTAATAGAACAAATCAAATATATACTGGAAAGTTATCAGTGGACTTTAATACTAAAGATTGGAGAGAAAAAGGACTCGATTTTCAATTTTACAAAATACAAATCCTACAATCAGTTAAATATGTTCAAAATTCAGAACAAAATAATATTTTTATATTTCCAAAACTAATTGCATACGGGACACCTAATAACTCAACGTCAGGTCATGATTTTATAAAATTGGAATTTATACCCGACATAGAAAAAATTCTAAACTCCCAAAATACTGATGCTAACCTTTTTGCATCAATAGAATTATTACGACATAATATGTACTTTAAAGGCGAAGGAACATCAGATTCAAGACATTTTCCTATAATTTTAGATGTAATTCAAACAAATCAAGACAAATATAAAAAATCGAATAATTTCATAGTAACTGGGAAATTTAAAAATCAACAAGAAATACCTGTATTGATGGACTATAAATATTAATAAAAAAGAAAATCTAATTTCTTCCATGCGTTTTCTCATCTTTAATTTCTAATTAATTATTCCTTCTAAAACTAATACTTTCTTAAATAACTCTCTTAACACGAAAGCTTTATAAAAAGCGTTATCTCTCTTAAGTGATGACTAAAGTAAATACATTAATTGGAAGTCTATTTTTATGTTCGCTTCTTGGAGCCAATAGACCACCAAGCTCAATTAATTCAAATACCCCAAATATTAAACTTGATACTCTTGAATTTTTTGAACTAACATATACTGAACCTAACTTTAGTTCGAACAAAACAATTCAGATTAATCCAAATGATAAATTAGATATTACTTCAACTATTTATCTTTCAATAAATAAATTTGAAGATCCGCATACACGAAAAGGAATTGAAGATGCACTCAAAAAAAACTTTCAATATGCAAATCACAGAGAAAATTTACTTGAAGCATATGCTAAATCAAACGCAGAAGCATTAATTCTTGGAGGACATCATTTTGCAGGCACACTTTATTTATTTGATAACAAAAAAAAATCAGTAACCTTCGAACAAATGCCTAAAAATGAAAATATCCAATTCATTCTATTTCGAGGATGCCATAGCGTTATGAATCCTGAATTTTTAAAAGAAGAATCACAAAAACACAAATACTTAATGCATACCGCAGAAGAATACATTCAAGCAATAACAAACTTTGCACCAAATGTAAGATTAATTATGGGCTATGAAACAAAATCTAGATTTGAAAAAGACGACCCTTTAATCAAACTTGCACAAAACCTAAACATCATAGAACAAGAAGGATATAAATCATATGGCCTATACGCATTAGATGTTACAAAAAAAATGTACAAAGAACCCGGAAATGAAAAAGACGAAAAAGGTAACTGGGCGTATTGCACACATTTTCACAAAAAACCACAAGAAGGCGCAAGACTCGCATTTTACTTAAAAGAAGAAGATGGCTGGAAATTCTACTCATTAAATCATAGAGAAGGAATAGCAATAGATACTACTCGCAATAAAAACATTGAAAAAATTAAATAAAAATTAAAAACTTATTTCATGCAACAAATAACTCTTATCTGGCTTAAATGATATTAACTCATTTTTATTATTTAATCCCTTTAATGCAATTCCATCTGTAAATGTATCAACAATAACATATTCTGGAATATGCGATGCTCTAATATTATATGGCAGAACAAAATTTATTTTAAGAGATTTATCTGAAAATTTATTCATCAAATTAGTACACGCCTCAGTTATTGTTAAAACGCTCTTAAAAGAAACACCCACCGTAGACTCCACATATTCGTCAATCTTATCATTTCCTCTTTTACTTAAAACATAAACAAATCTATCTCCATTCTTCATAAGCAAAAATTCATCAACATCGTTTTTTTGTCTCTTTAAAAGATATCCATCCTCATATACATGAACAATATCAACGCTTTTGTTTTCTTTTCCAAATGCAAATCTTAAATAAGGAATAAATTTAACCATAACCAAATCATGTGCATTTTGCAACGCAGTATTAATATCACTAATCTCATGAGTTAAACACTCAATAACCTCTTCATCAAGCGAACTATGTTTTTTTACTTTAACCACAATCAATCGCCTCCAAAGAAGACGAATCATCTACTCTTTAAATAAACAAGCTACAAAAATAACCTTCATCGTCTAACACTTAATAAACAAAAAAGAAATAAAAAAGACAAAAAAGAGTCCAAACATCAAAATCTTTATAAAACAAACCCGTATCCAATAATACATTATGGGCTCATGGTCTAGTGGCTATGATGTCTCCCTTACACGGAGAGGATCGCCGGTTCGAGTCCGGCTGGGCCCACCATATTTCTAACGTTAGTGAACCTGGGCAAATAAAAAATATAGACGACAAAAAAAAAGACGAAGTAGGTTCAAATAAGTTTGGGCAAGGTTCAGATGTTTCTAGAATTTATAACCTACCCAAGCACGAGCTGGAAGGAATGATAAAATTCCTATCCAACGTCAAGAAAACTAAGTACGAACGCACAAGAACCCCTCAAGGTAAACTCCTGTTTTCCATAGTCGGAGCATTCGCCGAGTTTGAAAGAAGTTTAATACAAGAACGAGTTAAGTTAGGATTAAGACGTGCAGTCGCCAATGGAACGAAGTTAGGACGACCCAAACTCGAAGTAAACAAATATCAAGTCCTCAATATGAGAAATCAGGGCATGAGCTACAGACAGATAGCAAAACAATTAAATATCAGTCACGTCTCAATTAATAACTTGTTAAAATGTTAAACATAAAGAAAATATTGACCAATCGCGAAATAGCAAGATTAAGAGTCATATTACATAAAGAGCTAACTAAATCAAGCAACAGCAAATATGAAGCTACAATACATATGTTCATTTCTGATTTGGAGACTATAGCATTTCATGAGCACATATCTAGTATACTTTATTTTTTAAAGGCATATAGACAAAAAATTGACAACACTATCAAGAAAAAGCTTGAACACAAATATTTTTACTTCATGAAGCAAGATATTGCAAATCTAAATAACGCATTAAAAAAAAGAATTTACAAATACAAAAAGAACGATCATATAAAATTTTTAAAAATGTCACAATACTTTTTTTCACGTTTCAAACATCCTTTGGACTTGACCGAATGGAATAAACATGATTATCTGAATAGAGTATATTTAGGTTTAGGTTTTGAATTCTTGTTAAAAGCCATCTATCTCAAAAAAGGATATGTAATAAACAAAATAAATTTGAATTTATTAAAAAAAGAGGAAATCAATAAACCCACAATACCTGTAAAATCAAGTAAAATGAGGAAAAAATATCTATGCTCCGAGGTTCATGAATTAGGCTATTTTATCGATACCTTAGAAAAAATAACTCCCACCAACGTTAATAGTTTAAAGTTCGAGTATGGTGTGAAATCAGGGCTAAAAATAGTGCAGAAATGGCGAAATTCAGATATTCATGTCCCTACTTCTCAAGGATATACTAATAAAGATTTCATGCTCATAAAGTCAGCATATTTGAATCTATATAAACTATTTCTAAAAGGGCTAGTCATTCCAAGTCTGACTTTAAGCTAACTGTTAAAAAAACCCCTAAGAGAAAGCCACAATAATATATAAATAAAAACGCGAATTTAACTTGTTAAAAAAACACTCGTTTATTGAACATAATTAAAAATATTTATAAAAGACTTTACATATATAATTGTATGGCAAATTCACAATTAAGTTATGAAGAGTTACGTGCATTAGTTCTAGAATATCTTAAAAAGTCTAAGGAAACACAAATTCTTAATATACTCTGGGGCGTGGATGCACTCGCATTACAAAAAGGATTTTATAGTACATCACCCACTTATTATAGTTCAACGAGTGGCGAGCACAAAATACCAAAAGAAGACCGAGAAGATGTACGTCTTATAATAAATGAATTCTTAATAGAGGGTATATTAAGTTGGGGTATCAACGAAAGTAATCCAAATCCTCCGTTCTTAAAAGTAACTAGATATGGTGAGGAATGTCTTAAATACAATCAACCTCAACCATACGACCCTGAAGGATACTTAAAATATCTAAAAACTGAAATTCCAAATTTAGATAACACCATATATGTATATATGGCAGAGAGTCTGAATGCATATCTTAAGGGGCTAATGCTTTCATCTACTGTAATGTTGGGCTGTGCTTCTGAAAAAGCATTTTTGTTGTTGAAAGAGAATTTTTTATTATCTATATCTGACGATATTAAGAGAAAAAGCATAGAAAATAAAATGAGTTGGGGAATAAAAAAACAGTTTGAGGAGTTCAGAATACATCTTAAGCAGATTAAGAGTAACCTGCCAAAAGACATGTCTGATGATTTAGACATTCAACTTGATGGAGTATTTAATTTTATTAGAAATTGTCGAAATGATGTAGGACACCCATCTGGACGAAATATTGAGAAATCATTAGCATTTAATAATCTTAGATTATTCGTTCCTTACTGTAAAAGAATATATGAATTAATAGAATATTTTAAAGATAATCCAACCACAATTTAGAGTATCTCAAAAACCTTTGTTCTAAAAGTGCTGTTTTATTTATATTCAAGCAACTGTTTCAAAAAGAGTAGTTAATGAAACATTTAACAGAATATTAATGTGAATAATAGTTAAACAAATCTACTAAAGAACCAAACATATTAAGCTCTATTCTGACCATAATCGCTGACTTTCGGCGGATAAAATGCGTATCCTTTATCCCTAATGTCTCCTTCATTATTAAGCTCAGCTATTGCGCACATAGCTTTATTCGAACTTGTTCCAATGGCAATTACATAAAAAACATCTGGGAGTTGATTCATTTTTTTTGTATTTTAAGTTTAATATTTGCATTCAAGTCTTCATTGTTTATATATACACAAAGGAACTGCATCCTGGCAATAATATATGTATATCTGTCCATTAACACTTGTTCAGGTAAATCGTATTCTTTTTTTAAATTGTCTAATGTCTCTATGACTTCATTCATGAGTCCAGAGCTTCCAATATCTAATATCTTAAATCCTTGTTCTCCAAAATTATCAAATATTTCTGAACGAATCTTTTCAACTAAGTCGGTTCTACCTTGTTTATTTAGTGTTTCTATATATAAGCCGAGTCTCACTAATCTTAATGTTGGATGTTTAGTTCCTATTAATTTTTTCAATTTTTTATATGCAGGCGTAGAATCTATGCTGATTAACTTATTAGCAAGTTCTTTAGCTGGAGTAAAGCCAAATTTTCTTAATTTCTGAGCTTCCTGAAATTTTTTAGAAATAATTTTAAATTGTTCTTTAGTAAGTTCGCCAGCAATTTTTAATCCTTCGATAGCTACAAGTGCTTGTTCAGGATTATTAACAATAAGTACCAATAATTGCTCAAGTTGGTCTATTGGTACCACTTATTCCCTCTCCCGCCAAAAAATCAGAAATATAACAAGATAATGTGTATGCTGACGTGTTTATTATTATAGTAGACCCTGGCAAAATTGAAGCCTTTGAGAACAAAACGTACTCTTTAGTATACGGACATTTAATTCGTTCGCTATCCTCCCCTATTATGAAACCTTCACCATCAACATCATAACCTAATAAATTTAAAAACAGTTTCTTCTGGGAATCTGACAAGGCAGAAAATTTAAACTCAGACAATAACTTTTCAGGATTAGCAATATTAGCATCATTAATCATATTCTAAGGTATATGTTGTATTATTTATATGTTTTTTCATGTTAAACTTAAAAATACTCATTTATTCGTTTGAGAGTTATAAGCATCATATACATTCCATATTAATACTGGAAACCACTATGATGAATTATCCAAAAGGATTTTTTGACATCCCTTGTTTTGTAGAAAGAACTGTTGTTTTGACTGGAAACAAATGGAGCCTGCTCATAATTAGAGAATTAAATAAATGCCAAGGATGTATCAGATACAACGAACTACTTCAGGCACTAAAGCCGATTAGTTCAAAAACGCTATCTGCAAGATTAAAAGAATTAGTAAAGTATGAAATACTTCACAAAGAAATAATTACAGGTCCTCCAATCAGAGTAGAATATTCACTCACACAAAAAGGAAAAGAATTCACAATAATAACTAAAGATATGGCTGATTGGAGCAGAAAGTGGCATAATTCAAAGAAATAAATCGTAAGATTTTGAACCCATTTTGCACTCTTTAACGTCGATGACCCACGTTTCGAGAGTTGGACCCACCACTTCTTCCAATACTTCTGACGACAAAGATAGCTTTATTTATTTATATAGGCCTGGATTAGCCGTTTAATATATTTATCGTGACAAAATAATTTTTGATACATAAAACTAATGTAGTTTCAAAATCCGTATTTTTTGTGTGCTGCTTCGATAGATATTATTTCGAGAATTCTTACAATCTTTGCTTTTTCATCGATGATATAAAATGCAGTGTATGTTCTTCCAATATGGAGTCTGAACATTTCAACTCCTGCGACGTTTATTTTTTCTTTATCGCCGATACCTTTTCCAGGGTATGGAGAAGATAATTTTTCTAAATTCTTTTTACATATTAATTTACTCTTTTCATCAATTGTTCGTAAAAAGTCTATTGCAGTATCTGATAGAACAATTTTATGAGGCATTTAAACATCCTCTAGTTTGTGCCAGTTGCCCTCTCCTCTCTTTGCAGAAATAGCAAAAGTTGCGAGTTCTCGTCTATTGTGTGCTTGCAGTAAGTCGCCTAGAAGTTCATCGTATGTTTGTCCAGCTTCTTTCATTTTTCCAAGTTCTTTCCATATCTCTTCTGAGACAGGAATTCTTTTTACCATTAGTTGTGCCATATTTACAATAGTTACAATATTGTAATATTTAAATATTTCTGCGTTTTTATCATTTTCATTTTTTTCTCATCTATGACTTGTGTTCTGGGGGACGGACCCACCACCTTATTAAATACTATTCTAAAATAAGAACATTTAAATAATAATTTTAAGTTGAAAATTGTATGAGTTTATCAAAAGTCATAAAGGCATTTAAAATTGGCAGAAAGGCTACAAAAACTAATATTGAAGCAGTCATTAAATTAGAATCTAAAATTGAAAATATGTATAAATATCTTGATGATGTTAGTGCCCTAAATAGAAAAATAAATCAATATAAGAACTGTGAAGAAATAATAAACTCCAACGGAACAATCTATGCAAAATTAGCATTTTATACGGGCAGAATATCTAAACCTTTGGATTATGTGCGTTCTGAATTATATCTTAATGCAAAACAAAAAGAATACTCTGATTAACAGCACAATTAAAATCAATAAAAACACTAATTATTTGAATAAACCATAGAAACCAAGAGGTCGAAACCATGAACTCGAATATGAATCGACTTCTAAACGCGAAACTCCAAACACCGTCCGCGAGGAGGCTGGACCCACGAACCTCTTCGAAATTTCGACGAGGAATAAATTCTAGAAGAAAAATTTAATTAAAATAAATATTAAAAACAATGCATAAATTTAGAAGTGTTCTTTAAGCCAATTCAAACTCTCTTCGATTACTTTTTCTTGTGAACCAGGTATTGTAAATTCATGATCTACTTCAGGAAGCAATATATATAAACTATTAGGCAAGGAATCCAACATTTGTCTTGTTTCAATTAATCTTTCAGGCGAATCCTGCTCTCCAAATATTGCAAAAATAGGAATTGTTACTTTTTTCAATTCATTAATTGAATCTATTTTTCCACATGATTCCCACATTGCACGTCCTGAATTAATATGTTCCCCTGTTAAATATAATTCATGATCTTTAGTCATATTGTTAGGATCAGCGTAGTGCTCCTTATATCGAGCATAGACTTCTTTTGCTCTAAGTGTTGAATTCCAAACCATTATCGCCTTAATATCCTCAAATCCATCTTCGATAGCGCTCACAAATGCAAGAATTGATGTTGTCGCGCCAAGACTATGCCCCAAAAGACAAAATTGCGCATCTTGTTTTTTAATTCGTACAAAATTTATTATTGACGTCAAATCATCTCTTTGATCATTTAAATCTATTTCTGAAAATACTCCTTCACTTTTACCAAGTCCTGTAAAACTAAAAAGTATTGCATTATATCCCTCGTTTGCCGCTCGTTTAGCAAATTCTCTGTATGCTAACATATAGTCCATGTTTCTGACAAAAGCAGTACTCAATATAATAAATTTTGATGAAACTATTGAAGAATAATATATATTTACATCAAGGTTTAATCCTTTGGTGTTTTTTATTTTTATCGACTCGAATTTCGTTGTATCTACCATAATATTAGAACAGCATTCACCATTTATAAATTTTTCTCGTCTATGGCGCACGTGCAGAAGGCTGAAACTTAGTTTTTACTTCTAAGTAGTTAGAAATAACGATATTTATAAATTCGATAATACTCTCCACAATTTATGAGCGTTGAAAATATAATTGAATCTGTAAAAGAAGAATATAACAGCGTGTACGAAGTAAATCTTAGATTACAAATTATTAAATTAGCAGTCAATCTTGAAAGAAAAACATTAAAAAATAATATGTCTTTCATCCAAAATAAATATAGAGCAATTTTAGATGAAACAATCGACATAGATTTAGATTTTAAGAACATCTCAGAAGATAAAGAATTAATCCAGAAACGAAAAGATAGACGCCAAATACTTACCAAAGAGACAGATTTCTTCAATTATTTCCTAAACGAATTAGATCACAACCTGTATTGTGGATTTCCAGAAGATGGAAAGTTAGCAGGGTTTATCGCATCATATGACCACGATACTTTTCATGAAGTTAAATATCTGGGTAACACACCCTCAAAAGAATATAATATAACTGCCAAACATTTAAACAGAGCGGCAACTCATTTTAAAAATCTGTTAAATGATAAGTTTGAGCTCTCTGAATTTGACTTATCTTCTTTGTGCAAAGAAGTATCTGATGTTCTTATCTCTTCAAAAGACCCAAAAAAATGTGAATTTGCAGGAGATGAAGTAATCATTAGTGCAAACATAGATTCAGTTTATGAAGCACTATTCAACATAGGAAAAAATGGAATCTATCACGGCAATGAACAAATAAAATTTCTTGTAGAAAATCACTCTAATTATGCTTTGGTTAAAATCAGAGATGCGGGCAAAGGAATAGAAAGAAAAAATAGAGGAAAAGTGAAAAAAGGCATAAGATTAAATCATCCTAATAGTCGCAGCCATGGTCTTAAAATAGCAACATATGCAATCGAGACAATTAATGGTGGATTAATAACTTTTAGAAAAAGTCAAGACCCAGAATATACAGGAAATGAAGCAAGAATATATATACCAACAACGCAGTCATTTTCTTATCTTAAAAAATATTTCAACATCAGAGATAGGCTTCTAACGTGATAAATTATTCATTTGATTTATTAATTGCACATATCAAAATCTAAAACTTGTATCCTGTTCAGTATTACTTTAGTAGGACTCACTATATCTTTAAGGTTCGAGGCCGAGAAAATTCTAAAAGAAATAGTTCAGGAAATTTTCTTGAATAATGATATAATTGCAAAATTTAAAAATAATCTATTACGCTTTAATTTCAATTCATCTATTTTTGAGTATTCTATCTATACCATAAATGCAAGAAGTAGTTATACATTGATCAAATATGTTGGTTCTTTCACATTTCTTGGCTTATCTAACAGAGAATACATATTACTTTCCATTATTACTACATTTGGTTTTTCAATGGCTATTTTATCGTAGAGAAAATTAAAATTAAATTCTGCCTCAGCATTTTGATCCAAATTAGGCATCCCTTTAGAAACAATAATTAGTGTTGAGGCATCAGCTTTTTCTATTACTTTTTCAAGCAAATTATAAAACTTGTCGTTACGTTCTTCTACATAACCCACAGGATCTGCAAATCTATTCTTTATAGAACTAATAGCTTTTTCTGCTAATTTTTTCTGGCTGAGATTTGGACTATCAAACCACAACGTACTCATAGTTATAATGTGAGGAAAATGTTCAAGTTCTCTTTCAAGAAAATCAACTGGCCCGAACGTCGGTATAACTCTATATGCACGTTCTCTTGTTCTTATGATTGCTTCTTCTTCATTAGCTGCAAGAACATGATTCCATTCGTTAGGAGATGTATAAGTGTTAGGATAAACATATTCTTGAAGCGTAGTATGTGCCGATAATAAACTTCCAACAGCATAAGTTCTACCATATGAAGTAAGCCAATAAATATTTATTAGACTATTTTTATCTGTAGAAATTTTAGGCCTTTCTACAGCAGGCGCTTTGTCTATGTTTATGGTATCATCAATTATTGTGTTAATCACAAACTAAGGTAAATGATTAAGTTATTTAAATCTTTCTATGTATCACCACTATAAAGTGATTATTTAAATATTTCTCATTACTTGAACTCGAGTTTAAAAAAACTCTAAACACCGAACACAAAATTATTTTGATAAGTACACGCACATCAAGTAACTTATTCGAATAACTCATTCAAATAATTCATTCAAATACCTCATTTATAATTTCAAAAAATGATTTGACTTGTTGAAAGTTTTTTTTCAAAGTATGATTTCAAATAACATAACTCGCTTAAACTATATATCTTTCCAACATTTAACACACTTTGTAAAAAATTTCCCGTAGTTAGTTTGTCTTGCTCCTTTTTCATATATTCACTTATGTAATTTATCGCTTCACTGTTTTCAATAGTTGTTAAACCATCTTTGAAAGCAACCAATTCAGCATCAAACTTTGTGCATCCATCAAGTAATCCAATTAGCCCAATTTTTTTAACTGTACTTCTTGAATTTTTAATTGACATATATGTGTCAATTATTTCATTAAGTTTTTTTGTTTGTTGCATATCCATTTTATATCACCTCTATTTTATTTCTAATTACTACTTAATAGTAATTATCTTATTTAATACCTTGCTCTCCATTTATGATGGAGACATCCAAAAATTTATATATGTGTGCACCTAAGTTCTATGAATGAACACAGAAATCCTAGAAGATATTGGTCTAACTAAGGCAGAGATTAGAGTATATTTAACTTTATTAGAATTAAATACATCCACTGCAGGTCCAATTATAGATAAATCAGGACTTCCAAGTTCAGTAGTTTATTTAGCCCTCCATAAATTACTCGGTAAGGGTTTAATTTCTTTTATAAAAGAAGGTCAAATTAAACACTATCAAGCATCCAATCCCGACCACATAGTGCAATACATGGATGATAAAAAAGAAAGATTCTTAGAACTCTTACCAGAATTAAATCTAAAACATCAATCAAGCAGAACAAAAAGAGAGGCTTCTTTTTTTAGCGGAACTAGAGGAGTAAAAGAATTGCTTTATGAATTACTCGAGGCAGGAGGAACAGAACACCACACTATTGGCTCTCCCGGCGTTTCTAACATCATTCTTCCAGAAGCGTGGTGGATTAGTTATCATATTAAACGAGCATCAAAAGGAATTAAAGCAAAATTAATTTTTAATAAATCTCTTAAAGATTTCAAATCAACTGCAAAATATCCTAACTCAGAAACAAGATACACAGATTTTGGCCCTGACGAGCCATTAACTGAAACAATAATTAGAAATGATAAAGTAGGAATTATAATTTGGACAAAAATACCCATAGGCATTTTAATTCATGACAAAGAAGCAGCTAAATCCTACGAAAAATATTTTCAATTCTTATGGATAAAAAATAAACAATAAATATTAGAGCATAAACCAAAAAAACCATGGATCAAAACATGAATGCTCTTAACTTTAAATATCAAACGAGAAACATATAATTAACTAAACTGCAATCATTTATTCATTTTCAATTTTCTACGTATGATTCGTTTTATTTCGAATCTTAATATTATTCGCCCCATCATTTTTCTAGATTTTAATATTATAAGCGACCCGAGTGCCAAAATTGCAAACACAACAAGCATAGTATAAATTATTCTTGATACTTCTTTTATTTTATTAACTATTTCAAAAGATGCATCTGCAGTAGCTTTTTGACCGTTAGCATATATTAAAGTTACATGAACTTTGTATTTTCCATCTTCAGCTGTTTTTGGGATTTCGAATATTCTAATAAAATTAGCTTGAGTTTCTATTGCAACAGTTTCTTTTTTTGTTAAAATAGCGTCTCCAAACGCATCTAATATTTCAAAGTCCAAAACAACATCCATTCTTTTTGTATTTCCAAGATTCATTATTTTTATACTTGTTAGAACATCACTGCCTGGAGAAATAGTCACATATTCTTGAGGAATGTTTATAAAAACATTAGAAAGTGAATCATCTAAAAAAATTTCTTGAGTTACAAATTCATTTGATAAATTTTGTGCAAAAACCACTCCACTAGAAACTATTAAACTAATAATTATTAACATCAAAAATAAAAATCTACAATTTAAATTACGTTTTTTAATATATTTAATCTTCCTTCACCTCATTAAAAAAATTAAATATTTTTTTATCAAGCACATCTTCGCCTTCAGTTTTTGGACTTAGCGCAATAAATTCAACATCTTTAATAGCAGAATATTCAGTCACACTTTTGATAAATTGTGCGACTTTATTTCCACCATTATATATTAGAAGAGTAGATAATGCATCTATTAATAAGAATTTTTTCCCAGGAATTTCTTTTATATATACATTTATTATATAACTTAATTTATCAAGATCCGTCGGACGAACATGAAGAACATCTTCTTCTTTTCTTTCATTTGTAACACAATCAATAAAAAATAACTTGCGAGTATCAACTCCGCTATTTTTTAATATTTTTTCTACATCTTCATGTGTTTTATTTAAAGATACATATATTCCAAATATAGAATTGCGTAATTTAATTAATTTATTTATTTCTTTCTGAAGATCTTTTACATCTATTATTATTAAAGTTGATGACATTTGAGCAGTTCACTTTCTTTTTTTTATTAATTCTGAATTTAAATATTTTAAAATCTATATTTTTAATTATTATATTTGTTAGTCCATCTTAAACTTATTTTATACTTATTTTAAACTTATTTTTTATTAAACCGTTATTTAATTTATTTAAGCAAATTTTTTCTATACCATAAACTTGCAAATATTATTGACCCTATAAGTAAAAGTCCGAGAGTTCCAAAATAAATAATATTGTTTTTCATAACATTATTTTTTTCTATTGTAAATACTCCTCTTGCTTGTGCAGGTTCATTTTGTCCTTCATATGTTAAATCCACCATTATAAAATAATTTCCACTTTTCAAATTTGAAACATCTAATTCTTTCAAAAATTCATCCTGAGTTTGTACTGGAACAATATCTTGAAATTCTTGCACTACTTCATTTGAGTCATCTAGTATTTTATAACTAAGCGTAGCATTTACTTCTCCAGGATCACCGATATTTACTAAACTTATAATTACAGATAAATTTTCTTTTTCAAATATATTAGTTTTTAACATCCTCATATTTATATCAAAAAGACGAACAGGCACTCTGTTTTCTATTTTTTTAGCATCTAAATGTTGTATAACACTATTTTTTAATTCTTCAGTTAAACTAATATTTTTAGAACTGTTTAAACTATTATTTTTTGTTGCAATATTTTCATCTAAATTAATATTTTTAATTACAACAACAGATTCAACAGCATTATTTGCAACACTAGATGATCTTGAGGAACCTGAAGACCCTGAATTTGATCTACGTCCTGAATTTCTTAATGCGAGTATAATATATGTTACGCTCGTAGCGTTGGCACCATTATATGTTTCATTTCCATATGATTCGCAAGTTATTACATATGTTCCTAAATCTCTTATAACTATTATTCCATTTTCATCCGATTTATTTTCTCCATTAATAAATAAATCTACTGGTAAGTTTTCTAAATTATAACATGAAAAATTAGTAGCAGAAACTCCTCTTGAAAAAGTTCCAGGTGCAGTCATAATTATTGTACTAGAATTAGATGCATAATCTCCTAAACTTATATTTTTTGAAGCTAATTGATATAAATGCCCATCATTTGATCCAATGTAAATATAATCATTAGTAACTGCTGGCGATGACATTAAACTATCTTCTGCATTATAACTTGCAATAAGCTGATCTATATTTGTTGCATTTAATTGATATACTATTCCTGAATCAGTTCCAATATACAAAAAGCCATAGGCAATCGCAGGAGATGAATCAACTGCACTTTCAACAACATATGTTGAAATTACTTGACTTACATCTGATGAATTGAGTTGATAAATTACGCCATCTAAACTTCCTATATATACAAAACCATCAGCGATTGCAGGAGATGAATGCCATATTTCTGCATCCGTAATATATTTTGATACAAATAAATCGACACGTTTAGCACTTAATTGATATATTGCCCCATCTGAACTTCCAACATACACAAAACCACCAAACACAGCAGGCGAAGAATAAATTTCGCCTTCAGTTGCATAACTTGCAACATACTCACTTACATTTGATGCGTTTAACTGATAAATCATACCATTAGAACTTCCAATATAAACAAAACCCCCTACAATTGTAGGAGATGAACGAATAACTCCTCCGATAAAATATGTGGCGATAACTTCTCCTAAATTAGATGCATTTAATTGATAAATATATCCATCATCACTTCCAACATACACAAAACCACCAGACACAGCAGGAGAAGATCTAACACTCCCACCCGTCACAAAACTAGAAACATATGAGCTAAAATTATTAACATCTAGTTGATAAATATATCCATCATCACTTCCAACATACACAAGCCCATTAACAACAGCAGGAGAAGATCTAACACTCCCACCCGTCACAAAACTGTCAATTTGCTCACTTACATTAGATGCATTTAATTTGTAAATATACCCATTTGAACTTCCAACATAAATAAAACCATCTGCAACAGCTGGCGATGAATAAATAGAGCCATTAGAAACAAAATATCTTTGATTTAAAACATCTACTCTATAAAACTCATTTCCATCCCAAGATGTATGGTTTAAAAATT
Source organism: Candidatus Woesearchaeota archaeon (assembly GCA_041660865.1). Classification (GTDB taxonomy): domain Archaea; phylum Nanobdellota; class Nanobdellia; order Woesearchaeales; family 21-14-0-10-32-9; genus 21-14-0-10-32-9. The sequence goes on from JBAZVO010000001.1 coordinate 323,933, forward strand.
TACCCCGCATTATCCATTCAGATGAATTATATTCAGGAAGGGTTGAAATATTAATTAAAACCGACCGAGTCTCAGTGTTAACACAATTATTACTAGAGTCACAAGCAGTTGAATTAAAATAATAAACTCCGTTGTCTAACCCCATTAAATTTACAAAACCAGGGCTTTCATTAAAACTTGAAGAAAATATTTCCTCATAATTTTCATTAAAAATAACTATTGTAATGTTTCCAATTTCAACATCATCAATAGCATCAACTTTAACAAATAAATTAGACCTATCTATAATCGCTTCATTTTCTTCAGTTGGATCAACAAATACAATCTCTGGTTCAACAATATCAGGATTTAAAAGACTTATATCTGATGCACTTAATTGATATAATGATCCCGAGGTACTACCAATGTAAATATATCTTTCTGCAATTACTGGAGATGATACCCATACATCACTTCCAGTATAATACACATGTAATAATGAACTCAAATCTTCTGAATTCAACTGATACACATAACCATCATCACTTCCAACATACAAAAAACCGCCAGACACAGCAGGAGAAGAATATACCCCTCCACCTGTTTGATAATATGAAATTAAATTACTAACATTAAATGAATCAAGCATATATACAATTCCATCAGCACTACCAACATACAAAAAACTACCCAAGACAGCAGGAGAAGACCATATTTCTCCACCAGTTCCAAATGAAGAATAAATTTCAGTAATATTTGTAGCATTCAATTGATACAAAAAACCATCACTACATCCAACATACAAAAAACCATTATCTACAACAAAAGACGAATATATTTCTGTTTCTAAATTTAAACTATTTATAGCGTCACTTACATTAGATGCATTAAGTTGATAAATTACGCCATCAATTCCTGCAGCATAAATATACTCCCCATAAACTGCTGGAGATGAAAATACAACATATCCTAAATCAAAACTAGCAAAAAATTCTGAAACATTTGTTGCATTTAATTGGTACAAAAACCCATCATTACTTCCTATGTATACAAAACCATTAGCAATTACTGGCGATGAATAAATTCCTCCGTTAGTTGTATATGATGAAATAATCTGACTAACATTTGATGAATTTAATTGATATAATACACCTTGTTCACTTGCTATGTAAACAAACCCATTCAAAACAGCTGGCGATGATGAAATCATCCACTCTGAAAAAAAACTAGAGATCATCTGAGTTATATTAGAAGCATTTAATTGATAAACAAATCCATCTTCTCCACCGACATACACAAAACCATTTGCAACAGCAGGCATAGCCCATGTTCCTCCAGAAATAGTAAAATTCGCATTATTTAATTCAGGCATAGTTGAAAAACTCACACCATCCCAACTATCATGATTTGCATATTTTCCACGCATCGGCCACTCTTCACCCTTTACAAAAGTTGAAGATGTAACTAGAACTAAGAAAATAAGAAAAATAAACACTTTGAAAAACTTATTCAACAACCCCTTTACCTCTCAAATATTTTTAGTAAATATTATTAATTAACAATTTAAAGTATAAATGTATAAACCAAATTAACAAAAATAAATTGACTAACAACCCACTAATTTATTAATCAAAAAAATGTTAATTTAATCCCTGAGTTAACACCAAATCACGACGATTTAAATGCTAACCTCACCATATACCTTAATTCAACCCCTATTATCCACTGTACCCGCCTATATTTATAAACTTTACGCCAACATAAGATCATATTAATTATTTAAGACGCACCCAAATAAAGAAAGAAAATTTATAAACAAGAACGTACCCTTTAGTAAAGTGAAAGAGCACATAGAAAAACATAAAAAAAAATACACATTTTTAATATTCATAATTTTTGCAGCAATAATTATATTTCTCATCCTCGTAGGGCTTTCAATTTTTTCATCATCAGATAAACCTAAAGGTAAACTGAACCTTGATTTTGATGATAAACATATAGACAGCGGAGATAACACCTATCTTTCACTTGGTGCAAAAAATACTGGAACCATAACTCTTAATGGTGCGTTCAAAGTAGTAATAGATGATCCAACTTCAATAACTTTATCTTATCCTTCACCTGAATTATTAAAATTCTCATTACTCCCAGGCGAGAGCATAGAGAGACGAATGAATGTAACTGCCACTTCAAAAGCATATAAGACTTATTATAAATTTACAGTAACAATTGAAGGAGACAATACAACATTTGCTAAAAACGATGTTATTCTAACAGTTAAGAGTAAATAAGTAACAAAAAATCAGACCCAGAGCATTTTATAAAAAATTAAAATTTAGATTTTTTTTGTTTGTGATATTTTTTCCATAATTCTTTGAACTTAGAACTTTTCTTAAGCAATGTTTCCAAATCTCCTGACGCAGTTATCTTTCCTTTTTCAAATAAATATATGGTATCAAACATAGGCAATAAATGTAATCTATGAATACTACTTATAACTGTTTTATCTTTATACATAGTAAAAATATTTTGATAAATTTTCATCTCATTTTTACTATCAACACTACTTGTGGGTTCATCAAGCATTATTATTTCTTTATCTCTTGAGGCTAACAATCCTCTTGCAAGTGCCAATCTTTGTTTTTCTCCACCTGATAAATTAACTCCTTTTTCTTTAATGTTAGAGTTTAGATGTCTTGGAAGCCTCTTAACTACATCTGTAAAACATGCAGCATCTAAATACTCCTGAAGCTCTTCATCACTACAATTCATTCCAAAATTTATATTTTCACGTATTATTGCTGCAAACAATTCCGGATCCTGAGGAATTAAAGACATATTATCATCAATCACATCAAATCCATTTATTTTTTTCTTTTTCTTTTTATCAACTAAATACAAATTCATTTTTTGTGGAGCATAAATTCCTCTTATTAATTTAAGAAAAGTAGTCTTACCCGACCCTGATTCTCCTATTAACGCGATTTTTTCTCCTTTATGTAAATTAATATGTATGTTGTTTAAATGCAATTCATCATGTTTTTTCTCATTAAATGAATTATAACTAAAAGTTAAACCAACAATTTCCAGAGCTTTCCAATCCTCCATTAATATTTGCTTTCTTCGAATTGTTTGTTTGAATTCATTAGATAATTCTTCAGCATTTTCAACATTCGCTTTCATTAAAGTTATATCTCCATATTTGTATGCAAATCTAAAAAATAACCCTGAGAGTCTATCAACATAACCATATAACGCGACAACAGTTCCAACTAGAATTATTCCACCAAGCCATGCTTCTTTAATTAAATACACAGATAAAACAAAAAATATCATACATGAACTAATTAAAGAAACAAGAGCCCATTTAATTTCAGTATCCACAACATATTTCATAAAAACATTAAATGGTGCTCTAATTTTTTTATAAATCTCGCTAGATGCAACTTTTTCTAGTCTTAAAATTATCACTGTATTTATATTACTCACAAAATCAAAAACTTTCTGAGATGTAGCATTTTCAGCATGATTTATTTCTTTATAATAATTTATAAGACGTTTATCATATCTTAAAATAATTAATACTGCAACTATAATAAAAAATATTGCAACAAAACCAGACATTAAATTAAAATAAAACAACGCAGCAACACAACCAACTAAACGAACTATAGTTTCTATTACTTCGAAAGTTCCTCCAGAATATTGATACAATGCAACAGTTCCTTTTTCTATTTTATCAATGGTATCTCCACTATGATGTTCTTGATGCCACTTAGATGGCATGCTTAAAACTCCATCCACTAAATATTTCTTATAATTTAATCTAACAAAAAATGCATTTTTTCGTTCAATTATTCTACTAGGACCATGAAATAGCCAAAATCCTGCAATTGTAAAAACAAAAAATGCAACTATAACTAAAATTTTAAAAAGATTGTCTTGAGAAATTCCTTCTAATTGTAAAACATTTAAAAGTTTAGCCAAAACAAGTGGCTGTAAAAAAACAAAAATATTTGCAATTACAGACATAATTATGTAAAGTACAACATTTTTTCTATTCCCTCGAGAAAACTCCCACGTTTTTTTCCAGAGGTACCAAACCGGCTCCTCATGCCCAACCATAAATACTTACTCTTCAGAGTTTATTTAAAAATATTCACATTTAGATTAAAAAATAATTTACACACTCACAAAATACATCATAACAGGCATCATTATGCACGCCATCATAAGACTTCTCGGAATTCCTTTATAATTACAATATAAACCAATACTAGATGAAATTATAAGAACATAAATTCCAATAAATCCTGAAAAAATAAAAGTTAACAAAATCAAAATGCCAATAACTATTTTTGCAAGCAGAGAATAATTCATTTTCTTCGTAATTTTTATAAACCATTTCGCGAGCATAAACGAAATAAAAACGGCGATTCCAGCACTTATTAATGCAGCCATAATCATTAAAGACACAGGCGGTTTTTCAACAAGTTTCATGAGAGCAACAATTGCACCATTACGCGCTTTACCAAGTACATTTAATGCAGCAATTGACATAAAAAAATTTACTGTAGTTATAGCGCCAATTAAAATAAGAAAATCTCCTGCTTCTTTTTCTTTAAATAAAGATGAACCCGCAGCAGCTGCCGTACTTGCACCTATTCCTGGAAGTACAGCTGTTAAAAAACCAGTTATTGTCCCAACACCAACAATTAAAAATCCTTTAAGTTTTTTTACATTTGTAGTCTTAGAAAACGTCTGCTCAGGAATACCATTTTCTTCATTCAAACTAAAAATTAAAGTTGCAATTCCAAACATCCCTGTTAACAAAGGAAATAAAGGTTCATTCATTCTAGCGCCAAGAACTAAAACTCCAAGAATTCCTGCCGATAAAAAAACAAAAATATTTCTAAATAATGGCCCTGATGAAAAAATCATGAACAAAGAAACAACAAAAATCATTTGCCAAATATATAATTCTGCAAACGGATAAATTAGCAAAAGTAATTTTTCAAGAAAAACATAAAGAATAGCACAAAATAAAAGTGCAAACAAAGACCCTATCGCCATGAGTTTAACTGCTTCAAAACCTTTTCCTTCTAAAAGAAATTTATGTCCAGGAAGAACACTAATTGCATTATCAGGATCGGGCGCTCCAAGAAATATACTTGGAAGAAAATCAAGAAACGTATGAGTTATAGCCATTGCGATTATAAACACAATTATCGCTTCAACACCAAATATAGGAATAAGCCCTCCTGCAAACCCGACGACAACGGCCGATACCAAATTAACATGTATCCCTGGCGAGAGGCCAGAAAACGTTCCAGCGAGAACGCCGAGAAGAATCGCGAAGAATATTTCGATAATCATTCACTATGTGCGATTTTGAGATTAATAGGTTTTACGACGTGAAAACCGAAAACCTTTCGGTTTTCGTATCTCCTCATAAATTCGGAGAAACCTGAAAATTTACGGAAAATATATTTATATAGCCACTAATGAATAGTAATAATATTAAAATTTATAAATCCAAAAACTTACCTATAAAAATAAGGTAGAACAATAAACTAATACTACTTAAATAAAAACAAGAGTGTTATCATCAAACCAAAAATTAGTTCAGCCAATTATGAATTTATTTAAAATAATAAGAATATTAAAAGATAATAATAAAATGATTAACACTAACGCAATAATAAAATATAGATGCCCAATAGAAATTTCTGTAGTTGTAACACCTTGGAAATCTGAATATTTAGTCGTAGAACATACCAATCCAGACCCTGAACAAAAAATAGAATCAAAATTTCACAACGACATATGTGATTATCTAAATCATGGAAAAACAATTCTTTCTCTCGGAAAATCTAATAGGCCTATAATAGAAACGTTTCCGAAATGGCTTAAAACTCAACCAGATTTAGAAATTAGAGCTGGCCAAACAAATCCTGTGTTCGGATGGCGCACTGAAGGCGGACTTGTTAAAGAATTATTTAGTGATGAATATTTAACTAAAAGAGGACTTGAAATACAACAATTACATGAAAAATTGCAAAATAATCCACGAATAAGCATAACAGTAAGTTCAATAGAAAAATACAAAAAAAATGTAGACTCTTATCTTAATAAAATAGCATTTGATCAAGTAATTATTGATTCAGCCCCAAAACCAGCTAATATTTTAGAAAGTGGTTCACCAAATGAAATGTTTTTTGATGAAAAAGGATTAATATTATCTTATGCAGGAGAATACGATTATAGCATAGGTCCTGTAAAATTATTTAAAATCACAGACATTGACACAACACTAAAACAAAGTAAAGGAATGTTTCCACATTACTCTATTTTTGCAGAAAACTATGTTAACGGATATGCAAAATATTTATCTCCTGGAGAAACAATTTATCGAGACTTAAATACGCTTAGAGAAGAAAAAAGGTTATTTTATATCAAAGAAAGATTAATGATAATACAACCAGAAGATTGTGAACGTCCAATATGGGAACCAACAAAAAGATAACCAAACGCTAATTATGAATAACACCACTCATACATTAAAATTTTCAAGTATTTTTTTCTCAGCTTTACGTAAATGTGCTCGATATGTTGCTATTTTAATTTTCCTTCTTTCCTTTAATTCTGTAAATTTCTGGTCAATACATATTCATCATAGTTTAATCTTATTTTCTGTACCTGCTCTTGTAATGCGTTTTACAAAAAATGGCAAAAAATGAAGAATTAGACGTGGACTTGAGTGAACTATACCTATGAACTTCCCTGCGAGAACGCCGAGAAGAATTGCGATTAAAAGTTCGAGTATCTTCAGAACTCATACATCCAATATTAATTAAAATGAAATATCATCGCTCTGACCAATTGATTTAACATTGCAATCATATCCAGGAGTCTCAACATACGTTCCATTTTTTCTACTCAGTGCATCCCTAAATCTTGTTCCAGGACTATCGATTAATGTGAATGGCAAATTTATTAGTCTTTCATATTCCATCCTATGCGCTCTACACATATTTTGATTAACATATATGTGAAATGTACGACACTCAGGTATTATTAACATCATATTTTCGACGCCACACTCCTTTCCTTTTACTCTTACAAATTTTTGTTTTTCTTGTTCAATAAATTGTTCTGGAACTTCAAAATAATTAGCCCCAAATGGCGCACCATTCGTCCAAGGAGTATGTTTCCATTTATTCTCTATGCACGCACCCGTTATCATTGTTCTAAAATCATAACTATTCTTCCACACAAATACTTCATCCTCATTTAAACTAGAATATCCTAATTCTTCTATTTTATTTTTAATTCTTTTACGATGATAAAAAATAGCCCTATGTGTTGGAAGATTAGATTTTTCAAATCGCTTTGCATATTCTCGTTCAACATCAAAATCTATTAATTTGTCGTGACATTGTTCTGGACAAAAAAGCAAATCTATATCTTCGCCTTTGTTATTAACATATTTTTTCTTTGATTCGTCTTTTTCTAAAAGTTTCTCGATATCGACCCAATATTCATCACTATAAGTTGTCGTACCAACACCTAGTAATGCAACATCGTAAATATCTTTTCTAAAATAAGGTGTTGATACTCCTAGTATTCCCTTTAATATTTTAAGAATTCCTTGCTCTTCAAAAACGCTCAATCTAGTTAAATATTTATCAAGACTTAATTGAGAATGATCTATTGGAATATTTTCCATTTGCATTCTTTTTCTTTCCTCTAATAATTTTCGACCACTAGGCGAACTATCACTTATTACTTCGAGCATAAAGAAAGAAACTAACTTTAATTTATAAACTTTATAGTAGTACCAATCCAGGTTCGCAATTTATATTCCCCACTATGCTCTTAATTAAAATATTCTTTAACTTAAATATTATGTTTTAACTTAACCATTATTCTTTAACACATACAAATTAATCCATATAAAAAACTAAAAATAAAAAGTCAAAACTAAAAAAACTAAAATTAAAAATCATCTACACTCACCCCATCTAAATTCATCTTTCACAAGTTTTATAAAAAAAATAAAACCAATTAAGTAACCAAAAAATGAATGAGGGGGTAAAAAATGAAAACAAAAATATTACTTTTAGGACTATTTTTAGTGATAGGCCTAGTCGCAACTGGATGTGCAACAGACAACAAAACAGATAATGATGATACACTCGAAAATACAAATGATGATGACGCATTTAATGTAGCTAAAGGACCCTACACTCTTGATGTAGAAGATTCAACTATTGCGTGGAGCGCAACAAAAATTGCTGCAACACCTCATACAGGAACCATTAATTTGAAAAGCGGATCAATAGATTTAACTGATATTAACTTTGCAACAGGATCATTTGTAATCGATATGACGACAATAACTTCAGATCAAAATCTTGATAATTTAATAAAACACCTAAATAGCGCTGATTTTTTCAATGTTAAAATGTATCCGACATCAACTCTAAACGTAAAATCAATAAGCAAATTAGATGATTCAAAATATAACATAGTTGCAGATTTAACAATTCTTAATGTAACTAAAGAAATAACATTTCCAGCAACATTAATTATGGATGATGACAATTTAATTGCTAATGCTAAATTCGATATTGATAGAACAAAATGGGGAATTAAATATAATTCGGGTTCATTTTTCAAAGACCTCGGAGACAACACAATAAAAGATGAAATTTCATACACATTAAATTTGAAATTTAACCCTAATTAATTATTTAGATTAAATAATTAATACGCAAAATATTTTTATTTTATTTTTATTTCCTTTAAATTCTTATATTTTTTTAACATACTAAACTATATCAATACGAACCAATATTAATCAGAACCAACATCAATACAAACCAAAATAGATTCAATCAAATTGAATTACATATTCAATAAAGCTTATTTAATATAAAATTCCGACGAGAACTCCATGAATCTGCGAAAATCTAACCTTATCTTTATCTTTTAGAGGATTATTATCTCCTTTTGTAATCGCATACCATCCTTCTAAGTCATATCCAACTTCCAGAACTCTATGAATTATTATTAACTTGTTTGCACTAAATTTATCATTTAATTCATAACTTATTATGTCTCCAGGGTAAATATCCGAGGGTTTAAGAGGAATTATTTCAATACCAATAGCATCTGAACTTAAAATAGGAAGCATAGATCCTGTATCTTCAAATTGAGATAAATACGACTTATTCAAGTATATAATCATCATAGATTTATTCAATGCAATATCTTTAAGCAATATTCTATCTCTAGGCGCTGGAATTGCAGCTTCAATAGGCAATATTTCATTTTCTTTTATTGATAAATTATCTTTTAATTCTAAATTTTGTTTCTCTAAAAATGCTATTCTTTCAGAATACCCTTTTACTTGTTCTTGAAGAAGAGCAGTTTCAGAAAAATATTTTTTCATAGAATCTTCATCATTTTCAAAAGTATAATTCAAAAAAGCTAACATAACTATTGCAAATGCAACAAAAAATATCGCATTCACATACCACGGCATATATCTTTTTACAGGCTCTATATTTTTTTGTTCGAGTTCTTGTTCATGTTCAAGTTTATTTATTCTTTTATCGAGCAATCGAACAAATTCTCTTCTAGTTCTTGCAATTTCAAGTCTCATTAAAAGACATTCATCACTATAATTTTCTTTTATCCAATTTATAACTTTTAAACCTGAATTTAAATCATTTTTAAAATCCGCATCATCTATTACTCTAAGTTCAGTTAGAAGTTCTTTATAATTATGAACAAATAGTCCTTCTTTTATTCTTAATGCCTTATCGAATCTAACATTAGATAAATAATCCATTAATTACCTCTTTTTTACGTACTCACTCTTAAAGGAAAGCTAAATTATTTATATTTAACTATTTCTATACTCTTTTATGTCTCAATTAAGAATAAACACCACTCCAACTTTAAATGATTGCTCTGCTGATAAAACATTTTGGACACACAACGGAGTTGTTTGTAGAAATATCCATGAACTTGCAAATAATATAAGCAGTATGAATGATTATAATTTTAAGTACCACGTCAATAAAGACAATAAAAAAAACGATTTTGCAGAATGGATACGTCATGTTATAGGTGATGATGTTCTCGCTGAAAGATTATATGCAATAAAAGAAAAAGATCTTTATGCCGATATAATAAAAGAAAGAATCAAAGAACTCGAATACCATTAAATTATCTAACAATATTCTTATTTTAATTTAAACCCAACAGGCAGCCTATTTTCAACTCTATTTAATCTTTCACGTTCAATTTGCGCCAAATTTTGTCTTATTCTATTTAACTCCAAATCATTATTGGCGGACGTAACGCACAAATAATTAAATTCTGCATGCACTTTACTTGCTCTTCCACTTACTTCTTTTATTTGTTTGCGCAAATCTTCAGATTGATCATATAATTTATGATACTCAGGTAAAATTAATTTCGATAATTGACGAGAAACAAATCCCAACACCGGATTTAAATCTTGATCCATTCTTCCAACCATCGAGAATAAAGAAGAACATTTAGCAAGATCAATATCAGTATTAGGCTTACTTACTTCTTCAAAAATATTTTTTATAATTTTATCCTTTGCACCTATAATTTTAATTATAAATTCTAATTTTACTAAAATAATATTTAAATTATTTTCCATATCTTTTATTTCAGTCAATTCCAATTTCAAACCTGAATCAACTGCCACACATCCCTTGAGTTCTTGTTGAATAAAATTATGAACCTCTTCAACATTTTTAAGCTCTTTTTCTTCACTAGCTTTCAAATGCATTACATTATTAGCATTAAATCCCATATTCGTAGATTTGTACGCATTATTTAAATCCATACTCGCTATTTTACAAAGAAATATATAAATGTATCTCTTACTAAATAAATTACTCTCAATAAAGAACTTATAATCGCTTCATACTTTTCGCAATTGAAATCGCTTTTAATGCACTTTTTTCTTTATCCTTAATTTCAAGCATTAAATCAAAATCCAATCCTTTTGTTTCTTCAAGAAATTTTTTGAACAATTGTTCATCGATATTTGTTGCATGCGCACCTTTACGCTCACCCATTTTTTGACTACTATAATCCATAATTAAAATACCATCTTTTTTCTTCCACGTTTTTGATGCGAGCTTAACTGCCTCCGCAAGAGGTTCTTCATTATTTAAACATTCGTGATGAAATGCATCAAAAATTATTGGAACTTTAGTTTTCTTATGAATTTCTAAACAATCCTTTAAACTATATGATTTATCATCATTTTCAATAATTAATCTTGCTTTTACTCTTTCAGGTAATTTTTTGTAATTCTTAACAAATCGTTCTATTGATTTCTCTTTATCATCATAAACTCCACCGACGTGGATTTGAATTTTAGCAGTTTCATCAAGATCCATAACATCAAGAAGTTTAGCATGATAAACTAATTCTTTAATGCTATTTTCAAGAACATCTTTTTTTTCTGAATTTAAAAGAACAAACTGATCAGGATGCATAGATATTCTCATATTATGCTCTTTGATAAAATTACCGATATCAATAAATGCTTCTTTTAGCATTAAATCCCACTCAACATTACATATTTCATGAGATGCGAAAGGAATAAAATCAGAACCTATTCTAAATAAAAAAATATCATGATCCAAATTATATTTTAAAATTTTTTTTAAACAACCAATATTATTAATTGATTTTTCAAGAAGCAATTGATCAGTATAATTTGCAAGTCTAAATGTGGTGTTAGCAGTACAGCCTATACTCCAATTAATACACGGATAACCTATCTTCATACGCTCTTGAAATCGGCTCCCTTTTTAATAGTTACGAAATCAAGAGCTTAAATTTTGAAAAAGCCCCTCAACTTACCACTTAATTTCTTTTATTTTCTTTGCAAGCATTTCAAAGAGCAATTTATGACTCTTAGCAGTCATATGAACTCCATCGATTCCAACTTCGAGATTACTTGCATCAATAAATAAGCAATTATTTTTCCGTGCAACCTCTGCATAAATATGGCTTAGCTGTTTCGCTTTCTTAGTTCCATCAACATATCTTGGCGAAGCTATCGTTTCATCAATAATAGGCGGACAAATAATTAACAATTTTGGACCAGGGCATCCACTCATTGATTTTTGCTTAGGTATAACTTGCGCATAATATTTGTCAAGAAATTTTCCTATGTCTTTTGGCGAATTATTAAACTCCTTTTTTAATTCAGTTGTTCCAAGCATTAAAATTACTAAATTTAATGGTTCGTGAGATAATAAACAAGGAACTAAGTATGTTTTTCCATTTCTTCCTTCTTTACCAGATCTTTGATATTCTGACGCCAAAGTTCTAGCAAAAAGTCCTTCTTCAATAACTTCGAACTTTGAACCTAGTTCATTTTGTAAACGTTTAGTGAATCTTATTTTTTCAGAAAATCTCTCGAAATTTGTTCCAGGTACATAACCCCATGTATTGGAGTCGCCATAACAAATTATTCTTTTCTTTTCCATAAATAGAAAATACAACTAACTATTAATATACTTTTTTATTTAATTAACCCACTTTCACAATTTTGAGGTTGAGAACAAGTATTAGTGCAATACCAATGTTTGTGAACTGGTTCTTGAAAAATAACTTTCTGTCCTTCAAGGCAAGGTATTGACTCATAAACTGAACAAGTACAATAATCTTTCATAGCTTCGCCTATTTTGTAACCAATAAAACCTAAAATGAAAAACGAAAAACGAAAAAACATGAACAATTAAAGCCAATATAAGTAGAATTCATTCCATAGTAGTTAATATAAATATATTTATATAATCATCCCCATTCTTAATCAAAATTGAACTGAAAATAACTACTGAAAAAAATGAAAGAAATTCTAAATACTCTAGGTTTTGAAGAAAACTATAAAATGGACGATCTCTTCGGCCATTACTCTGAAGAAGCAATATTATATTTTTTCAAACTACATACAAAAAATGAACAAAATAATCTTTCATTCATAGAATCATTAGATGTATATCTAAAAACGAACATGCATGGCGTGCTTACATTTCTAAACGACAATGAAAGTGTGAAAGAACTTTTGAACCTTGAAAAAGAAACAGAAACACCATATTTAGAATGGAGATTTAATTTACCTAACAAATTTAAACAAATCATAGAAAAAAACATCTATGACAATTACCAAAAAAACCCAACCAATCCTTCAATTGTCCGAGTAATTAAACTTGCAACTGATAACTTTTATGATAATCTTACTTATACAATGACCTTAAAGGAACGCAAAAATGCAATAGATGAAATAATTCCTGCAGGAACTAGTTATTTCGGGCATCATTTTACAGAATTCGGACAAGACATGGAAAGGAGCACCGGGATGTTTCTATACTTGCTATTCAAAGGAGAAAGTCTGTACATGAATGATATAAAAATAAAAAAGAACGGCAGACTTAAAATATTGAATGAACTAAAAACACAAAACTATCTTAACGCAGAACAATTTACACTAATTGATTCACTTGCTAAAGAATATTTGAAATAAACATATTAACAAAATCAAAGACATAATTTTAATTTATCTCAATCACTATATGTTTCTTATCGGGCAAAGAAACAAGTATTTCTTCACCACCTTTAAGATCTAGGCTTCTTGCAATATCTTTATTTATGTACATTCCGAGTCTATCTTGGGACAACTTCACTATTTTTTGTTTTATCTTCAAAACAGAATGTAATTCTTCAACAACTTTTTTAGAAGACTCGCTTTCAAATTCATAATAATCACAATTAGAACACTGATAACTAACTGCTTTGTTCTTGGCGCCATTAATTGTCACCAAAACTTTTCTCAATTCGACTTTACAGTTTGGACATTTCATTTTCGTTTAGCATTTATTACATATAATGTGTTGTTTTCAATTTTAAATAAAATGTAATACTTAGTATTTTCTATCTCGAATTTATCTTCTTTTTTTCTAGGATTTTTTGTGAATAATATTATTTCCACCACATCATCCCAAGGCACATCTTTTTCATGTTCTTCTATGTAATGTTTTGTCGGTTGAATACTCGTAAAGTAAACCATAAGTCACTCCGACTACAAATATGTAGTCTTTTGTACTATATAAATATTTCGATGTCAGTCTAGAAAAAAATCACTTATTAATAACCTCGCCCTTTAAAATTCCGCAATTAATACATAAATAATTTAACTAATAATTCACAAATAACTCTTACCACAACAAACAATAATTACTTCAAGAATTCTTTTTCAACAATCTTAAATACTTTCATTTCAGATAAATTTGTAACATCTAGAACATAGCCACGTCTATAACTGTATTTTTTGAATACTTTTTTTATTATTGCTTCAGAAAAATAACGTTCTGTTCTAGTTTTATTATTCTTCAAACAATGATCTATTGAACAAGAAAGAGATATTTCTATTATTTCATACTTATTTTTTTTAAGCAATCTTTTAAGACTTGCAATTTTATTAGGATTTAATGCCTCAGTAATAATATTATACTCTCGCGCAATTAACGCTTTTGCATAAGTATAACAAATATTAATTGCAATCTCAGAACGCTCTTTACTTCGTTTAGGAGAAAATGCAAGCATAAAATAATCAGAATCACAATGCTTAAAATCATATTTATTACTAATATTTCTCGCAAGAGTTGTTTTTCCAGCCCCTGAAGGACCAAATAAAAGAATTGCTTTCTTATTAATTACTTTTTTCATCAATTAACCAAAAATTCTAATCAATATAAATTTTACTAAACTTATTAGATCAATATTAAAAAAATAAACCATGATCAACATAACAAATATTAGACTTAAATCTAAAACAAATAAAACAACAAATAATCTAATCTAACATAATAAATAATATCTAAATAATAAAAAAGAAAAAAAAGAAAAATAGGCAAGCCGAAACTCGCCTATCTTCTTTACCTTGCGGTAAAAACCCGATTGAGTTAAAACTCTCTCGGACTTTTCATTTTTTGCAAAATGAAAAGAAAAAAGAAACCATGCATAATTTTGTCACGACATTTTGTAAGGAAAGATATGACGTTTAGTAAGCGCGGGCTGAATACCTCGTTGCCTTGGTACTTACACCCCACTTCTATCAAACCTATCTTCTATAGGCGTCTAGGAAATCTCTTTTCAAGGCCGGTTTCGTACTTAGATGCTTTCAGTACTTATCCATTAGCGCGTAGCTGCTCAGCAAATACCTTATCAGATAACTGATAGACCAGAGGCGCCGATTCTCCGTTCCTCTCGTACTAAGAGATTCTTCCTTTCAGATTTCCAACACTTCCAGTAGATATCAAACCAACTGCCTCACAGCGTTGTGAACCCAGCTCACGATCCCTTTTAATGGGTGAACACCCCCACCCTTGGCCGCTTGTGCACGGCCAGGATAGGAAGAGCCGACATCGATGTAGCAAGCCGCGCCGTCGATAGGAGCTCTCGGGCGCGACAACTCTGTTATCCCCGGAGTAACTTTTCAGTCATGCCTACCCCCCAGTCAAAGAGAGGTAGGAGTTCGCTAGACCCAGATTTCTCTACTAAGATTGCTTATGTAACAATCCTAGTTAGGCTTCCTTTTGCTCTTGCACTCTACGACGGATTTCTGACCCGTCTGAGGAAACCATTGGGCGCTGTTGATATCTTTTCAACAGCGTGCCACCCCAGCCAAACTGTCCACCTGCCGCTGTTCCTCTGTCGAGGTTAGCAAGGTAAAACGCAAAGAGTAGTGTTACATTATTGTCTAAACAAGAACTGGCGTCCTTGCATCAAACGACTCCTACTTACGCTATACAATACATCTTGCCTTGCAACAACAGGCTACAGTAAAGTTTCACGGGGTCTTCGCTTCCCACTGGAAGTCTCTGGCCTTTGCACCAGAATGGAATATTCGGAGGGTTCTAGTTAGGGACAGTGGACATCTCGTTACGCCATTCATGCAGGCCGTCAATCAAACGGCAAGGCATTTCGCTACCTTAAGAGAGTTATAGTTACCCCCGCCGTTTACCCGCTCTTAGCCCCATTGAACTGAGGTTTGAAGTACGGGCACTGGGCAGACGTCACCGACTATTCACACCTTTACAGGCTTGCAGTCAGTTATGTTTTTGTTAAACAGTCGGACATCCTTTGTCACTGCGCCCTGAACTCGCATTCATACAAACACGAGACCAGGGACCCCTTATACCGAAGGTACGGGGCTAATATGCCGAATTCCCTTAACTAGATTATCCCTTCACGCCTTGGGCTTCTCACCCAGGGGCACCTGTGCCGGTTCTTGGTATGGATACTAAAGATTTTTTTTGTTTCCTTTTTCACGGGCACCGAGCATCATCTGAACATCCTAAAGGATGCACGTCTAAAGATTATTCGAGTTCTCATCATTACAATACTCCCTCGAATTGTCTTTGTTATCAGGCCTGAATGACCTGTCAGACTAGCCGAATGCGTCAGAAAACAAACTTGTGTTGCCACGCATACTCTAGCAGTACTGGAATATTAACCAGTTTCCCTTTCCCGCTAAATCAATTTATGATCGCGGTTAGGACCAACTTACCCTTGGCTGAACTGCATTGCCAAGGAACCCTTGCCCTTTCGGCGGCAGAGATTCTCACTCTGCTATGTTCCTACTTTTGCCAGGATTCGCATTCCCACACGGTTCATCCCTCTTCTCAGAAGAACTTTATCCCATGCGGGACGCCTGCCTATCACTCACCTTACGGTGGTCTACAGTATCGGTAACTAACTTAGCCCCGTCCGTTTTCGGCGCTTATAGCCTTGACAAGTAAGCTGTTACGCACTTTTTAAAGGATGGCTGCTTCTAAGCCAACCTCCTCGCTGTTTTAGGCTATAAACAACCTTGTGCCTTTTACACTTAGTTAGTATTTAGGGACCTTAACTGTAGTCTGGGTTCTTACCCTTTCGGAGCTCAAGTTTACCCCGAGCCCCCGTCCCCCTCGGTCTACGACGTTCAGGTATTCGGAGTTGGACAAGGAACCGAGGGATTTCTCCCCCTAAATCCCCAATCCGTAGCTCTACCCCCTGAACTATCTCGCGAGAGATTTGACTACGGCCAAATTTGGCAGGAACCAGCTATCTCCGAGCTCGATTGGCTTTTTACCCCTATTCGCAAGTTAGAAAAACACTTGCACGTAGAACTTCTTCAGGCCTCCACGCCCTTTAACAGGCGCTTCACCTTACTCACGAATAGATCGCTCGGTTTCGGGTCGCATCCAAGTGACTCAAGGCACTTTCATACCTCGTCCCTCGTAAACTGCGGACGTTTGGTTTCCCTTCGGATGCTCTTGTTAGATTATCCTCGCCACTCAAATGCACTCCCTGGCACGTTATTCAAAACGTACGGCACACACCCGGAGGCGCGTGCCAATCTATAACTAGTAGATTTCAAGCTCTTTTTACTCTCGGTCAAGAGTTCTTTTCAGCGTTCCCTCACGGTACTATATGCTATCGGACTCGACTTGTATTTAGGGTTGGAGGTTGATGTCCCCCAAATTGGCGCATCAATTCCAAGATGCGTTACTCAAGAACTCGCTCAAGTCCTTCCTTATTTCCCTGACGGGGCTGTCACCCTCTAAGGCGTTCCATTCCAGAAAACTTTAGGTCATGGGAAGGATCAAAAGAACGGTCTTAAAACACCACATTTCCATTACATTACTGCAACGGATTCAGTTTGCCCTATTCTGGTTTCGCTCGCTGCTACTAACAGAATCCCAATTGGTTTCTTTTCCTGCGGGTACTAAGACGTTTCAATTCCCCGCGTTGCTTCTCCGTTAGGAGTGTTTTAGTGAAGTCACATTCGGAAATCTTGGGGTCAAAGGCTGCATGCGCCTAACCCAAGCTTATCGCAGCTTGCCACGTCCTTCTTCATCCATCGAGCCAAGCTATCCATCTACTAGCGTAGGTTCTTTCCTTTATTTGGATTATTCTAGTTTAATTCGTATATTCCATCTAATTACAAATGCCAGGACAAAATTATGCACGGTTTCATTGAACGTAAATATTACTACCAACCCGGATTATGCTCCTGGATCCGGGAAGTATCTCCACCTTCCGATCGCAAGCTCAATGCTTGCGAGCAGTCCACAAGGATATGCTCCTCCAACCATATAGGTTGTCAATGAATTGAATGAATGTAAATTGAATTTTTTGATTTTAAATTTTTAACTTTATTTTAAATTATTTGACTATTTTTTTAAATATAAAATGGACTCGTCGGGACTTCCAATATCATACGAAGTCCTTTGAATCCGCGATGATTTTTGAACCCGAAGCCTCTCGCTTGCAAAGCGAGCGCTCTACCGTTGAGCTACGAGCCCATATGATAAAAAGGCAAAAGAATATGTAAGGTAATTTATTATTGTTCTTTTTTATTTGTTAAAATAAAAAAAAGGAGGTGATCCAGCCGCAGGTTCCCCTACGGCTACCTTGTGACGACTTAACCCGCCTCACTGAGCTTAGATTCAACAAAACTAATAGGCTTTGTTTTACCTAAACCCTGCTCGGTTGGTTTGACGGGCGGTGTGTGCAAGGCGCAGGGACATATTCACCAGGCTTTGATGAAACCTGATTACTAGGGATTCCGACGTCATGAGGGTGAGTTGCAACCCTCAATCTGAACTTGGGTAGAGTTTAGAGGTTTAGCTTCTCTTTTCAGAGTTGCATCCCATTGTCTCTACCATTGTTGCGCGCGTGTAGCCTAGGAGATTCGGGGCATACAGACCTACCGTAGCCTGCACCTTCCTCCTTGTTTCCAAGGCAGTCCCTGCAATGTGCTCAGTCCACCGTAATGCTGTTAGCAATTGCAGATACAGGTCTCGCTCGTTGCCAGACTTAACTGGACACTTCATAGCACGAGCTGGCGACGGCCATGCACCACCTCTCGGCTCATCGAGTAATGTCTTCAGCATGACCTTCATCTTGCCGTCGCTCCTAGTAAGGTTCTCTGTGTTGAGTTAGATTAAACCGCACGCCGCACCCCTTGTGGTGCGCCCCCGCCAATTCCTTAAAGTTTCAGTCTTGCGACCGTACTTCCCAGGCGGTGAGCTTAGTATCTTCATTACGACACCGCGCATTCCCGTAGAATGCGCGACACCTAGCTCACAGCGTTTACAGCTAGGACTACTCGGGTATCTAATCCGGTTTGCTCCCCTAGCTTTCGTCCCTCACAGTCAGATCCGTTCTAGTCAGACGCCTTCGCCACCGGTGGTCCTCCTGAGATTATAGCATTTTACCGCTCCCTCAGGAATACCTCTGACCCTTCCCGGTCTCTAGTCTTGCAGTGTTTCCTGCACATTGCCAAGTTAAGCCTGGCAGTTTCACAAGAAATTTACAAAACCTGCTACGGACGCTTTAGGCCCAATAAACGTGATTGCCACTCGTGGCGCTGGTGTTACCGCGGCGGCTGGCACCAGTCTTGCCCACCACTTATTCGCCATACTATTTACATATGGCAAAAGCCCAAGCAGTGCTTGAGCACTTGGGATTCCCCTATCACACTTTCGTGCATTGTAGAGGTTTCGCGCCTGCTGCACCCCGTAGGGCTGGGACCAGTATCTCAGTGTCCCTCTCCGGGCTACCCCTCTCAGGGCCCGTACCGATCTTTGGTTTGGTGGTCCGTTACACCGCCAACTGCCTAATCGGCCGCCAACTCATCCTAAGGCTCGAGTTTGAGAAAAGAAACATTCCAGTATTCTTTCCTTATCAGGTATTATCCACAGTTTCCCGTAGTTATCCCTGACCTTAGGGCAGATTATCGACGTGTTGCTGAGCCTTGTGCCTCTATTGCTAGATGACTTGCATGGCTTAATCGAATCCCAATAGCAGCAATCTCCCGCAGGATCAACGGGTATTCAAATTATAATCCTGTGTTTATTTTTCCGTATCGCTAAACTTTTTGTTAGAAACTTTAAGAAATTTTAAGGTTTAAGTATTTTGGTCGTACATTATCCTTCAGCTGCACACTGAGGCTTCATACGAACTACCTTACATATTCTTTTGCGCATACTTGATTGTTACATCAAGCATGATTATGAAATTTGTTGTAAATTCTCCTGTTCATCCAAAGATAAAACAGTCCCTGAATTTGGAGGTCATCCAAACTTGTGAATCTTTAGGAAACTCAGGCTCTTTATAAGCATTTCGTTTCCCTATCCCCCACAAAATCTAGTTCTTTAGGGAATATGTTCCCCTTTAAGAACTTTTGGTTTAAATCATATTAAACAAAATAACGTTTAAAATCAAACACATAGACCATAAATACATATAATTTTATATGAACTCCCTAAAAAAAGCTAACTCAAAATGCGAAAAGAATTCGTGATTTGATTAAATCATCAAATATAATTTGCTAAACTTATTCTAAATTAATTAATAGGATTTGCTAAACCTATGCTAAATTAATTAATAGTAGTTGTTTAAATCAATTAACTAACTAATTTATCGTCATTAACTATCCATAATTTAAGTTTTTAATTCCTTTGAACCTATATTTACTAAAGCTTCAAGACATTCAACATTTTTTTGTAAATTTAATTTATTTACATGTAATTCAAGAACATTAACCATTTTACTCTTTAAAAATTTACTAGATGCCCACTCTCCGTCATAAAATCTATGCGCTTTACCTATATACGAGTCCGCATTTAATTCATCGCCATTTATTGCTTCTTTAAAATACAAATTTAATCTATTAATATTTCCTTGAGTCGTCATCTCTATGTAATCTCCAACTACATTCTCTGAAAAATTCAATCGGAACTTATTAAGCGTTAAATACTGAACATTAGTTGATGGAATTAAATTTAATCTTTCTTGTTTCGCATTTTTAGCAACAGTGTACCAAAATTTATTATTTTGATTTTTGATTGCATCAAATAACTCCATGCCATGTATTAAATAAATACCTGATTTTGGATGCAATTTTAAAGAAGTATGAATGGCTGTTTTTCTATCAAAAAATACGATTTCAGTTGTATCTATTTTAGATTTTTCTCCTCTTTTTACCCATTCACTTTTTTTAACATTTATTGGAACATCATTTTCTCTAAATTCGCTAGGGAAAAATTCATGTGTGCATCGATCATAACTATTTCTTCCATTTAAATTAAAAATAACTGATTCATCAACATATTCGCTCAATGATCCAGTAGATTCTATAATAACATTGCCAGTCACATATGAATTTACTTTATATGCACCTGTTTGTTTTAATGCCAATAAATTAGAACTTGTTAAATTTGAATTTAATAAATTTGTTATTTGAGTATCCTCTTTTTTTTGCTCGATTTTAACAGGGCCATAAATGAACAATTTATGTGTTAACATTTTGTTTTGATATAATTCGTTCAAGAAATTTTTTGATTCGCTCATTTTATGTGTAACATCTTCTATTCTTGTGTGACTCGTATCAGAACTATTAGTTAAAACCATAATTTCTTCTTGTGAAAGCGAAGGTTTTTGAATAATTACTTCTTTTAAAAAACCAATTCGTGAAACTTGATTTATCGACCTATTTATTTTTTCATCAAACATTTAATTTAATCACCTGATAAATTAATAACCACTAATTTAATCTATTTTATCTTACTTAATTAGATAAATAGTTCTTACAATATATCATTTATATTTTTTATTATATATTACTTTTATAACTCAAAATATTGAATTTGTAAGAAGTTATTTTAATCTAATTTAATTAGTTTGCGGCAACTCATACATTTTTGCATATTTCATTTCAGCACCGATTTTGAATTTGTTCGCCTAATTAAAAAACAAGGAAAAAAATAGCAAATAAACTAAATTTTTATATACTCATATTTTATTCTTGGTAATATGAACTGTACAATATGCAAAAGCAAAATACAAGAAACCTTCCTTAGAAAAATTGAAGGAACATATGTAAAAGATTCAAAAAGCAAAAAGAAACCAGTATGCAAATCTTGTCAATCAAAATTAACACTAGAAGAAATAAAAGAAAAATTATAAAATATTTTTTTCATAATGCCTCTGTAGCATAACGGTGGTGCGTCGGTTTCGTACGTCGATAAATGATTGAAAGAACCGAAGGTTGAGGGTTCAAATCCCTCCAGAGGCTGTTTTTATTATTATGGGTGATTTTATGAAATATCGCGTGGGCTTAATTTTTGTAATAAGAAAATAAATTCCTCGTGACTCATCCAAAAGGCGCTACAGATGTAGAATGGTATTTCCCTGGTGACGGTATTGATGATGAAGAGACAGAAGAAGAAACTTTTTTCAGAGAAATACATGAAGAGCTTGGTTTAAAAAAAGAAGATTTTATTTCTTACAAAAACACGTGCATCACATATAGATATAATTGGCCTGAAGAACTTATTAAAAAACACGAAGCACAAGGCAAATACATCGGCGTTGTGGGTCAGGAAAAGAAATTTTTTTTAGGAGTAATAAAGTCAGACACAAAAATAGATTTGACAATTACAAATGAACTTGATGGCGCAAAATGGTTTTCTTGGGACGAATTATTCAAAATTATTCCATTTGAAAACATAAAAGAAGTTCTAAGAAATAATGAGACCCTGTTTAGAAAATAAGCAATTAAATAACTTCTTAAGTATCTATTTAATGGATGATGTAAAGACTTAGCGTCGAAGAAGGAAATTTACACTCTCGTAGTCAAGTTTGATGTGA
This sequence comes from Candidatus Woesearchaeota archaeon, assembly GCA_041660865.1. Taxonomy (GTDB): domain Archaea; phylum Nanobdellota; class Nanobdellia; order Woesearchaeales; family 21-14-0-10-32-9; genus 21-14-0-10-32-9. Next base: position 346,682 of record JBAZVO010000001.1, read on the forward strand.
GCCTTCAAGTAATACAAAAATACAATAAATACTTGAAAAATATTTCTTTTTTATTTATATTTAGAATCGCAAAAACATTTGCACTAAAAATAACAAATACATTTTTATTTTCTATTTATCGCTTCAAGTAAATATCTTTCGCCTTCATAAACATTTAACACATCAAAATAATTACTAAATGCTCTAACTTGCGATGCAATTGTAAATTCTTTTGAATCTCTTAACGATGCAATTAAAAATCCTCTTGGTTTTAAAACTCTGTGTGCTTCTTTAAGATACATACTCTGACTATTTGCAACATATTCTTGAAATGAAGAAAATTTATTTTTTGATTGAACATATAATTTTTTAGGAGGTAGTGCCGTATATATTCCGAGCATAAGAACTAATTTTGCATAATTATCTTTAAATGGCAAATTAGTAATATCGCCAAATACAAATGAAGAATTTTCAGGTAATTTTTCTTTTTTCATTTGCTCTTTCACATATTCACTACCATCTACACAAATAAGTTTTTTAACTAAATCTGCTTTATTTCCTAACGGATTACGTGGTCCGCATCCTAAATCGAGAACTATTCTCGACCCATATTTTCGAAGCAAATCTTCAAATAATTCAACATGCAACGAATCTATTAAACCATATTTATCATCAATCATAACAAATAGAAATGACTTTAAAGTTATAAATATTTACACCTAAAAAATAATCAGTAGGAACTATTTTATTTTTTATTTAAATCCGGCAGAGCATAATGATCAGGACATGCAGCAACATAATCTTTGGCTCCACCAATTAAAACTAATTCTGAAGATGCAGCAAGTCTCATCGTATACAAAGCAGGTTTTCCACAAGCAAAACAAAACGCTGTTTTTTGAATTGCATAATTAGCATGAACCAATAAATCAGCCATAGTTTTAGTAGACTTTCCAAGTCTAAAAGGTTCTTGCTTATAATCTGCAAACAAACCTTCAGCAATCACAATTTTTTTATTTTTTCTTTGCTCTAAGATAAAATCAATTATTCCTTCATCAAAAAATTGTACTTCATCTATTCCTATTACTTGAATATTAGAGTTTAAATGTTTGTAACATTCTTTTGAATCTTTAACTTCTATTGCAGGAAAATGCACACCATTATGAGTCACAATATTATTTTCACCATATCTATGATCAATAATTGGTTTGAATGCTTGCACATTTAATTTAGCATAATTTTGAGCTCTCGATAAAGCAGCTACGAGTTCTTCTGTTTTTCCTGAAAACATAGGTCCGTGAATTAGAACAAATAAACCATGATTTGAATGAAATAAATTATCATCAAGCGCCATACTTTTATCAAAGAGTTGTATTATATAAATGTTTTGCACACTAACCACTTTGTAAAGATAACAAAAACTACATGAAAAAACCACGCGAAACAAAAATACAAAAATTACAAAAATAAAGAAAAAATAAAGAAAACGATTTCAAAAAACTCGTGAACAAAAATTAAAACGCAAAACATAAAGAAATCACGAACCATAGTTAATAACATTTATAACTTAAACTACATCTACAACATAAAGATAAATAAAGAGGCATAAACATGGTTCTGAATATAAAAAAAGTAGATAAAACAAAAAGTCAAACATTTACAAATCTTGCAAAAGCCTTCGTCGGAGAAAGCGAAGCAAGAAATCGATATACAATGTATTCTAGCATTGCAAAAAAAGAAGGATATGAACAAATAGCCTCAATATTTCTTGAAACTTCCGAACAAGAAAGAGAACACGCATCAATATTATATAAAACGTTAAACATGATGAAAGGCAAAACAACTCTTCCAACATTAAAAATAGAAACAGAAGTTCCTTTAATTTATGGTACAACAATTGAAAATTTAAAATCAGCAATTACAGGCGAAACTTATGAAAAAAATATCATGTATATACAATTTTCAGACATCGCATTACAAGAAGGATTCAAAGACATCGCATTAAAATTAAGAGCAATAGCAGTTGCTGAAACTCATCACTTTGAAAGATTTTCAAAACTACTAACTGAACTTGAAAATAAATCTATTTTCAAAAAAACAGAAGAAATAGAATGGACTTGCAGGCAATGCGGATATGTTCATAAAGGAAAAGAAGCACCAAATGAATGTCCTCTTTGCGAACATCCAAAAAGTTTTTATCAAAAAAAACTAGAAGAATATTAAATTTATTTTTTTTATTTAATTTTAATTTTATTTATTTTTTTTAAAGCTAATTATGTTTAATGCATTTTAAAATTATAATTACGACACACGCATTCTTTAAAAAAAATAAACCACTATCAAATAGCAAAGTGTTATATATTTAACTCTAGTCACACAACTTATGGATTTAGTTACAACAACAAAAGATTTATTTGAATCATATCAAACATTTCAACAAATACATCCACATATAGGAACTATGCTCACAAGCGAATTCATATTTCTAACATCAGATGCGAGTTCTCAACTAATAAAAGATAAAAAACTAAATTTTAGAAAATTAAAATTCACAGCAGCACTCGCACCAATTTATGGTCTTTGTCTTGAAGGATTACTAGAAACAGGAAATCTTGTTGAAACATACATTTCAAATAATCCGTTAATTAAATCAGCCCTTGGTCCAAATTTATTTGGAAACATATATAATTTATTTTTCTTTGCAAATAACACCATAGGTGAAAAACACAATTATAGTTTAACAGATTTAACAAAAACATATTATACTGCAATAAAAGATACAACAACAGCAAAAGAAAAATTTACAAATCTTATTTGGAATAATGTTCCAAAAAATCCATATTATATATCCGTAGCTGGAACCTTAACTTTTTGGAATGCATTTCAAACTTTAAGCTACGAATATCTTCCAAAAGAATTGCATGCTCCAGCAATACTTGGAGTTAGTTTGTTTTGGACACTAGGACTAACTTATGCATCATTAATAGGCAGTCGAAAACTCGCAAAAAAAGCCACACATTTAATTTAACTACTCATTAGTAACTATAAAACGAAAGATTTAAATAGATTGTAATCTCATCAATATTGAAATGGATGAAATACTAATTTTGGGCCCGTCATCAGACGGTGATTCGAAAAAAATACAAGTTTACGAATCAATAGCAACGGTTTGCTTAAAATATGTTCCTCGAGTTTATTCTCCGCTAGATTCAGCTAAATTTATAGGTGACGACACTCAAAGATATGAACGTGCAGACCAAAGAGTTGGACTAGCAGATTTAATTATCGGCGAACAATCAGGTCCATCAACAGGAGAAGGAATAGAAATAGGACTCGCAATACCATTAAAAATTCCATTAATAGTTGTTGCTCAAACTGGAAGTAAAGTTTCAGGAATAACCAAAGGTTGCCCCATCCTAAAAGAAATTCTATATTATGACTCCATTCAAGATTTAGAACAAAAACTATCAACTAGCATAGAAAAATATATTTAAATTCTTAAGAAACACGAATTTCTGAAATCGCGAGTTAGAACATTCTCACGAGAAATAAACGCGAGATAATACTCACACTTATAAAACTATTAATTCGACGCACATTTCAATAAACGCACATCAAACACATTACGCTTTGAGTGCTTTTCTTATTTTTTGTATTTGTTCTTCACGCAACTTTGATAATATATCTTTAGTTTTAACATAGAACAATTTACAGTTTTTTCTCGAATTCTCTATAATCGCTTTATCAACTGATCTGTTTGAATAATATTGCAAATCAATTCTTGCTATAAATGCCAGTTCAAATTCTTTAATATCTTCAGCATCATAAAATTCTTTGAGATATTCATTCATAAATTCTATTGAACAACTATGAATCTCACATTTAACACCTATACGTTGCATTAATGCATAAAGCGAGTAATAATAAATATAATAACTCATAGTTGCAGTCCAAATATCACTCTCGCTAACATTAGAGAGCACTTTGACTGATTCTTCTGCCATAGACAAGTAAGATTCAGACATATTTTTATTTGCAGTCACTAATTCAAGTCCATTTTTTTGTTTTAAACACCAATTAATTGAAACCATAATAATTTCTCCAAACTAAATTAATGAATCGTTCAGCATTAAAAAACAATATATGCTTTTCTACAATTTCTTTTAATAAATTATTTTTTTTATTTAATAAATTATTAAATTCTTTTATCGTAAAATATTTGACACTAATATTTAAATCATAAACTTTTCCCAAGCGAGAGTAATCCCCATCTTTTTTATCTTTTTTATCTCCAATGATAAATATATCAATATCTGACTCTTTCTTTTGAGCATCTATAGCATAACTACCAAAAAGTCCAACTATTCGTTCATCATCTTTGAATAAATTCGCAAGCACTTTTTGTTTTTCAAAAAAAAGCATTTTTCTAGTTACCTCTGAGATTAAAAGAACATCTTTAATAAATACGTATTGGAGATTTAATCGAAAGAATTTCATAGTTCCTCTTTTCTTAGAAGTTAAGATTCCTTCTTTTTCCAAACCATCAAGCGCTAAGGCTATGCCTTTTTGACTAATAGCCACTTTACCAATTAATTCACGACCATAAATTTCTCTATTATAATCTCCTAAAAATTGATTCAAAATTTCAAAATTAGATTCGTGTATCATTTTACACACTTGTGTACTTTCTTACATATATAAATATTATTATTATTATTATTATTATTATTATTATTAGAAAAGAAACACATATGCAAATTACAATATTCAACCTATAACAAAGAGAAGAATAGTTTAAAAATTTCATAATTGAAAAAATAAAATACCCGCCTCAAAAAAAACTGGCTAAAGAACATTTATTTAATCATATCAACAAAAAAATAATTTAAAATAAAAAAGCGTCCTACAAGTTAGGTTGTTTAAATTACTGTTTTTTATTATTCGCATACACTCCAATTTTCTCTTCAGAGTTTATTTTGCTTGTTTCCAATAATCCTCAAAGTATGCCTTAAATGTTTTAGCTATTTCCTCATTTTCGATTTCAATCGATAACGGTCCTTTTTTATCTTGAAGAAATATAGTCGTTATATTTTGATAAATAAGTATCCATGCAGGAGTTTCTATGTCGCTATCCATAATTTTTGCTTGACAACCCTTAAATGAGTTTCGATTATCAATAATTTGTTTCTTTGTTCCTTTATTAAATAATATTTTGTTAGTTATTTTTCTTGCAACCCTTTCTTTATGAAATTCTTGCCAGTAATCATGATATTTATCTTCTTGCGTTGGAGGAACACCAAGCGTTAGCATTTCATCACCTGCTTTTAATTTATCTTTGTATTTTTCAAAAACGGTTTGCAGTCCTCTAAATCCTTCAAAAACTTCTATATTGGTTCGTTGTTTTTCTTGTTGAATAGATTTAAGCATTGGAAGAATTTTTGTTACCTGTTTTTGATCTTCTTCTAACTCAATACGTTTTTTCTCTAAATAATTAATAATCCGTTCAGGATTTGCCGCTTGATAAAGAGTTTTACCGCCAATACTTAAATGAGAAACAAGCCCTTTTTCTGTTAAATTATTAAGAAGATTATAAATAAACGAACGAGCAACGCCAGATTTTTCTATAATAGGTCCTGTGGTGGTTGAACCTAATTCCAAAAGTGCCAAATAAACTTTTGATTCTCCTTCTGTAAGACCTGCATGTTGCAATAATTTTATATTCATACCTACTAGTTGTGGTGGAGAATTATTTAAATGTATCGATGCAAACACTAGTAGTAACACCGAAAAGAGACCAAACTATGACAAAACTCAACAAAACTATGAAAATAAACAACACAATCACAATTGTAGAACTCTCTCGAGAAGAAATGTTTGAAGAAATTCGTAATGTAAAAATAGTACGTGGATTTGAAACACATATTAATGACCTCATTTCAAAAGTTGAATACGACTATCGTTTAAATTCTGAAAAATCAAAAAATAATATATTTTTTAGATTGTTTTCAAATTATCAAACAACAAGTTCTGAAGCAGAGAAAATACTTAGCATGGCTAAAACCCTCAATCAAGTTAAACAAGAACTTATTGGACTCGGGCTTCAAACAAGAGAAAATGAATATATAACGAAGTATTTTAATCTTCGAGAAAAATGCATAAATTATCTTAATCAAAACATAGGACATGAATATATATAAAAAAATTTATGCAAGACACACAATAAAATTAGCTCGCCAGCTAAAGCATTTTTATTTTTTGACAAAAAAAATAATAACAAACACAATTTATCACATGCATGAGAAATATAAGTGCGGAGTGCAGGGTTCGAACCTGCGTAAGCACTAAGCTAACAGGTATCTTACAATCATCGCGTAAAACGCTCTTCATACCAATTTGCCCTAAGCCTGTCCCGTTTGACCACTCCGGCAACTCCGCATAATGTTTTGGTCAATAAAAAAAATTATCGAGTTTGTTAAACTCCGCTCGTCAATTAAGACTTATTTATTTAAAATAAAGGTAAAAAGAGTTCTTTAAAAACTTTACCATCATCTAAGTAAAATCCTTAAAAAAAGCAATCTTTATTAAATTGAGCAATATTTCAAAGAGAATGGATGAACCTGCTAAAAAACCTAGCACTCGCAACATAATAATAATTTCTATTGCAGGAATTTTATTTATAACTATGTTAATCATATTCATAATTAGACCTGCATATTTAGGCTACGCTACATATGAAGAATTAAAAAAAACCAATTTAAGTACTGAAGATTACAGTAATTCTATTGCAGATATTAACCAAAAATTACTAATTGCACAAACAAATACTGAATCATGTTCAAACAATCAAGATAAATTAATGGTAGAACTTAAATTAATCATGAATAACTTAAGTAATTGTTATAGCTCTTTAGGTAAACTTGAAGGCAGTTATAATTCTTTAAGTAAATCTTGCAATGATGAAAAAAACAAATTAACTGAAACACTTGATACAGAAAAAGAAACACTCGACACACTTGAAGAAAATTATCAACTTCTCGCTAAAAATACTGCAGATAATCTTTGTTGCAAAATGAAAATTGATGATCCTAGAATAAATTCTTACATTGTAGAAAACAACAAAGTAAAATGCACAGAATCTGCTGATGCTACAATTAATTGTTAATTAAATAAGATATTAAAAATTAAATTAATAGAAATTTAATAAAAGAATAAAAAAATTAACTTGATGTTGAGTTTCTTTTCTTTTGCCAAGAGTAAGATCTCATCTTTACGCTCTTGCCGAATCCGCAACTTGAACATACTTTGTGTTTTACATGGTAAGATCTTGAGCCACATCTTCTACAATGTATATGTGACTTTTTCCCTGATTTCTTACCCATTGAAGGTGTTCCTTTAGACATTAATCATTCCTCACTTATTGCGGTGAAAGTATTGTTATGGTATCTCCTCTTATGAAGACTGTACCCAGTTGTTTTTTGAGTTCACCATCTAATCTTTCTTCTGCATTTTCTAAAACTGTGTTTATGTGAATATCAAAAGCTATAAGAAGTCCAACATATTGTCTTCCATTTTTCAATTCAACTAAAACTCTTTTTCCTCTTGCTTTGTTCAAAGCGTCAAGTGGTCTTGCCATTTCCATTTTTCATACCCCCTAAAAAAATTATTTTAATACAGCATTAATCATCTTTTCTTGACCAGGTCTACTAGTTATTACTGCTAAACCTTTTTCAGTCTCGATGATTGAGCCTTTTGTCATTATATTTCTTCTAACAAAGTTTCTATTTGCAGAATTATCCTTTACAGTAACTAATTTAACAACTGCGTGTTTTTTAGTTTTAGGATCAAATAAATTTACTTTATCAATTGAGAATAAACCTTCTTTAGAGGCTCCGCCTTTTGCTCTTCTAGCTCTAACTCTTAGAGTTCCTATTGTTGTTAAGGACGGTCTACTTCCAATCATATGCTTTCTCTTCGTTCTCGCACTCGTATTCCTTCCACCTGAAGGTTTCCTTAATGATCTATCTTGAACTATTACCATTATGAAAAGGAACTGTATTTCTTTTATAAATCTTTTTGTTCAGACCACAGAGGATAAAGCTAAACCTATAAACAAAAACAACAAACAAAAACAATAGCAAAGACAAAAAGACAAAAATAAACCACAACAAAAAAAAACACAACAAAAACAAACAACAAAATAAGTATTTCTTTTTACATAAATCTAAATTAAAAAATAAAATCGTACGCTTTAAGAAAACTAAAATTCGATATCCCTCAATAGTGGTAAAAACCGAAATATTTAAATACCCTTACAGTCTAGATTGCATTGGAATGATGAAAAAAAAGAAAATCTATCAAAAATCAACCCATTTATCTAATCAATTCCCCATAACTCCAACCCACTTAGATTCAAGAATAACAAATGAATTCAGCTATAAAAAAAGCGAACTTGAAAAATTCAATAAAAAAGATTTACTCTCATTAATAGTTGGATGCACAAACTCTTACGGATCAAAAGAGTTAATGAGTCATTTTACCAAATCTGAATATCTTGGAAAGTTAGCAGCACTACCAACACTTAAATTTGATAAAACTTTTTTAAATAAATTATATCACTACTTAACAACTGAAAATATTGAAACTAAAATAGATGTTCATACAGGATTTGAATGCGCAATAAAATATTTAGATAATATAGCCTATGCTCATAATTCTTGGAAAACTAAAACGAGCCACATCAAAAATAATTTTTCAACAGCAAAAGGCGAACAACATAAAAGAATAAACCAAATTCCTGAAGAAGAAAAAAGATCTTTTCTTAAATCACTTTTTTATACACCTAACATTACAATAGATGATTTAACTTCTCCAACATCAATAAATTTTATGTACCAATTAAATTCAGACAATAAAACAATGTATATTAATGCACTCAATTCACTTCTAGAAAAAAAATGGAACAACAAAGACCCCGTTCCAATTGTTCGACAATACGAAGAATAACCCTCCCTCAATCTACGTCTTTAGACCTTAAACATTGAAATACCTACATACAATACAAAAAATATATAAAAGCCAATACAGGCACACATAGTATGGGTGAGAGGTCGTCAAGACTTAGGAAAGTATTATTCGAAGGGTTCTCGCTGGTATCATTGATAATATTATTTGTAGCAATAATTTTTACGTCACTAAATACCGGAGCATCACTTATATTTGTAATACTAGGATTTATGCCAACTATTGTAACCATAGTTCTTTGTTTGTTAATTTTTGATGAAACTTTATTCACGCTATTAATTATATGGCTAATTCCATTTATATTATCCGGATTATTCTTTCTTGTAGCGTCAAGTCAAAGCATACTTAAAGCAAACCTAGATATAAGTTCATTAGTTGCAATTAACCTTTTTTGCTCAATAATTTATTTAGTTATATTTTTCTTAATTGCGAAACTCGTTTCAAAAGATGACAAGAAAACTTCAGAAAATCATAAACACACACCTACATTAGATAATAATCCCTCTCATGCAATACTTCATAGTCAACCAAGCACAATACAAGAATATATTGCATCAATAGAAGATAAATCTAAAGCATTAAATTTTGTTATAGGTAGAGTTTACAATAAATATCATGGAGGCTCTAAACATTTACGAGAGAAATTATCTTTGAAACCTGAATGGTATAATGAATTTTCTGAAACATTAAATAATGACGCGACGCCAGATAGACGAAGACTTCTTTCAGTTTTAGATAATATAGAAAAACAATTATCCTTAATGACGAGTCTTGAAAAAGAAATATTAACGCAAGATCAACTAGTAGAATTAAAAAATCTTCAAAGAGATGAGTATGGAAATGATAAAATCATAGATGTTTTAATAACTAATGATAAAGATCCAGTTAAATCATATTATGATGGTGCGAAAGAATTTTGTTTAAAATTAAGAGATATTTTACAATAAATAGGCTCTGTCCCAAATAGAATCTTTTTGTATACGGTCGTTAGCACTCTCGTCTCCCTCTGGGATACTGCGCTCACCGATTGATTTGGTTTCTCGTTTGTTGTCGAGTCTATGACTCTCGATGTGATTTTTTAGTGGTGAGCTAGGCAGTAATATTTTTATTCCTTTTGAGACAGAGCCAATAAATAGTTAAAACTTATTCTTATAATTTTTATAATCTCAAGCAAAATACATCTAATTTCTTAAATATTCAAAAATTATATAAAACCACTCAATTTCTACTAATACTATGGTGGCTGTAGTGTACCGGCTAGCATCGGGGTCTGTGGAACCCTGGGACCGGGTTCGATTCCCGGCAGCCGCCCCATATCATCACTAATGCTTAATAATATAATAAACACCGCATAATAAACAACATAAAATAAATAACATAAATAATATAAACTAAAAAATCTTAAGGGAAAAAATGAAAGTCGAAACAGCAAAAGGCGTAAGAGATATTCCTCCTGAAGAAAAAATTCTAAAAGCGAGAATCATAAGTACTATACAATCTATTTTTGAAATTTATGGTTTTAATCCTCTTGATACACCAATAATTGAAAGATATGATGTTCTATCCTCCAAATATGCAGGCGGAGCTGAAATTTTAAAAGAAACATTCAAACTAAATGATCAAGGTGAAAGAAACCTTTGTCTTAGGTACGATCTTACTGTGCCTCTTGCAAGATTCATCGCCATGAATCCAATGTTAAAGATGCCTTTTAAAAGATATCAAATAGGCCAAGTTTTCAGAGATGGACCTATAAAACTTGGACGATATAGAGAATTTACTCAATGCGATGTTGATGTTGTCGGCAATAAAGATGTTATTGCTGAAGCTGAACTTTTAAGTATTGCAAAGCAAGTTTTTGAAAATCTTAATTTACCTGTTACAATCAAAGTAAATAATCGCAAAGTGTTAAATGCAATTATGACTAAAGCCAATATTCCTGAAGATAAAAAATTAGACTCAATACTATCTCTTGATAAAATAGAAAAAATAGGCGCAGCCAATGTTGCAAAAGAACTCATACAATTAGGTCTTGAAGAAGATATGATTGAAACTTTATTCAAATTAACTGATCGTTTAAATAATACTTTAGAAACAATAAACTTTCTAACTTTAGAACTTGGAGACGAAGCCATGAAAGAAATAATTGAGCTATTCAAATACCTAAATATTATGAATGTTTCAGCTGAATTCTATCCCAATCTTTCACGAGGATTATCTTATTATACAGGAACCGTTTTCGAAGTTTTCGCAAATGACTCAGCCGTAAAATCAAGCATCACTGCAGGTGGGCGTTATGATAAAATGATTGGAGATTTTGTTGGAAACAATCAAGAGTATCCTGCTGTCGGCATTTCATTTGGAATAGATGTTATTTTTGAAGTTTTAAAATTGATTGAATCCAAACCTAAAAAAACAGTCGTTAAAGTATTTGTTATATCTATAAAAACTGATAATGAATCAATAAAACTCGCAGCTGAATTACGATTAAATGATATTCCAACTGATTTAAATTTAAAAAAAGGAGTAAGTAAAGGTCTTGAATATGCAGCACATTATGAAATACCTTATGTTGTCTTTGTCGGCGAAAACGAACTAAAAGAAGGCAAATATAAATTAAGAAATATGATAACTGGTAAAGAAGATTTACTCGATCAAGAAACTTTAATAAATTTCCTTCTAGAAGAATAAACTCTAAATATTTGTTTTTGTATCAAGAATCTTAAAAACGTTTATATACTATTGAAATAAATACTATAAAGAACGCACATGATATCTATAACTATAATTTTAGTGCTTTTGGTATTCGCATTAGCATTTTTTATTTTCTTCAAAGTACTTAGAGGTGCAATCAAAGCTTTGATGGCCATTTTTTTCCTAATATTATTTGTAACTCTAGTTCTTGGAGTTTTAATTTATATTGATATAAATAAAATAAAAGGAAGTTTTAATGATGATCAAATAGTTTTATTAACGCATAAAGGTGAAGTTGTTTCTGGAATTCAATTTTTAAATAGTAAAAATACCGAAATTCTTCAAAGTCAAAAATATAATTTGCTTGATTATGAAACTTTGACAAATATTAATGACCAACTAAAGAAAAATACGTACGAGAGTAATTCAGGCGAAATTATAACAATTATCATCGATAGTAGTTATTTAATCAATACCTCAGTTATGATAACTGATAGTATTAATATCACTCTTGATGATAAACTACTAGATGATGTATTTAGTTGCACTGAACTTAAAGATTGCACTCGTCCTCTTAAAAATGCTGCGCCTGAATTAAAAAATAGCCTAGATTCTAGTTTTGATGATGCGCAGGACGTAAAAAACAAATTATTTTTTAATATTTTCGCACAAAAAATAACGGAATCAAAAGGAATTTTTGTAATAAATGGAATTAAAGAGAAAAAAATCACAATTTATCCTCAATTAACAACATTAAAAATAATAAATTTTATTCCTGCAGGTTTTTTTAAAAAAACAATTTCAGGAGAATTATTTACAAATATTATTAAATAAATAGTAAAAAATAAAAACAAACAATAGTTCGATAAATAAAAAGAGGTTAAATATGGGTTTATTTGGTTTTGGAAAAAAAGACGTAGCATTCGATCCTATTAAAGAATTTGGAAACACTCAAACTTCAACTGGATTTAACAATCAAGATCCTATGAATTCAAATTTCAATTCGCAGCCAATAGGTACTGATCCTATGCTTGATTCGAATTCTGGACTTAGACTCGCTGAGTTAAATAATACACCTCAAAATCAAGATTTCGGATTCTCAGCTCAACCATCACAAGGTGGCATTGATAGTTTTGGAAATCCTAAACCTCAAATGAAATCAGACAATTACGAATACAAAACACCACAATATCAAACAACAGATAATTCAAAAGACTTACAAATAATAATCGCCAAACTCGACGCTATACGCTCAGAAATTACAAACATAAATCATAGGCTCGATAACATTGAAAGACATCAACAAGAAACCCCACAAAAAAAATATCCTTGGTAAAAATACTTTTTTCTATTTACTTTTAGGTATTTTTTTTATATTCCTAGATCAAATTTTAAAAAATTATTTTACTAATCATAGTTATTATTTTTCATTTTTTTCTCTTCATTTAGTTAAAAATACAGGCATGAGTTTTGGCTGGTTTCAAGGCGCAACAATTTTCATGATCATTATTTCATTCATATTTCTTGTTTTATTATGGTTCTTCAGATCTGAATTTATTGAATCTAAATTAGGCCTAGTGTTTTTAATTGCAGGAACCATAGGCAATCTTATTGATAGAGTTTTTAGAGGATATGTTATTGATTTTGTTGATTTGCAATGGTTTCCAGTATTTAATTTATCAGATACTTTAATTACATTTGGAACAATTTGTTTTATTTGGATATTTATTAAAGATTTAAAAAATGAACGTCATAAAAAAAAATCAAAATAGACCTAAATTAAAGATAACATTGCAAAAATAGGCATTGCCTTGGAATAAACTCAGGAGAGCGACCGATTCATGCAGGTCGCTCGACGTAAACTTTGCGAGGAACGAGCAATAATTTTCCGTAATGCCGTGAATTTTAGAATTATGCAAAGTTCTCTATACATTTAATATTTACTAAACTAATACTAGAATAAATATTAGATTAAATAATAACTCAGAGAATAAATGAACTATTAAATTTTCTATTAAAAAAATAAATCATTCAATATTATAAAATAAATTTAGAAATCTTCTAAATCTTGAAGCTTATCAAGATATCCTTTATTTTTAAGCCAAGTTACTTGGACTGGTTTGTATTTATGAATTATATCGCCCTTGTCTTCGCCACCAAATTCCCAAGGTTCAACTATAACTAAATCCCCCGGTCTTACCCATAGCTTTCTTTTTAATCGCCCAGGTATTCTACAATTTCTGGTTTGACCATCTAAACATTTAACATCGCATCGAGAGGCACCAAGTCTTGAATCAAGAACTCCTAAAACTTCTCTTCCTCTTGGTAATTTTACTCTTTCAAAAGATTCCTCACTAGAACCTTCTGCTGCTTTTGCTTTATTACCAAATCTACTCTCTGCCATAAACTTAAAGAATTGAAAGCAGTTTATAAATCTTTGCAGGTTTAGCTCATTATTTCTGGACGAGAATAAAAAAAGATAATCCTCTCTCTTCTTTCTAAAATCATAAATACAAATGAAATAGTTGAGAACTTATTCAAATGATAATTTATTCAAATGTAAAAAACTCCAACTACTAATTTTTTAAAAATTCTTCTCGATTTTTAAAATCATATTTTCATTTTTTTCTAATTATTACTTGTTGCACATTGCCTTCAAATACTTTTCTTGCAACAAAAACCACATTATCTTTCTCAAACATATATTCTTTACCTTTTTTTATGGGCATCATATTTTCTTTTAAAAAAGTAGCAAGTGATTTAAAATTATCAGTTATAGGAATATGTAATCCGAGACGTTTATTTATGACTCGTATCTCAACTCTAGTATTTACTAACCATTCTTTTTTTGCTATTCTTTTTACAAGATAATCAACTCTATCAGATTCGTCAAAGATTTCGCCGACAAGTTCTTCTAAAATATCTTCCATTGTTGCAAGACCCATAAATTTTCTTTTTTTATCTATAACTATTGCCATATGAACATGTCTTAATTGCATCATCCTCATAACATAATCTATTTTTTGATGCGAATGAACAAATACTGTGTGACTAACTAAACTTCTAAGAGTTTTATCTGTTTCCTTTCTTAGAACTATTTCCATTACATCTTGAACTCTAACAACTCCCTTCATTTTATTTATATTTTCATCATAAACAGGAATTCTTGTAAATGCTTGTTCAGCTAAAAGTGGAAGTGCATCTTTAATCTTCATATCCCATTCAAGAGCAAAAACTTCCTCTCTTTTAGTCATAACTTTTTCAATTGTAGTATCATTAAATTTGAACACATTATGAATTATTTCTTTCTCTCGTTCATTTATTTCTCCTTCTTCTTCTCCAATTTTAACCATGTATTTTATTTCTTGTTCTGTTACAAGTGGTTCATTCGTTTTCTTTTTTCCTATTTTATTGGCTAATTTAATAATTAAATTAAAGAACCATACAACAGGATAAATTATTTGCATCAAATAATATATAATTGGCGCAACAAAAAGTGCCACTTTTTTTGTATTTTTAGACGCTAAAACTTTCGGCATTATATCGCCGAATGTTAAAGTTAAAAAAGTCAATATGCCTGTTGCAATACTAAGATAATGATCTCCTAAAAATTCAAGCGTAAATTCAGTTGCAAGAACTGCAGCAATTATGTTAACAACATTATTACCAATTAATATCGTTATTAGAGTTTCTCCTTGATTTTCTTTTAAATACAATAATTTTTTTGATCTTGGAATTCTTTGAGATACTAATTGTTTAGCCTTTAAGTGAGAAATACTAATTATTGCAACTTCAGATCCGCTAAAAAAAGCAGACAGAGCAAACATAATTATGATCAATATTAAACTAACATCCACTTAAACATCCTCTAAACAACAAACAATATTCGTCCAAACTCTATTTTTAATAAATTCTTAAATTAAAGTCTTAAACACTATTAAGTAGTTGTTTGTTTATTTTAACTTAATAAATCTTTGCACATACCGCAAGCTAGACTTTAATAATTTCTTCCACAAAACCAAGAGAGAAAAAGCAAAGTATTAAAATAAATAACATAAATACACAAATTATGGGCATGGATGAGAGTTGGCATAAAGTTTATGAAAAGAATGCAGAAAAAGATTTACCTGATCATTTAATGTCCTGCTGGACAAAAGAAGACTTTGATGATCTTCTTATAACAACAAAAGCACTTCTAAGAGATATGCGCGGTAAAGCTATAAAAACAGTTCTCGACATAGGATGTGGACCTGGGCATTATTGTAAAATACTTCACGACTTAGGTTACGACGTTACTGGCGTTGATTATTCTGCAAAAACAATAGATACTGCCAAAAAGAAACATCCAGACATAAATTTCGCACAAGAAAATGGATATGCGCTATCTTTTGAAAATCAAAAATTTGATTTAGTTATAACAATCGGCGCCCTGCAATGTGTTTATGATTATAAAAAATTTGTAACAGAATCTGCAAGAGTTGCAAAACAAGCACTAATAATATCAACACTATATAGACATAAAAAAACCGATGACCCTCAAAAACTCGTCGATAAAGATTTAAAAAGAGATTCTTGGCCTACGCGCGATTTTCATCCTGAAGAACTAACCGCGATTCTTGAAAACATAGGTTTTAGAACAAGAGTTATAAGACAAATTGCAGGAAAAAAATTAACGGATCATTTCTTTATAGTCGCCGAACGCAACGAATGGACAGATAGAGATGTAGCGTAACTAATACAATAACGATATTAAAAGAAAAAAATGGAAGAAAAAGTATTTTTTAAAGGAAAATTTGGAAACATTTGCGCAATTTTACACACTGCAAATAATACGCAAAACAATCAAGAAAAAAATAAGGAAAAAAACAACAAGGAAGAACTAATTATTGTTCTTCATGGTCTTGGAAGTAATAAAAATAGAGGACCAAAACAAACATGTGAAATTTTAAGTGAAATAGGTATTGATTCTTTAAGAATTGACTTTGATAATAAAGGCGAATCGGATCTTGATTTTAGCACACAACTTAATATTCCTAATTATGTTTTACAAGTTGAAGCCGCAATACAATTTGCAAAAAGAAAAAAATACAAACACATTAGTCTCATAGGAACAAGCTTCGGAGGAATAATTGCACTTGCAACCGCATTAAAACATTCAGAAATAAAAAGAATTCTTCTAAGAGCTCCAGTTCTAGACTGGCAAGAGCGTCTTGAAAACAAATTTGGAAAAAAGAAATTAGAGGAATTCAAACAAAAAGGCTCAATCATTCATCCTGACTTAGAACAAGATTTTATCTATAATTATGATTGTTATGAAAGTGCAAAAGGATATTCTATGTTTGAAAATGCCTCAAAAATAAAACAACCCTTATTAATACTTCAAGGAGATGCAGATACAGACATATATCCTGCAACTGCAAAAAAAGTGGCACCTCTATTTCCAAACGCTATTCTTCACATTATAAAAGGGGGAAGTCACAAATTAGATGTCAATGGCGATTTCAGCGAGGGACACAAATTAATTAAGGAATTCTTCAAACGAGATTAACTCCCTTCTCAAAATTTATAAAACCTAAAGTGTTTCTAAGCATATGAAAGTAATTCACATTGAAGCAAGATTAAAATCAGAAGTTATTTTACCGCAAAAAGTACTAGATTCTCTTCCTGAAAAATTAATAGTTTTTACGACCATTCAATTAATGAAAAGTTTACCTGGAATAATTAAACAATTAGAAGACACTGGGAAAAAACCATTTATTGTAAGAACAAACCACACAAGACACGATGGACAAATTCTAGGTTGCAATGTTGAAGAATCAATAGACTACACAACAAAAGAATTTGATGCATTTTTATACGTCGGAGACGGATTATTTCATCCTAAATCACTTTCCTGGAAAAATTCAAATAAAAAAGTATTTGCATATGATCCATTTACAGATAAATTTTCAGAAATTCAAGGTGAAGATATTGAACTTATAAAGAAAAAACATAAAGCAGCCATATCAAAGTTTTTGATGTCAACAAAAATAGGCGTATTAATAACCATAAAACCTGGTCAATACATGATGAAAAAAGCACTCAAATTAAAAGAACAATATCCTGAGAAAGAATTCTATTTTTTCCTTGATAATACTTATAATTTTCAATCACTAGAAGATTTTCCATTCGTCGACATATGGGTGAATACTGCCTGTCCAAGGATTGGTTTTGATGATTCTATACGTCTTGAAAAAGCAATCATAAATGTAGATGATGTTTTAAAAAAGTGAAATTCTAAATAAATTATTTAAACCCGAATATTTACGGTGTCTATTATGTGGCTTACAAAACTAAAATTAAGACATGAAGACTGCCCAATTGTAACTAGATGCGAAATATTCAAGACTATAGTTCTTTCATATCCGAGTACATGGTATTCCAGAAAAAGCTACAAATTCGCAACAACAACTTGTCATTTTCAAATGCAGGATGAAATCAAAAAGAAAAAATTCATTGCAGATCTAAAATCTGACAAAAGAATAACAAATCTTGAAGTTTCAGGAGATTTTTTTACTTATGAAATTAAACTGAGCAAGGAAGGAGAACACGTTATGCTTTATCATTCAAAGGAAATATTTTTCGTGAAACCCGTCGTTAATCATTTTGATGGGCATGAATACTGGGAAGTTGCTTCCTGGAAAAAAGAGGAATTACAAAAATTCATAATTTCATTAAAAAAGCACATGAATACTTGCACGATTATGAAAATTGAAAAATCTCCTCTTACTGATGTGTATTTTCCAAACGTGATGCCTAAACTTTCATCGCATCAAAAAAAAGCTTTAGGTCTTGCTTATGAAAATGGTTATTATAAATACCCTCGAGATATAAATCTAGAACAACTCGCCAAAATTGCAAAAGTAAGCGTTTCGACATTTCAAGAACATCTTAGAAAAGCTGAATTAAAATTACTCCCCGCAATAATTGAACAGCAACTGAAATCCTCTAATTAACTTTTTCAATAACCGAATATGTTCGGTAAAAATTAGTTAAAAAAACACCATTTACCAGTAAGTATGAACTCAAAATTAAATCTACAAAATAAAGATACATTAAGACGCGATTTTTTTGAACTCTTAGAACAATATACTTTACTAATCAACAAAACAAAAAATCATCGTCAGTCACCATATTTCTTAAAAATAAAAGAACCGCAAGATTTAGATCCGGAAGTAATCTTATCATTTACTCTAGAACACCATGCCCGTCAAATAGCTAGTTCAATAGATACGCTTCTAAACAAAGTTACTCCAACAACAAAAGAAGAATACAAAATAAGAGATAATTGGTACAATCTATTTCCCTCCTATCAAGCCCTATTAAATTATTATGATGAAAAGGATGAACCTTCATCTTTTAATTCAAGTACAGACAACGAAAAATCCATACCTGGTTTTTCAGACTATGATTCTTCCTCATTGAAATTCAAAGAAGATTATGATTATTGCTTTGAATTGCTCAATCAAGCCGATAAAAAAATATTCAAAGACATTGCAATTACAGAACACGAACAAAAATTGAAGGAAGACATATTATATTACATACATGAAACTTTTTCCAGATCTCCTGAAGAACTACTCGATAATCTTTCAGTTCTTATATCTTGGACCAAAAAACGCATTAACGACATCAAAATTCATAATAAAAATTGCAAAGAAAATAATCCTGAAATAAATTTTATCGGCATAAAAAAATACGAAGATTCAATTGAAACAGCAAAAACACATATCCAAGTAGTTAAAAAATATTTATCAGATTAGTTTTTTCGCCATGAATCGAAATAATCACGAGATAATTTTCTAAACAAATAATAAGATCTTCTTGCATCTAATACTCATGCAAGAACCAGCAAATGAAAAATCTCAAGAAAAATTCACAACAAGTAATACTTCTAAAAAATTAACAGGACTTGATAACTTCTTATTAAAATACTCAATTTTTATAGATGATGTGGATATGTATTTATCCCCAACAAGTACACTCACATTATGGCACGATAATTCGAACATAAAAAACTTAGGTCTTATTGCTACAATTATCGACCTAGGATTACTTAAAACTCCTTTTGTTATTCTATATACATTAAAAACAAAAGATTACAAATCGCCAATAGAATGGCTTGGCTGGGAAACTCTCGCTCACGCACTACCTTATGAAGGCGGACTTTTGAATATACGACGAAATTATGAAACGAGCACCAAAGAACACTATCAAATCGCAAACAAATAAACACAAGAACAAATAATACGCACAACAAAAATAACTTAAAATCATATAATTATCTTTTTTCTCAAAATGGTAAATTTTCTTGCCCAAGATCAATCTCAAATTCTGTTTTTGTTGTTACCTTCGCATACAATTTAAGAACTGCTTTTCCAGAAAACTCATTTATATACATATGCTTATAGTTTAAAGTTAAATTTTGATTTGATAAATTCATGTTTAAAACTTTTCCTTCCATATACTTAGATGAAATAGTATACGCCGTCATTTCTTTTAATTTGTTAACATCTAGTTTCAAATGATTTGCTAAATCTTTAGCAAAACTATCTACATCAAATAAAGATATTACTTTATTAATTGTTAGACCTTTAGCAAGAGAAACAATTCGTGAAGAATAATCTTTCTCAATATCTACTATTAGCTTGTTTTGCATCGACACCATGTTTGAGATTGTCTCAACCACACTTGCAGTCTTATCTTTTAATATTTCTGCCATAACCAGAAGAAATGATCTAAATAATATAAATATTATCAAAAAAAAAAACGAAATTGATAAAATATAAACAAGAAATAGAAAAAAAGTATAAAAAAATAAATTATTTATCTACTAGCATCTGCTTGTCTTTCAAGTTCTAATTTCTTGGAAACTGCAAGACTACCAGGTAATAATTGAAATGCTGCAATAATTTCATCTGCGAGTGCTGCTTCGACAGGTTTTCTATTATTAAAACTCTTTTGTTTTGCACCTTGCGCAAAAAGTCTTAAAACCAAATCTATTCTTCTTTGAGGTGCACATTCAACAGCTTTAGGATATCTAGCTCCACCGTATTCAATTGTAACTATCTCCTCTCTTGGAGCTGCATTCTCTATTGCTTTTACTAAAACTGCAATTGGATTTTGCTTTGTTTTTGCTTCTACTATTTCAAGAGCTTTTTCAACAAGAGAATAAACTTTGTATGATTTACCAGTATGATGACCTGAACTCATGAGGTGCTTCTTAGACTTGTGACCTGTGACCATAAGTTTGTTAACTAGTCTCTCAACTATAAGTATTTTTGATTTATGAAACTTGTTTCCAGCATACCTTGCACCTGTCTTTGGAACAACAACTGCATCTAGGTTTATGTAGGGCGCAACTCCAGGATCATTTACTTTTATTCCCTCTGTACTCCATCTGTTGAATACTAACACGTTTGCCATACACCCTAGGAAAGATGAACGATTTATAAACATTACTCTTTTGAGCCATTTTATTATTTATCGATTAGACGAGATACGAACCTTTTTATATCTCTCTCACTATATTTAATAATGGACAAAAAATTCATCTTAGCAGCATTACTTGTATGTGTTCTGCTTGTCTCTGGATGCGTTAAACAAATTAGCGAAATAAAAAGTGACAAGTACATAGACGAACAAGTAACTATAAGAGGAACAGTTGTTGGAAGCATAAAAATAGGAGATCTTTCAGGGTTCACTTTGAAAGATGAAAGCGGAGAAATATTTATTTCTTCAAACGATCTCCCTAGCGAAGAAAGTAAAATTACGAAATCAGGAATTGTTAAAAAAATTCCCATAATAAATACATATTACATAGATTCAAAGTAATTTTAAATAATTTATATTTGACATGAGAACAACAATACTAAAATTTCTCCTTAAAATATAACCATAGCTAGATATTTTTATTTAATATAACAACTATAAATCCTTTAATTTATAGAACATTTCTTTTTTTATTTTTTTAAATTATAATTATCTCAAAAATAGAAATACCGATATAAACTCATAATAGAATTACAAATATGCCCCGATAATAAAATTACCAATATAAACTAATAAAAAAATCAACATGAACAAAAGATAAAATAAAGAATAAAATAACCCATAAAAAACAAAACAAACAAACACAAAAAAAAGAAAAAAAAACCCATAAAAAACAAAACAACAAAGAAAAAAAAAGAATAAAAAAACCCATAAAAAACAAAACAACAAAGAAAAAAAAGAAAAAAAAGAAAAAAAATATTCAAACTTACTTATTGTTCTTCTTGTGGTTCGCTTCAACTATTATAACAATTGCAATGGCTAAAACCAAAACTATGCCAACAAACCATGACCAACCATTCTTACTCTTAGTTTTAGTTGATGCTTCATCTTCTGCAGTATTAACTACAGGTTCAACTTGCTCATTATTTGTATTTGTTCCAACAGCAGTATTAGTTGTAACACTTGCGGTTGAATCAACTGGAGTTGTCGAATCTGTTACTACAGCAGTTGTTGTTTCGCTCGATGCAATACTACATGTTCTTGTTTGAGCATACGTACTAAGTAAACCAGTACACGATCTTGTTTGTTCTCCTGCAACACATACACTCCATTCTGTACAAGGCACAGTATAGTTATGATTTGATGAAGATCCTCCTGAAGACGCTTCATTCTCTTGTGCGTATGTTACAAATTTCGTAAAGTGTTTAGTCCAAATTATTAAGTCATCATCTACATCTATTTTACAATCAGCACCCGCTGCAAGAGCGTTTCCAACAACTTGTGTATCTGCATCACAAACATCTGTTATTTGTGTGAATGTTGTTCCTCTTTGGAATCCAACATATTCTCCAGCTTGACCTACAAATTTCAATCTAACTCCTTTATCAAAAGTTAAAGAAACGTCATCAGCGCCTAACTCTATTACAAGTGCTGCTGTTGCAACTTTACCTGAATCAGCATCTATATCAACACTACTATCAGCTTTTACTGTTGGTAAATTTACTATTCCTTCCCATGAACTATTTCCAGTTATAGTTAAATTTGCAGGGAAATCAACAGTAACAGTTATTCCTGAACTTGTACTTGTAGTTGTATTTATGCTTCCAGATAATGTTGATTCATTTGATGATAAATTTAAAGACAAATCAAGCGTCGCATCTACATCAACTGGAATTGTAACAATCGCTTCTGAGTTATTATTTGGAACAGTTATTACAGTCACAGTTGAATTAAGAGTAACTGTTGATGTAGTTCCATTATCTTCTAATAAAGTGGCATCAGCCGCTACAATCATTATCCTATTAGATTGTATCGTTTCGTTGTTTCCTACATTATCACTTGATTTATATCTTATGTATGTTGTTCCAGAATTAATCAACAAAGTTACATTAGTTGAGGAATTATACAACGTTGATGGAGTACATTCATTAGCTGTATCATTACAATACCATGTTTTGTTATATCCTGAATTAACATCTGTGCCAGTAAAATTAAAAGTTATATTTAATGGAGACGCAACATCAACCCATTCATCAAATGTAAAGGCAGTTCCATTTGCTAACCATCCTGTTACTATTGATGTTGGCGCAGCATTATCTATTAATACATTCAACGTGTTAATAGTTTCATTGTTTCCTATAACATCTGTTGAAAAATATTGCACAGTATAATTCCCAGTTGTATCTAATGTTACTTGGGTTCCATTTTGCATTGTTGGTGCACCAGTGTAATTATATCTTGTTACAGCAACTCCAGTAAGCGCATCCGTTGGCGTTAAATTTACAATGACTGTTCCAATTTGCCAACCTGATCCTGAGTAATCTTCTGTTGTTGTTGGTGCAATGGTGTCAAGGTATGCAATTAATGAATTAGTTGTTCCTATATTTCCAACATTATCTACGGAATAATAAGTTATGTTGTGTATTCCACTTATATTTACATAAATACTAGTTCCATTAGCTGTTGTTCCATTATATACATACGTAGTATAATTAATTCCTGATGGTGCATCTGATGGTTCAAGAGTTATATTATATGGTATTCTTGTCCATGAACTTCCAGGATTTGTCGCATTTGTTGTTGGATTCGTCATATCTACTGTTATAATTACAGTTGTTATATTTGTATTTCCTGGCGAATTTCCACTTCCATAGTCAAATGCTATAGCAGTTAAATTCTTGCTACCTTCAGT
Organism: Candidatus Woesearchaeota archaeon; assembly: GCA_041660865.1. Lineage (GTDB taxonomy): Archaea > Nanobdellota > Nanobdellia > Woesearchaeales > 21-14-0-10-32-9 > 21-14-0-10-32-9. Next base: position 370,593 of record JBAZVO010000001.1, read on the forward strand.
TGCAAATGTTAGCGTGCCTGAACAAGTTACAACATCCCAATCTTGCGTTAAATTATCACAACCGATAAATATATTCTGATTATTTAAGGATACATTTACTACACCATCTACAAGTAAAGTAAGATTTGAAACTTGCGTTCCTGTACCATTTACTCTAATTGCATAATTAACTGAACCGTTATTAAACGCGCTGTTACTAGGTGTGGTAAACTGCACAGTTGGATTTTCAGAATCAGTCATATCATATTGCGAGAAATGCGGAACTGTAAATGTTAAATCCATATTTGAAACATACATACTAAGTTCACAATCAGATCCATTTACTCCACCAACACAAGTTGCAATACATCCTGCTTGTTCTCCCGCAGGTAAATCACTACAATTATATGTACTATTAAGTTCATAAGGCGCATTAATTACAGGCGCACTTACAGTTATATTTGATTCACCATCATCTCCTAAAATTATTGGTTCTTCACTAAAAGGTAAACCGTACATTGTTATTATAGTTGTATGATTTAAAGCAGATATTGCTGTCGCATTTACATAAATAAAACTTGGGTCAAATGAACTTGGCGGAGCAATAGATGGCCTTATAGCCGTACCTAATTGTTGCAATGCACTAGTTGTTGAATTGTCAGATAAATTTATATTTTGGAAAGTTATAGAAATTACTTTCTTCATTGTATCTCCCCAAGGTAAACCATTTAATGTTCCAACATTACATTCAACTGATCCATTCTTCATTATTTCTTGTGTTAAGTTTACATAATTAAAGTTTGTAATGCTACAAAAATTTGTTGCACCCGCACCATAAGTTTCACAAGTTGGGTCCTGCATTGCAGGATTAGTCATATTGTAAAGAATAACTAAAGTTGAATTTTGTCCTATAAAACTATTTCCTGCATTATCACTTGCTGTAAAAGAAATAATTTTATTTGTAAATGCATATGAACTAGTATCATTTACAGATAAGTTAAATTCCCAAACTCCTCCCCCAACAGACACTAAATCAATAAGTGCTGAAGTTGGATCAATTTCAGATATGTTTGCTTTTACCCAATTAATTCCTGCAGCGCCACTATCTATTGCAGTTAAACGAATAGTTGTATTTTGATTGGTTTTCATTGTAGGAATTGCGCAAATAAATGCATCAATTGTAGGCATAATATTTGAAATAGTTACAGCTTGAGTATCCCAAACCAAAGTCATAGTATCACTATTACTATTACCCGCATTATCAACAACAGTCAAACCCAAAACATACGTACCATCAACACTAACATTAACAGACGTACTACCATTACTAGAATTACCAAAAGTAACATCACCAGGCCCACTCACATTAACCCAAGAATAACTCAAAACACCACTCAAAGAATCATTCACAACAGAAACCTGAGTAAACGAAACATTAGTAATCACATCACTACCCGCATAAACATTAGGCACAGTTGTATCCCAAACCAAAGTCATAGTATCACTATTACTATTACCCGCATTATCAACAACAGTCAAACCCAAAACATACGTACCATCAACACTAACACTAACAGACGTACTACCATTACTAGAATTACCAAAAGTAACATCACCAGGCCCACTCACATTAACCCAAGAATAACTCAAAACACCACTCAAAGAAGCGTTAACTATGCTTTCTTGTGTGAATGAAACATTAGTAATCACATCATTACTTGCATTAACACTAGGCGCAGACGTATCTAAAAATGCAATCTGTGCTGAAACTACATAATTAGTATTTCCTACATTATCAGTTACTCTGAAACAAATATACTTATTATAATAAGTTGTTTCATTATTTGCAGTTACTGATGTTCCAACAACAGCAGATCCGCCATCTAATAATGAATCAACAGTTGAATCACAAGTATCATTATCAGAAATAAAATATCTTGTATTGGCCACTCCTGAATCTGCATCACTAACACTTACATTTATTACATCACTATTAACCCATGTACCAGATGAATCATTATCTAATGCAATAACTGGATTAACACTATCTATTGTTATAATTCCAACAGAGGTTAAATTGGCAGCAGGTAAATTTTCACTTGCTAAATCAATTCCATTAATAGGTATTCTCATTTGAATAGTTGCATCATTAGTAGCACCTACCGTGGTATTCGCACAAATTGTATAAGAGGTTGTACCTGAAATAATATTCCAACTAATTGAATCATTAACCAATCTAGATAAATTCCAAGTTAAAGGAGTGCTTAAACTTCCAGAACAATCCGCAGTACCATTATTTTGATATAATACAACATCAATTAAATCAGTTGTGTCTACTGCAGTTCCTTCGTTTTCTATTGAAAAGCCTATTAAATCATCAAGATAGAAATCATCAACGCTTGTTCCTATCCAATCGCTTCCAACTTCCCAAGTACCAGGAACTCCTACATCATTAAATTTTACTTTAGGAGAACCAACCCAAGGATTAACATCTGTTATTGTAGCGCCTTCAGCTGGTGCAATTCCTGCTATTGTAAAATCTGCACCTGCAGAATAAGTGGCACCTGCATTTAAAAATAAATCCTCTCCTAAATTGTAAACTGCTGCACCTTCATAATAAAATGTGCCATCAGCTTCTAAATTTGCAATTGTATAAACTGCATTAGCATTAATTGGCTCGTTAGAAACAGCTCCTGCAGCATCTGCAGTTCCTTCTGATGCAGTTATTAATGCAGCAGCAGAAACATCTGAATTTATTGCAGTAACAACATCTGTTCTTAATTTAGTTGCAACATCATCGTATCCGCCAGATGCACTATTATTAACATCATTATATATTGTAACGGTGATGTTCTTTGATGTAACACTTACACTTATATTAGAATTATCTGATGCATTATCTGATTCATTAGCAACAGAATTAACTATTATTTCTATACTATGACCTTTTGCAGCTTCACCCGTTACTGTAGTTGCATTAATGCTTATATTAATATTAGTATCTACAACTTCCCAAAATACAGTTCCTTCATCATACAAGTAACTGCCTTCAGTCATTGCATCATTCGTACAATTATCATCAGTATCAAGTCTTATTGCTGTTGGTATTGTTAAACTATCAACACATAAAACATTACCTGCATCATTACCAACAACATATTGAGTTAATGTTGCGCCAGATGATAAAGATGTAGTTCCTTCATTTAAAGTATCCGTACCATCAGCATCAAGAAGAGAATCTATACTCGTTGTATAATTATTATCATTATCAGAATCATTACCAATCCAATCAGAACCTATTTCCCAATTTGTATTAACATCATAAAAATGAACATTTGTCCAGGGATTATTTGCAGTCAACGCATCTCCAGGCGCTGGCGCAGTTCCATTAATTAATATATCTGTTCCTGTTGTGAGATTAAATTGAAACACAATTATATTTGTTTGCTCTGCAGAAACATTTGAATTATCATTCGGACCATGAAAATTTAACGTTGTTGCAACTACAACAACTGCCGTCAATATTAACACCAAAAATAAAAGAATTGTTCTATTAAAAAAACTACCTTTAACATCTACCATACTACTCTCCCCCCTTTTAAAATTTTCAAATAAACGATTGAAATAAAGTCATTCATAAGAATTAGTTTATAAATTTTTCTTTTTAAAAAAGAAAAAACAAAACAACAAAACAAAAAACAAAACAACAAAACAAAAAACAAAACAAAAAACAAAACAAAAAACAAAACAACAAAAAAAAGAAAAAACAAAACAACAAAACAAAAAACAAACAACAAAAAAACAGAGAAAAAAACAAAAACTCTTTTCCCAAAAAAAATCAGTTCACAAAAAAAGAAAACAAACAAAAATCATTTCTGATCATCATAAAACATATTTACTCACTTTTAAGTAATAAAATATTTAAATGAGTTCTGATTTAAACTAGATAATGGATTCGAAACAAACAATCCCTCTTGATGCGAGAATCGATGCGCTTCTTGTTAGAAATAATTCTGATTGTGAAATAAATGAAATTTTCGCAACTGAGTTTCCTGATTATTGGGCTTATCTTGAACCTTTGATTACGGATAGGACGCAGTTTGATCTTGGTCAAGGCAGATCTACTTCCGCCACTAGAGAAGAGATGAAAATTGAGGAAATATGTAAATCACACGCGAAGAAGTATTCAAACCTTAAGTTTGAGAAGAACGTTGTTATTTGGGTTCATCCTTTTTATCTTCCTCTAAGTCATAATATGTGCGTTAGAGACGAGAGTGTGGAATCGTTTCATACTTACATTGATAATGCTTTCAAATTAATCAATAACAAAAATACTAGCATTGTTGTTTTTGAAAGCCCCCACCATTATGCAACTATTACTGCTAATCTTTTAGAGAAAAAGAAAGTTGATGCCGTTGTTCTTACTGGCAGAGATAATGGTTCACCTCAGGATTTTAAAGTAATAGAGCAGTTAAAAGATAAGAATTTATTTTTTGCTGGTGGCTATGTTGGTAGTTGTTTGAGTTGTACTCAGACGGCAATAGAACGACATTTAAACTATTGTTTTAATATATTCGGGATAAAAGATCTTATTCTTGAATCTCCTAATTCTAAAAAACCTGCACCTTTGATTAGTGGAAGATTTTTAATTGAGGATTCGTATCATGATTGTGATAAGTTGTATCTGCCTAAATCTAGATTGCCCAATACTGATGAATTTTTGGGATGGATGAATAATCAAACATTAATACCTGTAATTAAGAAGCAACAAATATATTTTGAAAAATCTATTGAGCAGGTACAATTTGAAAATACCACTATTTTAACAAGAATGTATTCTTTTCTATTAAGAGAATTAAATCCTCATTTTACTTTCTGAATCATAAAGATTTATAAATAATCTATCTTTCTCTTAAGTTATGGTTATTAAGGAGAAAAAGAAGACAGAAAAAATAGATAAGCCTGAAGAATTAGAACACATAAAAAAAGATCACTCTGAAAAAAAAATAGTTAAAAGAGCAACTAAAAAATCAAAAGATACTCCTGAAGAACAAATTCTAGATGCGCATGAAATTAAAGATACAAAACTAGATGAATCTAACAAAGAAGAAAACACTAAAGCTCATAAAGAAGAAACTCATAAAGATGAGAAAAAAAACAAAGATAAATCAGATCACAAAATAGAATCAAAACATGAAAAGAAGCATGATAAACATGAAGAACTTATTCAACCAGAAGTAAACATTGGTCTTGTTGGTCATGTAGATCATGGTAAAACAACTCTAACAGAGAGACTTTCTGGAAAATGGACGGATACACACTCTGAGGAAATAAAAAGAGGAATCACAATTAAATTAGGATATGCAGACACCACATTTTATAGATGTCCTAATTGCAATAAATATACAGTAAAAGAAAAATGCTTTGATTGTGATGAAACAAAAACCGTCGCAGTTAGAAAAGTTAGTTTTGTTGATGCGCCTGGTCATGAATCACTTATGGCAACTATGCTTGCAGGAACAACAGTTATGGATGGCGCAATATTACTTGTTGCTGCAAATGAACCATGTCCTCAACCTCAAACAAGAGAACATTTAATGGCTCTACAAATAGCAGGCATAAAAAACATCGTTATTGCACAAAACAAAATAGATTTAATGGATAACGAAAGAGCTCTAAAAAATTATCAGCAAATTAAAGAATTTCTTAAAGGCACAGCATATGAAAATGCACCAATAATTCCTATAAGTGCTCAACATGGAGTAAATATAAATTTTTTAATTGATGCAATACAAACAACCATTTTAACACCTACTCGAGATTCTACAAAAGATCCATTATTTTTAATTGCACGATCATTTGATATAAACAAACCAGGATCAACTCCTGATAAAATTAAAGGCGGAATTATCGGTGGCGCACTTATTCAAGGAAAATTAAGTGTAGGTGAAAGAATAGAAATACGCCCTGGAAGAATACTTGAAGAACAAAATCAACTTGTTTCTAAATCAATTTTTGCACAAATAACAGGAATAATAAGTGGTAGCGCAAATATTAAAGAAATAACTCCTGGCGGATCAATTGGAATTATGACAAGTCTTGATTCGGCAATTGTTAAATCAGATAATTTAGTCGGCAATGTTGTTGGAATACCCGGCAAACTACCTCCAGTATGGTACTCTCTTAAACTTGAAATGTTTCTTCTTGAAAGAGTAGTTGGCAGTCAAGAAGATCTTGAAGTTCAACCAATCAAAATGCATGAAATTATAATGTTAAATGTAAATTCCGCGGCAACAGTAGGTCAAGTAACTGATCTTGGAAAAAATATAGTTGTATTCAAATTAAGATTACCAGTATGTGCTGAAAAAGGAGCAAGAGTTAGCGTTTCAAGAAAAATCGGAACTAGATTTAGACTCATTGGTTACGGTTTAATTCAAGACTTGGATAAGAAATAAAACTTTCTTCATTTTTTAATTAATTTTAATCTATTTATTTTTAAAATATTTTTAATCATTTATTTTAATATCAAACTCAACTATATACTTTACAAATATAACCTGCAATACAACAATCATATTCTAATATATCTCTACAATAAATCATCTAATGATGCATAAATAAATAATATATAAACTAAAAAATACAAATTAAAATAATAATAATTACAAATTAAACTAGAAATTAAAATAATAATAATAGAAATTTATAAAAAAGAAAAAATTATTTGTTTACTTCTTCCTTGCAGGTCTAAGTCGTTTACTTGAGCATTTTCTGCATCTTACTGAACCTTGAAGTACTTTAAGATTTGTTGCTCTTATTTTTCGCTTACATGTCCTACAAACAAATGTATTGTCTAATAATCTTGCTGCTGCTTCTGGAAATTTACCCATTATAATCACTCATTCTTTATTTGTTTTAATACTTTATCACTAAGTACTGACCAATAAACTACAGTTATTCCCTCTGTAATTTCACCTTTTAATTCATCAGGTATTTTTAAGTCGAAAGTTTCGTATGTTTCTGAATCCATAACGTTGCATTTGTCTCCAACAATGTTTAAGACTTGTGCATTTCTTTTATCTATGATTGGAACTTCAATATTATCATGCCCTGGCATAACTATGTTTCTTTTTTTACCATCAAACATACCTACAGCAGACATGTTAACTTTTGCATGACCATGTTTTCCTGGTCTTGATGTTGCAACATCAGTTACTATTGATGCTACTCCCTCTATAACTACGTAATTACCTTTTGTAAGACTTCCCACGCTTTTGTATTTTACTTCGCCCATTATGATTCCCTCTTAAAAGTGAATATTCATAGGACTCCATCGAGCTTTATAAAGATTATGGTTAGAATGTTCGAACAAGATTTTACTCTTGCCATATTCCTCTTTTAAATTGAAGTACATAATATAAAATTAAATCATAAACCTCTATTCATAGAATAATTTCTTCAATATTTTTTCTAGCCCTTGCCTCTGGTTTTTCTGCAGGATAACCTACAGTTATAACATAAGGCACAATATAATTCATAGGTATATTTAACAAAGATTTTATTTCTTCTTTTTTAACCCAGCCTACATAACATGTTCCAAGACCTAATTCTGTTGCTCTTAAAATTAAAAAAGAAGAAGCAATAGATAAATCTCTTACTGCTCTTAAATCATTTGTACTATCAATTAAAGTGCTTTTTTTCTTATATTCTAATGGATTAGCGCAACAAACTATTATTACTGGAGATTCATAAACAAATTTTTGAACAAAGATTTTATTTTTTTTCAACATATTCTTTATTTTAACGTCTTGTATGATTAAATATTTTGAAGGTTGAGAATTATTTCCTGACGGCGCAAGTCTTGCAGCATCAATTAATTCTAAAATTGTATCACGAGTAATTTCTTTATTTTGATATTTTCTTATGCTCGTTCTTGCTTTAATTGCATTAATAACATCCATAGGTTAATACCCCTTATCAACAATATAAATTTTATGTTAAACTTGGCTCTGTAGAAATTCTTTTTCTGCAGGCGATAGCTTTCGATATTAAAATCGTATTTATTATCGAGTCTATTTTTTTCGAGATTGTTATCTATAAACTATCATGCCTGCACAGACTTTTTCTACAGAACCGTTAAACCTTCCATCTCATTTTAAACTATTCCTATATTTTATAATTTAACTGTTTTAAAAAATGGTGATGCAAATCCAATAATTAACGCGAAGCCTAGAGTAATAAAGGCAGATATTGCAGGCATTGAGAGTCCTGCTGAAAATGCTAAAGCCACTGCAAGAAGACCTAAAAATCCTCCTTTTTTAAATGCCATGTAAATAGAAAAAATTGTTGCAACTATTGGTATTGCCCAAAACAAAAACGAATACAAGGGATTTGGAAATAAATTTTGAATTAATTTAACAAATATTTTCATTATTTCTTCTTTAGGATTAAATCCTAAGTTTATCCAAAATCCGCTTAAAAAACCAAAGCCTAGAACGAAGGATAAAACAAACATACTTCCAACTTTATGTAAACTTTGTTTTTTTCGAGCCATTAAATTAAATTACTCCTTTTTAGATTTAGGCGTCAATAATCCAACCAAACCACCAATACCACACACATAAGTCGCAAGAAGAGACACAGTTACAAACAAAGAATAATTTCTAGCAACGTCTTCTTGTTTTTCTCTTAACTGTATTTTGTTGTCTAATGTTTGTTTTTGATCTTTAGTAAAGTTTGGAAGTTTAGAGTCTATCCTATTTATTATATTATATGCTTCATCAACTTTTTTTGCAAGATTTTCTTTTGCTTGAGTTTTTGTTAAATATTCTCCAGATTCATTAACCATAGGACTAACAATATTCACTATATTTTTATTTGATCTATTCATATATGCATTTTCTGCTTGAGTTAAAACATATTTAGGTTCTAATAATTTTTGCGATTCACTATTCTGTTTATTTATAAGCCCATAATCAATAGCGCCTAACATCACCGTTGCTAATAAATAAATTTTAGTTGAATTTTTCATATTTTGCTCCTCTTCTCTTCAAATAACTTTACTCATTTATATTTTTTTCTACTTAAAAGAAGTAATTTAATTAACCATTCTAGCACAATCAATATTGATAACAATAACATTAATGCGCTCAATGTTTGATATTAATAACAACTAATAATAACAACAAATAACAACAACAAATAACAACAAATAACAACAACAAAAATTAACACTAGCTCCATTAACAAAAAAAATAAAAAATTTATTTCAAAATTAAATTATTTTATTTCAAAATCTACTCTTCTCGAAGTGCATCAACAGGACTCATTTTAGATGCTTGAATTGCTGGAAGTGCGCCCGATACACTACCTAGTATAAATGCAAATAATAATGCGCCAATAATTAACCATGCAGGCATTGCTGCTTGTAATAAATTAGTTCCAAGTGCAGCACCACCTACTATTTCTGCAATTTTAGCAATGCCTAATCCTAAAATTACGCCAACTACTCCGCCGACAAAACCTATAAGTCCTGCTTCTATTAAGAACATTTTCAAAATATCACTATTTCTAGCACCGATTGCTTTCATAACTCCTATATCTCTTGTTCTTTCAAGAACTGAAGTATACATAGTATTCATAATTCCAATTGCTCCAACAAGCAAACTTATTGCTGCAATTCCAACTAATACTCCTTGAACTATTGCGAAAATATTAAGAAATGATTTTATTAGTTCTTCAAATGTTTGAATTTGAAAATCTTCTTGACCTTCTTTCACATTTCTTTCGCGTCTTAACTCTTTTTCTAAAGGCGCGACAACATCAGAGGCTAAAATTCCTTCTTTTACTCTAACAACAATCATATCAACTTCATCATCTGATATGTAAATTTGATTAAATCCTTCTTCAGGTAAAACTATTTGCCTATCATCTTGTTCATTTCCTATTTTTTCTTTTATACCTATAATTTCAAATTCTTCTCCTTTAATTATAATTTTTTGTCCAAGTTTTAATTTATCTTTAAAACTAACTGAATGAGCATAATCATATCCGACTATTGCTTTTTTTACATCTCCTTTTTTGAAAGTTCTTCCTTGTTCAACTTTTAATTGTAGAACTTTTTCCATCATCGGATAAGAATTATCTACTGGAACTCCAAGAATTGTTGGAAAATAAATTTCATCTTTGCCCCATTCAAATTGAGCAATATCAGTTAATAAATAACTAGCTTCGGCAACCCCATTTACTTTTTTTACTGTATCAACATCATTTGTTGTGAGCGCTGTAGCACCTCCTGTTCCAGCAAAGGACCCTGCAGGAGTTATCATTATTTTATCTGTTCCAAGATCTTTAAATTCAGCCTCAATTGCACCTTGTAATCCTTGTCCTATACTAATTATTGCAACAACTGCAGCAATACCTATGAATATTCCTACAAGTGTAAGCCAAGTTCTAAGACCTCTATGTCTTATACTTTCCAAAGCAATTTTAAAATAATCTTTTATCATAATATATCTCTTTTCTTTTTTAATAATTTAATTTACTGTTCATATTTTACGTTTTTATTTTACGTTTTTATTTTACGTTTTTATTTACATTTTTATTTGACTTTTTTATTTTAATTTATCTCTTTACTTTATCTTTTTACTTCATCACTTTATTTTTTATACCGGTTTTATTTTTTTGTTTTGAACTTTTAATTTTAATTTTAATTTTTTCTAAGTGCATCAACAGGGCTCATTTTTGCAGCTCTAAGTGCAGGAGTTACTCCTGCAATAGCACCTAATAAAAATGCGAATAATAATGATCCAAATATTAAACTAAATGAAAATGATGCAGTAATTAAAGTTGAACCGAGTGCTTGCCTACCTATTATTTCAACAAGTTTAGCAAGACCAATTCCAAACAATATTCCTATTATTCCGCCGACTAATCCTATTAATCCTGCCTCAAAAAGAAATATTGAAAGTATATCACTATTTCTCGCACCAATTGCTTTCATTATTCCTATTTCTCTTGTTCTCTCCATAACAGATGTATACATAGTGTTAGTTATACCCACTCCTCCAACAACTATGCTAATACCTGCAATCGCGACTAAAAAATAAGTTACAAAAGATAATATTTTTTTTAAAGATGCAAGTGTTTGTTGACTTGTTTCAACTGTAAAATTTTCTTTTCCTTCTTTTACATCTCTTTCTTTAAGAAGCGCAGCATACACATTATTTGCTACAAAATCGGTTTTTTTAGAATCTGTTGCAGCTGCAACTATTATATCATATACATCCGGTTCGTCTAATATTTCTCGTGCAATATCTTCATTCATTATTATTGTACCATCAACTTGAAATGATCCTGCATTTTTTAAAAATCCGACAATTTGAAAATCTCGACCTTGAACTTGTATGGTATCTCCAACTTTTAATTCTCGTTCAAATAATGGTTTTGCAATATAATTATTTCCAAGAACAACTTTGTATTTTTCTCCAGGTTTTAATGCTCGCCCTTCTTCCATTTCATAATTCGCTGAACTATCAATAAAATTTCTCTCCTCTACATTATTTGGAAGAGATGCAAGATATGCAAAACGAGATCGATCTTTAAATTCTATTTTAACCGAACGTATTAAACGCCCTGTTGCAATTTCTACGCCTTGAGCATTATTAACTGCTCTTAAATCATCTGATGTTAATGGAACTGCAACATTCGCACCAGGAGGCCCATTACCTAACCCTTTTGCTTGTACATTTATTCTATCAGCCCCCGCTGCTTGAAATTGATGCACAACTGCATGTTCTAAACCTTGACCTAAACTAATTAAACTAACGACTGCAGCAATTCCAATTATTATTCCAAGCATTGTAAGATAGCTTCTAACCTTTCTTTTAGCAAGGCTCTTAAATGCTATTTTCAAATAATCAAGTATCATTGTAATCTCCGCATATTGTTTTTATCATTAGTTTATTTTTATATTATTTTGTTACTTATGCATCATCTTAATTTATTTTCATATTATTGTTTAAATCCACATTATCTAATTTATTTGACATTGACTTTTAACTTATAAAAAAGTTAAATAAAAATAAAAAAAAGAAATTATTTGTTTTTATTTTTTCTTCTTTTAAACCATACAAATCCAACTATTACAACAACTATCACAATTACTATCCATAAAAATGACGATGATTTGCCAGTTGATGCTGGTTCTCTAAGAGTATAAACTACATCATATAATTCAACAAATTCATTATTGAGCGCATCTTTGTAAGTTAATTTTACTTTGAATGTTACAGCATCTGTTTTTGTTGTTTTTACATCAAATTTTGCAGTTTGAAAATCATCTGAATCGATGTTTCCTAAATAAACTTCATTTGACGGAGACATTATTTCATAATCACTTGATGGTTCTAATGAAAAAGTCATCAACTTAACATTCGATGTGCCTCTATTAATGACGTTAAATAAAACACTTCCAGATTGTACAGCAGTATTCAACTCTGCATTTTCCAAATTTACGAGTAAATCAGATTTAGCATTGACTTCTAAACCAATTAATAACTCTTTTGTGTATTGTGTTCCTGCATCATCATAATAATTTATTGTTACAGGCAATTTATAGAGCATTGCTTGAGCACTAGGATATGTTGCTAATTCAAATGAAAATGTAGCACTATCACCAGGTGCTATTCTATCAATTGATTTTTCATTACCTGAATTTACAGTTACAAATGGAAGATCAATTACAGTTGTTCCAACAATTGGTGTTAATGATAAAACAACATCAACTTTTCTTATGCTTGATGATCTTGCAAGATTTTCAATAGTCATTGAAAGAGTTGTTTTTCCTCCTGGAGAAACTGGCGCAGGATTGATTTGTATTTTACTAACACTTATTGGCGCTTCAATTGATTTTACATCAATTGGTAATCTTGCGGTTGAAACAACAGCAGGATTACTTCCTTCAGAGTATTTTATTATCACATCATTTGATCCATCAACCGCACTATCTAAAACTTTAAGTTGATACTTTACTATAAATTCGCTTTGCGACCCTATAACTTGAACAGTTGCAATTCTATCACTCTCAGATATTATTTCAAATGCTGATGAGTCAACAAATTCCAAATTTACATTATTTGCATCTGCTGTTCCTATATTTTGAACATTAACCCAAACATCAACTGTTTGTCCTGGTTCTGCAGGCACAGGATCATAATTTGATAAAACCACTCTTAATATGGGATTATCGGTTCCTGCTGCACCAACTATGCTAACACTTACAATCATAAGCATTAACATCATCAAAAATGTTTTGTATACTTTCATTTTACTTCCTCCGTTTTGAACTTAATTTTTATATTTTATATTCTAATTATTTTATTCAATTATTCTATTCAATTTTTTCTGCTCTTTCCATTAATTTTTAATTTATTATTTTGACTATTTTTTTCTTGTTCTTCTTGTATTTGCATGAGTTTTGACGTGTCAAAATCCAAGCTATCAACAATTAACCCATCTTTTAAATAAACTATTCTTTGAGCTTGTTTCGCAATTTTTTCATCATGCGTAACAAGTATTATTGTAGTCCCCATATCCTTATTTAATTTTCTTAAAAATTCAAGAACAGATTGTCCTGATTGACTATCAAGATTTCCTGTTGGTTCATCAGCAAGTATTACTTCAGGAGAATTCGCAAGTGCTCTTGCAATTGCAACTCTTTGTTGTTGACCTCCTGATAATTCATTTGGCGTATGATCTAATCTATTTGTTAAACCAACTTGCTCCAAGAATTTTTTACTTAATTCTTCTCTTTTTGCTTGAGGCATTCCTTGAAATGTAAGTGGCAACATAACATTCTCTTTTGCAGTCATAGTATTTAGAAGATTAAACTTCTGAAAAATAAATCCTATTTTTTTACCTCTTACTTGAGCTAAATCAGATTCAGTCATAAGAGATATATCTTTTCCATCAAGAACTATTTTTCCTTTTGATGGAATATCCAAACAACCAACCATATTCATAAATGTACTTTTACCAGATCCTGATGGCCCCATAACTGCTAAAAATTCACCTTTTCTAACTTGAAGATTCAAACCTCTAAGTGCGTGAACTTTTACTTCGCCCATAATATATGTTTTCCAAACATTTTGTAATTCTATTATTATATCGTGAGAATTTTCTCTTTTTTTTATTTTAACGTCGCCATCAACAAAATTTCCTATTTTATTTACAAATTTAGATATCATGCATTCTTCCTCTTTGTAATTTTTGTCTTTATAATTTTATTTTTTGATTTTTTATTATTTATTTTTTTTAAATCAGCTATTGCAACATTTAGTATACTTCTTACTTTTTCTTGATTATCACTTAAAAGATTCTTAGAAAGTAACCTGAACATTTCTTTTTTTATTCCTTCTATTTCACTATGAACTTGAATAAATGGCATTTGTCCTTGTTTCATTTTATTCATAAAATCATCCATTTGTTTAGGCTCAATATTATATATTGAAGTCATGACTTTTTGAGTTTTTACCATTTCATCAGCTAACTCCATTCTTCCTCTTTTTTTGTTTTTTAAATCTATTTTGCCTTTAGTTGTAATAGAATAGATTTTTTTATGTGACTTATCATTATTATTTTTAACACAAGAATATCCTTCATCTTCAAGTAAATTAAGAACAGGATATACTGAACCACAACTAGGTTTCCAACCAAAGTTTTTTTCTAAGGCGCCCATAATTTCAGAGCCGGACATATCTTTATCTTCAAGAGTGGTTAAAATTATCGTTCTTAAATGTCCTCTCATCATAAAGTTAGTTCTCCTACCTGCAAAATATCAAAATCAATATCTGTAACGATATCGGAAACGATATTATATTTATAAATGTTCTTTTTTATCATTAACTTTTAGAGCAAATAATAAAAATCAATACGCAAAAAACATAAACAAAAAACAACACAAACAACAGAAAAACAAAAAAAAAACAACAAACAAGAAAACAAACAACAACAAAACAAAACAACAAATAAACAAAAAAAACAACACAAACAACAACCAAACTAAAAACAAACAACAGCAAAACAAACAAAAAACAACAAACAAGAAAACAAACGAAAAACAAAAAACAAACAAACAAACGACAAAACAAACAAACAACAAACAAACGAAAAACAAAAAACAAACAAACAAACGACAAAACAAATAATAAAAAAATAAATCAAAAAATAACAAAACAAACCACAACAAAACAAACCGATAAAAAAACTCGTAAAACACCCATAATACATTAATGATTTTAAAAAATATTTCAAAAATACCTAAACTCACACAAAATTTAAAAAGAATACCTCACTAAAGTTAACTCGTAGGCAAAATGGGGAAGGAACAAACAACAGAATCTATAACTAAAAAGGCAAATTACTTTTTTATAGCCTTATATGTATTAGCAATTATAACTCTCTTTCTTTTATTTTCGCCTTATCTTTCATTCCTTATATTAGGTGCTATAATAGTTATTTTTTTATTTCCGATTAATTTATTTTTAAGGAAATTTATAAAAAATAAAATCGCATGTTCAATATTAATGACGGGACTCGTTCTTTTATTTATTTTAATTCCTACATTATATCTAGGATATGTTGTAACAAAAGAAGCAACATCAGCATACACTATGATGCTTAATACAAATTACAGTGCGCTTTCAACACAAATTAGTAATGTATTAGGTTTTCCTGTTGATATTTCTGATCTTGTAATACCTTTAAGTAATTTTTTAGTAAGCTACATGTCAAATGCATTGCCTTCACTATTAAGTTCGATTTCTGATTTTACAGTAAAACTATTTTTAATGTTTTTCCTAATATATTATACATTTAAAGAAGGAGACATAATATTACACGGATTCATGAATATACTGCCAATAACAAAAAATCATAAAGAACAAATTCTTGATGAAGCAAATAAAGTACTATATGGCGTTATGCATGGACAATTTCTAATCGCATTAATACAAGGAATACTTGGAGGACTAGGCTTTTGGGTCTTTGGTTTTCCAAACCCAGTATTTTGGGGGTTTATAATGGGAGTTTTGGCATTTATTCCAATGCTTGGAACGCCCCTTGTATGGCTTCCAGCATCACTAATTCAATTAGCTGCTGGAAATAAATTCGGGGCAATAGGAATGTTATTATTTGGTGCAATAATTGTTATGAACATAGATAATGTATTAAAACCAAGAATTATAGGTAATAAAACTGGATTACATCCTCTGCTTGTTCTTCTAGGAATTTTTGGAGGAATACAATTATTTGGAATTATCGGAATGATTATAGGCCCAATTATTGTAGCGCTTTGTATTCTAATCATAAAATTTTTTAATCAAGATGTAGTGTTTGCATAATCAAATACTTTAAAATAAACTTTTTGCATTAACACTTATTTCTTATTCCTATTTTACAAGTTCGAAACTTTTATATGATTTATTTAATCTATTTTTTTGATAATCTTTTATTTTTTCTAGAATTTTATCTTTCATATCAGAACTAAGTGTTGTTTTATCTAACTGATCTTTAAAATCTAAATTATTATTTTGCAACTTTACTAAATCACTTGAAAATTCTCGACCAGCCATTAAAACTTGATTATGAATATCTTGAGCGCCTGTAGTTCCAAATATTTTTGTTGCAGGTAATTTAGTTAAAGCATTAGCGCCCGATCGTAAAAGAAGACCTAATTCTGCAATTCGAGTTTCAGATGAGCCTGCAATAATTTCAAGTGTTGGAAAATCAATTCTGGTTTTTGCAATCCATAATGCGACATATTCTGAACTTGGCCCTTGTGTAAATATTGTTCCTTTAACAGGTCTTAATGAATAAATTGTGATTCTATTAACATCATATTTTTTTATAACCTCTTTTAAAGATTCATAATCTTCTATAGTTTCTCCAAGTCCAAGAACAATGGTTATGCTTCTCTTTACATTTAATTTTTTCGCAACAATTAACATTTCAAAATATGGCTCCATTGGTTTATCTGGACACACAACATCATGTAATTTTTTATTTGTTGTCTCTAAACTCGCAACTACACCTTCAACATAAGGTAAGAATTTTTTTAATTCTTCTTCATTCATAGCGCCAATATTAAGCCATATCTTTTCTTCAAATATTTCACTACATACTTTTGCAATTTCTAAAATTTCAAAATCAGGATACATATCATGTCCGCCTGTTAAAAATTCTAACTTCCAACCCTGACTTTTTGCGATTAGTGCCTCTGTATAAATTGACTCTTTTGTTCGTCTTCCTTGTTCTGGAAATTTTATTTTATGTTTTTGTGTACTTCTAAAACAAAATGTGCATGTTCCAATTCCACAATACCAACTAAGAAATATACATCTGCCAAGCCAAGCAGTTTTTCCAAAACTCTGTTCATGAATTTTTGATGCTTGTTTTAGTAACAATTCTAACTCAGGCTCAATTATTATTTTTGTAACATCATTTCTTCCAACAACAGGCATAAACATAGAAATCTTCTTCTTTTTTTAAAACTTGAGGAAATTTGAAAATAAATTAACAAAAGAAAACAAAGAAAAGATAACACAAACAAAACAAAGAAAAAAAAGAAGCACAACAGAGAGAAGAATATTTAAACTAATAACAATAACTAATTCTAGAAACAACCTAGATGTTAATTAGGATTATAACTACAAATTAAATACAAATAAGTAAACACAATTAATAAATGCAAACAGTGAATAAAAATGAAAACATTAAAAGAACTATTGAATAAATGGCACATATTCATAAAAATACTACCTTTCCTAATTACTATATTCATTTTAAAATTAGCATTTCATAAATTTTCTCTAGAAATAATAACATTAAATGCATTATTTACGAGTATGATTGCGGCAACAACATTCTTAATAGGTTTTTTAATCACAGGCGTAATTTCAGACTATAAAGAATCAGAAAAAATACCAGGTGAACTTGCAACAAGTCTTGAAGTCATATATGATGAAGCATACTCTATTCATAAAACAAAAAATACTAAACAAACAAAAGAATTACTTGATTTTCATAAAACATTAATGCAATCCATAAATAAATGGTTTTACAAAGAAGAAAGCACCCAAGAAATTTTAACAAAAATTAGCAACTTGAATGATTTATTAATAACTCTTGATGGAATAGCTCCAGCGTCTTCAATTTCAAGACTTAAACAAGAGCAAAATAATATACGAAAATTCATAACAAGAGTTAATGTCATTAGCGAAACAAGTTTTATTCAATCAGCTTACGCAATTGTTGAAGCACTTGCAACATTTGTTATTATTGGACTACTTGTAATTAAACTAGATCCATTTTATGAATCAGTATTTTTTTCACTAGTAGTTTCATTCCTAGTACTATACATGGTTTTCCTAATACGTGATCTTGATGATCCATTTGAATACAATAAATATGGAGAAGCTGGAAGTGAAATTTCACTTAAACCAATTCAAGATTTGAATGATAGACTTTATCCTATATCAAAACAAAAAAAAGCAAATACCCAAAATATAAAAAAAATAAAATAAATGATTAATAATAAATTAAAGGAGATATGAATCATATGGCATTAGAACGAGTTCAAAAAATCATGTGCAACGCAGGCTACTGCTCAAGAAGAAAAGCAGAAGAACTTATAGCTGATGGAAAAGTTCTAGTAAATAGCACAAGAATAAAACTTGGAGATAAAGCAGATACAACTAAAGATAAAATTTTAATTAGCGGAAAACTTCTCTCGATTGAAAATAGAAAATATTATTCATTCTATAAACCAAAACACGTTCTAACTACACTTCACGATCCCTACGGTAAAACAACCATAATGGATTATATTCAGAATTTACCAGTTAGAGTATTTCCAGTAGGAAGACTCGATTATGATGCAGAAGGTCTTTTGATTTTAACAAATGATGGTGATTTTGCAAACAGAATAATGCATCCAAGATATGAAACTCTAAAAACTTATGAAGCGGAATTAAGAGATAGAATAAGAGATGCAGATTTAAATAAACTAAAAGGCGTAATTCGCCTTGATGATGGAAATGTAAAAATTGAATCTTGCAAAAGACTTGGTGAAAATCTCATAGAAATAACCATTCACGAAGGCAGACATAAAATTGTAAAAAGAATATTCAAAGACCTAGGATTTTATGTTAAACGATTAAAAAGAACAAGAATAGGCCCAATACATATTGGTAAATTAAAACCAGGAACACTCTCTGAAATTCCAGACTCGATGATTAAAGGAATAATGACTGGAAGAATAAGTCTTAAAACAACTATAAAAAAACCCGTTGTTTCAAAACCAACAACTCCAATACCTTCTAAACCATCAGCGAATAGACCTAAAAATCGCAAATAAATTTTTTATTAATTTATTTTTTATTTTATAAGTTTCAAATTTATTTTTTTAATTTATAATCACCAATCCTAATTTTTGTTCTTCTATTTTTAGATACTTACCCTCAACATATTTTTCAAAAATACTCCAATCTCTATGATATGTGAATGTTAATTCAGATTCATTCAAAATACTTGGCGCTGCAACCATAAATGCTAATTCCTCAAGAACATATTTTCCTCCTTCTTCAAAATTACAACTATTTGAATTTAAATTATTAGACGATATATTCTTTATCTTTTTTTCAAGCACCGTTTTTGTAGCATTAATAACATCTGCTCTAAACACATTATCTTCTATGTAAAGCTTATTAAATTTTATTAATTCATTTTTGTATTTTTCATTTTCTTCAACATCTTTTTCCCAATTAATTATATTGGTCTTTAAATTAGCTTCAACTAAATCATCAAGCCCCCTTTGAACTTTATTTCTCAAATTATTACATTTTAATCTCGCTTTTCTATTCGCAACAATTTCACTATAGCCTTCAGCCAAATAATTATGCACCAAAGGCCCTTGTGGAATTAACACATATAATTTTGAAAATAAATTATCGGAGCATTTAATTTGTCCATAAATATTTTCTTCAGAATAATATGAATTTTCAGGACTGATAAATAATATACTTGTTCCTTTATTATTTATAACATCATATCCATTTAAACGTGCTCTATTTTTACCGCCTGAAACAACTTTGAACTCTTTCATGTTACCACCTTTTAATAGATATATTATTTACACAATATAATAAACTTATTAATAGAAATTGAGAAAAAAGTAGAAAATATATAAATAAAAAGAAACATAATTCTTAAAATGGATAAAAAAGATCATCAAATACTAGAACTACTCGCCCAAAATTGCCGAATACCTCATACCACGATAGCTCAAGCATTAAAAATTTCAAAAGATACAGTAAATTATAAAATCAATACACTCGAAAAAACAAATATTTTAAAACAATACATTCTATTTATAGACTCTAGAATTCTCGGATTTACAAGATACCACATACTTTTAAACTTTGATTCTAATTTGAATAATAAAGAGGAAATATACAAAAAAATATCAGAACACAAATTCGTCATGTGGATAAATACATTTATTGGTCGTTTTGACTTACAAATTATTGTTGATGCCAAAGACGCATTTCACCTAAATCAAATAAAAGATGATTTATTTGAATGTTGCAATAATAAAATA
Organism: Candidatus Woesearchaeota archaeon; assembly: GCA_041660865.1. Taxonomy (GTDB): domain Archaea; phylum Nanobdellota; class Nanobdellia; order Woesearchaeales; family 21-14-0-10-32-9; genus 21-14-0-10-32-9. Next base: position 391,228 of record JBAZVO010000001.1, read on the forward strand.
AAAGAACACATTATTCTCACTCATTTATACGATTTAGAATTTACAAATTTAAATCCGCTACTAAATTTGAAAACTTCGTTCAAGAAAAAAGACGATCATTCATTTAGTTCTAGTCTTTGTCCTAAAAACTTTCCAGTCAGCCAAAATTTTAACACATATTATCCTGATAAAATAGAACTACAATTATTGAGTTCTCTTTCGAAAAATCCTAAAGAATCCCTAATTGAACTTGGACGAAAACTAAACGTTAATAGATCAACCATAAAAAAGAAAATAACTAATTTAATTGAAAATAAAGTAATCCTTAATTTTGGCGGAATAACAAATCAAATAAAACAAGAATTTATAACATATTATTTACTCGTGAGACTTGATCAATCAACCCCGAAATCCATTTTAAAATTACCCTTTGAAAAATTACAAAATATTTTTTATGCAGGAAAAATGCTCGGAGATTATGACCTGATTCTTTATTTGACTGCAAGAACTCCTGAAGAATTAAATTCCAGCATAGAATTATTTAAAGAACACATCGAACAATACATTATTCACTACGACATATTAATTCAAGACAAAGTTCATTACTGGAAACAATTCACACAAGGATTGTATGAATCTTTACAAACACAACATTAACAAAACTCAACTCTTATGAATTCCTGCTCAAACACCTTTGTCCGAGCTCATCGATAAATGTTTGTTTGTCGAGCGAGGGGGTTGCCCCCTTCGGGGAGCTCGACATTCGACGCTAAAATCTATTTAGCGAGGATGGTGTTGACCACGAAGTGGAAGGAGTTCATAAGAGCGACAAAACTCTATAAATTTAAATTCATTTACTTTTCAACGTTAACACTGCCTCATCTACAAGCAATGCAAGTGAATCGCCATACATCTCAAATGATTCTTCATTTGTTTTATTCAAAAAATTATAATTAGCAGCCATCCAACAAGGCAGCAAATTATGTTTTTCATTATTTTTTACAACTGCTAAAAATTCTAAACCCACTTTATCTAAATACTCTTGACAAAAATTAGACTTGACTTGTTCTTTTTTAAAATAATCTTTTGGAATAATCATTTTCACTAAATATATTCCATTTTCATCAACTGCTGATTTATACACTTCATCTAAATTAATCAAAGAACTTTGAAAATGAACTACTCCGAATTCAGAAATACTATTTTGATACTTATCAATTAAATTTCCAACATTATTCATTAATATTCTATCTCCATCATAATTTTTAAAAAAATCAACATCCCTAATTACACAACCCAATTCACGTCTTAATTTATATTTCTCTAACGGATACGCTATAGCAAGAGCTAAACTCTTAGTCTCATTCCACTCTTTAAATATAAGAAATTCATGTCGAAGTACATCCATTAAAGTTATTGATAAATTCATATTCATATAATTAGAAAAAACCACCAATATAAATGTGTTTTCTTTTTGAAGTAAGAACTATGACTTTATTTTTCTTTATAATATTCATGCAATAATTCAACAAGCGTCGCAACGCTCCATGCTTGAGCCAAACATCCTCGAGAACATAATTTTTTAGCTGAACTAATTTCAGCACAATTTCCAATAAAACCCATCTCTATCATTTCTGTAACACTTGCTTTTCTTATTTTTTTTATATACTCATGATATTTTTTTGAATTAAGATGCAACATACATAACGCAGAAATATTATTTACAAAAAACCAAGAATCTCCTCTATGATAACTTTCATTATTCATTCCAGTATGTTCCTCTCTAAATAAATAATTATTTTTATCTATTGTTGAAAAACCCCCCCAGTCAAGAAAACAAGCATCAATAACTTTATCGAATGCTAATTCCCATTCCTCTTTTGAAAATAACTGAGGATAAATATAATATGCAAGAAACACATTAGGTCTTAAAGTTCTATCAAGCACTCCATTTTCATACCCATCACAAATTAATCCATCAACAAAAAATGTATTTCTCGTTTTTTCTTTGAGTGCATCTTTAAGTATTGTAAATGTCGCATTTTCTTTTTTTAAAAGTTTAACTAAATCTTCGCCAAGAGCATAAATTGCTAAATGAAGTGCTTGTATTTCTATTCTCGCACCCGATCTAACATCTTTTCCCTCTTTATCCATTGTATCCATCCATGTTTCTAAAGGTTTATTTACAATAAGATCTTCATGTATAAGACTTAGAGAATATTTTGCATATCTTGAAATTTTATCAAATATTAAATTTAACTCTTTAGATGAAAATAATTTATTTAATTTATTTTCTCGTTCAAGCACTATAAAAAATTGATGAATTCTCTTAAAAAGCCAACCTGTAGCATCAGCACTCTTTAACATAGATTCTGGCCAACGATTATGAAGACACCCATCATCATCTAAACTTTCAATAAGTCTCATCATTATTTCTTTTGTTTGAGCATATTCTTTTGCAGTTATAAGCCCGATTAAAGATATTGCTTCATCTCGCCCCCATAATTGATAAAACCACGGAAGTCCTGCAATTATTCCTTTAATATTTTTATTTTTATAATGAAGATTAACAATCAAATTACTCATTGCAACAGCTGCAATCTCCGTATCAAGAATAAGATTATGAATATTTATTTCAACTTTTTTATTAGCATTATCTATTGCTTCTTTTTTTGTAGACCCGAAACCAAATACTATTCTAATATCTTCAAGAATAAATGTTAAAGCATCATAAACATAAAATTCAGATTTTGAATTTCTTAATTCATCATAAGCATAATTCTTTTTTATCCATTTGTTTACCAGCTCATAAGATTTAACTCCTTTTAATACAAGAAATTTAGAGTAAGAAAAATTTTTTAAATCTAAATCATCATATTTTTTATACTCAATAATTAACATATCTTTTTCTTGATAAATATTATATATTCTTCCTTTATCATCATAATCATGAATTTTTCTAAAATCTAGTTGTAAACTTACTTCTTTAGATCCATGAATTTCATAAATTAAATTCGTTGAAGAAAACCAAAATCTCTCTATAACATGACCAGTATGTTTTTCAAAAAAACCATCTTGCATAACAACAATAGATTTTGCATTAATCCCTTTAGGCCTTATATCTTCAATTGTTTTATACAATTCCCATTCCGATGGTAAAAAATGAATTAACCCTTGATATTGCGTAAATGAATCTCCATCTAACGCAAAATATCCTCCTGATTTATCTGATAAAAATACACTTTCTTTAGGAAAATGCCCCCCTTCCTCTTTTTTTTCCACAACACCCCTCACGATGAAAACAATTCTGATGATTCGCCCATATTAAGCTTTTTACCTGTACCTTGTACTTTGGCATCTTTACCGATAGTGCATTCTTTAAGAACTGCATTTTCTAGATAAACATTTTCACTAATTATGCTATCTGTTACAATACATGAATTTACTTTTGTATTTTTTCCAATTGATACATTAGGGCCTATTACTGAATTTGTAATTTTTGCACCTTTCTCTATAAAGACCGGCTTTATAATTACAGTATTTTTGAAATCTCCACTTGAATTTTTCACTTTTGAAAGCAAATATTTATTTGTTTCAAGCAAATTAGGTATTGTTCCACAATCTTGCCAAACTTTAACATCTCCAGAGATTAATCTTGCACCTCTATTTATCATAAGTTGAAACGCATCAGTTAATTGATATTCTCCCTTAGTCATTATTTTATTTTTTATTAAAAAATCTATTGAAGAAAATAATTTCTCAACATCTCGAATATAATATAAACCAACTATTGCTTTATCAGAAATTGGAGTATCTGGTTTTTCAATAAGTTGAGTTATCATTCCACCATACATAAAAACAACACCATATTGTCTTGGATCTTTAACTTGTTTAGTCCAAATAATTCCATCAGCTTTTGTTTTCTTTATTAAATCAAGATTCGTATCTATTAATGTATCTGCAAAAAGAATCATTACTTCTCCATCATGAATTAATTTTTTCGCGCCAAAAATTGCATGGGCAACACCTTTTCTTTCTTTTTGAAGTATAAATCTAGACTTAAATTTATAATTACTAGATATGTACTGTTTCAATTCTTCATTGTCTTCATCTACAATAAATATTGCTTCAGAAATTTTTAATACATTTAATTTATCAAGCAAATGACCAAGTAATGGTTTGCCTGCAACATGAATTAATGGCTTCGGCGTAGACGAAGTATAAGGATTTAGTTTTGAATTTTTCCCAGCCATTGGAACAATAAGTTTCATTAAATGCACCCCTTTTGCATACTCATCTCTTTTTGTATTTAAAGTTTATGACTTTTGAGGCTTTTAACAAAAAAAGAACAATATCAGGCACCATCAATATTAATTAATCTATCTCCCTTATTTTATCTATCTCCAATAATCTAGTATTCTTTTTGTTTTTTGCATCGCATGATTAATAACAGGTAAAGGATCATCAATAGACCATAAACTAAAAACTTTTTCACCTTTTAAATCCATAAAATTATTTTTTAAAGAACCATCTTTTGAAAATAACAAATAATAATTCATTTGATTCATGAATCAACTTCACTCCTTCTCTTCTTTTTTTTACTAATAATTCAGAAAATTTGCTGCGATCTTTAAATTGGGAATTATTTTCATCCTCCGATAAATCTCGATATATTATTGCAGGTAAATTGAGTCCTGAAATAGTATCTAAAAAAACATTACTTCCATGTCTAAAATTAACTTCAATAAATTTATACGTGTTACTTTTATTATCCCAAATAAATTCCATATTTAATGCTGAATTAAAATTTAAATTCGCAACAATTTTTTTTACATTTTCTTCTAAATCAGGAACCCACGTGCTTTCTAATGTAGACGCTAACGTAGGATATGCATGATCACATTTTGATTTAGAAATATGTATTTTTTTATGCATTCCGGCAATTATCGGACCTTTTAATTTTGAATTATACGCTTGAATTTCTATATGATCTCTCGACTCTGCAACAACATATTCTTGAAAAGCCATATTTTTAAATTTTTCTTTAAAACTAAATACATCTTCAATTAGTGATTTTTCATTTGCAACAAAACATATATCTGATTTAGAATTAATTATTGTATGCAACGGTTTTATAATTATTGGAAAATTAAGATTATTGGATTCTTCTAAATTTGTGTGATTAGGAACATCAAATCCTAACGATTTTGCATAATCTAAAATATTATTTTTATTCATAAAATAATTTAAACTTCTCCCAGGTAATTCTGGTACATGAAAATAATTTTTCAATTCATCACGATACTTTTCACAAAAATCAACATATAAATCATTTGATGCGAAAAGAACTCCTTTTTTATCAAGAGTTTTACCCAAATTTACCAACTTATGAACTATAGCATCGTAATCGTTCAAAATGATTTCTTCATTAAAACTTCTAGAATATTTAAAATTACTAACTCTTGCATTTTGAACATCAAGAGCTACAGATTTTATTTTTTCAGCACCTAAACTTCTTGCTATGCCTACACTTGTTCGCCCATTACATCCAAGTATGTATGCTGTTGAACCAGTATAACTATCCTTCATTTTATGACGTTTATTCATTTCAATTTATATGTTTTTCTAAAGTTATTACGTTTCAGTAAAAACAAATTAATGAAAGAATACAATTATTAAACGAACATCAAAAAAATAAAGAAAAAAATATAAAAAAACAAACATAACACAAAAAAAACAAAATAAAAACAATAACACATATCTAAAGCATCATCGTTTCAAGATTGCCAAATTATACGCTTCGATGTAATTTTTCACAAGATGTCGCCAATCTGCAAGATGAGATAACTCTTTTGCTCTAACTTTATTATCGACTCTCTCTGAATGTTCCATTGTTGCAAACTTTCTCATAATTTCAAATAATTGATATGTTGAATCCTGTTTTGAATGTCCATCTCGATCAACTATATATATTCCTTTAGCCTCAGTTTTTATGAATTCTGTTTTTTCTTTAATGAATCTACCAAATCCTGCAAGATCAGTTGTAACTGTAGGTACACCTAATGCTGCTGATTCTAAAGGAGTATAACCCCAAGGTTCATAATAACTAGGAAATACTGCAAGGTGACATCCTGCAACTACATCAAAAAAATCAAGATTCAAAAGAGCATCCGTTCCACTTAAATATGCAGGAAATAAAACAATTTTTACTTTATCTTCTTTAGTATTATTAAGTCCTACAGCTCGACATGCATTCAATATCCTATCTTGTTCTTCAGGACCATTTAATCTATGAGTACACATAATTGGTGAACCTTTACGTCTAAAATGTAAAACATCTCGTCTTAATTCTTGTATAAATTCTTTTGATAAAACATCTTCACCTTCTCCTTCACCACTAATAAAATCATTTATTATATGCGACATTATTTCATTCGAGTTTGATTGAACATATGTTTTTATGTGTTTGTAATAATTTTTATTTTCAAGAATTTCTGCTTTAACTCCTCCATTTGGAACTGCTATAAATAAAAATGCCGTTATAGTTCTATCGCTTTCTGTTTTTTTTAATTCTTCATTTAAAATTCCAAGAGCATTTATGTACAAATCAACTCCTTTGTTTTCAAATTCATATCTACATGCAATATAAAACATTAAATTTTTTGTAACATCAAATTTATAGTATGGAAAAAATGAATATGTTAAAAATTCTCTTAAAACATCTCTTGATGTTACATGTTTTATTGACGTCTCTTCGATAGATGGAAATTCATCAGTATTAAGTCCATTTAAAACAAGAACTTCTGCTTTTCTTCCAAGTATAAATTCTGCCTCTCTTGCAGTTATTTCTGAAACTGTTGTAAATATTGTCGCCATTTGAGCAGCTGCTCTTTCAGCTGTAAATTTATCCATTACACCTAATTCTGCAGCTTTTTGATAAGGATCAAAGTGACCTAGCATTCCATACAAATCTTGATTACTTCCAGAAATACTTCGACCGAGCATAGTTGCATGCGTCGTAAATACTGATTTAATCTTCGATCCTAATGATTTCAATTTTAAAAAAGAAAATCCCGTCATCCACTCATGTGATTGCAATATTGTTTTTTCGAAATTAAATGCGTTTGATTCTTCAAATTTTTTTAACATAAGTGCTGCTGCATATGAAAATAATAATGGTTCTTCAAATTCCCATTGAGCATGCAAAGAATCAATTCTAAAATCATCCCACATTTCTTTTTTTATATCATTTTTTTTATTTGCAAGTTCATTAAATTCTAAAAGAAATGTGCTAGGTTCACCGTCTATTAACCAAGTACCATAATGAATAATTATTCCTTGAGATTTAAGTTCTGAAATTCCATTTCTGAATTTTTCAGGAATTTGTTTTTCTTCAAAATATTCATCAGCCTTATCTTTAAAATAAGGACCTATACAATAATAATCTTTATAATAATTAGAAATAAGCAAAGATTTACTAGTTATAACAGAATATATGCCTCCAACTTTATTACACACTTCCCAAGATATTTCAAAAAGTGTTTCTGGCAATATTTGCATTTTGTTTGATATTATTTTATTCATTTTTATCCGAAAATTATTTTAACTAATATTAACGCGAGTAACATCCCCATAATTATACCGAATGTAAGCCCGATAAAAAATATACGATTTCTCTTAATTTTATCAAATATGGTGAAATCAATTAACGATATTTTTGAACCTGATTCTTTTTTATTAATTTCTTTTTGTTCCGCTTTAACATTCATACGTTCATTTACAATAGCACCATTAGCTTTATTTGTTGCATCAGAGTTATTTTGAAAATCATTAGATTTATTTTGAGAATCAATCGTTGGTACGTCGTGATTATTTGAATTATCTATTCCAAGAAAGGTTTCATTTTTTCTAATTATTTCTTTAACTAAAGCATCATCATTAAAAGATTTTGCGCTACCAATCATCATTTTACTTGTTTGTTTTTTTAAAAAATCAATAATTATTGCATTTATCAAATCTTTTTCCCTAAGATTTCTTATTTTATTCGCGATTTCTTTATTTAATAACGTGTATTCTATCCAATTTGCAAAATCATTTTTAGAACTATTAACATATGATACAAATTCTTCATCAGTCATAACTGTTAATGCATTAGAGAGCTCCTCTAAATCATGCACGACTTTACCATTCCACAAATTAAATTTTTCATCCGCCATCAAGTATCCCCACTTTACTTTTATTTGTTCTCAATTATAATATTCATTTATCTAAATGTTTCACTAAATGCCTATACAAGACTATGCTCGTCTTTTCTTTTCCAGTAACTCCTGCAAGTTCTTTTGCAAGTTCAGAATCTTCAAATATATCTTTTATCCAATTTGAAAAATCGTTTTTGTCTAAATTCACATGATGATTAAATACACTATCGTCTATGTTTTCAAGTAAACCTGCAAGTTCTTTAACATTCTTTACAGGTTGCCCATTGCATAAAATAAAATAATTTTCTTGCGGAGCATCAAAGAGAAGTTTACTTTTAGTTTTCAAAGATGTAGAAACATTTACTTTATTTTTTTTTGTATTACTCGCTTGATCCTTGATATGTTTGCGATCATGAACATTTTCGATTTCATGAACGTGTTCATGCGAATTAGTCCTTTTCTTCGACATAAATTACGCCTCTTTTTTTATTTAAACTAAAACTTGTTTGAATTAATATATTAATTTATTAATGTGATTTTTTAAATGTCGACCATATTTTAATTATAATCTATTTGCCATTATTTTACTTGGATCCTCGTGAAATCCCTCATAGAGTACAGGTGCCTCTCCTTTTATTTCTTTCTCTATTACGCCTAACTCTTTTAATTCTATATGCACTCTACGAGCAAAATCATTAAGCACATTCATAAAAACAATATATGCATCATATGGACCATCATATGGATTGAAGTATTTATGTACATCTCCATCACTAAACCATTTCGTACACATATAATAAAAATGATCAGAGGTTGTTAATTTTCTCCAAGTATTTATAATACTTAAATTATTAGTTGCCTTAACATATTTTTCTAACTGATACAATGCATTAGCAGCTGAGCCTTGAAGAGGATTACCAAGCCATGCAGTTAAATCTCGCTCCATATCCGCCCATGAAGTAAAATTATGAACATCAATAGTGTCTCTTATTTCATATTTTCTTGCAGCCTCACTCACAGTTACAAAATTATTATTCGGATTTTTTAAAATTTCTTCAGGAAGTTGCTTCATAAAATTAAAAATCCCCGTATCTTCCCATTGATGTTCGCCAAATGTTTCATAATCCATAAATAAATTTATGAGCTCCCCATCGCCATTTATTTGATTTATCCACTTAACATATTTATCAACATACAAAGGATGATCAACCCAATTCTTATCACTAAATCTGAATGCGACATCATCACTTAATTTATAATTTTTTAATAAAACTTTTATTTTATTAGCAGTAACAGCATTATATATAAAATTAGGACTTCGACCTTGAAGCACATGATCTGCACCTTCAGCAAGTATTGCAACAAACCCCATATCTTGAATAAATTTTGCAAGTTCATTATTAAATATTAATTCAGTATTTCTAAAAACTACAGGCGTTTGATTAAATAGCTCTTGCATTTTTAATCTATGCTTAAGAACTTGTTCTTTAAATTCATCTTTAGAAAATACAAATGATAAACTATGATTATACGTTTCACTTAAAAACTCGCAACAGCCCGTACTTGCAAGTTTTTTAAAACTCTCAAGCACTTCAGGCGCAAATTCTTCAAACTGTTCAATTATTGAACCAGTTATACTAAAACTCACTTTGAATTTTCCATCATGTTTTTTTATAAGATCGTAAAGAAGATCATTTGTTTTTATGTAACATTTTTCTTTTACTTTTTCAATTATCTCTTTATTCTTATGATCATCAAAATAATTTTCATGATTACCTATATCAAAGAAAGTATAATGTCCAAGCCTCATAGGTTGATGAACATGAAAATAAAAGCAAACACTTACCATTTAATGACCCCCGTATGCCACTACTTCTTGGTATATATTTAAACATTTCGTTGCAGGTTCGTCCCAAATTGCACATTTTGCTTCTTGATAACCATGTGCAGTCATAGTTTTATGTAATGACGGATATGCAAGTAAAGCTAGTATTTTATTTGCAATCTGATCAACATCCCAAAAATCAACTTTAAGTGTATGAAATAAAACTTCAGATATTCCTGACTGTTTAGAAATTATTGTTGGAGTCATTTTTAATTGAGCTTCATATGGCACAACTCCAAATGGTTCGCTTACACTTGGCATAACAAATACATCCGCCATACTAAATAGTTTTTCTGCTTCATCCCTATTATAAAATCCGGTAAAAATAAACTTTTTTGCAATTCCCAAACTTGCAACTTTTTCTATCATTTTATTCATCATATCTCCTGATCCTGCCATAACAAATGTGGTATGCGGAATTTTTTCAAGAACTTTTTTTGCAGCTTCAACAAAATAATCAGGCCCTTTTTGTAAAGTGAGTCTACCTGCAAAAAGAACAATTTTATCAGTTTTCTTTATGGCTTCTGCCTCATACACTATCGATTCATTCATCGGAGTTGCAGCATTATGTACTACTCTTATTTTTTCAGGGTTAGTATAATATTTATTCACTATAGTTTCTTTTATTTTATTACTAACAGTTATTACTCTATCTGCAAAATCCATTCCTTCTTTTTCTATAGCATAAATTTCTGGATCGGCATGCACTCCTCCTGTTTTATCAAATTCAGTTATATGTACATGAATAACCATAGGTTTTCCTGTTAATTTTTTTAAAGCAACTGCTGCTGGAAATGTAACCCAATCATGTGCATGAATAACATCAAAATCTTCTTCTTGAGCTAAAAGTTTTACTTGCTTCGCAAATCTATAAACTTCTTGCTTTAAATTTTTTCCATATACTGGTCCTCCTTGAAAAGTCCCATTTGAAACTGAAGCTAATTTATTATATGATTGATTATATGCCTCTTGCGTAGCGTACGCTTGAAGAAGAGAAGATATTTTAACAATGTTTATTTTAACATTTTTATATTTATTATTTGCTATTAAAATTTTAAATTTCGCTAATGAATTACTTAATTTAGAATCTAAATTTTCATACATGTCTTCTGGGCCTGAAGGCATCACGAATGTTATGTCCACTCCTTTTTTTATTAGAGCTTCACTTAACGCACCACACACTATTCCTGCACCTCCTGCAAAGAATGGTGGGAATTCCCAACCTAACATAAGTACTTTCAACACATACCCCTTTTTTATTATTTTAATTGTTCTTCCTGTTTCTTTATTTAAATCTTTCCACATTTTATCTTTAAAATTAGAAAAAAATAAGAGAATTAAAACAAATTTTTAAAATATAACTGTCACTAATCTAATACTTTTCACATATTTTTTGTATACTTTCTAAACTATACTTCATAAATATAATTTACAACTAATACACAAATAAAGCCCAAACAATACATAAATCATACACAAACAACACATAAATACCTCTGACCTCATCATAATTACATATCATATAAATTATAATATTATACATAGTATCTTAGTTTTTAACTATCATACTTTATTAAAAACGAAATATTTATATATATCCTAAATTCTGTTAAATAATGTTAGATGAATTTTCAGAAAATGAGATTGCTGGCTCAAAATGGCAAATCTTAAAAATTCTTTCTAAATCTCCGCAAACCCCCAAACAACTTGCGGAAAAGCTTGGAACAACAATTGCCAACATGAGCCAGCAACTCAAATTACTTGAGGCATACGGGTTTTTAAAAAAAACCCGCGCCGATAAAGGTCCTAACTCTAGAAAATTAAAAGATCTTAGAGTCATGTATACTCTAGTAAAAGGTAAAATATGGTTAACTAGTATTGCTCCAGGAAATGTTAAAAAAAAGGAACTAAAACTCACTCCAGACACAAGTTTAATGATTAATCTTCTTCTTTCTGATTACAAAGAAGAAATTCCATTCATTTTGAATTTTTTTATAAACAGCAATTTAGTTGAGCACATTGATGGCGCATATTATCTTAGATCAGATAATCAAGAAATACACATACTTGTTGTAACAAAAAAACTCGAACATTTCAGAGAAAATAAAAGTTACATAAAAATCAAACATAAAAATGAAGATAGAACCATTCGTTTTTGGAGCCACACCATTCAAGAAATACGTGAAGGCCTAATTAAAAAAGAAGAATATTTCATCGATCTTACTTCTCAAACAACTCCGCTATATGAAAAAGAACACATAGATTTCAATATTAGTTAACTAACTACACTCAAAAAAAATCATCAATAAAAGAAAATCATCAATCAAAAACATTATTAGATTTTAAAAAATATTAACAGCTCAATTATAGTTCAACCAAAAAAAAAAGGTGCGGGAGAACATAGAAATTGAACAAACTTGCAAAATTAATTGAAAATTTAAGTAGAGAAGATTTACTAAAAATTAAAAAAGATATAATTTCTGGAAATGTAGATAGATTAATCGAGAGACGATTACAAGAACACAACCAAATTATTCTCTATGATAAACAATGTCCAGTCTGTAGTGGAGAGATTAGTCAAGATGCATTCATTTTGGAATTTGGAGCACCATATCTTAGACGACGTGCTTATTTTGATGCTGCAGATTGCCTCGAGTATTTTGTAAACAATCAATTAAAACACCCGACAAATAAAGAAAAAACATAACATTTCTAGTGTTCCTTTTTGTATACTAATACCAAAATATTTATAATATTGTTCCATTATATATCTCTATTGGGGGTTAAGTATATTGGATTTTAGAGCTTGTTAGCAGGCTCGACGGTAAAAATAAGAATGGATCCAAACGACTTTGAAGAACTGCTTAGAACGCAGAGAATGATGGCATCTAAAATATTGGAAGAAAATTCCTTTGATGCCAAAATAAAACTACTTGAAATAATTAGGAATATGACTACTTCTAAAAATAAAAAAATTCATACTGAAGCCGTTATCTACGAAGCACAAATGGAAGGCCTATCTGAAGGTGATACCTTGAAATTCTTAGAAGAACTAAAACGAGATAACTTAGTAATCAATCCAGAAGAAGGATTTGTTAAATTAACTTAAATGAATTCTACCAATCACCTAAACTTCTCTGAGAACTTCCTTTCATTACATCATCAAAATTTGCATCATAAAAATATAATATTGCATCAGCTAGAGGTTTTATTTGTTTTTCTATGTAATGATCATAATCAATTTTGTATTTGTTTTCTTCTTTATTTATTAATTGTATAGGTACAGGTCCTTCATTTGTCATCACATAATCAATTATGTTACTAGTTATTTTATCAAGTAATCTCGCAGCCTTTACATGAGGAGGAGTTGTTTTTGTATAATCGTCAGTATCTTTTCTTAATGCTTTTCTATAAACAAGCAAATCATCATATACTCCATTTTGCAAATCAATTATAAATTGTTTTACGTATACTTTAACTTCTTTATCATGAAATACTAAATCTAGTAATTCTAGTTGAAATTTTTTGCTAACTTCTGTCCAATCTCTTCGTACAAATTCCAGCCCCGTAAAATCCATTTCTTCTTTTCCATTTTTTAATAAAAGTCCAGCATATCTTTTTTTAGCTCCTTCCTCTGAGCCTCTAACTTTTGGCATGAAAAATTTTACGAATATTTTTTCAAATTCTAATTCTAAATGACTTTTAACACCATATTTTTCTTGTATTTCTTTATCATAATATGTGTTTATTTCTTTTTCTATTTGTTCACCTATTATTTTTGCATCTTCATTTGTTTTAACATTTAAATGTACAAACACCGAATCAGTATCTCCATAAATTACTTCAAAGCCTTTTTCACGAATAAGTTTAGCAGTATTTTGTATCATTTGTCGTGCAAAACTCGTTATTGCGTTTGCAATTTCAGGATTATAAAATCTACAATTAGGACTTGCAATAACTCCATACATGCTATTCATTAAAATTTTTATTGCCCATCTTGTAAGTTCATCCTTATTTTTTCTTGCTTTTTCTCTTTCACTCCATAATTGCTCTAAAATTTCAGGAAGTATTCCTTTCTCTTTAGAAAAAAGAGCACCATTTGGTGCTTTTATTAAATCACTATTTTCATTCTCAACAGATTTATTTAATTCATTAATTTCACTATTTTCATTAATTTCACTATTTTCATTATTTTCATTATTTTCATTCTTTTCATTCTTTGTGTGCTTTGTCGTTTTTCTAAACATTAAAGGATCAATATTAAACGTTCGCATTAAACTAGGATATAGACTTTTGAAATCAAAAACTAAAACATAAGTATAAATGCCAGGTTTAGGATCCATGACGAATCCTCCGACGGTTCTTTCTTCTCGATTAGCAAATTTTGATGATGGCGCAGCATAACCTCTTGCATGCAATTTTCTTATATATAATGAATCTAAACTTGCAATACTCGCCCTCACTCTATCAAGAGGCATTCCAGTTAGAGTACTTCTTAGAATTGTTAACTGCATTGCTCCTGATTTTTCTATTATCTCAAGAACTAATTCAGAATCAAGAAGATTATAATCTATAAGTTTTTGAGGATTTTTTTTAAACGCGGTTTCTATTTCTTCGCCTTTGTTTTCTTCTTCGATTAATTTCTCTTTTGATGTAAACGCTTTTGCAGCAGTTCCAAGTTTATAATCATCAAGTTTTATAAAACTCGTCTTTAATAAGTGTATTCCATCAAGAACTATTCTACCTGGAAAATCAGCTTTTGAATCAAGCACAAATGAATCAACTATTTTTAATTTGCATTTTTCATTTGATCTTCCTAAATTAAATCCTGTGCCAAATTTATTCATCTTTTCTTCAAGGATTTTTAAATCAAAATCAATTAAATTCCATCCTGTAATAATATCCGGATCATAATCTATTACTTCTTTTTTGAAAGATTCAAGAAGTTCTTTTTCTGTATTAAATGAATCTGCATTTTTAAATGTTTTTTTAGATAATATTAATACTTTTTTTAATTTTAAATCGTTAGTTGCAAGAGAAATACAAAAAAGATGTTTTGCATCCATACTAGTTTCTATATCTATTGACAATATTCTAAGATCCTTCGTCTCAGGTTTCCAATCCGCAGAAGATATTTCAGGCTCATCAAAAAAAGCATCTGTTTTTACATCATCATTTTTACTTAATTTTCCAACGATTTTTATTGTACTCATTAAATTTTTATCTAATATGTATCTATTTGCAAATTTTATATCTGCCTCATAACATTCAATTGATTTATTGCCTAATTCTTTTTTTAAATCTAGTACATCTGAAGGTAATTTAACAATAATTTTTATTAATTCTTCCTCGTCAAAATTTTTAATAGCTATTTCTTGTTGTTGAATAATTTTAGAACTCACATTTAATGAATTTAATTTTTTTAAATCAGTTTTTTTTATAAAAAAATAAGACATATAGAAATTTTTTGTGCAAAAGCTTCTTCCATCTTTTAATCGACCAAACAAATAAACATATGCTTTATCACCAACAACTCTGTATGTTTGATATACTATAAATCCTTCTGCATCATTCATACACTAAGAAAACATCTCAAGGCTTTATATTTTTTGTTTTAAATCACGAGATACGCCCCAAAAAAAATCAACTAACACAAATCAATGAAAACTAGTAAGTTGCACCTAGAGATATCTGATTTGAATTATTAAAATTAATTCATCTATAGCTTTGATTTGACGCTAATGCTTTTTGAACTGCAAACTTAGAATCTAAATTAGTCAACAAAGAAAGATTATTCATGTTTTTAAAATAAAAATTCAAATCAGGCATTATTAACGTATCCATATATTTTTTAACATCAACATCTGATTTTTTGCAATACCCTCTAAATAATTTATTAGCAATTGTATCTGCCTCATGAACAACCGAGTAATTACAATCAGACTTAGGCTCAACTATAAGTTCAGGTTTTAATGGAAAAATCAACCTATCTATTGTATCTCGACTAAACTCATCTAAAAGTCCGTCAAAATGAACCACATTTACATTATGATAGTATTTAATAAATTCTGTTATCGCTATAACCTTTAAGAATTCATCTTTAAAAAAAAGTTTATATTGTTCTGTAAATAATATATGCTTAAAATGAACTTTATCCATATATTCTTCGATAGTTACTTTCCCTCTATCTTTTTCGACGCTCGTTAAATATTTAGGGCAATTAGTCTTACTATGCAATATAACTCCTACAAATATTTCTGGAACTCTTCCATGATTGGATTCATCAATACCTAATGTTAGCAGTTAAATCCCTCCAAAACTATCTTTTAAACCACAACTATATAAATGTTGTTTTTTTAATCACTCTTCAGTTAAATGAATGCATCACTTAACAAATTAGCCATAAAACCACAACATAAAACCACAAGTTATAAAACCACAAAAATAATTTACTGCCACGAAATCCAATCATCTGATTTATATTTTTTATAGAGTTCTTCTGCCATTTTTTTTTCTGATAAAGATAATTCTCCTAAAATTAATTCCACATCAAAATATTCTTCAAACCCGAGAATAATATTTTTTTCAACTTCAAATAAAGTTGTATTTGGAGAAAATTGTTTTATTGTTCCAACTCTTTGTTTTATATCTTCAAGACCTTTAGCTAAAAGTTTATCTTTTGGAGGAATTAAATATTTAGCCATTATTTCAGGATGAAAGTCGTAAAGAATAGTTCCATGTTGAAGAATTGCACCATTTTGTCTTGTTTGCGCATTACCTGAAATTTTTTTACCATTAAGCATTATATCATTTGTTCCTGAAAACTCAGTTTGCATCCCTAATTTTTTAAGACCATTCATTATAGGTTCACATATTTTACAAAATGAAGGTTGTATTTCTAAGGGAACTAATTCTTCATTTAAAACAACACTATAATTTATTTCTCCTAACGGATCTTTGTAAACTGCGCCACCGCCTGTAACTCGTCTAAAAATTTCAACGCCATCTTCAATACATTTATCCACATATATGACTTCATTTATTTTTTGAAAATAACCAATTGCGACCGCAGGCTTATTCCAAGAATAAAATCTTAATGTTGGAAGAGATTTTTTTTCTCCTACATGAATTAATATTGATTCATCTATCGCCATCTTCATAAATGAATCATTTATTTTATCGTGTTCAAGCAATCTCCAAATTTGTTTAGCCATTTTTTCACATCAAATTAAATAACTATTCAATCAACAACTATTTGATCAATAACTATTCAATTAATTTACTCATTAATACACCTTTAATTTATACTTTAGACGATGATTCTATCTTTTATTTTTTTTAAAGCCCATAAAAAATTTAGATTCTTTCTTTTTATGTCTTGTAATGAAATTTAATTTTTTTCTACACGCTTCGGCAGCGATTACTATAGGATCAAAAACAGGTGCAATTGCAGGATTATAAACTGTTTCTAAATTACATAAATCATCTAATGTCGCTTGTTTTTGTAACGCCAAAGTTATAGTATTTATTCGACCTGCGATTTCTTCTTGTCCTATTCCTTGAGCTCCAAGAATATTTCCATCCATATCAGAAATTAATTTCATAACTATTTGTTTTCCAAATGGATAATATTCAGCTTTTGATGCAGCAGTAATTGTAGCACTAACTGTTTTTATTCCATGTTTTTCTGCTTGAACTTCGGTAATTCCTGTAGCACCCAAAATTAATTCTTTAGTTTTTGATATTGTAGGCATAAAAACAGAAATGGTATTTTTTTCATTTCCAAGAATGTTACTCGCTACAATTTTAGCTTGTTTAACAGCAGTACTTCCAAGCATACTCGTCATATTTTTTCCATGAATACCGCTACATGATTCAACAACATCTCCGCACGCATAAATATTTTTATCAGATGTTCTCATAGCTTTATCTACAATTATTCCTTTTGAAGTTTTCAAACCAGCAGTTCTTGCAATATCTAAATTAGGCTTCATGCCTGTTGCAACAATTAAAGTGTCATATCTTAATATGTCTGAACCTACAAATGCTTTTCCATCATCTAATCTATCAATAATAGTATTTTCTTTTACAGTAACACCTGCTAATTCTAGATGTTGTTTTACTTTCTCTGATATTTCAACATCAAAAATAGCATTTAGCAAATAAGAAGAATCTATTATTGTAACTTGTCTATCTTTTGCAAGAATTCCTGCAATTTCAACACCTATTACCCCTCCTCCTATTACGAGCACTCTTCGTCCTCTATTCGCCATTATTTCGCGCGCATCATCGATTGTTTTTAAATTTAGAAATCTCGAAGATTCAATACCTGAAATTTTAGGATTACAACATAAAGACCCGGTTGCGATAACTAAATAATCATATTTTAATTCAACAACCCTATCTTCTTCTAATATTTTAACGATTTTTTCTTTTACATCAATACTTTGAACAAGAGTTCTAAGCATTATATTTATATCATTATTAGAATAATCTTCTTGCTTGAAAATGAATATTTTTTCAGGAACATAAATTTCTCGACCAATCACATATGGCAGTGCACATGGCGAATATTCAGTGTATTTTGTTTGTTCAATTATTGTTATATTTATATCTTTATTTAATTTTCTAAGTTCGAAAGCAACAGTGGTTCCGGCTGAGCCTCCTCCTAAAATTATTACTTTTTTACCTTGAAAATTTTTATCATCCATGATTTGTACCTAACTATTTGCATATTACTCGCAATAACTTATTAATTATCTTAATGGTTTTTTAATTCTTTCTTTTGAAGTCAATAATAATTTAAGCTCTTCCGGATTTTGTAGTTGTATTTTTGCTATCCAAGACCCGTAAGGGTTTTTATTTATAAGTGAAGGAGTATCAAAAAGAACATCGTTTACTTCAACAACAGTTCCTGTAATAGGGCTTTTCATATGTCCGCTCCATTTCACGGCTTCAACAGAAACAAAAACATCTCCTTTTTTTAATTTTTTACCCTTTAATGGAAGTTGAATAAATACAAATTCTTTTACAAGATCCGCTGCAGGTTTAACTATTCCTACTAAAACAACATCATTTTGCAAAATTATCCAGGTATATTGTTCATCGTAGAATCTATCTTCAGGCAATGAAAAAATTGTTTCATCCAAATTTATTCCCTCCAAAATATTTTAATGAATATATTAAATTTTTTATTCGTAATTTTTTTCCTTTTTCTTGCTTATTTTTTTATGTATTGCAACTATGATAAATGAAATTCCTAATGCTAAAACTATTAATATTATAGATGCAATCACATTATTAAGCAGAGCAGGTTTTATTAACAAAACCAATCCTAATAATAACATCATCATTCCAGACATTAATTTCAAAACTTTTCCTTCCTCTTCTCCGAGTTTTCTTGAACCTAAAGTATAAGTAAATACGCCGACAATTATCGCAAGTGGAATAATATATACTAAATTATATAATACTAAATATAAATAATATGAAGACATAGATAAATTATTTAACGTTAAAACTCTTGTAAATACCATCGGAAATCCTGCAGTACAAAGAAGTTCATAAGAATTCGCAACAACTGCAAGAACAATTGTTCCAAGAAGCAAAGACCACATTGATGATTCTTTAATTAAACCTCTCATTCGTTGAAATAATTTAGGTTTAGCACTTTCAGGAATACTTAATGAAATTCCTTTTTTGAAAAAAAAGAAATCTTTAATATTTATTATGGCAATTAGAACTGCAAGAGCACCCGCACACATTGTTATCCAGAGTATTTCTCCAGTTAATAAAAACACATTTAACCATGCAGCCATAAATAAGAAATATATTAATCCTGAGAAGAAAATAAATACACCACCAACAATAACCATTCTTTTTCTAGACCCTGCATAAACAAGTATACTTAACAAAAATAACAAGACAAAAAACGCACAAGGATTAAAAGAATCAAGCCCTGCAATGATAATTGTAAATACTGGAAGTGAAATATTTTGCACATCAACAAGTCCCATAATAGGAACATTAATAACGCTTTGATTTGTAGTACTGTTATTGGTTGTAATATTATTATTTTCATTTACAACATTCAATAAATCTAAAGGATTGCGACAACCACTATTAATGCACTCTCGAATTTTTTGTTCTATTTCAACACCAGTTGTTTCTGCATCTCTATACCCTACAATAGGTGCATTATACTCTATAAATGTAGCAGGAACACCGCCCGCTTTTATATTATGGACTTTAAACATCTCATTTAACAAAAGAGAATTCGTTTCGTTATGCCACGTTTCTAAGTATACTATTTGCATAGAGGGATATTTATTTTCTAAATTTTTCATAAATGGTTCTTGCGCCGCACAATGTGGGCAACCATCTCCATAGAAAAAGTAAATCACTGAATTATTTTGAACATTAGAATCGCTTATTTGAGAATTTACAAACGGTAAAATTAGCATCAATAACATAAATACTGTAATTGCAAAAAATGTTTTTTTATTACTCAAATAACTTCCCCCTCTAACCTTAAGTCATAGAATAAACTAAGAGTTTTTAAATTTAGTGAAAAACCAAACACATCTTAACCTATCTTTCACAAGATTAATAAGTTCAAAATTATTCTATTCAATTATGGTACTTTCAGAAAAAGAAATAAAAGATGCATTAAGTGAAGTCTATGACCCAGAAATAGCAATAGATATTGTAAGTTTAGGATTAATTTACAACATAGATATAAATTCTGAAAACGATGTAAAACTTACAATGACTTTAACTTTTCCAGGTTGTCCTTATGGTCCTGCAATGCTTGAAGAAATTGAAGATAAATTAAAAGAAATACCAACGATTAGAAATGTCGTAATAGATCTTACATTCGAACCACCATGGACTCCGGAAAGCATGGACCCCGATATACGTGCCGCGTTAAATTTTCATTAAAAGTCATATTTGCTAAACTATTCAAAAAAAATTTCAATAAAATATTAATCCTGCAAACACTAATCAAATATCCACATATTAATCAAATATACTCATATTAATCAAATATCCACATCATATTTAATAATATTACCACCATCGAAATGCATTTCGAAGTTTTTTCTTTCGAACAAATGCACTTATTTTCTTTTCAGCATCTTTATCTTTGAATTTTTTTTCTTCTTCTCTAAATTTAGAATCGTGATGAATACTTCTTCCTGTTTTTGTTATTCGTCTTCCTTGTTTTTTATGAAGCATCTCGTGATACATTATACTATCAATTAACTCAGGTTCATTTTTAAAAATATTACTTATCATTATAGTATTAGTTGCATATTCATAATGCCCTAACTTTCTAAATGAATCTTGACCCCAAATTAAATTTGGCTTTTCAATTAAATCATCAAAATATTCTTTGTTTAATCTATTAAAACTATCAACTAATTCTTGATCTATTTCTTCTTCAACACGAGCGAATTTTCCAAGATTAGAAACAAATTTTTCATATAAATCCATCTCCATTGTTTTTTCAAAAGCGTCTTTTTTGAAAACCTTAACAAGAAGATGTTGGATTAATCCTTTTTTCAAATCATCAGAAATTTCAAGCCAATCGCGACTCAATGAAAATACGATTTGCCGAGACCCATATCTAACATTCGCATTATATCCTCTAAACTTAGATGAATATCTAATTATTATATCTCTTTCTTCTATTTTTTCGGGAAATAATTCTTTAAATGCCGATCTTGCAATCTCAGAATGATTTATCTTAGTCATTAATATTTAAATTAAAATCGAAGAATAAAAATGTTATGGAAAACCCACTAAAATTATTCTCTCTTATTCCTTTTCACCTATTTTTAGTTCTTTTTTTAATTAGTTTTTTTAATAAATAAAAAAACGATACCAAAAAATATAAATAATCTAATCGTCATATAACGAGTATGTGGGTCATAAGCATAACAATTCCATACAATAAAAGTTCATTTTTCGGTTTTATCGCCAAAAAAAACAACATAACTATTTTTGGCTATCCTCATTCTCACACATTATATTCTAATCATATCAGAATCTTAACATCTGGTTTTGTAATAGGTACAGAAAAAAACATTAAACAAACAATTAAAGATTTAAAAAAAGACAATAGATTACTCAACATAGAAATTAATAAAAATCATCTCATATTAGATGTAAAACAACATTTAATGAATAAAGAATTGTTTCAACCAGGACTACTTTTTATAAAGCCAGGAATTACAACAAATAAAGGAGAATACATTTTCGAAATAGGATCTTGGAAAAGAGAACAACTAATAAATATTTACAAAGCATACAAAATAGAAAATGTAAAATTAAACTGGATAAAAAAGAAAAAAATATCAGGAATACAAATCACTACTCCGACACCTAATTTAACTGAAAAACAAAAACAAGCATTCAAACTCGCAGTTGAAAAAGGCTATTACGGTTATCCTCGAAAAATTGACATAATCCAATTATCCAAAGAGTTCAACTGTTCGCATTCTACTTTTCAGTTTCATCTTCGCAACGCTGAAAAGAAATTGATGCCAACTTTGCTTTAATTATTTTCTTATTCCTTCGTTGCGCAAATATCATCCCTGCAACATAACACCCAATCATTCCAAAACAACCAATTGAAAAATCAATCATTGTTGTTGTTTTTTGCATTTTATATTTTTGAACTTCTGCAGTTAAATCTAATTTGTCATACTCAGGAATTACTTCTTCTCTTAAAATTTGTTCAATTTCTTTTTGAACAACACCGCTTAAAGAATCAATTTTATTATTTATATTTCTTAAATTAGAATACGCTTTTGTTTTTTTAATAATATTATTTTTTATTAAATCTTGTGTTGAAATATAATAAACCAAATCATTTTCCCACTTTTGCGCTTTTGTGGCACGTATTATAAATTCATAATTGGCTGGAGGTTCAAGATAATTTATTAATGACTTCATTTGCACATACTGTGCTACTGTTTCATTTTCTACTTTAGTGGGCAAATCAAGCACTGATTTAACAACTATTCCTCCAAACATTAAAGCGCCACCAAGTGCAACATATGTTACCAAGTTATATTGTTTGTAATTCATTAATTTAAATAAGCCTAATAGATATATCTTTTTTGTATCGTTATATAACGATACAAAACATCAAACAACTTAACCTTTCTAAAAATGCAAGCGCATCAAACATGCCTTTTTATTTAATTTAAAAAAAACCGAAAACAAACTTATATATACTAGAGACATAATTGAATCTGGGGTAAATTTCATGAGAATTGATAGCGAACCAAAATTAGATTTTGACAATGTTTTAATTAGACCAAAACGAAGCACTTTGAGTTCTAGAAAAGACGTAGATTTAGAAAGAGAATTCAAATTTATTCATAGCGGAAGAATTTGGAAAGGAATACCAATTGCAACAGCAAATATGGATTCTTCCGGAACTTTTGAAATGGCAAGAACACTTTCAAAATATAAAATGTTAACAACTCTTCACAAATTTTATTCTGTAGACGAATTAAAAACATTTTTTTCAACATTTAACGAACCTGATTATGTAGCCTATACTCTTGGAATTCGAGATGAAGATTTTGAAAAATTAAAAATAGTTCTACAAGAAGGCCTTGGAGAAAAATTTAATTTTATTTGTCTTGATGTACCAAATGCATATCTTGAACGATTTGTTAAAAAATTAAAAGAATTAAGAACTCTTTGTCCTAACCATACAATTATTGCTGGAAATTTAGTTACAAATGAAATGACTGAAGAACTCTTACTTAATGGTGCAGACATAGTTAAAATAGGAATAGGTAGCGGGTCTGCTTGCACAACAAGAAGACAAACAGGCGTCGGATACCCTCAATTAAGTGCAGTAATTGAATGCGCGGATGCTGCTCACGGCATAACTAATAGTAAACCTGGCTGTGGCCTTATAATGAGTGATGGTGGCGCAGTTCATCCTGCTGACTTTGCCAAAGCATTTTGTGCAGGTGCCGATTTTGTAATGGCTGGAGGCATGTTTTCTGGCTTTGAGCAATCTGGCGGTAAATTAATTGAAAAAAACGGAGAGAAATTCAAACAGCATTTTGGAATGAGTTCCTTTGAAGCCCAAATAAAATATTATGGAGAAGTTCCAACACATAGAGCAAGCGAAGGAAGATCTACTGAAATTCCATTCAAAGGAGACGTTGCAGACTTCGTGCAAGAACTTCTAGGCTCACTTAGAAGTACAGGAACATACATTGGAGCGAGAAGACTTAAAGAATTCCCAAGAAGAACAACATTCATTCTTGTTAACAATCAATTAAATACAAGTCTTGAGAAGTATGATATTGATAAGAACTAAAAAAATGAATAATTAAAATAAAAAAAGCCTGAACTTGTTTTTTTGTTTTTTATTTACTAATTTAAGTTACTTATTTCTTTTTCTTTCCGCATCCTTTTGAACTACACATGTTGGCACCTCTAAAATAATCTTAAATACTTAGAATATAAACTTTGTGAAAGATCAAAAGAAGTTTAATAATTATCTCCCGCATCGTATCTTAAAATCGCAGCAAATCCACCTAAATCTCGAAGTTGGCTTCCTTCTCTTGTTTCAACACTTATTAGTGCAACATTCGAACTAAAACTTTCAGCTTCTTTCATTATTTCATCAATTAAACTTTCATCAACTGTTTCTGATACTAGTATCGTATCAACAGTTCCAAGCGCTAAACATTTTAAACATTCATCTTTTCCATAGGCTGCTTTCCCTGGAGTTTTAGCAAGCGTTTCAAAGAATTTTGTAACAATTTTTTTCTCGCCTACAACTGCTTCATCAGCGAGTATATCTTGACTTTTTTCAAGCAATTCTTGCAATCCAAATTCATCAGTATAACTTAAATCACGTATTCCAATTATTTTGTCTTTTAATTGCTGAGTAATATGATTACCATTAACAAAATCATATTTTGTAGGACCAGGCCCTCCAACTATTATTCCTTTCAAATCCTTCATCTCGAAGAAATTGTCTTTTAATAATGCTCCAACTTCATCATAGAAATCTCTTGCTGAGAGTTCTCTATTTCTTGAAAATCTTTCTGCTGATTGTCCTCCTGCTCTAAATTTGCCAGGAACCATACTTTCTTTTGATGAAAGAGGAATTATTGTTTTTCCTTTTAATAATGCAATTGTTGCCTCTCGCCTATCCATTGTAACAAGTCCAAATGAATCTTCATCATCTAGCATCTCTCTTAATGGTGCTAAAACAAATTCTTTATCACATCTATAAAGTCTTTGTCTCATTGGAAGAGGAGGCTCTGTACTCCATACTTGATAGTCTTGCTGTCCTTCTCTTTCTGCGACGTTTCCTGCAAATAAAACAAGTCCATTCGGAGGAGTTCTTGGATATAATTTAAGATGTTGAATTATTCTTTCAAGAGCATTAATAACATTATCTCTTGTTTGTTTACTTTTAATATTTGTAGCCGTTCCTTGCTCTTGAGATATATGATTAGATATTTTGTTTAAATCGTATTCAGATGGAACATAAACTGATACTAACTCAGTTCCTCTTCCTTTAAAATTTTCAAGATCCCTAATGAAGTGTTTAAGCTTATATCTTTGCTTATCATCCATCTTTGCTACTTTTTGAGCCATACTCTTAGAAAAGAAGCAGGGTTTTTAAATATTGCTTGGATAAAATTCATAAATTTAAAAAAAAATTAAGAAATTAATAAAAAAATCATAATAAAACTATATTTTTAGTTTCTATTTTTTCTGCAGGCACATTTAACATTTCAACTTTCTTCACATATATATCTTTAAAACGTGCATCATCAATACTTACATCTGTAAAATTTGGAATTAAAGACTCCTGAAAAATATCTGAAATAGATTTTTGAGTAGGTCTTTGGTTTAGCTTATATGTTTGGCAAATATCATCGCCTCTATCACTAAGCGTTCCATCATAACCTAAATAAATATGTTTATTTAATATTGCTTCAACTTCCTTAAAATCTGCGTCATCTTTATGACCTACACTTCGCAAAAGCACATATGGCCCCGTTACATGCTCTGGCTGAAACAACAAAGCATATTTTTTTTCTGTATTACTTTTGAATGAAATATCTACACCTACCAACTTTTCACTTGGCAACTCAACATTAAATAGTTCTTGTTCAGTTAAGTTATTTAATGTTACATACTCGAAATGTTTTTTTAATGAATCTAAATTAATATCACTCTTATCCTTTGGTTCATCAACGTTTGTAAATGAAAATAATTTTTTAACTTTCGTTATTAAAGATTCTGTTGGTCTTTGAGCGTCAAATAATTCATACACATCTTTTTGAGGATATGTTGATAATTCATGCATCACATCCGAAATTTGTTCCAAACTATCTTTTGATAAATTTGAATTGTCTAAATAATACTTAATATGTTGCGGACTAACTCCTAGATCATCATTTATTCTCTTTAATGCAGTATGAATATCCGTTTCATCGCGACCATCATGAACAACAACTAATTTTCCATTCTTTGTGCTAAAGCTAAAACTATATTCAAAACCTTCAAAACAACTATATCCACAATCAAAACTTAACCTTGTATCTGTATCTACTCCATCAACTAAATATTTTTTATCAAAAGTTAAACCATGTGTTTGCATTGCTTTTGGAAGTTTTGTAAACATAGTAATTCCTTGCCCAATATTATATGATGCATTTCCGTTAGAATCATTAATCGGTCCAATTGATCGACTATTCCATTCTGAATCTTTAATATCGTTTAAGAACTCTATGTTATGCGTTAGAAAATCTGCTGATCCCCATGCAAAGAACGGAAGTCCATTTTTTGTAGGTAATTTTTTTGATAAATCTAACTCATACCTATACGGATTTTCTTGTCTTGCAACGCCTCTTTCATCAAAACCCATAATTTGCCCCATCTCTTGAAGCTTAATTATTAGTTCTTGAGCTTTTTTAACATCTTGTAAAAAAGTATTTACTTGCAAATAAGTTAATCTATCTTGCATAATTTCTCGTGCAGACTTTGGAACAAATAAATTTATCACTCCTTCTTTTTTAGGTGCATAATATACTTCATTAAAAAATGCGACTTCTTTTTCTACTCTAGTTAAAACTTGATCTAATGGCAAATCACTTTTTATACTTTTACCAAACATAATAATTCCCCCATTAATAATATAATACTCAAAGGAGGAGAATATACATTTATAAAGTTTTCCATTTGTAACTACTTAAGAGGTGTTATTATTATAATTTACAGCACCAAATACAATCAATAATAAACTCGAAGAATTAAAATCAAGAACTCAATCTACTTCTTCTCAATACTCTTAAGTGCTTCCTTGATGGATTCGATTGTATGGCTCCATTGAAAATCTTTCAAAACTGTTTTTCTTGCTCTTGAACCATAAAGTGTTGCAAGCGAAGGATTATGTTTTATATTTTCTAAATCTTTGTATAATGCAAACGCATCACTTCTTGGAAAAATCAATCCGTTATAATTATGATTAAGATATTCTTTTATGAAACCAACTGGCGTTGAAATCACAGGAAGCCCTGACGCCATTGCTTCAAGAGTTGTTAATGATGTTGTTTCAGTAAGAGAAGATGTAACATATACATCCATTAAACTCAAATAATCTTGCACATTATTTTTAGCGCCAGGAAGAATAACTCCTGAATTCGCTTTGAGTTTTTCTTTTATTGATAATACTCCATCACCAACAATTAATAATTTTACATCACTATGTTTTCTTTTAAGCCAATTAAATGCTCTTAAAAGTGTAAATAAATCTTTTTCATTTGCAATCCTTCCATGATACCCTATAACGAATTCATTACCTAACCCTAATGCGTCTTTTATTCTTGATATTCGATCAAGTTCTGCTTCAGATTTATCCTCTACAGGCTTAAACACATTTGAATCAACGCCTAAATGAACTATTCTTTTTTTTGTATTTATTCCTTTCCACGTTAATATTTCTGCAATATTTTCAGCAGGAACAATTAAAAGATTTGATTTATTATAAATAAATCTCGCGTAGCTTTTCATTGCAGGAAATAATAATCTTTTTAATAAAGAATTTTGTGTTGCAAGAGGAACTAATTCCCATTCTACACTATGAATAAAAGATGCAACAGGAACTCTATATTTTTTCGCATAATAAATTCCAAAAAAACCTATCGGTCCTATTGTTTGTGAAAAAACTATATCTGCGTCCTTGACTGCTTTTTTTATCATTTTTGTTTTAAACGCAGCGCCAGTATAATCTCCCATTCCAATTTTTCCAAGAGGAACTTGTATTAATTTGAATCCATTTGGAATAAATGGTCCAAACTTTGGCGCTATAACTGTTAAATCATATTCCTCTTTTAAATTAGGAACTAGAACTGAAAGAAATCTAGATATTCCATCCCATCTAGGAAGAAAATTATCTGTAGCAATTAATAATTTCTTTTTTTTATTTTCAACACCCTCAACTTTTTGAGGATTTTCATTCATAACATCCACGCTTTGCCTCTAATTTTTTAATTATTTATTTTTAATACTAGGATAATATTATAATTTTTTAATTTTTGATGAAAGTTATCTTATTTTGTAAAATACTTCTGCTGTTTTAAATCCGTATTTTTTTCCATTTATGAATGCTTTAACATATACTAATAAATATAAAACATTTACAAGTATCGTATGTGAAAAAAAGTTTATTTGACTTTTGAACGTATGCAAAGCGCGTATTTTATATTTGAATGTATCCGATATATCAACTACTAATTTAGGCTCTGTTCTTTTCCTTAAACTCCAAAGATTCCATATATCAAAGGAATAAATTTCAGGATCTATTATATTTTTTCTAGAAAGACTATCGCATGCTTCAAGCACAATTTCTCGAACAAATCTATGATCTGGAAACAAATCATCAATAGAATGCGTAAATATTTTACACGGCTTATAACTTGCAAGAAGTCTCTTAAATCTATCCATCATTTTTTTATTTGTAAAATCTTCTTTCATATGACCATCTTTTAGAGCAAGAAACATCACTCCTTTTCCGCCAATAATCGCATCTGCTTCTTTTGATTCTAACACTCTTGTTTTGGCAACATAACTAAGTTTCATGTGCGGATGACTTCCTTCACCGTAAGAGAATATGATTGTGAAAACATCATAGCCTTCCCTTGCATATTTAGCCATAGCTCCTCCCGGACCTATGACTTGATCATCAGAATGAGCACAAACAACAAGAATAGTTCCTTTCGAACCTGATTGTGAATTAGATTTTAAACTAACAATCTTAGAGTTCATACTTTTCTCAACTAATTCTTTTCTCTTAGCCATCAATAATAAATAGTCCTACGCCAGTATATTAATATTTTGATACATCTCAACTTATAATGCGATTTATTTCTAGAACTAGTACTTATTTCATCGTTAATAGTCAAGAATAATCAATATTATCTTTAAAAATCATCAAAACTTTTATAAATCGCTCTTTTATTCTAAATATCAAGCACCTGTAGTCTAATGGCTAGGATAGAAGCCTTCCATGACTTTGCTGGACTTAAAAAATTCAGAATTGAAGTTGAAGTGAGCTTTTGATCCGGGTTCGAATCCCGGCGGGTGCATAACGAAGTTAGCAACCGACGGTTTCGGAAATCGAAGATTTCAGTTACCGGCGGGTGCATTGTGAAACAAGCAGAGGCCGGTCCCGAAACAACAGTTGAGGACACCGGCGGGTGCATAACGAAGTTAGCAACCGACGGTTTCGGAAATCGAAGATTTCAGTTACCGGCGGGTGCATCGTATAATTTAATCTAATAAAACTTAAAAATCTAGAATTTAATTCTAAAAAACAAAAATACTACCCTATAAAACTAAAATATAACTCGCGATAATTTTAATGCGCAGGACCTATAAATGATACTAAAATTACGATTCCTACTCCTAAAATAAATGCAAATATATGAAGCGCAGTGTCTTTAATTCCACATTTTCTATGAAGTTCTGGTAAAAGATTTGATGCTGCAATATATATGAAATTTCCAGCGGCAAAAGGAATTATTAAATTTTCAAAACCTTGTAATTTTGATATAAGAAGAATTCCTAAAATCGTTCCAACAATCGCCATAACTGCAGATAAAAAATTAAAAAATAATGCTTTTTTCTTTGAAAACCCAGAATAAAGTAAAACTCCGAAATCTGCAATTTCTTGAGGTAACTCGTGAAATATTATTGAAATTGTAGCTGAAATTCCAACTGCAGTATTGACTGCGAAACTTCCGGCAATAACTAAACCATCAATAAAATTATGAATTCCATCTCCGATTAAATTTATAGGCGCTATACTATACCCATGACTATGCCCATGCTTTGTTTCGCACTTTTTAGAATGATGCCAATGAATGAATTTTTCCATTATAAACATTAATAAAAATCCAAACAAAAGCAAAAGCGCAGTTGTCATCGTGTATCCTTCTTCAGCAAGTTCAGGCATAAAATCTAAAAATACTGTTCCCAATAAAACTCCAACTGACGCGCTAAGTAAAAATAATAATAATCCTTCAGGAACTTTCTTTCTCATAAGTAATGGAATTGCAGCAATTACTGACATAAGAGATACCACAACAACGCTTATTAACGCATAAAGGACATACATAACACTTTGGAATACAATCATATTTATATATGTTATTGATTCTCATTCTCAATAATGGTTAGAACATCAAGACTTACAAAACAAAAAGAAATAATAAACATTGAACTAAAAAAAATAGATTCTTTTTTTACAGCCGAAAATTTATTTGTTAATGTTAAAAAAAAGAACAAAGAAATTGGACTTGCAACAATTTACAGATTTTTAAAAGAATTACGAGAACAAGGTAAAATATTTTCATATACTTGTGATGGAAAATTAATTTATTCTCGAGAAAAAAAAAGTCATTGTCATTTTATTTGTGAAAAAACAAATAAAATAGTTCACTTCGATATTGATTCTCTAGATTTTTTAAAAAATAAAATTCCTGGAACAATTACAAGTTTTCAAATAGAAGTTCGAGGAACATGCGAAAAATGCGATAAGTCTAAGTAAAAATTCTGTAAAAATTCTGACTAAAAAAATACAGATGAATAAATCTAAAAAATAAATAATGGAGAAAAAATAAAGAAAACGAAAATAAAGAAAACAAAATTCAATAATCTATCATATGATTAAATTCCGCATCTTCAATCCACGTATTTGGTTTACTTATAAAATCAATTATGTTTTGAATTATAATTACATGATTATGTTCTTCTTTAGCAAGAGAAAGTAATATTTTTTTAGTATCTCCCTCATATTCCTTTGCATGTGACAAATAAAACGCTTCGGTCTTCTTTTCTATTTCAAGAACCATTTGATAAAATTGTATATGATCTTTTGAAACTCTGTCAAGTTCATCTTTCATTTCTTCAAATAAATTTTTAACTCCCCTAAATGATGCTTCTTTATACTCGACATATTTGCCTGCATGCTCAAGTGAATTAAGCGCATCATAATGATGTTGTTCTTGATTTATTAATACAATTAATATTGATTTTATTCCTTGATTAGTTTCTTTATCATATTGTTCTTGATATCTATTTTTACCATCAAGCTCCATCTTTTTTGCAAATTCAAAAATATCCATACATACACCCCTAAATATAAAAAAACCGTTCTGACTTTTATTGTTTTCGGAAAAACAAGAAAGGAACCAAGAAAAAACAAAAAAAAGAAGAAAAAACAAAATAAAAAGAAGAAATAAAAAGAAGAAATAAAAAAACAAAATAAAAAAACAAAATAAAAAAACAAAATAAAAAAACAAAATAAAAAGAAGAAATAAAAAACTCATATAAAACACAAAACAAAAAATCATCACAAAATAACTCACAAACAAAACAAATTACGAAAAGTTTATAAAAAATAAGTCACTTCTTAGTTACTATGGATAAACGAACCGAGGATAATGCACGAATATGTGCTGATTGTATTCACTGTTAATAGTTTCAAGTCCAAAATTCTAAATAAATACAAATTATTCATTAAACAAAAAATAAATTTATTAAATTTATCTCCAACATATAACTTATTAAATAATAATCTAGACACATCAATATCGTTTTTATGGTGGTCGTGGTGTAATGGTAGCATCGGGGTCTGTGGAACCCTGGGCCCGGGTTCGATTCCCGGCGACCGCCCTTTTAATTTTAATTTCTTACTGCATCATCATCGGTAAATTCTACATCAACAAGTTAATTACTAATTGCCACTACTAATTATTTTATTTTTATTCTCCTGACTCTGCCGCGCGTTGCGCGGTAATATTCCGCCGACAGCGGAACTTGTTCAGGAGAACAAACAAAGATGAAAAGCAGAATAAGACAAAGAAAACAAAAAAGAAGTGAAAAAACAAACGGAGTGAAGAAAAATGAACAAACAAGAAAGAATAGAACAAATAGAAAGATATCAAGAAACAAAACAAGAGATGCAACAACGTTTAATTTCAAGCCCTGCAACCGCAGTTTCTCTGGATGATATAAGTACCGATTGTATTCACGGAATTCATTGTTCGCGAATATATTGAAAAAGATTTAGAACAATTAATACAAATATATAAAGAAGCATTTACAAATCCCCCTTGGAATGAAACTCAGACTGATGAACAGATACTGAATAAATTTAATACAGATAGAACTAAACCAGGTAACATAACACTAGTTTCAGAATATAACAACGAGGTTATCGGATTATGCTGGGGCTATAATTTAACTTTTGAAGAATTTCCTTTTCTGACAGGAAAAATTTCTGACACGTCAAATTATCTTGCAGAAATTGCTGTAAAAAGAGATTCTCGTATTAGAAATGTAGGTACAGCGCTTGGAACAGAATTCTTAGCTAAATCAAAAGAACGAGGAACAAATGAAGTTATTCTAAACACAAAAGAAACCAATAACCAGTGTGCACTGAACTTATTTCAGAAACTTGACTTCTCAAGAATATTTGACGAATCAAAACAAGAAATTGTTCGTGACCCAAAAGAACCAAGTAAAATATATTTTAAAAAGAAACTAGATGAGAAATATAAAGACGCTACGAAGGAAAACATAGAATATAAATATATTACAAATACAACTACAATAACTTCAAACGAAGCAGTTGAATTATTTAATGGCCCAGAAGGTAAACAAATACTAAATTATATCACTGCTAATGGCTTTGGAATCAGGGAATATCTTACACAAGATATTTGGCTTTCGAACCCGACGGGTCAAATTAAAGGAGTTAGATTTAAGTTAAATACTACTACTTCAAATATTCTGACCTTAGCTGAAATATGGAAATATCTTAAAACTATAAGTGTTCAATCACCTGCTAAATCAGACAAGATTCTTGAGCAATTAGCAATAGCTAAGTTATTTCCTCAAAATTTAACATTGTTCTCACCCTGGGGACCAAGATACAATAATCGCTCTCCAAAAATAGAAGAGAATGACCCAGAAACAAATACATTAAGAGAAATAAAAAATATCTTCAATAAATTTAACGATCTTGGTTACACAATTAAATTTCTTCTAATGCCTGCAGATGCATACGGAACAGAAGTTAACAATCTCTCTCAAACTTTTGTAACTGACTATTTCAAATGGCTTGAAGATAGAACAAATAAAGAACTGAAAACTCTAAATCAATGCGATGTCGAAGTAAAACTTTGGTCAGAAATCCGAGAAGAACAAAAAAATAGATATGATACATTAAGTTTTGAGATAGATCAAAATTTCAATAGTTACATCAAAGATGGAGAATTTCAAAATGCGATGCAGGTAGCTAAAGTATTCAATCCAAAAAATGCTCAATCTAGCGCAAGAAAATACTGCATTGAAAGACTTGTAGAAGGAAATATAATAAATGAGATTTATACCCCTATAAAACTAAGTCTTGTTAGAAAAGAGAAGGATACTCTAGACGGTCCTCTTAAAAGAATATATTTAATCAAAAATAGAGCCCCATGGCTAGGAGGTAAATAAAATGAAAGTTACAGAATTTATAGATTTACATGTACACATAGGACCTGAAGTTTTACCAAGAAAATACACAGTTAATAAAATAATCAACAAACAAAAAGGTAAAATTAGAGGCATGGCTCTAAAAAACCACTTCTATCCTACATTACCTTTGATTGAAAGTGAAGAAACTAGAGACGAATCAGATTTAATTTTATTAGGCTCTGTGACTCTAAATAATTATATTGGTGGCTTAAATCCTGATGCAATTTATGCTTCTGCTAAATTATCAAAGAGACCTATAATAGTTTGGTTTCCAACAATTAACGCAGATAACTTTCTCAAAAGAAGTAAATATGAAATCCCGCCAGAATGGGTCGGGGGGAATTTCAAATCTAGACTATCTGATGAAATAAAAGGCATAAACATCATGGATGATAAAATGAACTTGATTGAAGATGCAAAAAAAGTCCTTAAAGCAATAAAAGACAACAATTGCATTTTAGCAACAGGTCACGTTTCTTCTGAAGAAGCGAGGATTTTGGTGATTGAAGCTAATAAACTGGGAATAAAAAAAATCATTGTTACACACCCCATTTATCAACAAATAGATATGCCAATCGAAATTCAAAAAGAATTAGCAAGCTATGATGGAGTTTACATAGAACAGAATTATGCAATGTATGCAATCGACAAAATACCAATAGAAAGAATAGTACAACAAATTAACGCTATTGGTGCAGAAAAATGCATACTCAGTTCAGATGTTGGTCAAATAAATAGCCCGAGTCCTAGCGAAGCACTTGAAGAATTCACAGAATTGCTTGAAGTTCAAGGTATATCTGTTGAAGACTTACGAACAATGGGCGAAATAAATCCTAGAAAACTGATAGAGTAAGAGAAACATTTTTTAATTCATCTTTTTTCTTTTTATTTATGTCAATAAAAATCATAAACAAAAAATCCTTAGTAATAAAACCAAAAAAATCAACCAAAGCATATTCCAAAACTAAATATTACTCTTATTGCAAAGGCACTCTAACCGAAGGTTGCGCTCAATGTGTTAAAGGCAAAAAAATGGTTTTATTTATTACTGGTCTTTGTCCTCAAAGATGTTTTTATTGCCCTGTAAGCCAAGATAAATTTTCAAAAGATAAAATATTTGCCAATGAATGGGAAATCAAAGATGCAAATAACCCAGTTGAAATGATTGAAGAATGCATACTTACAGAAGCTAGCGGTTGTGGAATTACGGGAGGCGATCCTCTAACTAAAATCGATAGAACCTGCAACTATATAAAAATATTAAAGAAAAAATTCACGAAAAAATTCCACGTTCATCTTTATACTACTCTTAGTCTTGTAACTGAAAAAAACTTAAAAATGCTCTATGATTCTGGGCTTGATGAAATAAGATTTCATCCAGATCTTAATAATACCAAGAATTGGAATAAATTAATTCTTGCAAAAAAATATCCTTGGAAAATAGGTATTGAAATTCCTGTAATTCCAGGCTATGATGATAGAATTAAAAAACTTATGGATTTTATAGATGACAAAATAGAATTTTTAAACCTTAATGAGTTAGAATTTTCAGATACGGATGCAAAACATTATACTCTTGATAAAATGAATTTCAAACAAAAAGATAGCGTAAGTTATGGAATTTTAGGAAGTAGCGAATTAGCATTAAAACTTATAGAGTATGGAAAAAACAAAAAATACAACATTCATTTTTGCACAGCGAAATTAAAAAACATGGTTCAAATGGGAAGTAGACTTAAAATTCGTGCAAAAAATTCATCTAAACAATTTGATAAATTAACGGCTGATGGATTTTTATATAGAGGTGCTGCGTATCTTAAAGGTTTTGAACCGGGTTTTAATCATCAAAAAAAACTTTCAACTAAAACTAAAAATGATATTATTCTTCTTGGGGAACTCATAAAAGAATTAATTAGTTCAAAAGTTCTAAAAATTGATGAATTTCAATTAGATCTTCCAAGAATGAGATTATTACTCTCTGCAAAAAAAATAAAAAAAATCGCAAAGGAGTTAAAAAAGAAAGGTTTAATTCCAGCACTTGTAACAGAGTATCCAACCTCTGATTTTTTTACATTAGAACTTGAATTTTTATAAATTTATTTTTAAATTTTAATTCAAAAAATAAAAAAAAGTAAAAAAGTTAATATCCGTCAACAAAGTATCCTTGATTTAGCACAGTTCTAATTCTTTGCTCTGATGAACAAGTAGTTCCAAGCATATTTTGAAAATGCACTGCATCCCTATAATTACCACCAACACCAGGTTTTGTTGATAAATCTTCAATATTAATAAGAGGCCTTAATTTATCTAACATAACTGGTGTTTCTCTTCCAGTAATTATTAATTTAGTTTGAGGTAATGCCATTCTTAATATTGAATGATATTCTATATATCGTTCATCATCAACAGGACTTGGTACTTCAAAATTACTACCAACTACTGCTTGCAATCGAGGAATTGAAAGAGTTGCAGGAAATGATCCCGTTGTTTCAAACAAATGATACGCGTGCACAATTAATGCACCTATTTCGAAATCACTTCCAACTAATTCATTTGTTATTTCATTATTTAACCCGAGCAACGTTCCTATTCCTACTTGATTAAACCCTGCATTCAACGCTCTTTGTTGTGAATTAAGTCTGAATTCAAAATCTCGTTTAGGTCCTCTCGTATGATTTATCGCATAAATTTTTTCATCATATGATTCCTGAAAAACTCTAAATTGCAATATTGTTTGTTCAGATTTTTTAACTCCATCAATTAGTTTTTTGAAATCAAATTCTTGCATCGGCGCTACATTAAATGATATTCTCTCTAACGATTTTCCACCATCTATATCAAGTGCGATATTTGCAGCATTCGCTAAATATTCTGGACTAATAAATTTATGTTCACCTGCAAGTATGCAAATTTCTGATGGTTTATACTTTAGAATTTCTGAAAAATCCCTTCGTATATTAATCGAATCGAGCATTTCACGTTCATGAACACTGCGACTACTATGCCCACAATATGTACAATCATTCACGCACAAATCAGCAATATAACTAACCCCATAAAACTCTATTTTTTTCTTATATAATTCTTTGTTTAAATTTATTGCTTTAGCAATTAATTTTTCAGAGTTTATGTTCTTTAGCACTATTGCTAATGATTCAAGGTTTAATTCACCATTTAATGAATGCATAAATAAAGAATCTAAATGATGTGAACGTGCAATATCATTAATATTTGCAGGCGCATCATTTAGTTTTTCTTTAAATTTCTCGAGTTTAGCAATCAGACTTGGTACTTGAACTTGTTTTGTAGTTATCATTTTTAATCACCTTGAAATCTCTATGAAATGTTGCAGGATCATCTATCTTCAAGAATTTTCCACCATCAAAATGACTTATCCCTTGTGGTACATCTGCTTGGAAAAATACATCAGCGTATGCAATTATTCCTTGCAAATTTCCATTTTGAATAACTGGCACGACATAATCTCTCTCAAATCGACGTACATACATTCCTCCATTAGAATAACTATTGCCTCCTTTAAGATCAATTATTAGTCCATCAAGTTTACCATTTTCGAAATTTCTTTTTAGTCCTCTAAATAATTCTGGCAATACATGTCCGAAGTTTTTGGCTTTTCCATGAAATGCGAAAGCATCTTGTCCTATAAATTTATTATTTCCAGTAACTATATCTTTTGGAGTTTTCTCATACATCGAACTATCAAAAGTATAAACTAACTTTTGATTATCAACAACAAGTATTCCCACATCTTGATGTATGTAACTTGCAATTACTTTCAATGCATCTTTACCTCGAACTTCCTTATCTCTGGAATAATTTACGATACCATTTCGATTAAATGCCAATACTTCATTCAACGGTAAAATATCTATTACCGTAAACGTCTTTTCTTTAGTCACCAATACATCTAACGGATTCATTCGTTCAGCCAAAGCAATTGCAAATTTAGCTGAATCAACTCTTTTATGTGCAGAATCTAAATGTGCCACTTCGAAATTTACCGCTCGCCCAAGTAAATCATTTCGTTTCATTGCATGTTCAGCATTAGTTGCAAGAGAAAATAAAGGCAAATTATACGATGATTCGAGATGCATATTTTCTCCTTGCAGTGCACCTAAATTCATACCTAATTGCTTTAAATTTTTTCCAACTTCTTCAATAGTTCCAATCACATTAAGATATAACACTCGTGATTTATCACTATTTAAACTGTTATTTTCTAAATTTGTAAATTCCATTTTTAATTCTCCGATTTTATGAAGAGGTCAGAAAATTCGCAGATTTTCTTAATCCTCCGATTTATTTTATTAATAACAAATTTAATTCTCGAGCAGACTTCAATCTAACTTTTGAAATTTTTTGTTAAATACATTGTACTCAATCAACTATTTTTGAAAAAGATACTTAGTTTTTCAAAAAAAAATATTAGATTTGCATTTCATCACTGTTTTACATGAAGAGTTTAGCTGCATCAAAAAACAAATGATTTATAGCAAAATCGTTAAATACAATACCAGAAATTATAGCTACAGCTAAAAGAGAATAAATTCAACTTTTGTTCTATAGCATTGTGTATCATGAAATTAAGAAATTAAATCCCATATAAAAATTTTTCGTAAAACGCTCATAATTATGACTCATTATAAATAATTACAAAAAAAAGAGCAAATCTTTTTAAAGAAAATCCTTTTCTCAAGAGTTAAATCATGCCTCTGTAGCATAGTAGCTATTGCGTTAGACTTGTATCGACAACGAAGTTTTCGGAACATTCCTCAGCTTCGCTTCGAAATGTAATCTAAAGGTCGGGGGTGCAACTCTCCCCAGAGGCTTCATACTTATTCGTCCACTTTTAGGGGCACAGACAATCGAAGAAATAAAGTACTCATTTTTTACCTATAATCATAAAATGCAATGATTTTCCGTATGCTGTTTCATCATTTGCTGTTTCTTTAAGCATTTCAATCCAAGCATTCCAAATTTTTTTATTTTTATAAATAAAATTTGTTTCTTCTTGAAATCCTGAAGATAAACCTTCAAGTCCAACTTTATCAACTATTTTTAATTTATTTAGTAAAAACAAATTTTCTAATTCTTTGCCTAAAAAAAAATGAGCATCAGTAAATCCACCAGTTTTACCAGGAGAATTAAATCCTGTTTTCAATGTCGTAAAATAGTTAATAATTCTTTTATTTTCATATCTTAACCTATACTGCGCAGCACCGAGTCTGCCAATAACTGAAACAAAAATAGGCGCATCTTTCTTTGCCACTCTTACGAGTTCTTTCATCGCTAAATCAATATCATTTTCATATGTAACATGAGATAAAACTGCCCCTAAACATAATACTGCATCAAATTTTGCATTTTTAAATTCTTTAAGATTAGTAACATCTCCCACAAATGCCACAACCTTATTTTCCAATTTTTTTTGTTTAATTATTAAATTTGCAATATCGACATGATTTGGAACAACATCTATTAGTACAACATCGTATCCTTTCTTTGCTAATTCAAAAGCATATTTTCCCGTTCCTCCACCAACATCCAAAATACTACCCTTTTTAGGAAGATGTTTCTCGATAAAGTGCATAGTAATTAAAAATTCTATTTCATGAGCAGGATCTTTTGAAAGCCTTACATGTTCATCATATTTTGAATAATATTTTATTATTTCTCCCGTAAGTTTTTTCATACTAATTTAAATGATAACATATATTTAAATTTGATTATCACAATTTACAAAATTTCTTAAATATTAAATTAAACTCTCAAAAACATAAAAAATTTATTCTGGAGTTATAATATCAAAACCAGTGTATTGTCTTAAAGCAGAAGGTATTACTATATTTCCATCATGAGTTTGATTGCTTTCAACAAGAGCTATGAACAATCTTGGAGTTGCCAAAGCAGATGCATTTAATGTATGAACAAAATTGGTGCCCGATGGTGTTTTAAATTTTATATTTGCTCTCTTTGCTTGATAGGATAAACAATTGCTTGCGGAAGAAACTTCCGAGTATATTCCATCTGCAGGCAACCATGCTTCTATATCATAAGTCTGAGATGATTGCTGAGCAATATCACAAGATGGTAAATTAGCAACTCTAAAATGCAAATTGAGTTTTTCCATAATTTTAGTTGCATTATCGACTAATAATTCCAATTCATGAGAACTATCTTCAGGTTTACATATACTGTAAGATTCTACCTTATTAAATTGATGAAGTCTTAAAAGACCTCTTGTTTTCTTACCATAGCCTCCAGCTTCTCTTCTAAAACAAGGAGAATATGCAATCATATGCATTGGAAGATTTTTTTCAGATAAAACTTCATCGCGAAATAAATTTGTCAATGGAACTTCCGCAGTAGGAATTGCATGAAGATCATCATTTACACAAGAATATATTTCTTCTGCAAATTTAGGTAGATTTCCCGATGACACTAAACTTTTCGTATTGTTAAAAAAAGGAGGTAAATAAAAAGTAAAACCATTATTTACAGAGTGATTAATCATAAACGTTAATAAAGCCCATTCAAGAACAGCCCCTTTTCCTTTGTAGATAGGAAATCCACTTTCTGCAAGCTTTACTCCTCTCTCCATATCTAATATATCTAAACTCTTGCATAAATCATAATGGTTTTTTGGAGTAAAACTAAAAACTGGCTTCTGCCCACATACTTTCTCAATAATAGAATCTTCTTTATTGGCACTAATAGGTGTTTTTGGACCCACAATATTTGGTAAGGCAATAATTTTTTCGTAAAGTTTAGATTCTATATTCTTTAAATCATCTTTAATACTTTTAGATAAATTTCCTAATTTTTTAAGATGATTTCTCTGATCATCATAAACTATTCCTGCTTTCTTATTATTTAAGTTAACCTCTGCTCTTAAAGATTCATAATTTTTGAGTTTTTCACTTCTAAGATTTATTAATTCTATTAATTCATCAAAAGAAATACTTGAATCTCTTATTCTTAAATTGTTTTCAAGAAACTCTCTATTTTCTACTATTTCTTTAAAATCATACATGACTACTCGAAAAGAGTATCTATTTAAAAAGTTTATTTTTATTTTCGACAAATCCAAACTTTTTGCGAAATATATTCAATAAGATTTATAAATTAGTTAGCAATACATACGAAAATGGAACCCTTAAGTAGTAGCAAATGGCACCTAAGATTTGGAGTCACTCCAAATTGTAATTTTGAATGTGAATACTGCAATCCCGATGGATACGAAATGAAACCAACACTTCCAGAAACTGAAGTAGAAGAGATTCTCGAAGCCGCAAAAATAAATGGAATAGATAGAGTTCATTGGACTGGAGGAGAACCAACATTCAGAAATGATTTTCCAAAACTAATGAAAAGCGCGAAAGAACTCGGATTTACAAAACAAATAATAACAACCAACGGATATAGACTTCACAATATTATTGATGAATGCATAGAAAACGGCCTAACAAGAGTCATTGTAAGTCTAGATACATTGAAATCAGATAGATTTTTAGAATTAACACACAAAAATATGTTTTATAATGTTTTAAAAGGATTAGAAGATTCCGTGAAAAAACTAGAAAGTTCCACAAAAATAAGCGCAGTAACCATGAAATCCACTCTTCCTGAACTGAAAGATTTCGTAAAATATGCCCAAGACATAAACTCAAAAGAATACAAAGGAAATCTTATAATAAAGCTCAATCAGTTCTTTCCAAGTAATCCAGCTCAACTTAAAAAAAGAGGCCAAGATTATTGGACACAAGAATTTACTTCGGAGCAAGAAATTTTAGAAACATTAGCACAAATAGGAAGTCTTACTCCCCTTGAAAGAACAAATATAGAAGGAGATAATCCAACATATAATTATTATATTATTGGAGATACAGGAGTT
Source organism: Candidatus Woesearchaeota archaeon (assembly GCA_041660865.1). GTDB lineage: Archaea > Nanobdellota > Nanobdellia > Woesearchaeales > 21-14-0-10-32-9 > 21-14-0-10-32-9. The sequence continues at coordinate 433,289 of JBAZVO010000001.1, forward strand.
CAAGTTGGAGTTTTAAGCCTGTTTTCTCAAGGCTATCCCTGTGGAGGATGCCATAAATTAAGAATTCAACCTAATGGAAATGTTTCTGTTTGTTTAAATCTATATGACCAACCATCTCTCGTAGGAAAATCAGTAAATGAAAAAGCAAAAATAATGGCAGATGTAATTAACTACAGAGAAAATTCTATAAATAAAGATATGCCTAATAGAAGACATTACAGAGGTCAATTAGGAGAACTTCGCTTCGGAAAACTGGGTGAACCAAAAGATATGGAGTATTTCTATAACATTTTACAGGGAAAAAGAAAATGAACTATAGATTTCTGCAGAACGTTTCAGTCTCAGAAATATGTTTTGGAACTGCAACATTTGCAAGAGGAAAACTATTCCCTAATAAAAACTCAGAAGAAGGCACAAATACACTCTTACAGGCACTCAACGAAGGAATAAACATAATACATTCAAATCCCAATCTAGAAACACAATGGGCAATAAAAGAATCTATTTCTCAATCAAAAAAAAAGCCAGTTCATATTATAAAAATTGAAGCGCCCCTCATCCAAGATGAAAAAATAATAGAAGCAATATTTGAAAATAGAATAAATCAATCACTTAATTCATTACAAACAGATGAACTATTCGGAATATTATATGAACCAGATCATAAAATAACTCCCAAATCTGATTTAGAAAATACAACCACACTTAATTATAATTTTCACACAATTGACAAAATATTCTTAAAATTAGAGAAAAAATATAAAATTAATTTTATTGGTTTAATGGCAAAAACAGAAATTGAATTAAACACAGCAATAGAAAATGAACATTTCAAAGTTGTTTCATCATATTTCAATTTATATAACACTTGGCCAGCAAAATACTTTGATAAACTAAAGAGTAAAAAATTAGATTTTATAGCAATACAACCATTAAAATACGGGATTCTCACTGATGGTTTTGCATCAACTAAAAAACCCTTCGATAAGTACGCAAGTTTAATTTATTATTCCTCTGAAAACGCATTTAAAAATATTTTCGCATGGCAAAAGAATAATTATTCTGAACCTCTTCAAACTACTGCTTTAAAGTTTGCATTGGCTCATGAATCTGTAAAAACAGTAATTATAGGCATTTCATCAGCAAATCATTTAATTGAAAATTTAAATATTGAACCATTAAATAAATTAGATTTTTACAACATAATCAACACTGAATTAAAATGAATTATTAACATGATATCGCTAGGATTAAATTTTGGATCTCACGACTCTGCAGCAGCACTTACAATAGATGGAAAAATAATCGCCGCAGCTGAAGAAGAAAGATTCACAAGAGAAAAACACACTAAAAAAATTCCCTTAAATTCAATAACTTATTGTCTAAATAAAGGAAGGGTTAATCTTAAAGATGTTGATAATATAGCTTTATTCATAAATCCAGAATTACAACCATTAATATTGCCTTACACAATGTTTAGCGATTTTCCAAGCTCTCTTAATTATCTAAATTATGGATTAAATTTAATTAGAAAAAGAAATAAAATAGTTGATGTACTAAAATTTAATTTACAAAATAAAGAACTACAAAATAAAATACAATTTGTAAATCACCATTATGCACATGCAGCCAGTGCATATTATTGTTCTCCATTCGATGATGCCGCAATATTAACAATAGATGGACGTGGAGAATATGAATCAATAGCTCTATTTATTGGAGAAGGCAACACAATTAAAAAAATAAGCAGCACTAAATATCCTCACTCCATAGGTTATTTGTACTCTGCAATAACAAAGTATTTGGGGTTCAAAACTCAAAGTGACGAATATAAAGTAATGGGTCTTTCAGCATATGGAGATGAAAAACTCAACAATTTTTTTAACGATCTAGGAAAAATAAACAATAAAGGAAAATTCATACTAAATCTTGATTATTTCGACCACCATATTAAAGGTAATGATAGACAACTTTTTTCTTCAAAACTTGTTCAAACTTTTGGAGCACCAAGGCAATCTGATGAACCGTTAACACAAAAACATGCTGATATTTCCAAAGGATTACAATTCTTGACTGAGAACTTGATTTTAGATTTGGCAGAGTATGCGAAATATCGTACAGGAAAAAAAAATCTCTGTCTTGCAGGAGGAGTTGCTCTCAATTGTCTTGCGAATCAAAAATTAGCTGAAAGTAATTTATTTGATAAAATATTTGTTCAGCCAGCAGCAAATGACTCAGGCACATCTATCGGTGCAGCATTATATACCACATTTAAAAATTCAAAATCAATTCAAAGAAATCCATTTAATTCAGTTTATTTAGGCCCATCTTTTTCCAATATAGAAATAGAGTCAACATTACTTAAATATTCAGATGAGCTAACACATACATTCATTTCATTTCCATCAAAAACAGCAGCAGAACTTATAGCAAATAATAAAATAATAGGATGGTTCCAAGGAGAAATGGAGTTTGGACCAAGAGCATTAGGAAATAGAAGCATATTAGCATCAGCTTCAGATGCAAAAATGAAAGACTTAGTGAATAACAAAATAAAATTTAGAGAACCATTCAGACCATTTGCACCAGCAGTTTTAGATGAAGATGTAAACAAATATTTTAATACAGAACATAGTGCAGAATACATGTATCCTTTTATGGTTTGTACAGCTAAAGTTAAAGATGAAGCAGTAAACATCATTCCTGCTGTAACCCATAAAGATCAAACAGGAAGACTTCAAATTGTAGAAAAAACAAACAACAAATTATTCTGGGAATTAATCTCAGAATATAAAAAAATAACAAATGTAGGAGTTATACTTAACACATCTTTTAACATTAATGGAGAAGCCATAGTATGCACACCTGAAGATGCAATATATAATTTTATGGAAAGTGGATTAGATAATATAATAATAGGAAATTACCTTGTAAATAAAAAACAAAATAACAAATTATAAATAGAAATTCACACATTATGGTTTACATAAAAATATAAAGAGAAGTATGAACAGAAGTTCCTTCCAAAATACTTGTTTCTCGACGAGAAAACGAACTCCCGGAGGCTCTCTTACTTTTAGCAGACTTTTTAGGGGCACAGGCAATTTATTTTTTATTTGAAATACTCCAAAGCAGTTCAAAATTGTTTATGAATGACTGTGCTACTTCTTTGCTGGTTATATAGAATGCAATAGGGTTTTTGAGCCACAATGCAATTATTGTTATGTCTCCATAGATATTTATTACGGCAGGATTTGTATGTTTTTTATTTATGAATCTAACTTTAGTATATTTAGTTTTAGCCTGATCCTCACCTACTTCAGACCCTGTTTCAGCAAGTAGCCTCATCACTATTTTTTTAGAGTTCTTCTTATTCATACTTTCTCTTAAATCTCTAACTTTATTGATTAACCATCTGACTTGTTTTGGGTCTGCACCCCCATAGTCCTTTGTAATTGTATATGCAAATATCTTTGTGCCAGGCTCAATATTTTTATAAGCCTCCTTGAAGGCAGATAAAACCCCACTCCATCCTTCAAATATGAGCACTTCTTGCTCAGGTTTTATTGATAAACATCTTAATGAGTGTAGTCCGGGCAAAAATTTTACAATATTTATTTTTTCTTTATCTAATTCTTGTTTTTTATCATCCACAAAGTCAAGTAATCTATCTGGGTCTGCAACAAATACATATTTCTTATTATTTTTAATTTCGAAAGAAATCAATCCTTTTTCTTTGAGAGAATCAATAATATGATAAACACTAGAACTCTGCATTTTCGTTTCTCTAATTACTCTTCCAACTGTTGTCAGACCAGTCTTAAGCACAGCAAGGTAAACTTTTACTTCTCCTTCCGTTAAACCTATTCTTTTTAAAATATTCGTATCCATAAACATAAAAATGAATCATTCTTTATAAATTTTTTCTCCAATTACTGGAGAGCAATAATTAATATATGTAAATTCTTATCCCAACATAAGGTAGACAAATGATTAATTTAGATAAAAACAGACTCGAACGAATGATAAGCGAGAGTTACAATCAGGAAAGAGAAGACACCACAATAAACCAAATATTAGAAAAAATAGAATTTTGCAACACTGATTTTTACTATAATGGCGCTAGACACAAAACCGGTGTTTCAATAGAAAAAGCAAACATAAAAAAAGGACTAAAAGGACAAGATTCCACAGATTATTATCATATAATTAGAAGATGGAATTATGGAAGAGACATATTAATCTACCCTATAAATGGTTATAAAATTATATCTGTAGTAGTTCCAGAAAATAACAATAAATTAGAAGGACCAAATGAATTAAGATTTTCTGATCATGGAGGAATACCCTGCATCTCATTTTTTAAAAATCACTTAAAAGTATTCATTGGATTAAATGAATGCCCACAACCAAATAGCTATGAAGACCCTCTTCATTAACTATACAAATACGCCTCCCTCATTTTTAACAAAATAATTCTCACATTCAAATTCAGAGATAAATTTAAATAATCGATTAAAAATAATAATCCATAATTAATTAAAAGGTAATTTTATGACTGAAACAAAACTCAACCGAAATCAAATCAAAGAAATTGAAAACTGCGCTTTGCATTTTAGAGCAACTGCACTTAATTTTATAGACAGTGTTGCTACGGAAGAATTTCTTATAGCAGATGAACAGTTTGTTAGCCAACAAATAAATCTTGCAACCGACGTTAAAACTAAAGCAGATGAAATGCTCAAACATATAAAAGCATATATGAAACAGCACAACTTATAAATGTAATAATTCATAAATTACACTCAATAAAAATAACAGGGCCACACATATTTAATCTATTTTTAAAATCCATACAAATCACATCAATGCATTAAATAAATAACCTATACATATTATTCCAAGAGCAACTATGCTAAAATATATTATTAAAAGTTTAGTCTTTAGAACTTTTCTTAAAATAATCATCTCAGGTAAAGATAGAGCAGTTACTGCCATCATAAATGCAAGCGATGTACCTATTGGTAATCCTTTTTCTATTAATGAACTAACTATCGGAATCATTCCTGCAGCATTTGAATAAAGAGGAACCCCTATTACCACAGCTATTGGTACTGCGAACCAATTTCTAGGTCCAGCGATACGAGTTAATAGATTTTCTGGAGCATAGCCGTGAATAATTGCACCAATACCCACCCCAACAACAACCCAAGGAAATACTTTTTTTACAATTCCTAAAGTATCATCATACGCTATTTTCAAACGAATTTTCCAAGTATAATTTTCTATTTTTAATTTATTATTTGATTTTATTTTATAAACATAATCTTGAACAAGATGTTCAAGTTTCATTCTACCGAGAATAAATCCGACAACTATTGAAATTACAACTCCTGATGCAACATATATTACTGCAATTTTCCATCCAAACAAACCAAATAATAACACGGCTGCAACTTCATTAACCATTGGCGCTGCAATCAAATAAGAAAAAGTGACGCCTAAAGGAACGCCAGATTCTACAAATCCAATAAATAACGGAACTGCAGAACAAGAACAAAAAGGAGTCACAATACCAATAAGCGATGCCAAAATATTTCCAAAAATCTCATATTTTGTCGATAGAACTTTTTTAATTTTTTCTGGTGGAAGAAAAGATCTTATTATCGCAAACGCGAAAATAATTACGCAAAGAAGTATAAATATTTTAATAACATCGTATACAAAAAAATTCAATGAGTTACCAAGAAGTTTATCTTTATCAAAATTAAACAATGAATAAATAAACCAATCTGCAAACCATTGTACAAAAGAAAAAAGACCCATTTACAACCAACCTTTAATTTCTTTAACATCAGCAATTCTGCCATAACATTTAACATTCCCATCAATAACTAGTGCAGGCGTTGAAATTACACCATAGCCTATAATTTTTTCCATTTCTGTAACTTTAATTACGTCTATTTTCTTTCCAGATTCAACAACTGCTTTTTTTGCATTCTCCTCTAATTTTTTACATTTTGAACAACCCATTCCTAAAATTTCTATTTTCATTTTTTATCCTCTTTAATTAATTTAAACGCGAAAAATACCCTTTTATCTTTGATAGAATAAATTATCTTTTTTCCATCTCTTCTTGATTTAATTAAATTCCACTCAATTAATTTAGTTAGATGCATAGAGGTATTTGATTGAGTTCTTTTAATTTTAAAAGGAATTTCACACGCACACAATTCATTATTTAAAAGACATTTTAATATACGATATTTTGTTTCCTCTCCCATCGCTTTAAATAAAAAATCACTCATATCAATAAATATTGATTTGTTCTATATAAAATTTACTAATATATTAACTTAAAAAAAAAAAATACTTTTAATAAAACTTTTAAAAGCATAACCCATTAGGTTACACATCATTTACCTATCAGATGGTATAAGCATATTAAATGTGTCGACTATTTTATCATATGATTCATCACCAGAATACGAAAGCAAAGGTTTTGTAACACATTTATTATTAGGTGAGAGTTGTTGTATAATTTGCAAATACGCATCATTAACTTTGTTTCTAAATTCCTCATCCGGATGTGTTAATTTAGATGCTAATGCAACATAATCTAAATTCTTGAAATATTTAGGATTTTCTAAAAGAAAACTTTTTTGTTTTAACCACACAGGATTATTCCACCCATTATTTCCGGGAATCATATCTTTAGCAACATGTGGTCTTATAACTACATTGTATTTTTCAGATCTATCAAGTGCGTATTCCACATTTTTTTTAAGACTTTCAGAAGTATCTACCGGCATTCCATTTTTATCATGAAATCCCATAACAAGTAATGCTTCTGGCACGATATCTAATTGATCGCATAATCTATACGCTTTATCCGCACTTGATAAATTAATTATTCCTTTGTGTTGACTTTTCCAAACTTTTTCTGTTGTTCCATCAATTCCAAATCCCACTATTTTAAGCCCTGCTCGAGGAATAAATTCATAAAATTCTTTTTCTTGATCTAGCGCGTTAAGAAATGAATCAACTCTGCTAAGTCCTCTAAGATTGAATTTAATATCATATTTATGCGAAGTTTCACTAAATATTTTTAATGTTTCTAAAAACTTTTTAGGCGTTTGAAACAAATCTAATGACGATAAATACATCGATAACTCTTCAATATTGAATGATTTGGCATCAAGACATATGGCCTCGAGATCTTCTTGCATTATTGAACTAAATTTTTCACGTACAGGATTTTTCGGAGTCGATCTTAGCGCTGCACAAAAATCACAAGAGTATTTACATCCTTGTGAAACAAAAAAACTAAATTCGTTAGAAAGATATTCTTGTTTTATATTTGCAGACATATTAGCTAATATTGAAACTATACTTGAATCATATGATGATACAGTCTTACCTATAACTTTAGTAAAATCTACATCATTTGCAATTTGAATAGCTCCAGGATACAACACTTTGAATTCTTGTTCACTAAAATGTTCAACACCAGGCCCTCCAATTAATATTGGTTTATTAGTTGTAGATTTTATTTCACGAAATAATTCTTGTGTACTAGGAATATATGGAGGACCCATAACTCCAAACCCCACATAATCATATTGGGAAATATTTTCAGGTTTATTTTCTATATTCAAATCTACAATTTTACTTTCTATGTTAATTGAATTAAATTTTGATGCAACTTTAATTAAGTCCATTGGCATCCATACTTGTTTTACACCGTAAGGATATTGTGGACGAAGCAATAATGCACGAGTCATATGTTCACCTCTAATTGTTTTTACTACTATATAATAGTATAACTAATATATAAAAATTATGACTCAATTTTATTGTTTTTTCTCATAAAACTACAAATAATGAGAAAATATTTAAATAAATATCTCTCACATACATAATGTTACTTGATAAACTTGATCGCAACATACTTTTTGAACTTGAAAAAGATTCATCTACACCTATAAGCGTACTTGCAAAAAAAATAAGACGTTCAAAAGAATCAGTAGCATATAGAATTAATCGTCTTAAAGAAAACAACATTTTACGAAGTTGCACAGCAATCGTAGATATGTCAAAATTAGGTTATTTGACTTTCAGAATATACATTAAATGGCAAAATATGACCCCTCAATTAAGAAAACAATTCTATCAAAACATAGGCAATAATGAGCATATTTGGACAACAACTGAATTACATGGCAAATGGGATTTCGCGTTTTTCATCGGCATAAAAAGAGATGAATACATAGAAAAATTCCACAATATATGGACCGATATAATGATAAAATACAAACCATTTGTCGCTGAATCTAAAATTGCAATATATGCCCCCATTTATAATTTTAATAAACATTTTTTCTTTGATGATAAAGATTTAATTATGCGAGTGTATGGAGAAGGAGGAGTTGTAGAATACGACGATATAGATGAAAAAATTATAGTCGCCTATGCCTCAGATGTTCATCAAAACCTTTCAACCATTTCAAAAAAAACTGGAGTTAGCATAGAAACTGTGCGTAGAAGAATAAAAGATTTAGAAAGAAAAAAAGTAATCGTGGGCTATAAAATAGATTTAAATTTATCAAAACTAGGCTTTCAAGGATACCGTGTCGATTTCTCACTTAATTCTATAGAAAGAAATAAAGAATTATTTGAATATCTGAAAAATCATAAATATTTCTATCAAATTAATAAATCCATAGGTGGCGCTGATTTTGAATGCGAAATAGTAGTCAAAGATCTACCTCACCTTCTAGAAATACTTGAAGATATAATGATTAGATTTAAAGGAATAATAAAAAGTTATGACTATATGGGCTACAGTGACTTTCCAAAATTATCTATTATTCCAGATTAAATCAAACACCTACCATAAATTTTTCTATAAAGCCAACTCATCCGCAACATATTTAAAGAGATTTACTCTCTCTTCATCGATGGAAAGAACTTCAGAAAGCTCAAATAAATCTGAACGATTAGATCTTAATCATGAAGAAATAACGAAAAAATGGCAGAAGCGTTGGGCACATGTAAAACTAGGCGAAGTAGAGCGAGATAATAGTAAAAAAAAGTTTTTTATGATTTGGGCGTACGCTACAGTTTCAGGCTTTCAACACACAGGACATATGAGGGGATATTCTTATGCTGACGCTATTTGTCGTTATAAACGAATGAATGGATATAATGTATTACTTCCAGCTGGCGGTCATGCTACAGGAAATGGCGCCATTGCTAAAGCTCAAAAAATAAAACAAAAAGATCAACAATGGATAAATGAATTCCAATCAAGAGGTTTAACTGATATAGAAATTGAAAAAATATCAGAGCCTGAATCTTTTGTTGAATATTTTGCAAAAACATACATTCAAGATTACAAACAATTTGGTTTTCTTGGAGATTGGAGACGATTCATATTAACTACAACTCCCGATTATAAAAAATTTATCGAATGGCAATTTCATAAATTACATGAAAAAAATTTATTAGTACAAAAACCATATTTTGCAACAGCATGTGAAAATTGCGGGCCTGTTTCTGTTGATCCATCTGAGATGGATTTAAGCAAAGGAGGAAATGCAGAAGTAAATGAATACACGCTTATAAAATTAAATTTTGAACAACCAAATCAATTTATTGTTTGCGCAACATTAAGACCTGAAACTATGTATGGTCAAACAAATATATGGGTAGATCCAAATATAACTTATTCAAAAATTTTAGTAAATAACGAAATATGGATAGTTTCAAAAGAAGCTACCAAAAAAATAGCGTACCAAAAAGACGATGCGAAAGTTGTAGGCAGTATTAATGCAAAAGACATGATAGGAAAATATTGTCTTGCTCCTATGATAAATAGACAAGTTATGATTCTTCCATCGAAATTCTGCGATCCAAACATCGGAACAGGAATAGTTACATCTGTTCCAAGTGATGCACCTCATGATTGGATGGGTCTTCATGACTTGCAATTATCAGTTGAAGAATGTAATAAATATAATATTAATCATGAAGATATATTAAAAATAAAACCGATTGCTATACTTAAAACTCCAGGATTTGGAGATTATCCCGCAATTGAAATATGTGAAAAACTAGGAATTAAAAATCAAAACGATCCTAAACTTGAAGATGCGAAAAAAGAAATCTATAAATTAGGATTTAATTTTGGCGTGATGAATGAAAACTGTGGGCCTTATGCAGGACAAAAAGTTACAGTTGCAAAAGATATTGTAAAAGAAGATTTAATTTCATCAGGAAATGCCGATATGATGCAAGATTTATCTGAAGAAGTTATTTGTAGATGCAATGGTCAAGTATTCATAAAAAAAGTTGATGGACAATGGTTCATTAAATATTCAGATGAATATTTAACTAATCAAAGTAAAAAACACGCAGTTAATATGAATATAGTTCCTCAAAATTATTACGATAACATAACTGAAACATTAGATTGGTTCAAAGATAGACCTTGTGCAAGACAAGGACGATGGCTTGGAACAACTTTTCCATTTGATAAAAGTTACATAATTGAAGCCATATCTGATTCGACACTCTATCCTATTTATTATTTAGTTTCAAAATATGTAAATGAACAAATCATAAATGAAACCAATTTAACGCTTGAATTTTTTGATTACGTATTTTTAGGCATTGGAAATATAACTAGCGTATCAAGTAAAACAAACGTTTCAGAATTAATACTTAAACAAATAAAAGATGATGTTGAATATTGGTATCCGTTAGATATCAATCTTGGCGGAAAAGAGCATAGACGAGTTCATTTTCCTCCATTCATCATGAATCATGTCGCTATTCTTCAAGAAAAATATTGGCCAAAAGGAATATTCATTAATGAATGGGTTATGCAAGGTAAAAATCAGAAACTCTCAAAATCAAAAGGCGGAGCACAACCAATACCTGATGTTTCAGAACACTATAGTGTTGATGCTATGAGATTATACTATGCAAATATCGCATCTCCATTTGTTGATATATATTTCAATGAAGAAGATATTTTAATGTACAAACAAAGACTTGAAAGAATTTATTATTTTTTCAAAGAATTAACAGAAATAACCTCGACAAACAAATGTGTCGCAGATGATATTCTTATATCTAAATCAAATAGACGATTAATTCAAGTTAAAGAATACATGGACTCTTTTGATTTCAAAAAAGCAACAGATATAATTTATGTTGATTTATTCAGAGACTTACAAAATTATAGAAAAATGAAAGGCGAAAATAAAAACACGCTAAATGAAGTTCTTGAAATTTGGGCAAAAACAATGATTCCATTCACACCACACATTGCAGAAGAATGTTGGGAATTACTCAATACGAACACTCTTGCAAGTACAGAAACATGGCCTATAACTGATGAATCAAAAATAAATCTTGAATCCGAATTAACTGAAGAATTACTTCAAAATACTTTAGGAGATATTAGAGAAGTTCAAAAACTTGCAAAAATAGATAAACCGAAAAAAGCAGCATTATTTATTAGTGAGCCTTGGAAATATGAATTTTATTCACTTTTAAAATCACAATTTGAAACAACAAAAGATTTCAAAACAATAATAGATGCAGTTATGAAATATGATTCATTAAAACAAAATAGCAAAGAAATAACCAAATTAATTCCTAGTTTAATTAAAAAAGGATTACCTGATTTTATGGAAAATCAAGAGAAAGAATTTGAATGTATACTTGCGCAAATCAAAATAATACAAGAAGACATAGGTTGTGAAATAGAAATTATTAAATCGCAAGAATCAGTCGAATTAAAAGCGAAAAATGCATCGCCTTCAAAACCAGCCATAATTTTGATTTGAGAGCACAATCTGAACTTTCAATCAATAAGTAATCTATTTCAAAGTAGAACTTTTGCACATTAACTTCTTTTCTAGTAAACTTTTTAATCACAAACACTAATCAATAATTTATGAATAAAAAAATTCAAACAATCATAATTAACAACCACATATTTATTCTAAGAAATGCAGAAGATAAAGATTATAATTTTGTTTATAATTTACTTAAAGAAAATATGCTGGAATCATTTATAAAAAACTGGGGTTCTTGGAATGAAAAATCCTTCGAAGAAAATTATCATAAAGAAAATATACAAATCATAGAATATCAAAATGCTTCTGAAAATTCTAGTATCGGATATATAGATTTTAAATTTAAAAAGGATTGTGGATACATTAACAACATACAATTAATTTCAAAGATTAGAGGAATTGGCCTCGGAACACAAATTATGAAACTTCTAGAACAAGAAACAACAAATCATGGCTTAAACAAAATACGTTTAAAAGTTTTTAAAGATAATTTAGCGCTTAACCTTTATAAAAAATTAAATTACAACCCCATTTTCGAAGATGATACTTCATTAATTATGGAAAAAAATATCTAATATATGCTCACTAATAAATACCATTAAAAAATAACCAACTAAAACATAAATCGCAAAAAAAAACGCACAGATCTAATATATTACAATAACATCAATAAACTAAATGCCATAATTGCCATGCCCGCAATTAATCCATATATTGAAAGATGATGTTCTCCATGTTTTTGCGCTGCCGGAAGCAATTCATCTAATGAAATAAAAACCATTATTCCTGCAACTATTGCAAATAATATTCCAAATAATGAATTGCTAAAAAATTCTCGTAACACCAAATATGCAATTATAGCACCTATTGGTTCTGCAAGGCCCGATAAAAACGAATAAACAAATGCTTTTTTTCTACTTCCAGTTGAATAATAAATAGGTATTGCAACAGCTATTCCTTCAGGAATATTATGTATTGCAACTGCAACCGCAATAGCAATACCAAGTGATGGATTAGATAATGCGCTTGCAAAAGTTACAATTCCTTCTGGAAAATTATGAATTGCAATAACAACAGCAGACAACAAACCCATTCTGTGAAGTAATTTATTTTTTAATTCAGGAGAATCATTCATTTCTTCTAAAGCATGAGCTTCATGAGGGTTTTCATATTCAGGTATTAATTTATCTATTAATGCTGCAACGCCCATTCCTCCAAAAAAAGAAATTGCTGCAACTATCGAACCCGTTTTAAAACCATAAACCCCGACTAAAAATATCGTTCCTTGATTTAATAATTCAACAAATGCAATATAAATCATAACTCCTGCAGAAAACCCCAGAGCTATAGATAATAATTTTTTATTCGTTCTTTTTGCAAATAAAGCTATAAGACTACCAATACCTGTAGATAATCCTGCAAGTAAAGTTAATAATAATGCAAACCAAAATGCGTTCATGTTATTTACCTGAATTTATTTAATTGATTTAATGGAAGTAATTCAACTCATATTTAAATTAATATCTTTAAATTAACCCCATACTGAACTACAAACATTAATTATTTCTTCTGAAATCTTGCAAGATCAGGATTATATTTTTTGTACTCAGGAACATATCCTGCAAAATCATTAGAGAAATGATCTAATAATTTGAATACTCTTGACATTGTAAATATCCCAAACAATACTATTCCTACAGGAATTAACGCATAAATTGAAGACAAACCTAGAATAAATATTACTCCTGGAGACGCAAGACCTATTAAAACAACTATCATTCCTAAAACCATATTTCTAAGTGTTTTATCTGCTCTTTTAACACTCATACTTCTATCAATATATGAGCTTATAATAACGCTAAGCCTATATGCTTCCATAGTATTTCTATAAATAAAATATAATATAACTACGGCTATTGCAACTAATGAAATTAACGCTACAACAATAATAATATGTGCAAGAGCTAATTTTTCGCCAAGTTCTATTAATTTATGCGAGCCTATGATTATAAATATGAATAATAATGAAAGAGACCCAGCTTTTGCGGAATATTTTTTAAATTTATTCGTATTAGTATTTTCATTATCTAATTGATCGAGAAGCCCGCTTATGTATCCGCCGAGCGCATTCATTTTTCTTTTGAATCTTCCAGGCCTTTCTTTTTCAAGTGAAGCGTATATCTTCTCGCTAGATTTTACTCCAAGCGACATTATAATTGAACTCATAAATATTAATATTGCAGTTATTGTTACTAAATCTATTGATACGTTGAATAATTTTGCTTCTTTAGCAATTAATAAAGAAAATTCACCAATTGAAAACATGGCAATACTACTAAATATTGGTTTTACTTTTCTAAAATTCGCAAATAAATAAGTAGCCATACCAACTGCTACGAATCTTGCAATGATTAATATAGCTAATAAGAATAAAATTAATTTTATATTTGTAACAATTGCTCTTAAATCTATTAGAGTTCCTATCGCTATAAAAAATAGTGAAGAAAACATAGAGCTATGAGGAAGTACTGCTTTTTCAAATAATTTAGACTCTTTTACTGAAGAAATTATACTTCCTGCTAAAAATGCGCCTGCACTTGGACTAATTCCGAGTAAATATGCTAAATATGCAAAGCCTGCACATAATGCTAAACTTATGAATGTTATCATTTCTTCACTTGAATTTTTTACAAGTAAACCTAGAATTCTATCGGCAAATTTTGATACAATTATGTAAACAACAATTAAAATAGTTATACTTATTATAAGATTTTCAACTGTTGCAAATGCACTTCCTCCTCCTGCTTGACTTGCACCTGAAAGTAAAGTTAAAACTGCAACAGCAATAATATCTTCTATTATAAGAACTCCGAGTAACAATGAAACTTCTGGCCTTTTTATCATTTCTTTTTGTTCTAAAATTTTAACAAAAATGACTGTGCTTGTGAATGAAAATATTATTCCAATAAATAAACTAGTCGTAACACCTAGTCCAAATAATACTGATGCTAAGAACCCTATGAAAAACATTATACCGATTTTGAACGCTCCAACCATGAGCGCTTTGGTTCCCATAGCCATAAGTTTTTTAGCAGAAAATTCTAAACCAACTACAAATAATAACAAGATGGCACCAAACTCTATCATCATACCAATCATGTCTTGATCGTTTACAAGATTTAATGCAAAAGGCCCGACTAACGTTCCTATAATTAATAAGCCTAGAACTACTGGTTGTCTAAATCTAGCGGCGAGTATTCCTCCGATTATTGCGAAAACGAAGAGTATTACTAGTGTCATTAATTGTTCTTCTATCATCTACTTAAAACCTATTTCAGTAATTTCTTCGTGTCCTTCGTCTTGCAGAGCCTGCTTGGAAAGGCATTCGCACCATCAAAAGTACACTAATATATAGAAAAGTATATTAGTGTACTAATATATAAATGTTTTGAAAATGTTTAAAAGAACAAAAACCTAAATTTTAGAAGTTAAAAAGCCAAAAGAACCTTTAAAAATGAAGAAAAAAAACATGAAACATAACCTAAAAAAACCATAGAAACAACATAAAAACTAACATAAATAGAACAAACATAAAACATAACCTAATAGGAAAAACCTAAAAAACGCAAAGAAAAAAACAAAGCAAAGAAAAAAGCAAAAAGCAAAATCTAAAAAAACATAAAAAAAGTCACACTAACAAATATTTATGCAAACATCAAACCAAATATTCCAACTGACACAAATATCCCCCACATTGCGCCAATTAAAACTTGAAAACTAGAATGTCCGTGCACAATAGTTATAGGATGTTGTTTTAATTTTAAAAGAAGTTTATTTAATGTATCTCCTTGCTCGCCAAGATTTTTTCTAACTTTAACAGCGTCCGACATAACAATTACTGCAAAAACTAAAGAGATAAAAAATGTTGGAGTTAATCCCTCAAGCATATAAATTCCTGCAGATAAAGATGCAACAAGTGCTGAATGCGAACTAGGCATACCTCCATTTGAAAATGCAGAAGAAAAAGAATTAATTTCTCCTCTAAATGACTTTATTACAAACTTCAAAAATACTGAAGATATCCATGCAACAAACACCGCAATAAATAAATAACTCGATACAAAATTAATAAATCCCGACATTTAATCAAACCTCCTATTTAATTCACAAAACCCTTCTATAAAGAGTATTTGCAAGACCCCACTCTATGAAAAGGAAACAAACAGCAAGCAAAAGCGCAGCAAATGATAAATCAAAATCTAAATATTGTTTAGTTGAATTTTTACCGAGGAATGCGAGAGCATTCGCAAGTTGATTTGTAGATTCTGCACGCAAATATAAACCTCCCGTTTCATTTGCAATATAAACTAAAGTATCCTCATTATAAGATGCAGATATATTATAATATTCTGGAAGATACCCAACTGGACCAGAATTAGATCCAATACCCACAGTATATATTATTACTTGATTAAGCTTGGCGTATTCAACTGCAGCTATAACTGGATCTGATACATGAGCACCTAGAGTATTTACTCCATCAGATATTAAAATTATTGCTTTTCCATTCTTAGTATCAGTTAAAAGCATATTAGTTGACGTAATGATAGCGCCAGGCATATCTGTTCCACCGGTAGATGCTATTGTTGCTCTCTCCATTGCAAGTTTGAATGCAATTTTAGAATCTGAAAGAGGAAGCAATATTTCAGTTACTCCTGAAAACGTGACAAGTCCTAGTTTAGTTCTAGATTTAAGTCCTGTTACAAATTGATTTATATTATCTTGTGCTGCTAAAAATCTAGATGGTTTTATATCCTCAGCAGTCATTGAAGCACTAGCATCTAACGCCACAACATAATTTACCTCATTACTCTCACCCATATACCATAATTTTGTTCCAGCTACTGCAACAACAAGACAAAAAATAACAAGAAGTCTAAGTAATAAATGTATTACATTTTTTGTTATAAGTCGATCTCCTGATATTCTTCTAAGAGTTTCAACATTTGCAAATTTTAACGCTTTACTTTTTGATTTTTTTAAAAAATAAAAATGACTCACTATAAATAACGGCACGCTAAATAGTAACCATAAATATAATGGATTTTCAAAAGTTATATACATTTTATAAATTTCCCCTCAATATTTTACTCAAACACTCATCTGTTTTTATCTTTTTTCTTTTTGATACCGATTTTCACACATAAACCTCTTCACATATTTTAAATACGTAGTTCGAATACGTATTTTAACAAAACACAAAAGTTAATCTGCTCTTTTTGATCTATTTTGAAAAAATTTCATGATATCACGAACATAATCTGAATTATCTGTTGTTAAAAGCAAAAAATCTCCTCGACTTCGTCTAAAAACAGATTTTACATATTCTTCTTGAGCAAGAACATCTTTTTTGTAAAGTTCGCTTACAACACTCGTATCAACATATATATTCTCACCAGTATACGGATCTTTTAACATCATTTGTCCTGAATCATCAGGCAAATCCCTATCTCTTGGATCTTTTATCATTATAGCAACCAGTTCAAAATCCTGTGACATCATTTGAACATATCTTTCCCAACCAGGAGGCAAACCAATAAAATCTGAAACTAGTATTATTACCGCTCGTCCTCCAAGAAAAGATCTCGTCATT
Organism: Candidatus Woesearchaeota archaeon; assembly: GCA_041660865.1. Taxonomy (GTDB): domain Archaea; phylum Nanobdellota; class Nanobdellia; order Woesearchaeales; family 21-14-0-10-32-9; genus 21-14-0-10-32-9. The sequence continues at coordinate 450,812 of JBAZVO010000001.1, forward strand.
AAAAGCGTCTTCTTTAAATCAAAACCCCCTCCATAATTATTTTTATTTAAAAGATTTGATTTCATATTATTCATAACTTCCATACCGATAAAAGGAGCGATTTTATTTACAAACTCAGTATTAAACATTGCAAGCCCAACAGAATCTCCTGCTTTATTCATAGCATCAGCAAGAGTGTAAACTAATTCAGCCGCAAATTCACATTTTAATTTTTCATGACTAGAAAATAGCATAGAATCGCTAACATCAAGTAAAAAGAATATTGTGAAATTTTTGTATTCTTCAAATTCTCTTATTAATATTTCTTTTGAACGCAAACTTGCCTTCCAATCAATAAGACTCGCGTCATCTCCATATTGATATTTTCTAAAACCTGCAAATTCGATTCCTCTACCTTTAAATGCAGTTGACCAATCACCTTGCAGACTCATTGCCAAAACATCTTTTCTAGAATTAACATCAACTTTACTCATTTTTGGAGAAAGGTCGACATGAATCTCATTTATAGGCATATTTACCCCCTATTAACTTAAATTATTTTTACCTTCGCAAGAATTTCATCAATAATACTATCTGCATATATTCCTTCTGCTTGACCTTCAAAGTTTATTATTATTCTATGTCTTAATACATTCCTCGCAACTCCTCTAACATCAGCAGATGTAACTTGCGTCCTATTATTTAACATAGCTCTTGATTTAGCTGCAATAAATAACGCGATACTCGCTCTAGGCGATGCTCCAACTGAAATATATTTTCCTTTTTCAAGACCATATTTTTGAGGATTTCTTGTAGAATCAACTATTCGCACAATGTATTCTGCCATTTTTTTATCTACTCTAATTTTTTTAGTGACATTTTGCGCTTCAAGTATTTCATCAGCAGATAATATTGGTTGAATATTAAAATCATCAAAATTCTTCAAAGTCATATTTGTATTCAATATAGATAACTCTTCTTCATTCGTCGGATATGACATTACTAATTTATATTGAAACCTATCTAATTGAGCTTCAGGCAATTTATATGTTCCAAGCTGTTCAAGTGGGTTTTGTGTTGCCATAACAAAGAATGGAGATGGAAGTTTAAAAGTCTCCTTTCCTATAGTAACTTGTCTTTCCTGCATAGCTTCTAGAAGAGCAGATTGTACTTTTGGAGGACTTCTATTTATTTCATCGCCTAAGACAAAATTTGAGAATACTGGACCTTTAACAGTGTAAAAACCTTTTCCTTCTTCATATGTTGTTATTCCTAAAATATCAGTCGGAAGTAAATCAGGCGTGAATTGAATTCTAGAGAATGAACAACCAGTAACTTTGGATAATGTTCTTATAAGTAGCGTTTTTCCAACACCAGGAATTCCTTCTATTAACACGTGACCATTACATAAAAGAGCTTCAATTAAGGATGATACTATTTCATCTTGACCAACAAATATTTTAGATACTTCAACTCTTATTCGATTAAATTCTGCTTGATATGTCTGTACAGTTTTTTTCAACTCAGAATCACTAATTTCTTGTTCAGCCACTAAATTTCCTCTCCTTTTTAAAAGAACATGAACATCAATAATATAAATAGTTTGCTATCTCACTTCATAATAACAACATATTTTAAGAACAAATTTTAGACGATAACGCTCAATCACATATAAAAAAAATATAAGAAAATAAAAAAAGACACCAAAAAAACAAAACGCCCTCTAGTTAAAACCTTACCTTTAAGCTCTGTAGAAAGTCTTTTTCTACAGGATGCCCGCTTTCGACATTAAAGTTGTATTTATTATCGAGTCTAATTTTTTCGAGATTATCATCTATAAGCTGGCCCGCCTGCACAGACTTTTTCTACAGAGCCTCATCTTTAGAAAAGTTTATATATTAAATTTATACAATTAACTTTAATGAGTAAAAAAGAGGGAGATATTGTTAGTTCTAAAGACAAAAGTGCTTTAAAAAAAGCCACACTTGATGCAATAGTAAAAAAAATAGATTATTATTCTAATAAAAATAATGTGACCGACATAGACCTTTACTATCTCGTTAAAGATTTTTTTAGAGAATTTCTAGAATTAAGCTACGAATTTAGTTTAGAAGAATTACTCTTAGAACTTGATAAAATTTATCTAGATGATACTCAAAGAACTAAAACAACTGCATTTGTAAAGAAAATAATCATTATAGAATACATAGATAAATCATTTAGCGAAGACTCAGTAAAATTATTAATACAAGAATTTGCAATAGTTGCCAGACTTCTTTTGAAAATAAATATCGATAGAAAAAAAGGATTTATGAATTCACTAAAATCATTTTTCTTAAAAGATGAAAAATCTAACGAAATCGTAATCACTAAAAATACAGAATCTAATCAAAACTCTAACACAACATCTGGAATTGATTCATTAACAACTAAAGAATTTTTAATTTCTAGTGAATCGCTTAAAACCAACAACGATGAAAATACAATTACAATAACTAATGATTTAGCATCAAGTGATAGCGAACATAAATTAAGTGAAACTTATTTAAAACAAACAAAAACTGAAAAGACAGAAATAAAATCAGACGAAACTTCAAAAAAAGAAAATAAAAAATACAATAAAGCATATGATAAAGCTTACGATAAATCAAAAGATTCAACAACAAAATATAGTAAAAATATCACGCCTACGAATTCAGAATTAAATAAAATAACTCCAGAAACAAATAAATACGATTGGGGATCTGAGAGTTTTCATAAAAAATTAAAAGAAGATTTAACAACTAAATCCTCCATTTCATCGTCCAATACGCCGCTTAAAGAAGAACCAAAACAAGAAGATTTTCAAAGCATTCTTGCTAAAGCTATGAAACTAAATAAAAAATCAGAAGTCATGGAACTTTATAAAAAAATAAATAATATTTATGAAAATGAATCTATTGAATTTCAAACAGCACATTATGACGACATAATGAAGATATATACAAGAATTACTCAGATGAAATAAATACGTAGAATTTAATTTCTCATATAAAACCTGCATTAAATTTTATACCTTTTAAACGTAAAAAAAACTAAACTCGCAAAAAATCAACAACTAACAAAAAAATACAGTTTAATAACAACATAAATAAAATTTAGATTTCGAAAATTCGAAAAAACATCTAAATATTTACTTATCTAAAATACGTCTTCTTAATGCAGCTGCAACATAAAATATCAAAGTTATTACGAGAATTAATAACGCCCCAAGAATTATTTCTTTAGAATACATAACAGATAAATCAAACCCTTTTTTTACAATACTTTGCGTCTCTCGCCTAGATTGTTCTTCTTCATTTAAATATTTACAACCATTTATAACGCCATCAACTAAATTCATAGCCTCAGCATAATTTTCTAAATTAGCTTCATTTTCTGCCCTATCGAGCAAATCATTAAGTTCTCGACAAACAGGATTTTCAGAAATCATATCTTTTGCAAATGTTACTTTGCTTTTTATCTGATCTCCAATTGATGTTTGTTCTAAACTCGAGATTAATATAGATGCAGAATCTGTAAAACTCGGACTTTCAACTTTTGCATAAATAACTATTTCAAAAGGACCTTCTTTTCTATAATTAGATATTTCAACTGTCGTTATTGCTTCAGCACCCATAACTATACTTGGAAAATATTGTTGATCAAATCTTAAAGTTATATTATCTTCCCCGACCATAGTTGCATTTATTGAAACTCCTGATAATTCTATTCCTCGTATATCTTCAGTCCACGTATTTTTCAATCTTAATGGAATATACATGGTTTTATTAGCATATGTTGTAACAACTCCTGGCGCGATTAATTTTATAGGTACAGGTTTATCAACTTCTAAATCTACTGGAACTGTGATAATTTGAGTAGTTGTACTGCTTCCTCCTGAACTTCTTGATGGAGTATCAGTCCCATCAGATGGATCAGCGCCAACTAAAACTATATTTACAACATTAGATGTCGCATTTAAACTAGAATTATCTGATGCAATAAATTGAATTCTACATACTCCTTCAAGTGAAGGATCAATAATAATATCACTTCCTATAAATGCAAAAGTCGCAATTTCACAAGGCGCAGTTTCATAAACAGAATAAGAAAGACTGCTCAAATTCACAATTCTATATGTAGAACAATTTAAAGGCGCATTTTCACCATCATTAGTTAAATCATCATCTGGATCATAAAATCTTTGCACACTATTTCTATAACTTAAATAATCACTTATAGTGCTTGTTCCATTTATTGATAAATCTTCGATAGTATTATTACAATATATTGGAGGACGATTTACATTAGAAACATTAACTATCCAAGTCCAACGAGATGATGCATATCTAGAATCTATTGCTTCAAGAGTAATATTATGAGTACCATTACTAAAAAGATTAAAGTATTTAGAAAAATTTGAATTAATAGTCGGAGTAACAGATGTTATTGTATTATTTAACACATTATCAACATACCATTTGAATGTTAAAGAATTACCAACAATAGATGTATCATTTGTTACACTCGCATCAAATATAATTGTTGTATTCTCAGATACATTAATATTTGTGATATGTGTTGCATAACTTGTTGCATCAGTAAAATTATTTATTGTGCTATTTGTTGTTAAATTAAAATAAGGTTTTATTAATTGAAAAATAGGATCAATTGAATTTGCAAGAACTGTAAATTCAACAATGACAGATTCATTATATCCCGAACTATCAACAACAGTAAGATTTATCGATTTAGTGCCATTTGTCGTTGAAGTAAAATTAAGCACTGCAGAATTAGATGATTCATCGACTTTAACAAATGAAATATTTGTTAAATCAACTGATGGATTTGAATAATTAAATGTTAATGATTCATTTACTAGACTTCCTAAAAATAAATCAAAATCAGTCACATTAATTAAAATAGAATATGAAATATTCATAACAATTTGACCAAAAATTATACTATTTGAAACATTATCTTGATTATTATCAAAAAATGGCGCATCATTTTCATTAATAATTGTAAAATTTAATAATCCTGTTGAATAATTTTCCAAACTTCCTCCTGCTGAATCTTGAAATACTAAATTTAATTGATGATTTCCAACTAAATCATTTCTTAATTTATTTGAACTTCTTGAAAGATTTAATATCCAATTTTCTAAATTTGTGCCATTACTATAATTATGATTAAGTAAAGAAAAATTATTTTGATATACACTATCAGGCATCGAAGTTAAACTATTAAAAGATAAATTTGTAGATTCATTATCCATTTCAAGTACAGAAAAATTTATAGCATCGACACTATTTTGCAAAACATTAAAGTTATTTTGATATAAATTTATTAAAGGTGCCGAATTATTTAATACATTAAATTCCATTAATTTAGAATCGTTCAAAAATCCATCAGAAACTGTAAGCAAAATAGACCAATTACCTATATCCGACTCATTAGTTATTGTGAAATTCATAATTCCTAAACTTCTATCGACTTGAAATCTTGAATCATTTGAATAATAGGATAAATTCGCAGTATTATTTGAATCATATGTTAAAGAATCAGGATCTGTTACATTAATTCTATAAATAAATCTTTGAAACAATCTTGTTGATTTATTTGTAATATTTCCATCAATCCCCATTTCATTCATAACTGGCGCATCATTGATGTTAATTATATTTATTAAATAATCAGATTGCGAATTTGCACCATTAACTTGATCTGAGACTATCAAATTTACGTATCTACATGCAACATAATCATTTGTTAAATTGACAACATTAATTAATGCGGATGCATTCAAATAACTATTATTTGTCGTCGTTACAATCCATGGAAAAGTTGCAGTACATCTTAAAGATGTATTTGTTGGCGTAACTATACTGAAATTCAAAATATCATCAATATTAGAATCATTAGCATTCAAAATAATACTTAAACTATCTCCTTGCGTCCAATTTTGAGAACTAATTTCTGAAAAATTAGTAATAAATGTTGGTGCAAAATTAGTAATGTTTATTCTCAAAGAAAAATTTATTTGATTTTGAATTCTCGATGAATTAAACCCATATGAATCAGTTACATTAATTACAACCGTCCAATTTCCGGCATGATTATTTGTTGTTTGTTCACTAAATGTTATACTTGCCGTTTTATTACTAGTACTTGTTATTATAATTAAACCTGCAGTAATATTATTTAAATCTGACCAAAGAGTAAAATTAAGCGGATAGTTCGCTTCTTCATCTTCAGCATTAGTAACAACACTCCACGCACTTCCTGCTTGTATAATTTGAGTCGAAATATTTTGCGTAAAATATGCTTGATCATTTATCGGAATTAACGTGAAATTAAATAAATCTCCTGCACTCGCATAAGGATATATATTTGCTTCTTTAGCAAGCATATCTATTAACTTATTTACTACATCTTCTGCTGCTGGAGACGCGGTTCCCGATATATCTTGATGTGTTGCAAGACAATTAATTAATCCTGAAGATGAATTTAAAACAGAACATAATCCTGCATCCTCAACTAAAATATAATTCAATATATCTCCATCAGGATCTGTTGAATTTATTGTAAAATTATATTCCACATCTTCAACTAAATTAAAAAATTGTGCTGCAGGAAGACCATTATAAATTAAATTAGGATCTGCAGGTTTACTATTTTTTATTGAACTTGTAATATTTTCTTGCAAATCATTAGTCCCATTATTTATATTAACACTACACGTCCAATTTTCATATTTTGTCGTAAGAGAATTATCTATGGTGCTAGAGTTATCAGAAATTATATCAGAAGAAAATATTACTCCATTTTTATACCAAGAAACATTTGTCGAAATAGTATCAGCAGATACAGCCCAAGAACAAACTAAATTATCAGTAGTATAAATTTCAGAATTTCCATCATTTATCGTAGGTGTACTTGAAAAAGATAGAGCATAAACTAAACTTCCTAAGATTATAGTTGACAATATAACAAGCAATCCAAATACTATTCTTGCCATTTTATCGTCAGGCTTGCTTTTTCCTTCCATCTTTTTTCCTCACCTCTAAATTTGTTGCAAGCCTAGAAACTATTAGTTCCTTTAACGTTTTATCCTCTTTTATTGCTTGAATCTTTAGCGATTTGTGTACATCATCCGGTATGTCAATATTCAAATTAGCCAAGTTTCTTTTCCTCTATTTATTCGCCTTCTACTTATTTTTGCAACACTCTTTTTTTTATTTTATATTTTTACACTCTTTTTTTGTATTGAATAACTTTTTTATCAAATAATTAATCAATAATTAAGCCAATCATGAAATTTATTTTTATTTATTATTTTATCCAGTATTTTTTCACGAATTTTCGAATAACTTTATTTTGATAATATTTCTATTACTAACTCTTTCAAAGTCTTATCATTTTCTAACGCTTTTAATTTCAAATCTTTATGAAGTTTATCTGGAAGTTCTATATTTATGTTTTTTACCATCTTCTCTCCATTTTATTAAATTCTTCAATTTGAATCTCATTTATTTAACTAAATTTTTAATCTGAAAATTTCAAACACACATCTACTTTATAGAGTGATTATAACTCTTATAACTTATTTAACTTACTTTAGTAAACATATTTAATTTATTTAATAAACTTAAGTAAGTTATTTAACTTATTGTTAACTCACCTTCTATTATTTAAATATTTCTAAATTTAGGCTCTGTAGAAAGTCTTTTTCTGCAGGCGCCAGCTTTCGACATTAAAATCGTATTTATTATCGAGTCTAATTTTTTCTAGATTGTTCTCTATAAGCTGGCATGCCTGTACAGACTTTTTCTACAGAGCCTAAATTCACACAACAAAACACCTAACAACCAACATACCTGCTAAATAACAAAATATCTGCTAAATAACAAAAAAATCAAAAAAATCAAAAAAATCAAAAAATACCTTAAACTTCTCAAAATATCACCAAAATATCTCCCAATATTTATAAATCGTTAATCACTACTACTATTGCTAGCCCGGGGCGGTAGCCGTGCCTTGTTACATCAAACCGGCTTTACGGATGGGGCGAAGCCTGAGAGGAGGTCCATTATGGGCAGATAGTCCATACTAAACCGTCGATCTCCTGTCCCTCTTGGTCGTGATCTTTAGGAATCTGGTCAGGTCAGGAATGAAGCAGCCATAACTTCATATCATGGCGTTTGAGGGGTTGCAGGAAGGAGGAATAGTGTGGAATAAACTATTTGCTTATGACGCGATCCACTTTCAGGCGTGCACTTTATTTTAATTTTTATCTAATTAATTAAACTCACAATAACACAAATAACTTTTTTATAGGCAAAATTTAAATAATTCAAAAAAGAAAAAATATAAAATGGAACAAATTGAAAATACTGCTGAAAGCCTCGTATCTTCGGAAGAAAAAACCCTATGGCGAGGAAAAAGAAATAAAAAAATCAATTCATTTTATTTAACATTTAGTTTAATACTAACATTTATTATTGCCATTTTATCACTAGTCATACAACCTACGACATACAATGTAAGTCTTAGTACTTCAACTAGTGGAATTACAACATTTCTATTTATCTTAATTATTGGTTCTGTAATTTCAATTCTTATTTACTCAAATATACAAAGTGAAAAATATATTATAACCAATAAAAAAACAATAATACAAACAGGAATATTTACAAAAAAATTAAGTTATGCATATCATTCTAATATTCAACATTTAGATTTGAGCCAAGGACAACTAAGTTCATTATTTAACGTCGGAACAATATATATTGATTCCGGGAAAAAAATAACAAGCACCACAAGAAGAAATTCTCTACGTGGTCTTAATATGAGTCCTATGAAACCTAAAACTATTTATGATATCCTAAATGATGTTGAAAATCCACAAAAAATTTATACTCTCATAAAACAATTTAGTCACAAAGAAAATACGCCCACCTCATTTAATAATAACGATGAAAATAAAAACGCTGAAAATGATAACAACGAAAATAACGCCAATAAAAATAAAACTACTAATGACCCGCAGACCTATAATATAAATAATATTAAAGATCCACGAATAATTTCTAAATCTAAAAAATGAAATACCCAAAAACAGTAGAGGAAGATCTTCAGAGTATAACTGAAGAAGAATTATTGAAAGAGAAAAAAACTCTAAGCAAAAAAACAAAAAGAGCACTCATTCTCGTATCTGGACTCGTTATGATTTTTTTAATGCTATCCTTCATTTACATTCAATTTCCTATTTCTAATATTATTGCAGGACAAATAGAATCAAACGCACTAAATAATAATTTACTCAACGTAGATAATTTAACCATATTTTTTGAAGATAATGCATTAAACACAATAAAAACGTCTTATGCAAATAATCCTAAAGTCGAAACAAGTCTTTGTTTAATAGGCACAAATATCTCGACAAGTTACACTATCACGAGCGCATACACTCCTAAAATTTATAGTCAAACATTCAATGAAGTTATTTTTGAATCGTGCAATTCTAACACCATAATTATGTTTCATACTCATCCATATAAAAGTTGTATAGCGTCAACTACCGATCTTGAGACTTTGAAAAAAAATAAATTAACTAATCCTAAGTTGCTAATGCTAATTATGTGTGAACCCGATAGATTTTCAACATATTATTAACTTAGAACAAGCAATAAATTAAACTAGAACATACATAAATCTATAACTAATCTTCATGCAAACATGTTAAATCTAAAAAAATCAAAAATAAAAATTAAATACGACCAAACAAGAAGTTATTTCTTCTTTTTTTCTTTTGAACACAACCCTAATATTGCAATTACTAGAACAATCGTATACATTACAAATCCATAAACACATGCAGGAACACTTCCAACATTTGTACATGAACCGCCAAGTGCACATGTTTTTCTAAATAACTCCGTATATGAGAGATATCCAGAAAATAATATTCCTGCTATTGCTATTACTAAAATTGTTTTTAATGAGGTTTTAGCTTTCATAAATATACTTCAGAACGAACCCCCATTTAAATTTTATGCTTCATTCGGCTTTGTAGAAAGCCTTTTTTAGCCTGCGCCAGTTATCGATATATTATTTAATTTTAAAACCGAGTCTAGTTATTTTTGATGTTTTAGTCTATAATGACTGGCATGCAGGCGCAGACTTTTTCTACAAAGCCGCTTCATTCACTCAATAAAACTAAAAATTTATAAATTAACACCATTAACGAGTAGGTATAATTACCTTTCGAGGCCAGCACTTGACAATTTATAAATTGGATAAACAATATTACACTAAATTTCGCGAAGAACTAAATGAAAATAGCACTCTCCTGTTAGAAGGACATTCTGGTTTAACTAAAAATTTCGAATTTGCCTTTCCAAAAGTTAAAACCACCTTAAAAAGCGAATCAAGAACATGTCTTGGCCCACACATACTAAGTTTGGAAAGTAAACATTATACTCCGCTTGCCCCAATAGATGGTACCATATCAATTGATGTTCTAGTAGGAACACCAGTAAACTGCTCGCTTTTCTCTCTTTTCAATAACCATAAAATTTATTGGTTTGTTAAAATACCGACAATACCTGAAAGTATTAAAAACTATAACCTTGATTCTTCAATATCCAAATTTAAAATAAAAGGCTCAGAAAATAAACCATTAACTGATTATGCATTGTGGTAAATAAACTTTGGTGATAATATGAACTCGATTAAAATAATTAATCTTCCGCGTGATGAAACTAGATTTAAAATAGTGCAATTATATCATGATTCGAATGCAATAATGTTATGCGGATCACTAGATTTAGGCATACAAAATCATCATTATAAAATTCTTGAAAATTATTTAACTGAAAACAATATAGATTTTGATAAATTCGCACCACATGCTGCATTTCCTAGCCTTTTAATGCCAACATTAGAAACTAAAGATAAATATAAGGTTGTAGGAATGGGCTATGCTGGAATTGATAGAACTCGTCGCTATTTTCAATTACCTTATTCTTCGAATAAAGAGTACAATATCGCTCCTGATAAGAAATTCCAAGAAATTTTAAAAGAACAATTCAGCAAAGAGTCCCCTTTCTGGGAAGAATTGAAAAAAACAAATCAGATGCGTTAATAATAGATAAATAAATCATCACGATGAATTTGAGAAAACGACGTGCAACGAACGAACCGAAGGTGAGAAATTCTGACGTAGAAGAGCTTATCGTTTCCACTCTTTAATATCTGGATGAAAATCAACTTGATATTCTGGAATGCCTAATGAAATGCCGTATATTTTAGCTTCATCATATTGCTCTTTGCTTTTTCTATCAATAAAAAATACTTTGTTACGAAATATTATGTAGTGATGAGTGTCATTTTTGAAATCAGCATACCAATGGTGTTGAGAGTCTAATGATTTGCTTAAATCTTTTGCAACTGCGTTAGCTTGATTTTCTGAAATTTCAATAGTGTGTAAAGTCCATTGTTTAATCCATGATGTTTTATGTTTTTCGACAACTTTTTCAATTTTTGTCTTGAGAATTTTTACTTTCTTTAGCACATCTTTTTCCTCAAGACTTTCTTCAATTATTACTCCAACAAAATCTTTAGTCATAATTTTTATTACACTATTAAAATTTATAAAACTATTGATTCCTGCTCGCCGTAGCCAGATTGCATATAACATTTGGCTTAAGAGAATTTCAATTTTCCTCTATAGGCAACAACCAGAGCGGAAAATTATATTTGAAAGAAGGAAACACCAATAGATGTAGATTCCAAATCGTTAAATTCCTGTTAAGCGAAATAGCCATTTCAAAAGATTTATATTTAATTATCATATGTATAATAATGTGAACCAAAAACCGCCATATAAATCTATTACTCAATTGCCTCATTGCTGTTGTCCAACATGTTTAACTATGATTTTAGATAGAAGAAAAATCAATCATGGAACACAAGAAGAAATAGGCAACCAATTAGGTTTGATTGTTTCTCCAAAAAATGCCCATTTATTCAAAAATGCTATTGTTAAAGATGATCCTAACAATGAGTATGGAACTCAAACCAATAAAGATGAATATTCCATAAATAAATTCTTTTCAAAGAATAACATGAAACTAAAGGAAATATATTTTCAAATTGAAGAAGTTGAAAATCCGAAAGAATTTATTATTGATAATCTAAAAAAAGGAAATGATATTATGGTTTGTATTAACAACAAAATTCTATATGGTGAAGGTCATGGACATTTATCATTGATCCAATCTATAAAAAATAATGAAGTTACATTAATAGACCCTGGAATCGATAAACCTAAAATTAGAGTGGTTGAGCTTGATAAACTAACTGAATCAATGAAGATAGAATATCATCAAAAAAGAAAAAGGGGCGGTTTTTGGATAATCGCTGCAATTTGAAAAGGCCACTCAAGGAGACGTTGCACTTTTGCTTCGTTCACCTCGCTTAACAGGGCTTAAGATGACTCTCAAATTGAAACATAACAATGAAATTAAGAGAAGTATCGAGTCCTCCAAATTTGAAGCAAAGCACAAATTTATAAGTGACGAGAACTTTGGGTTGATTGAAGTACAACGAGGTTCCTCTTAATGCCAGCTATACGCTCTGACGACTGAAAAGAGAAGTGCGCAACGAGGTCGAGCACCGCAATTTCACAGAACGGGCGCAGAGAAATTTTATTATTGCTGAGATCATCTAATAGACGCAGTTTACTTATTTTATGTTGTCTAAGTTCGCAAAGGAATTTTGTGTTTAGTTTTTTTAATACTTAAATCTTCTTTCATAATCTTTATGATCAAACCATTCAAGAATTGCAGAAATCAATTCTATTTCATTATCTGTTGTAACAGTATATAATAATCTCCAACCTTTGGTAAATCATATTTCCATAAGTTGTTAATATTATATTTTTTCACATATTCTTTAGGCCATAATCTTTTTGGAATTTGAATTCCAGAAAACGCATCAACTCTTAAATCGTGAATTGCTTTTATAATAGATTTCTTAATAGGATCATCAATTTTAAGTAAATTGAAACAATTCTCTAATGTCTCATTAATAAAAACTACTTTTGAAGGTTTTATCATACCTTAACCTCAGACCTCCTTCTTAATTTCTTTGCCAAACTTGGATTCCAAATATATGCAATTTTCCCTTCTTTATCTATTGCAATTTTATTAATATTTTCAAGATAATCTAAAATAACAAGAAATGTTTGCCACATTACTTTTTTTGGTAAATTTTTCCAAAGTTTAGTTCTGTCATAATCACCGCTGTGTTTTTCAATAGTTGCCTCTACCATCATTACAGTATCTAATGTCGGTGACCTTACAAAAGGATTTTCTAATACTTGGTTTGTCATAATTAATAATATATCAATTGATATATTTAAATATTTCGTTTTTAGTGTTATTTATCTTTAGTGGAAAAATACAATGTTTCCCAAATATAGTAAACAATGTAAATTCAGTCAAAAACTTATAGATACAGCTAACATATTATGGCTAAACTTATTTTAAGTGCAAATATAAGAATAAATGAGATACCTTCTATCGAATCAAAAATCTCATTAAAATTTTTAATAAATCTTAAATTGTATTCGCCCTACGATTTGATTAAAACTTTCTAAATGTTATTGAAAAGAACATAAGAAAATTTCTCAGAATTTTCTAAATATCATTAAGAATGATAGAAGAAAGTTTCCTAAAACTTTCTGAATGTTGTTACCAAACAACATAGGAAATTTATCTAAAACTTTCTGAATCTTGATGCTGTTTCAAGTAAATCTACGTGGCTGAGCATTATTCCTCTGCAACAAATTCTTTCAATACCAAGATCGTCAAGTACTTTTTTCTTGTCTTCTGTCTTTGACATTTCTAAGTACTTTTCCCATAGATGTCCTAGTGGTTTTCCGCAACTGAAGCATCTTACTGGTATTATCATTTGTTCACCTGTAACTCTTCTGTCTCTTTGCTCTTGCCTTACCATTGGTATTAGGCTTACGTGATTCTCTTCGTCTAACATCTGCAACTAAAAGTTGTCTATCGTATTCTAAGAATACTGGTTTCAAAGTAGTATCGTGTTGTGCTAATGCTTTAGCTATTGCAAGTCTTGCTGCGTCAGCTTGACCTGTTACTCCACCACCCATGATTTTTACTGATATGTTAAGATTGTTTGCTTTCGCGCCTGCTAAAATCAATGGTTCTTGTATTCTAAGTCTTGCCATTTTTGGTTCGTATATGTCTAAGGATATTCCATTGATTGATATCTCGCTTTTACCTTGTTTTAGTACAGCTCTAGCTATTGCTTTTTTCCTCTTTCCACTTTCAATGATTGGTTTTTTTGACATTTTTATACCTTATAATTATCTATTTTGATTTTGCACCGAAATGTTTACTAATATGTTCAACTGTAATGTATTTAGCATTTGATTTTTCGACATTCATTTTTTCAAATGTAATTGCTTTTTCATTTTTGAACTCATCAGGAACTCCTGCATAGCATCTTATTCTTGCAAATGCTTCTTTTCCTCTTGGTTTTTTATAAGAAATCATACCTCTTATTGTTCTTTTAACAATTCTTTCAGGCATTCTTGGATAATAAGGACCTATTAATGGTGCGCCCATATCTCTTTTTCTTTTCTGTGCAGTCAATGTATATACTGGTCTTCCTGTTATAACTGCTTTTTCAGCATTTATTATTCTTATAGTTTCACCTAACAATGCTTGCTTAGCAGCATATGCTGATAACCTTCCTAATATGAGATCCGTTGCATCTATTACTATCATTTTAATCATCCAAGTATTCTTACATTTTTAGCTGTTGGGTTCTTTTTCATCAGCTCTTCTATTGTCATGATCTTTCCTTTCTCAGCTATTTTCTTTCCTGCGTCATCTGAGAATTTATATGCAGCAACAATTACTGCTTTATCTAAATCTCCAGTTCCTAAAACTTTTCCTGGGACTATAATTGTTTCATTTGCTTTTGCATATCTTGCAAGCTTGTATACATTAACAACTCTCTGTCTTCTCGTAGAACTTTCTAGATCTTCAGCTACTCTTTTCCAGAGCTTTACTTTATTCTCTATTGAAAGTTTTTTGAGCTCTGAGATGAGCGTCTTCAACTCTTCGTGTTTGTGTGCCTTTATCATTTTATATGTCTCTTTTGAATTTGATTTACTTGATTATAATGCGGAGGAAGGGGTTCGAACCCTTGTACCCACTAAGGGACTAGCCCCTCAAGCTAGCGCATTTGACCACTCTGCCACCCCCGCGTTCGCGGGATGTTTACATGTCTTTGATAAGTTTTTTGAACTCATCAAGTTGAGCATTGTATTGTTTTACGCCTTCTTCTACTATTTTTTCTGGGCTTAATTGTCCCCAGGATTCTATTGTGAATACGAAATCAGTATGAGGGTTTTCGTATTCTATTTTTAGGACATTGTTGTCAATGTCTCTGCAAGCATCAATTAATTCTGGTGAATCTATTTTGTCAAGATCTATTTGACCTTTGGTTTTTATTTGTGGTGGAAATAATTCTAATATTTCTGGAGTTAAAGATTTGTTATTTACTGTTATCTTTGGCTTGTAATAGTATGATGCTAAACAAGGACTCCATTTTACGTGTTCTTTTCCTATTCCTAAATGTGCCACTGCAACAAGTTCTATTTCTTGTTTGTCAAATAACTTTAATATTATTGTTTCAGGAAATACTGGAACAACTTTTGAATCATTTGATTTTAAATCTGAAGCATAAATGGTTTTTGGACCTACTGCTTTAAGTGTAAATGATACATGTGTTGCAGTTGATTCAGGTGCTCCTTCTTTTGGTATATTGTATGAATCTAAATCTGTTTTTAATGCAACAAGTCCTAATCTGTGTGCAACTATTTCATCATATAATGCTGATGAATTTTGTTTGAATTCAACTGTTGAAATTGCCATAGTTGGAACTTCAGTTGAAAATATTCTTCTAAGAGTATTTACATATCCTACATTCTCATCTTTAATCTCAAAAGTTATTTTTCCTTTTTTTTTCTTGATGAGAGTTAATTTCATTTTATCCTCTTAGACTCTTCTTCCTCTTCTTCCGCCTTTCTTTCTACAACCGCCATGTGGAAGAGGAGTTACATCTTCAATTATTCCTATTCTTAATCCTCTTCTTGATAATGCTCTTACAGCAGCTTGTGCTCCTGGACCTGGATTTGTTGGGCCGTTATGTCCTCCTGGTGCTCTGATTTTTACATGAATGCAATTAATTCCTTTATCCATTGCTAATTCTGCTGCTTTTTTTGCAGCAGCCATTGCTGTTGTTGGACTACTCTCAAGTCTATCTGATCTTACCATCTGTCCTCCAGATGCAAGTGCGATAGTTTCTGATCCTGTAATATCAGTTATATGTATGATTGTATTGTTATAAGATGCAAATACGTGTGCAATTCCCCATCTCATCTTAAATGTTGGTTGTTGTTCACTCATTTTGCGCCTCTTCTGTTTTTTCTTCTACAGCAACTACTTCTTCTTTAACTACTTCAGTAGGAGTTTCTTCTTTCTTTTTAGTAGCTGGTTTTTTTGATTTTGTATTTTTAGTATCTTTTACTTCTTTTTTATCTTCTTTGTTTTCAACATTTGTTGAACTTTTTCCAAGACTTTGTTCTTTAGCTGGTCTTTCAGGATGATCTTCTCTAAAAAACTTTGAACTAGGATAAAATGATACTGTATGTTCATCGGCAATCTTAACAAAATAACTCGGAGCAGTTACTTTAATTCCATTAACAGTAACGTGTCTATGAGTTATCATTTGTCTTGCTTGTTTTATTGTTCTTGCAAGACCTTTTTTCAAAACAATTGTTTGAAGTCTTCTATCAAGTATTTGTTCTGATTGTAATCCTAAAATATCATCTAGATTTCCTGATGCTACAAGACCGTATGCTTTTAATTTTTCAAACATTTGAGTTCTTTCAAGCTCTGCTTGTGTTCCTTTTAATGCTACTAGTCTTTTTGCATTTTGTTTGAATGTTTTTAATTTTGATGTAGCTTTCCAAAGTTCTTTTTTGGTTTCTAAACCATACTTTTGCATTAATGGCTTTTCTTGCTCTAATCTAGCTTTATTCCATGGATGCATTGGTTTTTGGAATTTGTTTGATTGTTTTTTAGGATCTCCCATTTTATGTCTTCCTTTTTAGTTTATTTATTTTCTTAAGGCAGTCTTTTTCTTAGCAACTAGACCTTTTCCTTTATTTTTTCTAAAATTTGATTTTGTTCTCTGACCTCTAACGGTTAAGCCCCATTGGTGTCTTAATCCTTTGTAAGTCTTAATCTTTTTCATTCTCTTCAAATCATTATCTTTTTCTAATGTAAGATCAGAACCTAGAAGATGTTTATCTTCTCCTGTTTCTACATCATTTCTTCTATTGAAAAGCCATATTGGAACGTGATATTTTGAAGGATTTTTTAGAATCTCATCTATTTTAGTTACTTCAGACTCTGATAAATCTCCTGTTTTCTTCGCCTTATCTATGCCTGAAACAGAAAGAGCCATGTTAGCATACATTACACCTACTCCTTTTATTTTTGTAAGTGAGTATAGTATTGGTTTTTCCCCTTTAAGATCCGTGTTACAGACCCTTACGATATGTTTGAATTCTGCCATTTTTTTCACTGAAAACCGAATGTAAACGCCTGAGAAAACGTGGATACCACGAATTCGCCCTATGCGCTATTAACTCGGACGTTAACTTTAGGAATAATTAATGATTTATAAAGATTGCTGTTTGCGATTGTTGTTGGAATTTACGTTTCGAATTTGAATTAAATTGTCAAAAAAAATAACCGCCAACAACAACATATTAACTCCTATTAATATATATAATATATATAACAAATCTCATATAGAATAAAACTTCTCAGGACCTGAGGTTTTTAGTAGAGCTAATTCGAGTTTTTCTTTATCTACTTCTCCATTTAATGTGAATAACCCTTGTATTCTCATTTTTTTGTTTGTCATATTTAATATTGGTTCTGTAAATGATTGCCCCATTGAACTTATCATGCAGGATTCTGGCGCTACATTTAAAAACAAATCATAGCCTTCTTCAGATTTAGCTAATGCTTCACCTATGTATGGCGGAAGTTCGCCGTGCGGTTTTAAACTACTCACTATTTTTTTTGCATTATGTAATGTGTGACTTATTTCATGAGGCGGATCTATTCTTGCAGCAGAATATATAGGATTAACTAATATTTTTCTAAGTAACTGTTTAAAATTAATTATATTTTTCAAGTCTTTTTTCTTAGATTTTATTAGTTCTTTTAATTCAGAAAGTTTGGTTTTATCTTGCGTACTAATAATTAATTGTTCAAACAATTTTAATTCGCTCTGTATCGTGTTTAAATTTTCTTCAAGAAGTAATTCTAAATAAGACCATAATGGAGAATAAGTCATTTCGAATGAACCAAGTCCTATTAAATCTACGGTTTCTTTGAATATTTCTTCTATTTGTGCAACTCGAATATATGCTTCGCCTTCTACATGTATTTTTATTTTGGGTCTATTTTGTTTTTTTAACCATTTATTTGAAAATGATTTTATAATTTTTCTAAATCCATTATTATTATGTAAACCGTATGCAAAATATTTGCCGACAAATCCTAAATGTTTTGAACCTTTAGATATTTTATTTGATATGTTTAATAATCGTTTATTAGGTTCAAGTGATGTTTCCATTAATTCAAACATTTGATTTTTCATAGTTGTATAATCTTTCATAAATTCAGAATATTCTTCAATGGAATTACATACATTTCCAGCTTTTATTAGACATGAATGTAAAATCCCCTGTAATACTAATCCTTGAAATGCTTGAATTAATACCCATTCATCAAGACCTATGTTAAATCCGTTTTTTTCTTCACTTACAATTAATTTAACAAAATCAGAATATTTTTCTTCTATTTTTTCTTGTTTTGAATCTATTTGTTCTGTTGAATCTTTAAATTTTCGATGTAATAACAATTTATGCAATTCGTAATATTGTCCTTGCCTACAAGGTCCTGTTCCTTTATTATCAAAAACTAGCATTCTTGTTTTTCCTTCAACTAATGGATCGTTTCTTTTTTTGCGTTCGACAAAATCAGTTGCCGCAAGAACTATATCTGCAAAAACTGCAGCAAATGGAGCACAAACCGCATCACCTGCGTATTTTCTTCCAATCATTACTTTTTTCTTTAAATTATATGTTTCATCTTCATAATTATCAATGACTGTAATTCCTGCACCTTTAATAACGGATGTAATCATTCGATTTTCATGCAACGTTGGGAAATATACTACGTCTTTGTCTTTATTTATTGCGCCTGATTCAAATTTATTTATTAGTTCTATTTTGAATTCATCAACAACGTATTCTTCGTGAAGTTTTTTCTCTATTTGATTAAGAAAGGTATTTATTCTATTTTCAAGATGTGCTAACTCTTTTATCATTGCATCTGATTGTATTAGAAGATTTGGTTTTTTTCGTGCAAGATCTTCTGTTAAATGCGAAGTCATCGTATCAGGCCCACATCTAAATGTTGATACTTGAACTATATTGATATTTGTATGAGTGCTATTTTGTTCTATTAAATTTATTGATTTTTTGAGTTCTTCATTAATTATGATGGTGTTGAATTTTTTATTAGTTATAGCTTCTATTTTTGTTATAATGTCGTGAGGATTTTTCCAATAAATATGAGAATAATCTTCATTTAATTTTATATCGATAGCATATGATGGTATCGCAATTAATCCTTTATCTTTTAAAAGTCTCCCTACATGACTATCATAAATTCCAGGATTTAAAATATATTCTCTTCCACAAACAATTGCTACATTTTTTTTATTGTCTATTGCGTATTCTATAAATTCGTTGACTTTAAGCGCGAGCTCTTTTCTTAATTTTTTTTCATCTTCGATTGATTCTCGAATAATTTCAATCATTTTTTTTCTATCTATATTTATATTGTAAAACTGCATTAAATCTTTAAGTCTTAAATATAACTGAGCGGTTAAATACTCTGGTTCCATTTTATCTAAACTTAATTCTAGTAAATAAAATTTAGAATCAGGAGATTTGAGTTTAGCATGATGCATCGCAATAAGCACTCCTCCTTGATTTGTAGTGCATGTTCGTCCAAGGCTATTTCCATTAGATGGTAAAAAATCAATTTGAGGAACAAGTATTAAACCGTGTTTTTCTTTAGCTAATCTTTCATATTGACCAACAGCGCCTATTAATGGTGCGCAAACATCTACTGGAAAATAAGGTTGGCCTTTCAAAATATCTTCTTCTATAATATTATCGACGTGAACATTTATTCCGAGTCTTTCAAATATTCTCGATAAAAAGTATGCTTGTTCTGATACTGCGAAACTTCTTGGAATAACTAATCTATTCTCTTCTTTTGATTTAGGAAGTTTTGAATCAATAAAAGACCATATTTCTTTGTAACAATCTTTATTTAATGCGTTTTTATTTTTTTCAACTCCAACGGAATTTATTGTTGTACAACCACCTAATAAAACATTTACTGCGCTATCAACCGTATTTAATGTTAATGATGTTCTAGCGCAACAAGAATTAGAATCTCCGCAAGCAGCACCTCTACAAAAGAATATTTTCTTACTCGATTTGGTTTCAAGAAAATCATTTAATCTAATTACAGTATTGATTATTTTTTTATCTTTTATAGATTTTATAAGTCCTAAACATGCTCTATGACCAGGATATGGTGGAATTATACAATATACATTTGATTTTTCTTGCATTTTGTGTGTAACTGCAAGTGGAAGAGGATCGCTTTGCATTGTTTGTCCGTGGAGTAACACTATACTATTTTTTGGAATATCAATTTTGTTCCAAAGAGTTCTACTCATATTTTCAACAATTGCAAAATTACATGAAGCTAAAATCTGATCTTTCGGATAACCTTCTGCCTGTAATTTTTTTGCATTTTCCATTAAAAATACTGCACATGTCGCATTTATTTCCGCACTTTTTTCAGCATTAAATGCAAGAGTACACGCATCACTTATTGATTTTATTCCAAATAAAGATTTTAAAGTATCCATTAAACTGCCAGTTCCGGCTGAGCATTTAACATTCATCGCATTATCAAATAAATCTTCTTTTTTTAATGCTACAACCGTAAGTTTTGTATCTTCCCCTCCGATATCAACTAATGAATAAAAGTTTTCATTTATATCAGGAATTGTTTTTTTTAGAATTTCTATTTGTTCTTTTGCATACTCTAAACTGCCATGTGCGTGCGCATAATTTTCAACAAGTGTAAATATTTTCTCAGATAAATTTGGATATACTGTAGATAATACTTTTTGAACTTGATATCGTCCACTTCCAGTAATTCCTATATGTTGAATGTTCAAAGAATTTATTCCTATATCTTTTAATGATTGCCATATTTTTTTTACTGTTTCAACAGTATCGCCATGATTATTATATGCGTCAAGTTTTATTATTTCATCAGTTTCAGCAGAACATATGGCAATTTTAGCCATTGTCGAACCTGCATCTATTCCAATATTTACAGGAATATTTTGAATAGACTCAGAGGATAGTTCATTTATTTTTTCTTCAGTTAATCTTAAAAATAATCCTTTTTTTTCATACTCTTCTTTTAATGTTTTAAATGAAGGATATTCGATTGGCTTATCTTGGGTTGTTAATTTTTTATCTTCATAATTTCTTATTTTATTAAACCCTAAATTTCTAGTTAAAGAGTACAACCCCATTATGTTAATTTGTTGAGTATTATCAAATAATACTTTTTTCACACCAGTATTCTCCAAATAATCTTTTGCGCAATCTCTTGCGTATTTCCACATAAAAACTCTTCCAGATAAAATAACTACATCAACACCTGGAGACATTTTTTTACACGCTTTTAGAACTTCTGATTTCAAAGTTGTTGCGAGGGCAAAATCCAATGGGATTCCTTGATTTTTATCCGATATTGTAGCAGATGAACTAAAAACCCCACATCTATCTGCACGTACTGTCACTTTTTTTCTTTTTTCTTGTCCATCATCGCCTAAATATGAACTTAAAATAGAATCTACTTCTTCTTTTGATATATCTAATTTTTCAAGTATTCGACTAAGATTAATTCCTGAACCCGCACCACACTTAGGATTTATTGTAAGTAAATCCTCAAAAAGTTCCCCTTCAGAATTTACACAAATTATTGAGTACCCTGATGCCGAAAGATCTATTATTCCATAAGTATTTATTTTTTCAAAATTATAAGATTGAGAGTTATCGCCTTCCAAATTATTTTGTTCAAAATTATTTTGCTCGAAAGCATTTATCTCTAAAACATTTTGCTCAAAAACATTTATTTCTAAGTCATTTTGACTTTCTACATCTTCATTCTTTAGTAATTGTGCTTTAATTAATGAGTTATGTTTTTGTATTTTATATTTAGCCGCCTGCCACAATGCTGCAGAAGATGAAATTATTTTTCCGTTAGAAATAGTTTTTCTAACAATTTCACTCATCTTACCCGTTATTAAAACTTTATTCGCTATTTTAAGTTCATCAAGAATTTTATGATTTTCTAAAACAAATTTCATCTCATCATTATTATTTATTACTAATTCGTTAATTAATTTATTCTCATTTAAAAAAACCACATGTATATTTTCAACTCCAGCATCAATTAGAATTAAATCTTCTTTAAGCTCATTTAAAGAATTGCTTGTTAAATTGGTTCGTTTTTGGTTCATTTTAATTATTTAATACCTCTTGTACCTATTTATTTAACCCTAATTGAAAATAATAATTTCATTAAATAATTAATTCTTTGTATAATTTTATAGAAAAAAAGATAGTTTATATTATTATTCATTATTTCAAATTATTCCAAATAATCTAAATTTAAAAAAACTTAAAAAAACATCCCCCGTATTAAATTAACTCAATTAGCACATAAATTACAAAAAAATATATAAATAACCTTTAAAAAAATAAAATTATGAATAACACATTAACAACAATATTGCTTACAACACAAATTTTCATGCAAACTCAAAGAGTGTTGCCTCAAATTCAACATCCTATTTTATCAACCGCCAATATAGCTGACAATTATACATCAAATAACTTACAAAATACTCTTCAACTTCACGCACCACTAGCACATTCTTACAATTTAAATAATAATACTAATAATAATGACAATAATCAAACTCCGAGTAAACAAAAAGAATATTTTTCTCTACCGATTTATTTTCTTAAAGAAGACGAAATTCTATGCCCGAATACAAGACATAATTTTACAAAACATAACTATAAATAATAATTATAAACAATATTTAGAACAAATTAAATTCAAAAATATATTAAAAATCAACTAAATAATTTATTATTTAATCAAAGTCCTTTCTATATATTGGTAGAATATCAATTGGAATATCTTTTAAATCTTCGAGTATTTTTTTCATTCCAGCATCCATTGTAGAATATTTTTCTATGAATTTTTTCGCTTCATCGTATGAACCTTTAGCTTGTATCATTAGTAATTTTCTTGAAAGTGTTTTAAATGCAGTTCTCGATTTTTTATGATTTATCTTGAATTTTCCGAATCTGCGCTGATATGATATAATTCCTCTATTTTTTAAAAAATTAAAAATTATTAAATTAGCAGCAGCATGCGCTTCTTGAGTTCCAAATCTAATCGATCTGAAGATTCCTCCAATAAATGATGTAACTATTTGTCTTTCAAATTCTTTCGGATATATTCCTTTATCTATTAAATAAAATGAATTATACACTCCAAGTACGTCTGCTTTTGCTTCTTCTATCGTCGAATAAGTATTTTTTAACGCCCTATTAACAGTTATTTTTTGATCTCCTCTTGTTATTATTCCAGGACCTAAACCATGAGATATTTCATGTAATAATGTATGAGTAAAATAGGCATCAAATGATGCTTCATTTAATTCTTGTTCATAAAATGCTTTTTTTAGAATTGGAATAAAACAATTTTCATATTTTGCTTCAGCTACATTTTTTATTAAAACTTTTTTAGACCCTTTTAATTGTTTTACTTTTTCATCATTAGGTAAATTAAATGCAGTCATATGAACTCCTGCTCTTGCATCCCCTGACGATAATATTTCATCAATGACAACTATAGGTGTTGCTTTACCTTTTCGTTTACTTTTATATTTATCAGGTATCGGCAAGTTTTTTTCAAGCCTATCAACATGTCTTTCCATTATTTTTAATTGATTTGTTGTAGTTTCATCTTTTATTCCAATTACTGCTTCAAATGATGCTTTTAAGCCTAGCAATTCATCTTCATATACTTCATATGGCCCCATAACCGCTTCTATTTTATTATTTTTTAAATCAATCCATGCAACATCACTTTCAAAATAATCATTAGATATTAAAGCCGCAGATAAAACATTAAAATATTTTTTTAAGCTTCTATTTTGACTAAGTTTTGCGGCTTCTTTGAGAAATGCAGATGATTTTGTTAATTCTTCTCGATAAGCATCAGAATAAGGAATTGAAACAAGACCATTATTTATACGTCTAATTAATGTTACACTACTTTGAAAAGAATTTTTTACATCAGGATTTCTTTTTATAAATTCTTCAAATTCTTGCGCACTTAAATCTTCAGGATAAAAATTCGCACCACTAGGTTTTAAAAAACCATCTATGAATGTTTTGTTATTATGCAATCTATCGAATGGACCATAATAAAACTTGAATAATTTTAATGCATGTTTATTTTTTCTAGGATTTTTTTCTAGTTGCAATAAAATTTCCTTGTTTCTATAATATACTTGATCAATGTATATATCATCTAGAAGTTTAGCAACTTGTATTAATTTATCTATAATTCTCCTCTCTTTATGAGAAAGACGCCTTGTATCAGCACCTATGTTCACTTGAACATACCTTGAAAGTTCTTGCTTAGGATTCACGATTTTTCGACTTCAAATATAACTGTAAATTTTATTTACAGATTTTTATTAAATGCTTCAAATAGAAGTATATAAATCTTTTTAGTTGAAAAAAATAAAACAATGTTAAAAAAAACAAAAAAAACAACAAATCAACTAAAAATATGAAAAAACACAACTAAAACATCAAAAAAATAAATAAGACTTATTACTCTTCCTTTTTCATACTAGGAATTGCTTTATTTATCAAAGGAAGTATTTTTTCAAGCTCCTCTTTTGTTAATCTACCCATTTTTGCAAATGTCCATTCGCCACTATCCATTAATCTGTTTTCTCTTGATATTTGCAATTTAGGAGTTCCATTATTATATGCAAAAACGCTAACTCTAAGTCTAGTAACTTCGAATTCGACTGATTCACCAAATAATTCTTTGTCTAATCCTTTATCAAATGCCATATTATTCCTCCAATTCAGTAATGTCCTGAAAACTAAGTAAGTGAAAAAGACAACATTAATTAATCTATTGGTTTTCACAAGTAATGTCGATGATGAGGTTATTCCCGTCTGAACAATGATGAAAAAATAAGTAACTGCTGAGACACTTTATTTAAATAAAAAATAAATAACTAATTTAGAGCGTAAAAAAACGCGCAAAATAAAGAAATATACAAATAATCACGACTAAAAAAATAAATAAAGAGCTGAAATTATATGAATTACCAGATTCAAGAAAATATTGTTTTAACTACAACTGATGAGCAAACACTAACGGGTATTTTTTATCATAATATAACTTCAAAAAAAGGATTATTATTAATTCATCAATTAGCCAAAAATAAAGATTCATGGCAGCCATGGATAAACGAATTTCAAAAAACTCACAACGTTATATCCCTAGATTTAAGAGGCCACGGTCAGAGCTCGGGCGATTTTAGAGATTTTTCAGATGACGATTTTAATGCAATGAAAAAAGATGTGGCGGCAGCAGTTGAATATTTTGAAAAAAAAGGAATAACAAAAAATCAAATTTCTTTTATGGGTGCAAGTATAGGCGCTAATACAATTCAAAATTACATAAGTGTAAATCCTCACAATGCATCTATTTTATTATCTCCTGGAACAAATTATAGAGGAATAAAACTTACTTTGAAAGATAATTCTAGTCTAGTTATTGTTAGCAAAGAAGATTCATATTCATGCGACTCTGTAAAAGAATTAGAAAAAATAAGTCCTACTTCAAAATTTATTTTTCTTGAAAATAAAGGACATGGAACAAATATGCTTGATGAATCTTTAGTTAAAGAAATAATAACATTCTTAAATTCATAAAGAATAAAAAGAGAAAAGAAAATTCAACAATAACTAAGTAAAATAGTAAAAAAAGAGGAATAGAATGAAAATAGTATTTTTTGATCTCGAAGACTGGGAAATAGATTATTTCAAGAAACGAATTCTAAATCAAGAAGTAGAATACTATAAAACTGAAATTGAAGATACTCTTTACGATTCAGCATTCGATGCTGAACTTATATCTTCATTTGTTTTTTCAAAACTTGATAAAAAAACACTCGATAAATTCAAAAATTTAAAATTTATAGCAACAATGAGTACAGGTTTTGATCATATTGATTTAACTGAATGCGAAAAAAGAAAAATTAAGGTTTGCAATGTTCCCTCCTATGGAGAAAATACTGTTGCGGAACACACATTCGGATTAATTTTAAGCTTATCGAGAAATATTTACAAAGCGTATCAAGTAACTTCAAAAGGTAAATTTTCATATGAAGGATTAATGGGTTTTGATTTGAAAGGAAAAACAATAGGCATTTTAGGAACTGGCAAAATAGGTCAAAATGTCATAAAAATAGCAAAAGGATTCAATATGAATGTAATTGCATATGATCCACATCCAAAAGAAGATGTTAGAACAACATTAGGATTTACATATGTATCATTTAACGAATTACTTGCAACATCAGACATTGTGAGTATTCATGTTCCTCTAAATAGTCATACATATCATTTATTCAATACAGATAGCATGCAAAAAATGAAAACTGGTGCAATGTTAATTAACACCTCAAGAGGTCCGATTGTTGATACTAATGCATTGCTTGAAGCATTAAATACTAAAAAACTAGGAAGCGCAGGTCTTGATGTTCTCGAAGGAGAAATGCTTATGAAAGAAGAAAAAGCAGTTGTTAGTCAAAATAGTCAAATGGCTCGAGAACAAATGGCAACACTTCTAGAAGATTATGCGTTAATGAGAATGAATAACGTTATTATTACACCACATCTAGCATTTTATAGCAAAGAAGCAGTAACAAGAATTCTTGATTCAACACTCGATAATTTGTTTGATTTCATAGAAAATCGTAATCTTAGAAACAAAGTCGAAATAAAACCCGACTAAGCAAAACATTTAAATAAATATAATTAAATAAATAACTATGATTGAACACTTTGACGGCGTAATAGGAATTATTTTTCAAAAAACAACACCTGTAAAATACGCTTTAATTTATAACAAAAACACAAAAAATGTAACATTTCCTGCGGGCGGAAAAGAAACTGAAGAAAATTCTAGTTTACAAACATTAGAACGAGAACTTAAAGAAGAAACCGGATTACAACCAACAGACTATAACATAATTAAAACAAACATTGTTCATGAATTCGTTTATGGATCAAATAAAAAAGAAAGAGCAGGACAAATAGCCAAACAAATAGTTTACTTAATAGAAACTACAAAAACAACTTTAATTCCTGAAGATCCAGATTCAGTATTCGATGGGTGGTACACGTCTAAAGGTGTAAATAGAAAATTAACATTTTCAGACTCTAAAGAATTATTCGAAAAAGCCAGAAAATATATGCTCTGTAAATATTAATCTCCCTACCTTCAACCACTATTTTAAATTTATGAATTGTTTTCTCTCATTTTTTCAATACTTTTGTATCATTCAACCTTCATTTCTCTATATTTTCTCGCGCAATATCAAAAAAACTTTTGAATGTTTCATAATGAAATTTACGCGCAACATTTCCTGAAACATTAGGCACATATAAAATATGATTTTTATTGAAATAAATTCTATGATGAATACCAAAAGTATAATTTTCTTCTTGCACTATATTTTCTAAATTATCTACATTTTCCTTTATTTGTGAATAAGAGTTAGAATAACCTAAAACATCAAATAATTCTTTTAACAAAAGTTTTAATTCATCAGAAGACCCAGTAACATTTATTCTATATTTTTGACTAAAATCACAGTTCATTAACATGTAGAAACTCAAACAAATATATTAATTTTTAGCAAAAAACTACATAACAACAAAAAAAGAACGAAACAAGCGAAAAACGAAGAAAAAAAAGAACGAAACAAACGAAGAAAAAGCATTCAAAAAAAAGAAAAATAAAATATCTTTATGCGAATGCCGTTTTTACTTCATTTGAAAATAAAAGATAACCGCCAATAACGCCGTTAACAATTATTCCAAGTAACCCTTGCACTATCTCGCCACTAAACAAAGATATTAAAGTCATTAAAACACCTAAACAAGATAATACTATCAATAATATTCTTGCCCAGTTTTTTGCATGCCATAAACCTCTTGCGATGAAAAATGCA
Source organism: Candidatus Woesearchaeota archaeon (assembly GCA_041660865.1). Lineage (GTDB taxonomy): Archaea > Nanobdellota > Nanobdellia > Woesearchaeales > 21-14-0-10-32-9 > 21-14-0-10-32-9. The sequence goes on from JBAZVO010000001.1 coordinate 479,459, forward strand.
AGAACTGCAATACCAATCATAAATATTCCGGCACCAATAAGTAATGCGGACCCTAATGCTCCAAAACCTTCACCGAACATTGAAACAACTGCTCCTGCACCAAAAATAAGCGCGAGTCCAAAAAGTGCACTTAATCCTGCACCAATATATTCTAATATCGCAATTACTTTAACTCCCGTCGGAATTCCAACAGGCGCCTTCTTACTTGATTTTATATTTTTTTTATTAACCATAATAATGCCTCCCTATGTACTCATCTTTGTTTATGACATTTATATGTTTTACTCCCATTAACTTTTTATTATACCTATTTTATTCATTAATTTATGAAACTCAAAATAAAAAAATTAAATCCTGACGCCAAGATACCTGCATACGCTCGTGAAAACGATGCAGGATTTGATATATTTTCTATTGAACAATACACCTTAAAACCTAATGAAAGAAAAAGCTTCTCAACAGGCATAGCTTTTGAATTAGAACCTGGGTTTGTCGCCCTTGTTTGGGATAAATCGGGACTTTCATTCAAGCACGGCATAAAAACCATGGGCGGAGTTATAGACTCTAACTATAGAGGCGAAATATTCATCGCGCTTTTGAACACTTCTAAAACAGACTACGAAATAGAAAAAGGAGACAAGATTGCAAATATACTAATTCAACCTGTTATTTGTGCCAACATAGAAGAAATAGATGACCTACCCGCTAATACTTCTCGAGGAGATAAGGGCTTTGGAAGTTCGGGAAGAAAGTAAAGATTGATAAAACCAACAAAAACCAAACTTCGCCACAAAAAAATTAAAAAAATTGTTTCTTCATTTTTTATCTTCAGTTAACATACAATGTGCTCTTATATTTGTCAAATAATCAACAACATATTTTTTAGCTTCATCAACTGCAATTTTTAAAATTGGATTTGTTGATTGACCAATATCATATCGCGAATAATCAATGCACAAATCTGTTCCTTCAATCATTTCTTCTAATTTAAAATCCTCAATGATTCTTGTCTCTTCTTGATATTTCAAATATTTAGCAATTACAGAATCAGAATTCACAATTTTGCGAGCCATAAAAGGAATACGTTCTTTACTTTTATTATCATCAACTTTTTTAAATGTCTCTGAAAACCTAAACCCCAAAAAATCCACACCGTCATAAGTTTTAACTTGATTAAAAATTTTATAAGTTGCAGAGAATTCATCTTCTCTAAAATCATTTATAAGACTTAAATTAAGATATTCACGTCCAACCTGATCATATTCCCAAATACAACTTATTTTAAGTTTTCTATCATCTAATAACACATAATCAAATGAATTCATTTGCCTCACTAAACAAACTATTTGTCCGCTCATCGTTTTATTTAATTGATCTTCTAATGATACTTTTGATTCTTTTTTTTGTTCATTACTCATTTATTATCACCAAATAGTAGATATGTTTTCAAGTATTTTAAATCTATTTCCTCCTTTTGGAGGATAAACTTTAAATATACAAAAAATACACTCTAAATATGAACTCTGAATTATTCAAAGAAATAGGATTTACTCAAAGAGAAACAAAAGTATATCTCGCCCTAATAGAATTAGGCACAACAACAATCGGACCTCTAACTATTAAAACAAAACTTCAAGCATCAAAAGTATATGAAACACTAGAAAAACTTCAAGAAAAAGGAATGTCAAGCTTTGTTATGGTATCAAAAACCAAACATTTTCAAGCATCAGACCCAAAAGAAATTCTCAATATACTCGATGAGAAAAAAAGATTATTCAAAGATATTGTTGAAGAACTAAAACGCAAACAACAGTCAACACAAACCAAACAAACAGTAATAGTGCATGAAGGATTTAACGCATTTAAATCTCTCTTTAACAGACTTGCAGATGACTTAGATTCAAAAGACTACTATTTTGCATTTGCATTCAAAAATGAATATCATAGCAACGCTACAAAAATATTTCTCTCTAATTTTCATAACAAATTAAAAGAAAAAAAAATCAAAGATTTTGCTATTGCTCATACTAGTGTAAAACACAACATTAAAAATACCTATAAGTCAAACACCAACATAAAAATTAGATTTACAAACAATGAAACGCCACTAGGCATAATAATTGTCAAAGACAAAATAATAAATCTCATATGGGGAGATAGACCTACAGCGATAGAAATAACCTCTGAGCAAATTCACACTCAATATAAGAAATTCTTCGAAGAACTATGGAAACAATCCAAAGAATAAAAGAAAAACACGAAAATCTAATCTAATTCAAATATCCTCCTTTCTGAAGAGTCCAAAGTTTTTTGTAAATTCCTTTTTTATTAATTAATTCGTTATGTGTTCCTATTTGTTCTATTTTTCCTTCATCGAGTACAACAATAGTATCTGCACTCATAATTGTGCTTAATCTATGCGCTATAATTATTGAAGTTCTGCCCTTCATTAATTCGTGAAGCGCTTTTTGAATTTCATGTTCTGTTTCTGAATCTAGCGAAGATGTTGCTTCATCAAGCACCAATATTCTTTTGTTTGCAAGTATTGCTCTTGCAATAGATACTCTTTGCCTTTCTCCACCAGATAATTTAATACCTCTTTCTCCAACTATAGTATTTTCATTCTTTGGAAGTTTTGCAATTATTCTATCAAGTTGCGCAAGTTTGATTGCGTTAAGCACTTCTTTTCTCGAAGCATCAGGTCTTGAAAATGCAATATTGTTGTAAATTGTATCATCAAATAATATGCAATCTTGAGGAACAATACTAAGTTCAGATCTTAATGATTCTTGTTTAAATCTATTAATATTTTCTCCATCAATTAATATTTCTCCTTCTTGAACATCATATAATCTATAAATTAATTTAACTATTGTTGATTTTCCAGCTCCTGATGAACCAACTAGCGCTATCTTTTTTCCAGCAGTTATATTTAAATCAAATTTATCAATAATTTTTCTTTCTTTATAATTAAAAGATATATTGTTGAAATGTATATTTCCTTTTTTTATGTTCATTTCTTTAGCATCAAGAGCATCAACAATATCATTTTGAGATAACTCATACTTAAATAATGCATCAAAATCAGCCATGGACTTGTAATATCCTCTAATTCCATTTACAAAATGAAATAACGGACTCGTTAAATTTCCATAAACTGTGTAAATGAAAACTATTTCAGCAATTGTTATTTGTCCATTCATAAATCTCATAAATGGCGTTATCAATAAACACAATAATCCTGCACCAATAATAAATATTTGACCTGCTATAAGAAATCTGTAATAATCCCAGTTTTTTATCGCAGCATCTTTGGTGGTTATGCCTTTTTCTTCATATTTACTTTTGATTGTTTTTTCTTTTCCAAAATATTTTATTGAATCTATATTTGTAAATATATCTGCCACAAATGCTTTTTCTTCATCTTCTCTATCATTATATTCTAAATTAGATTTTCTAAGCTTCAAATTCATAAATAAACTATATGACATGAAAACTGTTGCAACTCCAAGCATGACAAATGCTGATACTTTATCAAAAAATATCAACGCTATAAATACAACTGTTAGTTGAACAATTAAAGGAAGAATATCAAAAACTAATACATCCGTCATTCTTTCAAATGCGCCACCCGCTCGAACAAGTCTACTAATTAAAGAGCCCGTTTTATTAGATGTATGAAATCCGTGAGATAACCCAACAATATGATTAAAAAATCTTTTTTTCATATCAAGAATTGATTTTCCTTCAATTCTATTTAGTAAATGTAGTCTAACCCACGATGCTACAGCACGAATTAATATAATACTTATAAACACAATCGCAAGAATAATTAACTTTGATGAAAACTCCGAATTCGTCATTGTTCCTTCAAAAAAAGAAGTAGCATAATCTATTGCTTTTTTCAAAAGCAATTTATCTACTAGTAAAGACAATTCTGTAATTATAACAAAAAAAATCAAAACCCCTATTAATAATTTGTACTTAGATAAAATAGAAACATAAATTTTTATATTATATTTGAAGTCAATTTTTTCTGAACTTATAACTTTTGACTCAGGTAAACCTAGTTTAGACTTCTCATTACTTATAGATTTTTTGTTTAATTTACGAGCCATACGTTTAAAAAACGCAACTCAAGTTATAAATCTTTTCTGGAAAAAATCGAAAATCTTACGATATGAATAACCATCATATAACCCTAAATACACATCTAATTAAAATAGAAGACAAAAAACATTACGACAAAACAATACATCAAAACAAAAAAAAGCAAATAACAACAAAAAAAGAAAAAACAACAAAAAAGAAAAAACCATATTTTATTCTCGAAGTCATTCGCCATTCGCAATAGTCAAATCTCATTATTAGCAATATTTTTAAGATTATTTTTATATTTAGTTTCTAATTCTGAACCACGAATATAACTAAACATTGCAAAAATAAACAAACCAAACGAACACATAGTATTGATACCCTTTGAATAAGAATAATATTTTTTAATTTTTAACGCGACACTTACATCTTTTTGTTTAATAAGTTCTGCTTCTTCTTTTTCTAACTTGTTTATCTCTTTTATAGCAGAATCATACTTTGTAAGAAACGTTCCCTGAACGGCATCAGAGATACCTAAATTATTAATAACATAACTTAACTCACCTATTCTATCATCAATCGTGTTTTTTCTTTTTAAAACTTCAGAATTATCAAGCTTATATTCCAATACCCCCATCTGCACCGCGCTGTATGCCCCCATAAATGCAGGTACTATTGCTATTAGTGCTGCTTTTTTCAAATATTTAGATTTTTTTAAATCATCCATAAAATAGAATATTTGATAAACTATATTAATATTAGTTGTTATTTTTAATAACAACATTTAAATAAAAACAAATAAAAACAATAATCATGGAAGATATTTTAGAGCAACTTCACAAAGCAGGACTTACTGGAAATGAATCGAAAATATATTTAAATTTATTAAAACAAGGACCTCTAGCTGCAAATGAACTCGCAAAGAATATAGGAATGGATAGAACATTAGCATACACTGTGCTCAATAATTTATTAGAAAAAGGAATGATTTCCTACATTACAAAAGATCATAAAAAAATTTTCAAGGCATCAAAACCTGACAATTTACTAAATCCTATAAAAAAACAAGAAGCATTAATAGAAACATTAGTTTCTACTCTTAAAAAAATAGAAAAATCAAATATTATTTCTCAAGAAATAAATGTATATGAAGGCAAAGATGGCCTTAGAGCCCTTCTTAGAGAAATGTATGACTCGAAAGAAATATGTTCTTTCGGCGCTACAGGAAAACTCTATGAATCATTATATGAAATTCCGCATATTTTGAAAGCTTATGAAAAACAGAAAATTAAAGGACGTTTAATATATTCAAACCTAAATAAAAATAATAAAATCATTCCTCTAAAAAATACCGAATGTAGATTTTTGCCAACAAAAAGTGAAACTACAACAACTATATTTAATGATAAAATTGCCATACATATGATTATTGATAAACCTTTAATTATAATAATTAAAAATAAATTAATAGCTGAAAGTTACAAAAGCCATTTTGAGATTTTATGGAATATAGCAAAACCAATAAATTTAAAAAAAATCAAGTAAACTCCAAAAACCAATAGAAACACCAGTAAACTAGACCAACTTCTATATTTGTTCATAAGTTATATAAATTGTACTCCCCATAGTATATAAATTCAGCAAGAGGTTTACTCATGATGATGACATTCTATACTACAAGTTCTCTTACTAGTTTTCCTGCTGATACAAAAAATAAAATAAATCAATCTTTTTTAAAAGATAGATTAACTTTAAATTATCGAAATACCGAGTTAATTATTTCTAATATTTATGACTTAGCTGAAACTTTAACTCATGCAATAGGATCAAAAAATCACATTAATGGCGTGCACACAGACATTGCAGGTCTAATAATTCCTCTCGGATCTGATGATATTAAAACAATTTCAAATATTTCAATGAATATAGATGGAAGTTTTGGAATTGAAGCAAAAAGAATATTCAAAAATTTCGATTCACATAGAATGAATTTTTCAACAGATGAAGATTTTGAAAGAGCGCGAGATATTAAACTCGAAGAATTATTTCATGAAACATTTAGAATTCCAACTTTTGAAGCATACAAATATTTACCAGGTCACAGATTTAATAATGCACCAATAGACAAAGAAATAAATTATGAAAAAACAATCATTCTTGTTCAAGCCATGTATGGTTTATGGTTAAATAACATATATAAGAAAAAAATATGAAGTTAATTTACAAAGAGAAACAACAAACAAAAAAAATAAAGTTCATTCTTTAAGTGAATTTAATTTATTGTATTGTTGTTCACAATACAAACCCGATAAATAATCTTCAAAGGACACAACCATAATCTTTGGAACCGTATCATTTCTTAAAGAGTATTCTTTTTTATATTTATCTTCTAAAGATTTTTTGAAGTCAAATCCTCCGAGCCACGCCGCTGTTGCATCAAATCCATCAAGTCTTGAAACTAATTCATCAATGTTTTGTAAACTATCCATTCTATTTTTCCATTGAACATGTTCTATTTGTTCTTTTTCATATTTTAGTTTATTATTGTATTCAACACTTGAACTCATATACACTCCGAAAAATAATGCACCTGCAACAGTACCTATAGCTGAATATTTTTTTATTTTATTAATCATATTTTCTTCCATGTTATCACCTACTCATAGTATGCATATCTACTTACTTAAACAATAGTCCACCATTTTGGAGGATAATGACAAAATTTAAATAAACAAATAATAAAATTAAATAAATGAATCTAAAACAAAACCTAAAAGAATATGGTTTAACGTCTAAAGAATCAGACATTTATCTAGCTCTTTTGCCCTTAGGCTCAGTTACTCTTCAAGAGCTAGCAAAAAGAATTGATCTTCCAAGAACCACAATTTACAATACTCTTAATTATTTAACAAATAAAGGCATTGTTTCATTTATTGTTAAGAAAAATATTAAACATTATGAATCCACAGATCCTGAAAAACTCATCGATAAATTACGTGAAAAAGAGGCATTAATTAAAGATATTCTGCCAAATTTGAAAATTCTAAAGAAAGCAACTATTGAGGGAAGTTCTGTTGAAATATATCAAGGAACTAAAGGCATATCGACTATTCTTTACGATGTATTTAGTAAAAAACAACAAACATATTATTTTGGTTCATATAAATTATCAAAAGAATTATTAAAATTTCAACCAGAACATGTTAGAACAATAAGACTTGAACGAAAAATTCCGGCAAACATAGTCATGGATAAATATGACGAAGAAACGTTTCACAAACCAGAATATAAAAAATTAACAGAAATACGTTACAATAATTCTCTAAAAGATTTTCCTTGTATGATTTTTATTTATGGAAATAAAGTAGCATTATATACTTTAAAAGAAGATGTTGTCGGCATTATTATAAAAAATAAACAAGTAGCTACGTCTATGAAACTAATATTTGATATATATTGGCACAACGCAAAGAAAATGAAATTGTGATGTATGCCTCAAAAAATGAACTTATAACTTATTTCTTAAATTCAATTAAAATTTCTAAAAATATGAACAATAAATGAATCGAAAACTATATAAAAAAAAGTTATTTTTCTCGATAAAAATGAGGCGTGAACAATGAGAACTAAAGTTAAATATTTATTAATTTTTTTGCTAGCAATATCTATTATGATTGCAGGATGTAGTCAAGAGAATACAAACACCAATATCGCAAACACAAATGCACCCACACAACAATACGAAAAAACAAGTAATATAGCCAATACTTGTAACGATGGAACTAATTGTGAATCTAAACCTGTTACAACAGGTGCTTCATAAAAAACAGATAGATTTTAATAATTATTTATTTTTAGTTTTTTCTTTTAATTTATTTTTTTCTTTGATTATAATATACATCTTCTAGTTCTTCAAGAGATATTACATCGTCAGGACTCCTATCATCTCTTAAAACTGAAACTCTTGGAAATCTCAAAGCATATCCTGAAGAATAAGAGGGACTTTTTTGTATTTCTTCGAATTTTAAACTAATAACTATCTTAGGTTTAACTATTACTTCTCGTCCTATTTCTTTTTTTATTAAAGGTTTTAACAGTTCTGTTAATTCATCAAATGATAACCCTTCTTCACGTTTCTCTTTTAAACCTGTTCCGACTTTTCCAAGCTCTAAATATTCTCCATCGACTTGACATGCAACTGTAAATGATGTAAACCATCCGCTTCGTTTACCTTCACCCCATTCAGCACCAACAATAACAACATCAATATCATCCATTGATGATTTTAATTTTATCATATGCCCCACTCTGCTTCCCGGTTTGTAAATTCCTTGCAAATTTTTGAACATTAATCCTTCATTGCCTTTTGCAACAGATATGTCAAAAAATTTCTTTGCATCATCATCATTATCAGTTATTAGTTGTTCTGACAAGACTATTTTTTTTGGAATAGGATTTATTATTTTCTCTAGTATTTTTCTTCGTTCGATAAATGGCAAAGATAATACGCTTTCTCCATCTAAATATAATATGTCAAAAACATTTAATTCTACAGGCAGAATTTCTGCTAATTTTTCTATATCATACTTCCTTTTTATTCTCTGCGATATTTGTTGAAATGGAGTATATTTTCCAGTTTTTGAATCAAACCCTGCAGCTTCACAATCAAGAATACATGATTCGGCATGTACATTTTTCAAAATAAATTCTTTAACTTCCGGAAATTGAGCTGTAACATTTTCAAGTCTTCTTGTGTAAATTATAACTTCATCTTTATTTTTATTTACCTGCATTCTAAATCCGTCGTATTTGTATTCAAGTGCCGCAGGTCTTCCAACAACTTCAAATGCCTCACTAACACTATTAACTTTTTGTGCAAGCATTACTTTTACAGGATTTCCAACAACAAGTTTTATGTTTTCTAATGCACTCATTCCTTTTCTTGCTTCTTTTGCAACTATTAAAAAATCGTTCGTCTTATCAAGTCCTGATTGTATTGCTTGTAAGAATTGATTGTATTTTTCTCGATCATCAGGATTTATTGTGTCAGTTTTTGAATCATAATTAGGATTTATTCCTTCAAGATATGCCCATGCTATCGCATCACGAAGTGTTCCTTCCGCTATTCCAACTCTTAGATCTTGAAGAACTGCACGTACAAGATATTTGGCTTCAACAGGTTGAGCTGCCGATAATAATTTAGAAATTGTTTTAACCTTTTGATCTGTACTTCCAATTCCTTCGAGTGCTGCTATTTTTTGTAAGTCTTTGAACACAGATGATACTGTTAATTCCTCAGAAAATAATGTGTTTTGTTTTTTTGAAATACATAAATGTTCTGCAACAAGTCCTAAATCTCCTTTCTTTTTCCATTGCTCTTCAATTTGAGAAGTAGTATGCCCTGTCGCTACAGCTATTGCTTTAACAACAAGTTTTGACGCTACACCCATTTCTCTTTCATCTTGAGCAAGAAACACTCTTCCTTGAACTAAAATCATAACATACTCTAAGTCTTGTTCAGGCGTCGCTTTTAGTAGATTTGAAACTATTAATGTTTTTTTCAATCTTTTCGAGGTACTCTCTAACGCCTCATACACTTTTGCAAGCTCTATGAAATCCATACATCTTAGAAGATAGTGGCGTTTAAATTGTTTTCTCAAGAAACTTGGGAAATGAATAGTAAAAATAATAAAATATACTTCAACTAAATAATTTAACAACTAAAGGATTTGTAACTAATTCAAATTGAGCTTCCATTTTATCAATTTTTTGTGAAGAATAAAATTGTTTTAGTCCTTTGAAAACATATTCGCTTTCTTCTCTAAATTGTTTCCAATTCGTAAGCCCTTCGCTTGCTAATTGTTTTCTTCCCTCTCGTTTATCCTCTTCTATATCCCATAAATCGTCTAATCTTATAAGCCATGCTCCGCAATTATACAAAGCTTGAAGTTTAGATTTTGGTAATGCTTCTAAAGGTGCATAAACCCCCTTGAACTCTTCAAGTATATCTTTTTGATTTCTAGCTGTTAGAAAATATAATATTAATGCAGAATATCCTCCTTGTCTTTCTCGTATATCTTTAACTTCTTCTTTACTATTTGAATTAAATAATTTTGAACCATCTCTTTGAGCTTCATTGTATTTATTTATTATTACTTTGTGTTCATTAATAAATGTAGAAGATAAATCAGTTATTAATTTTTGATTAATTGCGTAAAATAAATTTAATTCTGGAAATTTTGTCATTTGTTTATCATAATTAGTTAAAACGTTAATTTTTATTGAAGAAAACATCTCATCATCAGTTACATCATCTGCCATTCTTGCAGCGGCCGCTATAAAATAAGATAACTCTTTTTCTTTTGAATTGAAGTCTATGTTTTCTAAGTCGCAAATAGTTTCAGTTATTGTTTTTGTTAAAACCATTGCACCTCTATTTCTTTTTTGAGCCAACCATTTCTCGCACTCAACTTCTAAATTTGAATGATTTACATGCACATAGTCATTAAGAACTCTCGTTGCATCTTTAACTACTTTTTTTTGAGCATAAAGTAACTTAAATGCATTTATTGGCCAAGTTAACTTTCTAATGTTATTTAACATACAATATGGAAATGTTGTGAGATTTAAATAAATATCCTGCTATTTTATTATATTCTACTCATCGCCTTTGAAAAGGGATTGTTGACGCTCTAGCCTTATATCAAAGAAATCTCTAATTAAACTTTCATAGAGTATTGTTGTTTTAAGATTCCAGGATGGAGGAAAACATCTCATGTAGTTTGGCCATGAATACCTTTCATCAATAAATACAACAATTCCTCTATCTGTTTCTGATCTTATACATCTTCCTGCGCTTTGCAGAGTTTTATTAAAGGCTGGAAAAACATAACCATAATCCCAACCTTTATTGAATTTTTTATCAAAGTAATCAATTAATGCTTTAGTCTCCAAATCTGGTCTTTGTAAAGGAAGTCCCACTATTATAACTCCTTTTAAATAATCTCCAGGAAGATCTATTCCTTCACCAAAGCTTCCCATTGTAGCGCCAAGTAATACGGCTCCAACATTTTTATATGATTTGAAATTTTCAAGTAATTCTTCTTTTTCTTGTTTTGTAAGACCGGGTTTTTCTAAAAATACTGTTTTTTCGCAATCTTTCATATAATTATAAACATCATCTCTAAGTTTAAAACTTGGAAAAAATACTGCTGAGTTTCCAGGAATTATATTAACAATTTTTGAAACAATTAAAGCCATTTCTTTATATTGATACTCTGATCGTTCCGTGAATTTTGTACTTGTTTTTGGAATTATTAAAGATAATTTATTTTTTTCAGGGAACGGACTTTTCAAAGTCATCTCTACCGTGTTTTCTTCTTTGAATCCTAAAAGTTCTCTATACATTGTGGTTGGAGTTAAAGTTCCCGACATTAAAATTACTGATGACGCAGAATCTATAATAGGTCTACTAATAACACTCGGATCAAGACATTTATAGCTCAAAATTAATATTTCATCTTTGAAGCCTTTGGCTTTTGAAAATATTCTTGTAAATCCCTCTTGTTCTTCAGTCCATGCTTCTAAAAAGCTTGCAATAATTCCTATGTATGATTGTTTTTGTTCTTTTCTTATTTCTGTTGCAGTCTCTAAAAAATAATCAGTGATCGTATAATAATCTTCAATACTATTAACTTTTTCAAAAAAATCTTCTCTTTTTACATATTCTTCTTCTTCGATTATTGAAGCATAACTTTCAAGTATTCCTTGAAGCGCTTTTAATATTCTTAAAACTCTTGGATTGCTATATGTTTCAGCTTCAGCCATGGCTCTTCTAATACTTATGCTCGTTAATCTTTCACTTGCAAGATCTCTTATTCTCGCAGGCAAGTTATGTGCTTCATCTACTATTATTACTGCATCTTGTATTTCTTTTCCTATTTTTGTTAAAAATGAATTTCTTATTTTTGGATGAAACAAATAATAATAATCAGCAACAATTATATTAGATTCTTTTCCAACAAGCATAGATATTTCATACGGACAAACTTTATGATGTTTTGAAACATCAAGAAGTGCAGTTGTTGTTGCAGGACTTAAGGACTTCAATTCTGAAACTGCAGCTTTGGCATCAAATGATAATGATTCTTCTTGTTTTAAATTTGAAAAAAAATCACATCTTCCATCTTCTCTTAATGCTTTGCAATATTCTAAAAATTCTCTTGCAGGAAGTGTTGCAACCCCTTCTTGAAGACACATATGTTTTTTTCCTATTATATCAACACCTATAACTTTTACATTATGCGCTTTTTTTATGTCTCTAATTGTGTCCATTGCGATTTTATGTTGAGTGTGCATTGATGTTAGAAAAAATATGGTTTTTTTTGTTTCAAGAGTATTTGAAAGTGCTGGAGCTATGCTCGCAGCCGTTTTTCCAAGACCAGTTGGTGCGTGAACAACTAGATTTTTGTTATTTTTTACAGCCTCAGATACTGCATTTAATAGCACATCTTGTATTTCACGGATATTAGCATGTGGAAATAAAGAATCAGACATAAGAACAAGAAATGTGTTTTTTTATATAAATATTAGCCAGAATTTAACAAATAATTTTAAAAAATATCATTAATTGCACGCATTCTTCATAAATTACTGCTTAACCGCCATAACTCATAAATTCTATAATAAATTCAATATTTTGTTTAAGTTAGTGCTTTTTATAATAATATTCTCTTTTAAGTAGTAAAATTAACGAAAGGTTTATAAATTTACTAACATCCTTTAATCTATGGTAGAATCGCAATTATTACAAAAATTTACCCCTGATAGAAAACATCTTGTTAATTATTTGTATATTAAATCATCTTTAGCAGCTCAAAGAGATTATTTTAATTATTTAAAAATAGATTTTATTTCTCCTTCACAAAAAGCTTTAATGAGTTTTGACTCATCAACCACTAATTTGTTTTTAAAATATTCTAGAACTAATATGGGCATATTATTTATGTTTCAAGAAAAAGAAAAACAAATCGCTTTAATAAAAAATGGCTTTTCCGATGACACAACAATAAATGATTTACTTTTAGCGCACACAACCAATATCGATACACCAATTGATAGAGATTTAGCACATTCAATACTTGAAATTGCGGAAAAAAACGATTTAGCATTAATACTTCCAAGAGGCAGTCAAACTATTTCAACAAAAGAATTTGATAAACCGTTACCATATTTTATGTTTAATGATGAATCTATTAATTTGAATTCCAAAGATTATGGATACATATTACAGTCAAAATATGGAGTTTCAAACATCGTATTTGATTTTGAAGATAGCTCATTACCTCCATTAGAACATGGCACATACTGTGATAAAATTAGAATGAGAGGTCCTGGCGGAAATTTCAAAATTTATGGTAGAGGCAAACCACTTAGTGGAACTGGTGGCGCAATGGGCGTTCGTTTTAATCTCGTTTAAAAAAATAACAAATCAAACAAACACATTTAAATTTGACATAAAAAATCTGAAAAAAAACTTTAGATTTTCTTTTTTTTAGCTCTATTAATTGCATCTTTGAATTTTTGAAGAGTTGATGTCGCTTTTTCTTTTGATTCTTTTAATCCTTTTTCAGTTTTTGCATCAAGTCTCTTCGTATATTTTCTTATTTCTTTACTAAATTCATGCGTCACCATATTCATATTAGCAACTCTCGCACCATATTTATTAAAATAAACAAGAACATCAAGTGGCTCCTCTGATTTTGGATCAGGCTCTTGAGCAGCATAGCCAAGAGTTATTAACGCTTGAACTCTTGCAGTTGTTGGCACACCACATAAATCTGCAACATAATCTTCTTCAAATGAGCCTATCCAACAAGTACTTAAACCTAAATCATGCGCTGCAAGCATTATATTTTGTGTTGCAGCTGCGCAATCTTGTATTGCATAAAGTCTTTGACCTCTTAAACCATAATGTGCTTCAATTCTCTCTATGTCTTCACAAACAACTATAACTATCGGTGCTTCAGTTATCCAAAATTGATCCGAACACATATCCGGAAGTTGATTTATTACATCTCTATCTTGTAAAATTATAAATCTGTATGCTTGAAGATTACCAGCACTAGGAGCTTTTGATGCGGCTTCTAGAATTTTTGTTACTTTATCAAATTCTACATCTGTTTTTTGATATTTCCTTATGCTTCTTCTTGTATATATACAGTCAAATGTCTCCATTGATATGTATCTGCAGAAAGATGTTTATATATTTAACTGACCGAAAAGCCTGATGACTCTCTTTTTTTGAAAGAATTCATATTAATTCATTTTCTGTAATAATTTCTCCATGCATATCTTCAATCATTTTCTGTTTTATATCTTCGTATTTAATTTTTTGAGCTAACAGCCAAGAAAGTTTTACAGTTATTGATTCTATACTCATATCATATGCTGGAATAGCTAAATCATGTTCTTTTAGATATTGTCCGGTTTCATTCACTTGAAAATTAGAAACGCCATTCGGAGCTTGAGTTGTAACAACTATAGGTATTTCATTTTTCTTTAAATATTCAAAAGCTGGAAATAAATGACTACTAGGATCTCCTGCGCCAAACGCTCTAAAAATGAATGCTTTTATTCCATTATTCTCAACCAATGATTGAAAAATTTCAACAGACATTCCAGGAAATTCAGTTAGTGATGCAATGCTTTTTGTATCAAAGTTTTTTTTAACACTTAACACTCTTGACTGAATCGCTAAAGCTTTATGCTTTGATAAATAGCCAATATGCTTTTTCATCGCAGCTTCATCTATCCTCATAAATCTTCCAATATTTCCCAAAGAACCAGTTTGAAATGCTTTGAAAGGATCGTAATCAAAATCTGTTCCTTTTTTTACTCTTGCTCCAGTAATAATTTTGCTACCAAAAACCGCCATTACCCCTTTAATCTCATGATAACCCCAAACGGCCATTCTTAAAGAATTTACTAAATTAGTTACAGAATCAGTTCCCAAATATCCTAAAGGCACTTGAGCTCCTGTTAGAATAACTGGTTTATTAACATTTTCTAAAGCGAAAGTTAACGCCGCAGCAGTATAACCCATCGTGTTTGTTCCATGCAAAATAATAAACGCGTCATAATCATCATAAGTATTTTGAATTTCATCTATTATCATAGTCCAATTTTCAGGTTGCATATTGGAACTGTCAATATTAAACAACTCACAAATAGATGGAGTTATCTCTATATTCCAATTTTTTTTCACAATATCTACTGAATTTTCCAATATCGCCATAAAACTATTTGGATCAGACTTTATACTTTGAGAAATTTTACTTTCAGCAACATTACCCGCCACAGTACCCCCTGTAAAAATAACTTTTATTCTTTTTTTCGTGTATGTAGTCATAGTATAACATTAAAAGTTAAAATTTATAAATAATTCGTTTTTCAAAAAGAGCAATAAACAAAGTGTTTTAACTTATTCATACCTGCTCAAAATATTCATTTGACTCTCCTATCTTAATTTTGAGCCACAAATATGACAAAAATTACTAGTAGAATAATGTTTTGTTCCGCACTTATTACAAACTAAAATAGACTTTGCTTGAATTTCGCTTGCAACTTTTTGTTGTTCTTGCAATGCATTTCCAGAATTAACTCCTTGTAAATCTTTATTTAAACCGAATCTTTGAAGCGGATTATCGAATTTCTTTTTGTCTTTTTCTTCTTTTAATTTATTATTATCCCTTAAAATAAACTTGGTTATTATTTTAAAAACACCAATACCAATCATAATTACTCCTACCCAAAAAAATAAACCGAGGCCATCTCCTCCTCTTTTTTGCACATATCTTGAGAAAAGAGATACTGCTGCGCCAACCGCCATGAAAATCCATCCGCTTATATTACCCATTATATAACTAAACACAAAACATCATATTTATACTTTTTGCTAAAATTATACTAAATACTTTGAATTTTCAAGTTCATCTTTAAGTGGTTAATTAATTTAAATTTAGTTAAATTAACCTGAACTTGAAACAAATCATATTCAATACTTCAAATATTATTAACTATTTTAACTAACATACTTTAACTTATTCTCTTAAAATTCGCCCAATAAGGCTCTGTCCCAAAAGGAATAAAAACCATACTGCCTAGCTCACCACTAAAAAAACACATCGAGAGCTATAGACTCGACAACAAACGAGAAACCAAATCAAACGGTGAGCGCAGTATCCCAGAGGGAGACGAGAGTGCTAACGACCGTATACAAAAAGATTCTATTTGGGACAGAGCCCCCAATAAGAAATGTTTATATACTTGAAAATAGCAATAACTAAGAAAATACCCCGAGGTGTTCAATATGGCAGAACCACAATTTGTTTTATGTAGAGCCTGTGGCAGGCAAGTTAGAATGGAACAAGTAACATTTGATAGCATTAAAAAAGTTTATGTATGCAATACTTGTAATTCAAGAGCGCATACAACCGCCACATCACTAACTAAATCTAAAACTCAAGATGTAAAACCTAGCATATTTGGAACTAAAGAAGAAAAAGAAGTCATAATAAAATATGCCTGTCCAAATTGTAAATACAGATTTTCAAAAAAGAAAGGCAAAGAAACTACTAAATGTCC
Source organism: Candidatus Woesearchaeota archaeon (assembly GCA_041660865.1). Lineage (GTDB taxonomy): Archaea > Nanobdellota > Nanobdellia > Woesearchaeales > 21-14-0-10-32-9 > 21-14-0-10-32-9. The sequence goes on from JBAZVO010000001.1 coordinate 496,199, forward strand.
ATATTGTGGCGGATCAAAACTCGAAGAAGTTTCAAATCAAGCATCGAAGATTCTTGAAGATTCTGATAACTTTAATTTTTAAATAATTTTTTTATTTTTTTATAAATATTTAAAAACTTCTTTTTTTTAATTAAAAATTAATACATTTCAAAATTACATTAACTATAAATAAATATTTTTACACACTATTCTAAATACACACATAAAAATATAAATACCCTCACAAATATACAAAAATATCAACATACATTAATGAATTATGAAGATATTCAAATGATAAATGATAAATACAGTATTAAAGGACATATTTTAAGTCGAGATAAAAAATTAGATTTAGAAGGAACAATCTTGATTTGTAAAAACAATGAAATAAAAGGAACAGGCAGCATAACTCCTGGAAAATATTCTTCAAATATTCACATATATGGTTTAACGTACATAAAAAACGATAAAGTCATTCTTATTCTTAGATTTCCTCATGAGTTCAAAATCGGAGACTATGTTTCAAGTAACGGCGCCACAATTAATAATTTAAGTGGAGAGTACGTTGGACTATTTAATTCTATGAATTTAGCGCAATATGATAAATTTATCCACTCTTTTATTCCAACTAAAGATATTTCTAATACAACTTTAGTTTTAACAAAATTAGACGAAAAATAAAATATTTAACTTTAAAAAAATAGAAATAAAAAATTAAAACAACAACACTAAAAAAATAAAGAAACAAAAAAACTAATAAAATTTATTTCTTGCAATTATTTTATCTTTTCCATACATATATGGTCTTAATGCTTTAGGTATTGTTAATGAACCATCTGCATTTTGATAACTTTCAAGTATCGCAACAAGTATTCTCGAAGTTGCCATCGCAGTGTTATTTAATGTATGCAAGAACTCGTATGAGTTGTCTTTTTTTCTATGCATTCGTATATTCGCGCGTCTTGCTTGATAATCTGTATAGTTGGAGTTCGAGCCCGTTTCTTTGTATTCGTTTTGCCTCGCCATCCATGTTTCTATATCATATTTTTTCGCAGCAAAATAACCTAAATCACCAGTACAAATATTAACAACTCTAAATGGTAATTCTAATTGTTCATATAATTCTTCAGCATTCTTTTGAAGCTCTTCATGATATTTCCAAGAATCTTCAGGTTTACAAAGAATTACTTGTTCAACTTTATTGAATTGATGTGTTCTAAAAAATCCTTTTGTATCAATGCCTCGACTTCCAATTTCACGTCTAAAACACATACTATATCCTGCAAGTTTGATTGGAAGAGAATCTTCTTCTATTGTTTCATTCATAAATTGTGCAAGCAAAGGATGTTCTGCTGTTGCTATCATGAATTTTTCTTCACCGTCAATTTTATACATGACATTTTCAAAATCTTCAAGAGAAACGCCTGTTGCGTATGCATCTTTATTTAACATTAAAGGAGGCTCAACGTAAGTGTATCCTTTTCGAACCATGTGATCTATTGCAAATCTTATGATTGCTTGATTAAGCAAAGCTAAATCGCCTTTAAGAAAATAAAATCCTGCACCTGATATTTTTGCACTTCTATCAAAATCAGCACCACCCAAACCTTCAGCCACTTCTTGATGCGGAATTAATTCAAAGTCATGTTTTTTTATTTCTCCAACTTTTTTAAATTCGCAATTCTCTGAATCGTCTTTTCCATATGGAACAGATTCATGCATTAAATTAGGCAGAGAACCAAGTCCTTTTTTTATTTCTTCTTCGAGTTGAAGACGTTTTTGTTCTGATTCTTTTATTAATTCAGGAATTTTTTTTGCTTCTTCTAAAATCTCTTTAACATCTTTGCCTGATTTTTTAGCTTCATTAATACTTTGACTTAATTCATTTCTTTTTCGTCTAAGTATATCTTCTTCATGTTTTAATGTTCTCCAAGATGAATCTGACTCGAGAATTTTATCTAGCAAGGCTAGTTTCTCTTTGTCTCTTCTCTTTTCCAAATCTTTTCTAATAAGATCTGGTGTTTCCCGAAGCAATTTTATGTCTAACATATTTATCAGTTACTCTCTTCATTTTTAAAAATGTTTTGTTATTTACTCCTTTAATAAGGGAATTATACCTCGAGATTTGATTATATTCAAAAGCTCCAGCATATTTTTTTCTTTTATTAATTCATCTGCGAATTTATGAACAATTTCTTTTGCGCAAAATCCAACACCTATATCTGCAAATTTTAACATCGAAATATCATTTGCGCCATCGCCCACAGCAATTATAGTTTTTGCTCGAATACGTTTTTTTAATGTTTCTACATGTACCTCTTTATTTTCAAAAACGTTTAAAAGATAATTTCCCGTAAATATCTTATTTTTTATTTCCATCTTATTTGCTATGCAATAATTTGCATCTATTCTTTTTGCAATTTTTTTTGCAAATATATCAAAACTTCCAGTAATTATAGCAATTATAAATCCTTGATTTTTAAGTTCGATAATTGTCTCTTCAACGCCTGGCATAAGTTCTAAATTATCTCCTATGTCCTCAAGTATTTTTTGAGATATTCCTTTTAACAAATTTAATCTTAATTTATACGCATCAGCCATAGGAAGTAATCCATTCATTGCAAGATCAGTTATTTTTTTTACTTCATTTTCACAACCGTGAGCTTTTGCCATTAAAACTATTGTTTCGCCATCAACTAATGTTCCATCCATATCAAAACAAACAAGACCGACAATCACTCAAAATATTTTTTGTATTCATTAATTAACCTCTTATCATCCTTATCAATTATCATCTTTACCAATTATTATTTTTATCAATTATTCCCTTTATCACTTAATAATCCTTAAACGAAAATCGTTAAATTACAAAATTAAAGAATTTCAAACCAAATATAATAACTTTGACAAATATTAGTAAAAAATATAAATAATGACTAAATTTAATATAATATGACAAATATAAATAAAGAAGTTTGGAAAATCATCGACGGCGATGCAAGCATTAAAAAAAACCTACTAGACAATCTAATAAACATAAGTGCGCTTGCGCGCAAAATATCACAAGAACATGATTTAAAGAATAATTTAGATGCAATTATTAGTGCAATTCGTAGATATGAAAATAATAATGAAAAAAAAGCAACCAATACAAAAGTTTACTCCATGTTAAAAAATAGTAAATTATCAACAAGAACAAAACTTGCATCAATGCTACTTAAAAAAAATAGCAACATAAGAAAAAAACTAGCTGAACTTTACTCGAAAATAGATTTTGAAGCAGGAGACACACTTAGAATATTTGAAGTTACAAAATACATTAAAATTATCGTGGATGATAAAAATTTACTTATCGCAAAAAAAATATTTACAAATGAAGAAATAGTTGAATCTTCAAATAAACTCAGTGAATTAACAATTGATTACAACACCAATGTCACAAAAACACCAGGTGTATTTGCAACACTATCAAATGAACTTGCAACAAACAACATTAGCATCATAGACTCAATGATTTGTCATTCAGAACACATATTTATCGTCGATGAAAAATCTCTTGAAGAAGCATTCAAAGTCGTGTTTAAATTGACACACGATTAAAAACTTGAAAACTAAAGCTTGTTTTCTCCTCGACAAAAAAAGAAAGGTTTATATATTACGCATTGTTCCCCGTGTAAAGGGATGTGTATATTAGGCGCAGGTGATACAAACTGAGAACTCTACCTCAAAACAATAACATAATGTCTAAGCTTTTATCGAACAGATTCAACAACTATCGATTGAAATCTCATGCAAAACTTCCAGCATATCAACCGATGTATGAATGCACACATATTGCAGCTTGAATTTGGTTATTTTTTTTATAGACCAAATAAAACAGTTTGCTCTTCTTTTAAAATATATCAATTCTTAAATCTAATTCAAAGAATTTAAAAAGTTTAAAATAAAATTTTATTTATGAATCAAATCTTAACTCCTAAAGATTTTATAAAATCCATTTTTAGAGGAATAGGACAAGTAATGTTTCAAAATAATGCTTTAAGCGGATTAATTTTTCTAATTGGAATATTTTATGCATCATGGCTACTTGGCATAGGTGCCATAATTGGAACAATTAGTGGAACTCTTTGTGCTATATTTTTAAAATATCAAAAAAAAGACATTCTAGATGGACTTTATGGATTTAATGGAACATTAATTGGCGTTGCACTATTATTTTTCTTTAATCCAACGCTTTTATTATTTATACTAATGATACTTGCAATAGCTCTATCAACAATAATCATGAATTTTATGTATAAGAAAAAACTTTCACCCTATACCTTTCCATTTATTATAAGTACCTGGATATTTATTTTTTTAATTACTGCATTTAATATTTCGCAACGCACAATTCTAGAACCTGTGGTTTTTACAAATTTAAACTTATTATCAGGAATAAGTTTAGGGTTTGGACAAGTGCTATTTCAAACAAGCATAATTACTGGGCTTTTGTTTTTTGTTGGAATTCTTATAAATTCTAGAATTTCAGCAATTTATGCATTACTCGGATCCGTATTAGGCTTGTTAATTGGTTTATTGTTAACTCCTAATTCTTTAAATTTAATTAATTTAGGCATTTTTGGGTTCAATGGAGTTTTATGTGGAATAGCATTTTCGAGTAAAAACCTAAAAAACATTCTATTTGCAATACTCTCAATTAGTTTATCTGTATTTGTTCTTTATGGTTTTTTAAAATTAGATTTAATCGCATTAACATTTCCTTTTATATTAGCCACGTGGGTAACTTTATTTATTAAAAATAGAATGATTAACCCAATAAAAAAGACTCAATAATAAAAGACTAAAACTAACAAACGACTCAAAATAAAGAAAAAATCAATAAAAATAATAAATATACCTAAAAACTAAAAAACGCTTTATCACACTCATTCACTTGATATAGGAACAATAATTGATTCATCGCCTTGCATATAAATTTCATATTCTATTTTATTTGTCGCAAAGTCACGTATTAATATAACTGGCAATGTGAAATTAGACGCTATCATTCCACTTGGAACTTTAACTTGCATAGAAATTGATAAAACTTTGTTTATTTCACCATTTTCAATAAATACAACCGTATCTAAAATACTATTAATTGTTCCTAAATTAGTTCGCCCAACAAATCTTTGAATAGCATCTATTGGTTTATTTGCATGAATAACACCTAAAACTTCAAGTCCTGATAATCTTAAATCAATAAAAAGTTTAAATTCTTCATTAGTTCTTATTTCATCAAACAAAATATGATCAGGATTACTTAAAATCATTATATCTTGTACTTCTTGAGTTGATGCGTGAGCCAGATTATATTGAGTTATATTTGATGGCACATTTAAATCTCTTGGCGATTCTATAGTTTTCACATTCAAACCCATCTCTAAATATTTTACTGCGAGGCTTTGAACAAATGTACTCTTTCCATGACCAGGCTCCCCTGCAATTAAAAGTCCTTTTGAATCATTCAATAACTTTTTTGAAAGATTTGAAGAAATATTATAATCTTCAAAGTTCATAAATTTAACTGGTTTTACAGCCATTATTTCATAACCATCAGAAAAAGGTGGACGAACTATAACTATTCTAAATTCTTGAACTTGCAAAATAGTGCTTCCTTTTCTATCAAGTTCAAAAAACGAGTCAGGTCTTAATTTTGTTTTAGCAATTATATCTTTTGATAAATTTTGTAAATCTTCTTTTGAAAGAATATCTTCACTTATTTTTTTATAAACACATTCTCCTGGCTTTCCTATTTTCGCCATAGGTGTGCATCCTTCTTTCAAATGTATGCTCATTGTTTCTTTTGTAAAATATTTTTCTATAAGCATCATAAAATTTTGCTCTTCAGGAAACTTATAAAGAAAAACAGGAATACCTTTAGCCTCAGCAACTTTACTCTGAACAATATCAGCAGTCATTAAAATCGCATTTTCTTTTAAAGCAAGTTCTCTTATTATAGAATCTATTTCGCCCGCCTTTGCAAATTTTATTTCGAAATCACCAGGCCTTGAACCTTTATATTCTATTTTGAATTTATTTTTATCTGAAAGAACTCTTAATTTTTGAATTTCTTCAAGACCTAAATATCCTGTTTCTTTATTTTTGTTTGCTTGACTTTCAAGTTCTGCTAGAACGGCTTCATGAATAATTATGGTTTTAACTTCTATTTTTGAAGAATCAATCATATTTGAAAGAAGTCCTTCTATTATTATACTCGTGTCTGGAACGACTTTTTCAAAGAACTCACATTTATCAATTACCATTTTGTTATAGAATTCATTCTTCTTATTAAATTTTATCCTTAACTCATAAACCCATTCATCCAAACATAAATTTTTTGAATAAACGTTAAATTTTTTAATTCTATAACTATATTTTTTGATTCAGAATATTTTTTGCCTAATTCATCAACATAATTAATCTCTATTAAAATTTCATTTTCTCCATTTTTTAAATTTTTTCCGACAAATTCTAAAACTAATTCTTGTTTTGAATCAAGTTTAGTTAAATTCCACTCTTGACTTAAAGACTTACTTACAATATTTATTTCTACATTCTTTGGAAGACTTGATGATTGTTTGTTAAGAATTAAACTTATTTCTCCAACATCATTAAATTCTAAACTTGAAGGCGCTTTAACATCTAAATCTATTTTTGCTTCATCTAAAACATTAAAACTTAAAAAAGAATATGCTACATCGTTTGTTGTTGTATCAATGGCCATAATTCTTATTGTTGTAAATCCTGAAGTATTTAAAATAAATGATCTTTTTGTCGATAAAAAAGATTCTGAAGAGCAAACATCTTCAACACATATTTTTAAATATTTTTTAACATCATTAAAGCATTCTATGTTAACTCTTTGGTTTACATAAATTACATTTGAAGAAACATTACAATTAAATTTCAAAGTTTGAACGTCTACTTGTTGTGAAAGCGCATAATTTTGTGCCGCTAACAAAGATATCTTTTGACCTAATTTCTCTGCTTGAATATTAGCCGTACTTTTATAATTAGCTGAATAAATAGTTACAGGAAATGTATAAATATAATCAGGATTTAAATTATTAATTTTTATAATCCAATAAATAGTTTTTTCTTCATTTGGAAAAAGAAGAATTTCTTGTCGTTCAGGACTTAATACATCTATACCCTCCACTCTTGAAATAGATATTTCTTTTGCAACATAATAATCTTTTTCATTTTTTATTTTTGCACGCACAACATTATATGAATTAAAACTTGCAAACTCTTTCATAAAATCAACATCTATTACAATATCTGCATTTGAAAGCTCGCCTGATTTAGTAACAAGTCCTGCAATTTTAATTTTACCTGAAGATACACCCACATCATTTCCAATCCATGCATAATTTAAAGCACTTTTATCATTTTGACCCCCATCTATAAATTTTATATGCGTCGCATCAACATAACCTAATTGATTATATGTCGGATCGAATGGAACCCATCCATATCCAGGAAAATAAACTTCTGCCCAACCATGTGGCCCCCAAGAATTTTGAAATTGAGGATCATTAGTATATGATATTCCTGAAACAAATCTTGCAGGAATTCCAAGACTTCTACACATTGAAATAAATAAATTAGATATCTCATCACAAACTCCTTGTTTATTTTCAAAAACCCAAGAAGATGGAAGCGATGCATCAAGAGTTGTTGAACTTAAAGTATAATTTATATTTGTATTAGTCCAATCAGCAAGTTTGAAAACAACAACATACAAATCATCTTCACCCGCTGCAAGCTCTATTGCTTTATTTCGTATATCTTCATTTATATCAATTTTATCATAAGGCAAAACATACTCATTTAATGACGAATCTAAATTTTTTAAAGGAAAATCAACTTTAGTTTTAACCTGAAGCGCATTCGATGAACCATATGATTCAAAACGTACTTTCATATCAAAATCAGCCAAAATATCTCGTCTAATTTCCAGCACAGAATCTGAAACTATTCCAAAAGGAGATGATTCTATGTCTAATAATTTTTGTCTATAATCCGTCGTTGGAATCCAAGAATAATTTATATCAAGACTTTGCAATTTTGCATTCGAAGATTCTTTTACAAAATGAATCGGAATTGTAACTTCTGTTTCTAGCCAAAGTTCGCGTCTAGTATTAAAATCTTCAGCTTCAACATTTAAACTTAAAACTATTATAAATAAAACTATAAATATATTAAGAATATTTAATCTTACATTTCCCCTCATAACTTTAATCTTATTTACTTATTTATAACTCTTATGCATAATTACGTCGAGAATCAAAAAAACATCCTGAATGTCAAAAGCTTTAAAAAAGAAAGAACTTTCTTAAGACTTATGCTCGGGTCGCATAGCCTGGTATTGCGCAGGATTGCTATATATTGGATTTGACTTTATTTAAAGCCGAATATCCTATGTGTATGAAACTTACAATACCGCAGATATCCTGTCCCTTTGGGATCGTGAGTTCAAATCTCACCCCGAGCGCTTATTTAATTTTATAAACTTCTTAAACTCTCACCCTAAAAATAATCTGTAAAAGCGATTTACAGATTGAAGGCAATATAAACTACTGTTCCTGACTAAAATAGAAAAATGAACATAAATGACTTATATCCAGGAAGAGCAAAATATTATCAAACGCAACTCAGGTTTATGGCCGAAGATAAAAATATTTCTGAAAGAAATAAATATGATTTAAGAGCGTTTTGTGTTTCTTTACTAAGTACTGGTAAGGTTCAGCAATATCGTGCAGGTAAGCTCTTAGGTCACCTCAGATTCCTCGCTAAAAATAGACTTGTTGATTTTAGAACTTTGAATTTAAGCGAATTACAAGCGTTAGTTGTTGAGATAAACTTGTTCAACAAAAGTTCTGCTACAAATGCAGATTACAGAAAAGCAATAAAACAATTTTACAAATGGTTAGAATCTGAAGATGAAAGATTATTATCTTCAGATGTTAATGTTCGTGAAGGCGCGAAAAAGATATACAAATATGTTAGTCAAGACATTACTACAAGATTTAAATCAAAAAGAATAGAGCCGAGCGAAGTCATTAATGATGAAGATTTAATATTAATTCTAGAAAAAGGATGTCAAACAGAACAAGAAAAAGCAATTGTATCTTGCATTATTCCTGAAAAAGATTCATGCACAGTCATATTATAGTTACTTTAATATTGCATATAATAAAAATCTAACAAATTTTATAAATTCCACAACAAACTTATCTCATATGCCTAGCAAATATACTGCGAAAGAATTAATAAATAAAATAAATGAACGCATTAATTTTCAAATAGGCATAATTGTAGGTCTTCTTCTAGGGCTATTAGGTTCAGCAATTATATCATTAACACAAGACTTGTTTTTTGGTTCGATAAACAGATGTACAAAATTAATTATTTTATTCATATGCGTAGGCACATTTATATTATTTATATATTTGTTAATAAAACCTTTAAAAATCTTATATTCTTCAAAAAAAGATTATGAAAGTCTAGAAGATGTAGAAAAGTTCTTTGAAGAAGTAATGTCAAAGAAAAGATAAACATATCCAATATTAATTTTATATATCTATGACTAGAACTTGTTTCTTTTTATGCATTACTCCGGGTGAGCTTACCATTACTCTTAGATTCGGTTCTAAGAAAATTCTAATGCGAATGATTCATCAACTTTTTTAATATAAACTAGTTTACATCAAAGTAAGAGAAAATAATCACCAAAATTAAAACTCTAACATGGTTGTAATGAAATTATATCACTCCCCCCAGGATAGCATTCTCTATTTATTATTGCTTGTCCTTCTAATTCTTCAATGACCCAAGTCATAATTTTGTCAGGCAAATCGTCTCGTCGTTTAATGATTCTTTTGGCACACATACGTCCTGATATTATATGCTCAAATTCTTTTAACTTCAAATTTTCTTTTTGTTCTCGTCTCATCCAACAAATTATATCCATTGCTACTGTAAAACATTCTTTTTTCAAATCAACAGGGTTCATATTTCGTTAACTTAAATCTTAAGTTTAAGAATATTTCGAAAACGCAAAAATAAGAAGAACAAATTATTTATCTTTTAAAAAAATCATAAGGTGCTCTTGCTAAATAATACCCAAAAATAGAACCCACAAAACCAATCAAATAATCAGGAGTATTTTTTTCAAAAACAAGCAAATATAAAAACACAAGAATCACAAGAACACTTATAATATTAGCAACTGTAAAATGAGTTCTCAAAGGAGTAATTTTACTCTCCATGGTAGGAGTTCCAGAAAAATCATCAATTTTTCCTTCTTCAATTTTTTCAGTTTTAATTGAAATTGCCATATTAAATAAAAAAATTATCTAAGTGTTACTAATCTTGACTCTCGTTTAGTTTTCGGGTCACGAATTATTATCTCTTGATTATTTTCTTTTTGTAATTCAAGAAATTTTGTTAACGAAATACTCGCTTTAATTGCTTCCGTCTTTGTGTTAACCCCTAATTGCTTTCTAAGTATTTCTAAATCTGCAGCTGCCTTTTCTCCTAATTCGATGTGAATCCTTTTTGACATAAACCTGCACCTCCTGCTTCGTGTTTATAAGAGAGTTACACTTTTATAAATATTTCTATTTTGCCACAAATGTGTGTATTTTATGTGTAATTTTGCCCCCAATTATACATAGAAATACGACAACATTTATATATCTTATGCAACATTAAACCGTAAAATGGTAGGTGAAACTGAGTGTTGTGATGAAGATATAACTCCGGAATCTGACGAGAAAATAAATTCTTTAATGTTAGACTTGGAATCGGAACTACAATGTAATGGTCTCATAGTGCTTATATTTAACCCACATATTTCGCAAGGTGCATTAATAGAAGGCGATATGCAAAAAAATATCGCTGCATTTTTAGATGGTTTAAAAAACAACAACGCAACTGTACTTTTATATGGCCTCGGAGGATGTTTTACTGAAGGATTAATGCTGGCCCATACCATAAGAAAAAAATTTAGCCATTTTAATACTCTAGTGCCATCGATTTGTGCCTCCGCATTGTGTTTAACTGTTCTTAAATCTGACAATCTGAAGATATTAAAGAATGGATGCCTAACTCAAATAGATCCTGTGATTGTACATGACGGAAAACCAATAAGAGCAATCAAATATTTGCATGATTTAGATGAAGAAACTAAACAGAACTGCCAGAGCATGTTTAGATATGCAGAACAACAGATAATAGATTTAATTTCTAATAAACCCTCGTTATTTAATCACTCTAAACGAGAGTTTGATTTCGCGGATAAAGATGATATAATAACTCTATTCATGAATAAAGATGAACATTCTGATGGAATTAAAAAAATGGAATTTCAGTATAGATTAGACAATTTCAATGTAGAATATGATGACAATCCTGAGTTACTAAATAAAAGCATGAACCTTATTACAGAAGTTATTAATGTGCTAAATGAACAACAAGAAAGATACTTTCTTGGTTGCACATATGAAACTAAATTAAATGATAAAACGAAAAAAACAGAAAGACAAGGCAAACTTCTCTATTGTCCATAAAACACTTAGTTATCCAAATTAATTCCTCAATTATCTGAACTTAGAAAACAAACAATTCAAAATAAACGAATTGTCACATATACTGGATTTCGAGGCATAATTACCGCTGCTGAAGAAGCTTTAAAAAACACGCCGGAAAAAGAAGAAATAATTTCTTTAGGAATTAGCGACATAAATTCATGGTCGCAAAAATACTGGCTTAAATGGGAAAAAATGCGAGAACAAAAAAAAATTACTGCAAAATACATTCTTTCAGAAAAAGGTAAAATATACGACGATATGAAAAATATAAAAACTATAGAACTTAAAATACTAAAACTAAATACGCCTGTCGGAATAGACATATATGGAAAAAACATAACACTAATACTTCACTATCAAGAACCAATTTCGTGTACAGTCATCTACGATGAACACACCGCCACAACATTTCGATCTTACTTCGAACCACTCTGGAAAATCGCGAAACACCGATAACGAACTCGAACCAAAAATCAAAAAATAAAAAAACTCACATCATATGCGAATTAATAATCGTTCCCATTCACACATATTAAAATCTAAAGTAAATTAGACTGAACTATACCAAGAATATCTCCTGTTAAAGAATTAAGAATTCTTGCAATATTATGCACATATACATCTTCTCGCAATAGGCTCTCTTTTAATTTATATTTTTGTTTAAATACGTATGTTCTTTCTTGCAAATCAGCAAACTTCTTGTTGTTAAATGAATAAATTAATTCATAAGATGTTCTTAACATTTTTTGCAACTCCAAAACATCTTTAGCCACCGCTTTATTCTTTTCAAAATTCGTTTCTGATAACCAAACAAATTCATCTTTTAACTTTTCTAGTCTATCTAAAAGAAGATAATAATAAGGCGTCTTTTGATAATCACTATGACCTTTTTTTGAAATTATTCTTTGACAATAATTTATTAATTTTGATATGTTAGCTTCTGTCGCAGATATTTCATATTTGTCCGTCGATACAACAAGTTCCAATAATAGCAAAAATATTCTTCTTAAAATTATTCTAAAATCTTCTTCAGATTCCTTTGTAAGACTCCTTATTATTAGATATTCTTTTCCTTGTTCAAGCACTTGAAATCCTATAAGTTTAGTTTCAATTATTTTTGTAATTTTAAGTACATCTTCTCCTTTTTCATATTTTATTTTAATTTCTTCTACACCTAATCTATATAACCCAGGTATTATTTTACGCAAATTATCTCCATACACTTTAGCATCAAGAACTACTTTTTCTTTGATTTCGTTCAACAGCGAAATTACTATTTTGTTTTGTACTATATTCAATTCTACAGTTTTTGTTTGATTAAGTTTTTGAGCTTTTACCCATTCTAATGGTAACGTGACTGTGTATGATTTTCTATTTTTTGGACCTTGAGCAGTAAGTTTTTTCTCCATTCTTTTGATATTGACGAATAAAGTATTTAAATTTTTCCTTTGTAATATGTTGTTATAGTTCTATTATTTTATCTTAGTGTAACCCATATTTATTCCATAAAACTTCTAAAATCAGGTGACAAGTATGACAAATCCAGAACAAAAACAAACAACGCCAATAGCTGAAAGTATTGATACAATTCTTTCTAAAATGCAAGCATCATATATGCAAACACATCCTGTGTTTTACAAAGAAATAACTGAAATAGATCATACAGATGATTTTGGAAGTTTAGATTATTCAATTACAATTATGTTAACTCCCCCAGAACCAGACCAGACACCCCAGTCGCGCTTTTTTGATAGACAAATCAGTTATGGCTTTCTTCAAATAGATACTATAATATATAATTCCCTTAAAGAGAAAGGAACTCTATCAAATTCTTTTGGAGGTAAACAAGAGTTCAAATACAATCCAGAGACAAATTATTTAGAGCTAGTATTTGCCGAACAAGTCGCACGCAAGTTTCATCAAGATCAAAAAAGAAGAAATAGCGAAACACCATACATAACCCACCCTGAATATATAGTAAAAGAACTACTAAATACTAGAAAATATAAAGAGGATTTTAAATTATTACAAATTGCGTGGCTTCACGACATTGTTGAAGACACCCCCGTAACACTAGACCACATAAAAACATATTTTGGAGAAGAAGTTGCTAACGGCGTAAACATACTAACAAGAAATGTAGATGAGACCGAATACAAAAAACGCTTGCTTAAATCTCCTGAAAAAATACAAGTCGTAAAAATATATGATATGCTTCACAATGTAAGCACTTTAAATGAATTATCTACTAGAGGAATAAAAAGAAAAGTCGATGATAGCCTCTCTTTTTACATACCTCTAGCCCTAAACATTAACATGGACTATGAAGCAAAACAAATATTAAATTTCATAAATCCTTATTTGATATAAATAGCCAAGGTAGCAACAAGAAAGATTTATATAAAAATTATGAAATAGAAAATAGACTAAATCAGAGTATATATGCACATACATAATTCAAATCTCGCATCGAGCGCTTTACTTTATTTCTTTGCCATCAATTTTTTACTTTTTTCAAAAACAGAAATATAATTTTCTTTTGTAGATACTTTTCTCGAGCTTCTTTTTTCAAGCTCAACTCTTGCAATTCCAGCAACCTCTCCACCTTCTTTTGCAGCACCTTTATTCTGAACAAAACCTCGAGCATCTTTATCATTAGCAATTCTAGTAGTAGATGCTTCTCCAAGCATTGTAAAAATTAACTCTAAATCATCCATATGATCTCTGAGATTTTCTTTTGCTAAACCTTTGAATTTTTTATATTCACTCGGAGTCATGCCAAATGTCGCTTTAGAAATCTCTGCTGTGAGAATCGCAAAGCCCTTATCATCTAATATTCCTCTTTTCTTCCACTCATCTGTAAGCTCATCTCGAACAGCAATTCCTCTGACTCTTTTTTCAATCCAATCATCGGAATAACCCTTCGCCCTATAGATTTCTTTCATACGTTTTTGAGCAAGCTCTGGATTTTCTATTTCTTGTATGCGCTCATAACCAACTTGTGCAAGCCATTGTTTGAATGGTTCTGCGTTCTTTGAAGGAATGGATTGTATGAGTCTGAATGCCCCTTTTACAGACACACAATTCATCTGTTGTTTTCCTCCAGATGTTTCAATCTGAAGGGGGATGGCAATTTGCCCCCACCCTTCTGCGAAACCCTCATCACGTCTACGCATATCCTTAAGATATCCTGAAGGATCTTTGGATTCAGATAAAACTGCAATTATGTCTACTGCTACAAACCACCATTCATCATTAAACCAGGTTCTTCTAATATTTTTATTCTGAAAAACAACAAGCGCTTTATCTTTATCCATAAGTACCAATAAAACTAGATTAATATTTAAATACTTTGCACGGATTTGTCCAGTAAAAATAAATGGATTTTCCACGCACGCTTATCTTATTTCTTATTTGTGAGCATATAATAATCTACAAAGCCTTTGTAATCTTTTCTTGGCAATTCAACTAACTTGCCATTTTTAATTTGAAGATATATTCATTTTTTATCGTTGATTATTTCTTCTCGCAAATCTCTACACATATATTTTAGAAACTTTTAAAACCGTAAAGAGATTCCTAAAATTATGACTTTCGACTATAATTCATTAAATATACAAATAAACAAACTACCTACAAAATCACTATATGTTGATAATCGACATTTAAATATTTATGAAGTGGTTGCAACTCATAACAAACTACCTGTTTCAAGAATTGCAATAACTCTTCCAATCAATCTTAACGATGATTTAGGCACAAATCTTCTGCTTTTTGATTTAGAAGTTTTTCCTCCAAGACCAAAACCGTTTGTGTCTCATCAAAAAACAAACGAAACATATAGAAATCTTGGAATAAATAGTCATTTAATCAAATTTACAAATGCTCATTATTCGAATTTTTTTAATTCTCCGCTTTATTCAGATATGATTTTTTCCAAAGAAACTCATAGAACACAAACAAACCTTGTTTGTCAACCCGGAAAAATGGTTTGGCAAAAATTAGAAAAAGAAGGCGTCGCACAATATATTCCATTTACAAACAATAACAATGAACTCGTAGATAGATGGGTCATGTTATCTAAATAAATTTTATTGATAATTTATTTATTATGTTTAATAGTTTAGAAATCAATAAAAAAAAGAAAAAAGGAGGTGCGTGATTTTAATTTTTCTCTAAATACTCGTCCAAATGCCTTCTAAATTTATAGCAAGGCATAAGGGGATTTGAAACCGCTAAGTTTCATAATCCCCTAACCTTGGGTCGGGAGTTTGAAAATTAAGTCTAGCTCTTGATTTTTTAAATCTTAAAAACTCTAATTCGTCATCATTTAAACTTCCGATAGTATCAAATTTTGAATCATCCATAGAGTCTAAATCAAAACCTATGTCACTAATTGATTTGTTATGTCTGCTTTTGAAATGCATTTTATCCCTCCGTCATCGAATATTTTTTTATTAACGTTAAGTTAAATGCGATTCGATGATGCAATTTTCATAAACATACAATCGTACAAAAGGTATATAAACCGTGTGAAACAATCTTCTGGATGTATAATTCATAAGTTTTTTAAATGAAAATCTGATTATCGAGCAAATGCATCTATTTGTAACCCCGGGTCCAGAATGGTTTTCAGGCCCTGATTTCATCGTTGATCTTGTAAGCGTACTAGTATTATTACTTATAGGCTTTTTTTCATGGAAATATTACATCATAGATAAAACTAAAAAACATCTTCATTTATTTGTGGCAATGGTAATTTTAGGTATTTCTTTTCTTTTCAAAATATTTACTTATTTTTTATTATATCTAACCACATTTAATGTTCAAATATATCAAACTCTTGGTAGATTAATTTATTATGTTGAACCGAGTAATTTTTATTTTTCAATAGCATTCATAACCTATTCTTTATTAACATTAATAGGCTTTTTTATTTTATATAGCATATATGAACAAAACATATCAATTAAAACAACTATTCTAACACTTTATTTTATGTTAGCACTCGCCATATTTAGTGAAAATGCATACATTTTCATGCATTTAACAGCACTTATTTTAACGCTCATGATTGCTCACTCATTATGGCGAAATTGCAAGAAAAATAAACTCAAAAGCACTATGTGGCTTGCTACAAGTTTTTTAATTTTAAGCATAAGTAGAATATTTTTTATACTAGCTAATCTTAATCCATCAATGTATGTATTAGGGGAACTAATTCAACTATTTGGATACATCATACTTTTACTAATATTTATCTCGGTACTACAACATGGCAAAAAAAAGGGAAAGAATACAAATAATTGAAGATATTCTTCTATCTATTCAAGAGAAGAATGGAGAAATCAAACCCACCCATTTAATGTATAAATCTAATCTTTCTCACACTCAAATGAAATCTTATCTAGAAGAACTCGTCGACAGTTCACTTGTTAAAAAAATTAATAAAAAAAACTACGAATACATCATAATAACCGACAGAGGTCTTGAATTTTTAGGCAAACTTAGAGAAATGAAATCATTCGATAGAAGTTTTGGTTTAGATTAAGTCACAATTTCAAAAAGTTATGATTTCAAAAAATGCATAAATATCTACTATTCAGGGAAGAAAAGTTTATAAATCAATTTCTAATTCTATAAGTATAAAAAAAGTGATAATATGCCATTTGATCAACTAGCTGATAAAAACTATCTTAACAAATCAGAAGGATGGAGCCTAATATCTAATGCCATACATCCTAAATCTTATTCTTTAGAACTCGCTAACTTTTTTAGATTAGAACTGCCAAATATCGCATCTCCAATAGTTCTTGATGCTGGAAGCGGATTTTCTCAAGTTTCACGCGAACTTGCAAAAAAAGGATTTATTTGTCATTGTGTTGATAGCGATTCAGATATGCAAAATCTAGCACACAGTGTAACCTCCACCCATTTAACTAAGAAAATAATTTTTTATAAACAAAATTGGCACAATCACTTAAAAGAAACTTCAACTCAATATGACATCATAATGAACATAGGTAATGGTTTAAGCACAGATGGAATTTGGGAATCGTCCTCTAAAATAGAAACAAAATGGTTAAATCCACAATTAATGGAAACAAGAATTATGAATTTTCTTCAAGAAGCATATTTGAAAACAAATCCTGGAGGACTAATTTTAATCGACACAATACCTGAACATGAAGAAGAAATAATGAATAAAACAAAAGGTAAATTTGAAATAAATGAGGGCGATATAAATATTAATGGAACAATTTTTTATTATCCTCCTAAAATACGAGTTGTAAATGAAATTGGAACGCTCAAAATTAGAAAAAAAGATGAAGAAACAAATAATATTTTAGAAATGACTAAAAATTATCGTGGTTCCACTCAATATTATTCTCTGCTCCCATCTCAACTAAAATCTATGTGGCATAAAATAAATCCTGCACTTGATGTAAAAGAACTACAATTAGAACATGAAAAAAATTATACGATAACCTACATCAAAAAACCTTAATTGAATAAATAAATTCGCTCAACAATACAAAACAATAAACCTGTTACTTAATTACACTTCACTTCAAATTTTCTTTGCTTTTAAATAATGAAAACATTATTTCTGGATGTTGTTTTTCAAGAGATGCTAAAATATTTGATTTAACACGAGGATAAAACTCAACATTTAATATTCTACAAATAATTTCTATTTCTTTTTGCATCAAAACTTCTAAAGGCACTATTTGTTTTTTGTTAAATTCTCCTCTTGGAATTTCATTAGATTTAACATCATCTACTTTCTTATTTTTATTCTTCAAAAATTCATTTAAAAAAGAAAGTGCTTGTTCATCAAGATTAGTTGATAAAATAACATTCGAACCCTTCATTTTCGGTTTCATTTTTACAATTTTTATTTTTAAATAGCCATTAAAAATTTTATTTAATAGATACATCGCAATTTTAGCCTCAGATGACGAATCATCCAAAAGCACATATTCTTTTTTTACATCAATCATTTGAGTTATTCGTAAGTGCTTTCTAACTCGTTTTTCAATTAATTCCATAAAATGTGTATCGCAATACCTTTTTCCAGCATATTCCACATCTATAATCGTACTTTTTTTACATTTAATACATTGCATAATATGATTAAAAATCAGCATTACATAATATATGTTTCTATGTATTCATCATAGAATAGATACATAAACGAAAAGTTTATATATTTTATAACTCTTCTTCAGTAAAAACAGAACACTAATTACATTGGTGCTCACCTCTTTTTCCCAGGAAGGCTTCGTACGCAAGTTCTTTAGTCTTCCTGGGTTTATATTCACACATAAACAACCATCTGTAATTTTCTTTGTCACACTATTTTATCGACTCAATGAATAGTTTTTATTTAAACAAAAAAAGCTAGAACTTAATTAAATTTTACAAAAACCATTAGATTAAAAAACAAATACGACTAAAAAAAATAGCAACAAATAGAAAAAAAGAAAAACAAAAAAAGAAAAAAATTACTTTCTTTTTTTAACAAATTTAGGTTTCATATCAATTTTCGCCATTTTACGTTTTTTTCGTCTTTTCTCAACCATTGCATAAATTGATAAAACAACAATTACAAACAATAAACCCATAGAAAATCCAATTAAAAATGCACCTGTTTGTTCAATATTAAATCTTATTTTGAATTTTTTTTCTTTAGGAAAATACATATCTAAATTACTAAATTCAGAGGCATATTCAGAAAAAATCAATGCGAGTTCAGGCCTTGATTCTCTAAGTGATGATGCATAATCATAATAACTATATCCTATTATTGGAAAATTATTTTCTTGTTTATTTATTTGTATTCTTGCAAGTTTTAATTGATCATCTAAAAGTTCTTGAAATTTCTCATCAGGTATTGAAAGCGAAGTTAGTATTGCGCTCACTTCAGATTTTGTTCTTGAGGCCTTAAACAAACAAAATGAGTAATCTCCTGTATCATAGATTTTTTTAACATCGCCTAATTCTTTTCTAAATTGATCGTGTTCTCCGAAAATTAATTCTAAATAATTTAATTGCTCTTCAGCTTCAGATATTTTAGCAATGCACGCCATAGATAAATGATCTTTATCTAAACTTACTTGTTTACCAGGATATGCAAAAAACTTAGACCAAACTTTTGCACTATAAATTCTCTCAACAACATAAGGTAATTGATCAATAACATCTGATTCGTTTTGAGATAAAATATCTCTTGCTTCAAATAATCTTTCTTTTACAACCATCGATGTTTCAAGATCAGACATTGTGAGTAATTCTTTTTTGTTCACATCATCAAGCATCCTAACAACATCTTGCTTAGCACTTGTAATCACGAGCAATAATTCTTCTTTTGAATACTCCTCATACTCAAGAGTTCTTAATTCTTTATTTGCATTAAAACAAAAACTCGCAGCACTATAATAATCTCTTTTAGTAATTGATTCATTTGCCTTTTTTAAATAATCAAGAGATAAATTATATCTTTTTAATTCATCTTTTTTTGTTTCAGAAGAAATTAAAGGAATGATGAATTCTGCTCTTGAACAAATATCTAACGAAACCTCACCCATAATTTTTAGATAATCTTCAGGCACTGTCAAATTATATGAATAATCAGGATACTCAACTCCTGTGAATTGAAATAGAGCATCTTCAATTGTAGATATGGGAATAACTTCAATTCCGTTTAATTGAAACGAATCAGAATAAACAAGAGTTATATTTTTCATCGTCCCATTAGAATTATAAGCATCACTCTCATTTGGCATAATGCTTCTTTTTGGAATTAAAACTTTCTTAAATTGTGCATCTTTTGCAGCATCAACCTTCTCTGCAATTCCAGCAACCGGCCCAACTATTCCTCCTGAATTTATAGTGCCAGTCATAATAACTGATTCGTTGAGATCTTTATCTTCTAAAACTGCAATAGTTAAAACAGTTAACGCGGCACCCGCACTAGGTCCTCCGACAACTGAAGATTTAGCTCTAATTGTATAAAAGAAATCCTTATCTGAACAATCCTCTTCTAAAAAATCACACGCAACTTCTTTCGCAAATCGTGTAGAAATTTGAGTATCTAACTTTGTTAAAGGAAATGAATCAAGAAATATTCTACCAGATCCAGGCCTTATTTCTAAATAAACATCAGCAGTTCCGCCAAATGTTTCATTACCTCTTTCTCCAACTGTTAATAACATCATGTGCCCTTTTTCTGCGCTAACTTGCACACTTATTAGCATAATTAAAACCAATATTATCAAAATATTTTTATTCATAATTTTATTCATTGTATTCTCCATTAATTTAATTCTTCATTTCCACATTAAATAATTAATAAATTCACATAGTCAATAAATCTTTTAAAAGATTTAATTTTTTAGTATATTTTATTTCTTCAACATAATATTTATTATTTCGCCAAAAAGTTCTATATGCTTTGGCATTTTTTTGACTTTTCAATATTCTATATTTATCATCAATAATTTCGATAGCAGAAAGATTATCAAGAGCGATTGCAATACCTTTAGTTTTTTGCATCATTCTTTTTAATTCGTTTTTTCTATATTTTTCGATATCAAAATGTGGACAATTCATAGCATTAATCAATCCCAAACCTGTAACTTTTATAAGTTTAAACTTATTTGAAGTAAATTTTCGCGAATCAGAATTTCCGTTATTAAACCAACAAATAGATCCAGCACTAACTCCTGATAAAACTACTCCTTTCAGATATGCTTCATGTAATAATTTATCAATTCCTTTTTTCTTCCAAATATTCATCATTTTAAGAGTATTGCCTCCTCCAACATATATTATATTTGCAGAAAGTATTTTTTCTCTAATTTGTTTTTTTGAATAATTTTCTTTTATTAAGTTTAGAACATCAACAGAACATCCAAGTTTTTCTCCAAAATATTTTCTCACAACCTCACAATATCCCTCTGAATCAGAACTCGCAGTCGGAATAAACAATAACTTAGGATTTTTTTTATTTGAAAGAGAAACTATTTCTTTATCAATTGTTAAAGTCTCTATAAGTTTACCGGGTCTTCCTATTTCTCCTCCACCAATCGCGATTATTTTGCCCATTTTTATCAATTAATATTTTTGTTTATTTCTGCCTCTTTTTTCAACAAGTTCAAGGCGTTTTATTATTTGATCTTTATCTTTGGGATTATATTCTTTTAAAAATTCAGACCAAATTTCTTTTTCATGAGCAAAGTGTTTGCTTTCAATTGCTTCTTTAAATAAATGAAGATCAACTGCTTTATCCTCGACTTTAACTGAAACAAAAGATAAACCAAAATCTATAAGCTTTACATTTTTTTGAGAATCTAAAATCATATTACTTGTAGTTAAATCACCATGAACTATATTTAAATCATGCATTTTGGCAGTTATATCTCCTATTTTTTTAGCAATTAAAACATCATCATCAAGCACTGTTTTTACAACATCTCCTTCAATAAATTCCATCTCGATTGTTTCTTTGCCAACAAATATGACTTTTGGTGTAAAATCTTTTAATTTTGTTAAAATTTTAGCTTCGCTTCTTGTTCTTTTTTCTCTAAGCTCAGAATCTAATTCGGCAATCCTATAATTTTTTTTTATTCTGTTTTTAATTATAGAATCATCCTTTTTTATTATTATGGCTTCTGCGCCTCTTGCAATTATATTATCCATTTAATAATTGGAAGATAAAACCATTTAATAGTTTTTTGATAATTCTATTAACGCATCATCCAAATAGAGCGCTGCTTGATTTAAACAACTAGATAATTTTGGGTGATTTAACTCAGAATCTCTCTTTGATTGTCGTTTAAGTTCAAAAGATGCTGATTTTATAAATGAATACAAATTTTCTTGAGAATCATTCGCAGTAACTGCAATCTCCTTCATAGAATTGTACCCTTTAATAGTTCTATAATGTTTTGTTTCACAAGAATTCATATGATCTTTGCAATTTTTCCAAGCATCATCAATTTTACTTTTAGCTGCAAGTAAAAGGCTTGCCGCAACAAAATAATTAAATTTATTCGCATTATTTTCGACTTTAACAGATAAATTATCTATACCCCCACTTTTTGATAAATCAGAATTATCTGTGTTTATGGCATCACGCACCAATAAATAAGATAAATTATCAAAAACGACACTTGTTTGATCATAATGTAATCGACATGTTTTCTTGGCGAGTACATCTATTTCTAATCCGTTTAACTTTTCTTGTTTAATCATTTTAATTCATACCTTTTAATATTTTACAAAATATACTTTGAGTTATACTTTGTGTTCAACACATAATTTATTTATTAATTTCATTAACCGTTCAAAATAAATAAACGCTCAATCAAAGTCTCATGTAAATTTTATAGAAACTAATACTTATGAAAACTTACATTTCTTCATCGTATTCTTGATGTTCATTATCTAAAAATAATTCATCCATTTCCCATTTACTAAGCCTTTTTTGATTAAGAATATTCATTTTAGGCTTTTTAGAGGTCTCTCCTCTAATTTCTTCGAGCTGCTGCTCATCTTCCACGCTTGTGAAATCATATTCATCCATTTTAGTTCTCCTTTTTGATCCTAAGGCCATTTTATTCATCCGAGCTCGTGCTCAACTGCCTTTATTAATACACAAGTCTTAGAGCTACTATTTAAATGTTTCTATTTTTAACCACTCTCGAGTGAACAATTATTGAACTCGAATTCGATTAAATAAATACTCCCCAGCCTAGATTTGTACCTAAATTCGTTTATAAAATTTATGGACAAAAAGCCCACTCATAAACAAAGCATCAAACTCAGTAAATTATAGATTTAAACTCCTAAGAATAACAAATTACTTGTATTTAGACCTTCTAATAACATTACAATCCATACATTTAATAACCAAATTTCCTTTAGATAACCTTAATCTAGAGTTTACCCCTTGAACTAAAAATGACCCGCAATTTTTACAAAATTTCATCTTTTGTTCTTTAGAAAATGAAACTTTATACTTAGTTGCAAGTTTTCTTGCAAGAAAAACATACCTATTTGCAAGAGCCTTATCTTCTTTGAAAATCATTTCAGCAAGAGCTAATAATTCTACCATTCTTTTTTCTGCAATTTCTTGAAAAGCATCCTTTCTATGTTTAAACATACGCGTTTTACCAGTTTTACCTAAATTTTTAACTTTTTTTGAGCTTTCTTTAATTTTCGAAACTTCCATAAACAATCATAACAACCATAATGCATCAAATATATAAATACTTATCCACTTGTAAATATACTCAAAGAGTAAATATACTCAAAAAAATCAGGTATCATATATGAGTATTTTAAATTTGTTCAAAAAAAATAGTAAATCAAAACCAAATAATAAAGATATAACCTTAGATAGTTTGAATGATTGGTTGGAATATTTTCTTGAAAATTCAGGAATAGACCCTAAAATATCTATTCTTAAACGAGATATTTCTTCAAAAGTTACAAGATTAAATGAACTTCTTCATGAATTAGAAATCGCAAAACTTAAAGATGAAAAAATTGTTCCCGAAAGATTAAAAAGTATTTTTGAAGGAAATAAAAAAGCATTTTTAGATCGAGTAAATTTATTTATATCAGAGCTTAAAGTTCCTGAAAATAGAGAAGAAATTAGCGATTTTCTTGAAACATTATCTGAAAAAATAAATACGCTTTCAGAAGATACCCAAAAAAATTATTTTATTTTACGTGAATTCGTCGAAGACGAAATAAGACCAGTCACATCTAAACTTAAAGATATAGATATGTTAATTAGTAATTCAAGAGCTGAATTTGATAAAACTCCTTTAACTAAAATACGCGAAATAAGAACACAACATAAAAAATATTATTTTCTTTTAGGCGAAATTGAAAAATTAACCAAAGAGCTAGAACATACAACAAATATGAAAAACTCAGAATTAGACAGAAAAAATAAATTCGATTCTAAACTTGAACAATTAAAAGAAACCAAAGCCTATGATGAATATAAAACGCTTCAAATTCGTGAAAAAACTTTAAAAGAAGAAGTTGTTAAAACCGAAAAAGAAATACAAGATTTGTTTTCTAAATTAGAATATGCTATAAGAAAAAAACATAAAACTTATCCTAATAATATTTTAGAAAAATATTCAACATCCCCAGTTGATGCACTAATAGATGATGTTTCTTTAAAAATAATTTCTGAACTTGAAATTATAAAAGAAAAAATGGATGAACTCATTTCAAAAAAAGAAAATCAAGAAACCATCCTTTTAGCAATAGATAATATTCAACAAGAAAATTTGGAAAATATCAGACATAAACTTCTTAATTTAAAAGAAGAATTTGAAATAGTAGTTAATAGATTAAAAGATAATCATTATGAGCGAAGTATAAAAGAGCGTGAAAGTTGGATTGATTCTATTAATAAAAACATTGACGCCATAGATAAAAAAGAAAAAGATATAGAAGATCTTATCGAACGAATGAATCCTAAATATGTCAAACAAAAAATCAGAGATTTACTTAGATTACTTGATGAAAAGGTTGATTTAAAATGAATGAACTAGAATCTTTTGTGAGATTATTTACTGATGAAAAAATCAAACATCATAAAAAAGGTAAGAAATTTTTTTTAATTAATGATGAACTTTTAGAAATTGAAAAAAAACTTCCTGAAACTATTTCAACAGGGATTATACTTGGTGAAATGAAAGAAAATTTCAGACCAAGCATCTATCTTCTTGAAATTTTATCTTCAAAAACAAAAAATAAGATGTTTGTAAATGATAAAGCAGAATGGCTCTTTTTATGTGGACGAGACATATTACCTCCTGGAATAGTTAATGATTGTTCAACAGAGAAGCTTTTCCTTATTCAAAATGAACGAGATGAAAATTTAGGTCTTGGAAAGAAAGTTAGACAGAAAAAAACTCATTTTGTAAAAAACATTATTGATAGAGGAAATTTTCTTAGACGAGAAAGACATTAAATAAAAATAACCATACAACAAAACAAATATTTAATTTTAAACTTACTCAAAATTCAAAACCTATTTTCAAATTTACAAATCATATCCACTTTCGTCTTTTGAAGTAATACAACATAGAAATTCCGACAGTCGCCATTACGCCTAAAATTGCATAATATCCATAATTCCAATAAATTTCTGGCATGACTTGAAAATTCATACCGTAAACGCCTGCAATAAATGTTAAAGGAATAAATATTGTAGAAATTATAGTTAAAACTTTCATAATTTCATTCATCTTATAACTTATGCTTGAAAGATAAATATCAATCATACTAGATGTTGTATCTCTATAAGATTCAACAGTATCTATGACTTGAATTGTATGATCGTAAACATCTCTTAAATATATTCTTGTTTCATTTGTAATTAAAGCATTTTCTAATCTTTGAAATCTGCCTACCGCTTCTCTTAAAGGCCAAACTGATTTTCGAAGGAAAATCATTCTTTGTTTTATATCATGAATTCTCTGCAAAGTATTAGGATCTGGCTCACCAGTTAATTCTTCTTCTATTCCTTCAAGATCTTCTCCTATTTTTTCAATTATACTAAAATAATTATCAACAATCAAATCAATCAAACAATAACCTAGATAATCAGAGCCCAGTTTTCTTGCTCTTCCTTTATTGAGTTTTAATCTATCTCTTAATAAATCAAATACATCTCCTTCGGTTTCTTGAAAAGATAATATGAAATTTTTACCTATCACTATACTAATTTGTTCAGAATGAACTTCGTTAATTCCACGTATGTTGTAAAACATTCTCGCAACAACAAAAATATAATCATCATAATCATCTATTTTCGCACGCTGATCAGTATTTAATATATCTTCCATAACTAGTGGATGCAAATTAAATTCTTTGCCTACTTTTTCTATAAGTTCAGGATTATGAACGCCATCAAAATTTATCCAAGTAATTGTATTTGTTTTTTTATATTTTAAAATATCTTTTATGTCTTGAACTTCATTTTGTTCATAATTTACTTCATCATAATCTATAACTCTTATTCTTGTTCCTTTTGGAACTTTATCTCCTACGTAAACAAGCGAACCTGGAGGTAGACCTGTTTTATTGGATCTTTTCTTGAAATGAATAAGTTCTTTGACTTTACGCACCACCAAGTTTGAACCTCACAGTATTTTCGTTTAATGCAACAAGTGCAATTAATTGTTTACCTTCAAGAAGAGTTAAGCTTGCACCTCCCCCTGTTGATGTATGAAAAAATTTATCTCTAAGTCCTAGGTTTTCAGCAGCACTTGCAGTATCTCCTCCCCCTATTATTGTTTTTATTTGAGGATTATTTGCTAAAAAGGTCAATAATTCATTTGTTGCTTTCGCAAATTTCAAATTTTCATAATATCCAAGAGGCCCATTCCAAATAACTGTTTTTGCAGTTAATAGTCTTGTTTTAAAATCTTCAATAGAATTTTTACCTATATCAAGACCCATCATATAACTTGGAATATTTTTAGGTTCCATTGTTATTATATTTGTAGGTAAATCTTTATCATCTGCAATTACAACATCTGTTGGTAAAATTATTTTTTCATTATTAAGAAGCATTTTTGCATGGGTAATGTATGCTTTATCAAAAAGACTTTTTCCAATATCATAATCTTTTGATTTGTAAAATGTAAATATCATAGCCCCACCAATTAATAATTGATCAACTTTTTCAACAAGATTTAGAATTAAAGGTAATTTTGTCTCAAGTTTTGATCCTCCAAGTATTGCAATCATTGGCCTTTCGGGATTTTCAAACAATGTATCAAAAACTTTTAATTCTTTCTCAACGAGAAGCCCTATTCCTCCAGGAATAAATTTAGTTATTGCATGAACTGATGCGTGCTTTCTATGACTAACTCCGAATGCATCATTTATGTAAATGTCTGCATGTTTTGCCAATTTTTCTGCAAATTTTTCATCGTTTTTTTCTTCTTCTTCATGAAATCTAAGATTTTCAAGAACAACTATAGATGCTTCTTGAGGCGATGGAAATACTCCTTCCAAATCTATACAATCAGATACTTTTTCTGTTTTTTTTCCAGTCATTAAATATACTTTTTTCGCAACTTCATCCATTTTAAATATAGCTTCTTTATTTTCTGGACGTCCTAGATGAGATGCAATTATTATCTGAGTTGCTCCTGCTTGAAATATTTTTTTTATAGTTGGTAAACTTTCTTTTATTCTAAAATCGTCAAGTATTTTTCCTTTATCATCTAAAGGAACATTATAATCAACTCTAAGAAATACTTTTCTTCCTTTAAAATCTATTTCATCTATTGTGTGAATACCTTTGTATGGCATAGTATTTAGACTACTTTAAGAATATATAAATATAACTGTTGAATAACTTAAATTTATGAATAATAAACAGTTAGATAAACAAAAATACTCTAGAGTTTCTAAGACTTCTTCACTCTTTAAAACGCCGAGTTCAGCAAAACCTGATATAACTAATAAAAATACTATAAACACTAAACCCACTATACTTAATAAAACTACCATAAATACTAATAATACTAAAAATATAAATACAAAACCTGCTAAAAATGCTAAAAATATAAACACTAAAACTGATAACAATACTAAAAATATAAACACTAAAACTGATAACAATACTAAAAATAAAAATACTAAAAATGAGCTTCTCTTAAAAAATATAACAAAGATTTCAAAAATGACTCCTAAAATAAACACGACAAAATCAAAAAACATAACGAACAACGTAACGAACAAAATAAAACCTAAACCTTCAAAAAACACAACTTCGTTTTATAATTATTCGAATCTTTCAGTGGTATTAGTTCGCCCAAGTATTTCAGGCAACATTGGCGCAATTGCAAGATCTATGGCTAATTTTGGAACCTTTAATTTAATTCTTGTTGACCCCAAATGCGTAATTGATGATGAAGCGAGAAATCGCGCAAAACACGCACAAATAATTCTAAACAGTGCACTAAGAGTAAACTCACTACAAGACATTTTGAAAACTCATGGCTCATTAATTGCAACAACAGGCATTTTAGGATCAGATTACAACATTTCAAGAATTCCTCTTATGCCTGAAGAACTAGCAATAAAACTAAGTTCTATAAACGGAAAAATAGCACTCGTTTTTGGTCCTGAAGATACAGGATTATCAAATGACGAGCTTGAACTTTGCGACATGACTGTTAATATACCAACAAATAATAACTATCCTGTAATGAATCTTAGTCATGCCGTAACAATCATTCTTTATGAAATTTCAAAAAATACTAATTCAGCGCAAATAACTAAAAAATATCCTCTTGTTACTGGAAAAGAAAAAGAAATACTAGATACAGAACTAAATTTAGTAATAAATAGTGTTAATTATAGAACTCCTTTTGAAAAACGCACTCAACTATTAGTTTGGAGACGAATTATTGGCAAATCAACTCCTACTAGAAGAGAAGCCTTTGCAATGATTGGTCTTTTAAAAAAATTATCAAAAAAGAAAAAAAAATAACACATTAATAACCATAACTCCTATTCTAAAAATAAAATAAAGAAAAAACAAATAAAAAGAAAAAAATAAAAAACAAATCTGACTTACTTCTTCAAAGCTTACTTCTTTACAGCTTTTTTCTTCATGGTTTTTTTATCTCTTGAAACAATACTTTTCTTTGCATCAATATTAACAGCCGTCGTTGTTTGTGTTTTTTTAATTTTTTTCTCAATAAAAATATTTGGTGCATTAGTAAATGCTTTAAACAAATAAAGCACAGCTGCTGCAGATACAGGTATTGATATTAAAGATATGACTATACTTCGCCAAATATCTATTGATTCAGATTGTACAAGCAACATAACTAAAAACATAAGCAAAATAACAAAAACTGCAAATATTAAAAAATAAACAATTAAAGCAACTATTGTAAAAAATACGTGTGCAGAATTTTTCTTGAAATAATCATATGATTCTATTAAAGCATCTTTAGCACCTTTACCATCATATGCAATTATTATATTTGAAAACATTAATAAAAATAACAACACTAGTAAATAAATCAAATACAATATCAACAAGAATATTCCTATTATATTTGCAACAGGAACGTTTACTGAATATATGCTAAAGTATATTGCGATAAGAACAACCAAAGGTATTAATACTATAATTATTTGATAAATTCTTAAAAGTAATAACTTCCAATATAACTTACACCCTTGAAATGCTTGATTACCACAAGTAATTTTCTCATGGTCATTATACAATTTAAACGATGATAATGCCATAGCGTTAAACACTAAACCAATCAATAGTTGTATTAAAGTTAAACCGATAACCCAACTAACTAACCCCATATCTATTATATCAGTAGGGCCATAATTTGGCAATGTTGGTGTAATAAACAAAAATATTGTACTAAGCACAAATATATATACAAATGGCATTAACAATATTGGTTTTTTGAACACTTCTGTAAATGAATTCACAAGCTCTTTTCCGTATCTAAAATTTTCCATTTTACTCCTCCCTTTATTTTTTCAATATTTTGAAATGAATTTAATTATGTTAAAAATTACTTACTTATATTTTCTCCTGTTTTACGCTTAATAATTCTGGCTTTGAATCAAGTAGTGCCTTTATTCTATGATCGATTTTAGGCTTTGCATTTTTTCCAAGTTTATAATATATTTTTTCAGCCTCAGCCCCCCATGAATATTCACCTTTTTCTTTATGAATTGTATCTATTTCAAATTCTCCAAGGTCTCGTCCTTTCTTTAAATGATAATATATGCCTCTAAGAGTTATTTTTGGATATACTTGTTTGTAAATTTTAAATATATGATAGCCGTGGCCGGTTCCAAGAAAATATAGTATTTCTACAACATTCTGTCTTACAACACTACCAACTGGTCTTCCTCTTGCCATATAGAACATAATTCATTTATTCTTTTAAATAATTTTCTGAAAAAGAGCGTTCGTGAGTTTTATAACAACAAAACATCTTTTTTTTCAAATCGGTTCTTTTAAATAATTCTTCACATATTCTTCTCTTCTACATACAAAAAATATTATGACCACTTCAGAATGAAAAACTATTTAAGAGAAAGTTCATTTTCAAACTAAAAGAAAGATAAATTGGGGGACAAATATGAAAATAGCGAAACTTTTCACATACCTTTTAATGGTATTCTTATTAACAAGCACAGTATTTGCAGAAAAAAACAACACATTCATTTTAAGTGAAGATCAAACTCAAAATCTTTACTTAACTAATAATAAAATAGTCACAGAAGCCAATTTACGTGGCGATTTATACGCAATTAGCAATGAAATCAAAATAAAATCTCTAGTCAACGAAGATATTGACGCAATTACAAATTCATTCAACTTACAAGGCACCATCGGTGGTGATTTAAGACTTATTGCAAGCGAAACGCTAATTGATGGGACAGTTTTTGGCGAAGTTATGATTCTTGGAAGTCAAGTAATTCTTACAAATAATTCCGTAATAGGTGGCCCAGTTCATCTAAAAGCAAATACTGTAATTATTGATGGAACTCTTAAAGATGATTTATTCATTGATGCTAATAAAGTTATAATTAATGGAGTAATTGAAGGAAATGTAATTATTAAATCATCAATAGTTCAATTAGGCCCTGATGCCAAAATTCTCGGAGACTTTAGCAGTACTCGAAGTGTGGATGAAGTTTCATCAAAAGTTGGAGGCATTGTTACAAAAATTGAAGGAAAAGATGATCCGTCCAATTTTACATCAATCTCTCTAAGTAAACTTGCTCTTTTTGCAATGATATTCTTAATTGGCGCAGCATTAATTCTTTTTGCCAAAAAACGAACTGAAAGAATAACAAAAATAATGTATAGTAAATTTTTACTT
Organism: Candidatus Woesearchaeota archaeon; assembly: GCA_041660865.1. Taxonomy (GTDB): domain Archaea; phylum Nanobdellota; class Nanobdellia; order Woesearchaeales; family 21-14-0-10-32-9; genus 21-14-0-10-32-9. The sequence continues at coordinate 527,748 of JBAZVO010000001.1, forward strand.
TCAATGTTAATAGGCTTTGCCTTTTTAATTGTAGCACCAATTGTGGCAATCTTGTTACTAATAACCGTTATAGGTGCGCCAATAAGTGTTCTTATTGTTGCAATTTACATAATGTTACTAATTTTAGGCCTTGGATACATCGCATTTTTCCTTGGAAGATTAAATGGAAAAATGGCTAAAAGCAAACTTAATCCTTGGTTAGAAGTACTAATAGGTGCTTTAGCTTTAGCACTAATTAGCATAATACCTATAATATTTTTGTTAGTTGTTGCATTCATAGGCTTTGTATCTATAGGATCAATTCTACTTGTTGCATTTAACAAAGATAAAAAGAAGTAAAAACACATAGTATTTTTTTAATTTTTTAATTTTTACTTATTAATTTTCTATTATATTTCTTTATTATAAACGCTTTTAACAACATTTTTATATATTCTTTTTCTTTGATTTTTCATGTCAACTAAAAGTCGAGGAACAAATGCAGAGCGCGACTTAGTTCATAAATTTTGGGCATCTAAATGGGCATGTTTTAGAGCTGCCGGCTCAGGAAGCAACAAGTACCCAACGCCTGATATTATTGCTGGAAATAACATTAGAAAACTCGCAATAGAAGTTAAACTCACAACTTCAGATAGACAATACTTTGATAGAAAGGAAATTGAAGATTTAAATTTATTTGGCCAAATGTTTGGAGCGGAACCTTGGGTTGCGATAAAATTTTCAAAACAAGAGTGGGTTTTTCTTATGCTTGAAGATTTAGAAGAAACGCCTAAAGCATTTGTTGCATCAATTGATGTTGCAACAAGACGTGGATTGAAATTTGAAGAAATAGTAAATATTCAAAAATAATGCTAAAAATAAATATTAAAAAAATTGAAAAAACATCAAACTCATCTTTTCTTGAAATTTATCATATCGCCAATTGTTAAAGGTCCATTCGATCTTGGAAGTTTATCTTTTTTTAATTCATCAGGATTTTCTTTATACTCTTCAATTAATTTAATTCCAAGTGCCTTTTCAAGTTTCTCTGCAAGTTCAATATTAGGCTCCATATGCCCTGATTCTAATTGATGAATAACTGATTCTTTTTCACTTATGCTTTTTGCAAAATCCTCTTGCTTTAATTTTTTTCTCTCTCTTGCATTTTTAATTTTAGACGCATAATCTTTAACTATTAATTGTATGATTGGTACTTCTTTCGCACCTTCCTTTTTTTCACGTATTTCTCTTATTTTTTTTTCTTCTCTAGCTACAACTTTAGGTGTTTCTTGCTTTATTTCATGAAATACTTTTCCATGTTTTGAACAAGATTCACAAGCATTAACTCTTGCGCCTTCTACTTCTGATTTGAATAATCTTCCAGGTTTCCCACATAAGTCACAGTTCATTTTATCCCCCTTTCAATATTAAATATGTTCATTATTAATAATATATATTAATGTTTTTTCCATTAATACTAATTATATTGCTACTTGACATCATGATATTCATAACTAATGTTATTTTATTTATCCACGATGCAACCATTTAATTATTTTTATCATAACTATCTATTTTTGTAGGCGTAAATTTTACAAGGAAAAATGGTTGTTGACCTTGCCACACCTGTTTAAGACATTCTTCTTTGAATCCTTCCTTTTCAGCTTCGTGTTCAAGTATTTCAGGATTTCTAACAATGAAAACTAGAGTTGATTTCTTTTTTATTATATATTTTAAATTCTTAAACATTGTTGAATATATGTTTCTTACTTGATTTTCTCTTAAATTATTTGAAAGTTCAGGAAGTCTTGCACAAACAACATCTAATCTATCAACAAACGTTTTTATATCAAGATTATGAACATCAGTTCTTGAACATGCAATAAATTTATCTATTCCTGCAATTTTAGCATTTTTCTTTTGTGCTGAAATATTGTTAAATGACGCATCAGAACTTATTATATTAGGTTTTGAAGGCGGACTTTTTATTTTTGAATCTATTTTAACAAATGTTCCATCAACCATATCCTTAAATTCTTTTAATTCAAATAACGTAAATTTTTTAGTGTAAAAATTTACAGGTGTATTTGATTCATATAATGCGGCCTCTAGCATTATATTTCCTGATAAAGAAAATGGGTCAAGAATTAATTGTCCTGGTTTGTAATTCGCACACATTAATGCCGCGAATCCTATTGTTCCTTTTATTGCACTTGCGTTATTGAACACCAGGTGTTGTCTTTTGCTTAATTCTCGTCCGGCCACATCTAGTCCTAAAAGGTATTTATTTTCAACAATTCTTAAATATATTATAACTTCAGGATTATTAAGATTTAAAGTAATTTCTTTTTTTCTATTTTTCATATCTTCTTTTAATGAAAGCATAACTGCTTGCTCTGCATCTAAACTGTTAAAATCATGACTGCCTGTTCTATCACAAGTTATTCTTGTTGTTTTTCCATCGATTAAATTTAACAGAGTTGAATTTTCCATGGATTTTTTAGTATTTTCTTGCAAATCAACTATATCTGAAAATGTACCTTCACCTATTAAAAGAACGACTCTTTTTGCTAATTGAGACATATACATAATTTCTGCTATTTTTTCTATACTTGAGTTTACTGAAACCCAATTTTCTCCTTCAATTGAATCTACTTTAAATCTTTTATTTAATTCTTCTTTTAAAAACTCGACACATCCAAGCTCTGTTGTAATTGCTGCCTTAAAAGTTTCATTTTCTTCCTTTTTTATCATAAATACTAGAAAACAAGCTCTGTTTTTTAGTTTTCTGGTTTTTAGTTTTTTATTAGAGCCAAAAACACAGGCTCTGTGGACAAAGTCTGTGCAGGCAAGATAGCTTATAGACAACAATCTCGAAAAAAATAGACTCGATAATAAATACAAATTTAATGCCGAAAGCTATCGCCTGCAGAAAAAGACTTTCTACAGAGCCAAAAACACAGAAAGATTTATATAGTAATATTTAGAATATTGATACTAATTCGAGGATAATATCAAAAGAGGTGTTTTATCATGGGTTTAGAAACTGTAATACTTGCAGTCATTATAGGAACATTATTTGCAATAGTTTATAGCTTGAGAATTCTTGTTCTTATGGAAAGAAGAATTTCAAGAATAGATATGCACATAGAAGCCTTAGTGAATAGAGTTCTTTCTGAAGAAAAAAGAATTGAACATGAAGAAGAATTAATTGAAAAACAAGAACAAGACATAGAAAAAGTTCTTGGAATCAAATCGGCAAAACCTGTAAAAAAGGCTAAGCCTAAAAAAAGAAGATAAACATAGCAACTTTTTTATATTTATTATCTTTCTATTTTTTTTATGATTTTAAGTTCTTCATTAATACATAAAGTAACATATAACTTTAGATTGCATTCTAACAAACTTGACCTTCTATGCTCGACTGAATTTAAAAAACTAGCAGATTATCTTCTTGAAACAAGATTAAATTGTCCAAAAGAATACTTTCTTGAAGGTCCAAGAAGTTCTTCATTACGTTTTCAAGTTCCAGTAGATGTTACTAAAATGGACCATGAAGTTTCACTTCTTGCAAGAATGGGCCTTGATAGCGAGTATTATGATAATGCGCATATGAATGTTCAAATGTTTATGCTCTCATTTGATAATAAAACAATAGGTATAGAAATACCGCTATGGTTAACAAAAGACGAATTTGTTGGTTTTGAAGAACTTTTCAAAACAAATCTTGCTTTATCAGGCCATATTGATCTTATTAGAATTGAAAATAACAAAATATGGATTTGGGATTACAAACCAAAATCTTGTAAAGAAAAATATGCAACAACTCAAACGTATTTCTACGCATTAATGTTAAGCATTCGAACAGGATTACCTCTTGATAAGTTTATGTGTGGTTATTTCGATGACATCGATTGTTATGTTTTTGATCCATCAAAAGTAAACCCTGCTCACCTTAAAATATAATGATTTAACTCGCATAACTACTTGTAATTATACACACAATCATACACACCATATTTATTTATATTTCGAACCTGTTTCTTTCAAAAATATTGTTACCAAAATCTAACTTATGGTAACTATAAATTAAACCATGAACAAATTAGGTTTTAAAACTTATACGTTTCACCTAATTTTTTATTGCTTCATCGTATTTTCCAAATACTGCATTTAATTTTACTTTTATTAAACCTAAAAACATCGTAGTTACATCTTTTAGAATCGCAACTTTTGAATCTCGGCTATCTATCCACGTAACAGGCATTTCTACGACAGAATATTTTCTTTTTTTCGCAATACATAACAATTCCACATCAAATGCAAATCTATTAATGGTTTGATACTTAACCATTTTTTTAGCGATATTTGTTTTAAACAACTTGAATCCACATTGTGTATCTTTAAACTTAAAGCCCATTAATAATCTCGTCATTATAGCAAATGCTTTCCCCATTAATTGTCTATACTTAGGTTGTTTCGTTATTATTTTTGATTCTTTAAGATTTCTCGATGCAATTACGATATCATGCCCTTTTTTAATTTCTTTTAATGCAAAGCCTAGCTCATCTATAGGTGTTGCTAAATCAACATCTAGGAATAAAACAAAAGGATATTTTGCTTTCAAAATTCCTCTTTTTACCGAGTATCCTTTACCCATATTTTTTTCGTTCTGTAATAAAACAAGTTTATTCTTTAGAATTTTTTTAGCTACCTCTACTGTTTTATCTAATGACCCATCATCGACAATAATTAATTCATAATTTGACAGATTTTTGTTACAATACGCAACAATCTTTTTTAAAGATTTAGCTAATCTTTTTTCTTCATTATATGCTGGCAATACTATAGAAACCTCAGTCATTTAGTCACCTTGTATATTATATGTTCACAACCTAAATATGTATTATTATAAACCACTTGTAAATTATTTAATACATTTTCATAAAATCTTTTTTTATCATTTAAGCACGAAGTGTTCGGTTCACAAACATAATCGCAAGAGTTTATCGATATATAATCAACCTTGTCTTTATTTTTAGCATATACCTCATTTGAGTATGACCAAGATGCTAAAAACATAACTGGTTTATCAGTAAATAGCATATATGTGGGATTTGTTGCTAATAGCAATCCATCAGTATCGTTGTTGAAATATTTATAAAAATTCATTTCTTCAACATCTCTTTTATCTATGCCATAAAAAATACTAACCGTGGTCAAAAGCAATAAACAAATGCAAATTGAAATTAATATTTTTCTAGCTGATTTCTTATTTTTTCTTTTTCTTTTTCGTTTGTTAAAATATTCTTCAAGTCTAAGTAAAACTATTCCTCCGAGTATTGCCATAATAGGGAGTAAAAATAAAATATATCTACTTTCTTTATGAATTAATTGAGTAAAGTATATTAGGAACACAAAAAATGAAAATAGGAGTAAATTTACTAATTTATTCTCTCTTAATTTTTTGTCAAACATATACATCCCTAAAAATATCACTAAAAATATTAACGCTAAATTTTCACGTAACAAAACTAGAAGATAAAATGTTGGCGGTTGCATATATAAAAACACACCTACTTGATTCATCATAATATTTGCAGCTTTTAAGGGCAAAAGGACGTCTCCATCATATTTTATATAATTAAATACTGCATATACACTAATAATGATTGCTAACCCTATCGATGCAATTAATCCTTTTTTAAACATTGATTTAAAATTTATTTTAATTCTTTGCCAAAAAGAATATTTGTTTTTATCTTTAAATAAATCTAATAAAATACAAAAATAAACGCTGATAATAATTAATCCGTAAGGAAATCTAAATACGAATGCCAAACCAGATAAAACTCCTGCTAAAAAATATTTTTCTTTATATGCTAAATATAATGCTCCTAATCCTAAAGCGACTGCAATAACATCAGTTAATACAGCGTTTGAAAATTTAAATAACATCGGAATTGACGCAGCAAGAAAGAATGCATAAATTCCTGCATTTTTTTTATATTTGTTTGCCATAAAATACGCTAACAACAAAACAATCATATATGCAATCACAGCAAGTATTTTACCCACGATTAATGGACTCAAACCTAATTTCCACAAACCTCCTAAAACAACAGGTAGACCAATAGGTCTAAAAACTTCCCAAAATCCGAGTGCTCCATTCGAAAACAAATGCTTTGCTAAACCCACATATATGCTCTCATCCCAGAGAAATCTAGCAGGCATTAGCGCATATTTTATATGAATCGCTAATACAAGAAGTAATAAACTTATAATTAGCAAGTTCTCTTTAACGACTTGTTTTAAATTTATTTTTTTGTTCATATTCTACACAATGATTCTTTTTCAAAACTATTACATATTATTTTACCTAATCTATCTGAGTCTACAACTCCCTCATATCTAGTATCTCCTACAACAATCGATGGTAAATATTTTACATCATACATATTTTTTAATAATTTTATATTTGTTTCTTCATTTTCTAAATCTACATTTATTGGAAAAACAAGCAATTTATCCTGATAAATATTTTTATAATGTGTAAGAATTACTCCTTGATTTGAACATATTGGACAATTCGTTTGAGAAAAGAAATATAGTATTATAACGTTGTCAACACCGCATTCCTCACGAGTTCTTGATGCTAAAAACCAATATTTCAAATTGTTAATAGTGTATTCTCTTTCTATTAATTCATAATCTTTTGTATTTATTGAAGCTTGTTGTTGATATTCTTGTATTTTTTCTAATGATGTTCCTAAATCTTCAACACTCTTTTCTAAGGAAGCTTGTAATAATACGCACATATCCTGCTTATTTTCTCTTGATGATAAAAATAAATACTGCCATTGTAAACTTTCATAATCTAATTTTTGAGTTTTGGCTTGATCAGTAGACCACTTAACCCTTTGATTATCAAGTATTATTCCTAGCGTAATTCCTATTCCAAAAAGCAAAATCGCTATAATGAATGCTGTAAAAATTCTATTGATACTAACTTTTCTTTTTACTACCATTTTTGTTTCCTCCTAAAAGCAATCTCAACTAAAGATTTTATTAGTATTGCTCCTAATATTAAATAAAATATAAAAAAATACAACACAGCAGCAATACTACCGTTATATCTAACTCTTTCATTTGTAAATCTGCTTGCAAAATAAAGCATTAATAAAGTCAAAACCAAAATAGAATACATTATAACTATTTTAGTAACATCCACATCTAAAAAACTAAAATTGAAAGTTAAATGTTTTAGTGGAGTTAATATATCAAAATTTGTTAATATCAAATTTTTTACTAAATTACTTATTGCTTTTATAAAATAATAACTAGCAGTCACCATAGAAACTATGGCCAATAAAAAATATAATAACATAAGAGGTGTTTGAAATAAACCAAAATCGCCGTAACGTTTATTGAAAAACATCGATCTGTAATCATACATTGTTAAAATAGATCCTCTATACCATCTTGTTCTCTGTCTTGTTAATTTTTTTAAAGTGTTAGGCCCCACAGTATATACATAAGCATTTGAACATTGTCTTATTTTATGGTGTTTTTTCTGTGCCCTCCACGCAATTTCTTGGTCCTCTAAATTATGTTTACCATCAAACGGCCCTAGTTTTTTAAGTGCCGACACTCTATATGTACTAAATGGCCCTGGCGCTACAAAATTACAATCCATAAAACTCATTAACTTCATCAACAATATTGATGCCATATACTCCAATCTTTGAAATTTTTGAACTAATGTTGTCGGATTATCTATTTTCATAACTGGAGTCACTATCGATAAAGATTTATCTTCCTCAAATTTTTTCATTATATAAATAATTGCATCTTTATGAACAGTACTATCGGCATCAATACATATGAAAAATTCACCATTACACATATTAACTGCCGTGTTTAATGCCTCTGCTTTACCTTTATTATTTTTTTGATTTATTAATTTGAAATTTAGATTTCTAGATCCGTTTTTTTTATAATTCTGAATAAACTCTTCAGCAATCTTTTTTGTATTATCTTTACTACAATCATTAACTACTATAATTTCAAATTTATTATCTGGATAATTTAACTTAGAAAGAGAATTCAAAGTCTTAACTATATGTTTCTCTTCATTATACGCAGGAACCGCAATTGTAACCAAAGGATGTCTTTTTAATTCAGGAACCTCTTCTAATTTTTCAATTTTCAATTTTGATTTATTCTCTATAAAATAAAGAAACCAAAACATTAGCGCCCACAATGTAAAAAAACAACTAACCATAACAGTTATATCAATAATATCTAATTTCATGCAATTTATTCCTCATTAAAGTGTTTAAGTTTTTATTTAATATTTACTGATTTAAATCATTTTCAAGGTATCTATATATTTGTATTTCGTCATCATAAAATATTTTTATAAATTTATCGCTGTTTTCAAGAAAAAACAACAACCCTTCGTAGCGTCCATTCCATACTTCTCCTGACATCATATTTTGATCCACAACTATATGAGTTATATTCTCTTTTTTCAAAAGAGACTCTAAATCATTCATATTCCTCGCATAATATATTTTGTTTGCAATATCTTTTCTTTGTTCATAATCATTAAACTTATAAGAATTACCATCAAGATATGCGCTTCTTCCTGAAATATATTCTATTATAAAACCGTTTCTTTCTGTACTAAGTATTACTTCTGTTACACCTGCAGAAGATAAATAAGTTATTGCAGATATTTTTTCATCGCCAATATTATTTATTTGAAAATTTATTGTAAGAACTGCAGAAAAAACAAGTATACATAATATAAGTAAAAGTGTGACTCCTTTAAGCATAAATATTTCCCATTCTCTATGTGCCAAATAACTTATTGAAATAGCTGCAAATATCGCAATTAAAATCGCTATTGGTAATCTTGAACCTTCAAAGAATAATGCAAACACCATAAACGCCAGAACTGCTGAAAGCATAGCGATTTTAGATGATTCTTTATTCCACCAACTAAATAATCCTATTAACGCAAGACCAATTGTAACTAATGCGAAACCTTTAATTGCGCCAAATTCTATTAAAAATCCATTCAATCCTGAAATTAGAGGAATAAATGAAGTTAAATAATTTATATGAAAAATTAAAATTCCGCAGCCAATCGATAACAAAATAATCAACACATTAATGCCAACAAGCATTCGGCTTCGTTTCTTCAATAAATAAGCACCAACAATTAAAGCTAAACCTATAACTACATACATGACGTTAAATAAAGCAGTTATACCAAAAAATAATGCAGATAAATAATTTTTCTTCGCAAACAACAACAACCCTATTAAAAAAATCGGAAACACAATTATTTCCGGGCTAAATGTTGTAAAATTATAAAGAAAGATGGGAGTTGTTGCGAGTATAATTATGGTAAAAAATATATCATTCTGACCTATATTTATGCTCTTTAAAAGAAAATATAATATCAATAAAGATATAACGCCCATTATCGCAGGTAAAAATTTAGCAATATTTTGCATATCTAAATTTATTTTTGAAAATATAAAATGAAATAAATTAAAATCATATTTTTTATTTTGAAGTATATCTTTATCTTGAACTCCTTGATCTTTAAATTGATCTATCATTCTAAGATTATAATATGTTTCTTCTGAAGGAAGTGTTTTTTGATCAAGAACCCATCTTGAAACTAAAGGCGCAAATAAAACTAGAGCTACAACTATTAACGTTAATAATATAGTTCTTTTATTATCATTAAACATCATCTTATTCTCACCTTGTAGCGCCTCCTTTAGATTTTAAAAGAAGAACACATTTAACCTTATATACTTGAGGAGTTAAATTTAATTTTTGCTCAGATTGATTTAATGATTCTTTTGCACGAATCATAGATTTTATTTCGAAATTACTGTATTGTAAATTGGCAGGTACTTGATTCTCAGGATAAACAAGTTCTAAACATGATTCATCATAAAATGCAAGACCTGATATATTATGATTTGCTTGATTGTACTCTGATAGAAAAATATAATCAACAGAATAATAATTAAGTCTCTCAAGAGCTGTTGTTAAAAATCTATCCTCATATAATAATTCTACATCGTTATATCTCATTTCTACATTTTTTATCATTAAATAATCATCATCCATTATATTTTTTCTCTCAGAAATATAACTCATCACGGATCCTTCTTCAGGTAGAGCCAATACAACAGAACTATTCTGCGTATTATTTTTTATCCATTCTAATGCCGAAAAATCTTTTTCACTAACCACATTATGCTTTGAATATACTAACATCGGAATAAGCATCGCAATACAAATAACTAAAAGCGCCATAACAAAATAAAATGGCGTATGTTTTAATTTTATCATCTTCATACGCTCATACGATCTACCTATAGAATAAGAAGATAAAATAATTAAAGCAACACTAAGAAAAGCCAACCCAGGAATTAAACTTATGAGTTTAAACCATAAAAGAATAAAAATTCCAAGAGCTATACTTGTAACAAGCATTAAAGATTTGCTATTAGAAACAAATAAGGCAGCATATATTGCAATTAAACCAAATATTAAAGGAATAACTCCAATAGCATAAATGCTCTCTAAAAAAGTTATGTTTTTAAACGAATTAGAAATAATTTCAACAGGAATGTTTTGAAATAAAACTAAATCTCCATGAGCCAAAAGTGCTCTTTTGTAAATAGTCATATTTGCCCAAAAAACAAAAAACAAAAAAAACAAAACGAGTTCAGCTTCCCTATAACTTTTTCTAAAATTCTCTATATTAATTAATAAAATGTAAATTAAAAAACAAAACATCAATATCAGTGATGATGGATGAAGAAATGTTAAAAGAATCATCGAAAATATTAATTTCCATATATGTTTTGTATCTTTATGTGTGAGCACAAAATAATAAGCCGTTAAAAAAAACAAAGGAATTACTGCAGTATAAATTGAAGCATTGTTTATTGTAGAATCAAAAAATACTGGAATTACTCCTGATAAAGCCGCAACTACAAGAGATATATTTTCATCTTTTGTAAAATATAACGCGAAAAAGAACACAACGATAATTGTTAATGTAGCGAGAATATTTGGCAATATTTTTACAACTATATCAACAGGTAAAAAAAATGTGAAAGATGCTAAAAAATAATGATAAATAGGACTAAAAATATGTATTCTTCCTGAATAACTAAGATCATCTTTAAATATCGGAAATCCTGTATCGTGAATACTTTCAACTTGCCTTACTACTGAATATGCCTCATAATCAAGACCTTTAGTTTGAAACGCAATAATTAATCTTAACGCGACAACTATAATAAATATAGAGATCAACCAAATCTTTGTTTTCCCCTTCATTAACACAGAGTTAGACGTTCTCCTTTTTAAATGTTACAGAGAAAATCGATAAAATAATCAAGATTATTGACTAAAACGCGGAATAGATGATATAACAATACAAGATTTTAGAGTTGAAAAAGAATTTAAATCAAGAAAAATAATCTAATGATTCGTTTAAAAAAATAACGCATCTAGAATCTAACATATTCACCATAAAAATGGTCAAACTCAAAAAAGAAAGCACTTGTTAAACTGATTTCTTGATTATCACAATATGAACTTCCAAAACCATAACTCATATTCACAGTTTGCACTTTGTATTGAGGAAGAGTTTCTTGTATCGCATTATATAATTTAAGTGCGGCTTGTGGACCTGGAGAATGACCCTTCTGGTAAGAATTAAAAACAAGGACTGTACGAGGAGAAATATTCATACCTTCTTGTAATAATTTATACTTTAACATTTTTTGAGTATTAACCGCGGCATTTACATCTTGTTCATCAGCTTTAGTTAAACTATGAGTAATATGTTTAGCAATAAATAAATGAGCATCTTGCGTTTTAAATTCTTCTTTTATTGAAGGAACAAGTTCTTCAACAACTTCTTTAATTGACATATAAATTTCTTCAGGACTGCGTTCATCCTGACCTTCAAGAATTGGAAGATACACTTGTTGCGCATCCCTATCTAATTGACCACTACCAAAAACACCAATATTACTCCACAATCTACCCCACCCTTTATTTCCCCCCCAATATTGCTTCTGAATACTAAACATATCAGGACGTTCTACAGAATCAGCTACTTTTTCAGCTTTGGATAAAATATGTTCAACACAATAAATATCGGTATTTTGATATTCATCATACATAAGTACAGACTCATTACCCAAAGGCATTTTTTTAAGATCTTTAACAACAGATTCATGAGTAAAATTCATTCGAGAATACATTCGTTCAATTTCACCAGTAGCCCAACGACCAATTAGTTTAGGAGAAAGTTCCTGTGCGTTAACAAGTTCAACACGACGATAAATTTTACCATCAATAGAATTAAATTTCGCATCAGGAATATTAGTTAAATCATTACTAATAAGACTTCCAATCCAAGCTTTTGCTTCACCAAGTTTGTGATCACCAATAACAGTATCAAAGAAAGGACGATTAGATTGTAACACTAAAACTTTATCGCCAATATTTTTTTGATCAACAAATTTCAAAGATTCAACAAGACCAATATGTTCTGCTAATTTATATTGAGCATGAAATAAATTAATATTATTATTCCAACGTTTTCTTTCTTGCGGTAAAAGATTAATCTCTTCTTCATGAGGCATAATGTACAAACTCATAGCATAAGCTTTCGTATTTGCAAGAACTTCTTTAGTTTTATCAAGACTTGCAGCAAGATCGGGCGCTTGTTGTTCAAGCATATCTTCAAGACCTTCTTTCTCAATTATCTTACCATCAGGCCCTAAGTACGTTGTCATAAAAAAAACAAATGCGAGTGAATTTATAATACTTCGCAATGATAAATAACAATCTCCACTTCTTAAGAGTTAAATAATATGTGCTTTAAGAAAACAAAGTGTTTTCTCTGAATTATTCTAAAGGAAGTCTAACCCTGCCCAAACGTGAATAAAAAGATATTCTATCTGGCTCACCACTAAAAAAACACATTAATAATTATAGACTTAACAACTAACGAGAAACCAAATCAATTTGTGAGCGCAATATACACAAAAATCTATTCAAGACCGAGCCGAAAAAACAAAACACTTATAAATTTTAGTTCATACCTATAAACAATAATGGATACGACCACACTAAAATTCACAGCATTACAAAATCAAATATTTCGATTAATGTGCATAAATTCAGGACAAAAACTAAACCAACGAGAAATAGCACTACATCTTAACGCGACACCAACCGGCATCGCAAAAGCATTATTAGCTCTTAAACAAAACGAACTAATAATAATTAACAAAAACCACAAGATGAATCTCAACCTTATCTCTCTTAACCGAAACCAAAGAACGTTAAAATTAAAACAACTAGAAAACCTAAAACAAATATACGAACTGGAACTAACAGAATATTTAGAAGAAAACTATCCTGGAACTACAATAATTTTGTTCGGAAGCTATGCCAAAGGAGAAGACACAACAACATCAGACATAGATATCGCCATAATCGGAACAAAAAATAAAAAAATTAATCTTGGAATTTTCGAAAAAAGACTAGAAAGACAAATAAACGTCAACACCTACAAATCTATAAAAGAAATAAACAAAGAACTCAAAGAAAATTTATTCAACGGACTAATCCTATCAGGAGGAATAGAACTATGAGACCTATAAAAGACTTCGAAGAATACATTGAAGAACAAATAGTTAAAGAACAATCCCCTGATAAATCGAGAGCAAATAGTCTAAAAAAAGAATCAGAACAAGCAGAAAAATTTCTTAAAAAAATCATAAATACCATAGGCATAACTGATGAAAACGCAAACATAATCATAAAAATAACCTACGATATTATAATGGCCAAAATCAGGGCGAAAATGATTCTCAAAGGATACAACGCATCAGGTTCAGGCGCGCACGAAGCAGAAGTTGCATATCTAAGAAAGCTAAACTTCAACGAAAAAGATCTGCAATTTTGTGACCAACTAAGATATTTTAGAAATGGAATAATGTATTACGGCAAATCCTTCGACAAAGAATACGCGAAAAAAACAATAAGCTTCTTAGAAAAATTCAAATAAAATTCAAATAAAATTTAAAAAAATAACTTTTTATAATAATTAATACTTTTTTACAACGAATTCAATTATAGAGTCTAGACTTTAATACTAAGACAAAAATAATCAATTATTCATTTATTTGTTTCAAAATATCTTTAGTTTTTACAACTCTTCCAATTCGTTTAAAAATATAATTCACCGAATTATTGTGTTCTTCAGATGTCATTGCAGCCATAGCATCTTCAACAAAAATTTGATTAAATCCTAATTCAAATGCATTTCGCGCAGTACTTTCAACACCTATATTAGTTGAAATACCACATAAAATAATAGTGTCTATTTTTCGTCTACGTAACTGAAGATCTAAATCTGTTCCATAAAATGCACCCCATTGCTGTTTAGTTATAACAACATCTGTAGATTTAGGAGTCATTTCTTCAACAAATTCTGCCCAATCAGCACCTGGTGCTTTCATTTGAATTATAGTATCTGCATCAGGCTTCAATCGAGTTGCAGGAGACGGATTTACATGAACTAAAAATACCGGAATATTATGCTCTCGACATGATTCTGCCAATTTTGAAGCATTTAAAACAACTTCTTCAGAAGTATTCGGTCCTAGTGCATGATGTCCATACACAATACCTTTTTGTAAGTCTATAATTACCAATGCAACTTTAGAGTTTAATAATGTACTTTCCATATTTTGTATTAAATTTAAATTATTTATAAAACTTATTAAATTAAAGTCTAAATTTAACATTATTTTTTTACAACAAATTTAATCTCTGCTATTCAAAACTATTTACCAAACAAAGTCAATGTTTTATTTAATGACGTCACAAATAATTCTGGATTTTTATCTAGTTCTTTTTTCAAATCATCCACATTAAACCATTTTAACTTAGCAACTTCGTTTTCATTAATTTTAAATTGTTCAATTGGCCAATCTAACTTTAAGAAAAAATATTGATTAAACTTGTCATATTTGTCAGATGATGATCTTTGTTTAAATGCTATCGTAAATATTTGTCCAGAAACGCCTATTTCTTCCTCTGCTTCTTTTAAAATATTAGATTCATAGGTTTCTCCTTTTTCTACAGTACCTGCAACTGCAGGACCCCATTTTCCTGGACTTTGTTTTTTAGAAAAAGATCTTTGAGCTAACAACACTTGTCCTTTAGAATTCTCAATCCATAAAGCCGACACTCTATATATTTCATCTAGTGTAACCATGGATCTTTCCTTGTAATAAAGAAGTTCATCTTTTTCATTAACTATCGGAATTTGTTCACTCATTTTCTTTTTCTTTTTTCTTCAATTTGAATTGCTCGAATAGGCATTGCGAATTCTATTCCTTCTTTTTCAAGAACTGCAATTATTGACAAATTAACTTCATGTTGAACATCCATATACGTAAAATAAACATTACTTTTAACAAAATATATTACTTCAAATTCCAAACTATACTCTTTAAATTCTTTTAAATGACATCTTAAAAATTCTGCTTTTTTAATTTTATTTATTGCAGTTTTTATCTGATCAGGTAATTTTTCAAGTTTCTTTCGAGAAGTTCCATATTTTACTCTTAACTCAACATCTACTCTTCTTTTTTCCATTCTATCCATATTATGAATTTTATAATCAGTTAGAAGTCTATTTGAAATAGACATTTCTTCTCCTCGTAAAAGTTTTATTCTTGTAGATTTTATTCCTGTTCTAATAACTGTTCCTTCCTGACCTTCAAATTCAATATATTCTCCTGGTTTGAATGGTTTATCAAAATAAATGGAAACTGATGCAAAAATATCAGATAAAACATTTTGCAATGCAAATGCAACCGCAACTCCTGCAATTCCAAGGCCAGTTAATACTTTAGAAACATCAACCCCGAACTGACTTAAAACAAATAAAAATGCAACAATCCATAAAATTATGTAAACTGCTTTTGTAAAAAACAATATTAGATGAGAATCTGTATCTTTTTCTTCTTTTTCTCGTTTTTCTATAACTCTTCTTGACGCATGCCTTATAACAAAAATGATGGCTCTTACAATATAATAAGTTATAACTATTAATAATAAATAATCAAGAACTTTTATAATTGTCGCATGTAATGCAACTTGTTTTGATGCAATTTTTATTCCTATAATTAAATATAATGGAAGTTGGAGTGCTTTTAATACATCAATTATTCCTTCTTGAAATCTGGAAGTTCTAGACTTACAAACTCTTTCCATTATTTTTATTGCAATAAATGAACATAATTTTAAAATGGCAACTGCTGCTAAGAAAAAAATAATCGCGACAACATACTCTCGCATAGAATTTCCATAAACAACCTTATCCATGAACGGCAAATTCACAGGAGTAATATTAAACGACGACACATTCGAAGTAAAATTCATAGGTGTTAAATTAGCCATACACTCAAGTACACAAGACTTATTTTTAATTGTTTTGATATTATTCTGAAATAGTATAAAAAATCAAGAAAATAATGGGCCTGTCCTTCACATACCTTAACTAGACAACAATCAAACGCATTCATCAATAGATATTGATTTGTAAGGCATTCCTTTAATCAACGGAACCATCTTGTCACTTAATCTTCTGAAAATCATATTTTGATGATTATTACCATTATTCGATAATGTTTCATAAAATTGTTTTGTCTCTTCTAAAGCGACATTTGATTTTATAATCGAAATTTTATTTTCAGCGCCTCCTCCAATGTAATTGTCTGGAAATGTAATAAAAAAACCTGGTGGCGAATCATGACAATATCTCTGCGAGGATAATAAATTTTCAAAATGAGTACCATAGTCAAAATTCGATGAATCAGATAATAAAAATGAAACACTATCCTCATAATTATTAATAAAGTAATCCAATTCTTCAACACGAAACATATCTACAACTTTATTTATTCCATCTCTAATATTGTTTGCATAAAATTCTTTCAAATTCTGCAGATAATCTAGATGGTCAGAAGGAGCAGAGATACAATATGGAAAACAAAATAATTCGTAATTAATATCCGTCGCATCTCTCATAAAACCAGAATTCATATTATAAAAACGAGAAGTACCAAAGTGTTCTGTTCTCAAAGCTACACTGTAATTAAGAGGAGATGTTTTATCATTGTCAAATCGCATGAAATAAGTCTTTTTCATTGTATCACAAATATAGATACATCCTAGTAATATTTAAAATATTTTATAGAAATACTTGTTAAAATCGGTAAAATATATAAAATAATCCATATATGTCAATAATTAAGATGATTAAAATAGACAAAATAAATTCCCGAATTTTATACGAATTAGATAAAAATTGTCGCATATCAGACAATCAATTGGCTAAATTAGTTAATAGGAGCAGAGAATCTGTTCGCAATAGAATAAATAAACTAGTAAAAGATGACATCATTCAAGGATTTATTCTATCCATAAACCCAACAGCTACAGGCTGCATCGGATTTAAAATGTATTTTCAACTCAAAAACAACATAACCGAGCGCGAACGCTTCAGCAATTATTTCAAAAAATTAGAAGGAATTTATTGGTTTGCTGAAAGTGATGGAGTCTGGGATTTTCACGCAACATTTTATGTAGAAAGTATATCAAAATTTAATGAAATAAAAAATAAAATATTCACTGAGTTTAAAGATTTAATAGTCAAAAGAGATACTGGTGTGCTTGTAAATGTACGACAATTCACGCGTAAATTTTTATTCCCTCAAATACACGAAAGACCCCTACCTTATAAATATGGTGAACCGCAAAAAATATCTTATCTAGTCGATGAGCTAGATAAACAAATATTGTTAAAAATGTCTACGAATGCAAGAATTCCTATAGTTACACTCGCTCAAAAAACAAATAGCACCGTAGACATAGTTCGCAACAGAATAAAGAAATTTGAAAATTCAAACATAATATTTCAATATAGAATAGCGTTAAATCACACAAAACTTGGATATTCAATGTATAAGGCATTCGTTTATTTTGACAATTTAACTCCTGCAATCGAAAATAAACTCATCAGCTATGCAACACAGGAAACTCGTATCTTCAATCTAATAAGACAAATTTCATCTTGGGATATTGAACTTGAAATTATGGCGAAGTCATACGAAGAATTTACTGAGATCATGAACAATATAAGATCAACATTCAAAGAAGTTATTAGAAATTATGAACTTATTCTTATTAAAGATGAAAACTGGGTGTTTGATGAAAGCCACATTTTTTTCTAATAACTTAGCTAAAAAAAAGAAATTAAGATTTCTAACAGAAACAAACCTAAAAGGTGCTGATGGGCCTGCCCGGATTCGAACCGGGGATCTTCCGCGAGTCAAGCGGACATCGTAGCCACTGGACCACAAGCCCTTATGTTCTTAGAATAAATATACGTTTTATATAGTTTTCTTTTAAAAAAAGAAAATAGAGCTTTGCAAACATATTGTCAATCTTACTTTAAAGTTGCCCACATAAATTCAAAATACGATTTATACCCTTCACAAAGAGATTTATCTTTTATTACAACCACATATATACTATCTCCCGTAAGAGATTGAATCGCTACCTTTTCTGCATAAATAATAGTAGAAACCTTTGAGTCATATTGCTTTGGAAGATATTTTATTTTTACATGCTTTTGTGGAAGTGCATCGAGTAATTTTTTTGCATCATGATTAGCAAGATATCTAGCTTTCACACCAGATTCTGTAAATTTTTTTACTAAGTGAGGAAATTCAAATCTTAAAACTTCAAAAGCTTTACCCGTAACGCCAAATGACAATATTTCTTTTGAAGTACTCATAATATCTTGATATAATGTCTTAAGTCCTTCTTTTCCCTCATAAACTTCTATTTTAAACGAGTCTTCCACTCCTTTTAATGCAAGAATTCCAGGAATTATACTTTTAATTTTTTCTTTTTTCAAATCTAAAATTTGTAATAATTTTTCTGGAGGAGATGCTTGATAATAACGTTTAGAATTTTTTATAATATAATTAACAAGACCTAACGCTAGTAAATGCTCAAGTTCTAAATAAACTGTCGTCCTATTAATTTTTGTTAGCTTTGCTAGATGAGATGCATTACATATCTTTTCTTTGCAGAGCGTCAAATACAATTTAGATTCTTTTTCGTTAAGTCCTAGTTCGCGAAGCGCTTCCTCCATGAGCTTGGTTTAATTTGTATTTATTTAAATGTTGTTATTAACTGACAACATATGTTAAAGTATTGAATCGTATTTCTTTTAATGTAGGTGATAACATGATCAAAATAATTAACTCGATGAATTTGTTAAGTGATAAACCAAGACCACATTATCTGGTAGGAAATTCAGAATATGAAGAACAAAACGGAATATATACCTTGAAATCTAAAGTTTTGTTTACTCCTGAAAATCCATCTGTCGCAGATAGATTAAATCTCGAAATTCCGCATGTAAACGTAGGAGATGCATATTTTGGCTTATGGAATAGCATACACATAATATCAGAAGAAGCAGGATGGAAAAACTTATTAGCCGTAACAGGAAAATATAAATCAAAAAATTTGCTTACAGATGTTGAATTAGATCTTGAAACAATTATATCTAATGTAAGAACATTACACGGTAAATTGTTCGCAGACTATAAAGGCACGTATTCTCTCAATAATAAAGAATTACTAAGTTTAGAAGGAATTGGTTGCGGGTATGTAAAATAAACAATAAAATATCTAACGTTGCGAAGTTTAGAATTCCGCAAATCTTGCAAACAATTACAAATATTAGTCTATTTGACTTATTATCGACTTATTTATCTGTTGCGCCATAGAAAGATTTTTTATTACAGTTAACTTTATTTTTACTTTTCGATTAACTATTTTAGAGAGTTCATGAAGATTAAGATCATCTATATTTTTGGTCTTCTTAAAAAATTTATCAAGTGCATCTAAAATTTCAGCAGGATAATGTGCTTGAACTATTGTTTCTCCATAAGTTCCAACATAATATGTTTTGTCAAAATTATTATTAGATGAACTTAATCCTACTTTTACATTCATATTAGTATAAAACTTCGCAACATATTTATCAAGAGCAGTATTGCTCGTGCTTAAAACATAACAAAGTATACCTTTTTTATTAAGTTGAGTCATAATTTTTCTTTCAGGTTCAGGATGCATTAATATTTCCCACCCATGAACTCCCTGCCAACAATTCACATTATAATCTCCTTTTTTATACGTTCTAAACCAATCGTCAACTATTTCTTCCCAGAACCTCATCATTTCATTTAAAGACTCGAATGTGAAAACAGAAACATCTCCCTCGATTGATTGTATATTTTTTGGAGATTTCTCTTCGGATGATAATGAAGAATAAATTTCATCCATTTTCTTCTTTGTTTCAAATATCCATTTTTTATTTATAGAAAATTCTTTATCTTTCTTAATTAAAACTCCTTCTTCCACGAGTTCAAGTATTGCTTTTCTTACTGCTTGAAATGTTACTGATTTTCCATATCTTTTTCTAATTAAATTTGTAAGCTCCACTATTTTTAGAGGATATTCTTTAGTTAAAATACTAAAAACTAGATTTTTAACATTATCTTCTCTGCCAAATGGAAGCGTTAATCTAAGTGCCATTTAACTTATTAGTTTAATCTTATTTTTAAACCTTTTGGTTTAATTTTTATTAAACCAAACTTCTTTAACACTTAAACATCACTTAACAGTAATAACAAAAAGAAATAAAAAAGGTGAAAAAAAAATGGAAACACTCGAAAACACATTAGTTATAATATCCGGTGCATCAAGAGGCATAGGCAAAGCATTCCTAAACCATTACTCACAACAACCAAACACGAATTGCATAGGTCTAACAAGATCTAAAAACACAAATCAGCAATACGCTCAATTAGATTTACTGCAAACAAATAAAGTTAAGGAGTTTGTAAATCATCTAAACTTAACAGATGTGGATAAAGTAATTTATATGCATTCTATAGGAATAGATAAATTTGAACCAAACGGAAAGCCACACATCGATACTGATAACGATGGAATTGATGATGAAGTTTACTCAAGCAATGTTACAGCTTTCAAAAATCTCGCTGAGCCTTTAATGGACAGAATCTATTCTAAACGATTGCCTTTGACAATTATAAACATAGGTTCACTTAGCGACATGTTTGAAGTTCCATTTTGGCAATCTTTTTCTAAATCAAAAAATCAAGTTAGACAATATATGAAAGCTAATAGCAACGAAAAAATAAAAGGAGTTATGCTTAATGTTTCAAGCACTCTTGATGAAGAAGGTCGAAAATATGGAAGACCTTTTGCAGACACAACCTATTGGCAAAAAGCAGAAGACCTGGTCTCTAAATCAGTAAAATTCATAGATGGACACGAACCAGGCGTCGGCTACATCGAAGCTGATTTCTTTAACCCAAGTCCTTTTTATCGACCTGACTATTTTACAAATCATGCAAGATTGTACAAAATTTGGCAAAAAGATATGGGCTTTGAAGGAAAAGAAATTCCTCACGGAATTAGAATTTAAACTATAAGCCAATAACTTTTTAATTCATTTCTCTTTTCTTTTCTTTATGATTTCAAAATCAAAAAATACCTCTCAAAAAATCGAACTAACAGCGCCCGTTGGCTCTTGGGAATCACTTGCAGCAGCAATCAAAGCAGGCGCTGATTCAGTTTATTTTGGCGTCGGTAAATTAAATATGAGATCAAGATCCGCCATTAATTTTCAAATTAAAGACTTAAAAAAAATCAAAACAATATGTGTAAAAAATCACATTAACGCATATCTTGCATTAAACATCGTCGTTTATGATGATGAATTAAGAGAAACAAAGAAAATCATAGATTCTGCAAAAAAAGCAAACATTGATGCAATTATCGCGTCAGATATTTCAATAATAGAATATGCAAAAAAAATAAAAATACCTGTGCACATTAGCACTCAAGCAAATGTATCAAATCTTGAAGCCGTAAGATTTTTTTCAAAATATGCTGATTGCATTGTTCTCGCCCGAGAATTAAACCTTTCACAAATAAAAAATATTTGTGATACAATAAAAAAAGAAAAAATCAGAGGCCCGAGCGGCGAACTTGTAAAAATTGAAATCTTTGCACATGGCGCATTATGTGTTGCCATTGCTGGAAAATGTCACATGTCCCTTGCAACATACAATCATTCTGCAAATAGAGGAGATTGCCTGCAAACTTGCAGAAGAAAATATAGAGTTATTGACGAGGAAACCAATCAAGAACTAATCATCGATAATCAATTTGTCATGTCTCCTAAAGATTTATGCACAATAAATGTTCTCGATAAAATAATTAATGCAGGACCTACCATTCTTAAAATTGAAGGTCGAGGAAGAAGCCCAGATTATGTTTATACAACAATTAGAGCATACAAAGATGCGTTAAATCTTATCGAAGAAAATAATTTTACTGAAGATAAAAAGAAAGAATTACAAACACAGCTCGATAGTGTTTTCAATCGCGGTTTTTGGCAAGGAGGATATTATCTCGGCGAAAAACTAGGCGTTTGGTCAGGAATTTATGGTAGTGCCGCGACAAAAAATAAAACATTTCTAGGAGCTATACAAAATTATTATTCTAAAAAAGGAGTTTGTTCTGTTTTTATTGAAACCGGACTTATAAAAAAAGGAGATGAAATATTAATTACAGGAACTACAACAGGAGTTGTTCAATTCATTGTAAATGCTATCGTTCTCGACGAGAAGAATGTAGAAATCGCGAAAAAGAATGATTTTATCGCATTCATGGTTCCGCAAAAAGTTCGAAAAAACGATAAAGTTTACGTGCTAAAAGCAAAATAATAATTTAAAGAAATAAAAAAATAAAACTAAGTTCTTCCAGTTAACTTCTTTAAGTATTGAATGTATTCTATTTCTTTTTCGAAGCCATCTAATTTAGATGCATAATATTTAGCATAATCTAAATTTCCTTTTTCTAACGAGTAATCTATTGCTTGTTTACAAAGTTTATTTGCATAATTTGTTAAACCTTTCTTTGCAAGCATTTGATAGTCTCCTGCATTCGCATGACCGTTTTTAGTTATATAATTGAAATATTTTTCAAACCATTTTGCAGATTTTGCTTCATCACCAATTGCTAAAACAATATCTAAATACAAATATTCTGCACTACTAATTAATTTTTGTTTTGTTTCATTCATTGTGTTTTTCCAATGTCTAGAATGAAAGAAACTCAATCTTTCGTTTTGTTTCTCATCTATTCTTCGCGCGTAGCTTTCAAACAAATTTATTGTTGATTCAAGTTCTAAAGCATCTTCTTTAACAACATTATTTAAAATAGAATTTATTGCATCGTTTGTAAGTTGATGACTACACTCATCATTCAAAGATTCTTTAATTGCAAAATCAATAAGTTTTTCGTGTTGTTTTTTATCAAGATAAATAGATGTAGCAATTTTTAAATTTACTTCATGTTTAATCCCTGCACTTGGATTTGACTCTTTTATTAATAAGTCTATTTGTTGTTCTAAGTTTCCTTTTTTTCCAGCAAAATATGCAGCAGTTTCAAATTGTTTATTCTTATTTGTTAAACTAATTGCTTCATCTATACTAATATAATTTGCATCAACTAGAGAATCTAATCCTCTATCTGCCCACCAATAACTCATAATTTCGGCGGCTTGCATAACGTATTCTTTTGCTATACTTTCTCGAGAAATTCCTTCTTTTATCATTTCTCTAACATAATTTACTGTGACTTCGTCTCTGCATGCTTCAGGCACTTGAGTTAGTATTATATTTAACTCATCTGTACCTTTTTTTGAATCATTTTTGTCATCCATATTTTCACCTTTTTTATTTTTCAACATCAATTTAACTAAGTTTTTTACTTCTTAGTAATAACTTAAATGTGAATAAAGTATATTAATATTTATCCTCCCAAAAGAGACTATAAATAACAAAATTTAAATATGTTAAAAAACAAAACTCAATAATGCCACCCATGGATACAACAATACTTGAAGAATTAGGACTCACAAATAGCGAAGTGAAAGTGTATATTTCTCTTCTAGAACTTGGAACAAGTACAGCAGGGACCATACTTGAAAAATCACAATTACAAAATTCTGTTGTTCATAGAGCCCTAAATTCATTAATTGAAAAAAGCCTAATTAGCTTTATTCTCGAAGGAAAAAGAAAAACATACCAAGCAACTAATCCTGAAAATTTTTATAATTTTCTCGATGATAAAAAGAAACGTTTTGACCAAATACTTCCTGAACTCAAAAAGAAACAACAATTAAATAAAAAATTAACATTTGGAGAAATTTTCAAAGGAAAACGCGGAATAACCCAAATGTATACAACAATTCTAAACAACAACGGAAAAGAATATAACACATTTGGAGGAGGTTCGGACGTCACATATAATGTCATGGGCGAAACATGGTGGAAAAATCTCCACGCTAAACGTGTTGAAAAACAAATTCCTAGCAGACAAGTATTTGATGAAACAATACGTTCTCTAGGATCATATTTAAGCAAACTTCCAAGAACTCAAATAAAATTCCTATCAAAAGACCACGCACAATTACAAGAAACAATAATTTTCGGCGATTGTGTTGGCATCGCCATATTTACAAATAACCCGTATGGTGTTTTAATTAAAGATAAAGCAGTCGCTGATGGCTATCGAAAACAATTCGAAATTTTATGGAGTATGGCGAAAAAGTAGCACTAATGCCACTTATTTTCTCGTCCACATTTATAAAGCAAGTAAAATATTAATACAAGTTCATCTAGAAGTTGTAAAATGAATCTTTCAAAAGAAGAATTTAGCGTATTATGGAATGTCGAACACTCATGGGAAGATAATCCGAATTACGCATCTGATGATACAACCGATAGTATTAAAAAATTTCAAAATATATTCTTGAAACTTGAAGAGGCACGTTTAATAGACATTCACATCGTAAATAATAAAATCCATGATGCCATATTAACTCCTTTAGGACTCGCTACTTTAAAAAATTCAGATTACTCTGAATGGGCAGATGAATTAAAAGAAAAACTAAATTAAAAAAAAATATTATTTTTTTTGACTATTCGTATATTTTTCAAAATCTTTTGACGTAAATTCCTCTATTTTTCGTATATCTTCTCTTAATCTAGTCAAATATTTTTGAGTACTATCACTAATAATAACACTATATTCATTTACAGAGTCAGTTTTCGGCGTAAAATGATAATAACTAAAACCGCCTTTTCCAATAATTGCATCATATCCTTTGACTCCATCATCTAAAAAAGTAGCTCCATTTACGCCTATAATTCCTTCTAATTTAACACCTTCAATTCTTATCGATGTAGCAGGTTTATTTTCATTATTGCAACTACCAAAACCTATCATTCCTGCCATCAAAATTGGTAAAATAATTTTTTTCTTTATTGAATTCATATTTTCACCTCTTTACTACTTTACTGTTACTACTATTAAGTTTAACCAAGTATATAAATATTTGTAGTAAAAATTACTACAATTATGAACTATATAGACACCTTAAAAGATATAGGACTTGGTAAAAATGAAATAAAAGTGTATATTTCTTTACTACAAAAAAACGAATTAGATATAGCAAATTTATCAAACTCAAGCAAAGTTCATAGAGTAAATACCTATAATGCTCTAAAAGAATTAAAACAAAAAGGACTAGTAATAGAATTAATTAAAGGAACTAAAAAAATATACAAAGCAGTAGATCCAAAACAACTTCAAACACTTTTAACAAATAAAGAAGAACGATTAAACCTAGTTCTGCCACAACTATCAGAACTATATATGCAAAGTGAAAATCAAACACTAACATTTGAAGGCATTGATGGCATTAAATACACGCTAAACGATATGCTAACAACCAACAATGAAATTTTAGCATTCGGAATACCAAAAGAAATGCCAGAAAAATTAAGTTCGATGTTAATTACATTTCATCGAGATAGAATATTAAAAAAACTACAAATAAAACACATTTACAACGAGAATGCAAAGGAGAGAATAAAATACCTTAAAAAACTAAAATACTCAGATGCAAAATACTTACCTCCAGAATATGATGTTCCAGCAACAACAGTTATTTATGGAGATAAAACCGCATTTTGGATATGGTCAGAAACACCATTTTGTGTAATCATAAAATCAGAAAAAATGGCGAGCGCATATAAAAAATACTTCGACCTTTTATGGTCCATTGCAAAATAAACTGCAAAATAATACTGAACAATTATTAACTTTTTAATCTATATGTTTTTTCTTACTATAGGATTCACATAATTAATTTTTGAACCAAAAGTATATCCTTCTCGTGTAATTAATTGATTTAATTCAGCAAATATTTTAGGCTTGGCAGTAGGCATTTTAAACAAATCTTGTTTTGACAAATGTATTAATTCTCCAAAATATAATATTTTATTTGTTTTAAGAAACATATTCGCCCCTATAGTTATATCAAGTTCATCTATATGTGAATCAAGCACAGCTAATTTTTCAATAGATAAAACATTAAGAGACGTATCAACCCCGCCATATTCTTTTGATAATTTTGAAAGATACGCTTTTTCAGCTACATCTAATAAACCAGCATATTTTTGAGATAAACGAAATAATTCGTTTTTTATAAATTCAACTCCTTCATTTTTTACATCTAGCGAACTTGAAGATTTAACAATCTCTAAATCGTAAAGTCTTATTTTTTTAATTTCGTCCAAAAAATTAATTACATCTTCTAAATTCATATGTACACGCCTCTTATTTCAAAATACCTGTTTCTTTTAATGCCCAAATCGCACTGTCAATTAAATTTAATTCTTGCATTTTTTCAGGAGGAAAAACTTCCGCCTCAGATAATTCATCACTTATATTTAACTCTAAATGTTTAGGTTTTGCAAGAAAAAAGAATATCACGCTGTGATAATTTTTAGGCAAGTTAATAATTTCCTTGAAACCTATAAATCTAGTTATCTCAACATCAAGATTTGTTTCTTCTTTAAATTCTCTAATTGCAGCATCTTCTATTTTTTCGCCGTATTCAACTCCGCCGCCAGGAATTATCCAGAAATCTTTTGCATTAATCTTATTTCTTTTACCTAAGAGAAATTTTCCTTCATGCTCTAGAAGAATCGCTGCAGTTATCCTAGGTTTTTGTTTTTCCATTTTGATTACCTAACTAAGAAAAAAATAAAAAAATAAAAAAATAATTTATTTGTTTTCCACCACTATTTCGAGGAATTCACCGAAGGCAGGTCGTGTAATAAGTACGCCCATACTCATTCCAACTATTGTTGTTAGAGCAAAGCCTTTAAGTAAACCTGCTCCTGCAAACCATAGTGGCAACATTGCAACTAATAGAGTAAAGTACGCAGCGAAAACTATGAACAATGCTCTCTTAAGTCTTTGTTTCCAACTTTCAAGTTCTGCTTTTTTATCCGCAGATTTAGTTTTACTTAATGTTTCATCAGTTATAACAATTTGATCGTTAACTCCTGTTCCTATTGCAATTATTATTGCGGCAACAGCAGCGATATCAAATCTCCAACCAATTAATGACGCGAAGCCAAGTGTTAAAACAAATTCAGATATTATGGTTATAATTATTGGTATTGAAAGTATCCATTCTCTATACCTTGTAACAATTAATAAGACTACAAGAATTACTGCAAAAAATCCTGCCCAAGCTGCATTTTTTATGAAACTTGAGCCAAGTGCTGGACTTATAGATTCTGTTTTTACAACTCTTAATTTTACAGGTAAACTTCCAGTTACAAGAACTGTTTGCATGTTTTTCATGCTCTTTAATGCTTCAGCTGTTGCTTCTTTATTGTCTTTTCCAGTGCCTGCGCCAGATATTGATATTTGTGTAACAGGATTTCCTCTTAAATCAGCACCAATCATTAATTCGTCAACTAGTTGATCATCTAGGTACAATGTTAAATTTTTACTTAAATACGCATTACTAATTCCTGTTCCTAAATTTACTATGGTTAAATTTTGTGTAAGTTGCGCTTGTCTTTTTGCAGCATCATTGCTTAAAGTTATGCTAAATCTAAATCTACACATAGCATCTCCTTGTGTAGTAGTTGAGCACGTTCCAGGCTCTATTCCTGAACAATCAGCAGTTCTACAAACATAAAGGATATCTTTGTTTCCGCCTCTAAATACGACGTCTTCGCCTATTTTGGCTTCAAATTTACCTTGTTGAGCAATTAAAGCTTTTACTTCTTGTTCATTTGCTCCTGGAACTTCTACAGAAATAAATGAGTTTCCAAAAAGATCTTTTGTTACTCTTACTGATACATCACTTACACCATATACATTTAATCTTTGTTCGATGTTTGTAACAACAAGATCAAGATCTTCAGGTGTTGTTTCTGTTTCAGGTTCAAGCATTACTCTTGTTCCACCTTCTAAATCAAGACCTTTTTTAACATTACTTTGTGGTCTTGGATAAACAGTTAATCCTATTTCGTCAATTACAGAAGAGTTATCAGTTGAAGCTCTTGTTGTAATAAAATAAGTATTTTTATTTGTTTTTAATGTAAATGTCTCATCAGCTTGAAGCTGAGATATTGCATCATTATATTCTTTTACTGATTTTATAGGCTCGCCATTTAAACTCAAGATTACTTCTCTACTCATCGGTTTTGAATTCAATGAGGGAGAGACCATACCTGCTTCTAATGCAGCGCTATTTTTCGCAACTGATCTTATTGCTACACCCTCTTTAAATGATGGATGTATTAAAAGCAATGCTACTATTATTGCAAATATCAGTATAAGGATTTTTAAATTTGTGAATAATTTTTTTAATTTACCCATGTTGTTTCCTCACTGTTCTCCTTTCTTCTCAAGATATAATCTTAGAAGTCCTGCATTTAGTAACCAAGTGTATATCATATCTGCTAAAACACCAATAACTACTATTAACATTATTTCTCTTAAAATTGGTGATTGGGCAACAAATATTCCTGCAATAACTGCTGCAAGAGTTGCTATATTCATCATCATTCCAGTCTTAAATGAGCTTATGATTTGATCATAAATTGTTCCATCTTTTCTTTTTAGAACTCTCATTGTGAGTAAAATATCAGTATCTACACTATATCCTATTAACATTAAAAGCGCAGCAATTCCTGCAGTACTAACTTTTATGTTTAAAACATCAAGTACTGCAATTGTAGTTATGATATCTGCAAAGGCAGACAATATTACAAGTGCGCTTGGAACTAATGTTTTAAAATATAAAAAGACTACAATTGCCATTAATATAAATGCTACAACCATTGCAATCATTGTTTGTTTAAAGAAGCTAGAACCAAGCGATACGCCAATTGTTTCTATACTTAATTGTGCATCAGTTGCGCCAGTTGTTGATTTTATTGTATCTATAAATTTATTACTTAAAACAGCATCTTCAGATGGAATATCCGATTCTGCTATGACTCCTATTTGAGTTCCTGAATCTTCAATTGTTCTAAAGTTTATTTCTGTTTTTGGAAATGTTTCTCGCAATATTTGTTCAAGTTGCAATTTATCAACATTTTCTTTAGTTATTGTAACAGATGTTCCTCCTTTGAGGCTTATTCCTTTATTGATAAATTCTCCAGTTGTTGCAACCTTAAAACCTATTATTACTAATGATAAGAATAAAACTATTAATGGTATTATCAAAAGTTGTTTGTAATGTTTATAGTAAAATGATTTTTTTTCAATTTTCTTTTCGGTTTTTTTATCTTGAGCTTCTTGTTTTGATTCAGATGTTTTTCCGAAAGAGAATTTTTTACCTATTCTATCTCTTCTTCGCATGAGTATTACCCCCTAACTAATAGAGGGGCTGAGCCCTTAATAAAGATTATCATTTTTTCGGCTCTGTAGAAAGTCTTTTTCTGCAGGCGATAGCTTTCGACATTAAAGTTGTATTTATTATCGAGTCTAATTTTTTCGAGATTGTTCTCTATAAGCTATCATGCCTGCACAGACTTTTTCTACAGAGCCAATTTTTTTACTAAATATGTGCTTTTCAAATAAATTTTTAGCTAAGAAATTATTTAATTTATGTTCATTAATCTATCTCACTTAATTTATTTCCATTAATCTATTTCCACAAGTTCAACATTTCTTTTTCTATATCGTGGAGTTTGCCTGGAATTATGATGCTATGCAACGGTTTTCCAAAATCATGAGTTATTATTTCACTTAATGGTCCGGCTTTTATTTCCTGATCCTCCATCCCTATTCTTGCAACACCTATAACTAAGGTATCTTGCGTAATTAACTCTTTTTTTTCTTCTTTCTCTATTTTTTTTAGTATTTCAAGAGCATGATTAATTGTTAAAAATCTTGGAGGTTCAGGTTTATTTATTCCTTTTCTTATATTTTCACGACTAGGTTCTGCCGTTTTTATATCAAGAAGACATAATGTGTGTGCCCCTAATCGTTGATTTTCAAATATGATTTCATAAGGTGTTTTTGGAAGCCAATTATCATCATCAAAAACTATGCTTGCAGTTCTTCCAAATTTATATAATTCAAGTCCAATTATACTTATTGCATTTATTATTGATGCATTATTTATTACTATTACATTTATTCCTTCTTTTTTTGCTCTTAAAAACAAATCAGTATGTGTTGTTGCGCCAAATACATCGCCTATTACAAGAAAAGAAACATTAGCAATTTTAGCATTTTGAAGTATTTTATCAGCATAACTTTCAACTAAATCCCTGTTAGCATCAATTATTTGTTTTTCAAAGAATTCTTCCATTTGTTCTTTTGTTGAAGAGTAAATTGATGTATATGATTCAAGAAATATTTGTTCTGAATTTTTTATAGCATCAAGACCTTTTAAAGTTATATCTTTTATATCTCCGAGACCTAAACCAATCATATATAATGTCATACTTCTTAGAAATTATCTTTTGCTTATATATTTTATACATTTTTTATACTTATAAATTTAAACTGCGAACATCACCAAATTAATGCATTACACCTATGCATTCCATATTCTCCATCCTATTTGTTTTCTAATTTTTTAACTCTACTCCCCCTATAGTTGACTCACTAGTCAATATTTCTACTTATCTTCTAATCTTAATAAATATTAACTCAACAGTAGTTAAAAATTAACAATGTTTAAAAAGGGACACACATAACTAAACTAAATGATTAATAATGATGAAAATCAAACACACTCTTTGCTTGTTGTTGAAGATGATACAACAAGTATGAATCTTATGAAAAGCATATTGAAAAAAAGAGAAGACTACAATATGCATTTTGCTGAGAATTCTAAACAAGCAATAGATTTTGCTAAACAATACTCTCCTGAAGTCATAATTATGGATATACGCCTTCCAGATAAAGACGGAATTCAAACAACAAAAGAAATTTCACAATTTTTACCTAATGCGAAAATAATTTATGCGAGTGCATTTACTAATTATGTGTGCAATAATGAACTTAAAAACACACAATATCATGCATTTTTAGAAAAACCCATATCAAATATAGGTTTAATTTCTACAATTGATGCTGCAATCGCTGATTTTTATAAAGATGCAATACTTCAAAAAAGAGCAAATATTATTGATCCTGCTTATTTCAATATAGCATTTCATGATGTAAAAAATTTACTTGTAGGTCTAAGTAGTTGTTCAGATGTACTAGCAGCTCGAGTAGATGAACTCGAAATTAAAGATCAAGAATTAGTAGATTTTGTTAATGTAATAAATTCTAGCACAAAAACGGGCTATCAGTTAGTTGATAACATAATGAGACTTGTTCTTTCACTTTATGATGGACACGGCTTTAAGACTTCAAAAGTGGATGCATCTCAAACAATTCAAAGAACAGTAGATACTTATCAACTTCTTGCAAAAAACAAAAACATCAATCTCGTTAATAATACTTGTGATCCAATTTATGTTAATGCTGATGAGCGAATGATAGAATCAGTGTTTGGTAATCTTATCACCAATGCAATAAAATTTACACCAGAAAAAGGAATGGTTACAATTCTAAATCAGGATTTTGGCAATAGAGTAAAATTTGAAATTATGGATACAGGCACAGGCATCAATGAATTGGTTCTAAGAGAGAACATAAATTCTAACAATTATATTTCTTCAAACGGCACAGGTAGAGAAACTGGCACAGGTATAGGTTTAAAGTTGTGCGACAGATTCTTGAAAATGCACGGATACAATTTAGAATTCAAAAAAAACACAGATAGCGGATCCACATTTAGTTTTCTTCTAGATAAATATAAATAAATGAATTAAAGCTAAAATCGTGATGAAAACATACACCAAAATACGAAATATAAATATCCCTACAAAAAACATTAAAGTTCTAAATATGAAGACTTATTTTTCAAATAAAAAAACAGAAATTTTAAAAAAAAAATTCAAAAAATTAAAGCGCGAAAACCTATATTTTTCTATATTTAAAATAATATATCAAAAAGTAAATTATTGAAATAATCAATAACGCTGAACCTATTTGCAAGAGTGGCGCATTTAAAGCTGAAGGAATATCTTGAGGAACACAAACCAGAATACACATTTTCGGAAAAGGAAATATTGAATTAAGCCAACTAGAACAAGAACTTCCACATTCCGTATAACCTATACTCACAAAATTATACAACATATAAGAAATCAAAATTAAAGCAAAAGAAATTAAAAATAAAACAATTACTTTCTTTTTTGTAGGCTTCAAACTTTTATTCATATTCCCTCTTATTTTAAAAACTATATAAATTTACCGCAAGTTATTTTAAAATAAAAATCAAATAATGAGAATAACACTAAAAATATTAAAATAATAAATATTAAAAAAATTAATTTCCTCTTTGCATGATTAAAAGATCTTCAGTTGTAAGTTTCTTTCTTTTCGAGATTTTTTCTTCAACTTCTTTGGTTTTTTCTCTCATGACTTCTTGCTCTTCTTGATGTTTCTTTTTAGCAGCTTCCTTGTTTGTAGAATCTACTTTTTGTTTGTTTTCATGAAATGATTTTGATCTATCTTGAAGTTCGCTTCCAAGTTTTGCAAATTCGCCTTTTAATTCTAAGAACTTGTTGTATGCTTCTTCTTCTTTTTTCTTAAGTTCATCTACTTCATTTGATTTTGCAATTAATTGTTCGTGTGCATCTTGACTATCTTTTGCATATTTTTGAATATCTTTATGTATCGCATTTGCTTTCTTTTTTAGAACATTAGTTTGTGAAGACATTACTTTAACTTCATCAGAAAGTTTGGATTTACCCTTCATTTCATCAAAACTCTTTTTCATGTCTCTTATTTCTTTTCTTATTTTTTGTTCTTTATCAAAACTCATTGGTTGAGTTTCAAGTCTAAACTCTAATTTTTCCATTTCTGATTTTAATCTTGAAGGAGATAATCTTTTATCTCTATCTTTTGGTGAAGATGAGTATACTTCTTTTGTTATACCTGCATCTTTTTTTTCAGTTACAATTTTTTTTATGTTTGAAGTTATTTCAGAATTTAATGCATCTCTTTCTTTTTTGAGATCTTTTACTTTGTTTGTGCATTCGTTTCGTTTATCTTTAAGTTCTTTAATTAAAACTATATTTTTCTTTATTGAGTCAGACACTTCAGTTTTTTTAGAAAACCATGCTTCTTTTTGTTCATTTAAAGAATTTAATTTTTCTTTCAATGTAACTACTTCATCCTTTGCCTGTTTCATGTCTTCTACAATTTTCTTTGAATCTTCGTCGCTCAAATTGAACCTCAGTTAAATAATATATAATACTAAAATTAAAATAAAAAAAATAATTTATCCGAAAAGTGCGCCGAGACCAGCTGCTGCTTCTTCTTCTTTCTTCTCTTCTTTATGAGGCTTGTCTTCTTTTTTATGTGCCTCTGCATGTGCTGGAGCTGCTGGAGCTGCTGTTGCGAGTACTGCTGATTTTATTGCATCATCAATATTTACACCGTCAAGTGCTGCAACTAGTGCTTTTACTCTTCCATCTTCTACTTTGATGCTTGCTGCTTCAAGAACTTTCTTGACTGAAGCGTCATCTATTTTATGTCCTGCTTTGTGTAGTAGCATTGCCGCATATACGTATTCCATTTTTATTCCTCCATTAAAAAATTAATCTGTTTGTTCTTTTAGTGCAGTTGCCTGAGCTTCTGCTTTTGCTAATATCATGCTCTTTGTTTCATCAAGTAATATGTCTTGAGCTATTGCAAGACCCAATGAATCTCTATGAGCTTTTTGTATAAGCATGTCGATGTTCTCTTTAATTGGCATTGCTCTTGCAATTGTCAATTTCAATGAGTCAGTGTAAGCTGTTTGCAACATTACTATGTATGCTTCTTCATCTACATCTAAAATTGATCTTGTTAATATTTCTCCATTTTCATAGATTGCATTAACATTAAGTCCTATCATCATTGGAAATATTTGTAATCTTTGAAGTATTGCTGCAAGCTTTGCATTCACAACTTCTCCTTCTTTAGCAACTATCTTATCTGCTTTAATTGCTATTTTTCCGCCTTCAATTCCGGCTTTTATTCCAAATGCACCTAGTTCTCCTATGATTGGTCCTGGTGCAAAACCAGTTCCACCTGCAGGAACAACTATGTCTTTAGGTGCTTTTTGTCCGCCTTTTATTGGAGCAGGTGAACTGCTCTTTTTTAGTGTTTTAAAAAGTTTGAATGGACTCTCTTTAGAAACTAATAATGCAGGCATGCCTTCAAGATGATCTTTTAGTGCTGCAAGACCTGGTTTTTTTGAACTCTCTAAAGCCTTTGCTATTAATCTTCCTTTTGTCATTCTTAGTTCTGCTTTTCCTCTCAAATTACGTCTCATTGTCATGAGTTGTTTTGCTGGAAGGTTTTCTACATTAACTATAGCTACAACGGGATATGCATTAATTAAGTCTGTAAATTCTTTTACTATTTTTTTCTTTTCTTCTGAAACATGAGCTTGTTTTTTGTCTGTCATTGCAATTCACCTATTCAATCTTTATAGGCTTGCTCATTGTGAGTTTCACAAATGCGCTTCTTATATTAGCCTTTTCTTTCGGTGTATGATGTACAACCTGATCGTAAACGAGCAATATATTGTCGATGAGTTCGTCATCTTTCATTGCTTCTGAACCAATTTTAACTTGGATTACAGGTGCTTTTTTTGCTGACACTCTTACAGTTCGTTGTAATCTTTCATATAATGCATCTACTTGACCTTTTGCAGGAACTACACTTCCAAGTTTTGGATTTGGCATCTTATTTCTTGGACCTAGTACTCTACCAAATATTTGAGCGACTTTTGGCATTATTTCTGCTTGCGCTAAAAAGAAGTCATATTTTGCTGCAAGTTTCTTTGCTAGCTTTTTATCTGTGTATTTATCAAAATCTTTTAATGGAATTACGAGATCACATACTTGTTTTGCTTTCTCTTCAAGTTCTGGACCTGCAAAGATTGCAACTTTCATTTTTCTTCCAAGACCATGATTCATGGTGGCGAAGAAATCTACAGTTTCATCTGTATTCTTCAAATTTATATCTTTTAGATTTATTATAAGATCTAAAGATTGAGAGAATTTCTTTTTGTGTTCTTCCTTCCTTAGCTCTTTCAAAGCATTTTCAACTGATTTTCTATCCATATTAAATCCCTCCTACATTCAGTAGTATTCACGGGTAGAATGATAGGAATAAACAACGGTTTATAAATGTTTTTGCTTTAACAGTAGTTGGAAATGTTCAGAATGGATAATTGGTCGTTTTTAAAAGTTTTGATTATCAGAACTTCACAAATTCATAAATATGTATAAAAAATTATATTAATTAATAATTGTTAAATATAACTAATTAATGCAAAAGTCAGTAAATCCATATGATTTCGCTTTTCATATACTTAAAATCCATTCAAGAACAAAAAATCACATTTTAGCCAAATCGTAATCAACTCCAACTCTAAATAAATGATTTGAAAACTTTAACAAAATATCGGATAAATAAGGGTTTTTTAATCGATTTACGCGTTTTAAAGGATAAGAAATCAATTTAGTTTCAGGATCATATTTGCCTTTCAAATTTTCATTAAAAATAATTTTTGGAATTTTATCTCCACTGTTAACTTGTTCTAATCTCTTTTTAATATCTTCCAGATTTTTTTCAAATCCCAAGGATATATTTTTATTAAGATTATAATTCTCCCCTCGTAAAAATTGACACTCCCCTGAAGTATTTAAAGAGCATAAATCTAAAGGTAATAAATTTGAACCATACGCCTTACTAAAATCAATATAATAAGTTTCTGATTCGCCCATAAAATGTTCTAGTGGATAATATCTCGCAGTTTTGGAGAAATCATCAAGATGAAGAGTTATCTTTTTTAGTTCTTCTTTTTTGATTTTTTCAAGACTTTCTTCATCTGAACTTTTAAAGGCCTTATCAAGACCCTCTCTAATTTGTTTCAAAATAAAATCTATGCTAGAATTCTTTTTTACAATTTTAACTAAAACTGATTCTGCAATACTGCGTCCATCAGATCTCAACATAATGTCGCAAGGCTGAGTTAATAAAATGTAATAATCGCCCGCATCAGAGCAAAAAATGTCTCCAGACCCTAAAGATATGTGATTTTGATTTAAAAAATCAGAATCTTCATATCTATCATCCTTTAAAATTGTTTTTATATCTTCGCGATGTTCTGGAAGATAATCTATTTTCGTTTTATTAATCTCTCTAAGAAGCTTGGTTATTTTCCCAATAGTATCGCTTTTTTTTATATCTCTTATTAATGCAGAATTATGAAACAATTCATATAATCTAATGAATGTATCTTCTTCTAAAATTCCTTCTTTTAAAGATGATTGAAGAATTATTTGATCAAAATGATTTATGTCCAAATTATTAATTTTCTCCAAAGATGCAGAATTAGTTTTATCTATTATCTCACTATATTCCTTGATAAGATTATGAGTATAAAAATTTAGTATAATTAGCTTTAGACCATGTAAAAAACGATCTATATGTTGCGTACGTTCCTTTGCAAGAGGATAAATATTGTATTTCTTTTTAAATTCATTTTCCCATTCGCGCCATTCATCTTTACAAGTATGCAATGTGTGCGTGAATAATCCACAGAAAATTAAACCGTCGAAATGTGTATTTTCTATAATCTCATCTATATATCGCCTACTATTTTTTCCATTCCCTAATTCTTTATCAAATAATATTAAAATCTTATTTTTAGGATTAACATTTTTCATAAACTCATCTTTTTGTTGTTCCCAGTCTTCAGGACTAAGTTTATGAAATAAAACCTTATTTTTAAAAATATTTGAAAGATCAGCAAACGAGGATAAGTCCCTATCCAAGCTGTCTTTAGCATCTTTTACTAAAATTTCATTTAATTTGGTGTAATTAGTGTTTTTTTCTTCTGAAGAATATCTTTCGAATAATTCCTTTAACTTTTTTTCTAATACTGCATCATTAGGAAAAGATTCATTAAAGATTTCTTTGAGTTTTTCATTCGCAGATGTGTCATATATGGCTTTTGCCTTTTCTAAAAACTTCTCTAGTGTGATAACTGCAGATAAATTATCATCTACCAAAATGACTATTTTAATATCAACAGAATTAAATAAACTTAGAATTCTCACATCATCAAGTGGTGCCACTGATTCAATCATTTAAAATTCTCCCAAAATCTATTTCGAATTTGTATCTTCGTCCGAACTTATTTTTCTCATCCAATAGTTCAATGGAACAATTTTCAGCATCTAAAAACTGAGATATAATAAACAAACCTAATCCTCTACCTCCTCTCTTGCAAGTTATAAATGGTTCAAATAAACTATTTTCAACAGATGAATCAATTCCTTTCCCAGTATCCCAGATTCTTATATATGGTCGATCAATTTCAATCATTATTTCTGCAGCAGTAATTGCTTTTGTTGCCATATTCTCTTGAAGCCAGTACTCTGAATTAAGTACAATATTATCTACTATTTGAAATAACTTACCTCGATTTATTTTTATGGAAAAATTCTTTGATATATTCAATTTAATATCTATATTTTTTTGTACAAATCTAAGTTTGTAATATTTTATTTCTTCATTCCAAAATTCATCTAAATTGATGATTTCTTTTTGTTCTCTTAAATACCTTAATGACGGAGTAATGTGTGTTAGTTGTTTTCTAATTGTATTTAATGTACTCTTAACATGTTCTGTATATGCAAACACATCTGAATTTTTAGGATAATTCTTCTTGAATTCATTATTAGCTTCTTTTGTTTTATCATAAAGTCTATCTATAATATTATTTATCTCGTGAATTAAAGCTTCAACAGTAATGCCTAAACTAGATGTTTCTAGTAACATTGGCAGTTGTTCTCTTAAACTATCGAGTTCTGTTTTTACAAATTCAGCTTTTTTAGAAATCGATTGATTCTCTATTTTTACACTATTTTCTTGTTTTTGCAATTCATCTCTAATTAAAAAAAGCCTAGTTATTATTCCTTTTGAAGGTAAGTCAACATCAATTAAATCTTTTGCAATATTATTTATCTTACCACTTAATTCAGCAGTTTTATCTTCAACGTTTTTACCATCCCACCCTTTATAAGGTTTATTTTTTAAATTAATTATATCTTTTAAGACCTTATCAGGAGTAGTTTTTTCTTGTAAATCTTTTGATACTTCTTCTCCGATTTTAGATTTCTTAAATTTTGTTAAGGCTTCTTTTCTGATAAAAGCATGCAAATCTTCAGAATAATCAATAAACTGTTGCAATATCTTGTAAAAATTGATATAATAAGCTGTTTCAATGAATCCTTCTCTATTAGTTGTTTCTTTCAAACTACTATTATCTTTTGCAGATAAAGCAATATATCCCATAGTATTACCTGGTCTTAAACCATACCAAGATTTTCCAGATGTTTGTTGTTGGCTCAGATTTAACCAATCATAAGGAACTTTAATCCCGAAACCATTCCTAAAAACCTTGATTCCTGATAATACATTCATAGTCTTCATAAATTCATGTCTCGAATTAAAGATATTATGAGATGTACTAAGTTCAGTGTAAGTCCTATTCAAATCAAAATAATAGATATTTCCCTTAAAAGGTCCTGGAGAAGCAGGTTTTTTATTAATTAGAGCTAATTTATCCATATCTTCCAACACATATTTTTTATCAATCTCCAAATAATAATTAGGATCTTTAGATTTAATTACATTATATGTCTTAGCTTTGTTCTCTTTTATTAAAAAATCTCTAAATTCATTTCCTTCATCTTTACTCATGTATTTCTTAACAAAATCTATTGTTTCTTGATCTCTGGAAGATTTTAAGAAATCTAGTTTTATTTTTCCTTTAATTTCAAAAATGCCCTTATCATTAAAATCTAAGGTATATTTAATGTCTGCAACATCTAATATGTTTTCTGTAATCTCAAATAAATCAATATTTTCACCATTAATTGTAAGTGTAAATAAAAAATTCGATTGTTCCTTATAAGGAGATATCAACGAGTAAATCTTGTTAATTAATTCACTTCTATTATTTTTTATATATTCTGTGTTGTTTAGTCCTGAAATAAGCAAATAAGTTCCTTTAGCTTTTATTCTACTTATTTCTTCATATTGCGGAATAATGCTAGAAAGTAGAATGTTGTTTTTGAAATCATTCCAACTAAATCCAACATGAAAACATTTTTCGCTAGAATCTTCTGGAAAAGTATAGATATCTACATTGACTCCTAATCGCTGTATTCCTAATCTGCCTAATCCTTTATCTCCTAAAGGAGTTCTTCCTAGGTTAGTCGTTTCCCCTCTGATTTTCATCTGTTCTTTGGGAGAAGCAGAGATAGTTAGAAATCCGCCTTGTATTTCTTTCTTAGTCATTCCGGAACCATCATCTTCTACAATAATTACGCCTTTTGATTTAGGATAAAAAGAATTACATTCCTTTAAATCGGGATGTTTATTTAGAACTTGAGAGGTTGTTTTTTCTGTTTCAATAAATAAACTAGAATAACTAGCATCCGCATCGTAACTGTTTTTAATTAATTCCAATAATGCTTGACCATCATCAGTTATCAATTCTTGCCCGAGCC
The DNA here is from genome assembly GCA_041660865.1 of Candidatus Woesearchaeota archaeon. GTDB lineage: Archaea > Nanobdellota > Nanobdellia > Woesearchaeales > 21-14-0-10-32-9 > 21-14-0-10-32-9. Next base: position 568,016 of record JBAZVO010000001.1, read on the forward strand.
TAAATACTACAGAAGAGTTTATTTCTATTGAAAAATTATCATTAAGTTTTGTTGTTTTATCCATTTTCACTAAGTTTTTCTCATAATTAATATTTCTTCTTTAGTCATAGTGTTTGAAGTATTATTTCTCGATGCCATTCTTTTATTACATATATCTCTTGATAATGATAAGATAAATTTACCACCAATAAATTCGATAATTTCTCTCATTATTATATCTAAAGGAATTGTAATTCCCGCAACTGATCTATTTCCAACAGTCCAAAACATATATGCATCTTTTCTTAAACTATTGATTGAATTATTTAAACTTTCATATAAATCAATAAAAAAAGACACTACTTTTGGTTTTTTCTCAATATCTTTAATTTCTAGTTCATCTATGATTGAAGATAATGTTGGTGAAATCTTTCGTAATAATTGCTCAGCATTAAGACTCTTATTCTTTTTTCCACCTAAGCTTTCCGAATCAATTGAAGTAATTTTCTCCAACAAGTTTATTGGAATCTTAATATTTATATCATTTAAATTAATCCATTGAAGAGGCAAATATGAAAATTGCCCATAAGTAACTGTTGTGTGATTGTCACCATAAGGTGGCGAAGATATCAATAAATCATATTTTTTGCCCCCCATCAAATGTATTTTTTTTGAAGAATCTTTTAAAAATATATTAATTTTACCATTATATGTGGATTTTGAAAGATATCCTTTGGATTTTAATTCATCCCTTTGTAAATTAAGATTATCATAATTATTGATTAATATATCTGTAAACTTTTTTACAACATTTATCTCTCTTCCTTCAATTTCTTCAATTTCTCTAATATGCAATTTAAATGTTGATGTTCTTGAATTGCTAGATAATCTTATTGTTTCAGCAAAAGCAACCCAAAAGAATTGCCGTGCCCATTTACTAGGTTCTGACATGATACTGCGTCTAATCACACATAACTCTTTTTGCACATCTTTCCTAAACCATTTGTTCCTATTAGGAAAATTAACATCTATTTTAGATTTATTATCAGATGCTATTTTTTTAAGTAATAATTTAATTTTTATGTCTAACGCTTTTTTGTAAAATGGAATCTTTTTACTATTACAAACCAATATTGCTAAAGGATTAATATCTTGACCGTAGAAATTCAAGCCCCTTAACATTGATTCAATCATAGTTGTCCCAGAGCCGACGAACGGATCGACGACATTCTTAACGTTTTTCTGAACTTTTATAATTATATCAATAAGTTCAGATTGCATAGCTGGAACCATCATTGCAGGATAGTTAAAGAACAGATGACTATATTTTCTTTTTGAATCATTTTTAAATGTCCAAAAATCACGATCATACTTTCCAGAATCGTTAATCTCAAACAATAATTTTTCATCAACATTTTTAAGTGTTGTCTCAGTAAGCTTCATATCCATTTATCTCAAACCCTTCATTTAATCTATTTGTTATTATTTATTTAATCAACAACTCGCCAATATACTTTTTTGTCAATTTTTCTCCATTTTAAATATCCTAAACTGTGCAATTTGATAATGTGCTGTTTTGTTGTTGCCCAACCGAGTCCCAAGGCTTCTGCAATTCCATTTACTGTTGCAGCACTATTATTTGCTAAAAAATGGATTATTTCCCTATCATAATTATCAAGTGACATTTTTCACCTCAACCTCAAGATATTCCTTTTCGTTTTTTGTATAAATTTTAAATATGAACTTGTATCCTTTTTTTAACTCCAACCTACTTGCTACTTTTCTCGGAATCCTTACAAATAATTGCTTACGATTCTCACCTATTATAACTTCTTCTTCTAAAGGAGGTTTTATCTCTTTTTTTATTGAGGCTATTTCTTTTTTTATTTGATCTGCAGAAAATTTTTTCACAATCATCGTCTAAAATCACCTCTACAATGTTACATTTAACTCATATATAAATATTGTCATCCGCTACCTTCATCTGCTCTCAAAACATATGCTTATAGAAACATTTATAACTTTGACTGCAACACCTACTCTTTACAAGCATATGCTATTAAAGCATATGCTATTAAAGAATGGGGGATTAAAATGTATGAAAACAAAAAATTATCGAAGACAAAAATAAGAGAGACATTAATCTTGGCAGATTTGTTGACACACCACGCAGTGTTTGGAAAAATTGCTTCAGAGGTGATAGAATATGAAAACTGAGGATGTTTTGTTAGATATTAAGGAAATTTTCGACCAGAAAGGAACCGCATACACTCCACAAGACATAGCCAGGATGAGATATGCTTGCAGGTCTTTTGTTGAGTTTGTTGCGGAGTGGCTGAAGAAATAAATATGTTAAGGAGGATTAAAGATGAGTAAGAGTTATCAGGTGAAGCTAAGTAATTTCTTAAACCCCGATAGCACACCACTCACCGCTTCAGAAATCATTTGCGGAATAGACATCAATGATTTGTTTAATGTCGAGGAAGGGTTCATATTACCTCCTGATGCAGCCCACTGTAAATATAAAGCCATTGATTATGGAAAATTCTTAGTTTATCACATAGTTAAAGGACATCACACATTAAAGAAGACTTACAAACATCTCCAAAACCATCCTCACGAGTTAAAACAACTGGGTTTTGAAATATTACCTGAATATGTTAGCATCATCTCTTTTACTCGTCTACGATTAGGAAAAGAGGCATTTGCTGAGCTTAGAAATGCAGTCACAGAGTACTTACACAACAATGAATTTTTTGTAAGAGATAACATTGATGCACAAAAAGCAAAAAGAAATAGCAATGTTATTTACTCGACAAAAACAAAGAAATTAGTTAAAGCCATAAAAAAAGTTTTATTAGACTTAATAAAGCAAAATAAAATTGTCAATGAAAGTTATTCAAATAAAGATATTCTTTGGATGATTATGGACACTATTTGCGAGGAAAGAGGAAGTCTTTTTGGTTACACAAAACGAAAAAGAAATGACTACCAATATTACCACAGAGGAAATATTCCGACCAGCCATACTCTTTTTAACAGATTAAGACAAATATTCGAATCAGACGAAGTTTTTAACGAGTTTCTACTCCAAGTAACAAAAAAAATATTATCATTAGTAAGAAAATACAATCCTGACCTTTTCAACAGAACAAAACCTGATGTTGCCATAGATACAATTCTCATAGCTACTTGGGAGTCCAATAGAAAAAGTCCTGATTCAAACAGCATATTAAGAGATTCCCACGTCGAACAAAAAGGCACCAATAAGTTCCGCGAATACGACTGCATCTCCATAGTTCTAAAAGGATACAAATTCGTCCTAGGATTCATTCCATTAAAAGAAGGAGACAAAAACAACAAAGAAAGAAATATAGAGAAACTAATACTTCGAGCCAGATCACTGATTCCTATAGACACAGTGCTAATGGATAAAGAATTTGAGACATATTCAATAATACAATTATTACAATCAATGAATATAAAATTCATCACGCCAACTAAAAGAACACCGGATGTCCTAAAACTAATAAACACACAAAACAAACCAATACAAATATACAAAAGAGTCATCCACGACAAAGCCGTAGCCAATCTGATAATCATAAGAAAACAAATAGGACCAATGGAATATGAAAGCCTACCATACACAACAAACATAGAATACGATGAAAAAACAGCATCTCAAATAATAGACAAATACAAAACACGTTGGAACATAGAAACCAACTTCAGAGACGTTAAAGTATTCAAAACACTAACCACTAGCAGAGACACACACATCAGAAATATATTCTTCGGCACAGCAACAATAATGATAAACCTCTGGATTCTAGCCAACCTAATAGCCATATTTCTCTACATCAAACAACTACCACAAAAACCCATAATCGAAAAAATAACCTTCAAAAAACACTTCGAAGGACCAATAGAAATCACAAGCTAGCAAAAACCATTCTAAACCACACTTTGATTATCCTAGTGATAACCCTCTAAAAAAGCCCAAAAAACACCAAAATTCTTCAAAAAACAAGCAGAAAAAGATACACCAGACATAAACCCAACAAAAAATCTACAGAAAAACAGAGCCATCAAGAAAACAATTATCCAAAACCTCGACATTTCCAACTACTGTTTAAAATTAATAATATTCGAAATAAAAAACATACATTTTATATATACTCTTGGTTTTCTTATGATTAATTTAACTAGGATTAAACCCCTGGTAAAGACTTAGTAAAAAACAAGGAGAATAAGAAAAATGGGAGACTTTAGAGGAGGCGGCGGCAACAGAGGCGGCGGCAACAGAGGCGGCGGATTCGGTGGCGGATTCGGAGGCCCAAAAGAAATGCATAAAGCTACATGCTCAGGTTGCGGACAGGAATGTGAAGTTCCTTTCAAACCAACAGATGGAAGGCCAGTTTACTGCAGAGATTGCTTCGCAAAGAATAGACCACCAAGAAACTAAATTTAGTTTTTAGGTACTAATTTCTAAGAAGATTATTTTTTATTTTTTATTTATTATTTTTTATAAACATTTATTCTTAATTATTAAATTCTTTAATTTATTATTTATCTTAACGCAAAATCATCACGATTAATCATTTAAAAATTAAATCCGATAAATATAAATAGTAACTATTCAAAAAAATACTTTAAAAGGTGAACATATGTATTTACATAAAGATGGATATGAATATCATAACGCAATATTTGAAAGTTTAAGATCGTTAACTAAAGAAAAAATAGTAAGAACTAATAACGTGCCAACATCACGCATTCTAGCTGAAGAAAGCACTGATCCCCTTCCCGCTTTAACAAAATTAGCAAAGCATTGTGCAGATATAGTGAAAGAAATAGAACGAGAAAGTAATTCATTACAAAAAATTAAAAACGAATTTCAAAAAGCCGCAATTTCTGGAAATGGTGCTTCCATGGATAAAAATTTTATAGAAATAACTGAGCTAATTAATCTTATAAAACGAACTGATAGTTTATTTATTACAATAGAGTCTAAAATTAAACTGTATCTTGAAGAACTAATGAAATGGAAAGCGTCAATTACATCTAATCAAAATGATATGTTACTTGGAATGTATGATGACATAATTGGTAATTTAACTTATGTTAAACGAAATAGTAATGACCTCGCTGCACAAATAACTAAAATATTACGTGATTTGAAAATAAATGAAGATCTTATTAAAAAAGAAGAAGATAGCATAACTGATTTCGATAGAAATATACGAAGTTGGTTTTAGATAATTTGTAAATCAAAAATACGTCAAGTAATATTTTTTTAATTTTGTTAAATTCATTCTCTATTTCTTTTTATAAAATTTTGTAAAGAAAACCCGTAAAAATAAATCATGAAAATTAAAAAAAAAGAAAATTAAAAAAGAAGTTTAGTCTTTACTCCAAGCAGCGATTCCTGCCATGATTAATCCTACTGGCGTAATTAAGATTAGTATTGACCACCATCCTGGTTTGTTGATAGCTTCGTACGTTTTCCAGAGCCATGCAATGAAGAAAGCATAGAATACAGCAAATACTACAAAGTTTAGAATTGGAATAACTAATCCTATTAGTAATAGCCAAGGCCACCAGTGCATTTTTGATGCTTGATATGCTATTATCATTGGACCTACTCCTGGTATCCATGCGAGTCCTGGCGATGTTAGTTTTGCTTTTTTAGCTATCGCCATGAATGCAAAACTCATGTATACGTATAATGCAACTACTATCAACAAGAATAAAATCATCATTCCTGCAAATATCGCTATGAGCGCACCTACTTCTGCACCTGATAATAATTCTCCCACCATTTTACGCCTCCGTTAAAAAAAACTTATTTATTTCTGTTACTAATTTTTTTCTTTATAAATTTTTTTAGAAGAATGACTCTTATGAACTCCTGCTCAAACACCTTTGTCTGAGCTCGTCGATAAATATTTGTTTGTCGAGCTAGGGGGTTGCCCCCTTCGGGGAGCTCGACATTCGATGCTAAACTCTATTTAGCAAGGATAGTGTTGACCACGAAGTGGAAGGGGTTCATAAGAGCCTAGAAGAATAAATAACCTTGTTAAAAAAATAAACTATAAGAATAAACATCAAAAAAACAACAAAAATAAAGAAGAAAAAATAATAAATAAAGAAGAAAAAATAATAAAAAAACAGTAATTATTTTATTCTAACGACTTCAAGATTTCTTGGCGCTTCAGTTTCTATTCTAAATTGTTTATGAATTGAACTTGCAAGATCGAGGCATCTTGAGGTTTCGCCGTGGTTAACAAGTATTCTTTTTGGTCTCGGACTTAGGTGTTGTATAAAATTCATTAGTTCTCGTCTATCAGCGTGTCCTGAAACTTCTATTTTTAAAACATCTAAATTTATGTGTAGAACTTCTTCTCTTTGTCCTTCTCTAAATATTATTTCTTTATCTCCATTTTGTATTCGTCGACCCAAAGTTCCTTCACCTTGATAACATGAAAATATTAGACTGTGTCTTTTATCTTCTGCTAATGCTTTTAAGTATTCAACAGATGGCCCACCTTGAAGCATACCGCTTGTTGCAAGTAATATGCAAGGTCCGCCTTCTTCAATTATTTGTTTTCTTTCTTTTGAACTTCCTACTTGTTTTATATTTTTACTAAGAAATGGATTGTTGTCTCTTTGAAAGATTTGTTGTCTTATTGTGCTATTTAAGAATTCTGGATACGCTGTATATATCGCAGTTATATCCCATACCATTCCATCAATATAAATTGGGATGTCAGGTATTAATCCATCTTGAATTAATTTTTCAACCATTACTATTACTTCTTGCCCTCTTCCTGTTCCAAGTGTAGGCATGAGCACTTTTCCCCCTCGATTTACTGTATTTACAATCATTTCTTGAAGAATTTGATCTTGGTCTCGTAAAGGTTGCGCAACATTATCTTTTCCTCCATAAGTACTCTCAACCATTACAGTTTCAAGTCTTGGAAATTGTGTTGATGCTGGACTTAAAAGTCTTGTTTTAGCATATTTCATATCTGCAGTATATAGTATATTATGAAGTCCATTTCCTACGTGTATGTGAACCATTGCACTTCCAAGTGTATGTCCTGCATTGTAAAATGTTATTCTAACATCAGGAGTTATATCTGTTACTTCTTCATACCCAAGAGTTATTGTATGTTTAACCATATCTTTTACTTCATCACTAGTATAGATAGGATCTTTTCCTTCTCCTCGTTGAATTTTGACAAGATCTAATTGAAGAAGAGACATTATATCTCTTGTTGGTTCTGTGCAATAAACAGGACCTCTAAATCCATACTTGAATAAATATGGAACTAATCCTGAGTGATCTATATGTGCATGACTTACAATTATCGCATCAAGTTCTTTAATATCAAGTTCAGGCGCTTCAAGATATGGATATGCTTCATCCGTAGACGATACATCTATTCCACAATCAAGCATTATTCTTGATTCTGGAGTTTGCAAAAGCAGACAACTTCTTCCTACTTGTCGTCCACCTCCAAGGTAACTAACTCGTATCCATTGGTGCATTTTTTGTTTTGTCCAACCGTTATATATTCTCTCTCCAGTTTTGTGTAAGAATTTTCGTCTATAATCAGAATTTTGATATAATACTGCTCGAATATTATCTATTATAGGACTTCTAATTAGCGTTGTTCTTTTTATTGTTGGAACCCAAAGAGTTTTTTCTTTTATTTCTTGAAGAAGTTCTCCTTGTTTTCCTATTGCAAGACCTGGTTTTTCAGCCTCTATTATTACTGATGATCTTTGTGGATCAAAAGTTATTTGTGCAATGGCTGCGTCTTCGCCTATTATTTTTCTTATTTTCTTTTCTGCTTTTTCAGGATCCATACAAAGTTCCGGATCAGGCCTTAATTCTATTCTTTTTTTAATTTTGTTAACTATACTTTTTATGAGTCCGTTTTCTGTTTTAAGAAACTTTTCATCTTTAGTATATAGAACTATGTTTGCTCCTTCAAATACTGCATCGCTGATTTTTCCTTCTGGTATGTCTTTTAAAATTTCTTTTATTATTTCTGTTGGCACTAGAATTACCTCATGTTTTTTTAGATTTTTATTAATAATGTTTTAACTAATAAATATGTTAAATTTGTAAACCTGTTTTTTGTTTTTTTAATAATATAAAAAAATGTAAAAATAAAAAATTATTGAAGTCTTGTATTAAGAAGCTTCTGTACTTTTCTTTGACCTTTTTTGTCTATGACTGTAACATCTACTCCTTCTCCTGATGCTGAATCTCTTTGGAGTGCAACATTAACTGCACGTATTGCAAGATCAATTCCTTGTTCTTGATTCATATCTTTTTTCCAACCATCTTCAAGAAGTCCTAGCGCAAAAACTGAGCCTGAACCTGATGCCATAAAACCTTGTTCTTTTGATATTGAAGTTAATGATCCGTCAGGATAAACATCAAATAATTGACTTCCATTCACATCATCAAATCCTGCAAATAAGAAATGACATATTCCCATATTGCTAGATCTTATATTTTCATAATTCATACGAGCTAAATAATTCGCTGCTTCTTTAACAGTTGTTTTTCTCCCAGTTCGTATGTCTTTTAATTTAAGTTCAGCTCTTAAGTATTTTACGAGTAATTGTATATCTGATACTACGCCTGCTGTTGTTAAAGCCATATTGGGCGTTATTTCTAACACTTTTTCCATGTCTTTTCCAACTATCATATTTCCTGCTGTTGCTCTTTTATCAGCTGCAAGTATTACTGCATCTTTACATATTATTCCAATTGTAGTTGTACCTGTTTTTTTATAGGAATCGTCCATTTTATCCCCCTGTAGACTTTTTTGGTTTCTTTTTTTATCCAATTTAGGAATCACCAATTGACCTGTTTTTATTTTTAGCTTTTATTCAAGCATTATTTGTTTTCACGTTTTTTACTCTGATATTTTAAAAATTATCAAATTGAGTTTAAACGCTAAGAACCCTTATACACATAGTTTATTATATTTATTTAAATAGTTTATGCTTCATAAGGCTTTGTAACAATATTTCATTTACAACATTACGCCTTACAACAATACCCTCAGCAATATTTTTAATTAACTAAACCTTCTTTTTTTAAGTAAACTATTTAAAATAGTAAATTTGTTTAATTGAATTATGGAGAACTACGACAAATTCAAAACATATACTATATTATTATCTGTTGTCGTAATTATATTAGTTTTATTTCTTATTTTTGGCAAGACAAAAACCACATATATATGTTATGATGGAGTTAAACAAAGTGATTCTAATAAATGTATGAGTGTTCCTCCATTAACAATTACTCAAAAACAAGCAGATGCAGCAGTTACAACTTATGCTAATGCATACGCCATGTCTCGAGGAGATAGAGCAAGCATTGTTAATATATATAGATCTAATTTAAGCTGGCATTCCGATGTTCTTTTTTCTAATGCAAAAACTAAAGAAGTTCACACAGTAATTCTTAATATCGACGGTAAAACTTCTTCAATTACCTGTCTTGAAGGTTGTGATTATTTAATTACAATAAATAACAACACAACTATAACAAACACAACTACAAATTAATATTCATGAAAAAATACTATTTTAATGAATAACCAATTTAAATCAAATAAAAAATTAAAAAAAAACATGAATTAAAATTTAAATACACAACAAATTCCATTCAAGACTTCCAGTATTTTAGAAGTTATCTTAATATTTATATAATAATTGTTTATCATAAACAAATATGGCTGAAAAATCATTCGTTCTTCTTTCGTTGAAAGATGACAAAGCAAAAAATCTAAGTAAAGCTCTAAGCAATGATACCTGTAGAAAAATTCTTGATTACTTAGCATCAAAAGGAGACGCTACAGAAACTCAAATTTCAAAAGACCTATCGATTCCAATTAGCACAGTCCATTATAATATGAAACTTTTAACAGATAATGACCTTGTTAGTATGGATGAATATCATTATTCGAATAAAGGTAAAGAAGTAATACACTATAAAATAAGAAATCGATACATTGTTATTAGTCCTGAAATTGAAGATGAAAAGAGTCTTATGAGTAAATTAAAAGGAATGATTCCTGCAGTTATTGTTCTTATTGTTGGAACATTTATCTTGGGCATCATAGAAGTTATTACACGCAACGTCACAAGCAAGGGTGCGCTTGGAAAAAGTGCAGCGTACGCATCAACTGAACTTGCAGATGCAACAATTAATTCAGCACCAATGATGGCTCGAGCATCAACCGGTATGGCCTCTGCACCCATTGTAACGTCGAATCCGCATTTCACATTGTGGTTTTTCTTCGGAGGATTATTTGTTTTAATAGGATTATTAATTTGGACTTTTGTCAAGAAAGATTAATTATACTCATTTATTTTCTAAATATTAAATATTTTTCTTTCCTCACAAGTGAACATTAAAGTTTAAAAAGAATCATCTTAATAACAATATTTATGGGAAAGGAACCTGTCCTTAAAATAGAGGGCGTAAGTAAATCATATGCAAGAAAACAAGTTCTTGAAAACATTTCATTTGAAGTGCGTCAAGGAGAAATACTCGGTCTAATTGGCACTAGTGGTTCTGGAAAAACAACTCTTCTTAATTGTCTTGTCGGTTTTGTTCCACCAGATTCAGGAGAAGTTAAATTTAAACATGAAAATGGTAAAGTCACATTTTCTTCTGTATATAATAGACCTTCAAAATTCAAGCATCTTTATGGATTTGCATCACAAATTCCAAGTTTTTATGAAAAATTAACAGTAAAAGAAAATTTATTTTATTTTGGAAGTTTATATGGCTTGTCAAAAGATGTTTTAAAATCAAATGTTACAACATTATTAAAATTAATGGATCTTGAAAATTCTTCATTTATTCTTGGAAAAAATTTATCTGGAGGAATGGAGAGACGATTAGATATTGCCTGTTCCTTAATACATAATCCTCCTTTACTTATTTTAGATGAACCAACAGCTGATCTTGATCCAATATTAAGAAAAACAATTTGGAATATTTTAAAGAAAGTAAACCAAAAAGGAACAACCATAATTCTTTCAAGTCATCATTTAAATGAAATTGAAACATTATGCGATAGAATCGCAATATTAAAAGATGGTCAAATTATTGCTCTTGGAACTGCTGAAGAACTTAAAAATAAATTTTTAAAACATAAAGAAATAAGAATAGAATCAAGTCCAGGAAATTATGAAAAACTCGGGCCATTCTTGCAAAAGAAATTCAAAAAAGATATTGCAAGTTTTGAAGTTAAAGCTGGTGAATTAATATTATTTTGTGAAAAACCTCAAGATTTCTTAAACGATCTTGTAACTGCAATTGAACAAGAAAAAGAAAAAATCCTTGAATTAAAATTAGTAAAACCTAGTCTTGATCAAGTCTTTATTACATTAAATAAAAAAGAACTTAAAGAAAAAGATTCTAGAAATAAAGACGGAAAAGACAAAGAAACAAAAGACGAAAATAAAAATAAAGAAGAAAAAGACTCCAAGGATAAAGAAAACAAAGAAAAAGATACTAAAAATAAAGACAATAAATAATTAACAATCATCATCATTAAATTACTCGATACAATAAAAAATTAAATTAGAAGTAAATCAAACAACATAAATTAAAAAAATATAAAATTAAATAATTATTATTAAAAATAAAATATTTATCGGTGCATAATATGAAGTGGGTAAAAACATTAGTTAAAAATTTTAAAATACTTATGAGATCAAAAGGATCCGCACTCATGGTTTTATTAGCTCCATTGCTAATTGTTCTTATAATTGGTTTAAGTTTTGCAGGAAAAACAGAAACTAGTCTTGAAATTGGAATTTATCCAAATGGAAACTCAAATGAATTAAGTACAAGATTCATCGATAACCTTAATACATCTCATAATAAGATAACTGTTTTTTTAACTGAAGAAAGCTGTGTTTCTGCTATAAAAGAAAATTTAGTCGTCACATGCATTGTTTTTCCTAAGGATTTTGTATTAGCTGATAACAAAATTAACGAAGTCACATTTTATGTTGATGAATCAAGAACTAATCTTGTTTATCAATTAATTGCATCTTTAACTGTAAATGTTGATGTTGAAAGTTCTGAAGTTAGTAAAGAAATAACTCAAAGACTTCTTTTAGTTGTTGAAGAAACAAAAAAAGATGTTGATTCGAGCATATCATCAACTGTTAGCATGAAAGCGAAACTTAAAGGTCTTGAAGGAAAAGCCGCAAATGTTAAAGGCTCAATTTCAAGCATGGATGCAACAACAACTGATGTTGATATTACTCTTGAACTTAAGCAATTAGATAATATTTCTGATGCATTAAATACTCTTGAATCAGATTCAAAAACCGCTTTAACTCGAGGTTATTCAATAATAGATGATTTAAGCGGATCTAATGTTTCAACATCTAGTTTAAAGACCGCGCTTGATAATCTTAATTCTAGTTTAAACGCATCTGTTGGCGCAAGTGCGGATTTTAGTGATGTTCTTGATTCTTTAAATGGAGTTTCTGATGAAATAAAAGCTATGCAAAAAAAATTAGATAATGTTGCAACAGTAAAAGCCACAGTTTCAACGAACTTAGAGAGTTTGAATTCAGATATAACTACTCTAACAACAGAGCTTGATCAATTAAAAATTAAACAAGAAGCAATTGCTGCAAGAATTAATGCATTTAGTTTTAAATCAGCAAATAGTATTTCTAATCCTATAACAACAAAAGTTCAATCTGTTGTTGCAAAAAATAATAAAATAACATATTCATTTCCATATTTGTTAATGCTTGTTGTTTTATTTGTTGGAATTATGCTTGCAAGTACAATTGTTTTTATGGAGAAAGATTCTCGAGCATTTTTTAGAAATTTCACAACTCCAACAAAAAATGCACATTTTATATTGATGAATTATTTTACCTCATTTTTAATAATATTAATACAAATAACTATAATATTACTCGCAGTATATTTTGGTTTACAAGTTCCTATTTTAAATAATTTAGAAGTAACCGCAGTATTTCTTGTTTTAGGCATAAGTGTGTTTATTCTTATTGGAATGATTGTTGGAAGTTTATTTAATACATCAGAAGCAATAACAATGAGCACAATTGCAATTGGCTCAGTATTATTATTCTTATCAAATTTAGTTCTTCCATTAGAAACACTTTCACCTATAATTATTAAAATCGCAAGTTACAATCCATATGTTCTTGTTTCTGAAGGAATTAGAAGATCAATGCTTATGGATGCCACGTTTAAAGATGTTTATTATCAACTTGCAATTCTTGGCGCATACATAATTATTCTTTTATTAATTGTAATATCTTTAAAGAAGCTAACAACGTCTAAAATATTTGAAAAATTACTAAGAAGAAGACACACTCATGTATTTACAGTTCCTGAAGATCATTATTTGAAAATACCAGAAAAAAATATTGTAATTAGAAGCATACCTGAACTTCATGAAGTTTTAAAAGAAATGGGCCATGCTGATTACAATTCTTTAATTAAACCAAAGAACATTTTCTCAAAATGGTTAAAAGAGAGCTTGAATGAAAAGAAACTTGCAAATAACATGGAACGCAAGAGCTTAGAAAAAGCCATTCGAACATTAGATAAATACTTGAATAGAAAATAAGAATTATCTAAATAAGTAAATTTTCTTTAAAAGAAAACCAATTAAATAATTGAAACTATAAAAAAAACTTACATGTCATCTTCGAGATCTTCGATGTCTTCAAGAGATAATAAATCATCATCTAAATCGACAGCATCCATGTTTTTTTGTTTCGGCTTTTGAATTTCTTCCTTTTTCTCTTCTTTTCTTTCCGATTTTACAACAGGCGCTAAAGTTTCCTCTGTTGATGCTGTAGATTTCGCATCTTTTGTTTGATTGCCGAGTCTTTTTATTTCATCATTAGGATTTACATCTTTTAAAACAACATTCGCAACAAGTTCTAAACGATTAAATAATGTGTTTTTTGATACACGCCCTATAATTTTTATCATCATTCCAAGTAAATCTGTTTTTTTCTGTTCGAATAACTCAGGAGATTCTTTTAATGCAACAAGTTCCGCTTCAGTTAATCCTAAAAGATTAATTATTTGATTTTTCCAAAGTACAGTTCTGATATTATCTGATCCATCATCAAGGAATATATTTAAAACACAACCATAAGAAAAGTTTCCAGATTCATCTTCTTTCATTTTTTTGCCAGTATCTTGATTTATTTTAAAGAATTTTAAATCAAATATTTGAACTATAGTTCCAAGAACTTCTATATTTGTATCAGTTTCTACTAATTCGCTTATTTTTTTTCGTATAGCTGCAGGTCTTGCTTGTTGTTGAGATTGTTGATCGCTAACTTCTACCTTTGCACCCGCAGGATTTACTTCAATTGTGCTAGAATCGCCCATATGAAGTTCCACTCTACCATTATTATCTCTAGCAGTAGCACTGACAAGTTTGACAAGATCTCCTTCATTAAATGACGCTAAAAGATCGGCCTTATCATTCCAAAGAACAATTAGTGTAGTTCCAGTTTCATCCCCTATTAAAAATTTAGCTACTTTTCCTGTTCTTTTTTCTGTGCTAAATGCTCGAATTTCATATTTTCTTATGACTTTTCCAAGTGTTTCTATATTTTTCATCCCAGATAAAATATTTTTAATTTTAATCGCACCAACAGTTTGTTGAAGTTTAACACCTAGTTCATTTGCAACTATATGTGCTGCACCTTCTTTACTTATTAACCCTGAAAGTTGATCTAGTTTTTTCTTTATTCTTGTGTCTATTTCTTCGTTAGAAAGCCCTGTTTTTTCTTTGATTATATCTTTTATAGCATCAAGTGGTATGTTAATCAATTTTACTCCCCCAAAACAACATTGAGACTTATTAGATCCTATTTAAAGTTTACTGAATCACTTGTCTTGTTGTTTGATATTGTATATTAATGTATTACTATTTATAAAAACATAACCATATACAAACATACAAACATACAACATAACCACAAACATACAAACATACAACATAACCACAAACATACAAACATACAACATAACCACAAACATACAAACATACAACATAACCACAAATATACAAACATACAACATAACCACAAACATACAAACATACAACATAACCACAAATATTCACAAAAACATATAAACTACACATGAAGTTATCAATTATAAGTATCATTATAATCTAGCATACTTAGTATTATAGGGTGTTAAAATGCAAAAAGATCAACAAGATATACAACCAACTAATTCAAACGTTATAGAAACAATACCTACTTCAAACGTCATAGAAACAATAACTAATCCTATACTCGTTGAACTAAGAATAGAACCAGGATATACTTCAAAATCCTACATTATTATTTTAGATGTTACTGATATTAACAAAACTGCTAAATATACTACTTATACAATAGGTGTTGATTCTATTTTAACAAGCACAACTTCTAAGCCTAACTATGAAACAAGAAATTTTTCTTATTTTGGAAGTATGAATGATAATCAAATTCCAAGTAGAATTGATAAAAATTGTCTTAGAGTTGGAAATGTTAAAGATATTGGAGAGCTTATAACTTTGTTAAATTCAAATGATAAATTTAGTGCAGTACGAAATACACTAAAAGATATTAATATTCTAAAACCCGTAAATGATGCATATCATAAAAAAAGTAACTAAGATAAAAAACAAATAATAAACATTAAAAGCTCAAAACACAACTCAAAACTTATATTTTTAAAACATATTTTAAAGTTCCTAACTCTTCATCACCAATTAAAGATGAGCAAATAAATCTATATTCTTGAGAAATTACGCATGAAGGAAGTGCTTGCGGCGGATTCAAAATTTGATATACTATATTATTGTTAATAGTCACATTAGATGAATTAGAATAATTAACATTAACAGGCGTTGATACAAAAATAGATGTTGTTATTATTTCTCCAGTATTAACATTAGTTATTGATTGGTTTTCTATTAATATTTGTTTTAACATTTTTGTTTTTCCTAAATCGCATGAACACATAGTATTAGGTGCCGTAATTGATGATTCGCAAAGAGATAATTTCATTGAAGCTTTTACAAATTCATCATGTTCTATTGAAGTGGGATTAGATTCCATATTTAAAAAATCATCAACATAAACTTCATTGTTTGAATTTAGTTTTATGTTCATTAAAACAACAGTTCCTTTTTGAATTAATTTTCCTTCTGTAAAAAAGTCTCCAGCAATATCTGAATAATTCGTCCATTTAATTGCAGAATCTATAAGTTTTACTTTTATAGAACTTGTTTCATCAGTTAAATTAAAATTAGCTTCAACTATGTTTCCTTCAAAATCTACACTTTGAGTATTGAGTAATCCGTTTGAATTTGTTGAGGGCAATGTATTTACATTTAAAGTTAATAATTCATAAGAAGTATATGTTCTTCTTTGCCCTATTAATAAATCAAATTTATCTGTAAATACTATTACATCTTCAGGAACAACACCTAAGATTGTTGCTTTAAAATTCGACTTTAAATTTGGATTAGCTAAAATTTCGTTTTGTACATCAATAATATCATCTATTTCTGTAAACATTGAGTTATCGCATCTCTCTATTTTTAATTCTGAATCTTTTGCTTGAAGCATTAAATTATTAATACATTCTTCTTTTTGAACATCGTTAAGAGATTTACAAGAAGCTATTGTTTTTGCAAAAAATTGCTTGGTATTTCTGAATAATTTTGTTAAGTTTGCAACTTCGATTGAATGAGCATATTTTGCTGAGAATTCTCCTGTGACCGTATCTGTAAAATCAGATTTTTCTGAGAAATCAGGGTCCGGCATTTCAAAATTTGAATCAAGTACACAAACTTTAGCAAAATCTGTTATTTCCGCATTTTTTAGAGCATCTTCTCCAACACCAACGTATATATCTAATTTATCACAATTTCCTTTAAACGCACTTCCAGTATCTTCAACAACATAATATCCATTCCAAGAGTTTCCTTCACCCCAATAAATATATAATTTCGAACCATAATTAAATCCAGGACAATTTGGATCTGCAGCGACAGTTCTTTTCGGGGTTGCATCTGTTCCTTCATGTGTTAAGCCTCGTTTAACTCCTTCAACAGGCGGGCTTTTAGCAAGTCCTGATTTACTAATTGTGCTATAACTATAAACTTGTCCGCTACAAACTCCGCTTCCTTGACATCTTACTTGTTCGTAAAATCCTCTATTATTTTCAGGAATACAACAATAGCCTTTGTTATTTGAACAAGGCGAGGCGCCTGTATACCATTGATAATCTGTACATAATGGAGAAAAGTATTTTGTTGTTTTAACTCCATTAAAACATTTTTTCATATCAACATTTGATGGTAATGTTGCCATTGCAGTAATATCAATTATAGAATTACCAGTCAGTAAATTATTATCATATTCGCCTGCAGATATTTTTTCCTTTACAATAACATTGCCCGTAATTTTATTTGTTTTAAGTACCTCTAAAAAAGAAGTTATTTTAGGAACAAGTTCGATAAATGCTTTTTGAGCCCATTCTTCGCCACCTGCTTTTGTATAATGATATCCTCCTGAATCAAGTTTATTTACATCAGTTAATAATTCTGAATCTATAAAGTCACATTTTCCTGTGACTAATTCTTTAAGTTTTGTATTTATTTCTGTAACTTTTATATCAGGTCTTAAAGATGATGATGCGCTAGGCGCCCCAATCCAAATACATTTTTTGCCTTGAATTTTTTGAAGCAGTAAATTTATATCTCCTTTAGATGACTCAACTCCTTTTCCGTCGATAAAATTTGTTCCGAGAGAAATAATAATTATGTCTGGATTGTTAATTTGCATAAGATCATTCATCTTAAAACCTGTAGGATTTATTGATGATGTAGAACCATTGTTATAATAAGAACAAATTGTACTTGCAATTCCTTGATTAAATGTTTTGGCAGTAGCACCACATGATCCTGCAATTATAATTGAACTTTGAGAATATTTTTCTCTTAGTTGTGATTCCAATTTTTTGCCATAAAATCCAGCTGTATGAGAATCTCCAATTAATAATATTTTTCCATTTAATTGTTGAATATTTTCATCAGAATTTGCATCTTGTGCAATTTGATTTGTTGTACAAGAAGAACCAATACAGGGCAGTCCAACTATTGAATTGAGCTTAATTGATATGTCTTTTGCATCTATTATTATTTGTATTTTTTCACTATTACCTATGTATGGATCTAAACGATTACTATTTATCTCTTTATTAAATAATATTGCTGATGTATTAAACGCTATGTCTGGATTTCGACTAATGATTTCAGCAATTAATTTTTTTAATGCGTCTTTTTGTTTGCTTGTTGTAATTCCATCCTTACGTGTGCCAACAAGTGCTATTTGTATCGCGTTTTTATCCGTATTTTCAATAATGCACGCATTTGAAATTGCACTCATACAATCTGTTCCTTTTACATATTTATTTTCTGAAGCGAATTTATGAACTGATCCATCACGCGCAATTACATAATGATAATTATTAATTCCAGTTGAGAGTTCTAAAAATGTTTCTTTAACACTATTTGTTTCTGTTGATTGAATAATTATTAATGTTGCAATTGTATCTCGTGAAAATGATGCAAGGGTTAAATATTCTCTTGCTTCCAAATATCCGTCTGTATTGTTGAATATTTTTGTAATGTCTGTATTTATTGTTTTAGTTTTATCAGCAGCCCTATAATATGATTCTATATACGAAAATACAGGTAAATTTAATGTTGATGTTGTTTTTACATCTATTCTGGTTTTAGATTCTTTATCATCTATAATTGTTGAAAATTCTTCAGGATTTATTTTTAATGGATCGTATTTTACAAATAAATTATTCATATTTAATAAAAATAATGTTTTGAATGCTTTGTTATAATCAGGAAAACAAGTTGAAATATCTTTATCTGAATCAATGACTGGATAATTCAAAATACCGCAACCTTTATTTTGCACTTCTCCTTTGAATATTTCTTTTTGATAACCTGAACTATTAATCAAAGTTACAATTGTTTGTTTAGCAGCTATTTCTATTGATGAATCCATGTAAAAAAAGACTCTTTCTGATGCCTCGAATGTATTTAATACTTTTATGGTTGTTTCGCCCATGTCTCCTACTTTTTCTTCTATTTTACTCATTGTAATTAAAAAAGCAACTGCAGCCAAAAATATTCCAAACATAATTACAAAAAGCATTATATTTCCTTTTTTATTTAATTTTTTATCTAATTTTAATACGTGCATGGTTCTTTTCCGCCTGCTCTTTTTTGAGTTGTAAGTTCCCAAATATCTGTTCCGTATTCAAAATGCCATGGTTCTTTATTATATCTAACAAAACCATATTGACACATGAATTTTTCCACATAATCTTTATCAAGTTCAGAACTATATTCGGAATTCATCTCTTTGTTATTTTTAAACATCGTAATATCTATTGCTCCTGCAACCATGTGTGGACAGCCAAGAGATGTTGCAGGATTACAAGTTGGCGTTTCTATTTTATCATCGCATTTTTTGTTTCCATCTTTATTACAATTAAGTTCAAATAAACATTGTTGCATTTCTTGAGTTCTATATGATTGAGATATTTCTATTCGTTCATCACTTTTAAGATTTGACGCTGCAAGTTTTAATGCTTGAACCAACGCAGGACTTGCAACACACATTCTTTCACAATTTGTAGCAGATGCACTTCTTGCAACGCATGTTACTTTTGGTATATTTTGTAAACTTTCAAGCCCTCCTGTTGTTGATGAGTCAACCATATATCCTTCTAATTGTCCTGCTCTATAACCAAATATTCTTCCTTGTTCTTCATCAAGTTTACTATATGGTTTGAAAAGAACAAGTATATTTCCTCCTTCAGGATTTGGAATAGTTACTTTTGGTAATAAATCTATTATATCAGTATCGCAATCATCAAAAGTATAAGGCTGAACTCTAACTCCTGCAACTCCTGAATTTCCAGGCGCAGCTACAGTTCCTGTAGATGATGTAACTCCTGAATTATCTATTATGTAACATTTATCATTTATTAGTATTCTCCATTTTTCATAGAGTTTGCCATTAGGATAGAATTTTTGTATTACTGACACAATTTCTTTTTTGAAAGTTTCATAATCTCCAGTATTAACTGCATATATTGATAAATCATAAACTTTGTAATTAGGTCTAACTTCTGAGTTTAAAATAATTCGAGTATTGTAAAATCCTTCAATAACATTAAGATCCATAACTGCTTGTTTTTGTTTTTTTTCCATATTTCCATAAATTATAAATAATATAATTCCAAGAATTACTATAACTATTATTGCAACAAAGAAAAAAGTCATAAAATCTTCTAATAAACCTTTTTTTCCTCCTAAGTTCAAGGTCAATTTAGAGATTGTTTTTTGTTTTGTCATTTTCCCTCTTTGTGAAAAAAAGTTATAATTCCAGGACCATTTCCTTTTATTTCAACAAGATATGTTGATGTTGTAATACTTTGAACATTCATATTCCAATTTGCTGACTCTAAGAACGCAACTAATTGTCCTTGATTTGTTTTTAATTCAACGGCTAAAGCATGTTTCGAGGCTCCGCTAAGTGGAACGCATTCTCTTAGAACCTCTGTTGTAAATTTAGTTGAATCAATAACTCCCGTATATGTTCTTTCGGTGCTCGAGTCTTTAAACGCGAAACATTCGCCTGAATATATTAATCTTGATTCATAAACTACTGGCTCTATTTGTTTATTTACAAATATATCTTTCATTCCAACCGCCCAAAAAATAAGAAGTATTACAAGTAGAGTTACAAATGGCAAAATAATTATTGTCCAAAACGACATTTTATCGCCTTCACTTGCAAATCCTTTTTTATTGAGTTTTTTAAATTTCATTTTTTATTTATGCCCTTAATTTATGATTATTTCACCGTAAATTTAATCTTTAATTGAAATAGAGATTGAATTGTAAATTTCTTTTGAAAATATCGCTGCAACATTTTCAGTATCAATTAAATTTTTTGGATCGCCAAAATCTATACTAATCGTGTTTTTCTCTGAAGATGATTCTGATTTTGAATCTTTGAATTTGTCAACATGTTTATTTTTAAGTTCATCTTCAATATAACAAGATACTCGTCTAAAACCAGCCGTTTGTGGATCGTTTATATCTTGATAATATTTTGTATTTAGAGTATTTCCTGATGATGTTTTTAAAATAAGAATTATATCTTCTCCAAAGTCAAATACTCTTATTTGAGAATTAGGATCCGAACCTGCTTTTTGCTCTATTCCTCTTTTAATATTTTCAAGCGCTATTTTTGTATCGCCCGTTTCATCTGGACTAACTATTATTTTCACATATAAATTTCGATTAAACGTTAATTCATCTGAAAAAGTATTTGGAAAATCAGAGCAAGAATCTGTAAAGTCTTGTAAATCATCTCTAAAATATATTACTGAATTTTTTAAAGTCATAGGCAAAGTTACAGTATCTTTTATGATTGCAGGTTCAATTTTTATTCCTCTCATTGGAAAGTATTTGTATTTGCCTGATCCTTCTTTTGAGAATACTTGAACTTCATCTTGCGTTATTTTTATTTGATAATTTTCTGTGTTTTCAGCATATTTTAATACCATATCTGATGGTGATGCCGATATAGTCATTATTGTTAGTGCTATATCTTTTGCCATTATATCTTCGGCTGACCCTAGCATTAATTTAGGAATTACCAATACAAAAAAAACGAGAATTAAAACGCCCGCGAGCAGTTCGCCTATAAAGTAAAGTGATAACTTTATACCTTCAACCCCTCTTTTGTTCATTTTACCTCTTTTGAAAATCTAAATTGTGCCTGTTCTTTTTAAGCAATCCCCATCTAGACAAAACATGATTTCACCATTATAATTTTTTACAACAAACAAATCTAGATAATTAGATTTTGCTAAATAATTATACGTGTTTAAATCTGTTTTCCAAACTGAGAATCCTCCTTCCCATCTAAAAATGTATGAATCTTTGAATATTGTTGTTTGTTCTCTTGCTTTTGCTTGTATATTTTTATACATGGTATCAGTAGTTATTCTGATTAAATCGTTCTCTTTTTGTATTTTAACATCATCTAATGAGTTGCAAGTTAATTTTGTACAATCAAGAGAATATACTCCTGAAAGTTCAACATCTGCGCCTAATCCGGTTGTATATTTTAGTTTTATTTTATCAGAGTCATATTCATTTAGTTTTTTTGAGGCAAAATTTGTACATAAACAAACACAAGTTTTAAGCGCAGTACATTCGACAGGTCTTGAAATTATTTTTCTATACATTAAAATATTATTCGTTAAAATGTTATGCTCCAAATCATATGCATTACCTAACCACACAGGATCTTTTTTCGTCGTGTAATATTCAATAACATCTAAGTTATCTGCAAATACATATATTGCAGAATCATCATTGAGTTTTAAATTTGCAAGCTTCAATGAACCAGGGCCATTTAAATTTACTTCTGTTATTGCATCAATAAAATTTTGATTGCTTTGTTCTGAATTTTTATATGATCTAAATGCTTTAGTAATTGCATTGCAAGAACTTGCAAATAAAAAAACAAACAACAATAAACCTATAATTACAGAAAGAACCATGCCGATTCCAGCTTTTCGATTAAATTTGCAATTATTTTTTTTATTCATAAATAAAACTCAACCATTAACCATTAAAACCTCGCAAGGATTCTTATCTGCGATTATTTTTCTCATAAAATCAGAATCTTGATTAATTAAATTTGTTGCTGCATTTTTATTATATAAACATTTTTCAGCTCCTTCTTTATCAGGCACTGTCCATATAAAAAAACTTTGATCTTTATAATTATCAGGATCTTTAGATTCATCTTTTGCGTATTTATTTGCAAGAGTATTAGCGCAAGCACAAAGCGTTGGTGCATCTTTAGTTAAGCTCATAGCGCATTGTGATATTCCTTGTTTTGTTGGTCTATCATTTACAGCATTAGGTCCTCCCGCAGGACATGGATCGGCACCATTTGGAAATCCATCTCCATCAAAATCTTCAGTTGCAAGGTATCCTCCAACATCCTCAGTTCCTGGAAGAATATATTTATTGTAAATTAAATACATAAGAAGTATAATTAAAATTAATCCGAATAATCCACCTATCCACTTCAAAAAACTAGTATCTCCTTTTTTATTCATTTTCTTGCCTCCGATTATAATATTTTTATTTATCATTTTATTATTTTTTATTTAATATTTCTAATTCATTATTTTTAATTAATATTAGTTGATTATTTTATTCATTAACTCATTTTTTATTATTATTTTTCTTTGTCATTCAATATTGTGGATACAATATTATGGTGTACATGGATTCGGTGTTTGTTGTGCGAGTTGTACAAAATTTGAATTCATTGCATTATTATAATATTCACATCCTTGAGCATTATAATTACATATTCTTTTACCATCAGCATTTGTAGTTGAATATATTGGTGTTCCGCTTAAATCTTTGCCTGTTCCTTCTTTATATTTAGCATTTGCAAGATAGGCCATACAATTACATTCTTTTTCTTCAATTTCAACAGCACATAGTTCATTTGATATTTTCGCGCCATTACATAAACAATTATTTGGTTTAATGCTTTGACAAAGGAAAGTTTCTGGAATTAATTTTGAATTAATATTTTTCTTTATTGATTTATCTCCAGCATCACTATCAAAACATGCAAGATCGACAAATCCATTACTATCAGGCGCACCACAAACAGATGATACCCATATTCCTAAAGTATACAAAGATCTATCTGTGTGCCCAGGGAAGAAACATAAATATTTTTTATTATTTCTATCAATTCTCATTGTATAAATTGTTGTTTTGTCTCCTTTTTTAAAGAAATCATTCAAAATATACTCTCCTTGTTCTGTTTCTTTAGTTCCTATTTGTCTTTTATCATCTTCTGTTAATCCTGAGGATATTTTTAATGAATAAACTTCTTTTGGCGTTATTTTAGAAGGATCAGGCGTTTGACCAACTTGTATATCATTAAATTCTTGATAGAATTTTATTGCACCATCACCAGTTATTATACACGGCAATACATTTTCTATTACGGTTCTTGAAACAGGAGTTTCTGTGACTTTATCAACTGCCTCAACATCCAAATTCGCATATCTTGTAAGTCGAAGAACTGTATTTGCTCCTTCTTTTTCTATATAAAGATTATATCTGCCCTCATAAAATCCTTCTTGATCAAGTGGAGGTAGTTCAGATATGCATGCCCCATTTATAGGTGTTCCTGATGATGAATCTTGTAATATTTTATTAAATGAATTTAAAAAATTTAATTGTTTATCGTTATTTCTAAAAAAATCAAGTTCTGTAGTTGTAGGATCTGTTTCAGGAATCATAAGTATAGCGTTTCTAACACTTGTAAATGCGTTATCAATAAGTGCACCATCATCAAAGAATAATAAGAAAACTATAACTATAAACAATAAGGCAAGTATTACTTTTCCAAGCGTACTAATCATTCCTTTTTTTCCTATTTTCCTAATTTTAGTTATTTTCATCATCGTAAATATATTTATTATTAGCAGCATTATTTTAATTTAAATTATCCGAATATTTGAGTAATCCATTCACTACCCATATCTGAATAAAACAAAAATCTAATTATTAAAACTATTAATAAAGCCAAAAATATTAATCCTATTACTAATTTTAACGCCATTCCTTTCTTTCCATTTATTTTTATTAATTTCAAATTTGATAAATTAACTTTTTGAAATAAACTCATAGATTCGTGTTTGAACTGTTTTTTATTTTTAGAGTCGTTTATAGTTTTCATGTTAGTTCGCCTTTATCGTTGTACATTCAGCGCCTATTTTATTAACTTCAGCAACAATGATTCCTTGAGGTCTATCGACGGTTATGTCGACTGAGAGTTTATCACTATATGCTCCCTTTGTTAAAAAATCCATACCCGCATATTCAACATTTAAATTCCATGCTTTTCTCCAAAATTCCGCGTTTATTTCATCTGAGACTCCGACGTATGCTATCGCATATGTTTTTTGAGGTTCTATGTCTTGTATTATCGGCCAGGTTAATCCTGCATTTGATACATAATAATAATATGATTTTGGGCTTATTCCTGGAAGATCTTCTCCTTTGTTCATAATTTTATTTGTTATTGCTTCAAGTGAATTCATAAATGCGAGATTTATTGCATTTACTCGACAAACAGAATCGGTGCAATCATTTAATTCATCATCTTTAACTTTTGTAAATTCTCGTTCTAATATATCTGATAGTTCGTATTCTTTTATTAATACAGATAAATCAGAACCTATATGAATTCGTATTTTTTGTTGGCTATAATCAATCATGACTAAAATTCCATCGAAAGATGTGCTATTTGTGTTTAAATTTGTATTTTCAATAACGGCTCTTGCATCGGTTTTTTCAATTCCGTTAAATTCTTCAGCTGTTAAAACAAGTAAATTACCAAGATGTTTTTGTTGCAATTCAGAGCCTATAAGACTTATTTTTTCTTTATCAGTAGAACTTAAAGTTCCTGCATAATCAAGTACAAATCCATTTACTCCTGCTCTTTTTAATCTGTTTTGTCTGTATACTTCCGGATCATTAAATCCTCCATCGATACCATACGAGTAAACTATACCTAAATAATTTTTAGTTCCGCCACCATAAATTATTCCTGGATTATACGATTCTGAAAATAAATAATTAGTCATCTCGAGCATAGATACATTATTTTTATCTCGAACTGCGGGTTCAGCCATTATATTTATTTTCGAGTCTTCTCCTAAATCTAAATCTTTTTCTAAATTAAACGTATAGCAAACAAAACAACCTTTTTCTTTTCTTTCAACCATAAAAATATCTTGAACTGAGCCTTCAGCGAATTGCCACCAACACTTAGCCATATTATCTGCAATTTGTTTTTTAACTCCCTCTCTATCTCCTTTTAATGTCCCTAAATCACTAGTTGTACAAACAAGAGGAGTTAATTTTTCCATATTAGCAACACCTTGAATTAATGTTATTGTGGCTTTCCCTCTAAGAATAACGCTTGCTCTACACAAAGTGTGTTGTGTTGCTTTATCTGATTTTTGTGCGAATATAATTATTACAGATATTAAAACTAAAAGTACAAGAACGGCAACAATTAAAGTAAGTAACGTAGAATTCATTCCTTCTTGTCCTTTTTTTGAACTAAATAATTTAAACATTTGTAAGCCCCAAAAGATACATCATGAAAAGTCCGAAAATGATTAAAAACAAAACTATAATTATGATTATAGTTAATTCTGACTTCCCTACACCCTTCCTCGATAACATAGTCTCATTTACCTCTATATTACTATTTAAATCTTTTGTAGAAAAAGGCTTTGTAGAAAAGAATTAGATTTGAATAAACTTTCTAGAGTAACCATTCAGAATTTACTAATTTAGAATCTACTATTTGCTAACAGAAATTGTAGCAAGATCATATCGTTTAGAAGGGTTTGAATTAGACGTCATATATAGCTTTATTTCTTGCGGTTCGTCAGGATTGTCATTAAATAAATTTTGACAAGCATTCACATCTGAATACAAAGATATAGTTTTCTTATGTTCTTTAGTACATAAACTGTAACCATCAAACGTACCTTCAACGATTTCAGTTATAAAAGAAATATCACCATCGGCTTGAATATTACATAACTTAATATCGGTTTTTTCTTCCCAGATTGTTAAATCAATATTATCTCCACAAACATAATCGATTTGAGTATTATCGACATGTATTTCTTGATCTTCTTTAAAATTATTAACATTGATTATGAAACTTTCAGTTTTAACTAGATTCGTACCTGCTAAATCGCTGTAAAACGTTGTTTTAACATTTATTACATCTGGAAGTATGTTCGGATGATATATTCCATAGTCATCTATTCTTCCAGTACAAGAAAGTTCAGTTAATCCAGGTACCGTTTTATCATAATAAATATTTATAGGTTGTCTGGAACAATTAAATACCCTTTCTTCATGAGTAATACAATATCTATTGCTGTTATTATTAAGAACAGCATTGCCTATTCCATTAGTTACTTCTACTTTACACCATTTTGCATCTTCAGTAGGAACTAAATTAAAAATATCTTGCTGAGGATTTACAACTCTTGTTAAAGGCGATGTAAAAACTTGACCATTAAGATTTATCGACGGACTTGATGTAGTCGTACCCGTTGGTGTAGGTTGTGTCGTCTTTGGTTTTATGTATATTGTTGCTGATGAACTCGCATCAGTATTAAGATCTATATTATTATATACTAAAATATCTAATTTAAATTCATTATTTTTTTCAGAGTCAGGCACAGTTATTGTAACTTTTTTCTTATTTAATTTACTACAATTTTGTCGAGTCACACTGCCTGTAAACCAATTAGGCATAATGGCATTTGTTTGTATTATTTTCCCATAACTATCACGTTGAGTAATTTGTCTTATATTTATTGAACATATTTCATTTTTGCCTTCAAGCCAAATATTAAATGAATATGGATTATCTATTTGCGCTTCCAAAGTTCTACCTGAGGTCCAAGCAGGCAATGTTTCATCATCTGTGTCTCTTATTTGTATCGATGCCCCACTCGACGTACTTCCTCCATCTCCAGGATTAGTTGTAGTATTCGATGTGTTCTTCTTTGTTGTTCCTGCTTTTGCTATTGTTTCAGCAGAAACGCAGCATCTTAAATCTTCATTTTCATTTCCTTGACAATCAAAAAGACTTGATGCCATTGTTCCTATTGGGCAACCTTCTTCTTTAGTAGAGCATGATGTAGGACATTTAATTGCATCTTTTGTTCCTTTAACTATAACATTAGAATAAAGATATACTGATAATACTAGTATTAATATTAGAGTTACAGCGCCTAACATCCACGACCACATTGCTGCCTTTTTATTCATAAATAGTCCTTTTATTGAGAGCTTATTTTTAAAGGATTACAACAAGTTTGAGGGTTGCCATTAGATTGCGGACATTGTATTGGCGAACCGCCGTCAGTTACTACGCCATCAAATGCACAATCTTTTTCTGTGCAAGTTCCGCCTTTGCTAATGCATTTTGTTGCATCATTTACATCTCCGCCGCTTCTTGCAATTAAGAAAACTATTATTACTAGAATTATAATTGCTATAACTGCCATGATGATCATGCTCATACTTAATTCGCCTTTTTTCATTTTAAACACCTTTATTGTCTAACACAACAAATGTCTCCTTCAATGGAGCAACGAGCAGTTGGATGTCTGATGTATGTATTTACATCGTCGTTATTTTCAGAGCAAGAATCTACTCCGTAACAATTACCGCCAATACCTTCACATGCTGTTGATTTTCTTATATCTCCACCTGTTCCAAATATTAGAACGGATAATATTACAAGTATTATCAATGCGATTGCAGCAACAATTATTATATTTATACTTAAATCTCCTTTTTTCATGATGTTGAACACCTCTCCTGAGTGCTTTTAATTCATTCTTACATTCTCTCTATTTAAAGTTTTCTGAGACTTTAACTTTACAAACCTTGTTTTTGTCATATTTGAACAATAATTAAACTATTAATTAGAATTATTAAATATTGAATTAAACAACCCACCAAAAAAATAAACAATGCAAAACATAAAAAAATACATATTAAAACATAAATCACAACCGCTTATTCACACGTAATGATTTTCATAACCATCGAGCCATGCGTCGTACCAAATGGTGTCGTCTCAGTATTAGAATTTGATCTCTCACCCACTGAATTACAACCAGTAGATTCTGAAAATACGTTTTTTGTTGATGTATCTATTGATAAATTATATTTGTAACCCCATTCATTTAAACTTACATTAAGTATCATAGTCATCATTGATTTTGCAGCATCGCAAGAATTTACCCCATCGCAATTTATTTCTTTTGTGAACGCGCAATCAGTCAATAATTCTCTTATTGTCCAATCACAAGGACCCGTTGTTTCAAGCATTGCTGTTCCGAAATTACTTATTGCTTGGGTTTCTTTAAATTCTTTTTTTGTATTAGTTGTATCTTTTGATTTCATACTAAATGATAATGCAAAAAATAAAATTATACTTATAAGTATTACAACAACTAAAAGTCCCATAGTTTCCATTTGTGCTTTTTTTTGTAGTTTTTTCATGTTATTATTTATTTTCTTTATTTTTAAAATAATTAAGTACTAATATGCAAATAAATTTAATTTCACGAGTATGTTCTAACTTCTAGTATTGCAAAATAACTTTTTTTATTCATTGAATCGAGCACTAATGTCGGAATAAAAACTGGCGAACTTGATTTATTTATTGAATTGTTAAAATCATAAATCGTAATATTTTCCGGAGGATTACTTGTTATAATTTTTAGCTCTATTTTTGAATTTCCAAGTACCGAATAATAATAATCTTTTGAATTTTGTTTATTACTACTAACAACACTACTAAATGCGCGCAATCTATGATAATCAAAACAAGTATTTACCATAACTCCATAATCTGAGCATTTTAATTCTTTAAGTTTTGATGAAACTGTCGCGATTTCTTTTGCTTTTAATTCATTTAATGTAGTTGTTTCTTCAGTTATAGAATTTTTTTTTCGTCCAGCAACAAATACTAATCCTATAACGAGCATTATTATCACTATTATAATTACAACAACTGTTTCTCCACTTTGAATCTGACCTTTTTTCTTCATTTTATGTTTTTCTTTATTTTTTATTTCTTCATTTTATTATTTCAGTTAGTATTATTATTTTAATTATTTTAATTATATTTACCTTCAATTTAATTATATTTACCTTCAATTTAATTATTTTAATTAATATATCGTCGGGCAATTCGCTCTTGATATTTCACGATTGATATTTGCAAGACCTATTGTTGATGTTTGTAACTCGACATAGTTTTTATCTATGCTATATGTTGAATTACCGATTATGCTCTGCAAATATTCTTGAGGTACATCAATTTGATAAAATGCTTGGCATCTTTGAACATCATTGTTCTTTAACAAATTAGTTCTATTAAGATTTATTTCGCCAACTATTCTTGATACTTGCATTAATTTTTCCATTGTGCAACCATAAAGTTCAGGGCTTCCAGATATTATTGCACCAATTAAAGTTTCATCATTTATAGATGATCTTATTACGGGCACAGAAGACGAATTTAATGGATTTATGAATTCTATTTTTCCAGAAAATGGACTATTATCGGGAATTTGTTGTAATTTTATTATTGTTGATTTTTGCTTCATACTATTTCTTAACTCAGGCACATCGTAATTTACAACAATTATATATTTTCTAAACCCCGCATCTTCAAGAACTTCAAGCTCAGTTGCAGACATCATTTTTCTCTCAATAACTTCAGGCATTTTATTGTAATATTCTTTAGCTAAACCGTCATTTAAGAATATGTATTGAGTTTTCTCATCTGTAAAATATAAAATTTCTACGACAGGATATGGTGTTGAATATAATTTTGTTAAAGCCATTGTTTTTGCAGAACCTAAAACTTCTGGAGTAAATATTATTTTTGAATCAAGATACGTTCTAGATTTTCCACCCTTAACATTATAAGTGTGACCGTCTTGTTCGCAATGAAATTCTATTTCAACATCTAGCACTTGTTCTATATTTTGGGCGTTTGAATTTTGTTGTAAAATAGACAAAAGCGAATCTAATCGTCCTGAAACTGCTCTATCTATATTCTCTTTAGAACTATTCGTTTCACTTCTAATTATCATTAAAAAAAACGCAAGTATTGCAGCTCCTGCAATTAAAACAAATATCCAATTAAAGCTTACTTCTATTTGAGCTTTTTTATGTATCTTTTTCATTTTTAGCGTCCTTAGGTAATTTTAACTTTGCCTTTGCCTATTCCTTCAAGAACTAAATTAAAATTTCCGCCTACGGATTTTATGCAAAGAGAACCTTTATTTGTATTATTTCCAGGAACCACTAAAAAATCTAAACCATATAATGCTTTCACGTCATTTCCATTTACAAGAAACACATTATTTCCTGTTTGAGCAATTATTTCTTGAACTATTAACTGATTTAGATTTGATGTATCAACATCTGTTGAATTAACAAAACACAATTCATCAAATCCACAAGGAACTTTAATTGGTTTAGTTGATATATCTCCATATCCTGAATTTTTTTCAAGAGTTTGTTTTAATTGTGTTTGAAATGTTACTTGATCTACATCACATGATTTTCCAATTATGTTATTTATTGATTTATATCCAAAAAGAAGAACTCCTCCTACAACTAGTATAACCATTATATATATGAATACTTGTTGTGTTTGACCCTTCATAATTTCACGTCGTGTTTTTTATCATATTTTATGTTTTCAAAAACTAATTTTATTAACTAATTATACATATTATTTTTTTGTTTGTTTTGTCATCTTCTTTAATTTTTCAAAAACTTCATCATCTTTTGAACTCTTTTGGGATTTCGCTATTTGTTTAGTTGAACCTTGTACTTTATTTGTTGCATCCAAATTTGTTTTTGAATGTTTGTTTGTTTCTTCAGATATTTTTTGTTTGGTATTTTTTGAATTTGTAAGATCTTTTAATTTTGAAAATGCATCATCCTCTGATTTTTTTTCTTTTAAATCTGATAATGAAACATATTCATCCTTGGTACCTTCATCAGCATAATGTCTATTTTTTGAAGATGTTACATCACGAGTAGTATTATTTTTGGTGCTTTCAGTAATTTTTTGCTCTGAAAACATCTCCTCAGTTTTTTTTGAAGAACTAGTTTTACTACTAGATTTAGTTATTTTATCATCAGCATCATCAAATTGACTTAAAACTTTTTTTCTTTCAAATTCTTTAATTTTCATAGCATTATTTCTTGTTTGTTGTCTTAATTTTTCATCTTCTAAACTATTTACTTTTCTTTCTTCAACAGAATGTAATGATGTTATTTTTGGAATCTGACTTAAAGTCATAGTCATTTCTTTATCTTCATGTGCATGGTATGTTTTTTGTTCGTCTAAAACAGATAAAACTTTAACTATGATTCCTGCAATAATTAATAATATTCCAAGAATTAAAAACACTAAAGATACTTTATTATATTTTTTATAATCAGGATAACTATCTGGGTTCAACGGATCTGTACCTGCCTTAAATTCTTCTAAATTTGTATATTCATCTCCATCAGTATCAGCATTTGGATCACAACCTGTAAACGAACCGCAATATTTCTCTTCCCATACATCAGGTAACCCATCATTATCAGTATCAAGCGTAGGATCTATATCACATACTTTTGTTATTTGGTCACAGTAAGCAGTTACACAATCAGATGCTGTTAAACAACCAAGCCATCTTTCGCATTTATTACAGTTTCCTCCACAATCAACACCAGTTTCCAGTCCATCTTTTTTATTATCTGTACAATTCGCCTGAACGCAAGAATTATTTACACAATTAAGTGATTGACAATCATAATCTCCAACACATCCTACTCCAATTGCGCAAGGAGAACAACTTCCACCACAATCAAGACCGGTTTCATCTCCATTTTTATACATATCAATGCAAGATGAATCTGCACAAATATTATTTAAACAATAATTTCTTGCACAATCAGAATTTAATTTACACAATTTACCGTTAATACACTTTGGACATTCTCCTCCGCAATCAAGATCGGTTTCATTACCATCTTTTTGTAAGTTAGAACAACTTATAGGAAAAGTTACAGTAAATCTACGTTCATCTGATTTATTATTGTTATTATTATCATAAACTGTTGCACAGAAGACTGCTGAATTTAATATATTTATAGGCATCAAAAGTCCGGCTTGTGTTGAAACTGTGCAATCTGCGCTATTATTTGTTTCAATTCCATATGAAAATGATTGTTGACATCCACTATGAATATCTGTGCAATTAACTTTTACCACCCATTCATTAGTCAAATTATTTTGTGTTGCAATAATATGAATATTTGGTTTTGTTTTATCACATGGAACTATTGATGAATTTGTAACTTTAATGCTCATACTACTTGAAGAACCGATGTTTCCCGCATTATCTTTGGCCCAAACTTTTAAAACATATATTTGTCCATCTACTTCTTCACCATCTATGTTTATTGATATTTTACCATCATTTGTAGTTCCACTTTTTGAATTATTACTAGGATCAGTTGAAATATTTAATATGTAATAATATTTATCAACTCCTGTTATATTATCTCTTGATTCAGCAATAGCAGTTATTTTTGTAAGTGAACATGAATTTTCAGCCATAGTTATATTTGGTGCTGTTGGAGGAGTTTTATCGACAATAAATGTTGTTTCTGCAAATGCTCCACTTGCCATATATGTGCAATTTACATAAATAATATTATCTCCATCAGGTACGTTATTTATTGTTCCTGAAAATAATTGTCGTCCAAGAGAATCATATGAACCTTCATGTTTTATAAGAGATATAAATGATGAGGGATTAGTTTTATTTAATGTTGCCATACAATTTGCAGATCCTATATTTACGCTTCCATTAATTAAAATGGTTGATGAATTTATAGTGCCCATTGGCGAATAAAATATGAATGATTGAGGAATTTCTAAATCCACATTTATTGCATAATTCATACTCGATCTTAAATTCGCTAAGTTATCACAAGTTATGTTATATGTATAATTATATGGATTTGGTTGATGATTAAATATCCAGCGCTCACCATAATTATTCATAAATTCATCAAGAGATTCAAAATCATAATTTTGTGATCTATTTATTATTGGTAAATTTTCTGCTTGTGATGGTTGATTTGTCTTTATTGCAACACAAACCGATCTATCATTTGTTTGTATTGATATATTTGTTTGTCTAAGATTATAATCCGCAATAGGATTTGGCACAGCGAATACATTTATAGTCGGCGCTGATTGATCAACACCTACAAATATTTCTTTAAATGAATATTTTTCTTGTGGTTCTTTACAAATTATATACATCACTCTTAATTCACCGTTAAATTCGCCGTTAGAATCACATCCTGAATATGAATAGTATTGGCAAATGTCAAAATTTGAAATGTGCGCCCTCGTATTCATCGTAGAATTTGTTATAAATTTATTTGTATCTCCCATATTTATGAATATTTCTTCAAGAGAACTATCACTCCCAATATCTGCTGGAAATACTGTAAATCGGCATTCTTCTATTTCTCTTTGTGCCTCAAGTTCTAATAAAAATACAGAATTATTACTAACTGCGAAATTCGGTTTTTCGTCAGGTGTAACATGAATATTTTCTGGTTTAGTAACCCAATATTTCATACTTGTTCCATTTATTGAAAATAAAACCGCGACATCAATATTTATGTTTGGAACATTAAATGCATTTATTCTAAATATATATACTCCATCAGATACATGTCTTGTTGGGCTATACGATGAATCGACATGAGTTAAAGGAATTGATACATGATTTTCTTCAACTATAAATGGATTTATAGGAAATTCCATTCCTAAATCTCCTATTCTATAAAGTATAAAATTTTGTATTTGTACATATTCTTGAAATGTGACATTTATTACTGGAACTGTTGTATTGTAAACTTGAGTTTTTATTTCTGTACATAATTGATGAGTGGAATCTCCCTCTACCTCCTCACAATTCATTGAAGCTAATACATTTCCAGAAAATATAAACAATAAAAAAACTGAAATTAGGACTACGTATTTTAATTTTTCTCTCATGAAATTCCTCTTTTTAATTAATCACATAGACCTGTTTCAAGGTTGCATATTATAACTATTGGATCTAGGAAAGATAGATTTCTTACATTTACAAAAATCTTAGTATTATTTTTATTTCCTCCTAAATCAACAGCCGTTATATTTAGATAAACTTTTGCATAATAATTTGGAATATTTACATTTACAATATTATTTGTAGGAGTTAATACTTGCGTATCAAATACCTCAATTATTGCATTATTGGAATAATTAACATAATATTCATTTACATTTATTTCGTTTGCGCAACCAAATGCATAATTTATTGTTCCAACATTTAATATCTCTGAATTATCATTACAAGTTATTTGTAAACTTACTTCTTCTACAACTACAGATGAATTGTAAGTTTGAGCCGTTTCAAGGTCAATTATTTCTATTTGTGGAGAGAGTTCATCTATTACATAATATATTACATCTCCATTATTCCACATGTGCCATGAATCATCATCAAATTTACATGCCGTATAATAATATTTCACGCCCGAATTTATTTCAGTTAATTCTGCTTTATGATATAAATTCCCTGTATCATCATATTCTATCCATGATTGAGTTGTGATTGGAGGAGACACAGGATCATTTCCTGAATCACCCATACTTGTTTCAACAGGCATTTCATCACCAGGTACATCTACATCTACTGGTGGAAGTATATCATTAGGAGGAACTTCATCAATAGGGGCATCTATCTCTCCAGGAATTCCATCAGATATATTATTTGTATAATAACACGTTGCATTAGCTATTGTGTTTATTGATATGTTTACGTTTCCTTCTCTAAATGTTTGACCTCTAGGTGTTGCGTTGTGTAATGATTTATCAGCATCAATTACTATTATAGTTATATTTTCAAAACTCTGTAAATGATTATCAACACAATAAGTGCTTAAACTATATACTCCATCAATTAAATAATCATAATTCCATATTAAATTTGGACTTGATTTTATGGCATCGCCTAAAAATGTTTTTGTTGAATTAAATACATCTGATAAATTAACTCTACAAATTAAATCATCATTATATATTACTGCTACAGTTAAATTTGTAAGATACATGTCAGGACTTGAGTAATATTCTGAATTTAATGTATAATTTACTTTTATATTTCCAAGTCCATTTAGAAGTGTAAAATCATAATATTTTACGAATTCTAAATTTTGTGATGCATCTTGAGAATAGAAATACAATCTATAATTACCTGAAGAAAGCGTATTTGCTAAACTTAAATTAAATTCTTCTAAATCCATTGTTGGATAAACAAAAGGATAATTTATTACAATTTCAGAATTAACAGGAGGATCATTTATAGGATTTCCATTTCCAGAGTCACCAGCACCCATCGCGATTTCAGAGCCAGAATTTGAATCATCGTTAGATTCTGTGACTGTTCCACGTGCAATTGATAAAAATGTTTCTGCATCTTCTGATGTTTGAATTGCAAGAGTTCTAAGTTCGCCTTTAGAATATGATCCATTATTTAAAAATTCGTTATTTAAAATAAATAATTTTGTTTCTGGATTTATGAAATCTAAAAAACAAGATTCATCTTGATTGTGACCACAATCTGAATTTGAATCATTATTTGTTATGCCTGTTGAATAATCAGCATCTCTGACACATTTGTTTTTTTCTTGTAGCCAAACACATTTTGTTCTATTTAATAAATCCTTACTTAATGTTATATATTCATGATTGTTACCTATTCTTTCATCGTCAAAATAAATAGTGTTTGAAGAAAATGATGACCCAAAAACATCTATAGTTTCTGGAGTTATTCCTTGCCTAGTTCCCATATCTCCTGAATTTTCTGTAGCACTATTTGCATTGCCCCCCAGACATAAATCTTGAGAATCATATGTTTCACACGCAACATCTCTTTTATTCATACAAGTAGTATTATCTATTTTTAATTTTTTATAATCGTCAATTTTTAATTCGTTATAAAAACAAGTACTTACATTATTTTCATCTTGACCAAAAAGAGAACAAATTTCTAAAGGACAATAATTTCCAAGCATATTATTAGTATTACACTCTGAACATTCTTGTTTTTCAACATCAATTGGCATACAAACGCCAAGTCCTAGTTCGTCGCTTCCAGACGTAAAACTATTCCATTTACATCCACCTATGTCCTCTATTTTTTTTAATTGACAAGGATTATTTTCGCAAGAAAATTCCGTTCTATAATCATAACAAGAATTTAAACCAGCACACATTTTGTAATTTCCTATAATCGCATTATTTTTTGAATAATCATCAACATAACAATATCCGCCTTCACTATCAACTTTAGCGAGAACATCATTACATGATGTGTATTGAGTATAAATAGTATTTATATCATAATTTATGTAAGGCACAAGTCCAAATGGTCCACTACATATATCACAAATACTACATGATGATGAATCTTGTGAATCCACATTTATACAACTTGCAACTGCTTGTATTGATTCTTCCTTACATGCACATGAACATTCTTCTTTAGAGGTTACTTTTCCTTTAGCGCAAGTAATTAATTCTTGACCATTACATGATGTTCCATCTGGTTTTTCTAAACATTCATCATCCCAAACTGCAGCACACGCAAGCGCATTTGACCCTATTACAAATGTATCAGGACCATTCATTCCAGTAACTGAAATATTATAACAGAAAGATAAATTTATTCCATTTTGCAATAAATTACTATCGTCAATCCACTCTGTTTCTCCACCGCCTAAATTTGCAACAGAAAAAAATCTTGCAGAGGCTGCGCAGGTAGTAGGATTTAAAGCATCATTTCCTTTACATCTAAATAATTCTATGCTTGAAAATTTACACCAATCAGGAAGACCCCATGATAAACTTATTTCTTTTCTTAATGAATCTTCATTATATCCTCCGAGTGCATCGAAAGGAAATACAACATCTATTTCGGGATTGCATTGTTTTTGACAAATAGTTGAGTCGACACAAATAGGACAAATATCGCACATCACGCTATTTGTACATTCTTTTATTGTTGTAGGACAATCAATACAAGAAGATATTATTTGACATTGATTAGAACAAGTAACTGTTCCTTGAGATGTTTCGCTATTACCAACAAGTTCAGAACATTCGTCGCCAGTAGTAGGTATTTGTGGAATCATTGAAGGATCGCAATCTTCTCCTTCTTCTAAAACTCCATTACCACAAACGGCATCTGCACCACAAAGAAGATAATCAACCGGTTTATTATTTAATGTTGATGGAATACAATTACCAGTATCTGTAACTGTTCTTGTTCCGCAATTATTTTCTAAATCAGACCATGGACCCGTTATCCAAACCGTAATACAATCCGGTTCATTTGGAGTACAAGGCAATATTAAAGGAGAGACATTGTAAGGGCCATCAACTTTCGAACCTACTTCTTTTGTTGTACTAATAGTACATGTTTCATCATTTTCTGAAACTGCTACAATCTCATAATTACTATTTTCATTTACTATAACACTAAATTGTCCAAGAGAATTTGCAGTTGCTAAAATAAAATCATCAGTTAAAGTATTTGTTATCGTTATTTTAGCATTAGCACCAGGTAAATTATTTGAATAATTAATTTGACCTTGAAGTGTAGTTCCTGATTCACAATATTGACTGCACATTGCAGCAGTTGTATATTCTGATCTTATTATCCCGTCGCTATTTGTGCACGTAGCATTGGATACAAATTCACAAGCATCTGCAAGTTCACAACAAACCTCAACACACTCAGGAAGAGAATTACAATTTTGAGGATAATATGTTCCAGATACAAGCATACATTGAATTTCTAGATCAGAAGTACATTTACCCGTTACATCTACACAACAATCATCACCTAATGCCAAAACTGATATTGAACTTATAAATAATACAAGTAAGAAAATTAAAATATGTCCTCCTTTTTTCATGACCACACCCATCAAATGCCCCTAAGAACGAATGCTGTCAAATTAGTTTATAAATGTTTTGGAAAAGACAACACGATGTATACTACATTCATACACTACACTCATAAAATTAACCAACGCAAGTAACTAATACAATTAACCAACACAATTAACTAATACGCTTAATTAATTAATATTATTTTATTTATGGACAAACCCACCCATTGTTTACATCGCATATTGCAAAATTATTGCAATTATTAGGCTTCGTATAATCTTTATGAAGAGGACAAACTCCACCAGCATTACAACTCGTAGGCATTGTTCCTGTCCAGTATCTACATATATTTTGATTATCTGGATCTACTCCCACTTTACAATATTCTTTTTTCTCATATGTTTTTCCATTTTCATTACAGCCTACATTTGTGTAGCAATAATCTTTATATCCAACTTGCGTTGATAAACAACTTGTAGTTGCGCAAGGCAAGTTTTCTATTAAATCAAAAACACAATCATTATTTAAATCGCAATTTGACTTGCAGTTTAATCCATAATCGGTTCTTTCAAATCTATGACTTGAATCACATTGAGCGCCACATCCATTTGGACTCGATCCCATTTTACAAGAACAATCTTGAAGCCTCGTATTTTCGCATGCTCCTCCAGAACATGTAGCGTTGCATTTCATTGGACCTCCTGCATCATAACCATTTGTACCTATTGTGGAACATTTTGGATTTTCATTACAAACTCCATTTGCGCTTTGACCATGCTTATTAAACCTATCAAACTTAGTTTCAAAAGTTGTTCCTGAAGCATAATTCATGCATTCATTATTTGCATTTATTCCAGCGCTTGGTCCTGTGCAAGTTTCATCTTCTGTGCTTGCTCTTGCACTACACACAGTTATTCTTGTCAAAGTCGCAGTCATATCGCCTGCACAAATATTTCCTCTTTTGTTATCGCAATTTCGTTCAAATTCAATGTTATATACGTCGTTATATTTTCCTCCATCAGGATATCCTGATAAAGGATCTATCGTTAATATTGGCGTTGAAATAGGATTCGATAATTCAAAATACTCTTTTAATTCAGTTGATTTTTTGTATTCTTCTTTTTGAACTTCTTCTTTTAAATTTTTTATTTCTCCAACTAATTCTTTAGTGTAACAAATTGAGGTTTCATCTTTTAATGAATATCCTTCATTTGTTGCTTCGCAACAAGTATGATTTGCTAAAAATGGATCATCTAAATTATACGGATAAGAAGGATCATTATTATTTTGATGTGGTACGCAAACTCGCACATCAATTTCCACGCCTGTTGGAAGTGATTCGATTATTTCACCAAACATTGGAACCACTGATTCTACAACAAGCGTCACATTATGTTCGCCGACATTTGAAAGATTTAATGGTTTTATTTTTTTTATAAGTTCGTTTGATTCCATCAAATAATTTTCTGTTGGAACAATAATACTAGCATCTGTTGTTCTATTAAAGAATACTTCTTCCCACGCACTATCATCATTCCATAAATTTATTCTCCAAATATAAGCAGATATTGTTCCGCCTCCGATAAATGAACCAACACTATTTGATCCATCAAGAATTAATTTATCTTCTATGCTCGCGATTCCTTCTGGGATATCATCATATATTTGAATTTTTGATATGTTCGCCGTTGGTAAATCGAAGACTAATATTTTTACAACTTGATAATCTTGTAATCCTGATTCGTCAGTTACTGTTATTGTAACATTATGATATCCAAGGTCAGTTGCATTTGTTGTATAATTTGCAAGTCTTTTTGTTTCTTTAAATAAAAAAGATTCAGACCATATTTTTGGTGGAAGAGGCGTTTCTATTTTAGTACAAGTTATTCCTGTTGCAATAATAGATTGAACAGGATCCTCATAATTTATAGTGCATATTTCATCATAATTTTCTTTCCATCCTTCATAATTATATCCTACTTGTTTATCATCAGGATCGTATCCTTGCGGACTTAAAGTTATATTTTGATTGTTTGAAACAATAATATCAACAAATGATCCTTCTTGAGTTTCATGAATATAATCAAGAGCAGGTCTTCTATTTTTTATTGCAGTAATATATGTTAATGATCTGTTTCCTATTCTTGAATTATTATCTTCAACAATTAATAAATGATCAAATTTGTAATTACAATTAATGCAATTTGTAAAATTAATAAGTTTCACACTCATATGCTCGCTATCAAAAAATACTGCAGGATTAATTTCTTCATGAGCATTATAGTTCTCGTAATTTCCTTGTAAATTAAACATGAAATCTTGAGAATCTGCTTTTAGAAGACTCATAACATAATTATGCATCCTTACAAGTCTTAAATTTGATTCATATTCAAATGAATGTTTTACTAGTATTGGCGCTTTGTTTTTTATTCTTACACTAAAATTATAATTTGCTTTAACAATTAATGTTTCAGAATTATATATTATTGATGATGATGGTTCTCCAAGAACTGTTATATTATCATCTGGAAATAAAGAAAAATCAGTACAATTTTTAACTCTTAATGCGATTTGCTCTTCAAGAGTATATTCTACGGATCTATTTTTTTCTGCAATTATACTTTTAAAACAAGGACTAAATGCAATATTTTGTATAGACCCCGTATTATTACTTCCTTGATAACAAAGCCTTGACATGTTATTAAAGCCAGCAAAACCTGATTGTGCATATCCATTTCTTATTTCATAAAGACAGGCACTATTAATTGATACATTGTTATAAAATCCAAATAAATCTTTTATGAATTTTTTATCATACGGATATTCAGGCATCGCTTGCGCAACAATTGAGCAATAACTTGTATTTTGAATAGAATAACTAACATTAAAGTTTAAAGTTCTTCCACCTAAAGAATTATTAAATGATAAATTATAAGGAATGTGCGATACACCTTCATTTGATGCAATATAACTACTATTTTGATACGTGTAAAAAACCCCTCCTTGAAGTGCTAAATCATCAATTGCCGATGTCACAGCCGAATCCATACACGTATATACATAATAATTAACTGCATCTGATTGTAAATATGCGTCAACCACTTTTCCCGCTTGTGTTTGTAATTTTATTTTTGAAAGTGATGAAGATACGATTATTGCAAATAATATAACAACGAATATTACTATTCCAAGAATTATAAATACAGTTACTTGGCCCTTACGCGAAGACATAATTCTCTTTTCCCCTCTTTATATTATTAACTTCCACGAAGGATTATATATATTTTGCCATAGATAGCTCTATCCTAAAAGAAATAAAGAAAAATGCTGCCTAGCTCATCACTAAAAAAACACATCGAAATTTATAGACTCGACAACAAACGAGAAACCAAATCAAACGGTGAGCGCAGCATCCCAGAGGGAGACGAGAGTGCTAACGACCGTATACAAAAAGATTCTATTTGGGACAGAGCCCATAAATACTTGAGAACTAATAATATACCTACATGAATTAAAATTAATTGTTAAATGAATCTGCGTAATTGCTAAACGAATCTGAGTTAAATTATTAATCTGGCACACATATTTTTTGAGGAATACACATATCATTGCAACCAACAAATTCTATATGATTACCACTTAAACAAGAAATTGCTACTTGAGTACATTTACCACCTTCACAACATTGTCCTTCTTTTTGTTTGCAACTATTACATCCTGCAACTAGAAGAGATAAAATTAAAATTAAACTAAGAATTAAAAATATTTTTTTCATAAGCTTTCTTTTTCTTTCTTATATAATAATCTTTCCTTACTTTAGAACAATACCTGCAAAACTTATGAAATTTTTATGATCATCAGTTAAATCAGCAGTCGTATAATATTGTTCAAGTAATACTTTTTTAGGTTTCATCAATAACAATGCAAATGTTATTCCAAGGAAATTTTCTATATTCATCGCGTGTTCATCTACGTATTGAAGAAATTCAACTGGCTTATCTTCACTTATAAGATCTATTGCGCCTTTATCTAATTCATAGACTTTTTTATTTGCATCTTGAGAAAATGGAATATAATTATGTGCAGAACCATACTTTGTAAAATTTGTAGGCACTATAACTACTGCTTTTTTGCCAAGTTCAAGTAAAGATTCCTTGATATCAACAGCTAATTTTTTCATTTGTACATCTTGACTTACAAGCAAAGGTAAAATCTTTAAATTTTCTAAATTTCCTTTAAATATAAATTGAAGTAAAGGTAATTGCGATTCTATTTGCTCATCTTCATCAAATAATTCATTATTTTCAGACACCGTGCCTTTTGATATTAATGCTCTTGCAAGAGCCTGATCAACTCTTACAATACCATAAGGCGTTTCCCAAGATTCCAAAGTTATTCCTGAATCTGATTTAGATTGACCAACAATTATTACAACATCAGGAATTTCTGACTCTGCAAGTGCCTTATATGCCCAAGCTGCGCAGTAACCTGAAAGATCATATTGTTGCATAGGAACAATTATTCCTTTAATTATATCTTCTTGTTTACCACTAAATTTAACAGGCAATTCGCCAGGTCCTTTTTTACCTGTAAATGCTTCTTCGATTTGCTTATCGAGATTCATAGCGATAGAATGATAGTATAGTCCTGAAAGTTTTGCTTTTCTCATAACTATAAGAATATA
This sequence comes from Candidatus Woesearchaeota archaeon, assembly GCA_041660865.1. Classification (GTDB taxonomy): domain Archaea; phylum Nanobdellota; class Nanobdellia; order Woesearchaeales; family 21-14-0-10-32-9; genus 21-14-0-10-32-9. The sequence goes on from JBAZVO010000001.1 coordinate 611,559, forward strand.
CTTCATGGTTTATAAATTTTTGGGCTAGAACTGGATAGTGTTAAATCACTATATAAAATAAATTAAAAAACAAACAGCAATTAAACACAAAGACTAAACACAAAAAAAAGAAACAGAAGAATAAATACGAGAATAAAGAAAATCATTAGATAAAAAAAGAAAAGATAAGAATAAAAGAAAAGAAACAAAAAACTAAGAACAAAAACAAAGAATAAGAATAAAATAAAAAAAGAAATAAAGAATAAAACAAAAAATATTCGACAAATACTAAATCTATTTGTATCTTGATGATTTAATCAATCTACTCGAACACATACGCCATCTTGACAACTTTCATCCATGTTGCAATTTAACAAAACATTATCTATATTATTATTAATACAAATAGCTTCACTCACAACTAAATCAGTTGAGCAAGAATCATAACCAAAATCAGTTCCTTTAGATGTTTCGCCTTTTATGTATGCATCTTCCCCATCAGAATCATAACAATTACCATCACCTACACACGCACCATCTTGACAAATTTGTCTAGCATAACAAGGCAAACTGATAATTTGAGATTCATTATTACTGCATATTACTTCATTCACATGTGTTGAATTAAGACAAGAATCCACTATCATATCATACCCTACATATACTGTTCCCTTTGTAAAAATTGCACTTCCATCAGTTCCATCAGTATCTACACAAAACGAATTTGTTAATTCGAAGTATTTAGGCGCCTCGTTGTTTCCATTAATTCTTAATAATGAAGTCATTAATTTCCAATCAACATCTTCTGCTTGACCAAGAGTTACATAAATTGTTTGATTATATCCATGTGCAAAATAAGTCACATCAACGTTTGGATAATTTGATTTTATTACTTTTGAAAATAATTCTACACTTGTACTTAAGTTCGTATAATCAACTCTTATATTTGTATTAACCTCATATTCTACAATGCCTTTTATTTCTTTGTTTCCTTGCACAGATATGTAAAAGTCTCTTGGATCTCCGCCTTCATCATAACCATATAATGCCATATATTTAACTGGCGCTCCAAATAAACTTGCAAAGAAATTTTTAACACTAGTCCACATATTTTTTACAAATGAGACAAACCCTGAATTTACAATGCCAACAGATCCTTCGATATTTCCTTGTGATACAAGCATTAAATTTAATGGTTTATTATAATATACTGAAAACTCAGAATTAACAGATTCTGCACATTTTTCAAAGAACTCATCAGATGACATATCTGTTGATAGCGATTCGCAAGTATCTTCTTCTACAATAATTAAAGTTTGAAATTCATTTAATACTTGATCTTTATAATCATTAAATGGTATTGTTACATTTGCAACTTCTAAACCAAGTATTATTTGTTCATCAGAATAATCACCAATATCATTTTCGATAATTGAATTATCTCCCATTCTAAGAACGCAGGCATATGAAGTTAAACTTGGATCGGCTGATTTTAAATTAAGAGGAAGATAATTACTCATGTTTGCGTATTCCCCACACATTAAAGTATAATCTCCGCCGTTATCAACTGCTAATGCTTTTAATACTGCAATAAGAGGTCTTATTCTATTAACTTGAGTTAATTTAACCCATCCTTCATCAGGCATACACATCCAACTTCCTTTTATTGAAAATGGAGTTTGAACTTCAGGATTAATACTATTTCTTAATAACGCATTATTACTAGGCACACCATCATAAGATATTTTTTCAGAATAATTATTAAGTTCTCTATCACAAGACCATAAATCTCCTTCGTAATACAACAATGATTTAGTATTATTTCCCTGATTTGAATTCCAAATAGTTGAATCATAAATAGGCGAGAGGCCTAATGCGTCAGCTACTGTTTTATCATTAAATACCGCTGTTCCCTTCCAACAAGCACCTTCAGTATCTTTCCAGAATTCACCATGATTATTAATTGCGGTATCATCACCGCAACAAACATTTCCAGTCCAACCAAAACTTATAATTCCTTCACATGCATCTCTGTAAGGACCTAAGTCACTAACTGAAACTTCTCCATTTAAAGAAACAAATCCTGTATCTCCATTTGGACTATCAATAGGACCATCAAGATTCGATACCCAATCTCCCCACTTACCAGAACAGAAACGATTCTGAGAATTAACATTATTAATTTGTTTTTCACTTAAGAAAAAGTTATCGAATGCAACATTAACTCCGATTCCCTCAACACTTGAAGAACGAACTTGCATATTAACGATTTTTGCTTTGTTAAATCCTTCTTCACAATTGATAGGATACTGTTCTATTGCACCAATATCAATTGTTACGTGCTGCCATCTGTTAAGTCCTTTTTTAACTGCGATGTTATTATTAATATTATATGTACATTTTTTACTTGTTCCATAATCTGGATGTACGGCATCTGTTAAAATCAAATCGTAAGATTCTTTTGCACTATATAAAATATCAAATTCCAAATAATCAAAATTGCTCCAATTCAAATAATTACTAGGTCCAAATCCAGTTATATCTTTAGGAACTGTTGAAAGTTTTGTAAATACTTTAACTAATCTTTTTAAATTTCCAATATCATCAAATGATACTATACTATGTATTGGAACACCATTTGTTCCAAAAACATAAGATAATGAATAATCTGCGTATAATACATTATTATTTTCTCCACCATTAAAACATTCATTTGTTCCACAGCATTCTTTAATTAAACTTTTATCTTCTTCCTTATAACAAATAAAAGATTCGTTTACATTTGAATATGCATCAGCCATATCTACCCAATTTCCATTCAAACAACAATCTGTAGCGACTTGAACTCCACCCATACAAACACAATCAGTGCAAATTCCTCGTTCAACTCCTCCAACATCAGAGCAAGTAATATCTACACCATCAACTGCTTGACAATAAGCTTCACGACCAACACAACACTTATCTATGTTTAACCCTACTCCATTAGATGGATATAAATCGCCATTAGCGCAAAATTCTTGTGCACCGCAAATCTTCTCATCATCACCTGTATAAGGTAAATTTAAAGCATCATATACTTGCTCACAAGTTAAACCTGAATTTATTCCAGAACCTAAACATTCTGTTGGATATTGATCACAAAATTCTTGATCTTGAAAAGATTCGCCACTATTTCCATCCCAATTTAAACCAGGAACAAAACCAATACAATCAGGCTCATATGGATACATAGAACAATAAGTAGAAAGTATAGATGTAATGTATTGAGCAACAGAAGTAGTAAACTCTCCGGCATTCTCAGCGCCATTTTTAACATCACACGCATCTTCACAAGTTTCAACAAACGAACCAGGAGAATAAGTTGCACGTATTAAACTTCCTTGCATCTTATAACAAACACCTTCACAATTATCATCATCTATACAATTATTTTTACATCCAGCTTCAGTGCCTTCAAGACAGTCTTGAACATATTTATCTTCATCCTCAAATGAATTTCTGAGTAATTTTTCAAGTGTAACAGAACAGGATATTTCACCATTATTTGTTTCTAAATTAAATGTTCCATATTCAGAAATTGCTTTTGACCCATAATTATAATTACCTGCTGCATTACACCAAAACCAATCAGCGCTATTTGAAATAAATTGTGTTTCATCCGCATGAAAAATAGTAAATTCATTAAATTCTAAATTTTCAAGAACAACACCATCCGCTTCGAACCACGCATAATTATTACCAGGGGCAAGTATTCTTTGAGATTCACCCTCTCCCTTAACATAATCTAAACACAAATACGAATTATCCGAAGTAATAGCTCCAAGATCGGATTGACCTGTCGCAAAATTCGACCAAGAACAATAACTGTAATCATTACATTCATCTTTAGTAAAATATGAACTACATTCACGAGTCGAGGCAGGAAGTGAAAGCCACCAACAATTATGACTAAAACAATCATCATAAGACATTTGTTTTTCGCAATCAAAATCATCATCATCGAATGGATCATAATCGCAAAATCCAGGAGTTCCTGAACAATATCCCCCCACATCATCTCCACAAGCAAAATCGGTTCCATTTTTTGCGGAGGCATTATAACTTGAAGGTTTAGGAACATAGTTTTCCCATATCGATGCATCCCAAGGAATATCTATGACATCGCTATCATATCTACATTCAGGTTCATCCATATCTTTTTTTGTATCTCCTTCATTATCTTCTCCATCATTACAATTAGCTAAATATATAGTGGAATCCTCTAATGATGGTGCAATTTCTGTAACTGCTCCTGTAATTCCTACAAGTCCATCTTTTCCATCAAATTCTGCACCATAACCACTATTACACTCCCCTTGTGCTCCTTTGAGCCCACCTTTTCCAACACTATTATCTACTAATAAACTGACACCTTCTTGAATTTGAGAAATTATTATTCCGCCGTGACCTCCGCCACCGCCTCCTCCAAAACAGCCATCATCATTATTATTTCCATCCTCATCTTCTCCTTTTCCACCTTCTCCACCATCTCCTCCTTTAGCGAGCACATAGCCTGTTGTAGAAATTAAATTAGCAACATATAATTCTATTTTTCCAGCGCCAGAACCACCAGCACCACCACCGCCACCACCGCCATTACGATTAGAACTACTCAAATTTATAGCATCATCACCATCAAAACCAGATACAGAAATATTACCTATAAGAGATAATTCATTAAGAATTAATTTAACATAAGCACCGGCACTATTATTAGAAATCGCACCAGGCCCTCCTGCATGACCAGGATATCCAGGACCTGCCCAACGTCCATCTCCTCCACGACCTCCATATGTTCCTCTTTGAAACATTAATCCGCCAGCACCACCGCCACCGCCAGATCCTCCTCTTTGATTACCATCTTCACCTCTTCCTCCATCACCTGCACCACCATCACCAAAATAGTTAACTGGAGGAGGAGATTGAGCGGAATTACCACCAAGACATTCTCTATCTTCAGTACAACCATTTAAACAATCTTCTCCATCTACGGGAGGAAAACCAACTGCCTCACAACCACCATCACCACAAATACACCCATTTTCTCCCTGAATCGAAGAAGGATTAGAAATAATTACTTCTTCTGAATTCATAAACCATAAAGTCATGCCTTCTTGAACAGTTAATTTTTTGAAATTCCAAACATGCGGACCAGTAATGTCTGAATCAACAACATCAACAAATATCATTGGATCATTAACATTTTTCTTAATTATACATTCATAATCATATGCAATTAAAGAATCAGGATTAGGAACAACACACCCTTTAGATTCACAAGGAATACAATTATTATATGTCTCAGAATATACCTCATTACTCTCTAATACACTAATCGTTGTAAATATCGCAATGAATAATATAGAAAATGTTAATTTTGACAATAGTCCTCTTTTTTGTTTCATTATTTATGACCCACCCTAATTCTATTGATAATTATAAGTTGTCTTAGTTTGGTTTCTTTATAAATTTTATTTTTATTTGGCTCTTAAGAAAATAAATTTTTCTTTAATTAAAAAATCTCTATAACTATTAATTGTTCAAACAACAACAAAACTATACTTATACAATCATACTAGCAAAGTTACTATCAATGTAAACCTCTCATTCTATTAAAAAGAAATAAATTCATCTCTCCACAGTAGTCACAATCGAAAGATTTATATATTCGAATATCAATAGTATGTCTATGTTTGATAATTTAAAGAAATTTGGAGCAAAAGCATTACTAACACTAAGTATGCTTGCTGCATTAAATTCGTATTCTCAAGACATAAATATAAACGGAACCGTTAAAGGCGCACAATACAATAACCAACTTGAAAATGTAAAAAACCTTGTAATAAAAACAAACGACCAAACAAGAATAGATAGCACATATACAAATACTCAAGGATATTACAATTTAGACTTTGCATGGACTGGAAACCAAGAACTAAACACTCTTGAAAATAAATTATATCCAAATCCATACAACGAACAAACCAACATAGAATTAAACACACCAGAAAACGGAATATACCAACTCTTAATCACAAACTTAAATGGACAAACACAACTTCAAACAGACATAGAACTTTCACAAGGCCAAAACAAAATAACATTGAACGGCGGAAACACTGGCGCTAAAATAATAACTTTAACAAATCAAAATACAAAAAAAACATACAAAGCAACCCAAATAACAAACAACAACACCCCGATAACATACGAAACAACAAACATAAACAACTCAAATAATAACACAAATACGACATTAAAATCAGGAAATGGAGATGGTTTAAGAATTGGAGATCTTGTAACGCTCGAATATAGTAAAGATGGTTATGAAACAAAAGATACAACATTTACAATCGCACTAAACCAAACAATAAACATGACCCTCGAACAAACACCCTACACATTCACAACTACATTAAAACCATTCCTAGAAGACGGAACACAAATAACCAACTTGAATCCAAACTTCACAATAACCATCGAATGGAACAACGGAACCACAAATACTTACCCAATAACAAACGGCGAAATCCAAATCACAAAACAATTATACAAAAACCTAGACGGCTCACTTGAAACAGCGCTAATTAACAACGACACCACAGGTGCGAATGGAGTACAAAACTGGAGCATAGGTCGACAACCACAACAAAAAACCAATCGACCAAACATCTACCAAAACACAAGTAGCAACCACCTATCAAATGTTGCATACCAAACAGAAATACCTCTCGATTCTCTCGATCAAAAAATCATTTATCATTATACAATTCGAAAAAAAGCCGAAACCCAACCAGGCACAACCGAATCACTTTCAAGTGCATTCAGCCGAGGCCTAATCGAAAGCAGCGGAAATGCAGAATCTGGAATGTTTATCGACCTCAAAAACTACACAACAGCAGACTCACTCGACATAGTAAAATTAAATTTTAACATAACAACTGGAGTTCCAAATACTCCAGAAATGCAAACAAGAATAGATAATTCACTTCAACACACATTAAATTTAAAATATCTACCAAACGGCGATACACTCCTGCCACCACATAGAGTTTATACAATATCCAGTTTTTCAGACCCAAGATGGCAAGCAATAATAGCAAGAAACTTCGAAAACATGATCTACACAACAGTAGACCAAGGTCAACCAGGAAACACAAGAGAATGGGCATCAACATACACATATAACGGAGAATTAAGACTAAAAAATTCAAGCGCAATGTACAGCAATAATGAAACGACTGGAGTAATGTTTGCAGAAAATTTCAGTGCAGTTACAGGCGAAACAGAAGGAGTAGGAGGTTTGACAACATATATATGGAATGTTACAACTAGTCAACCTTCACAATATGCTAAATCAATTTCAACAATACCTGTTCTTTTAAATTTAGGCACAGGACAATAAACATAACTCGAAAAAATTATATTTCTATAAAAAGATTAGAATAAAATAAATTTTTTTAGTTGTATGCTTCGCCACCAGCATATGGTGGTGAACAATAACAATCACTATCATCGATTAAACAACTATTGTAATGGCAACTTAATTCACCAGAAACTATGTAGCCTCCACTGCAACCAATAAAATCACTGCAACTCGAGTTAGTAATTGTTAATGCTGGATCGCATTCTTCGTCTATTGAAATTACTCCATCTCCACAAACAGGTTCAAAACCAAAAATTTTAACATTATCTGGGTGAGTAAAATAATCAACTGCTCCATGATTTACAATTAGACAACAACCAGTACTCATTCTAGGATAATCTATTGAATCAGGCGTGAAAAAATAAGGAAACCTGCTAACACACCAATTAGGATTACTTGGAACATAAACACTATTTTTCCATTGTGATGTATTCAAATCAAAATCGAACAAGCAAGCAAATCCAGACGTGACACCACATTGTTCAGAATCTCTACAACTCCAAACTCCTGTTCCAGGATTTTGATAAGCATATGTTCCTGCTTGGCAACATAAACCAGGATTGCTACCAACTTCTTCGGATACGCCATAACTGCAATAATAATAAGGAGGCCTACCAGATGTTATTGGTGCTTGTCCTTGACATGATGAATTATACACCACACTTACAGTGCCATTAGGTAAAACTGAATAACTAACAACGCATGAACTCGATGTAAAAGGCGAACCACCACAAAACGCAGGCGGAAGTCCAGTATTTGTTTTCTTGCAATCCTGATCCGCACAATCGATGTAGCTATCGCCGTCGTTGTCGATTCCATCGTCGCAGATTTCATCGAATTCACAACAAAGTTCTGTTGAAAAAGAATTATCAAAAGGAAGATTCGCAGTATTACAATCAACTATATGTGAACTTGCAACAGATGAACTTGTATCATTTCTAACTTTAAAAACACAAATCTCACCATTAACAAGATTACAACTACTCTTCAAAAAACAAGATCTAGGAAACCCGAGATTAATAACACCTGCAAAATTAGATGCAGTTGAATTAAAAGAAACCATGCCAGAACCATTCACACTCGGTGGAAACCATGGCGCAAACTTAAAAGAAACAACGCCGGAACCCATATTTATTAAATTTTTACAACATAAAAAATATGGCGCATTAGTATAATTTAAATCATTTGTAAAATGCCCCTCCATAGAAACCCGACCAACAGCTAAAAACTCACCCGTACAACTAACTGAGATTTTACAAT
>JBAZVO010000002.1:0-269710 GCA_041660865.1 Candidatus Woesearchaeota archaeon
TTTATGACAAACTTTAAGAATTTGACTTTGTAACTTATGTTCGTACTGGTTGGTTATTGTTTTTTGTGTCATAACCTAATTCATTAACAAACCAGTATACAAATTTATTCTTTTCCGGACAGAGCCCGAAAAAAGAAAAATATATATATAACTCTAAGTAATTAAAAAAATGTTCGATTTGACTAATTGGAAAAAAGTAAATCCTCATTTTGCAGAAATAATGCTTCAAAAAGGAGCATTCAAAAATGCACGAATCATTAAAACCTCCTCTTCTCCTGATATGAGTAAACTAAAATTTGATCCTGAATATTCGCCTAATACAACAATAATTTCTAAAGAAATTTATGCTGCAAGCATTAAAGTAATAGATTATAGTACTAATGCAAATACACTTAAATTACAATTGAGAATACAATATAAATTAACATATCGACAAACTAAATATAAAACTGCAGATGATGATGGTGTACACAGCAGATACAAAGTTCAAAATGGCGAAAAATACGTGGATGGTACAACTTTAGATATTCATGAAACTGTTATTTCTTTATTTGATACTCTTAAAAAATAAAATTTATATTTCTTTGACAAAAGTTTTTATACTTTGATAATTAACTTTTAATATGATATACACTGACGTTCACGCACACCTTGATTTTCCAGAATATGCAAATGATTTAAATCAAGTTCTTGAAGATTGCAAAGTAAAAGGAGTAAAAGCAATAATTGTAAATGGGGTTCACCCCGAGAGCAATCGCAGAATTCTAGAACTTGCAAAAGAGCATCCAATAATAAAACCTGCACTCGGGTTTTATCCAACACACATTGTTGAAAATAAATGGGAAGATGTTGTTGCGGAGCTTGATTTTATTCTTCACAACAAACAAAAAGTCGCCATTGGCGAAGTTGGGCTTGATTACAAAGAAGAAATAAAAACACATCATACACTTGAAGAACAAAGAAAAATTCAAAAAAAAGCATTTGAAAAAATAATTGAAATAAGTGAAAAAACAAAAAAGCCACTTATAATACATTCAAGAAAAGCAGAACTTGAAGTTATAGAAATGATTGAATCATCCACTCTAAAAAATCCTGTATTTCATTGTTTTATGGGAAAACGAAAATTAGTTCAAAGAATTGCAGATAACAAATGGACCTTTTCAGTGCCAGTAATTGCAATAAAACTTCAACAATTGCAAGAGCTAATACAATATACCAATATAAATCAATTACTAACAGAAACTGACAGCCCTCTTTTAAGCCCAGTTCTAGGTGAGAGAAATACTCCTGCAAATGTTGCACTCACAATAAAAAAAATTGCAGAACTCAAAGGCTTCGATGAAGAAGAAACAGCAAACACAATTTTTATGAATTATCAGAGATTGTTTTTGTAAATATATTTTTGTAAATATAAAAGATTCAAAATGAAAAAAGAAGAACAGATAATCGAAGTTGATGAAAATGATAAGTTTTTACGAATGAGAAATCGATCTGATTTCTATTCTGGAAAATACATTCATCGAGGTTCACAGTTAATTTTAAAAAATTCTAAAGGGCAAATCTTGCTTCAAAAAAGAAGCAAAGATAAAAAATGGTTTCCCAATCTATTAAATTTTTCTGCAGGAGGAACTGTTGAAAACGAAACATACAGACAAAATATAATTAAAGAAACGCAAGAAGAAATAGGAATAAAAATAAATCCAAAAAAACTATTCAAAATAAGACTAAATATTGACAACGATAATGCATATCACTCAGTTTTTATTGCAACTAGTGATAATAAAATCACAATTCAAAAAGAAGAAGTACAACACATTTTATGGGTCGATGAATCTGATTTAAAAAAAGACATAACTGTGCATCCTAAAAAATATACTCCAGTTTTTGTTGAAGGTATGAAAAAATATTTTGCATTGAAATAACTCTTCACAAATCTTCAACACTCTTCAAAGGATACCCGTTCATATCAAGTCCTTTCTTGAAAGAAACTATTTTGCAATTAAAGCAAACAAAGAAAGGACCATATTTTCCTTCTTTCAAGTCAAGCCACTCACCACAAGCACATTTTAAATCTTGCAATAAAATTCCTTTATGTTTTATACAAACAGGAAGTTTCTGTTCATTTTTGGCTGTCGCTGCACTCCCACAAAATGGGCAATGAGAAACTTTTTCTTCGTTGTAAACCTTGCGCATATACACATAATCACCCTGGAAAAAAAGTATATTTTGACATATTTGTTACTTGCAAAACATCATAATCTTTTATCGTTGTTGAATAAACTTTAGTTAGTTCCATTGTAAATTTCTTTAGCTGTTCAACAGTTTCTACCTCTAAATCTACCTCATAATCCCACTCAGCGAGTGTTTTTATTATTGCTACAACTCTATTATTCATTTTACAAAATGCGACCATTTTTTCTTCATCTAATTTATTATTCGAATACAAAAGCAATTTATAATGTGTTTGATTTATTTTTGAATTATTAAGAACTATCGTGTAATCAACAATAATACTCTGCTCCAGCCTTTTTATTCTTTTAATTATTGTATCGACAGATATTTTTAAATTCTTTGCAATTTCAAGAGCAGAAGTTCTGCTATCGGTTGAAAGTAAAAAACAAATTCTTATATCAATTTTATCAAGCTGAATTAAAGATGTTGTTGGACTATACGTACTTTGTTTTACTAATTTTCTCTCCTGATTAATTAAATAATTTCGACTCAAAAAATCTCCTTTTAAATTAATAGATACACTTTTTCTCGATATAAACTTAGAATAATTTTTATTTAATTCTTCCATGAATTGTGTAAGTTCAATTCTACTTTTAACCATAACAACTATCCCGATGTCGAAATTGCCCTCTAAATCACCAATCCACGCAATATATTTATTTTTTTCAAGTTCATATAGCATTTTATTTTTTATTTCTTGATTAACATTTTGTAATTTAAAAAATAATTCATACGTCAAGTATCCTGCTGCTGCAACATTCATTATCGGAATTAAATATTTTATCACTCCTTCTTCTTTTAATGCAACAAATCTATATCTTAGTCGCTCTTTTGAAATTCTAAGTTTTTTTGCAAGCTTTACAAAACTAATCCTGGAATTTCTATCAAGTTCAAAGAGGATCTTCCTATCAATTAAGTCTAATTTCATTTTATTATTTATTATTTTCGTTTAATAATATAAATATTTCGAAAAAAGTAAAAATATCACTAGAATATTTTATATATTTCTGAATAAATCATTTATTGGTGATAAAATGAAATATAAAGAACTGATTAAAAATAAATTTGAAGATTTGAAATATAAATCAAAAAACTTAGCATTTTATACGGCATTATATATTCCTCTGGCTACGCTTCAAGTTTTGCCTATGACTGCAGATAAGCTTATTGAACATACAACTACAAAATACGCAAAAGTATACAACGTGCACGTAGAAGATATAGATACTACACGCCTTGGAGGCTTCGGCATGCAGTATTTTCACTACAAATTTAGTGGCGACACTAATACTACAATTGATGAACTACGTTGTTTAGATTTAATAGTTGATAAAAACTATGAAATACAAATGAAAACATTTGGTTTTTTTGGAGAAAGAACAGAAATAAGAGAAATAATACAAATTAAACAATAAAGAAAATAATAAAATAAAAAAACTATAAATTATTTCTTGCCTTTCTTGGATGAAATAACTTTCTTTGGTTTAATTGCAACACTCTTTGATGGAACAACAGTTAATGCAGTTGTTGTCTTCTCAGATTTTATTGCTGCATGAGCTGCTGCAAGTCTTGCAATTGGAACTCTAAAAGGACTGCAAGAAACATAATTCAAACCTACCTCGTGACAGAACTCGACTGAAGAAGGCTCTCCACCATGTTCTCCACATATTCCAAGTTTAATTTCAGGTCTTGTTTGTCGTCCTTTAGCAACTGCCATCTTTACAAGTTGACCTACTCCAACTCTATCTAAAACTTGGAAAGGATCCTTTTCAATTATTCCCTTCTCAATATATTCAGGAACAAAAGATCCTACGTCATCTCTTGAAAAGCCGAGTGTCATTTGTGTTAAGTCGTTTGTTCCAAAGCTAAAGAATTCGGCTTCAGTCGCTATAACATCTGCAGTTAACGCCGCTCTTGGAACTTCTATCATTGTTCCAATCATGTACTTAACTTTTGACTTCTCGCCAAGAACTCTTTTTGCAACTTCAATTAAAATTGCTTTTTGATTCTTAAGTTCTGTGACATCTCCGACAAGAGGAACCATGATTTCAGGTTTTACTTCTTTTCCAGAATCAGATATTTCTTTTGCCGCTTCAAAAATTGCTTCAGCTTGCATCTCAGTTATTTCTGGAAACGTTATTCCAAGTCTACAACCTCTATGACCAAGCATAGGATTTACTTCATGAAGTTTTTCCATTTTTTGACGCAATAAATTTACATCTATCTTCATATCTTTTGAGATTTCAAGAATATCTTTTTCTTCTTTAGGCAAAAACTCATGTAATGGCGGATCAAGTAACCTTATTGTTACTGGCCTTCCGTCCATAATTTTGAATAATTCAACAAAATCTTTCTTCTGGAAAGGTTTAATTTTAGCTAATGCTTTTTTTCTACCTGCTAAATCAGGTGCGAGTATCATTTCTCTTACTGCTTTTATTCTCTCTCCTTCAAAAAACATGTGTTCAGTTCTACAAAGACCAATACCTTCAGCGCCAAATTTTATTGCTTGAGTTGCATCTTTTGGAGTATCAGCATTTGTTCTAACGCCTAATTTTCTAAACTTGTCTGCGAGTTTCATCAAATTTCCAAATGCTCCAGAAAGTTCTGGATCCACTGTTGGAACTTTACCATCATATATTCTTCCCTCTCCACCGTCAAGAGTTATATAATCTCCTTCTTTGAAAATCACTCCTCCAATTTCAAGAGTTTTCCTTTTCTCATCTATTTTAGCGTCTGAACAACCAGAAACACAGCACTTACCCATACCTCTTGCAACAACCGCAGCGTGCGAAGTCATACCACCTTTTGCAGTAAGAATTCCTTGCGCAGCATTCATACCAATAAGATCTTCTGGGCTTGTATCATTTCTAACAAGAACAACAACGTCCCCACTTTTTCTCATTTCAACTGCGGCTTCATTTGTAAATGCAATTTTACCAACCGCAGCACCTGGTGATGCTGGAAGACCTTTTCCTAGAATCTTATGTTTCTTTTTTGCGATAGGATCGAGTTGTTTATGCAATAATTGATCTAAACTATCAGGAGAAACTCTTAAAACTGCAGTTTTTTCGTCGATTAATTTTTCACCTAACATATCCATTGCAATTCTTACTGCTGCCTGAGTTGTTCTTTTACCATTTCTTGTTTGAAGCATATATAATTTACCTTCTTGTATGGTAAATTCCATATCTTGCATATCTTTGTAATGTGCTTCAAGTTTTTTGTATATTGCAACTAGTTCATCATAAACTTTAGGCATAACTTTTTTTAAATCTAAAATATTTTTAGGAGTTCTAATTCCTGCAACAACATCTTCTCCTTGAGCATTCATTAAGAATTCTCCATAAAACATGTTCTCTCCAGTTGACGGATCTCGACTAAAACAAACTCCAGTTCCTGAAGTCTCACCCATGTTACCAAAAACCATTGCTTGAACGTTTACAGCAGTACCTTTAAGGCCCTTTATGTCGTTAAGTCTTCTATAATGTATTGCTCTATCATTATTCCATGATTTAAAAACTGCCTCGATTGCAAGAATAAGTTGTTCTTTAACATCTGTTGGAAAATCTTTCTTTGTTGCTTTTTTTACAATTTTCTTGTATTCTGCAACGACCTCTTTAAGATCTTTAGCATCAAGTTCAGTATCAAATTTCACACCTTTAGTGTTCTTTTTAGTATCAAGAACATGCTCAAAATCATGATGTTCAACGCCTAAAACAACATCTCCAAACATTTGTATAAATCGTCTATAAGAATCCCAAACAAATCGTTCATTACCTGTTTTTTTTATTAATCCTGCAACAACTTCATCATTCAAACCAAGATTAAGAATAGTATCCATCATTCCAGGCATACTTGCAGCAGCTCCACTTCTTATAGATAATAATAGGGGAGCATCAACGTTTCCAAGACCTGCATTCATCGCTTTTTCTAATTTTTTCAAATTTGAATCAATTTCATTTAATGCAGAAGTTGGTATTTTTTTATTAACCTCATAATATTCTGCGCAAGTTTGAGTAGTTATTGTAAACCCTGGAGGAACTGGAATTCCAATACTTGCCATTTCAGCTAAATTAGCCCCTTTACCACCAAGAAGGTCTTTCATATCTTTTCTACCTTCAGTTGCGTTTGCTCCAAAAAAATACACGTATTTTTCCATATTTTCCCCTCCTAAACTTCTATTTATCTTCGAAAATAAACATTCTCACCAAAACTAAAAAAACGAACTCTTTTCCAGCTTAAAAGCGTTACGGTCAAAGATAAACTAAATCACACAAAAAAAACACAAAAAAAACACAAAAAATTTATATTCATAAAACAAAAGAAGAATAGAAACACAAAAAAAAGAATAAAAAAACAAAAGAAGAATAAAAACAAAAAAAACACAACATATTTATCTACAGTTAAAAATACATAACTCAGATTATAGGTGCTCCACATGAAAATTGAAGTTGATACAATTGGCGACTCCATTGATGAAATAAAACGAACAATTTCACTACTTCAAGAAGTACTAGAAAAAAGAACAGGCGTAACACCTGAAGGTATAAAATCACCTCTAAGACCATCAGAATACAAAAAAGATGAACCTAAAATAATATTTGAAGACATAATGAATACATCACAACCAAAAAAAACAACGCAAATTAAAATAACAACTCCTCTTACTAAAGATGAAATAAAAAAAAGAAAGTTCTTAAGACAAGACGAAAAATCAAAAGAAAATGAAGAAGAAGATGAGGATAGAAAACTACCCTTAATACCAATAAAGGATTATTGGTAATTTTTTAAATTTTTAATAATAGAGTCAATAATAGTATATGCTATCAACTTATGCTATCACCTAAATTTATTACATAAAGTTTGATTAATAACTAATTAATCTAGAAAACCTTTTAAAAATGACTTCATTACAAATTAATATGACTAAAAAAACGTCCTCCAAAAATATAGCTTATGAATTTTTAGAACACACAGCAGATGTAAAATTCAAAGCATACGGCGCTACATTTGAAAATGCACTCAAAAATGCAGTTAAAGCAACAATTGATGTTATGACTGATGTTACTAAAATTAAAGCTACATCAAGAAAAAAAATTTTAGTAAATGCCAACACAAAAGAATCATTAATATATGATTTTCTTGAAGAAATAATATATTTAATAGACACTGAAGGATTTTTACCATGCAATGTTACAAACCTTGAAATAATAACAACTAATCCTAATTATAAATTTATTTTAACAGCAGAACTTGAAGGAGATTTTGCAAAAAACTATGATGTCCACACTTATATTAAAGCTGTAACTTATAATGATATGGAAATAATAGAAACAAAAAATCAAGTAACGATACAAGTTGTTCATGATATATAAATTCAATCAATGATGTGAAAAAATGAAAAAAACAAAAGAACAAAAAATAGAATTTAATTCAGAAAAAACAAAAGAACAAAAAATAGAATTGAATTCAGAAAAAACAAAAGAACAAAAAATAGAAATAAGTTCTAAAAAAATAAAAGAAACAAACATAGAATTAAAAGAAGTAAATGAAGAACATCAAAAAAGACCTAAATTACCATTACTTGCACAGCCAAAAAAAGTTAATGATTATTCATACATTATTGAAAAAACAAAAAATATGAACGTTCCAGTAAAAATATTCGCATCAGAAAAACTAATGAAAAAAATGCAAGAAGATAATTGCTTGCAACAAGGAATAAATGTTTCCATGTTACCTGGAATTAAAGGCGCCTCAATAATGATGCCTGATGCCCATCAAGGGTATGGATTTAGCATAGGAGGCGTTGCCGCCTTCGACCATAAATGCGGATGCATAAGCCCTGGCGGAATAGGCTACGATATAAATTGCGGAGTTAGACTTTTAACTACAAATTTAACAAAAGATGATTTGAAAGAAAAAATTAAACCACTTCTTAATTCATTATTCAAAAATATTCCTCCAGGAGTAGGTGGAACTTCTTTATTCAAACTCGACGAGAAAGAACTAGATGAAGTTTTAAAAAATGGACCTATATGGGCGATAAACAAAGGATATGGTGTTGAAGATGATCTTTTAAATTGCGAAAGCAATGGAAAACTCGAGAGTGCAAATCCTCTTAAAGTTAGTCAAAAAGCAAAATCTAGAGGAAAATCACAACTAGGAACTCTGGGTTCTGGAAATCATTTTTTAGAAATACAATATGTTCAAGAAATATTTGATAAAAAAATAGCAAAAACATTCGGCATCACAAAAGAAAACCAAGTTGTCGTCTTAATACATAGCGGATCAAGAGGTCTTGGTCATCAAGTATGCTCTGATTATTTAAGATTAATGGAAGATCAATTTCCAGAAATTATGGCAAAACTTCCAGAAAAAAGTTTAATTTATGCGCCAGCTGAAAGTCAAGTTGCCAAAGATTACTTTAGTGCAATGTGCGCTGCTGCAAATTTCGCATGGACAAATCGACAATTAATTACTCATCAAACAAGAAAATCATTCAATGAATTATTTGGCGATAAAATAAAATTAAATGTTGTCTATGATGTGGCGCACAACATAGCAAAACTTGAAGAACATTTAATTGATGGAAAAAAAGAAAAAGTGTGGGTTCATAGAAAAGGAGCTACACGAGCATTCGGACCAAATAATCCTGAACTTCCAGAAAAATATCAAAAAACTGGACAGCCAATATTTATACCCGGCAGCATGGGTACTTCATCTTATGTACTTGTTGGAACGAAGCGTGCAATGCTTGAGAGTTTTGGAAGCACAGCTCACGGCGCAGGACGAATGATGAGCAGACATAGCGCCATTGAAAAATGGAACGGTCAGCAATTAAAAGACGATTTAGAAAAAGAAAATATATACATCAAAGCATCGTCGATAAAAGGCCTTAGTGAAGAAGCGCCTCTCGCTTACAAAGACGTAGATGAAGTTGTAAAAGTCTCAGATGACGCAGGCATTGGAAAACTCGTCGCAAGACTCAAACCAATGGGTGTAGTTAAAGGATAATTAATACTCATAAGATTTAGATTTACTAAATTTTATTCCTTTATTATCTAAATGTTTTTTGCTATCTTTACTAGTTAAAGTTAATGCATCCTTAAGAGTAAATAATTCTGCAGAATTTTTTTTAGTATCCCATATTGCAAAAGTGGCGTCACCCGTTTTATGAGCAGAAAGTTCACCCGGATTTACAACAAGACACTCTCCAATCTTATCTATTTTAGCTTCATGATTATGACCATAAAAAACCGCATCAAATTCACCAGATTTCGCCATTGGCTTTGCAAGCATCGGATAATGAGTCAAAAATACTTTTCTATTATCAACTTCAATCATATCAAACGTGTCAAAACCAACAGATAAATTACTCCCCTCACTTAATGCAGTTTTAGTTATTGAGACTTTATCTCCGTCGTTATTTCCCCAAATAGAAATTACAGGAATATCTGAACTTGCAAGTAATTTTGCAATTCCATTGTTGATAAAATCTCCAAGAAAAATGATTTTTTCGACATTGTGCTCTTTTACAACATCAAAAAAAAGTGTTAAATTATGAAAATTCTCGTGAATGTCAGATATTATTGCTATGTTCATACAATCATTAATCTCGCCTAGTTTATATTTATTTCTTTTATTTTTAAATTATTTTTAAACCTTTAACAAATAAAAAAAATGTGAATTCATAAATTACATGGATTGGATTTATGCATTTACAAAAAGCACACACATTAAAATAAATAAATTACTTCCGCTTTACAGAGGAGAAAAAATAGAAATACTAACAAACGGAAATGAATTAATATTTTCCAGAAATGGAACTATAAGATTGAATGCAAAAATATATTAATTCAAAAATCAAATATTTTACCAACTGCACCGACGTTAATAACTAGAGTTGAACCTATTTGTTCCTCGAGACCTTCAGCTTCATGAACATGACTACAAAGAAGTATATCTGGTTTAAACTCATCTAATGCTTTTCTAACTCCAACACTTCCCCTTACAAAATTTGAAAGCATTTCCATTTTACTTCCTGTTGGATGCACGTGGGTCATCATTATTTTTTTCTTGACATTTACAATATAATAATGTCCTTTTTTTAATGTATCAAATATTTCTTGTTCTGATATTCCATGAATTCCTATATTCGCGGACCCACAACCAAATATTGCTAAATCGTCATACTTAACAGAATATCCATGCATATGTCTTGCATTATTTATGCTCGCAAGAAAATCCGCAGCAGAAATACTTTCATGATTTCCAGAAATAATAAGCATTTTCAAATTCTTTTCTTTAAATGGTTGAAGAATATTTTCAACAGAATCATCGTCGATTAAATCCCCACAAAGTAAAACTAAATCTACTTTATTATCAAGCGCTTTATTTGATAATTTTCTAGCAAGACTTATATCTCCATGTAAATCACCAGCCCCTAGAATTCTCATTTTATCTATCTTCTCTCTTTTATTTTTACGACTTCATCTTGAGAATGAATTATTGTTGAAGGTGAACCTTTTTTCTCCCCCTCATAAATTATAAAATCTACTTCGTCTTTGATTATTTCATTTAAATCATCAAGTGAAGTCATGAAATCTTCGCCGGTTGGATTCGCACTCGTTGTAACAATTGGACTTCCTAATTCACTCACTAGTTCAGATATCCAATGTTCAGGAATTCTAACACCTATGTTTCCTGTTCCTTGATCAACATTTTTGGCAACAGCATTTTTATTTTTTAATTTTAAAATTACTGTAAAACAAGTTTTTTTACCTGCAATCGCGAGTTTTTTACCTAATGACTCTACATATGGTTTTTGTCTCTCTTCAACAACACAATTTGCATAAACCCATTCTTTCGACGGAGCAATAATTGAAAAAGGTTGCAGAGTACTTTTCTTTAATTTTCTTATTTTAGAAACAAGCGTAGCATCAGTTGCATCACAGCCTATTCCGTAAATAGAATCAGTCGGATAAATAAATACCTTTGACTTCATAAGTTTCAAATACTTTTTCTTAGAGTTATTTAACTCATCCCTTGAAATTACCTGCATGAGACTAAGAAGAGCTTTATAATTTATATATTTAGTGATAAAAAAATAACAAATACAAAATAATCAGATAAATCCTCAAGAATTAAACTGCGAAAAAGAATCGTTCGAGAGATCTCTGGAATTAATATATTCCTCAAACTCTACGAACGATCTTACAGTTCGCCATGGGGAATTAGGCATACTCATAATCATTCACCTGAATAAAATAATCTTCTAAAATATCAGTTTCTTCGTTAAACATGTTTTTCTCTTTTAGTATTGGTATTAGTCTTGCTTCGTAGTTCGGATATATTTTCATTTTTTCGCCCCCTTAAGCCCTTAAGCTTCCTAAATTTTTCAAAGTTATACTCTTCATCCTATTGAAAGTAATAGTTCTTATCAATTCTAAGTCATTGCATTGTGTGTAATCCATATTTATTCACCTTTTATTCTTTGGTTCTTATTTTGAGCATCAGATTTTAGCTGAATTTTGTTTAACTCAATAGAAAAATAATGAATCTATTCCTTTAAATACCCCTCGCGAGAAGATGTCCAGTGCGAATGCAATACTAACCTAATAAAGAAAAAAAAGAAAAAAAATAAAGAAAAAAATCTTAAAAAACAAAAAAATTTATATCCTTGCACGCAATTAAAATTTTATGGCAGATTACAAATCATCAACAGACGAAGGCGATTGCATATTTTGTGAAATCATAAAAAGAAACATCCCAACTCCGGGAATATTTTGGGAAGATGAACAATTTATCGCATTCCTCTCAACATATCCTAGCGTTGAAGGATTCACAGTAGTCTGTCCAAAAGAACACCATGGAAGCGATGTACTCGCAATGCCTGATGTCACATTACAAAAATTCATACTCGCTGCAAAGAAAGTTTCAAATATTCTTTTGAAGCACTTTGAAGATGTTGGTCGAGTTGGCTTAATAATGGAAGGAACAGGAGTAAATCATGCACACATAAAACTAATTCCGATGCATGATACTGCTCACATGAAAAAAGGAATCTGGAAACAATACTCGAGTAAAGATGAATATTTTAAAAAATATGAAGGATTTTTAATTTCCTCAGACGGCCCAAAAGCAGATCCTGAAAAAATTAAGGCGCTAGCAGAGCAATTAAAAAAACACAACTGAGACTTAATTTAATGAAAGCCGAACAAAAAATAAAAGCAATAGAAGAGAGAAACAAACGCGTTGAATTAGATAAAGCTTGGGAAACGAGTTGGACTCGAAAAATAATTATCTCGATTTTAACATACGTTGTAATTGTTTTATTTTTTATCTTTGCAAATTTACCAAAACCATTTGTTAACTCGATTGTTCCGACAGTAGGTTTTGTATTATCAACTCTATCTTTATCTTTCTTTAAAAAAATGTGGCTAACTAATAAAAAACAAAAATAAATAAAATTTCCAACAACTTTTTATATTATATTCTCTTTTTTCATTTTTGATGTATACTAAAAAACTTCACGAACAAAACCGCTTCGATATTGAAGATATTCTAGCAAGACAGGAATTTGAAAAAATTAGAACTTATTTATCCAATAATCCATCTGAACAAGCAGAACAAATTATTGAAAAAAAAGAATTCAAACTATTAAGAGCGTACTTAGATATTACATTTTCAATTAAGCTTAACAAAAATACCCAAGATAAAATGAATGACGTATTCAAAACGCATAGCATGGCTAGAAACTACTTTTATACTAGACTCGCTGTTTTTGGCAATAAAAGACCATATGATTTAATTTTAGAACATCGCGAAGAAGAAGTATATTCTGAACTAATAAGATTAGAACACGGCATTCTATCCTAACTCAAAAATCTTTCAGAGTTTTTTCAACTATCGTGGTATTTCCACCAACACCCATTTGTTTTTGAGTTTTTATGAATTTTCCATCTTCAAGTTTCGCAATCTTTCTCTGGAATGTCTTATATGAAGAAACTCCACCTTTTTTTTGAAATATCTTAAAAAGATCACCTATCTTTTTTCCAGAGTTCTCTTTTACTAAATCAAAAATCATTTTTGTTTCTTCCTCAAGAAGACCAGTATTTTTTATTGTGAATTCGTCAAGCTTACTTGTTGCTGCTAAAACATGCGCAAGAGTAATTTTTTTCTGAGATTTTTCTTCAGCTTGAAGCGCAGATTCTTTTAATAAAAATATTCCAGTTCTAATATCTTTTAATTCGCCTGCTTTTTTTGCAACAATTTCAAACGCATCATTTTGCCAAACACCTGGGAAAAAAGCGACATCAACTCTTGCTTTCAAAATATCTTTGGTTTCTTTTTCAGTATAAGGTTTAAATTCTAACATTTCTGGAAGTAATCTTGACTTTATACGCTCATCAATTTCTACTAAAAATTCTCTATAATTAGTTATTAAAAAAATACTTTTTTTATGAATTTCTTCTAAAACAAAATAAAGAAAATCAAAATCTTCAACTTGATCTATTTCATCAAAAATTAAAACCGCCGCCTTTTTATTTAAAATTGATGATACAACTTTAAATAACTCAACAGTTTTTTTATTCTGAGTAAACTTATATCCTAAAACGTCACACATTTCAAGCATAATTTTGTAAGTAGTATTATTTTTCCAACAATTAATAAGAATGATTTCAATTTCATCAGTTTGTTCTTCGAGCTCACGTATAACTGCTCTTGCAGCAGCCGTTTTGCCTATTCCGGGAGCTCCATAAATAAATAAATTTCTACCAGAAAGTCCTCTTAATAGAGGTTTAATACAAGTTGCTAAATATACTTGTTGATTTTCTCTATAGGGTAAAATCTTCGGCAAGAACTCATAATCAAGAGCGTCAACATTTTTAACAATAGTCTGATCAGACCTTAATACATCATCAAACAAACCCATATCAAAAAGAGAGAAAAAATTCTTTAAAAACTTTCCTGAAAATAAATCGAAAAAAGAACTAGTCGCATTTAACTTTAGATATAAGCACTAGCTAAATTTATCTAAATCTAGCTAAATCTATCCAAATCTACAAAGCACAGGTCACAAACACGAAAACTTAATAAATAAGAAGTATACATATATGTATACCAGTCAATCTGGAAGAGAGGAATGATATTATGACCGAAGGAAGATGCATGAAGTGCAAAGCTCAAGTAGAAATCAAAGACCCAGAGAACCAAGTCATGAAAAATGGCATGAAAGCTCTCAAAGGCACATGTCCTAAATGCGGAACAAAAGTCTTTAGAATCCTAGGAAAAGCATAAATAAGTTTTTCATATTATTTTTATTTATTATTTTTAAATTTGTTCTTTCATTAAGGTTTAATAAATAGCCGTTTATCGTAATTTAGGCTCGGCACTAACAATTTCTCATTAGTTGAAAGCAAATCAGTTTTAGATGATATTTTTTCAATATTTTCAATAGAACTCGAATCTAAAAAATATTCTTCAAAGTCTCGTGTTTCTAAATCTTGTTCTAATGCACTAAGTAAAGAAACTTTTCCAAATTGAACAATTAAACTTAACGATGAAGAAGAAAGACTACGGGAATAATTATTTCCTCTAGCTTCAACTGGATTTTGAAGCAAAGCATCAAGAACTTTAGTACTTTGCTCTTTTGAAGCATTAAAATATTCAAAACAAGTAATAGGAAAACAACCCTCAGAAAATAAATAAGGCCAACTTCGAACCAATAATATTTCATCTAATTTAGAAAGAAAAGATGAACTCTTCAAACGAGTCTTTGTTCCATCTGATAAATCAGAATTAAACGCTCGTATACTACCATATAAAAAATGAGACAACTCTAAATCATCATCTCTAAGAGCAGTATACGCATTATTTTTTCCTAAAACTGAATATATTAGTCCTGCTTTCTCAACGTCGCCAAAATGTCTACGCTCATGCGTTAAAAACATCATAGACCAAAATTGATTGTTTAATTCTTCTTTAAAATCTTTTAAAACTCTCTCCCAATATTTTCTTTCTGTATTTATTGGATCTAAACCATACTTTGGAGTTACTAATAATATTTGTTTCATAACAATGTAAAATAAGAACACCTATAAAAATATTTTCATTATAGAGTAGATGCAAAACCCTTGAATGATGAATTGTGATGATAAATAAAGAAAACCAGACAATAAAAACGACAAAAAAACAAAAAACAGACTACAAAAAAAGAACAAAAAATTGAAACAAAATAAGAACAAAAAGAACAAAAAATAAAAAAGCAATCAAAAATAATAATAAAAAATTACAAAAACCTATCGACCAGTTCCTTTACATGGAGTTCCACAATATGGACACTTGTTTGGTTTGTCATCTTCAGGATCGTATTTGAATTGATATTTACACTTTCGACAAGAATGCATAACTCTACCATCTGCAAGTCTTGCAGTACCATCAGATGAAGATTCAACTGCTTTTTTCGCAGCTGCTTTTTCTATAAGATCGTCAGTTTCATCCCAATCCGCAGGTTTATGCGCTTTTGAAATAGGCGCACTAACAGTATTTGATACAGGCTTTGCACCTGGAACAATTTGTGCTTTTGGTAATTCATGAGGAAGATTTCTAACAGTTGGATTAAATCCGCCTGAACTTTTTGCTATTTTACGCTCGTTGGAACATGCTTTACAAATTGCCATCTTCAACTCTGAATCAATTGTAAACTCGCTTGAAGGCGCTTTTTTTCCACATTTTCTACACGAAACTTGAACATCCATCATCCTAAATCACCTAGTGTTTGTTAACTTCATCCTATATTTATACTTTTTGATATATTTTCAATATGCGCCTTATTAACTTTGTTTAGAAAAATTAACAGCAAACTATTAAAATAAACCTTAAAACCAAATATTTATGGAAGATACGCAAGATAAGAAAGAAGATCAAAAAGAATCTAAAAAAGAAAAAAAGAACTTAAAAGAAGAATATCAAAAACTCAAAATTACATATACTCTTCCAGAATACGAATCATTAGAAATCGAATTTAGAATAGAAGATATAGATCCTGACGAAAATATAATACGCGACATTCTTGAAGAAATTCATAGCCGAATAGATTCATATGCAAGAGTACTTGAAAATTTAATACAACCAGATTCTAAACTCTGCGATATGCGAGAAGCAGGCACACTTACTAAAGATGATCAAAAATCAATCATTGAAATGTATAGAAAATGCATGCTCATGAATAGAAAACTTTTACTTGTTGATTTTGATTATACTCCTAAAGATGCTGCAAATGCCATAACTGAAACATATACAAATTGGCAAGAATTAAAAAAAGAACTAAGACCAATATTAATTAAATTAAAAAATACTTGGCTAAACCAAGAAAAAGAAGAAGAATACGGAGGATATTACGGATGATAATAGTTATAACCGGCCCACAAGGCTCAGGAAAAGGCGCACAAGCAAAAATACTTGAAAAAGAATTTGGCTTTAAACACATGTCAACTGGCGATCTACTAAGAGAAGAAGTCAAAGCCGGAACTCCTGATGGAAAAGAAGCAGAAGATTATATGAAAAAAGGATTATTCACCCCATTTGATTTGAATAATAGAATACTAAAAACAGGTCTTGAACAAAATAAAGGAAAAACAATAATTCTTGATGGTTATCCAAGATATATGGCTCAAGCAGAATATTTAATGAGCATAACCGACATAAAATGCATGATTCTTTTAAAAGTTCGAGATGAAGTTTCAATAGAGCGCATGATTAATAGACGAATGTGTACAGCCAATAACAAAATTTACATCGCAAACCAAATAACTCCTGAAGATATTAATGAATGCAAAAACCTTGGTGGCGAGATAATTCACAGACCTGATGATCAACCTGAAGCTATTAAAAAAAGACTTCTTGATTATCACAATGAAACAATTCCAGTAGTTGATTATTTCAAAAAGAAAGGAATACCTGTTCTTGAAATAAATGGCGAAGAGAGCATAGAAGATGTCGATAAAGAAATACAATCGAAACTTAAATCGCTAATACAATAGATATTTCTTTTTATTTTTTATTTGATTTGATTATTTATTTTTTGTAATACTCGCCTCTTTTCTAATATAATATACCCCTGCTTCATAAATTTCATCTATCGTCATCGGTTTTCTTGAACCTTTAATATATGTTCCATCTCCTCTTGCCATCAAACCTCCAAGATCCTCCATATGCGGAAACATTATATGCAACGAATCTAAATTAGATACAACATCAATTACGCCCGAACAAATATTACCTTTACATTGTCCCGGAATAAAACTTATTAAAAAATCAGAATTCATATCAAAAAATCTCGTGTCATAAATTAAACCTTTATATGATTGAGCACATTCAGTTGGTGCAATTAATCCCTTGGAAATCGCAGATGCCTTCGTCATCTTTTCAGAAATAAGTTTACTATAACTACCATTAGATCTTCTTTGTTCTTCAACTATATCTTCAGGTAAATCATAAGAATTTAGAATTTCTAAATACTCTATTGGAAGATGCGCACCAGAATAAAATTTTCGTCTTTGGTTTTTCATCCATTTTTTATCATCTCTAATTACTTTTTTATTTTTTTCAATGAGATTTATTTCTACTAAATCATCAACTAAAACTAATAACCCTGATTTTTTTCCCACATTTGTCGCATCAATAAAAACTTCTGCACCTAATTGAAAAGTATACTTACTAAATACTCCCCAGCGATCAACACCTAAAGATATAGCTCTTACTTCTTTTTCATCATATAACATAGGAAGATGTCCTGCAAGAATTTTAACTGAACTTTTATTTGAATTAATCACATACTCATGCAATATTTCTTTTAATTCTTGAGTTGACTTTATTCTATTCATATTTGTCCCCTAATTTATTTATTACTGATTAAGAGTATTCTCCGAGAAATATAAAAATAACCATCAAATTTTAGTCAAAAAATGTAAATATATTTATATTAATACAATTATTTAGCATAAATATATGAAAAAGTTAGATAAGATAAATAAAAGAATACTATTCGAACTAGATAAAAATGCAAGAATTCCGGAAACTCAACTTGCAAAACTAGTCGGAAAAAGCAAAGAATCTATAAGATATAGAATCAAAAAACTTGAAGAAGAACAAATCATTCAAGGATTTAGTATATGGATTGACCCAGTAAGAATAGGATATAAACCTGCAAAATTCTATCTTAACATCGCAAATATTCCATCAAAACGAAAAGAACTAATAGATTTTGTAAAAAAAGACAAACGTCTTTTCTGGCTCGGTCTTGCTGAAGGTGCATGGAATATAGGTCTTACTTTTTTCGTAAAGTCAAACAAAGAATTCTTCGAACTAAAAAAAGAAATACAATCTAAATTTGGAGAATTAATACTTGAAATCAATACCGCCGCACCAGTTGGCGTTTACGTATGCGATAGAACTTTTCTTCATCAAACAACAGCTGAATGGAAATGCATTTTCGGAGAAGAAGAAACTCACCAAATAGACGATTTAGATAAACAAATATTAAAAGAACTTTTCAAAAACTCCAGAGTTAGCGTCGTAGAAATTGCAAGAAACCACAACTCAACAATTGATCTTGTGAGAAATCACATGAAAAAACTCGAACAAAAAAATATCATCTTTAGATACAAAGTTATAACTAATCACAATTTACTCGGATATGAATTTTTCAAAACTTTTCTATACTTTAATAATTTAACAAAAGAAGACGAAATAAAATTAATGGAGTATGCAAAACAAGAACCTAAAATAGTTCATTTTCTAAAACAAATAAGTTCTTGGGATATAGAGCTTGAAATTATGTGTGAGAGTTATCTTGAATATAATGAAATCATTCAAAAATTAACTGAAGAATTTGCAAAATCAATTAGAAAAGTCGAAACTGCCATCATGAGCGAAGATTATGTTTTCCCTGCGGAAAAAATGGTATTTGAATAAGATTTAAAGTAAAAATTCTTCCTTCATAAAATCATATTTAGAATGTAAAAAGGGAAACTAACTGGGGAACAAAAAGAGGGTGTGTTTTAGAGGGTGAGAGGTGTTCTAAAAACGCGATTCCCCAGCCAGTTTTGAGTGTGAATTAATCTTTTAATTCTGCATCATATTTAGGCGCATTTGCCTTCTTAACGTATTGTTCATTGATTTTATCAACTCTAGACTTCTCAAGCAATTCGTCAAGACACATTTGTTATCACCTAACAATAGTATGGTTGAACAACTATATAAATCTTTCGATTTTGTTGTTACTTTATAGTAATATCGAAATCACAACCACTTGTATCACTTATATTCTTCATCCTTTGCAACTCGATTCTTGCAAAGAATCAAAAAATATGCACAACACTAAGATAAAAAAGAATTGTAAAAAAAATATAAAAAACTATTTATTTATTAATTGGAGACGGCAAGTAAATCCCATTATGCATTTCATATTTGAAATCGCCAACAGTAAATGATTCACCAGGCTCAATAATAAGTTTACCTGCTAAATTGTTATTTTCGTTTACGATCGGCGCCTTAGGATCTACCATAACGAAACGACCAGCAATAATACCGATGCCATCTTCGATGCCACAAAGACCCCCATCGCCACTAGCGAGATATCCAGGACGTCCTTCGAATCGTGAGTTAGATATACTAATCTTAGATTCGTTCAATCTATTAAAATTAACTACTTTTTTTCTCTTCTCAATATTAAAAAAAACATTCGCCATTATCTCTCTGTTAATTTCACTTCCAGCATACATCAAAACACGATCACTTTTCATGAACTGATCAGAATCAAGCAGGTCGCTCTCAAAATCACCCATTTGATTAAATCTTGTAAGTATCCCATATGGCGTATTACAAACAAAAGATTTATCTCTCTTAATTTCATTTAAAGAAAACACTCCATCATTCGCCTTATAACGTTTCTCATAAATACCGCGATATGCCTCCTCATAATTAAGATGTATAAACCCATACAGATTCATATTTTGCACGTTTTTTCTTAAACCTTCTGTACTCGATAAAGGACCAACACCATGACCGACAAAATAATACTTCTCACCACAAACATTAAAATTATACTCAGCAGAATTAACCGTCACCGCTTTTTGTCTAATCGCTTGTCTAGGCACATCATGTTGCAAATTAGAAATCAACTGAGGCATTGTCGCAATAACCAAACCGTTTTTTTTTGCAAGTGTATCTGCTTCATCACGAGCAGCCAAATAATCCTTATCAAATATAATAATATTCGATATCGACTCCGTTTTTTTAATCAATTGATCATAAGTAATTGTGTTTTCAATCATTGGTTTTATCCCCCTATAATATAAAGTTTCAAATCTATTTTATAGCAACACAAAACTTATTTATAAATCTTTCGATTTGTAAGCACTACCAAGTAACAAAACACTATTTGTTTATCCTTACAATAGAAACCTATATAAATTTAAACAAAATCTAGTGTTTAAACAATAATCGGTGCAAATGAAATGACCACTTTCACGATATCAATCAATAAAGAATTAAAAACTCAAATAGATGCACATCCAGAAATTAATTGGGCAGAATATCTAAAACAAAAATTTGAAAATAAGATCATAAATTTAAAAACAAAGAAAAAGGTTTAACATGGTTTCCATCACACTAAATGTTTCTGAAGAATTTAAAACTCAAATTAATAATTTAAAATGGGTCAACTGGAGCGAGATAGCAAGAGAAGAAATTCAAAAAAAACTCATATTTGAAAATTTTTTAAAAACAGGAAAAATTACAATTGAAGAAAAAAAATTCTGCGACAAAATTGATTGGCATCCCGTAGATGAACTTCCTTTAAAAGAAGAATTTATCCGAAAAATTAACGAAATTCAAAAACAAAAGCCAATAAAGATTAAACAAACATCTGAACTATTCAGATGAAATACGCCTGAGAAATTATCCCAACATGTTTAAATTCGATAAAAAAGAAATGTAAAAATAACCCTCTTCTCGAGAATATATTAACAAATAAAATAGAAAAAATACTAGAAAATCCCGAGCAATTTAAACCACTTAGAAATCAACTTTCAGGAATGAGAAGAACACACATCTCAAAAAGTTTTGTTTTAATATACACAATTAATAACAAAGAAAGAAAAGTAACTCTTTTAATTTTTGAACATCACGATAACGCATATCAATTTTAAATTTATTAAGAAAAAATGCCCTCGTTTCCGAGGGCAAGAGTTTAGGAAGTTTATTTTTTTGCTTCATAAAATGCGCGAAGCGCATCCGGCGCTACCCCGACAGAACCGCCATACTTGACAAGAGTGATGCCGCCACTTATACCATCATTGAGATTAAGGGCAAAAACCTGGCGACCCCGATCAACACATGCATAACCATCATTCCAGGATTTGAATACATTGTATTTTAAACTTGCATAAATAAAAAACTGTCTAGTTTGAACTTTTCCACCTATAGGAATTATTAAATCAGGATTGTTTAATTGTAAACCTATCGACTCAAATCCTCTATGAGCTTTTCTAGCCTCATTTACTGGTCTTAAAACAACATAAATTGGCCATCGTCCTTCTTTTTCTTTAAACTTCAAAAATTCAGAGTTATTTGACGCCTCAAGAAACGAGTCATAATCACCCATAAAATCAGGTTTCACGAGTTCAATTTTTCCATCATTCCACGAATAAACCATCCCCTCACCAAATAACGTATTTTTCATTTCTTTAGTTATATTAATTGCACCATCTTTTAAATTGTAATTATTACGATTATTTATTGCATCAAGAATAATTTCTGGCCTATTAACAAATAAACCGCCATTCTGAATATCTACAACATATCTTCCTGATTTTTTTAAACCGAATTTATTCAAATCAAACCTCTCACTTATACTAATAACATCTCGTTCAGCATGAGTATCAATCCAGTTCAGCCAAGTACTAGGCCTTAAATCTGAGAACATAAAATCTTCAATTGATAACCCTCGCCCATTCATAATAACATAAGTCGGCACAGGAATTAAACCTTCTTTTTGAATAGCCATAAGCGAATTTACACCACCTAATTCTGAATCAGAACTATAAATTCTTGCTCCTTTCAACTTAAGATGGCCTGACTCGAATCCTCTAACAGCGGGCCTATATTTTTGTTCATCTAGTAAAATATTAAATTCTAATTCATTCATTTGTTCACCTTAATTATTTTTTATTATGTTATTTTTATCAATGATTATTTTTTTATCATTTTTTTAATTCTCTTTCATACAACCAAACAGAATTTAATTTCAAAGGCATAACTCCCTCATAACGAATCTGCGAATCTAATTTATGCATCGAATATAAAAAATTCTTATTCTCTTTTTCATCATCTATTTCTCTTGCATATTTACTAAAACTTAAAATCCAATTAGATAAAATTTCTTCTTTAGGCGCATTTAATAAATAATCACATAATTTCTCATTTATTACTCTTGGTTGTCTTACTAACTCTCCTACAACTAACGAAAGAGAACTATGTGTATCAGCTGGAATAAAATCTTCTTCGAATATACTTTTTGAAGAAGAATCCTTAACAATCAATCCTTCTTTAACAAGAGATTTATACGCTTGAGAAACGAATTTTGAAACATCTTGTTCATTTAGATAATATGATGAAACATATTCATATAAATTATTAAGTTTTATTCTAATTTGCTCATCCTCAGATGGCTTTCGACGATTTTTACTGCGCATACTTTCATCTTCTAAAGCTAAAAGTTCCATTCTTGCCAAATTATCATCATCAAATTTCCAAACTTGAGCATAATTTTGTTTGACATTATTTCTAATTTTTACAAGCGCATTATATTTAATTTCGAGCGAGTTAAATTTTTCATATATTTTTTCACATGTATCTTCTAATTTTTGTGCTATTACCATACTTTTCAACCTCTAGTTTATTTTATAATGTATTAACGATTTGTGCATAGTTCATTCTTGTGTCTTCAATTTTGTATTTTTTCTCTTTCAATTCTTTTTGAATAATACCCTTAAGATTTTCTTCAGTTATTCCAACCTGCTCAGCTATGACATAACCATGACTTTGTCCTCTTGCATTTCTTAGAATTTTATAAGTTTGTTTTACTTCTCTCTGGTTTTGAATAACTTCTGCCGCTAAATTCATACTTCCAATTATTTCGCCTCTTTCAACCATATCTCCTATTTCATGTTTATGAGTTGTGAAATAAGCAGTTACACCTTTCTCGCTTAAGTGATTAAGAACTATTCTAGTTCGATTAACTGACTCAACATGGTCTGTTCCATTAGCAAATTCATCAAACAATACTAGTGAATAAGGCGTTACATTACTCCCGTTATTTGGTAAAATAAACTTAGCCATTCTTCTTAATTCTGTTAAATATTGACCTGCTTGACCAGGCGTATCAACTCCACCAAATGAAGTATATATTCCATCAACAATACTCAATTCGGCTGATTGTGCAGGAACAAACATTCCAATTTGTGCTAGCCAACTTATTTGACCTACACTTCTAATATATGTTGTTTTACCACCATTATTGGGCCCTTCTAAAATAAATAAATTATTACTTGAATTAGAATGTATATCATTAGGAACTAATTTCTTAGACGCCATATAAAATGCTAATTGTGCATTCATTCCTTTAATTATATCTGTTCTTCTCTTATTCATATCCAATAATTTAGGCATAACTAAATTAACCTTGTTACTTTTTAACTCTTGAGCAGTTTTTGCAGCACTTATACAAAAAGCCAATTCTGAAATAGATTCTGTAAATACACTATTTTCTCTCAATTGATTGATTTCTTTTTCAGATATTTTAGAGTATATTGATTCAGTTAATATTGTTGCAATATGCCCAATAACCTTATTCAAAGACTCATTATTATCTCTTTGAAATCCATATTTATACTCAACTACACCTGCATTATATGCATCTATCTTTTTTTTCAAAACATCTCTTAATATCATATCTCTAAATTCTTCACTTATGAACTCTCTTAAAACATCATCATCTGCCAACATATTTGCCGCTTCAAAAAGTAGGTTTGAGTTTTTGTAAAATTTTCGAACATCATCGATCGAATTTAAATTATTATTTCCAAGATCATATACTAGTTCATCGATTGTAGATGCTAAATTATACGGCATCATAATTTCCTCTCCCAGTTTTTTAACTTTTAAATATTTTTTATTTTCAATTAAACCTTTACCCAGATCTTTAATATTTTTAATTAATTTTGTTTCAGATTCAAATTGACAATTATTTATTTTCTCCTCTAGCTTAACTAAAAGCGTGGCAGAACTCATTGCATTACTACACTTATAATTATGATCATTAGATTTGAATTTGAAACTACATGCAGAATTTAAAATACTTGTAGCCTCTTGTAAAAAATTTTCATTTAAATATAACTCAGAAATCAACTGTTGTCTTTGTTCTATACTCTTTTTATTTTGAAGGGGAGCGCGAATTATACTTTGTATTTCGCCATCAGTAAAACCTCGCACATTATAACTATGACTAGAAGACACCCAAGGATTATATTTTTTAAAAAAATCATCAGTACAAGATCCGTTAAAATTTTTATTATATGATTCATTCATCTGAATATTGAAATTCGAAACGAATTTTTGTTCTAAGGCTTTAATTTGTAAATCTTCATAAGCGTGTTCATTTACAACAACAAACTTTTGCACGTCTAAAACAGATTGTACCGCGTCCCACTTAAATTCTTCAGGAATTCCTAAACTTTTTTTTGTTTTAACTAAACTAGCAAAATAATCTCTAACTTTCCCATTTATTTTTCCAAATAAAACCATAATTTCACCTTTTCATAATAAAATTTTATTTTTCAATCTCCTTTTTTTTAACATACCAACTCATAAAACTCTTCAAATGTAATTTTGAATGATGTTGTTCTTCATGAGACTCATCACGTTTAACTTTGTAGTTTAAATCGTGAAAAAAATCCATATTAAAATAATGTTTTTCGCCTTTAACATTAGCATAAATTTCATATCTTGCTTTTCCATATGAATTTTTAGGCATAATTGTTTTCAACATATTATTTAAAGAAGTAAATATTGCCCATGAAGGTGCATTAACAAAATTTGCAGAATAATCTTTTTGAATATATTCTAACCAAGGAGTATCATGTGTATTGGGATTATTGAGTAAAACGCCTTTAAATTTATATCCTCCATTAAATTTATATGTTAAAGCGTAATTAATAGCATCTGCATCATTTGCATTCATCACAATATCTGCTTTTTTACACAACTCGTTTAACTCATCGAATTTATTTTTCGTGATATCTTCCTTTACAATTTCGACAAGCACTCTTCCATGCATAAACTCATTTATTTTTCGCATAAGCCCCATTTTGTTTTCACCATTTTTACTTCTGATAATCGACATTCAAAAGTACGCCTGCGTTGTTTTTTGTTTCATTACAAATTCCGATTTGCACACCATTTAATTTAGAATGAGAATTAATAATACCTACTGCTAAACCATTAACTGTTGAACCATTACGTGCGTAGCCATCACCAGATATAGATGACCCCCAACCCTCAGTTGAATTACGCAAACCTATTTCGAGTCCATTTACTTTTCCAAATACTTGATGCTTAAAAGATAAAGGATCTGCCTCATTACGCAAAGATGCATTAACTCCGTTAACAGTTCCAGAATTTAAAGACAAAGCCGAAATATTAAATCCGTTAATCGACGCGCCAGAATCTATTTTTGTATAAACTGCAACATTTATTCCGTATGCATCACCCGTTTTATGAGAATACAAAGGCGGAAAATCATCATTTCCTCGACCAAAATACGTGCCACTAACAATAGCTCCCGCGACAAGAGTTTGCAGAGTTCTTTTAATTATTTTATTCATTTTAATTCACCGATTTATTTTTTTATCTGAAACATATCCTTCAAAAGTGTATAATATTTTCATCTCGGACTTATTTCCGTCACGATCTATTGCGAAAATTTCGAATTGAGAATTTTCTTTCACCAAATCTTTTGGCAATAAAAAAGTCTTGTCGTCGAGATCTTCAGAGTTACCCTTTAATTCAGTGATTTTATTTTTGACTAAAGCATACCCTTTCATACCTACAGAATTATCATCCGTATACCTAGCATAAAACTGTTTATTGAATAACTCTGCAGAAAAACTATAACTAGGGCTGAAACTTGAGCCACGACTTGTAGGTTCTTT
This sequence comes from Candidatus Woesearchaeota archaeon, assembly GCA_041660865.1. GTDB lineage: Archaea > Nanobdellota > Nanobdellia > Woesearchaeales > 21-14-0-10-32-9 > 21-14-0-10-32-9. The sequence goes on from JBAZVO010000002.1 coordinate 26,508, forward strand.
TAATTGTTCGAAAGATTTAGGTTTGTTTAATAAATAATTTCCTGAAAGCGCAATTCCCGCACCCATTGTAGCAGCTAACAATAACTTCCACAAATTATTTTTTGACGAATAAACTTCATTTGATTTTTCATCATTTATCTTAACTTCACTCGATTTTCGATATCCTCCCAAATGTTCTTGGTTGGAAAATATAGATCTAACTGTATTTTCATCATCTTTCATCACTGCACTTGCTAATTCTTCATTGTGCAAAATAGCATCAAGCTCTTGTTTACACCATTTTAATTCTAAATCCGTGTTAATTGAATTTTCTACTTCATTATCATCCATTTTTAATTCACCTCGTTTTTTATTTCCACTTTGAAAGTTCAGATTCTAAATTGTTCCAATGAATTGTTTTCAAAGAATCTCGTTGCAAATCGTATTTGTTTTTCATCAAATTCTTTTGCGAAAAATAAATCGAATCCAAAGACGCCATTCTTGCAACATACATAGAATCAATCGCACGAACTTCAGGAATATTTGAAAAATTAGATTCTAATTTTTTTTTATGTATTCTTTGTTCTTTTTGATCATTAAAATAATCTGTCCCTAGTAAATATAAAGTCCCCATACCTAGAACAAACGCAATCCTTCCTATTGATTTAATCCCATCATTATTCCCCATAATTTCACCTTTTCATAATGCATACAAATCTCGAATTAATTTTATTCTTTGATTTTTAGACAACTCATCTTTTTTTTCAATCGCTAAAATATCCTGCAACGTAGGAGACACAACATTTATTTTCAATTTAAAATCAACCTGCGCCTCCGGCGCATTTACTCGAACAACGCGACCGTTGTCGTAGAGGTTGCCGTTGCCGATGGCATTAGAATTGATGCTGTAGTTGCCAAGCCTGCCAAACCAAAACAGCCCCATATTGTTTTTCTCAGATGGCTCATCGATAAAAACTGCCATGAGTTCTGTTTTACCATACTTATCTTTTGCAAGTTTATACAATAGTGAATTGTGTTCTTCAAGTGTTGATTTATCATTATCTGCTAAAGCCAACCACATATTATTTTTGTTTGCTTGCTTTTCAATTTGAAATTTATTTGCATACTTAGAAATATCTTTTCGATTAAATTGTACACCCGATATACTCTCCAAGTTAAAATCATCTGAAAGAACCATTCGTCCTTCATCTAAATTATCATCCAAATTATCGCTAAACGCAGGACTTATTTGTCGTACGTAATCCATCACAGTTTTATCAAACACATCACCAAATTTTACATTACCATTCGTATCATAAAAAATAGGATTTAACGTCCAATAACCTTGTTCAACCCAAGCAGCAATCGCATCTTCATCCTTAAGCTTCATTGCCAAAGATCTATTTTTCATACTCTCAACTATTCTCGTAAAAGAGCCACCATTCTCAAGTGCCTTAGGCACGATGTCAAGAGCACTACCCTTAAGATAATCATACTTTTGCCAAATATTCAATTTTTCAACCATAATTTTCAACCTCGATAATTTTGTGATTTATTTTATTTGTATTCCGACGTATGCAGTCGCAGCTTTTGATCGTGTGTTGTATTTCATTTCAACGTATCCACTCATTCCATTTTTTGTGTGAAATGGTTTGTAAAGTTCGACAACTGCGCCAAGATTTGTTTCTCCATTTTCATTTAGAGTGTTTACTCCTACTGAAATAGGAACTATTTTGTTATTCCAACCAAATTTTCCTTCAAGTTCTGTTTTTTTAGAAGTTCCCGCACCATTTACTTTTAGACTATAATCTCCTTTTGTTACTTGAGGAGTAAAGTGTGTTGGAAAAAATGAAGGTATTGAAAAATACTCAGTTACAAAATCAAAAGTATTTTTTGTAAAGAAATTTTGATTTGTATTTCCAACTGCTGTTTGCGAAATAAAACTCCAACCTTTTGTTTCTTTATCATAAAGAACAAAAGTTATCATTCCTAAATCTTTGAAATTTTTTACTCCTGCAACTCCCACTAAAGTATTTTTATTTTTTCCAGCGCCTACGTATGCATGACCAAAGTCATATGCTGCAAGAGCGTAAATGCTTTTATCTAAATCTTTAAGTTTTGATGCAGTTTCATAAATTGCACCTTCAAAAAATAATTTATCATTCTTGAAATTCGCAATTAAGAAATATTCTATTTCAGATCCTTTGCTTGCGCCCATTCCTCCATCTAATAATACGCTCGAATTATTCTTAAATTTAAGAACTTTTGACGCTTCAAAATACATAACATCTTTACCATTTAAATCTCCAACATCATATAACGCGAAGTTGAAATTTTTTGGAAGATTAAATTTTAATTTAGTAACATCCTTTCCAACACTATTAAAATCGTATTTAATTTCAAAATCTTTGTTACTTAATTGTACTCTTTGAAATTTTACAGGATGATCTTCAACACTTGTTATTCCTGTTTCTAAATTTATATTAAATGGATTTGCAGTATTAGAGTAATCATTTATTTTTGGCGATGCAACTATTGTAGTCTTTGTTGTATCTATTACTTGTACATTGTTTTGTTCAACTGCAATTGTATCGGGACTTGCAAATGCAAGTTTTGCAATCATTGCAGCTTCTGTTATTATTTGTCCTAAACTCATTTTTTCACCCCTTAACCAACTCACTAATGTTTTGTTATCATCAATAAGTGATTATTATACAATAGTAACAGAATTGAAAGTATAAACTTTTACCTTAAACTATATATACTTGTATAAATATATAAACAAATACACAAAATTTAAATATTAAAAGAGATTCACATTAGTCGTGAAGAGAAAACTCGTAAAACAAGGCGCGTCAACTATGATGATTAGTTTGCCTAGCAAATGGATAAAAACAAACAATTTAGATAAAGGCTCAGAAATAGATTTAACAACAAACAACGATAATTCTTTAATTATAACGGCAAAAGAAATAGATATAAAACCTAAAGAAGCGAAAATAAAAATCACAACGAGTGTAGAATCATCGATTAGAACTATAATAACTAATGCTTACAGATTAGGCTATGATAAATTACTCATCGAATTTAATCATCCTGATGACATTAACAAAATAAAAAAAATCTTAACAAAACAATTAATAGGTTATGAAATAACAGAAACCAATATAGATTTTTGCAAAATCGAGAACATAACCGAACCTTCAATAGATCATGCAGATAAAATATTCTTAAAAGTATTATTTGGAATTTCAGAATTAATAAATGCTATAGAACAAATAATAAATGGCGAAGATAAAATAAAATATGTTGAAGAACTCGAGGAGAAAATACAACAATACGATAATTTTGTACGACGCACACAATCTAAAAATCCAACAAATAAAACTCCTCTGCAATGGATTTTTCACAATCAATTGATTCACTCACAAAGAGAATTATTTTTTATATCTGAATATTTAACTAATAAAATTATACTCAATAATAAAATAGATAACAAAATCAATAATAAAAATGTAAATGAAAATAACAAGCACGATAAAAAAACAAATATAGAAAAAATAAAAATATCAAAAGACACAAAAGAGCTATATGCGAATTTAAAAATAATTTATAATTTATTAAAAGAAGGATATCTAAAAAAAGATATAAAAATGCTCGAGAGCATCCACGAACTTGAAAAGAAAATAATTTACGATACAGGATATAATTTACTAAAAAAATCATCTGGCGATGAAACAATATTAAATTATCGAATTATTTCAGCAATAAGAGGATTTTATTTATGTTCAAGCCCAATACTTGGAATTTTGCTTTGGAATGAAAATTAAAAAATCGATACATAAAAAACACATAAAGAAAATTTGAAAACAAAAAAAATTAAAACAAAAAAATTAATGTGGCCCCAACAATTCTTTGTATTGACCATATAATCCATCTAATTTAGGAATTTTATCTAAATTTATTTTGCCAGACTCATCAGTTATTAAATAAATAGCAACAGCATCATTTATCAAATTAACTTTCTCAAATGGTAAAAAACGCCCATATCCTATTTCTAAAAATGAACCATTAAGTCTTGGAAAATATTTTAAACTATTAGTTTTAATTCTCGCAGTGTTTATTTCTTCATTTGAACAAAAATAACTAGCAAATAAATCAGCCACATCGCCTCTTGACTCATCAGTACTATTGCCTATTCCTTGGCCTGCCATGCACGCTTTTAAGTATAATGCAGCCATAGCACCTTTCTCCGAATCAGATGTATTCGCTCCGTTAAAACGTGAATTAACTCTTAACACAAACCCTTTTGGGACATATGTTTTGTCAAGTCTTTGTTCATTACCATTAACTCCATAAATCTTATTAACCTCTTTTACGCTTGATCCATTTATAGCGCAAGATGCAAGTAATGATGTCATTAATCTTTCATCTATTTGATGAACATTTTTAGAAAATGAAGACACCATATTAACGTACTCTAATTCCTCTGTTTTTTCGCCTTCAACATCTATTAATATTTTTGGAAGGTCTAAACGCAAATCATCAAAATTATTTTTCAACAAATCCATCGTATACAAACTATCTTGCGAATTATTCCAAGTTTTCATGCTAAAATTATTATAATCTTGAGTTTGTAAAATTTCCATCATCGTTGGTCTAGCTGGAGTTCTTGCATTTTGATATTGCCCAAAAAGCCCAATTGCACCAATAGCTATACCTCCTGCTAAAATCATAAGTGCAGGTCTTATCGAATTATATAACCCTTCAATAAAATCTCTTCTTGTAGGAGTATTTAATTTCTCGAAATCATTTTTCATAGAAATTATATTTGTATATGAATTATTATCGTTTAAAGTTAAACCCTTGTAAAGAACTTTTCTATACTTTAATGGCACTTCTTTTAATGCCAATTTAAGTGCGACTTCATGTTTATCTTTAGATATTATTGGTTGTTCAACCCCATCAATTAATAAATTTATTTTATGAGTAACATCGCCAACATTTATTTGAACTCCCTTTTGTTCTTCAGAAAATATTTCTTTTATTTTATAATCAAAAGCATCATGTCCAGTTAAAGCGTAATACATTGATGCAGCAACAGCATAAACTTCTGTTTGTCTTGTTGCTTTTTCTGGAAGTCCAGTTATAAGTGAATTTATCAAATCAGGCCTAGTATACGCGGTTCCTCCTCTTGTTGGAAGTGAAAGTTCAACTATATTTTCCATTTTTGCAGCGTTTTGAAAATCTGTATGTTTTACAAATCCTTCATTTCCAACAAGTATGTTTGAGGGCTTTATATCTCTTAAAAGAATGCCTTCTCTAAATAATTTTAATCTATCTCGATTCGTATCATTGAAATTTGCATATTCAACTCCTAAAATAACTTGAGAGAATATATTCATAAATTTTTTATGATCATTTATGGCACCCGTTTTTCCAACTAATTCTTCAAGACTTTGAGCTTGTTGAAAATATTCTTCTACATTAATGCTAATATTTTTATGATTAAAATTATCAAGTATAGATATAAGATTAGGATGAATTAGTAAATTTGAAATTATAGCTTCATTTTGATCTAAATTTCTTTTTGATTTATTTATAGTTGTACAAAGAGATGTTTCATCATAATTTTCAAAAGGTATTTTTACAACCCTTAAACTGCTAGTGTAGCCTGAATTATATTGTGCAAGAAATGCAGCTCTTGTTTTTCCTTCTCCAAGTTTTTGAAGCAAAGAATATCCTTTTTCTTTCAAAAAAGTCAATATATCTTCTGCATCAGTTCTAGAATTTAAAACACCTTGATCTAACAAAATATTTGCAGTTTTACGACTCATGCCAACATCTAAATTAGACGAGTTTTCTCCTACTCTTTCTCTAAACATTTTGTTTTCCCTCCATTATTTTTTGGATGGAATATTCAAAAGCATGAGATCTATTTCTAAATTTACCAGTTCTAATTCCTTCTCTGATTTTTAGAAGGGTTTCTTCATCGACACAAATTGATACTTTGTATTTCATAACAACCTCTAAGTAGCAACAATAAGTAATAATTAGTAATACTACTATTTAAATCTTTCGTTTTTTAACCACTTAATAGTACTCATTTATTAGTTCACAGTTAAAGAAAGCTTTTTTAAGCAGCCGAGAAATTCTAAAGACAATGGAACACGAATTTATTATAATAAAAGAATCAAACATTCACAACAAAGGCATTTTTGCATCAAAAGACATACTTACTGGAACCAAAATAATTGAATACATCGGCGACAAAGTTACAAAAGAAGAATCAGATAAAAGAGCCGATTCTCAACTTGAAAAAGCCGAAAAAAATCAAAATGAAGGAATGGTTTACATTTTTGAATTAAATGAAACTTACGACATAGATGGAAATACTCCTGAAAATGATGCAAAATACATTAATCATTCATGCAATCCAAATTGCGACATAGAAAATGATGGAGAACACATATGGATTGTTGCAAAACGAGACATAAGACAATATGAAGAATTATTCTATAATTATGGATATGACCCAGAAGATTTTAAAGATCATCCCTGCAAATGCGGATCTGATAATTGCATAGGTTTTATTGCAGCAGAAGAACATTGGCCACAAATAAAGAAAATTCTCGAAAATGAAAAAACAAAAGATGATGAAAAGTAAAAAACTACGTTAAACCCCTCAACAATCACCTCATTTCATCTACCGCAAGAAATAAATACTCCTCTTTCTAAAAAATCGTATGAGCGTCGATGATTTTGTGCAAGAACAATACCTTCCGCAGAGCGTTTGGGAAGCAAGAGAAAAACAACAATATAGTGAAGAACAAATTCAAAGACATAAAGAACTCGAGCTTCAAAATAGATTACAATTTGAACAAACTAACAGACGATTCAAATACAACATGTTTGGAGGCATAGATAAAATACTTGCCTCATATAGACGATATGAATCTAAATTATTCGATATTGTTTCTTCTTTTTCAAAGGAAAGCGAACAAATACCAATCCCTGCATTGCGTCCTGTTTATATGAACGAGCACTACATACGGCAAATGCCTAATTCTGGAAGATACAAATAACACGACTTCTTTAAATTAATATTAATTACTTTTTAGTAATGAATTCAGAAATATTTAAATATAAAATAATATTTCATGTTTTATGATTGATCAAATTTTACAATTAAATGATAGATATGGCCCAGAACATAATTATCAATCACTTACAGAAATGCAAAAAGACCTTTTGTTAAATTCAAGCATAATGAATAATACTGATGGATGTGGTGAAAAAACAGTTAAAGTAATTAATATTAACGAAGAATCAGAAGAAACTTTGCTTGATTTATTAGATGTTCATTCTTATGTTTTTTATAAAAATGGTCCAGGGTCAAGAGGAAATTATGCTAATCACCGCATACCTTTCTTTAAAAGAGCACTCGGCATAACTGAAGAGCCAATAAAATTAGATGGACCACAAATATACCTTTTTCAATTACCTAATAACTCAAAAGTAAGAGTACAATATGATTCTATAAAAGACTAATATTAAAATTCTATTTTTTCATAACAACAAATTCACGCGTTATTAACAAATAAAAAGAGAAAAAAACAAATAAAGAGAAGAAGAAACGTGAAAAAACAAATAAAGAAATAACGTAAAAATAAAAACAAAAAAAATCGAACTAACAGCGATTTACTGCTGTGCGTACATCTTGAATCTTTCTGGATTGTATGACCAATCAAGAGGAAGTTTCTTTGTCGCTTTGTAATGTTTAACTAATCTTCTTATTTTAGAATCAGTTAATTGAAGTCCTCTTTTTGAAGAGTAATCTTTTTTATTTACTCCAAGATGTTTGTTTAATAAAACTGATTTTTTAATTAAGGCCATCAAATCTTCTGGTAATTCAGGCTCTAATTTTCTCTCTTTTAATATTGCATTTATGCTTTTACCCGTTACAGTTTTTACACTAGGTATTCCGTATTGATCTCTTAAATGTAAACCAATTACGCTTGATTTCATTTCTTCTTTTGCATATTTTACAACAAGTAATTCAACTTCTTTTGCTGAATATTTTAACCAACTTGGGACCACTTTTTTTACTGGTTTATGGCTTCCAGATTTTCCTTTTGCTCTTGAATGCATTCTGCCCATTTTAACGCCTCTATATCTTTTTTATTGTTTTAATGGTCGGAGAAAAAATCAATCATGCTGATTGTTTTTGAGGAATTGATAACAATTCTTCTCCGGTATAAGTTAGTTTTCACCGACTCATCCATAATAATTAGAAACGAAGAGGGTTTTATAAAGGTTTTTGTTCTAATTCCTTAAATATTAACTTAAGTTTTAAGCCATATTGTGAATGCACAAAATAGTCTTCTTTTTTTTCAAACCCATAACTTTTCAAAGAATCTTTGAGTTCATAATCAACTAATCTTTTAAGTAGAAGAATATCTGATTTATATTTTCTTTTGTCAAGAATTCTGCCATTTACTTCTATAAACATAAAACTACAAAATATATAATACATATAACCTTTACGCGAAAGGTTGACTTGTGCACCTCCTAAAAATAAATAGTCTTTACTGAGCAGTAACATTTATATAATTGCTCACATTATATCTAGTATGCAAGACACATACGCTCAACGCACAAAATATCGCACGTACTTTACCAAACATAAAGATATTGCGTTTATGAAAAATGCAACTTTAGGTATGGTTGCAGGAATGAGTACAGGCTATGTAATTTCAGATCTTGCAGATTCTCTTCTTAATAATAATGCAGCTGCTGCAACAATTGGAACATTAACTGATTATTTAGCAGATTTTGTGACAGTTGGTGCATTTCACGCACTAGATAATAAAGATATTTATACTAAAAAAAATGGAAAATTTAATTGGAAATATTTCATTAAAGATCAAGTAAAATTTGCAGGAGCATTTATGCTTATAGATCTTATGTATCTTACAGGAAAACCCTTTATTCAAAGAGAATACATGGATGCAGGACAAACTGCAGGAGCCTCTTCACTACACGCAGATACAATTCTTTATCCTATTTTAATCGCGTTAGAATATGCCGCTGCAAAAATTACAAGATTTATTAAACCAAAACCTCAAATGAACACTAAAAAAATAACACAACGACAAAAAAAGTCGATTCCTAATATAGAAACAATTATCACATCAACTCCTAATTACTCTAATATATCTATGCCTATAGCACAAAATAAAAGCATTGATTTTCTCTTCAATATTACCTCCTTCAATCAATACACTACCACACATCCAGAATTTTTTGAAACTGAACCTTTAGACCCTATAGCATCTCAACTTGAAGAGCAAAGAACTTATGATGAACAAAGACATACTCAAACAATTCTACAAACACACAAATATAAATCAACACCGCGTCAGATTAGACATCATAAAAAATCCAGACGTAATAGACATCACTAAATTGTAAAGCTTCAACATAGCAATAATTTAATAAAAATAAAAAAAAAGAGAAAAAATTGAAAATACTTAGAATTTTATATCTTCGTTTTCGTCTTCAGGATCAAGCATAACGCTTGTCGCATCAGGACTTTCAGCAACCATTTGATCTAATTTATCCTTTAATTCTTGTTCACTTATTATTCCTTTTTCTATAAGTAAATCTAGGAGTATGTTTAGAACATGTTGGTTTCCATATACTACTTCTTCCATTGTTAATTTGTTGAAGTCTTTTTCCATGTCGAAATCGCCATCGCATGCACAATTGTGTCCGCATCCTTCTTCTTTGCCATGTTCTTTGTGTTCATGTGTTTTTTCTTTCATAAAGTCACCTATTCATAAGAAAACATACATATATTATAAATTTATTTATAAAAAAACCAGAAAAAAATAAAAAAATAAAAAAAATCGTTTAAATTACTAACTTAGATTAATTCGCCTATTTCGACAGAGCTAGTCTCAGGTACTATTTGGGAGTCTACATACTCTTCGTAGTTCTCAGGCACAGGCACAGGGACATTTTCTGTTTGTAAAACATCATCCTGCGGGATAGGCGTTGTATTGCACCCTGCGACTATTAGTCCTAAAACTAATAGCAAAGACATCAATAAAATTGCTTTTTTCATATTTTGCCTCCTTTACCTTCGTTTTCGATCATTTAGATCGTTTAAATTTTTTGCAAAAGTCTCATTTCTTTCTTTGTTTCTATCTTTAGCAAGGACTCTTATTTTTGCTTGTTTTTCATCCCATGTTAAAGATTCATCTTGAAGTATATTTGCTACATCTTCTTTTTTGAGACCTAACATTTTAGCGTTTAATTCTCCGGTTTCGTTAATGTTTTTTTCTCTTTCTTCCTTCATCTTTTCACTAAATTCCTTTCTCATTTCTTTATTTAATTCATTAAAATCTTTTTTAAATTCTTTTTTAAATTCAGCTAATTCTTTCGAAGTTATATTACCTGAGTCTAGTTTGCTTATTAATTCAGTATTATTTAACTTAAATTCTTTAGCTAATTCATGTATCTTCTTCTTATTAAATTCTTCTATTTTTTCCTTTAGCTTTTTATCAACTTCATCATAATCATCATCTTTTTGAGTTGATAATTTTTCATTAATTGCTTGCTTAATTGAATTAAGTTGTTCTGGCGTTAAAATATTATATAATTCTTTTTTGAATTCAAATGTTGCAACAATAGCTACATTTTTCATATCAACAAATTCAATAACTGAAACATTAATAGGACTATTTGATAAATCCAAAGTAATCTTATTATTTAAAGTTTCTAAAACATATATTTTTTCTTCAAGAATTGTTGTATCTACACTAATATTTTGAGTATATATTTCATCAACAATAAGGTTTGCTGTAGTTATTTGTTTTACAACGCTTTTTTGAAGTTGTAATAATCTAACTTCCATTCCATTTTCATTTTTTGCAAAGAATAAATCTTCTGTTGTAACTTGAGCATAACTCATTACGCCTTCAGCATTTAAATAACCTTGTGCTTGAGTTGGTACAATGTTTGCCTCAGCTACAACTTCTTCAACAACAACTTCTTCAACATATTCCTCTTCATATTCTACTTCGTACTCTTCTTCGTACTCTATTTCATTTTCATCATCATTCTCTTGTTCATTATCGTTATCACTATTAGTATCATTATCGTTGTCATTATCGTTGTCATTCTCTTGTTCATTATCGTCGTCATTATCATTGTTATTTTCATATTCGTTTTCAGAATTGCCTGAACCTGACTCATCGTCATCCTCTGCATGAACACTTGCTGGCACAGCCAGGAACATTATGCTCATAACGAAGATGGCAAATAATATTTTTCCTAATTTCATATTTTTACCTCCTCTCAAGACTTTGTTGGACTTGAATACCAATCATGAGTTTGGAACAACATATAAGTTCTTCGTGGAACTAGTGGAACAAGATGGAACAACCCCTATAACTCTTGTTAATTTATTTCAAAAATAAATCCCCTTCAAAAATATTTAAAAAATTAAACTATGATTGATACTTAATTTATTCAACTAATTCTTTGTTGAACATTATCATATTTGTAAGGCCTCTGGATTGTTTTTTAACTACGTTTTTTTTCGCTAAAATTTCAACATTTCTTGAAAGTGTTGCTTTAGGTATACCTGATCTGTGTTGAAGTTGTTTTTGAGTTAAACTACCTCCTTCAGCCAATAGTAACTCCAATATTTTAACTTGATTTTCGGATAAAGTTTGTTTTAGAATATTTAACTTTTCATTGAGTTTGTTTTCATTCGCAATTAATATATTTGCATTAGTTGTTTTATCAACCAGGACTTTATGTTCATTAACAATTTCTTTTTTTGAATTAATTTTAGCGTTTTCTTTAGATTTTATTTTTAATGTTTGATACTTGTTAAGTTCTTTTAGATGATTTCTTTTATTTTTTCGAAAAACATATTTCCATAAAATAAATCCACATATACTCAAAATTACAAATATTATTATTGTCCAGAAAAAAATAGTTGAACCTGCTTTTTTATTTACATGATACTGCAGCGCAATATTTAATGAGTTGCTGCCAGATGCAACTATTCTTATACCTTTATCATAACTTATTCTTGATCTTCCATCTGTTTTTAAATAATTAAATTCTGAACCTTCAGGAAGTTTTATAGATATTATGTAATCTGAAAACTTTTTCTCAGAAGATATATTTATGAACCAATATATTCCTTTTTTACTTGTGAATTCTTGATGAATTCCTGAAGAAAAATCAGGATCATTAGTAATTCCTTTTATATTTAATGACCCATCTTCAAGCACATCTATTTGAATATCAGCATAATATTCTTGTGCTTGAACTAAACTTGGAGATATCATTATAAAAGACATAATCAAGACTAAACTTGTAAACATCAACATGAATATTTTTTTCAATAATACACCTTAACTTTGAATTAAACTACTAAAAGATGTTTTTCTTTAAATTATTTTCTTTATTTTTGTTATTTTAACACTTTTAATTCCTCCTTATAATCTACTCATAAAGTAAAAACATCTCTATAACTTAGGAAACTTTAAATATGCATTTTTTGTCCATTCAAAAACTAGCAGCTAGAGGACATAATTTGGATATTAAAATTGGCGAAAAAGGAAAAATCCTAACAAGTATAAATCTTAAAAGACCTATTGAAAAAAAAATAATCGTATCGTCGCCTGAAGATAAACCTGAGTCTTTAACTGAACAAAAAGATCTCACGATGAAAGTTTCTAAACGTGAAGGTGTTTTAAAATCAATTAAAACTGGAATCACAACTAATTTCACAGCGCCATTTGGTTTAGCCTTAGGTCTAAGTCCATCTTTGGTTGTATTTTTAACATCTATTCCTCAATTACTCGGATCCATATCTATTCTTGTTGTAGAATCTCTCATACGTTTTGCACATAAACGAAAAAGAGTCATGGTATTTGCCTCATATCTTGAATCATATACATGGCTTCTTGTTTTAGCAATGGCTGCTCTAAGCCTAAAAAACCCAATATTACTAATTTTTCTTGTAGCACTCGATGCCATTTTTATTAATATACAATACCCTATTTGGAACTCAATTATGGGGGATACTGTTCCTGAAAATAAACTTGGAAAATACTTCGGATTAAGACATGTTTTAGTTGGAATTGCAAGTCTTTTAAGTATGATTATTGCAGGGCTGATATTACATAGTGTTACAAATACAAATAGCTTAATTGGATTTGCAATCATTTTTGGAATCGCATTTATTGCATCATATTATGCGTCAAGATATCAATCTAAAATGATTGATCCTACGCCTGAAATAAAGAAAAGTCCAAAATATAGTTTTAAAGAATTTATTTTAACTATAAAAGAAAATAATTTCGGAATGTATACTTGGTTTTATGCGACATTTCAAATGGTTGTAAATATGGCCGCGCCATTTTTTACAATTTACATGTTAAAAGTTCTTAATTTTGATTATCTTACATTTACGTTAGTTACAATGGCCTCAATTATTAGCGCTTTAGCGTCAATGAGTCTTTGGGGCAAAATTATAGATAGAGTTGGTTCAAAAAAAATAATGTCTATTACTTCATTTCTTATACCTGGCGTTCCATTACTTTGGCTTTTAACAACTAATTGGAAAATTCTTATAGCTGTTGAAATATTTTCAGGTATTGTCTGGGCAGGTTTTAATCTTTCATGTTCGACATTTATGTTTGAATCTGTTAAACCTGAATATAAAGTTAAATTTTATACCTACAACAAAGTTTTATACGGAGTTGGCGTATTTTTAGGCTCAATACTTGGAATTTTATTAATTAGACTTCCTCCAATAATATTCGCATCGAGTATACTTTTAGCATTCCTAATTTCAGGAATATTAAGACTTGTTGTCGCATTAATATTTATTCCAAGAATTCAAGAAGAAAAAGTTGTCACAATTAATTTCAAAGAAGGAAATATGTTTCATCATGCTATAACTCTGCGACCTAAAAGCGGAGTTATGTTTGAAATTGTAGGTCACGGCATATCATCTAATACCAATAATAATAGTAACGATAAAATAAATAAAAAGAAAATAAAAGAAAATACGAGTAAAGACACCCATAAAGAAGAAAAAACAAAAAAAGACAAAATAAAACCTAACGTAAACCAAAACAAAGAAGAAACAATAAAAATGAATAGAAAATACAAAAACTAACGAAATACGAATTAAAACCAAAAGAAAGATAAATTAAAACAACTTATGCATAATTAAATGCGAAACAAAATAGAAATTCATAAAAAAGAAGCGTGGGAAATAACTAAAGCGTGGATTGCAATAAGTCTTGCATTTACAATCATTCTTGCAAGTCCGCTCGTAAATAAAGTCACATTAACTTCCTTACTTATTTATTTTGGAATTGCACTTGTAACTGTAGGTCTCGGGTTTTTATTTCATGAAATAGGTCATAAACTTGTTGCTCAAAGATACAAGTGTCAAGCAGAATTTAAAGCTGATAACCTTATGCTTCTTCTCGCGCTCGCAATGAGTTTTTTAGGCTTCGTATTTGCAGCACCTGGCGCCGTTTACATTAAAGGCTACATAAATAGAGTTCAACAAGGATTAATTGCACTCGCAGGTCCATTAATGAACATAATTCTTGCTTTAGCATTTCTTCCAGGAATGATATTATTTACAGGAACTCTAGGTTTACTTTTCTCTTACGGATTTATCGTCAATTCTTGGCTTGGTTTATTTAATATGATTCCAGTTGGTAATTTTGACGGTTTCAAAATTTATAAATGGAACAAAAAAATATATTACAGTGCAGCAATTCTTTTACTAATTATGACAACATTTGGAATGTTATGGTAAGATACTTAATTTATCTAAATTAACAAACTCACTTATTACACTCAAGAAATATGAATACTTAAAATAAATAAAGAAAAATTAAATTAATTCATTTTTTCGTATACATTGTTTATCTGAAGAAAATATTTTGTTGTACATTCTTCTTATAGTGGATAAATTAAGATGCGAAATAAAAATAAATACGGCATCTTCTTTTGCATATTTTGTACACATATCTATTACTGATGGAGTTTGAACATCCCACAAATATGCATAAATAACATCGAATTCTCCAAAATTTATTTTATTTTTTTTATATACATCTTCAACACATACAGGAAAAAATACCTCATCGCGTACAGCCGAATATTTATCTTCAAGCATCGTTATTAATAGATTTTGTTCAGGATTTTTTTCCCTTTGAGAAATATACTCTTCAGAATAATAGCTTCCTTCTAAAAAATTTATTTTTCCAAGTAACTTATCTTTAAACTTTGATTTAAATTCTAGTTCTTTTGTTCGTGCAAACGTAGCCAAATCATGATTTAATTCTATTGAAATAACATTATATTTGTTGTATGAAAATATAAACGCTGAACTTCCAGTTCCCCCTCCAAGATCAAGAACTTTCATTCCTTTTTTTAGATAACCTTGAGTTTCACCTTGTTGTATAATATTCCAGAGTTTATAATTAGAAATCGGAATCCATCTCGGAGTCAATTGATTTAACTTTAAATTACGCGCAGAATTATTTGTATCGTCACAAAAATCATTAAACTTCATCGGAATATCTTTTTCGTTTAATTTTAAATTTTCAGAACAATTTTGTAAAATTTTAGTTAACTCCATATTATCTGACTCTAGTTGTAGATTTCTTAAATAATCTATTTGTGACATTTAAACTAGAAACGAATAGTAATTTATAACTTTTTTTGAAAAATATATTTAAACTTAAGACAATAAAAAAATTAGATAAATACACAAAATAAATAATATCCATAATTAGAATAATATATAAAATTAAAAAAAATTTTAAAAACTTACATGAAAATCTACATGAATATATCAAAATCTAATTCAAGTGCAGACATAGGCATATCTATTCCCCAATTTTGAAGTACTATCGGATGTATTTCGCCGAAGACACCTACGTTTTTATTATTTACAACTACATTTGCCCGTCTTCCAGGAATAAATGTATCAGATTCGCTCTCTTCGAGTTTGTAATCTATTGCAAATAATGACATTAAATATTCGAAGACTTGTTTTATTTCTGTAAAACTCGCACTTGAATGCGCTGAAACGCATGAAACTTTCTTTTTGTTTTCACATAAAACATCTTTTTCATGATTTGGCGAAACAACATCATTTATTTCGAATATTTTTTGAGGATATGTTTTGCTTCTATTATTTGATAAGAATTTTATAAGTTCTGGAAGTAACCATACGCGAATCATGTTTAAAGTTTTTTCTGCTGCTTGCCCGAGTTTTATATGCTCTTTTTCTTTAATATTCATCTTAATAAATTGATCTTCTATTGATGATAAAGCCAAAGTAAAAGTTTGATTATAACCAATACCATTCATTACACTCTTTAACATATTTTCTTTTTGAGTTTCAGGTCTAATACTTCCAGTAGTTGTTACAAGAGTTAATGTTGGTTCTAATTTATTAAACCCATATGCTCTTGCTACATCATCAATTACATCAATGTCATGCCATATATCTGTTCTAAAGGCAGGAATTGCTACCTCTATTGTTTCTTTATCTTTTATATTAACATCATACATCATTCTTTTTAGAAGTTCACAACAAACTTCTGCTGAGAAATCCATCCCTATAATTTTATTTATGTTTTTTACATAAATTGTTTTATACTCAGGAGTAAAATTAGGTGAAATTATTTTTTTATCTGAATAATTTAATTCAACAGTTTTTATTTTACCACCCATGTCGTGAAACATCGCAACTATTATATTTAATAAAACTTTAAGTGAATTCAAATCAGCTCCACTACATTCTATAAATACTGCTTTTGTTTTCTCAGTTACTCTTCCTGTTAGTTCAGAATTTATTATAGGAGGCATAGATAATATATTGCCTTCAGAATCTCTAAAAAATGGAAATACTTTCTCTCCTTCAAGAAGATGAGCATATTCTATACCTGTTGGATGATTTTCTAAAATTTCTAATCCATTCATCTCGCTTGTTGCACCTAATGGTAGAAAACTTATTTTTGTTGGATCTTCTGCAAAATAATCAATTGGAGGAATTATTTTGTCTAATGGATAAATTCCTATAGCTGCTTTTTTTCGTCCACGGGCAAATGTTTGATGCAGTTTTTCTTGAACCCAAATTAATTCTTTTATTTTTTCATCGTTTAAAAATAAATGATCAACAACAGCCGCCACAGTATATGGTCTTACTTTTTCTACTGATTTATCAATAAATATTTTTACGCTTGATAATTCAACATCATATTTTGGCATACCAGTTTGAATATTCAAATAAGCTTTTAATGCTCGTGCAAGACCATGCATGGATAACATATCAACTCTATCTGGAGTTATACTTATTTTTACATCGTCGCCTTCTAACTCTTCAAGTTCCATTCCCATATCAAAGAGTACTTGGTCTAATTCATCTTTTGTTAAGTCTTTACCAAGTTGCTTTTTTAGTTCTTTAAAACTCGTATCTAATACTACCATTTTATTTTCCCAATTTTTTATTCTTTTTCTACTTCTTTATCTTCAAAATCTTCATTAATTTTATTTTCTTTTTTATGTTTATCTTCTTGATAATTTTTTTCTGAATTATTTTCTTTTACATCTTTTGGTAATTGATAATTTCTAAGCCAATCGATATCTGAATTTGAACCAAAAATCTCACGTATATTACTTCTACCATAAACCATCATGGCAAGTCTTTCAACACCTAAACCCCATGCAATTACTGGAACTTTTATTCCATAAGGATCTAGCGCTTCAGGTCTAAACATTCCTGAATTTATAAGTTCAATCCATTTACCTAGTTGTTCATTATAACCTAAAGCTTCCATGCTAGGTTCAGTGTATGGATTGTATGTTGGTCTAAATTTTATTTTTGTTATACCCATTCGTTTATAGAATTCTTGAATGTAACCCATAAGATCTCTTAAAGTTAGACCTTTACCCATGATGAATCCTTCTATTTGATGAAATTCTGGAAGATGTGTGGCATCAACTGTTTCATTTCTAAATATTCTACCAATACAAAAATATTTTTCAGGAGCATCAACCCCCTCTGCAAATTTTCTAAAAGTTGTTGAAGTTGTATGTGTTCTTAAAACTAATTTTTTGGCAACTTCAGGATCCCATTTATAACCATAACCTTTAGAGCCTGATTTTCCACCAGTTTCATGTGCTTTTGCAACTTTTTTTGCAATATTTTTTGGAAGTTTTCCTTGGTATGGTAAATAAAAAGTATCTTGCATTTCTCTTGCTGGATGATCTTGAGGAATCCACATGGAATCCATACACCAAAATGCACTCTCAACCCATGGACCTTCCATTTCTTTAAAACCCATCTCAAGCCAAATTTGTTTCATTTTATCAATTATTAAATCTAATGGATGTCGTCTTCCACCTGTAATTTTAGGCGTTGATGCGTTTATATTATATGTTCTGAATTTTTTTTCTTTCCAATCTCCCCTTTGTATCATTTCAGGAGTTAATGATTCTATATTTTCAACTACATCTGATGATTCGCAAAAAGAAACTAATTCATTTCCAAATGACGTTAATTTGAAAAACAAATCAGATATTTTATCTATTGAAATTATTTTTTTTCTTTTCATCAAAGAGTCAAACACTATTTTTTGACTCGGGTTTAATGACTCAAGTGCTAAAGGAAAATTTTCAATTAAAAAATTGTGTTCTGAAGATTCAGTTTGAATTAAGAGTTTGCCTTGCTCAGTTATACTTAAATTTCCTGCAACAAAAGCTATTGCTGATTTTGATTTTAAAATACCCAAAGATACCATGACTTCTTCTTTTTCAAGAACTCCTTTTTCTGTTAAATCATTTAAAGTTAATGGACCTTTTAATAGTTCATTTAGAAAAATAACTTCTGGAAGTCCTTTTTCTTTGTATTTTTTACCATTTTCATCAAGAATTATAAGAGATCTTACTTGTTTAGTTGTTGTAACTAGTTCTTTTGCTTCAAGCCATTGTAAAGCTCGTCTTGCTTCAACTTCTTGCATTCCTGCATCTTTAGCAAGCACCTCAACATCAGAGGTACTTTTTAGAAAAGGCAATATTTTTCTTTCAAGCGGATGAAGTCCTTCAGCTACACTTTTAATATCCATACATTCACAGACTACAAGATGTATTTATATTTTTTCTGGATAAATTGGCTTTGCAGAAAGTCTTTTTTAGCCTGCGCCAGTTATCGATATATTCTTAAATTTTAAAACCGAGTCTGGTGATTTTTGATGTTTTAGTCTAATGACTATCAGGCAGGCGCAGACTTTTTCTACAGAGCTGGATAAATTGACTCTTATGTAAACTTTAGAAATAAAGAAACGTGAAAGAATTCCTTAACAGAACATAAATTATACTAAATCTTCAAAATTACTAATAATGCATATTTAAAAAAAAATTAAAAAAAATTAAAACCAAAACTTTAAAATACGTTTTTGTATATGAAAATTATTTTTCTATTTTATTAACGATTTCATCCTCAGTTTCTTGTCTTTTAAGATAATTAGAAATTATCCAAACCATTAAAACCACATTAATAAAATTACCCACAAAAGAATTTATTATTGCAACAGTTTTAGCAGCACCCATAGGGCATATATCTCCATACCCGACGGTAAATAATGTTACAGCCGAAAAATAAAAATAACTATGCGATGCTAATTGATCTGCATGCATAATTTCAGCGTTAAACGAATCACTGCATTGACCATATTTTATATAACCCATATCTGTTCTTTCAACTATATCATAAACAGATGAAAAAAAGAAAATTATACTAAATATAAATAGGGCGTAACCAAAAAATAGCGTCCACATATTTTTAGCTTTGAGTAATGTTTTGAATGATTTTCTTATTAAATGCACAATGAAAAACACCAAATAAATGCTAACGATTAAAAAAAGCAATGCTTTTAATGAGTGAAAAAACAAAGAATTATTTGCATCCCCTGGTGCCACTAATAATTCCAAAATAAATACTGATAATAAAACTAACGGAACTTTAAGCAACGGCGGTTCATATAACCACTCATCTAATTTGTCAAAAAAAGTAAAATGTTTTTTTATAGTGCCCGTTGCTTTAGATTTAAATTCATCTTCAGAAAATTCTCTAACTTTTTTTATTACACGTTTAACCATAAATTAACCTTATAATCTTTTAGAAATTACTTCTTTATTAATTTTTGGCTAAATTTTCTTTCTTTATTATCTTCATCTATTTTAGGATGCTTTTCGTTCGAGCCTTTAATTAGCCCTGCAGCAGTTAGTTTGGTTCTTGATTTTTTTAATAAATCCTCATATTTCTTCTCTAATTTCTTTCGTCTTTTTCTAACTCTTAAAGCATATTTTAAAACTCCTTTTTTTCTAACAATGATTTTTGTTTTTGTTTCTCCTAATTTTTGACCTTGAATAGCTTTAAGAGAGGATGATTTTTGAATAGATAAAACTTGATTTGAATATAATGATCTATGCCCCGTCATTAAAAAACTTATTACACAAACAACTGCAGCATAAGGCGCAACTTGAGGACCAAAAACTTCTATTGCAAGAATACTTGCCGCAATTGGAGTATTTGCAACACCTGCAAGTACAGCAACAAAACCTATTGCTGCAAATGTAGCAGGATCTGCATGAAAAATTACTGCGAAAAGAGAACCTGCTGTCGCACCAATAAAAAAAGTAGGGGTTACAGTTCCTCCACTTCCACCAAAATTAAGTGTTATTGCAGTTACAATTAATTTAATAATAAATGCGTACCAAACAATTACGCCACCTGCTAAAACAAAATCTATAGTATTAAGCCCGAGACCCATATAATCTGCTGAAAAAATATAAATTATTATAGCGATAACTGTACCTGCTGCCAGTGCTTTAATTGATTCGTTTAATTTTATACTATTTGATACTTGTTGTATTCTTTTGAATGTTTCAACAGTAAGAAAAGAAATAAGACCGAAGAAAATTCCTGCTGCAACAACAAGCAATAAAAATGAATGATTAAAAACAGGTGTGAAATTTATGTAATGAGTAAAACTAACAACACCTAAAGATGCTGCAACTTGATATGCAACTATTCCTGCAATAAATGAGGGTAAAAGAACCTCGTATAAAAGCCCACCAACGAATAATACTTCAACACCAAATATCGCACCTGCAATTGGTGTTCCAAAAACCGACGCGAATCCCGCGCTAACTCCACAAATCATTATTTTTCGTCTATCAGAATCATTAAATTTAAACCATTTTGATAAAATACTTCCAGCAGAGGCTCCAACATCTGCGCAAGGTGCTTCTTTTCCTGCCGACCCTCCCCCTGCAATAGTTATTATTGGAAGAAAAAACGCTTTCAAACCTGATTTCCACGAAATTGATTTTGAATGATGAATATTACCTATTACTTGATTCGTTGTCTCTATATCATCTTTGGGAAAAACATATTTTCTTATTATTGTTGTGATAAATAAAGACAAGGGAATTGTAAATAACCAATACCAATATTTACTTGCATTTGCAATAGATAAATCTAAAAGTTTTACAAATCCTGCTGTTGTAAATCCAACAATAACTCCAACTAGCGTCGCTATAAGAACCCATTTTACTATACTTATGAATAAAACAGTTTGTTCGGAAAACTTATTATTAGATAATCTAGACATGACAATTAGAGACTAATTAGAGTTTATAAAATTAATCTAGTTAAAGACTCTTCACTCAATAACTTAATATGTTAATATTTTAACATTATGTTTATATTATTAACATGAGTTTCTAAATGATGAATACGACCAATGTAGTTTACAAATTCGGCGGAACAAGTCAAGGCACAGTTGATGCAATAAATCAAAGTGCATCAATACTCGCAAATGACCCTGCAAAAAAAATAGTAGTAGTTTCTGCACCATCTGGAATTACTGATTTATTAATTGCAAGTAGCGCGCAAGTTACAAACTCCAACTATTTTCCAACAGAAATAAATCAAATTATATCTTCAAGATTTCATGAGTTATATGATTCAGTACCTAGTGCAAGCAACATCATAGATAATTATATGAGCAATTTAGGAAAATACATACAAACAAAAATCAATACAAATATAAATTCGGCGAATGATATTGAGAAATTAAAAGTTGCTGCAAGAATACAATCAACTGGCGAAGATTTAGAATCAACACTATTTTCTCACTTTCTAAATCATTTAGGTTTAAACTCTAGTAAAATGCCTCAAGATTTAATTAGATTAAAAGGAAATTATCTTGAAGCATCATTTAATCGAATAGCCGACAACCCCATAAGAACATTTATGGAAACTAGCACACAAATAACAGTTGTTGGAGGATTTTATGGATTTAATAACTCTCAAGATCATATGCTTCTTGGACGAGGAGCATCCGATTTAACACAAACTGAACTTATGAGAATAACAAACGCATCACATGGATTCAATTGCACCGATGTTAACGGAATAAAAATGATTGATCCTAGACTACTTGATAATCAAGAAAGAGTAAACACTCCAACAATTCTTAATTTAAATTATGCTCAAACTCAAGAATTATCACGACAAGGAGCAAAAGTTCTTCATCCAAGATGTATTGAACCTCTAAAAGAAAATAACATCCCGTTATATGTTATGAACACATTTGATCCGACTGGACATATGACTAAAATAAGCAACATTACAACAAATAGACTCAAAGAGAATAGTAAACTACTTGCTGTTACAGGAAAAAAAGAATCATTTGTAACAATAACTCTCAATTCAGGAAATATGGAAGGACGATCAGGATATTTAGCCTCATTTGCAAGTGCGTTTAAAGATGTGGATTTAGATATTATAACTACTTCGGCTGTTGAAATAAGTGCAAGCTTTCACGATAAATACTCAAAAGCAAACACGATAAAAAATAAATTATCAACACTTGGCGATGTTAGTGTAAATAATAGCACAGCACTACTTGCAATCGTCGGAGATCATTTAGATTTAGAACCAAAACTCACGGGTGATTTTTTTAATTTAATGTCTCAAGAAAATATTCCCGTGCAACAAATAACAAAATCAAATAACAACAGCCTATGGGTATCTATACCTTCAACAAAATATGAACAAGCACTAATTGCTGTATATAAAAATTTACTACACACAAACAAATGAATTTAAAATCTAAAAATTTGAAGAAAATACCGAGCTAAAAAAATGATTGATAATGAAACTTTAAGAAATGTAGCGAAAATACACGAAACTCCAACATACGTTTACGATGAATTAAAAATTATAGAACAATACACTAAATTACAAAATGCGATCCCTTGGAAATCACTTAAAATATTTTATGCTATGAAAGCAAACTATAATCCGCATATTTTAAATTTGTTAAAAAATCTCGGCGCGAATATAGATGCTGTTAGCATAGGAGAAATTATTCTCGCTAAAAAAATAGGTTTTGACTCTACTAAAATAATTTATACTCCAAACAACATAGATGATAAAGAATTAATTAATGCGAAAAAAGAACAAATAATATTCAACATAGATTCTCTTTCATTACTTGAACGCTTCGGAAAATTATATCCCTCATCAGAAATATGTTTAAGATTTAATCCTGAAATAATAGATGGCGAACATGAACACGTTCAAACATCAGGAATTGATACAAAATTCGGTCTTGCATTATTTGATTTAAAACAAGTTTTAATAATAATTAAAAAATATAATCTTACAGTAATAGGATTACATGAACATATAGGTTCAGGCATATGTAACGCTGAAAGTTTTCTTAACAGTCTTGAAATAATTCTAAATTTGGCAACAAAAGAAAATTTTCCAGATCTTAAATTCGTAGATATAGGTGGAGGATTCAAAGTAAATTACCACCCACAAGAACCTGAAATAGATTATAATATTATCGGAGAAAAAATTACTACAGCATTTCAAAAATATTGTGCAACTTATGGTCGAGAATTAGAATTATTTGTTGAACCTGGAAAATATCTTGTAGCAGACGCGGGATCATTATTAATTGAAGTTACAACAATAAAAAATATTAAAAATAAAACAATAATAGGAACAAATTCAGGATTTTCACATTTAATACGTCCGATACTATATGGTGCATATCATAACATTCTAAATATAAGTAATCCTACAGGACAACTTAAAGAATATGATATTTATGGAAACATATGCGAGTCAGGCGATTGTTTTGCGAAAAACAGACTTCTTCCAGAAATAAAAGAAGGTCATCTTCTTTTAATAGAAACCTCAGGCGCCTACGGATATAGTATGGGCAGCACATATAATTTTAGACCTATGCCTGCAGAAGTGTTAATAACTCGTGACAAAATAAAATTAATAAGACTTAGAACAACACCTGAAGAACTCGCAGAACAAATCATTTCAGATTGTGAATTAGAAAAAAAATAAAAAAACTCACCACTCAAACTTCATTAACTGTATAAATTCCGAAGTATTAGTCACCTCGCAAATAAATTAATAAATAAAGAAAACGCGAATTAATACCCAAGCTAAAGCAAGGGGTATTTTGAAATTCGCGTTTTCGAACTTGTGAGAGTGATTCATCCATGCCCTAAATGCTCGGAAATTAAAAAATTTCCGGCACAAAGAAATTTAACAAATTTCTGTGCACAGAAATGTAACACATTTCCTTTATGTCGCAAATCTTTGATTTGCTACAGGACATGGCATGCTCACTCTCGCAAATAATATTTCATCATAAATATTATTTTAATAAATATTTATCACAACTTTTATATAAGATTAAAATAAAGATTAATAAGATGGATGAACAAGCATGGGATAAAATATCGGTTGATTATTACTCTGAGATATTAAGTCCTCTAAAAGATTGCAAACATAATCCTATGATAGATGATTTATCATCACTTGATTCTAAGAAACTCTCAGTTATTGAACTTGGTTGTGGAATTGGTGATCTTATTCCATTTCTTGATGAAAATTTTGAAAACGTTACTGCAATAGATTTTTCTTTTGAAATGATTGCACAAGCAAAAGAAAGAAACAGTCAAAGAAAAACAAACTTTCTTGTAAAAGATATGACTCAAATGGATGACTTTGATAAACAATTCGATGTCGCAGTCGCAGTAAATTCTATTCTTACAACAGATATAACAAAAATGAATCAAATGATAAAAGAAACATATAAAATTCTAAAACCCGGAGGAAAATTATTTGCAATAATTCCATCTATGGAATCTTATATTTATCAAAATATGTTATTTGTCGATCATAAATTAGAAAAAGAACCATCTCAAAAAAAAGTCATTATGCAAGCATCTAAATTGCTTGATCATAAATCTTATGATATGTTTCAAGGCATAATCAATTTTGAAGGCGAAGAACAAAAAGCATTCTATAGATTTGAAATTATTTATAGATTTGAAAAAGCAGGCTTTACAAATTTCAAAATTGAAAGAGTTCCTTATCGATGGATAAAATGGAAAGAAGCCGGACATACTTATTTTCCAAAAGAATCCCCTCCATGGGATTGGTATTTTGTTTGTGAAAAACCTAAATAACTCTATATTTTTCGTATGCATTTAGTGCGCCTCGTAACGCGTATGATAATATATGTGAAACCGAGTCTAGTTTTATTAACTAAAAATATCGAAGACGAGGCTAGCACTAACTAAATGCGCACTATTTTTCGCATTATTTTTATATCATTAGTTGTTTTATTTTTTATGGCTGGAAAATCAAGACCTCAATGCTCACTATTTCTTGAAAATATGGAAGGTGAAATTCTTCTTCAATTACGAGATGATAAAAAAGAAATACCTTATCCAAATTGTCTTGGGACTTTTGGAGGACAAATAGAAGAAAATGAAACTAAGGAAAATGCAATAGTTCGCGAAATAGCTGAAGAAATTGAAGGATATGTTCTACAAGATTTTAATTACCTGGGAAATTATCCTTTTGATGGATATGATGTTCATTTTTTCTATAAAAAAGATTTAAACTTTAATCTTAACAAATATGTTATTAAAGAAGGTCAAAGAGGATTTTTTGTTGGAAAAAATGATCTTAATAAATACGCTTTTGCTTTTAATGCAAAAGAAATTCTTAAAAAATTTTTTGAAGAAAAAGAAGTAAAAACACGACAAAAAGAAAGTTTAAAAAAACCATCAAAAATTGGATACGGCATCACATTTGTTGATCTTGATGAAACCATATTTCACACCTTTGCAAATATTAATATTATTAAAGATGAACAAATAATTAAAAAATTAACAAACAAAGAATTTAACTCATACATTCTAGAAGAGGGAGAAAGTTTTGATTTTTCAGAATTTAGCGATAGTAAATTGTTTTATGAAACATCTAAACCCATTCCTGAAACAATAGAAAGATTAAAAATAATGATTAAAAGAATTAAAGAAACAAAAAGTTTTTCTAGA
The DNA here is from genome assembly GCA_041660865.1 of Candidatus Woesearchaeota archaeon. Lineage (GTDB taxonomy): Archaea > Nanobdellota > Nanobdellia > Woesearchaeales > 21-14-0-10-32-9 > 21-14-0-10-32-9. Next base: position 53,007 of record JBAZVO010000002.1, read on the forward strand.
ATAATTATTCTTACAGCGCGGCAAGATTTTTCGAATAAAGATCCGTTTCTAAAAACTTTTTCAGACAATGGAATTGATGTTTCTAATAAAGAAATCATATACATAGATAGAGCTGGAAAAATAAACGCTCCGACAATTGCCGATAAAAAACGAATAGAAATTTTGAAATATTTAGAAACCGGAATATATAGAAAATGCAGAATGATTGATGATGATTTAACAAATCTTGAAGAGTTTATTAAATTAGAGAGTAATCTTCCAGAGCACATTAAGAAAAAAATTAGTGAACAGTATAACTTAAAAGAAAAAGATAAACACATAAAGTTTTATGCATTACACATACAGCCGAATGGCAAATTAAAGAAATTATAATTCTTCAAATTAACACAAATTTACTTAACGCGATTTACATTCCATAAAATATGAATACATTCAAAAGAAAACATAACTGAATTTAGAAAATCATATAAATTGCTAGAAAAATTAACCGAAAAATAAATCATCCTTTTTTATTTCTATATATTATTTCTTCAAACGCAATTAAATGACTACATATTTGATGAGCTTCATAAAAATCACAATCGCATTTCCAAGAGTTTTGAGTTTTTACTAAATGTCGTTCTCCGTGCTCCGTATTTGCAGTAACAAGGTTTTCTGAAATAATAAATCGCTCAGGTTGCATCGCATAACGTTCTGCTTTTTTTATTTTGCCAATGAGTTTTGTCACGAATTCATATCGCTCTTCTCTATTTTCTGGCGTAATTTCAACAAGAATAATATCATTTCTATTTTTTACAGAATCTATAAATTTATCACTATAAATTTTAGAAACTGTTGCTAAACAAATATTTTCAGAATCTAAATATTTTAGTGCTAAATCTTTAAATTTATCAGAGTACATTTGCATTTGACCTATTTCATCTAAATAAAGAAAATTAGATTTATTAAACTCTGAAACAGAGGATATCAATTTATTCAAATTTTGAAAATCTATAAAATATTTAGAAATCTGTACATTAGTCTTGAAATAAATACTTGCAATTAGCGCTTTTTCTCCAAGATGATTAATCTCTTCGAATCCAATTCTCTCACCATCTTCTCTAACTTCTCTTGTTAATAAGCCAACTTTATTTTGTTGCTCCAACACTATTCGTTCAAGTAATGTTGATTTTCCACTTCTAGGCATTCCTGTCAACAAAATATTCTTTCTCATAATATGACCTTGATTACATTATTTCGCTTTCATGTTCGTGTTTTCTTATTCTTATTATGTGATCAACAAAACTCTCCATTTTTGCTTCATGGCTTACAATTATTGTTTGTTTTGAATTAAGTGCATCAAGAACATCTCTTACCTTATCTAGCTGATGACTACTAAAACCATCCGTTGGCTCATCTAGAATTAACAAATCTTTTGTTTGTATTGTGCTAATCATATTATTAATTACTTTATTTAATGAGAGCCTATATGCTAACGCGATTGCTGTTCTCTCACCGCCTGAAAGATTTTCTATCTCTGTGTCATACCCATTTTGACTAACCTTTGGCGTAAATCTCTCATCAATTGATGCAGTCATACTCTCATCTTCAATTAACATGTTAAACCACTCTTCGAAATAAGATTTAAATTCAAAATGAATACTTGCCATAACATGTTTTTCAATTACATCAACAAGATTTGTAAAATGATTTGTTAACCAATGTTCTATAGTTTTTTTCTTTAAAACGCCTTCTATTTGTTTGTTTTTATTCTCTTGAGATTTGAGATTTTGTTCAATTCTCTCACTTATTTCTTTTATAGATTGAACCATTTTAGCGTCATCAATTTTCAAAGAAATATGTTTATCTTTTGATTCTTTAAGACTTGCTGATAATGCATTTAATGTTTTTTCATCGATAAATGAATCTTCTATTTTTTTCATTAAACTTTGTTCGAGACTAACCTTTGCAAGAATTTCTTTTTCTATATCTTCTACTTTTTTATTTTTATCAACAATTTTTTGATCAAGTTCAACTATTTGTAATTCTTTATGCTTCTTTAATTTCTCTTTTTGCTCTTTTTCTTTAACTTCTAATATTTCTACTTGCAACGCGTCTAATTTTCTAGAAATAATCTTCAAATTATTAACTGCTTTTTCTAATATTTCATTTAATTTTATTTCTTTTTCTTTCAAATCAGACATTTTTTTATCAACTTCTTCAAGAATTAACATCTTATGATTTTCCCCAACTTGTTGCTCGCAAGTTGGACATTTTTGAAGACCATTTATTCTAGATTTTAATTCTGTTGATTCTTCTTTTTTATTATTAATCATAGCAAGTTTACTTTTAGCCTCAATTATTTTCTTTTCCATTTCATCTTTTTTATCCTTGTAATTATCAAATTCATCTTTTATCGTCGTAATGTCTCGTAGAATTTTTTCCTCGATTTCATTTTTTAAATCAAGAGATAATTTGGTTTTTTGTGAAGTTAATAATACAACTTCTCGTTTAATAACTTCGAAATTATTTTTTAGATTTTTTTGTTCAACAAAAATAACATTAAGTTCATGTTTTAAACTTGAAAGTAATTTAATTGCATCTTCCATCTCTTTCATTTTACTTTCATTTTCTACTAAATTCTTTGTTGCAATTACGAGTTGAACTTGAATTTTTTGAGAAGTAATAATTTTATCCTCGAGTTCCATTTCATATTTTTGACATTGCATTTTAAATTCAGCAAGCTCTTTTTCAAGAGTTGAAAGTATTTTAGTTTCTGCACGAATTTCGCGCGCATAATTCTCTGCATTTTCTTTAATTCGCTTATATTTTTCAACATTGAATATTTTAGTTAATTTTTCAAGTCTATCATCTTCAGAATCAAGAATTATTTGTTTCATATCTTCTTGAGGAGTATAAATAGTATATCTGAAAATAAGACTTTTAGATTTTGTAATTAATTCTTCAGGATATCCAAGAATACTTAAAATTTGAGATTTTAATTCAACAGGAGTACAATCTTTTCGAACTCCATTTATTTCGATGTATCCTGCTTCTTGACTAACTCCAGTTGATGTTCTTTTTAATGATCTATTAATAATTATTTCTTGTTCAACATTAGTACCAATAGTAAAAACAAGTTTTACATTTCCATCCTTTGACCCATGTCGTAAAAGAGCGCCTCCTGAAATCATTCCTTTCATTAAACCAAAAAGCGCAAACTCTAAACTTAGAAGAATAGTTGTTTTGCCTGAACCAATATCCCCTGAAAGAAGAGTACTACCTTTTTTAAAATGTAAATCAAGAGAAGAATAAGATCTAATATTCTTTAAGGAAAGCGATTTTATCTGCATTTACTAAGGTAAAAGATAAGACTTTAAATTATTTATGCGCAAACAAGAGTTTTTACGCTTTTTCTTTCAATTTATTCTCTTTTAAAGTGAGCACATGATCATATATAATAGGTGGCGCGGTTATAATAAGCATACCAATATTAGGACTTGTTGCTGTTGCATACGATGGAATATGCTTATCTTTAAATTCGCTATAAACTATCCTAACAGGAACTTGAATTGCTCTAATAAGCGTATGAACTAAAAAATAACTATAACCCAACATTTTAACTGCATCAACTGCAATATTTTCATTATCAAACAATCCATGTTCAACTACTTCTCGAGTCATACCATACAACGCGCCTGATTCAATAACGAGCATACTTATATCATAAATTATATTTAACCTAGTCATAGTTTTTCTTTTAATATTCAAAAATTTAGCAGTCGGTTTCGCGAACCTCTCAGGATAATTTCCGATAAAAATACTCGCAGAAATAATTTCTGAACCTTGATAAATACCACGCGTTATAATTTTTAGCGCATCTTTACTTAATTCTTTTTTATGATTAATATAATAATTAAAATCCTTGTCAATATATGCAGGTAAACTTAATGCCTTAGTAATATTATTTGTTAACGATTCAGGCCAATTGAATTTGTTAACTAAATAATTTTTACACTTTGTTTGATAAATATTTCTAATTGCTTTTTTCTTTAATTTATCACTTTTACTTTTTGTACTAAATTCATCTCTATTAAAAAGATATAAAATCTCTTTTTTGAATTCAGAATCTTTAAATGAAAACTCATTAGGAAACTCAAACGCTAAACGCTTCTTATTAATATCAGATAATGGATCCATTCCAGAATTTAAGATTAATTCTTCCAAAGAAAATGCTTGTTTTCTAAATAATTCGTGCATACTTTCAAAATTAACTTGTTCAAAACCTAAAACATCAGGCTCCATTTGAAACACTAACACTTATTCCTTTATAATAGTAACTGGTCGAGACCATAAATCTTTATAAATCAAAAGATTTCTCTTGAAAGTAAATAGAACTACAATACAGCCCCGTAGTGTAGCGGCCAATCATTCAAGCCTTTGGACAAACGAAAAGAAACTTTTCAAGTATCTTTCGTTGAAAGATAGCTTGAGACCTCGGTTCAAATCCGGGCGGGGCTAGTAGTTATCGTGCTCGTTTCGTGGGCTATTTATTTGGCTCATGAAGAGCACTTTTTTTATTTCTTTGATATTTTTTGTAATACGTACTCGGAGTTATTCTAATTAGTTTTCTAAACCTTTTTTGTTTTTGGAGGTGGTAGCTATGGTTAATGAGTTACCTATAATTGAACATAAAGGCAAGAAGTATTTTATGGATAATAGATTACAGCAGATTAGGGCTGTTGATAATCCGCATGATTTTATGAGTTTTGATGAATGGGATGATGACGATTAATATAATTTCGGAGGGATAAAAATGACTGATGAATATCTTAACAAATACAAAGAACAACTAAAGAACGCTAAAAAGAACAAAGATATTGATACTGTCTTGAATAAAGTTTATGAAGATGGTTTTGAAGATGGATGTAATGAAGGCAACGAATAAGTTGCCTTTTTTTTAGTATTACATTGTCCGAGTTGTTGATTTCTTTGATGGCAACCTTTAAGGTTGTATGGAATTAAATAAGATTTATTGTATGGATGCTTTAGAATTTCTTAGGCAGATTCCTGATGGTAGTGTTGATCTTGTTGTGACTGATCCTCCGTATAATATTTCTCAAAAGAATGATTTGAAGATTAATGGTAGAATTATTAAAAAGAATTTTGGTGAATGGGATTTTAATTTTAATCCTGTACCGATTTTAGCCGAATTGCGCAGAGTTCTAAAATCAAACGGGCAAATCTACGTATTCTGTGGAACTGCGCAAATTCCGATTTATATGCGAGAGTTTATTGAGAAATGGTTTTTTAGAAATTTACTTGTATGGTATAAGACTAATCCTCCACCTAGATTAAGTAAAACAAATTATTTATTTGCTAACGAATATATAATTTATGCTATTAAAGAAAAAGGAAAACCCTCATTATCCACATTTAATTTTTCATCACAAACAACAATGCATAATGCGTTCGTATCAGGAGCTCTGCAAGGGAAGGAAAGATTAAAAGGTACTGATGGGATTGCAATACATCCAACACAAAAACCGTTAGCGATTCTAAAAAAGTTAATATCTGTATCAAGCAATGAAGGAGATGTTGTCTTAGATCCGTTCATGGGAATAGGCTCAACAGCGGTAGCGTGTAAAGAATTAAAAAGAAATTTTATTGGATGTGAAATAAATAGGGAGTATGTTGATTGGGCTAATAAGCGATTGGATTTATGATTTGTATTGTTGTGTTCTTTTGTTTTTGAATTCTTGCCATGTTATATATTTTTGTTTTTCTTTTTCTGGCAGGATACAGATTTTTATGTGATTGTTGAATAGTTCTAAGAATTCTTTTCTGTTTATTGTTAGTGTCGGGTTTTTCTTTGTGAATTCTTCTAATTTGTTTTGGCATTCTTCTCTTTGTTTTGGTTTTCCGTAGCATTTTCTAAAGCAGTGGTTTCGCTTGTACCAGTTGATGTGAAATAGTACGTTTTTAGTTTTGTTTTTTGATTTGATGTCTGCTAGGATGCAACTTATTTCATCGAATGTTATTTGATTGTTATTGATTCGTTGTTTAATTTCTTTTAATGTGTCCTGTTCTGAATATATGCATTTTTTTATTGTGATTATTTTATCTTTTTGGAGTATTGTCCATATTGATATTTGGTTGTGTTCTATGAGTTTTTCTAGGTGTTTCCACACTGTTGATTCTTTGATTTTTCTTTGTTCAGCAATTTTTTTGATGTTTAATCCTTTGGTGTATAGTTGGAGTGTTTTTTGTGGGCTGTATTCAAATTCGCTGTGTTCTGTTCTTTTGATGTGGTTTTCATGTTTTTTGATGTTTGTAATTTCTATCGTTGGTTGTAGTGGAAAGTTTTGGTTTAATTCTCGTGTTAAGTGTTTTCTGTATTTGTATGTGTCTGCGTGGCTTATGTATGTTAGCCATCCTTCAAATTTTTCGATGGCTTTTTCTCTCTCTAGTATTTTGTGTTCATAATCTTTTTTTAGTAGTTGGAACTTTCTGTCGAATTTTTTGATGTTTTTCTTTCGTACGAGTTTATGGTTGTAGAATATTCTAAATCCTAAGAAATTAGCACCTTTTTCTAGAGGAAATATTTTGGATTTGTCTGGATGAAGTTCTAGACATAATCTTTTTTTGAGAAATGATTCTATTGCAAGTTTATTTTCTATTAGTGTATCTATTGATGTGTCTAGTATTATGAAATCGTCAACGTATCTTAGATAGTATTTGGATTTTAGTTGATGTTTTACGTATTGGTCTAGTTCGTTTAAGTAGATGTTTGCGAAGAATTGGCTTGTTAAATTTCCTAGTGGCATTCCTTTGCCTTCTGTTTCTGCTTTGTGGTTTTGCAGTATTTGTGTGATTACCCAGATTATGTCTTCATCGAATATTCTTTTTTTGATTAGTCCTATTAGTATTTGGTGGTTTACATTGTCGAAGTAATGTTTGATATCTGCTTTTAGAAAGTAGCATTTTGTACTGTTATTTTTTGAGACTTGTCTTTTGAATTTATCAAATCGTTCTATAGATTTGAGTGTTCCTTTTCCTAATCTATTGGCATAGGAGTCTTGAATAAATGTTTTGTCAAATATTGGTTCTATAATATTACATATTGCGTGATGTATTACTCTATCTCTAAAGTTTGACTTGCTGATTTTTCTAGTTTTTGGATCTCTTAAGATAAATGTTTCTAGTGGTCTTGGATGGTATGTTTTTGTTGTGAGTTCGTGTTGTAGTTGTAGTAGATTTTTGTTTAGTTCTTTTTCGAATTCTATTACGTATGGTTTTAGTGTTTTGTGTTTTCTTGCTCCTTGATATGCTAAGAATAGATTATCGTACGTGCATAATTTTTCGTATGTGACGTTTTTAACGTTCGGTTCTATCATTTTTTGACTTTTATAGGTGGATTTAATTAGTTTTTCGTGATACAATGTACATAATTAATTAAATAGTCACTTGATAGTAGTATAATAATCGAAACATTTAAATATAAGTTATGCCTACTATATAGTAATAACATGTTTATTTCATGTGTACAACATGATTTTTAGAGGAAAAACAATATGGATGAATTCACATTAACAAAACAAATCTCGAAACAAGGACCGCAGGCAGTAATAATTATACCATCATTCCTAAGAGAAAAACTAAAACCAAAAATGCTAGTAGAAATAAAAATAAAAATTTTAGACGAAGGTGAATCAAAATGAATACAAATCCTGATAAAACCAATAAAGAATTAAGAAAAGATTTCATTCAAACAATCTATCAAACACTAGATGGCGTAATATCTCCAACACCATATATGGAAATAAAAAAAGGAGACACAGTAGACGTAAAATTTCTTAACGGTCAAGGAAAACTTCCAACAGCAGACACAACAGAAGTTACAATATTAGATATTGATGCAGCATCACTATTTTTCGATGATTTTCACATATTATACGAAGGAGTTACAGGAGTTGGAAAAACATACACCAGCGATGCACTTTTTGGTGCAATATTCGGTCCTGATGGTCAAACAACACTAAGACTTGGAGGATCAGGAGTTATGATGGGAACATCAGCTTTAGAACCATTCACAAAAACAGTTCTAGAAAATGGAATTCCAAAAACAAGAATAGATTTAGAAAAATGCTCAAAATACGGAGCATTATTCATAGATGAAATAAATAGAGGAGATAGTCAAGAAGTATTACAAGTTGTGGATGGAATAATAGATATCAATGGAGAAAGAGGATATTTAAGACTACCAATACCAAAAACTAATCCGCAAAGATACAAAAGCCTTGCAATAATTGCAGCAATGAATCCTGCTGATGCAGATCACAAACAAGCATTAGAACTAGATATTGCAGGAGAAAATAGATTCCTAAAATTTAGATTCCCAAACGGTGTTGCGGAAGCAGCATCTAGTCAATTAGAAAAAAAGGTTTCAGAAAACCTTCATGAAAAATTTTGGGCAACATTCAACAAAAAAACAGGATTAACTGGAACATGGAGAGATATTTACGCTCAAATTACTGATCCTGAAGAATTAAAAACAGAACTTAATGGCGAAACTAGAGAATTTATTGATGTATGTTTAGGATATGTAGGTCATGATCCTATGGAAACATACGAACACAATGCTGAATTAATAAAACAATCAGGATTACAACCACACTTTAACGTCAGAAAAGATAATGACTACAATAAAGTATTAGAATCACAAAATACTCTAAAACACGGATTTGTAAGAAGAGACCTAAGAAAAATAAGTGATCTAAGTAGACTTGTTGGATTCATAAAAAGCATTAAAGATGGAACATATGAACCTAAAGTTGACTTAAACGATGTTGCTGTAAGCATAGGTATTGTTTTAGAAAGCAAAACAATCACAGGTTCCGAATATGGAAAACTCATGAGTCTTGTAAATGATGCAAGAGTAGCATATAGTCAAATTAGAACGCAATTGAATACTCCTGCAGAGTTTGGATTCAGACAAGGAGTTTGGCAATCAGCAGTATACGCTGGACAAGAAGAAGGATTTGACGCATATATTAATACCATAAAACAAAACATCACAGCTCTTAATAATCAAACCACTGGTCCTGCACAAGCAACAATAAAAAGCAGACTTCTTGCTGATCTTGTAGTATTAGATCATTTCAGTAAAACATACGAACCTGAAATAAAAAAAGTATTAGAAGTAAAAGATGATAATGCATTTACATTATTTACTGAATTATATGATACAAAAAAATCTAATGCTAGTATATACGAACATAGATTAGGATCAATCATGAGGTAAATCACCATGATAAAAATAATTCCAAGAGATCAAATTAAGCATTTAGAATGGAATAATAGTGTGCAAACTACTTCATCAAATACAATTCCTCCAATTGCGCCAACTAATAATTTATTTGTTCAACATTCTATTGGAGATTTAACTATAGAATCTTTAGTTAACACTGGACAAATGTTTTATAATGCAAATATTCCAACAGCATTAACCGAAGCACAAAATTATGCTGATTCAGGTGTTGTTGCAACCATGCCTTATCTTATCGCTGGAAAAGCAAATTCAGATAAAGAAAATTATCTATGGAAAAATTGGCTCACAGCACACACAGAAGAAGATATAGGTGTAGATAGTAAAGGAATATATACAACTAAAGGAAATTCAGTTCTTATTACATTACATGGCGGAGGAATACTAACTCCAGATATAATTACTAAAGCATATGAAGATGGACTTACTCCACAAAACGCTGCAAAATTAAATCAAGAAAATATAGATGAATTATTACAGAAAGGAATCTTACCTTCTGGAGAAAAAATCACGATTTATAGACTTGATGATTTAAAATCAGGCATTTCTGATCCATTTGGAAGATATGCTGTTATTACAGAATTTGATAGAGTTAAATCTCTTGAATCAAAACAATTCTTGAAATCAGAATTTTTGGAAAATCCATTAGTTTTAGCACGTGCAGGAACTGTAGAATATTTAGAAAAGTATTATGACTTAGCACACGATGAAGATGGCGTAGGATGTTGGCATAGATTTGATGAAATAGATCCTACAGTTCCTCAGGGGCGCCTGTTGTATCTCGTCAACAGTTATGTCGGATTGGATGGCAACAATGATCTTAGGCATGATGGGCGTTTCGTCGGGGTAGCGCCAGAGGCGCGTGGCACGAAAAAATAAAAGGTACTAAAAATGATAAAAATAATTCCTAGAGAACAAATTAAACATTTAGAATGGGCTCATGGGCAAGCGCCATTAGACCCATCACATGTAGTTCCAAATATTCCATTATTTCAAAATAATTCTATTGTTAATATAGATGATATATTAAATGGGAAAACATTTTTTAGTGAAGAAAAAGATGAAAATGGTAAATATATAGGATTACCAATTGCACTTTCACAAGTTTTAGAGTATGCAACTTCTGATGGTTATGTTGCTACGATGCCTGAACTTATTGTAGCTAAAATTAAAGCTGATAAGAGTCATGATTTTTGGCAGAAGTGGTATTCGGTGCATACTGAAGAAAATATTGGTATAGATAAGAAAGGAAAATTTTATTCTAAAGATGAGCCTGTGCTTGTTGTTGTAAATGGTGGAGGAATTTTAACACCTGATAGAATAAATCAAGCGTATACAGAAGGACTAATAGGTAATAGTGCAAAGTACACTGATAAGGAATTTGATGATTTACTTGATGGTAAATTGCCTGATAATACGAGTATTCAACTTTACAGATTTGAAGAGATAAAAAAAGGAATAACATCTTTACCTCACAGATTTGGTGTTGTAATGCCTTACTCGATGGCTAAAGGAACAAGTTCTGGTTATCATAAAAAAGATGGATTTACAACAAATCCGTTAGTAATTGCAAGAGCTGGCGGTATTGAAAATCTTGAATCATATTATAATTTAGCGAAACATTCAGATGGCGATTTAGGTAATTACCATCCATTTAGCGGAAGGGATGCTTCAACGCCTCAGGGGCGCCTGTTGTATCTCGACGACAGTTATGACGGATTGAGTGGCTACGATAGTCTTATTAATAATGGGCGTTTCGTCGGGGTAGCGCCAGAGGCGCACCGCGCAAAGAAATAAAGGTGTTAAAATTATGAAAGATATGCACTTATTGTTGGATGAAGCAGAATATGAATGGAGAAGTGAAGTTCATAAAGATTTTCCATTACATAGCGATACGCCTGTAATAAAATCCAAGCCTAAAACCATAGGTCGTGACTGGGAATTTAGCACTGATCTTAAGCAGATTTATGCATTTGTAGAAAATGATGATGCACTAAAGAAAAAATTCGAAACAATTGTAACTAAATACTGGAATGGTAATTCTGAAGATTTAGCAAAAGATACACTACATTACTTATTAGATCACGAATTATATCATGTGATAGAAGCACCATTTAGCATAGGAACTCCTGATAGCGATAATACTAAGATACATCAAGCGATAAGAAAAGGATTATTAAAAGCAGAACCAAATCTTAAACCTTTAGATCAATTAGTAAAATTAGAAGCATCACAAAATGGAGTTAAAGATTTTATATTAGATAACAGATTTTATCTAGATAATAAGACGAAAAGATATGTTCAAGAAGATATTATTCCAGTATGGGATTTATTAGAACTTCAAAACTCAAAATCAGAAACAAACTTTTATACCATAACAAGATTTTTGTACGGAGCATTATATGGACCACAAAGTACACACTCATTCTTTCAAGAAAAAGCTGGAGAAAAAGGATTTGAAATAGCAGAAAAAACTCTAAAATCATTAATCAATAAAGAAGTATCGCTGCCAAAAAATGATTTATCATTAATTGGAAAAGTATCTAAAATACTAAAAAATAATTCCACAACAGAAAACTCTGAACTTACGAATTCGTACGCTAAATCAATCAGAGAAGTATTTTCAGGAGAAGATAGATATAAAGGAATAGAAAGAATGATGACAATTTTAGGTCCGTACATCAAAAAAGATATGCCACAAGGCAGACCAGACCAACAAGGAGAAGGAAGTGGAGCATCACCACAAAATATGGTACAAGATATACTTAATGATATGACTCCTCAAGAACAAGCACAATTCATTGAACAATTATCAAGCGATCCAAGATTAAGTCAAGACTTTTCAATGGGAAAACCAAACAGCACGAACGGAAGTTCTAAATCTAACGAAGAATACAATACATTAGATATCTTTGCGATTCACGAATTTTACAAAAGAAATCATCCATCAGTAAAAATTATTGGCGGAAACAAGATAGGAGAAACTATAGTTGTGGATAATAAACAATACTGGCATTTAAAAAAAAGTGAAGTTATAAGTGAGGATCAACTTTCAAAAATTAATCTCAAACACGTTGCAAAATTTCAACAAAAAATCAGATTACCAGTACTAATACCATTAGGCAATAATCAATATAGATTAAATGATTATGAGATAAGAACTCGTGACATAAAAAATATTACTTATGTTGATTCACAAGTCGATGTACCTGATATTGTAGAATTTTATTTAGATAGTTCAGGATCAATGTATAAAGATGCAAATAATTTTGGTTTTAATGACGGTTCAAGTTGGGACATGTTAAGCAACGTACTATATGGATACATTGATGCATTACATCAAGGTGGACAAGCAACACACAAAAAAACAATGTTAAGAATTAATAATTTTGGAGATAAACAAAAAAGTTCAAAACTAGTATCAATCGATGAATTCCTAAAAGGAGACACGGAAGTACTTAAAGTATTATTCAAACCAGCAAATGGATACAGCGAAGAAGATATAAATTTACAATCATATAACGATAACCTAAAAAGAGCATACGTTATCGTTACAGACGGAAATTTAGTTATTTCTGGAAGAACAGAAAGAGAATCTAAAAAAATGAAAGAATTAGCTAAAAATCCAAATAACAAAGTATTAATGTTTGAAATAGGTGGAACATATGGTCTTGGAACAGCAATAAAAAATGATACAAACATAAATTATGCTCCAATATATGACAAAAATAAAATGTTAAGCGAAGGAATATCAGTGCTATTGTCAAAGTGATTAAAATGATAAAAATAATACCAAGAGAACAAATAAAACATTTAGAATGGAATACAAATAATCCCTTACCCGCAAATAGTTCTAACACTACAAATACCGTGCCAATTCAAAACTTTTTAAATCAAGAAGTATCTCTAGACGCAATTCTTACTGGAACACCATTTTACGATTCTAAAATATCTGTAGCATTACAACAAGCATTAGAGTATGCAACTCCTGATGGATATATTGCTACAATGCCTGAACTTATTTCTGCAAAAATTAAAGCTGATAAGAGTCATGATTTTTGGCAGAAGTGGTATTCGGCGCATACTGAAGAAAATATTGGTATTGATAAGAAAGGGAGATTTTATTCTAAAGATGAGCCTGTGCTTGTGGTTGTTAATGGTGGAGGAATACTAACGCCTGAAAGAATAACTAAAGCATATGAAGATGAACTAATAGGTGGTAGTGCTAAATATTCTGATAATGAATTTGATGATTTACTTGATGGTAAACTTCCAAATGGAGTAACTATTCCATTGTATCGATTTGAAGAAATAAATGCTGGAAAATCTGGTTTACCACATCAATTTGGTATTGTAATGCCTTACTCACTAGCTCAAGGAACAAGTTCTGGTTATCATAAAAAAGATGGATTTACAACAAATCCATTAGTAATTGCAAGAGCAGGTGGCATTGAAAATCTTGAAGCATATTATGAATTAGCAAAAGATTCAGTCGGTGATGTTGGAAATCATCATGTTTATGATGGTCGGGATGCTTCAACGCCTCAGGGGCGCCTGTTGTATCTCCTCAACTATTATAGCGGATTGTATGGCAACAATAATCTTGATGTTAGTGGGCGTTTCGTCGGGGTAGCGCCAGAGGCGCACGGTGCAAAAAAATAAGTTTATTTTTTTAGTAAATTTTATATATTGCATATTTTCTTAAAATTATATCCCAGCACTGCATAATTCTCCGCAAGAATTATGTCAACGGAGTAGCTGGACTACATGCTCTTTCATTACGGCATTCGCGGAAATGCTATAAAATACAACTACGACAGAAATGAAGTGGTGGTGAAACCTAGAGGTGAAAGGGCTAATCTAGGGGCGCCTGTTGTATCTCAACAACAATTATAACGGATTGAATGGCAACAATAATCTTAATAATAATGGGCGTTTCGTCGGAATAGTCAAGCAAAACTGCTGGGATACATTCTTTTTCTATAATTGTATTACGTTCTCCGAGATCCTTACATTAATCTTGACAGCTTTCTGGCTATTTGGAGGGGTAGCTATGGTTAATCAGTTACCCATAATTGTGTACAAAGGCAAGAAAATAGATATACTTCAAGAGAAACTTTCTCAGCATAACAAGAAGATGAAAGAAATCGTGGATGTTCTTAAAGCTCTAGAACTCGAGAGAATTGTTAAGCAACAGGTCGATTTGTAGCTTTAGAATCAGAAGATTTAAATACAATTTGTATATTATGTATACAATGTATACAAAGTATGCAGGTGTTTGTTTATGGGCTCGATAAAAATTAATACAAAGGACAAATCAACAACAATTAGAATTAGCGATAAAGCCAAGAAAATGCTGGAATCCCAAGCTAAAGGAAAGGAAACTCATGAAGAGATAATTTTGAGGCTGATAAAACTCTCAGAAAACATCTCAACGGAACAGAGTTCAAAATTTGTAGATAAAGGCAACATTATAGGCACAAAGTATGAGCAGAAGAACAAAACCATGAATGTTGAGATTGACAACAAAAAATACTCAGTGGTATGTACTTACAACGATCTTTCAATAATTGCGCTCTTGCGAAGTAAACAGTTAAAGAATTACATTAATGAACACTTATACTCTGAATGGGACTTGAATTTAGAAATAGTTAATGTAAATTCCGGAAAAGGATGGCAAAATTCCGCAAAACTTGAACTTGAAGAGGAGAAAATATTATATTTCGCCTGCGTCAAAAAAATACTAGAGGAAACATTCGACATAAAATTATATAAGATCGAGACCAAAGATGACTATTTGAGCGATGAAAAATGGTCTGAATCATATGAAAAATATGACTTATCGAGAGATTCGTTAAGATCTGATATAAGGTCGCATTTAAATGACAAAATGCAAGACTTTAAGAGGAAACAGATACAATGAAATTCATATATGTCTTACCAGAATATGCAAACAGCGTGCACCTGGAAAATAATCAATCTAGAACCACGGACGAATACACAGTGTCCTATGCTGAAAATAATTCATACATTGAATTGACTGAAACGAACTCAAAGATTGGCGATGAGTATTCATTGAACCTGAAGTCAGCAAAATATTTTGCTGAAAGCACCGAAGTAAAAGAATCAATGATACATCACCATAAGAAAGGACATAAATTGAGACATCTTCAATTCAAGCTACAATCCCAAAGAGAGACCATAAGAATATTCTTAGATAATCTGGACGATGAAGACTATGCAAGATGCATCAAAGGATTCTTGCACATATCGCAGGACTTGATACAAAGAGAAATGAAGGATAATAAAATAAAAGAGGATTTAATTAAATATTTCTTTAACGAAAAAATAAAAGAATTGGCAAATGAAAGAAAATACTTGCTAGAGAAGATAAGTGACGCATTTGGGTCTGGGCAAATAACGGACATGAAAGATGAAAGCGTCGATAAGAATAAACTGCTAGAACTCAAAAAAGACTCTCAATTAGAACCATTCCTAAAACAAGTAAAGATGGAAGAAGAGTAATACGAACTCCGACAGGCATTTATTAATCACGAGAGCATATAGGTCTGTATGGACATAACATATCAATTCATCAAACGAGAGAAAGCAAGGCTTTTAGAGAAGTATAATTGCAAAACTATAAAAGAAGTTATAGATTTGTTAAGTAAAAAGCTAAGAATTATTGAAGACAACATTCAGCCCCACTCTACCCTCTCGTGAGCGGACGGGGCTATCTATTATTCCGTAAAAAAAATAGGACAACCAATTAAAATGGATATAAAACAATTTCAGGATGAAGTCATAGAATCTTTTTCTATAATGGATAAGTTGCCTAATAGAAAACCCCACACCAAACAGACTGCAACCACACATCTAATGGAAGAGGTTGGAGAAGTCGCAAGGCAAGTCACCAGCGAATATCATCGACCTGAAAAATTTAACAAAGACAATCTTGGAGAGGAACTTGCAGATACAATGATGTTCATAGTTTTGTTGGCTAAACTGTATGATGTTGATATTGCATCTGAAATGAAAAAGAGCGTTGAAAAAACAAAAAAAAGAGCAGAAGAATTCTCAAAGAAAAAATAACTTTCACTTTTCTTTTCTAACCACGAAAGCCGGACGGGGCTACTTATGTTCTAGGTACTAGATAAAAAACTCTTTTAAGTTTTTTATAAATGGCACTGGTCAAGCCATGGTAAATTATTTAATATTATTAGTTACACTTTTTGAATAAGGAGCATTTTGAAATGGAAACAAAAATGAATACTAAAGGAAAATCTGAACTTGCTGTTAAGGGATATACTGCTAATCAGTCAGTTGCTATAAGAGATGGTCTTTTGGATGAATCGCTTTTTTTAGAATGAGCAATAGTTATATTTGTGCGTTTTAGTTATTCGTATGATCTCATAATCACGCATTATGTTCGCGAACTCCTTTCTTATTTCGTTTATCTCTGTGTACAATTCATCTTCTTGTTCTACTTCGAATTCTAGTTCTAAATCCCCTGAGCCTATTAGTTTTAGATATTGAGCTCTTTTTTTATTTGTTCTATTATTTCAAGTCCGCATTTTTTCCAGAAATTTATAATCTCTTCTCCTTGTTCTTTAGATGCTTTAAACCCTCTATAATTTATATCGTGTCTTGTTGATTTAAATCTTGATAGATGATTTAATAATATCTTGTTTTTAATTTCTCTACTCTTCAATATTTCCATACTAACTTCGTGATTTAAGGGTTCATATCCTTGCAACCATAGCGCAGCATCTCCTAGCTGTCTTATTGATTCATACATTTCTCTGTAGATTAAAGAAGCTGATTCATCTGTCAATTCTATTTTTTGCACTAGCTTGGCATTTATTTCTGCTGCTTGTATCAATGATTTTATTCGGGGTTTATCTAATTGTCTTGGTCTTATCTGGTTTGTTTTTGTCCAATAATCTATATTCATGGTTTGACCTCCAAGAATCCCCAAAGCAATATTCCGTTGGCTATATTGTTGAAAACATTTATATCTACTGTTTTTCTGTCAAATAAGTGTATTTGTATTTTCCTGTTTATTGTTTTTTCAAACTGTTCTAGACCTGAATGATTCACAACTTGATATTCCTTTATATTGTCGAGCTCGATTGCAATATCTATATCAGATGTAGATATATCCTCACCTTTCCTGAAACTTCCAAATAATACTATCGCTCGTGGGTTCTTGAATTCCTGATTTAGAAATTCAACAAGTCCGCTTTGGTATATGAAATTAAGGTTATGAATAATTTTACTTTTAACAAAGTTCCAATTTTGTTGGTTGGCTTTTATTCTCCAAATCTTACTGAGTTTAGTGATTTCTACGAACTCTATTGCGCTCAATTGCTCTAGCATTCTGCC
This sequence comes from Candidatus Woesearchaeota archaeon, assembly GCA_041660865.1. Classification (GTDB taxonomy): domain Archaea; phylum Nanobdellota; class Nanobdellia; order Woesearchaeales; family 21-14-0-10-32-9; genus 21-14-0-10-32-9. The sequence continues at coordinate 70,699 of JBAZVO010000002.1, forward strand.
TACGTGCGGTTTAGCGACGTTGGCTTCTTTTGCTAGGTCAGATAAACTAAATTCTTTTTCAGGATATGTGTATAGAACCTCTAGAATTTTTTGAGTACTGGATTCAACAAGTAACTTAAGGTACTTTTTTGTAACAAGTGGTTGTTTCATGTAACATATGTTACTAATAGTTACTATTTAAATATTTCTGTTTTTGAACATCTAAGATCGTATTACTTATTTGTTCCTTGGTTTTATCTCCTCACATAAGTTTTATTGTTTCCATTATTTTTTTGAGATAATTTTATATTGCAGCAATTAATTATCTTGTATAATGGATAAATTTTCTGAGTTAGTAAAAGAAATTCATAATTGCAAAGAATGTAAGAATCTTTTCGGTTTTGAGTCAAATCCTGTTTTTAGTGGAAATAAAAATGCTAAAATATTACAAATAAGTCAGGCACCTTCACAAAATGTTCATAAATCTAGTAAATGTTTTAATGATGCGAGTGGAAGAAAATTAAGAGGGGAATGGTATAAAATATCAGATGATGACTTTTATAATGATGACAATTTTTACATTTCAGGTATCGGACATTGTTATCCTGGAAAAAGCACAAATGGTGGCGACAAAAAACCTCCTAAAATATGTGCAGATAAATGGCTTAGAAAAGAGATTGAATTAGTTGATAGTAAAATAATAATTTTACTCGGAAGGTGTTCTGCAGAGTACTTTTTTCCGAAAGAGACTTTTTCTAAATTAGTATTTAATAATCAAGAAATTCAAGGAAAGTTAACGATTGTTCTTCCTCATCCATCGCCTCTTAATCAAAAATGGTTTAAAGATAATCCTAAATTCGAAAAAGAAAGATTACTAGAAATCAGAACAATAATTCATGAAGTACTATATGATTAATGTTAATTCGCTTCCTTTTGAAAAGTTAAAGCCGGGCAGAATTATTATAAAATCATATTAAAAACCAGAACTAATAGAAATATTAGTTTTTAATCAATAACTATATAAATTTAGATTAAGTGTTAATTCATATGAAATTATTATTAACTTCTGCAGGCATCACTAATAAATATATTTATAAATAAATTATAGAATATGACCATATTCAATAGATTTGAAACTTAGAGGTTACATTATGAAGTTTATTGCACTCTTAAGAGGAATAAATGCAGGAAAATCACGAAGAATAGATATGAAGAAACTCAAATCCCTCTTTGAGTCCTTAGGATATTCAAATGTGTCAACATATATTAATTCTGGAAATGTACTATTTGAGTCAGATAAAAAATCAAGTGCAATAAAAAAGGAAATTGAAATAAACCTAACTAAAGAATTTGGCTTTGAAATTCCAACGCTTATTAAAACCAAGAATGAATTGAATAAAATTGCTAAAGCCATACCTGAAAAATGGCAAAACGATTCAAAACAAAGATCTGATGTAGCTTATCTTTTTCCAGAAATAGATTCAAAAAAAATATTGGATGAACTTCCGATTAAAAAAGAATTTATAGATGTTCGATATACGAAAGGAGCAATCTACTGGAATATTGATAGAAAAAACTACAATAAAAGCCAGCTCAATAAACTTATTGGTCATAAGATATATCAATTAATGACTGTGCGAAATGTTAATACTGCCAGGCATTTAGCAGGAAATATAAAAAAGAATTAATTCCAATTCTAAAATCCATCAATAGTGTAAATACCTTCAAGCGCGACCATTTATGTTCATATAACGAGAAGGATTCAATACTTTAATTTAACTAATTCATGCTTTGTTGAATCCTTTTGTATTTCTTTTTCTAGTTTGGTTGTTACTTCTAAATTGATTTTAGAGTTTTTTATAAAATAATTTATAAAATCGAGTTATTCGTTTATATTTATGACTGTTAAATCGGTTGATAGATTAGCATATTCTGGCACTCTTGATGGAGTGCTTAAACGAGCGTGTAGCACATACGATGTTGGAATTTTGAAAACTGCCAATATCGTTAAAGTAGGTTATGAGGATTGTAATGTTGTATTAGATACTATTTCTGGAAAGTATGTTGCTAAGATTTTTTCAAAGGAGAGAACGTCAGAACAGATAACTCGTTATGTTAATATTATGAATGCTGTTGTGAGCGCAGGAATTAATCATCCTGAACTTGTTAAGACAAAAGAAGGAACTCTTGTTTTTTCTGATGAAAAAACGCATTTGTCAATGGTTGTTATGAAATTTATAGAGGGGAATACTTTTTTTGAAATGAATCGAACTCCAACCAAAAAAGAACTCATGGCAGTTCTTGAGCAGGCAGCAAAAATAAATAAAATAAAAATTGAACCAGTCTTTTTGTTTGATTCTTGGGCAATTCCTAATATAAATCACACATACCAACGCGTAAAACGATTTATGAATGTTGATGATAAAGTCATGGTTGAAAAAGTTATTAACAAATACAATGAACTGCCTGTTGATAAATTGCCTCGTTGTTTTGTACATGGTGATTTCACAAAAGCAAATGTGCTTAAAGGTAATGATGGTAAAATTTACATCTTGGACTTTTCTGTGTCTAATATTTATCCTCGTATTCAAGAGTTAGCAATAATTGTTGCAAATTTAATGCATGATGATAAATTATCGCTTGAAAAAAAATGCGAATTAGTTGCTAAAGAATATAACAAAATAAATAAATTATCTATTCAAGAACACAAGCTACTTTATTCGTATGCTCTTGCAGGTGTTGCGATGGAATTCATTGGAGCTAATCAGGAAAAATATCTTAAAAATAATAATTCTCCTGAGACTAATTATTGGTTGAATTTAGGAAGAAATGGACTTCAAAAAGAACTGAAATAATCTCGAGCAAAGATATAAATTTCTTTTAAAAATTAGAGTCAATAGACTTTCTTTCTGCTTGTTCTAATACAAGTTCTCTTCGAATATATTCTCCATTTGGATAACATCCACTCCAATGCCAAATTACAACATCATGTGTTTGCGTATTTCTATCAAATCTCGCTTTATAATCTGGTTTTATAAAATATTCTTGACCATTATACGCAAGCATGTTTTTATTAATTATACTACTCTTAATGGCGTTTTTATCTCTATAAATAAATTCACATCTGCTGTTGGTTTCTAATTGCCTTATAGTTCCAATTATTCCATCTATAGTTATACTTTTTTCTTTAAATCGGGTTATTTTATTCATATTTTCACCTATATTTAGAAATCATACTATTTTTAATTGACTTTCTATTTATTTTTCGTAAAATTTATATATAAATAGCATATTTATGTATATTATGCAAAAAAGTAATAAACTTATAGATAAAGTAAAACCTATCGATAAAAAAATATTAAAATTAATACAAGATAAAGACCTTTGTGTGCCAAGAATTACAAAAATAGCGCATCAACTTAATATCCCAACTTCTACTGTTCAAGCAAGAATAAATAAAATGCGATCAATAGGAGTAATAACAGGATGCACAGTTCTTGTTAATCCTGAAAAATTAGATAAAGGATATGTGGCTTTTGTTATGGGTCAAGCAAAACTTGGTAAAGACTCTAATTTAGATAAAACAGCACATTTATTAACAAAAATACCTCAAGTTCAAGAAGTTTTTTTTATAACCGGCGATTATGATTATTTAGTAAAATTGAGAGTTAAAGATCAAGAGGAATATTTTGTAGTAATTCAAGAAATAGCAAAATGTTTTGAAGTTCGTGGCAAAGGAATTATTGCACCAAAATGTTTTAAAGACAGTCCTAAAATAGTTATAGATTGATTTATCATTGTATATAAAGAAAACGCGAATAAATCCCCACCCAATAAAACATTGAAGAAAATAATTATTTAAATAAAAAATTTAAATAAAAAATTCAATTAAAAAATAGTATTAAAATTTCGAGCTAATAAAATATGAAAATCATAACTCTCAACACTGCTCTTGCTCCATGGTCATTAACCAGAAGGAAAAGATTGCCATTGATTTGTTCTGTATTACTAAGAGAGAAACCTAATATTGTAGCATTGCAAGAAGTATTTTTTAAAAAAGATGCTGAATATTTGAAGAGCGTATTTTTTAAGAAGGGATTTATACATTCATTTCATTGTAAAACTCTTTTATTTATATCAAAAGTGCCTTTATACAATTGTAAATATTTTGAATTTAAAACTCAAGGGCCATTATTCTCATGGGCGCTACTTGACAGACTATATAAAAAAGCATATCAAATAGCAGAATTACGTTTAGGAAAAAATAGACTTATTTTAATAAATACTCATTTGCTCTCAGCGAACGGCATGGATAAAGGAGTATATGAAATAATTAGAAAAAAACAATTCCTGGAAATAATTAATAAGTTAAAAGCTTTTAAAAAAAAGAAAATAATTATTACAGGAGATTTTAATTTTGACATAAATACTAAAGTATATAATTTGATCGACGAACATAGTTTAATCGATCCTCTTAGAAATATTTTCGGCAATACTTTTATTGGGTCAAAATATCGTTTAGATCATTTTTTCTTGAAGAATTTTGACAAAAAAAATATCAAATGTAAAATTATTTCAAAAAAAGCTTGGCCTTCTGACCATTATGGATTAAAACTTTCGTTTATTTAAAATAACTAGTTTATGCTTGTTTTTAAATACGTAGAAAAATAGAATAAATTAATTTCTTTAATTTTAATTATCCTAATTGCATTTAAAAATAGTGAGGTGATTAAAAAATTAATTGAAAAGAATATTAAAAAAAGTAAATTGTGAGACATATTATTGACATCGTCTCATGTGGCTGCAGGACGAGTTCATTTCTTTTTTTATTTTTTCTTTCTAAATATTTTGTTTTTGACAAATTCTAGTATGTCTCTCCAGAAATAACAGATTGTTCCAAATAATAATATTATTGTGTTAACTATTAAAGTCGGAATTAATCCATTCACGGGATCGTCGCCTATGATGCTAAGAGATGCACCACCTGTTTTTCCTAGAATAATTGCGAAAAAAATGTGTCTCGCAGGCATACTTGATAAACCAACAATATATGTAATCTCATCGTCCGGGAATAAAGGCAGAAAATAGACTAGAAATAATACATACGGATTTAATTTTGATATAAGATAATCATATTTATCTATAAATTTTTGACTAACCATTCTCTTAACTAAAGGCCTACCAAATTTCTTTGTCAGCAATATTATTAGAATTGAACCAATTACGGTACCTATCCAATTATAAATAAACCCCCAAATCGGTCCAAAGATAAGTCCCCCTGCAAGCAAAACAGGATAATGTGCAATTGGCGCAACCACATTTTGAATTATTTGTATAAGAATAAAAATAAGAGGAGCAATCACGCCAAAATTTGTTACTATTTTTCTAACTGCGTCCTTATCAACTAAAAACGAAGAAATGAAATACCAAACTATTAATATAAATAACAAATAAATCACTATAGATACTATGCCTGTTATTATGTGCTTGATTCTTTTTCTCATTTTTATACAAAACCTCGTGATTCTCCTTATAAATCAAGTAATAAACTATTATTAAAATACATGAGTGGTCAGAAAATGACAACTTTTATATTTACGTTGAATTTATCTACCCTATGCGTGAAATCATTCGTAGTTTTGGACTCAATGAAAGAGAAACCGAAGTATATATTGCACTATTAAAATTAAAGGAAGGAACAGCACCCACCATTTCAAAACTTACAAAAATTAACAAAAGCACCGTTTATTTGGAACTTGAAGGCTTAATAAATATGGGTCTTGCAAGTTATGTTGTAAAGAATGGAGTAAAATATTTCAAACCCGCGAATCCAAATAAATTCCTAGATATACTCGAGAGCAAAAAAGAAAAAATGAAAGAAATAATACCTCAGCTTAGCGCTCTTTCTTTTTTCGAGAAACCGCATTTTGTTGTTTACGAAGGAAAAGAAGGACTTAAAACTTCACTTAGGGATATTTTGTATGAGAATAAAGACATACTAGTATTTGGAGCGTGCGGCAATATCTTCGAGAAAATGAAATACTATTTTCCTAATCTAATAAAAACATTCTCAAAAACAAACATAAAGATAAAATATATTGTCAACGGAAAAAGAGAAGATTTTGAAAATACCCTTCCAAAGAAGAGAGCAGAAATAAAGTATCTGAATTTAAAAAGCGATGTCGCAACGATAATTTATGGCGACAAAGTAGCCATACAATCTTTAAACGATGACATGTACGCCGCAGTTATAAATGATAAACGTCTTGCGGAAAGCTACAAAAGCTATTTTAACTTCATGTGGAAGTCTATCAAATAAATCACAACACAACATAGAAAAAAATATTAATAAAGACACATCTAATTTGAATTCGAGGCCAACTAAAATGAAACTTTACAGATTCAGTCCAATTAAAGATAAGAAACAATTATTAAAAGCGATAAAACACATACACTTTTCTTGTTACAAATTATGCCACCAATCATTCGGTGAATATTTGCCAAATGCAGGAAACATAGGTGTTTTTTGTCATTATGATGAAGAATATAATTTGTTGATAAAAATAAAAGAAGAACTAACAGAGCCATCTGATGATTTGAATAAAAAATATTTCAAGCTACATAAACCAATAACTATTAAAGCAAAAAATGATATTCCGAAAACAACATACACTCATCTTTATATTCGCAAACCAGACATATATCGTGCTCAAATTGGAGATTTAGATTTTTTTCTCGAACCTGAAAAATACGATGAACTCAAAAAAGCAATATCAAACGGTAAAATAATTAAAGGTGCAAGAATATTTCCTCGTGCAGACCTTGACATGATCGAACTTTATGATCCGAACATTGATGCGCTTGCATATGTGAGCACAAAAATGATGACTGAAAAAGTCAAAGTAAAACAAAATTAAAATATTGATTTAGATTTTTAAGACGAAATTAATTTAAATCAGAAATCATTTCTTAATTTATGACTTTGAAAGCAGTTATTTTTGATGTTGACGGCGTACTTTTAGATTCGTTTGAAGCTAATTTAAAGTTTTTTCAAGATTTACTAAAAAAAGCAAACTGCAAACAACCTACTCGTGAAGAATATTCTAAAATGATGCATATGAGTATGATGTCAGTAATCAAATATTTTTCAAAATCAAAATCTGATGAGGAAATTCAGAGAATTTTTGATATGGGCAGATTTAGAGAAGTTAAATATCCTATACATTTACTAAAAATGCCAAAAGATGCTAAAAAAACAATTCATGAATTAAACAAACAATATATCTTGGGTATTGTTTCAAGTAGAGTGAAACAAAGCATATTTGAAACTCCTGCGATGATGAAATTAAAAGATTATTTTAAAGTTGTAGTTACATATGAAGACACAATTAACCATAAGCCTCATCCTGATCCACTTTTTTTAGCACTTAAACAATTAAAAATAAAACCTCAAGATTCAGTATATATCGGCGATACAGAAAATGATTTGCAAGCAGCAAAAGCTGCAGGAATGAAAATAATAATTTATTCAAAAGACAACTTCCCTCATGCGGATGCATGTACTTCTTCTTTTGCAGATATAATAGATATAGTTTCTAAAATGGATTAAATTGAATACATACGATTTTTGAATAAATTTATTAATTATAAGCTCTTGCCAGTCATCATGCCCAAGATAATCACAATATATTCTGAGAACAATGATTTTCAACATCTTGAAGTTCTTAAAAGAAATAGAGAAAAAAGAACAAAATTCGGTGAATTTTTTGTTGAAGGTGTAAAACCAATAGAATTATTAATAAAAAATAATTGGCAAATTTTATCATTTGCATATTCTAAAGAAGGATTGTCCGATTGGGCGAAAAAAATATTGGCTTGTTCAAATGCTGAAACGCATTTTGAATTACCATTAGATTTAATGCATAAGCTTAGTGATAAAGAAGAAATATCTGAATTAATTGCAATAGTTAAAATTCCACCTGATGATTTGTCTAGAATTAAAACAAAAAAAGAATTATTAATTGTTGTTTTTGATAGAGCGTCAAGTCCTGGAAATTTAGGAACAATTATACGATCTTGTGATTCTTTAGGTGCCGATGGATTAATTGTAACTGGACACTCAGTTGATGTATATGACTCGAAAACTATTCGCGCAAGTCTTGGAACATTATTTTCTTTGACAGTAATAAGATTACCCTCAGATAAAGAAGTGTTACAATATATTAAAAATTTAGAGGAAAATATTGGAACGATACAAATAGTAGGCAGCACCATAAAAACACAAACAGAAATATATAATTGCGATTTTAAGAAACCCACAGTTCTTTTAATTGGAAATGAAACGCATGGACTTAGTAGTAATTACAAATCTATGTCATCAATTTTAGTGAAAATACCCATGCAAGGATCTGCAAGTTCATTGAATGTTGCAAATGCCACGTCTATAATTCTATACGAAATACAAAGGCAGAGAAAAGGAGCATGAATAAACTAGAAAATATACCCGATGCAGAAAAATGGGTTCAAAAACTTGAACAAACATCATTACTTATGAGTAAATAAAAAATAATAATGTTTATATATTGCATATTATTTCTATTTTTATGAAACTTACAGGCATTAATTGTCCTAAATTATTCGATAAATGGCAACCATTAGAATTTCAAGATTTTACTCTAAATGATGTTGGTGAAAAATACATCTCAGTAAATAAATGTAAAATAAATCAAGAATATGTTTTTTCTTTTGCTGAAGTTAATGTTAATTTTGATTATGAACAATGTATTAATCAAGAAATAACTACGAGGCAAATATTTACTAAAACTCATGATAAAGATATTTCTTATTTATTTAATAAAGATATTCTTGAATTGTATGTTGATGCCAAATTATTCACTCAAAAACATATCGATATTGCATCTAAAATAATTCTCGAACTTAAAGATTTAAATGTCGATAAATATTCTATGTTTCAACGCAGTATTAGATTTAAATATACGGTCGATATTGATTTTAATAATGTTGATTTGAGAAACAGAGTAGCGCTAGATGTGTATTTATCTCTTAAAGATCATTTAGATAATACATTTTCTAAAAAGAAAGAATTTTTTCATTCTGGTCAAGTCATGGGGTTTCCTATAGGTACTGATGAAACCATTTTATTAAAAAACGGAATTAATCTTGATGCTTCAGGCTTGCCGGGTCCACTAAATGCTGGAACTATCTATTTAAATATACATTGTGATGAAAATGGCACTCAAAATGAATTTCAAAAAGTTTTTGATGAAACGACGAATTTTATAGAGTCTATTCATAAAAATAAATTAATAATTTATCGTTCTGGTTCAAGTTTAGATTTTAATCTTAACGGTCAAGGAACTCGTTGGGCGATTTTTTTCCCCGAAATAAAATATTCCAAACAAATATCAACATTCAAGCAAGAGTTAATTCAAATACCTTTTCAATTTTAATTTATTCTTATTTTTAAGGCACTTATTTTTTCATTAAAAAACTTTAATTCCATTTTAATCCCCCTCCTAATAAGTAAATTTTCATTATTAAATAGTAACATTTATATTTGGATGTTGATTCTTTAGTTGTATGAATAGATTTGTTACTCCAATGGACCTTGCAATACAATCCTCAAGATATATTTTTAAAACTTTAAAAGGAGGAGATCGTATTTTAGAAGTTCAAGGCAATCAACTTGAAACTCTAACTGCAAGATTTAACGATTACTTGTCTATAAACAAAATTGAGTCTAATGACCAATTTAAACTATACTTTGATTCTTCAGAAAATGTTACTAGAATACAACAAAAGAATTCTAAAAGTAATGATCCTACTTTAAGTGATTTTAGATATTGGATGCCTCCAACAAAATTAGATGACTTAATTAACAATTTAGATTCATCAAATACAGTTGGTTTAATAACACAGTTTCATGAACTATTTATAAATAATGAACTTATGGATTTTCAAAAAATCAAAGTCGGTAAATGCCTTATTAATAAACTATATGAGGCTGGCGCCATGCAAAAAGTGCCTGAAATATTAGAGGGAGTCATTAAACAATACATAACAAATAACCCTAATATTCCGGTTACTTATCCACTAATTACATCTACCTCTTATAGAATATTAGAACCTTCTTCAAATAGGATACGCGACTTTTTTGAAAACATCGTTCCTTTTGATTATCTTGATAAAAATAGCTCTAATTTTAGAGAATTAATCAAACAGAAATAAAGACTTTAATTTTTTTAAATTTAAACATATTTTTATATTTTTTCTCATCGAATTCATAAAAAAAAGGCTTGTTTATTTTAAATTCTGCAATTATCATCCACGTACAAATAATCAAAGGTGTTAAAAATATCTTTATCATCAACAAATACGCCTTTTAACACGTTATCTATTACAATATTTTTAGCAAGACCCTGTTCTCTATCTAACAATTTATAACAATTATTTATAGTATCATTTAGAACATATTCTACAGGAAGAGTTCGTGTTTTTATAAGAAGATTTTTCTCATAACTATAAAAAGATTGATGCAATTGAATTAATCCATCGTGAAAGAATGTTAAAGGAGCGAATTCAAATTCTCTTGTAGAACTACCTTGCACTAATTTAGTTACTCCAAATGATGAAAAGATATTCAAATTATTTTCTTGTTCTAAAAGTTCTAAAAAATCCACTATTAAACCTTTTGATGAAATATTTAATTCATGAAATTTATATCTGTGAGTCATTTTAATATTAGTCATATTTTTATCAGTTGCGTATTTAATGACCTTTTCTTTATTAGACCTATTTTTAATTCTAGCGAAAGAGAAATCCATAGAATAATTCTCAATCATGCTTTCATCTAAAGACTCATTTATGGTTTCAATCATCGAAGCTCCTAGAATAAATGGTTTTTTTTCATCTACATCTTTACTCATGAGCCAAAATGTTCCTGGATGATGATATTCTGCCCTTTGACTCTGTGGAACCGTGTAGGCACCCAAGTACGATGGAAGATTTTGTAAATCTTTTGCAAGCACAATATTATCTGGAAAGTTTCCGGCAATTATTTCATCAAGACTTACCTCAATAATGGCCTCATCATATTGTCTCGGTATTAATACAAACTTATCTTCTATTCTATCTATTATAAACCCGAGCGGAACTAAATCCCCTATACCAATACCTTCACATATACCTTGACCTATACTTTTTTGTATATCCATAGTATGAGAAATATTAACCTGAATAAAAATACTTGTTGCGGAAATTCCGCAACACTTATAAAATAGAATGATTGCATCAATTCATGAATCAGAATATTAAAGAAATATTAACAGATTTAGGTTTTGAAGAAAGAGAAATATCCATATATTTAACTTTAATAAAAAATCCAGCTCAAACAGCTATGCACATATCTCAAATTACAAAGATTGACAGAACAACAACATACGATATTCTTGAACGATTAATAAATAAAGGAATAGTTTCGACGATTTTAAAAAATAATACTAAGACTTTTACAGCATTAAAGCCGAAGGAATTACTTAATTATTTTAAAAATAAATATTCTTCTTTAGAACGTATTTTACCTGAAATACAAAAAATTTCTAATAATCAAGAAGAACTTTTAAAATGCGAAATATTTCAAGGTAAAAATGGACTTAAAACAGTTTTAAAAGATTTGATTGAAACTGCAAAAGAATACAAAGTAATAGGCATAAAAAAAGAATACGCAGAAATTCTAGGATTTTTCAACGATCAAGGAATATTAAAAGTTAATGAAAATAAAATAAAAGAAATAGGAATATATTCAAAAGGCGAACAATTCAAAAAACTAAAAAATGGAAGATATAAAGAAATTAAAGAAAAATTATCGCCCATTACAACTCTAATATACAACGATAAAGTCATATTTTTTGTTTGGTTAGAACCTTATTTCGCAATAAAAATTGACAATAAAACATTTCGAAAAGGACAAGAAGAATATTTTACTATGCTTTGGAATATGCGCTAAAACTATCTTTTGTCAAGTTCACTTTTTCATTTCGAATCATAAAACATTAACCCATTAAATTGTTTATATTAACTATTTTTCAAAAAGAGCTGGCTTGTTTAAATTAAGTTTTGTAACTATCTTATCTATTTCATCAAGATCATCAATAATAGCAATTGGTTCACCTTTCGCGAGTCGTTCTCGTTCATGATACCCTTTTGTGTAGCCAATACATCTAATCCCTATCTTTGTTGCTTCTTTTATATCGCCTAACGTGTCTGTTATGTATACGCATTCAGATTTTTCGAAATTATATTTATTTAATGCGATTTTAAATTTTTCATCTTTTAAAGTATGAGTTTCATAACCATATACAAAAGTTACATATTTTAAACAATCATTAGATGTTAAATAATCGTTAATTCCACTTTCAAGTCCAGAAGATATGACTCCTACAATATAAGTTTTAGCTAACTGTTCGAGTACTTTTTTTGTTGATTCTTTAATTTTTTTTCCAATCCTACTAGAATTCATATGATTAATCATATCAAAACCCGTATCTCTGTGTGCGAGTTTTGCACGCTCTATGTGAATATTTCCTTCGAATAATTTTCTATGTTCTTCTCTTGTTAAATTCAAAGTCTTTTTTTGACTAAATTCAAAATGCATATCATAATTTTCGTCAAGTACTCCATCAACATCAAAAATTATTACTTTTATCATATACTTGATATTTAGAACATATATTAAAATATTGTCATACAAAATAATCATACAAAATAATTATAAAACACAGTTATAAAACAGCTATAAAAACTCACATTAAGAGAATCATCATACTTTTTAAACCGAAACATTTCATGAATCAAAATATTTATAATATAACAACAATTAAAACAATTATGAAATTTGCAGTAATATCTGATATCCATTTAGGACTTGAAAAACAAAATACAGATGTTCCGACAGATAAAGAAATTGAATCATATTTAAATGAATTTGTTCAAGACATGAACAATAATGTACACCCTCAATTTGTCCTAAATCTCGGAGATCTTATTGAAGATCATAATAAAATTGATGATGCGCGCTCTATTCAAAAAGTCATAAAAATATTCAATAAATTAAACTGTTCTACTTATTATGCCGCAGGCAATCATGATTTAAAAAATATTTCTGAAGAAAAATTAGCAAAATTATTCAATCAAAAAGATCTATATTACTCATTTGATTCTAATAATTATCATTTTATCGTGTTATATTCAAAAGACTTAGAAAATAAAAATATCATTATTCCAAATGAACAAAAAGAGTGGTTAAAAAAAGATCTAAACAAAACCAAAAAACAAACTATTGTTTTTGTTCATCATGGTTTAGCCAATCAAGATTTAACTGGCAATCCTTGGTTTGATGGAACTCCTGAACGTTGTCTTATTTCAAATAGAGCGGAGATTAGAAATATCTTTTTAGAATCAAATAAAATCATCTCAGTTTTTAATGGTCATGCTCATTGGGATAAACAAGACATCGCCGATAACATTTCATATTTTACAATACAATCTTTAAGCGACACTAAAGAACAAGAAGGAACAAAAAGTAAAACCTACGCCATAGTTGAAATTGATGATGATAAACTAACAGTTAAGATTAAAGGTACTCATCCGAAAATATTCTTACATAAATTGTGATACTATTTATTATTATGCTTATGATGATTATTATTATGCTTATGATAATTATTAGTATACTTATTATACTCACTATTAGAAGTTCACTTTTTCATAAAAAGTATTTTTTAATTTAATTTAAAATACTCTCTTCTTGAAATATGTTATATGTTATCTTTTAACAAGAATCTAATTTGCATGGCAAATACACTAATTTATATCCGCGTTTTTTGAATTCTGCAAGATATGGATATAATTTATTCTCTTTTACTGCAGGGCATTCATATGTAACTCTTATTGTTTTATTCTTTAAAATAAATAATGGAAAATCTTTGCAAGTTTTTGGCCTATCAGGATTTTTATGAATTATACATTTAAAATTTTGCAAATTCGGACAACCATCAAGTTTTGAACCTAGATGTAAAACTTGCGCATCGTTATTTGTTTCTGTATGAACGGGAATCATTTCTAATTTTTTTTTATGATTGCCTTGAACAACAATTACTTCTTTTGCGGTCAATAAAATATATCCAACTCTACAACAACGCGCATTACATTCAGTATAACAATAATGACTTAGAGATTTTCTTGCAGATATAGCTAAAGTTTTCGCAGAAATTATATTAATAATCATAAATAACGAAAAGACTCTCTGTTTAAAAGTGTGCATGTTTAATCGACGAAAAAATCTTATTAAATATAAAAAAAACACGATAAACCCCTCTAGCCCATCATTATTTTAAATCATAACTTTTTAAATTATGACATTTTAAATCATAACATTTTTATTTCGTCATGTTATTCCATTTACATGTCAAATATATGTACCATATCAGGAAAACCCATTTCAAAAATCGGAATTGGAAGCTACGGCGTCGGCGGTCGAGGACATAGAGATATGCCTATAACTGATAAACTCGACAATCAAACACACATCGACGCACTTGTTCATTCTCTTAAAAAAGGAATTAATTTTTTAGAAATATCTATAGGGTATAGCCACGGTGAATCTTTAAATTTATTTAAACAAGCATTAGATAAAAGCACAATTGAACGACAAGATATTTTTATTACTCATTCACTCTATCCACGAGATCTTCCATCCTTTGATGTTATTCTTGAAGATATTACGAAATTTTATGACGTGATGAATACAACTTATGCTGATTCTACACTCGTTACACAATCATTAATTTTGAAATTTGGAGAAACACCAATTTATAATTTATTACATAACCTATTAGATGAGAGAAAAACAAGATATGTTAGTTTATCAAATGCAAGTCCTAATAGTATATTAAAATTTAAAGATGAATTCGGTTCGCAATTTGTTGCACATGAAGGTCATCTTAGTTTTGAAGTTAGATCATTACAAGATAAAGGCGTTTTTGATTTATGCAATAATATTGATGTTGAAAACATAATTTGGCGTCCTCTTCGAAAAAATAAAACAGCTAATCATAATTGGCAAATTCTTTCAAACTTATCATTAAAATATAAAAAAACACAAAATCAAATAATTCTTAATTGGATGTGTTATCAAGGCCATCATCCGATGGTTATGTCGAATAATATAAATCACATAAATGAAAATATTGAATCTACGAATTTTATTATGACTCAAGAGGATTATGCACTAATTAATAATTTTAGACCAAAAACAACTCACCCTCTAAAAATAGATTGGGAAGGCGCAGGCATTGATTTAGATATTGTAACTTTTGCAAACGATATTGAACAATATTTAGATACAAATCAAAAAATCTAAATAAAAAATAGGAAATAGTGCATAAAACGAGTATTAACTCCTACTTATTACCCCCGAAAAAAATTCTGACTTCTTAAAAGAAAAATTTATAATCTAAAACAAAAGAATCCTTTTATGGGGCACATTACACCTAAAAGTTATTATGATTTACAAAACAGATTAAATAAAGCACCTCAAGGCGCTCCTGCATCTGAGAGTTTATTTAAAATATTAGAAATTTTATTTACAGAAAAAGAAGCAAAACTAGTATCTACTCTTCCTATAAACTTTTTTACAACAAAAAAAGCAGCTCAACTTTGGAATTTGTCCATACCCGAATCTGAAAAAATTCTCAATGAACTTTCAAGCAAAGGTTTGCTACTCGACATAAAAATGGGCAAAACTAAAGCATATATTTTGGCACCTTCAATGGCCGGATTTTTTGAATTTTCTTTAATGCGCACAGATGGAAAATTTGATAGAAAAATATTATCTGAATTATTCTATCAATATATAAATGTTGAAGATGATTTTTTAAGAGAAGTTCTAGGACTTGACCCGTCGATTGTTAGAACATTCGTACAAGAAAATACAATTAATACTAAAGAAGAAACAATAATTCTTGATTATGAACGTGCAACAAAAGTCATAGATACTGCTAGTTGCATAACTGTTGGAACTTGTTATTGTCGACATAAAATGGAACATTTAGGAAAAGCATGCAATATGCCTCAAGATGTATGTTTGACCTTTAACAATACCGCAACAAGCCTTGCCAAACATAAAATTGCAAAAGAAATAACAAAAAAAGAAGCGCATGAAATTTTAAATAAAAGCATAAATTTAGGACTTGTACAAATTGGAGATAACGTTCAAGATGGCGTGAACTTCATATGTAATTGTTGCGCTTGTTGCTGTGAAGCTCTTCTCGCGTACAAAAAATTAAAGTACTCTGTAAATATGAAAAGTAATTTTGAATCTATTGTAAATAATAAAAAATGCACACGATGTGGAATATGTATAAAAAAATGTCCCGTAAATGCAATTAGCTTTAAAAAAATAAAAAACGATAAAAATACTCGAGAACTTCAAATAAATAACAATAAAAAAAATATTTCTCTTTTCATCAATCCTAACATTTGTATTGGTTGCGGGGTTTGTGTTAGATTTTGCAAAAGCTCAGCTCTTACAATGAATAGACGAGAAAACACTCAATTTACTCCAAAAGATTCTTTTGAACGCGTAGTAATTACAGCAATTAACACAGGTAAATTACAAAATTTGATATTTGATAATCGAGATTTATGGACTCATAAAATGCTTAGACAATTATTGAAAACTATACTTTCATTAAAACCTGCAAAAAGAATTCTTGCAACTAATCAATTACAATCAAAATTCATAAATAACATGTCAAAAGCATATGGAAACACATTCACTAAACTTTTTAACGACGATAAACTCCCAGATTATTCACATCCAGAACTAAAAGCGAATAAACAATTAAAACAGTAAATTACTAAACATAGATAAAGAACTAAAAACAAATAAACCGTTAAAACAATAAACTATTTAATAAAAATATACCATAATTACATCAAAAATATCATTCTAATTAAAAAATAGTTCCTAGACTTCATCTTTTCTTGAAACAATCATCGCAGTAAACTTCAGGATTTCGTGGTTTGAATGGAAGAATAAATAGTTTTTTACAAATAAAACATTTAACTGGCGTCGGGATTTTTCTTGCACTACTTTTTTTACCTTCTCGTTTAAAATCTATGTGCTTATTTAAGTTCTCGTATCTTTTAACGTTAGTTTTTTTATCCATAATGCACTCTTTATTGTGATATTTAATTATTATAAAGACAACTTGTTTTTATAGTTTGAGTAAATTAAAGATATATGCTGCAAATGAGTGCATAATTTGATAAAAAACATTATAAAAAACCAACTTTTAAAAAAACAATAAAGACCAGAAACTCAACAAAATACAATAAAAAATAATTAAATCAACAATAATAAATTCAACTATATTTTGCAGGATCTCTTGCATGTGAATTATTCTGAGAATAAGATCTATTTCCATCATATACACTAATTCCCGGACCTAAGAAATCTCCAGCATCAAGTTCTGATGAATGATAATGACTTTGTGACGAATTCACACCATAATTTTTACCACTTTCAACAATTACAGCACCATTTACCTTATTTGGCACATCTAAACGCATCACAGGTAATGTATCCAAACTGCCTTCGTTCATCATAGACCGTATTGAAAGTGAATTTCCAGGAACCATTGTATTTACGCGTGTATTCATAACAATAGGAAAAGAAAAGATTTATATTAACGTAGTGTTAAATTATTAACAAAATGGTATCTGTTTCAAAACTAACACGAGATTTAATACATGAAAAACCCTATATTCATGAGGCGCTTGAAAAGAATTTAATAAATATAACCGCGCTTGCTGAAATGTTAAAAGTTGACGTTGAAAAAGAACTTGGAAAAACCAAAATATCAGCAATAAGTATGGCAATAAGACGATATGTTGATGAACAAACAGAAGCCAAATACAAAAAAGTAACTTTAACAAGTGGAGTTAATATCACATTAAAATCAGATTTATTTGAAATATCACTTGCGAAATCTCCCTCTATAAATGAAAAAATAATAGAACTTTATAGAGCAATAGATGCAGGATCTGGCGATACATTAAACATTATTCAAGGCAATCATGAAGTTTTAATTATAAGTGATGCTATTCATCAACAAAAATTTGAAAAACTTTTAAAAGGTCAAAAAATAAAACGAATTAAAACAAATATTTCTTCATTATCAATAAGAATTCCAAGAGAAGTAATTGATACTCCAGGCTTTTATTATGCGATAACAAAAATACTTGCAATAGAAAATATTCCTATAACTGACATTGTTAATACAGAAAATGAAGCAACGCTAATAATTGACGATAAATATGTGTCCAAAGCATACAATTTGTTAAAACAAAACATAAAAATAGAATATTGGAAATAGATTTTATGAATTATAGATTTAAAAAAATAAAACTTACAAGAATAACTTTATTACATCGCTTCAAGTCTTGAAATTCTCTCATCTATTGGTGGATGAGTTGAAAACATTCTTTGGAACCATCCTCCTTTTTTTCTAAATGGAGAACTTATGTATAAGTGCGCAGTTGCTTTATTTGCAGTATTAACAAGTGGATCTGGGTCATCTCTTATTTTTTTTAAAGCGTTAGCTAATCCTTGAGGATAACGAGTAAGTATGGCGGCACCAGCATCTGCTGAATATTCTCTTTTTCTACTCAGACTTAATCTTATTAATTCAGCAATTAATGGCGCAAGAATTGCAAGAACAATTCCTATTATTATAAATATTAATTGAGCATTGCCTCCTTCTCTATCATTGCCCTTTCCACCCCAAAGAAATGATCGAAGCAATAAATCACTTAGTAACATAATTACCCCTACCATTACGGCTGCAATCATCATTGCGCGAATATCATAATTTTTTATGTGATACATTTCGTGTGCAACAACTCCTTCAAGTTCTTCTCGGTTTAATTTTTTAAGTAAACCTGTTGTTACAACTATTGATGAATCTTTTGGACCTCGTCCTGTTGCAAACGCATTTAATGCCTCATCTTCAATAACATATGCTTTAGGAGTAGGTATTCCTGCTGCAAGAGAAAGTCCTTCAATTGTATGATATAAATGAGGATATTCTTTTTTTGTAACTATTTTTGCTTTAGATAATGCAAGAAGCATATTTGCTCCTGCAAACCAGGCAATAATTCCATAAACGACACCAAATATTAATGCTAAAATTAATCCAAACCAAAAACTACCCCATATAAATCCTATTAGCATACCTATTGATGCTATAATTATCATAAATAGAAAAAATAAGAAAACAGATTTCAAATTATTATTTCTAACTTCATCAAAATTTACAAGTTTTCGCTGTTGTTTCATTTTATAACCTTATAATTATTAAACTAAAAATATTAAACTAAACATTAAAAAAAAATAAAAATAATAAAACAATTCAAAACTGCACTTTGATGTTCTTTTTCTCAGATTCTTCAACTTTGAACATTTCTCGTCTTGTAAAATGCAACATACCTGCAAAAATATTGTTTGGAAATAATTCTATTTTTGTATTAAATCTCATAACCATATCATTGTAATGTTGTCTTGAATACGCAATTTTATTTTCAGTTCCAGAAAGTTCTTCTTGTAATTGCAAGAAATTTTCATTCGCTTTCAAAGTTGGATAACTTTCAGCTACAGCAAAAAGCGATTTTAAAGTATCTGATAACATATTTGATGCTTTAGCTTTTTGATCAAGTGTTTTAGCACTCATCATTTCTGTTCTTGCTTTTGTAACTTCAGTAAAAACTGATTTTTCATGTTTTGCATAGCCCTTTACTGTTTCTATTAAATTCGGAATTAAATCGTTTCTTCTTTTTAATTGAACATCTATTTGTGCCCATGCATTTTCTATTTGGTTCTTTAATCTTATAAGTCCGTTGTATAATGCCATTATTATAAGCACTACAAGTACAACCACTCCTATTATTACCCATCCTACTATACTCATATTATTCACCTCAAACTTATTTTGTTATCGCGAGTTTTATATCTTCTGCCTTGACAGTTTTGCGCCCTGCATGATTAGAATATTTTGTTGCATCTTGCCCTATTTTTAATGCGTATTCAACTAATGCATCTCTTAGAGCGTCTTTTGCATCTTCTGCTACTCTTTCAGCACCAGATTTTTTTAGAAGACGTTCCATTGCTGCTAACGGAATATCTTTTTTATTATCCATAATACCCCTCCTGATACATAAAATAGACTTATTTTTATAAATCTTATGAAATAAATAGCGCTGAAATAAAGTTTGATGACTACATACTGAAATATAATTCATACTGCAGGATAGTTCATACTGCAAGATAGTTCATACTGCAGAATATTTTCAAGCAATTCTCAATTAAACAATTCTCAAACAACAATTAAGCAACAATGATTAAAAAGCAACAATGATTAAAAAGCAACAATGATTAAACTCTGAAGTAGTAAAAACTGAAAGCTTTATAAATAAACTTGAATCACTAAACACAAGAAAAATTAAAACTAAGGTGAATTTAATGAATAATCCTAAACTAACTAAACTTAATCAACTAGAATGTTACCAACTTCAACTTAGCGCAAATTGGACATATGTTTCTCAAATGTTAATTGATTTAAAGCACACACTTAGTCACAACACATCAAATATTCCTGCTGATGTTTGTGTAAAACATCCTATCTTAAGCTTCGATTTTTTAGATATATCTGCAAACAAACAAGGAACAATAGCCGACTTCATTGTTCCACAAATGAAAATAAATAATAGAAAAACTAAACAAGTGGAAACTTTTGATGAATATAAAAAACATACAATCGAAGGTTTAGATTTAACTCAACATAAAATTAAAACTGATCTTGCCTATTTAGTTAGCTCGATGAATGTCACTCAAACAATAAACTTAAAACCTCAATCACAATCAGGCACGATACCTCTAGCAATACAAGTAAATGTAGAACTTAATTTAGACTACTTAGATAAAAACGGATCTGATTTTTTTAATTATACACTTAAAATGATTGCAAGAAAACAATATATGTCGCTTGCACAAACAATATATACTGATTTCATAAAGGCAAATAATAATTTAGGATTAACGCAAAGAAAAAACACGAGTGCACGTCTAATTCATAGCTATATTGATGGACCATATTCACAAAATATAACATTGAAAAATATGAAGTTTATTTGAATATAGTTTTCACTATAATAAAAAACATCAAAAAACAACGAATGTTTATTTTCTTTGAACGCAATTATCTGGTTCAACATCATATTAAATTTTTTATTTTTTAAAATTTAATTTTAATGTTTTAGAAAATTCGACAACTCTAATTGCACCATCGATTTTTTTAATTGCGTTCTTTTCAAAACTTGAAACTGCGGCTTGAGATATATTTAATTTTAGAGCCACATCTACTTGGGTATGCCCTTTTTTTCTAAGTTCTAATACTTTAATTTCCTTTTCAGTTAACATTTCACTACATCCATATTAAAACGAACAACCATATTTGTAAAATTTTAATTTATTAACTCTTCATTAACTCTTAGATTTTTTCTTTATCAACTTGTAAACCAAAAATCCATTTACTGCTAAAATAAAAATTATGGCCAAGATTAATAATGAATTATTTCCATTATTAAGTCCATCTACTTTAGTTGTATCAAGACTATTTCCTCCAACAACCATTCCGCTAGGCGCATCTATTATGACTTCATTTTCTTTAAAATATGCATTATAAACTTGTTCGAATTCTTTATCAAGATATTTTAAAGTTACAAAAACAGAATATTTATCAGGAACCATATTTTTTGTATCTAAAAATACTGGAAATATTACTTTACCATTAGCCTGAATATCTTTGTTTTCAGTCTTTGCAGTATAAATCGTTACATCATTTTTAATTATATCAACTTGTGCATTAACATATTTTATCTCTTCAGGCCAATCACTTGCAACTATTAAATCAAACTTAGATATTCCTCCAAGTTTGAAATTATCAGATTCAAAACTAACAATTCTTAAATCAGCACTTCCAATTAAAAATGCGCGCTCATCATTCGTATCACCATTATCACATAAAATAGATGATTTAGCCAAATAATTTCCAACTATATCTGATGGACTCCAAGGAACGAGTATGTTTTTAGTTTCACCTGCAAGTATCGTTATTGATTCTGATGTTAGAGCACCAATATTTACATTTAAAGGAGTTAATATTTCAATTACTGCTTTACAATTTTTGGCATCTTTTCCGCCGAGATTTTTAACTTCGATAGAAAATGCATTAGGTGCATTTTTCTTAAAATTAGGCGCAAACAATGTCGATTTTAAAAGAGCACCATCCCCTGGAACAATCATTTCTACTCTAGAAGCTACACCAACGACAGCCATCATGCCTGATTGTGAACTTGATTTTTCTTTAAGTAAAATTCTTGAAACATATTCGCCTGGTTTTAAGTCTATTCCTTTAGGCATAGAGATTGTGACTTTTATATCTTGTTGAGTTTGACCTTGAACAAACTCTAATTTATATTTACTTAAAATAACATACTCAGATAAATCGCCAACAACACTCAATTCTAAAGTTTGCGCAACGCCATTTTCATTCATTATTCTTAATTCATACTCTGTTGATGTAGTAGATGTACTTGAAAGAATCACAGTTTTATAGGCAGGAGCAATACCTAAACTTAATACACTTGGAACTAATAAGAGTAAAATAAATAAAAACAATATTATTTTCTTATTAGCAAATAATTTAGTGTTAATCATGAAGCCTCCCAATAAAATTCTATAAGACTTGATTTTTCACTTGGTCCTTCAAATGTTGGCGTTGTTACTTTTACATCTAATGATACATTTTTACGACTTTCAGTATAATTTAAATTCATAATTAAATCAAGCATATTATTTGTAACATTTATCCAATCAATTGTAGACCCTGACTCATTGAATGTTCCATCATTCATCGTACTTCTTGCTTTTATTTGCCAATAACTAGTATTTAGAGGTTCAGATTCCCAAATACTAGATGAGACATTAGTTTCGTAAAGATTAATCAATATATTACTCGCGCTTGTAAATTTAAATGGAAGAGGAAAATCATCTGACGTATTATCTGATTCGCCAGCATTAACTACACCAAACAATACTTGACTATTTGTTAATTCTATTGAAACATAAGGCGATACAGTAAAATTCCAAGTATCGCTCCATTCACCATATCCAACACCATCATGAGCACGTACGTGCCAATAATAAGTTGTAAGTGAAAGATCTGATGTCGCGTTTTGATGAGTAACTATTAATCCTGATTCATTAACATATTCATCTAAGAAATTAGAATATGTAGAAACAACTATTTGATATGTTATTTCATCATCATCTATATCCGTAACAGCCGTCCAATTAAACATAGGATTTCGACTAATAAAATTAGAATCTCCATTTGCAGGATAAGATAAATTTACTTTTGGCGGAAGATGATTTTGAATAACTAAAGCAGAACTATTCTTCCACAAAGTACTATTGCTAATTCCATTAAATGCAAGGCAACTAAAAATCCAAGATTCCTCTTTATTTTGAATTCCAACAGATAAACTATCAACATTTATTTCTGTTGCTTGAGTATAATTTCCCAACGTTACTCCAGACTCATTTATTCCACCATTCTTATACCACCTATAATAATAAGTTAAATTTCCTCCATCAGAATTATTTGCACTACAATATCCTCTTAAAGTATCATTTGAATAAGCTGTTGTTGGAAGAATTCTTGAAGAATTCATAACAGGAATAGCTGCGAGTGTTGCAGTTAATGGTGCATAATCAATAACTCCCGCTCCAGAAACTTTACTGCCTGATGTTGAACTATTATATGGAACTCCTGCTCCTTGAGTTCCATAATATAACCCTGAGCCATAACTTGATATTGTTGTTCCTTTAACAATTATACTTCCATTCATAACGTTAAAATAAATATTACCTTCGCTATGACCTGAAATTGTTGTATTGTAAAAATTAGAACCGTTAGCATCAGCAATATAAAATCCGCTAGCATTTGTAAAATTATTCCAATAAAATAAATTGTTTGCAGTAGTTGCACCTAAATAAATTAACGCAGTTGTTGCATTTAATAATGTATTATTAATAAAAACATTACCACTATTAATTCCTGTTTGAATTGTTACAGCATATCCTCCTGCAAGTCCATTTATCTCATTATTTGTTATTGAATTATTTTGAGCAGCTGCAGTCATATATAATGCACCATTACTATGACTTGCCATTATTTTACATCCCGATATTGTATTATTAGAACTTGCAGTTAACATTAAACCATAACCCGAAGTAGATGTTCCATTGGAATTTAAAATTGTATTATAATAACTAGATTCTATTCTAATACCTTGACTAATAGTAGATATTCCTGAAGAATTTGTTAAATTGTTGTAATTTGCATTTGAAAAGAAATACATTCCTCTTGATGAAGAAGATATTCCTTTCGAATTTAGAATAGAATTATTAGAACTACCATCAATAGCAAGACCAACACCTGTACTTGAATTTCCTATTGAATTCAAAATAGTATTATTAGAACTTGAAGTTGCAATCCAAATACCGTTACCACTTGCAAAAGTCGTGCTTGCATTAGTATTTTCTATTAATCCTTTTGTAGCACCAACAAAATATATTCCATGAGAAAAATTATTTATGTCACAATTTTTAATTGAAGTATTAATTTTTTTAGAATAAATTCCATAAAATCCTGATGCGTTATTACCAGTAATACTAAACCCGTTACAATTTATAGTAATATTATCAGATGTAACATTAAAACAAGTAGCGTCATTTGAAGAAAGATTAGCTCCTAGAGTATAAACTGTATTCGCCGATGATAAAATTCCACAACCCACATAAATAAATTTTGATACAGCCACACTAGTTCCATTTTCATAACCATCATAAGGTGTAACTGTACAATTCCAAGTATCTCCGGACGTTAAATTATTCTTTGCTAAAACATTCCACGCAGTAGCTGTTGGTCCTATTGTATATTTTAATGTTGAAGAATTATACCATTGGAAATAATATTGCGCCGAATCAGAATTAGAATCGCTCCACCCCATTACACTACAATTCAAATCATCAGTTGTTAGAGAAATTGTGGGTGAAATCAATAAATCATCCTCTGAAATACTAGGTTTTGCGTTTTCAGTAAAATTCCAAACAGATGTTGCGCTCAAATTTACCTCGCCATCACTTGCAATAATATTCCAATAATAATTAATTCCATCAGTAGTTGAACAAACTGAACTACTAGTTCCCGTCGTGCTAGAGTTATATGTAAAAGGAGAACTCAGAGGATTAGTTGTATCAACTTGCCAATAATATGTTATCGTATCGCCATCTAAATCAATACCATTTGAACCCCAAACTAAAGTTTGACTATTCCCTAAAAGTCGTGCACCATTACCGGGCGTTGCATGAATCGGTGTTGGTGGAGGAGAATTTAAAATTGTTAAATTAGAACTTAAAACCGGAGTTCCTTCTTCAATTATTGAATTTGGTGTGACCAATACATTCCAAATATCGCCTTTAGACGTTTCATCAGAAACGATATTTTTTAAGTGTATACCATTATTACTCGCGTTGTAAATTTCAAATATCTGTGATGATGATAATGATTTATTAAAAATCATTACTTCATCAATTATGCCATTAAATCCTGCGGAATATCCTGATCCTATGTATACTGTGTTTGTGCTAATATTTGGAGATAATGAAATATTTGAATCGTAAATTGTTGATTTACTTCTAGTTCCATTATAATAAGAAGTAATATTTCTATCACTAATTCTTCTTGTTATTGCAATAAATTGCCACTCATCTTGCTGAATTGTTCCAACATCAAATGCACTAAAATAATAATAATTTGATGAACTTGTTCCATGATAATAAGATAAACCCCCACCATTTGTACCATTCTCTATTGTCAGAGCAAATTCTCCACCATAATTCTTATCTAATGGATTTCCTCTATTAACAAAATCATTTGGTTTTATCCATAAAATTAGAGTTAAATCTCCTGCCAAATACATATTTGTCGAATCAGGAATTGTAATATATTGACTACCATTAAAAGTATAGGCTCCAGCAACTTTTCCATCACTCGTCCATGATGGTGCATAATTTGAAGTTCCGCCACCAAGAGTACCATTATTTGCAAACGTAGAATAATCTTTAAGTCTATTTGCGGTTGTTTGAGAATAATTTAAATCAAAAGGCATATTCAAAACAGCAAAACTTTTTCCATTAATACGCCAATCAGTAATATTATGAATTGCGCCATCTACAGGATTACCTGCAGAAAAATATACTGATAAATTAGTATTTGTTAAATTATTACTTGAACTCGCATTAAGAATAACACTTGTTACAAATGGAGTAGAACTAGTAATTGTTATATTATTACTTAAAACAGTTAAACTATCATAACTTAAATCAGATGCTGTAACTGCCACACTCCAAATATCATTTTCTGTAGTTGAATCACTAACAATTGTTTCTAAATGTTTACCTGCAATACCTGAATCATAAATTAAAGAAATTTCAGCTGCAGATAATGATTTATTAAAAATCATAAATTCATCTATACTTCCATTCCAATACTTTGAATCAAGATAATTCAACCCAATGTATAAATTGGACGCTTTAGGATTTATAGCTCCTGATCTTAATTGCGTCGCATTTAAAATTCCATCAACATAAATACTATGTTCGCCTGTTTCATTATTCCAAACACACACAATATTATGCCAAACATTTTCTGAAATTGGAGAAGTCGTACTAACTCTTGGTTCCCATGAATCATCTAAATATATAAGACATGAAATATTTGATCCATCAACATCGCTATCAACTCTCATTGAATATTCTTGATCTTTCGACGTGACAATTCTATAATCCTCGCCACCAGTATCATTTACCCACGCAGAAATTGTTAATTTTTTATTTATTGAAATGCTACTCGATGAAGATATTTCTATATAATCATCTAACCCATCAAAAGAATATGCACTTCCAACTTTTCCAAAATTAAGCCAAGTAGGACTATAACTTTCAGTGCCTCCACCAAGAGTTCCATTATTTGCAAACGTAGAATAATCTCTCAAACCAAGAGCAGAACTATCTATTCCTTTTAAATCAAAAGGCATATTCAACACGGCAAAACTCGTACCATTAATACGCCAATCAGTAATATTGTATAAGTAATCATTATCAGGATCTGATTCTGAAATATAAACTCCTAAAGTATCAAGTGATGAATTAAACACCGTACTGGCATTAATAAAAACATTCGAAATACTCGGAGGTAAAGTATATATAGTATTACTTGAACTATTTTTCCATAAAGTACTATTTGATACACCATCAAATGATTTGCAACTAAAAATATATTCGCCACTACTAACAACAGATAAATTATTAACATTTATTTCAGTTGCTTGAATATAATCAGAGGAAGTACTTCCACTAATATTTATTGCTCCATCTTTATACCATTGATAATAATAAAATAAATTATTTTCTTCAGTATCATTTGCACTACAATACCCGTTTAATGTGAAATTTTGATTCTCGAATAAAACAATAATTCTTGATGAATTCATAACAGGAGGACCATTTACTGCAAAAGTTAATGGAGCATAATCAACAACACCAATTGAAACTTTATTTTGAGATTTTGATTTATTATAAGGATATCCTGTACCCGCAGTACCTATAAGCAACCCCGCAATAGATGACGAATTAACTCCATTAATTGCAACAGATCCATTCAAAACATTTGCCCACATATTACCTTGATTTAAACTTAAGTAAGAACAATTATAAAAATTTCCAGAGCCAGTATCATTAACATATAAATCGCTTGTGTCTGTAAAATTATTCAAACAAAAAATATTACTAGACGAAGAATTAACAAGTAAAACTAAATTATTGACAAGAGAAATAAAAGTATTATTAAAAATTCTACCAGATGAAGATCCATTAAATTTTATTGCATTATTAAACCATTCAATTTTACAACCTTGAATAGATGTATTAAATTGCGTTGAATAAAATCCGCTAGTGTTGCTCGTATTTACTCCTCTAATAATTCCCCCAGAACAATCAAACGAATTGTTACTTCCACCATCAACATAAATTCCATTTCCATTTCCAGATGTATTTATATTAATATTTGTAAAAGTATTTCTATTAGATGTGCCTGTAACATAAATTCCGATGTCAGTAATATTATTGAAATTTAATAACGAAAATGATGAATCATTTGTCGCATTCACAATTAAACCAATTGGAGTTCCAAGAGTAATGTTAGTTATATTAACTCTTGATGCGCCTAATACAACAATATCTGTTGGAAAATTATTAAACTTACAATTTTTAAGCGTGAAATTAGAAGATGAAATTAAAATTCCTCGAGAACCCGCAACATTAGTTCCTGCAATGGTTTTACCTAAACAATCAAGCGTAACATTTGTTGCAGTAACATTAAAACAAAACGATGCTGAAGATGAAATTGCATCAGATAAAGAATATGCAGTATTTGCAGATAATGAACTTCCACAATTAAGTCTTGTATCAGGATCTGAATTTGCAGATATTGGACTTGCACCAAAACTTGAATTTACAACTCCACTACTTCCCCAGAAACATGTTGATCCATTATACATACAACAACCATCACCTTTAGTTCCACACCAAGTTTCGCAACCAGCTTTTGAACCTGGAGATGAATTTGTATTTGTATAAGATGAACAAATAGCGCCTGCTGTTGCAAGTGAAAACGTACAAGACGTAGCCCACAATGCTGCATTGGAACATCCCAGATCATATATTAGCGTGCTACTCGTACTTGAAAAACAACTTCCACCACTTGTTATTGAACAACTATTTGCACCATAAGTTGTACAAATTGTTCCACAAGATGATTGAGTTTGACCATCAGCACGCCAAGTAGATCCGCCGTTAGGACAATAATTTGGATTAGTCCAACTCCAACCAGTACTACAAGAACCGGAAGCAGCATAAGTTATTGAAAAATTATAAGCTAAAAATCCAGATGTTGGTGCAGAATAACAATTTCCATTTGTTGCACGAGTACAACAACTAGCATTAACAGATGCGCATGCAGTAGTACACCCAAACCAATTAGATGTTGCACCATTATTTGTTAATGTTCCATTACAAACATAACCATTTGATCCATTATAATATGTTGTTGTTGGCCACGCAAGTGTAATTGCTGTTCCATTTTCATAACCATCATATGGTATAACTGTACAATTCCAAGTATCTCCAGAACTGATATTTCCTCTACCGAGTAATCCCCACACCTGAGATGAAAGTGAACTTGTAAATTTTAATGTACTTCCATTATACCAATTGAAATAATATTGCACAGACTCGCCATCACTATCACTTGCTCCACTAATTGAACAATTAATATCTGAACTTGTTGTGAAAAAAAATGGACTAACATTTAATGTTGAAATAACAGATTTATTATTTTCAGATACATTTCTATACGATGTAACATTCCAAACAGTCCCACCATCAGATGCATAAACTCTAAATGTATAATTATATCCATCAATTGTGCTCTTAGTATAATTACACGAAACATTTGTGCCTGTTCCAACTTTTGTCATAGAATAATTTACATAAGTTCCAGATTCATTTCTCCATTCAAGAGTACAACTACCAACATTATTAACTGATGAATTAGCAGAAACATTAACAACTATGCTATTTGTTAAAGATTTTGCATTGTTTGCAGGTGTTGGATTTTCAAAACCAACAGATATATTTCCCGATGCATCAACAAGCGCAGATATAGGACTTGAGCCTAAACTCGAATCAGCTGATCCGCTGCCATAATAACATTTGCCAGTACTATTATCAAACATACAACATCCACTTCCTTGAGTTGCACAATAACTCTCACATGAAGATTTTGTATAACCAGTACCACTCCACGAAGGAGTTGTTGAACAATAAGTACCTGGTCCCGCTAACGTATATGACGTTGAAGATTGAAGAATATATGCTGTACCATAACCCCACATAGGATAAATGTAAGGCGAACTTCCATATCCGCAACAGCTACCTGATGCTTGACAGCAAGTTGGAGGACCTGCTCTCGTTGCACACCAAGTTCTACAATCTCCAACACTACAATATGCCCATCCAAAATAACTTCCACCCGTACAACCTGAATCAGTATGACCAGAATCGTAACTATTTGAAACAGATGCATTTGCGGCAAAAAGCGCTGAAAAATTATATTCTAAAAAACTAGTATTTGTTGAGGACCAACATTTTGTACTAGCACCAGAATCACGAGTACAACAAATAGCGTTATTCGCTGAACAATTAGAAACACAATTAGACCAATTTGATGTAGTTCCTCTATCAGTTCTCGTAGGTCCACAAACTTTTCCTGAAACATTTGTATTATATGTTGAGAGTAAATTAAAAATTAACAATGACTCATTAGATTGATTTAATACATTACGCATATTAAAATTATTAGTAAAATTATTAGTTAATGCGTTAAATGCATTAACGCGTGAAAAACTTAAATTATTAAAAACTATAATATCTCCTGTAAAAATTAATTGATTGCTTAAATCAGATACATTTAACAAAATATTTTCTTGTGATTTGTTTTCAAGTAAAATTGAAGCTATACCTGCAACCATTGGAGCAGACATACTAGTTCCTGAAATTAAAACATCTTCACCAAATCTGCCTTTTGTTAAAATATTCTCTCCTGGCGCTAAAAGTAAAACTGCATCATTGAAATTTGAAAATGTTGCCAACTCATCTAACTTCGTACTCGCACCAACAGCAAGAGCTCTGCTTGCACACGCGGGAGATGTTATTTTATCTTGACGTCCATCATTACCCGATGCAACAATTGTTAATATTCCAAGGTTTGCAAGTTCATTTATTTTTTGAGCAACTATATCCGCATCGCAAAAACCGCTATATGCTCCATTTCCAAGACTCATACTAATGATTGATGAATTAACATATGCACAATATTCAAGTGCCGCAATTAAATCAGATGAATAAGCAATCCCTAAATCGTTAACTGCTTTAACAACATATAAATTAGAACCTGGTGAAAATCTTGACGCAACATATGCAACAGATGTACCGTGTCCTAAACTATCAGAATAATTATTAGAATTATCTAAAACATTATACCCTAATAAGTTAACGCCATCAGTTCTATTAATTGCTGTTGCAATAACCCCCGTATCTATGATACAAATATTTTTTCCAGAGCCAATAAAACCTAAATTTATTTCTTCTTGCACTCTTGTAATTTGAATAGATTCATCAACCAATAAACTAAATGGTTCATCTATTTGAATAGATGAAACAATGCCTGTTTCGACAAGTTGCAACAATGCAGTTGAATCTATTTCTCCTGAAACATATTCTCCTACTGATTGTTCTACTTCGACAAGTTCACTTTCATTATTTTTAATTCTTAAATATGTTTTATTTTCATATTTTTTAAATTCCTTTTTACTGAATTTTTTGCCAGTTAATTTCTCAAATGAAGCTTTATTTATTTGCGTTGCAGGAACATTATTTTCTGATCTATTCCATTCTTTTTTATTTGCAACAAATTCTTGATTATTTTCAACGCTTAAACTTTGCATCAATCCGGTTTTTTCAGGCAACACTTCAATAGTTAAAGAATTAGTAGAAATCACATTTGTTAAATTTTTATTATTATTTTTATTATTAATATTAGTATTATTAGTATCATTAGTATTATTATTAGAATCGCTAATATTAAACTCATTAATGTCGCTATCATTAATCGCATTATTAATTACATTATTAGACGCATCATTAACTACACTATTAACATTAACATCAACATTAGCATCAACATTATTTGCACCATAATCATTAGTTTTAATTAAAACTCGAACTCTTCTATTATTTTCAAGTGCATCAATTACTTCTTCATCAACTCCTGATAAATTATATAGCAATGATAAATTATATGTTACATTAGTTGTTAAATTTATAGATTCGTTAAACGTTAAATTTATTGTAGAATTAACAGACTCATTAAGTAATAAAACGTTATCTATTGACGTATTAATAATCGAAATATTAGTTTCATTATTTTCAAGAATAACTAAATTTTCAATAAATGGAACATCAACAATTATATTGAATACTTCACTTTCGACCATCACTCCATCTTTTACAGCGTATGCTTTTGCAGGCCAAACTCCAATTGATACTCCTGAAATCATTATTGAAGAACCATCGATTCTATAAATATAT
The DNA here is from genome assembly GCA_041660865.1 of Candidatus Woesearchaeota archaeon. Lineage (GTDB taxonomy): Archaea > Nanobdellota > Nanobdellia > Woesearchaeales > 21-14-0-10-32-9 > 21-14-0-10-32-9. The sequence goes on from JBAZVO010000002.1 coordinate 103,148, forward strand.
CCTGTTGACGAGGAGAAATCAAAGAACACATTATTTCCTGCGAAATAATTCTCTAAATTTATTATTTTTTCTGTTCCCACATTGATCGCAATATCTGAAAAATTATTTTTCAAATAAAGAGAATCTTCAGGCAACACATAGCTAATGTTAGTTAAATATAATTCTCCACCATCTATTTCTATCTCGAGAGAGTCTACAAAAATAGGAATTATCGTACAACTCTCTAAACAAACTTTTGTGAACTCTTGAAATATATTTTGTTGTTCGATTTGCTCTTCGACAAATTCAATCGACAAATTAGATGACTCATTTAAAGATAAATTCAATACAACATCAGATACTAACGTATCTGATGATAACACCTCAGAAGATAAATTATATGATAAATTCAACGAATCATTATTTTCTAAATTTAAAGATTCATTAAATGATAAATTAGAGGATAAATTAGAGGATAAATTAGAGGATAAATTAGAGGATAAATTAGAAGATGCATTCGAAGATAAATCAGAAGATAAATTAAAAGACTCGTTAATAAATTCATTCAAAGACAAATCGATAAATAAATTGTTTGATGAATTGTTAGATAAATTGTTAGACAATACATCAGAATAATTATTACCCAAAACATCAGATGAAATATCTGCTTGTGGCTCTTCAATTATATTAATTAGCGACTCATCAGATACATCATTAACAATACCATCAACGACTTCATCAACAGAAGCATCAACAGAAACATCTAACGAACTATTTACCAAATTATCTGCCGTCGAATTTTCATCGAAAACAACAAATCCTGTAACTCCCCTACTTCCATCGTTAACATCATTTGAATTATCTAAATTTTCAAAAGAGTAAATTAAAATTTTTGTGTCGCCGATAATCGCATACACTTTTGCATTTCCAACACCCGAATAGTTTCCAGAAATTTTTAAAGATGCCACATTTTTATTAAATAAAATAGATGAATTCGAAGTGAAAGATGAATTTAATTCTAAATCATACATAGTTATTTTATCTCCGATAGATCGTCCCGTAAATAAATTAAATTCTCCCTTATTGAAATATAAATTAAGTAAAAATAAACCCGTTAAAATCGCGATAAAAATAAAAACAACAGCAAGAATTCTAATTAAATTCTTTTTTTTATTTTTTTGTGAATCTTTTAATTTTTTCATTTTAAATAATATTTAAACTTTTCAACTAACACCATTACATTTTTCTCAAATTTTTCCACTTTTATTCATTTTAATATTTAATTTTCCTGCAATTTGAATTATTTTTTGAGCTTCTTTAATTTTTTTTAATGAATTCATTTCAAAACTTGAAACTGCTGCTTGAGATATTTTTAGTTTTAGAGCCACATCTACTTGAGTTAATCCTTTTTGCCTAAGCAACAAAACGTTGATTTCTTTTTCTGTTAACATTGTTAATATCTCGTCTATTTTTTATTTTTTTATTCTTAATCATTATTTCTTATTTTCATTATTTCTTATTTTCATCATTTCTTATTTTCATCATTTCTTATTATTGATTTAATATGGCTCATCTTTTGTTTTTTTTATTATTTTTTTATTATTTTTTATTATTGATTGCACCACTATTAGGATTTCTTATTTTTTCTTTTAATTAATGTGTAAACAAGTATGCCATTAATTACAACAACAAATACAATTACAATAATTAATAATGAATTATTTTTGCCACCATTATCTTCTTGATTGCTATTGTCATTACTACTTCCGCCAATTACCATTCCACTAACTCTATTTATTATAATTTCTTGACCAGACATTCTTAAAGTAAAAACTTCTCCAACATCTTTACCTAAATAATGAAGCATAATATTAAGTGAATATACACCTGGTGAAACATCTCTTGTATCAATATACATAGGAATTATCTTTTTCTCAAGAGGTGAAAATTCAGTTGATTCCGTTTTTGTTGAAAATATTTGAGAATCATCTTGCATTAATTCTATATCTGCATAAACTCCGCTAATTGATTCTCCCCACTCGCTTGATAAAACCAAATTAAATTTATTTATTTCACCTAAAGTAAATTTATCTGCATTTAATCCAGAAACTACTATGTCTGGACTTCCAATCTCAAATATTTTTTCATCCGTTGTCGATGATTCATCACATACAACTGAAGTTTTTGCAATATATTTACCATTATTAAGATTTGGAGTCCACTTAAGGAAAATTCGTTCAGTTTTCGCACCTTCAACTCTAAAATTATTTGAAAGTATAGATGTTATTTTAGAATTAGTAGAAGTTAATATATCCATCACAACTAAACAATTAGTTGCAGGTTTAACTCCTTTATTTATTACATCAACTGAAAAAGAATTACTTGAATCTTTAATAAAATTTGGAGCAAATACTGCTGCTTTAACATACGCAGCGTCACCAGGAATTGTAATTACTAATTTAGAAATTACACCCATAAATGCAACAATTCCTTCATCTTGATTTTTCTTTTCTCTAATAGTTATTCTAATAACATATTCGCCGGGTGCAACTTTCGCACTTGATGGAATGTTAAATTTTGCAGATAACATTTCTTCAGATTTCGAACTATGAAATGAAACCATTTTTTTACTCATAGTTACGTACTCGGCAAGATCGCCACTAACTTCTAATTCATAATCTGCAGTTTTTAATTCATCATTTGTAATTCTTAAATCATAATTTATTTCAGCGCCATCAAAAACTATTGTTTTTTCACCAGGCGCAACCCCTAGCGCTGTGACATTTGGAATAACTAAAAATAAACCAAACATAATTATTGCGAATAATAAATAGTTAGATAAATATTTAGATGAATATTTAGATGAATATTTAGATGAATATTTACTCAATAAATTTTTAGAGATTGCCATTTTAACTTGCAACCTCCCAATCTATTGTGAAAGAATTATATTTATCTCCAGGAGGCTCATATGCAGGAATTGTAATTCCTACATCAAAACTTGCATTATTTCTTGTGGCACTATAATTTAAAGATCTTACAACATAAGTTGTATTTGTAACATTAAAGAATGTTGTTTTTGAACCAGATACATTAAAACTACCATCACTCTTTGATCTTGTTTTCATTTGCCAATAACTTGTATTAAGTCCTTGACTCGACCATAAACTAGATGATACTTTAAAATTAATTGCATCAATATAAGTATTACTAAAACTCTTTACAACATAAGGAAGAGGAGAATCATCAGTAGTATCATCAGATTGCGTAATATTTAACATGTTAAACGAAACGTTAGCAGTAATTAATTGTACAGAAACATACGTAACTAGTGTGAAATTCCACGTAGAACTCCATGAGCCATTTATTGTTCCATCGTGAGCTTGAACTTTCCAATAATAATTACCAAATGCTAATTCTGTTGGTTGATCATAATAAGTATTAGATGTATTTTGATTAACAATAATTGCAGTAAATGAACTATCAGTTGAAACCATAATATTATACGTTAAAGAATCAGAATCAATATCCGTTACAGCACTCCAAGTATATCTAGGAGTTCTATTACTAAATGTTGTATTTGCATTTCCAGGATAAGTTAGAGTAACTTGAGGAGGAGGAGTATTTGAAATAACTAAAGTCGAACTATTCTTCCAAGAACTATTCGCAGAACTATCGTATGCAAGACAACTAAATATCCACGACTCTCCTTTAGTTTGAATACCATCTGCTAAATCATCTACATTAATTTCTAACGCTTGAGCATACTTCGAACCCGTAATTCCAGATTCTGAAATTGTACTTCCATTATACCATCTATAATAATAATAAACTTGATCGCCATCAGAATCATTCGCAGCACAATAACCTTTTAATGTTCCATTTGTATACGCTGTAGTTGGAGAAATTCTACTATGATTCATAACAGGAGCTGAATTCATTCTAGTTGTTAAAGGAGCATAATCAATTATGTTACCTGAGAGTTTTCCTCCAGCATTTGAATTATTGTAAGGATACCCACTTCCTTGAGAACCTATGTAATAAGGAGAGAAACTAGACGATGTAACTCCTGCAATTACAATAGACCCTGAAAGAACATTGTACCATAAATTTCCTTCTCCAATACTTGAAATAGTTGTATTATAATAATTAGTTCCATTAAGATCTCTTGCATAATAAGTACTACTTCCTGTAAAATTGTTCCAATAAATTGTATTATTATATGATTGTGCATTAATATCTAATAAAACTGTCGAGGGAGCAGTAAATGTATTATTGAAAATTCTATTACTATGTGTTGCTGAACTTCCTTCAGTATACAAATTAGTTAATCTATTTTGAGTATAATTATTATAACTAGAAACAGATATATCTAATGCTCCTGAAAAATTATTACTTTTTATTAAATTATTATTCGCGCCAGAATAAGGATAAAATACGCTACCACCAGCAACAACATTATTTTCTATTAAACCGTATCTTGAATTAGCAAGACCTATATTTACATTACCAGTAATGTTAATAATATTATTTGCAACGACGCAATACTCAGATGCACAAGTAATTCCATTTCCAGAACCTACATAAGTTAAATTACTATATCTTATTGAATCATATGTTCCTGCAAACCACACACTTAAACGATAATTGCTAATAACACAATTCGAAATAGATGTATTTGTTTGTCCTGAATAAATTCCATAAACTCCCGCACCTCCACCGCCTGATATTGTTCCACCTAAACAATCAATACTTACATTTTGTCCACTAGCAACGTTAATTCCTGTTGCATTTCCATTAGTCATAGATAATTTAGAAATATTTACCCTATGTGCATTAGAATTAATTAAAATTCCATTACCTGCACCAAACGTAATAGTTATAGATACATTCGAAATATTACTATCTGCTGCTCCTGCAAGTAGCATACCTGTAGAAAAGTTAGACATCATACAATTTTTAATAGTTGTATAAATTGCAGAAGAATATACTCCGTAAGTTGAAGATGAATTTGTACCTTTAACTAAGCCACCTTGACAATCTATAATTGTATTATTTCCTCCATTAAGATATACTCCTGAAGACGCAGAAGATGTTCCTGATGAACTCAAAGTTAATCCAGTAATAGAATTATTCGTTTGCGTTTCACCTGAATTTATGTAAACCCCATAACCTGTAACACTATTAATTATCAAATTATTTGCTTGAGAATTTTTGGCAGAACCTGATAAATAATAACCATAAGCTGAACCTGTTGCAGTTATATTCAAATTTGTAAAAGTTCCGCCGACAATATTTCTTGCTCTAAATGCTGCAATAACTGATGCGATAGCAGTACAATTAGTACAATTAGACGATGTTGAACCATAAAAATTTATAGCAGCACTATCTGTGCCCGCATATTTTTCACCGACTGAATTTTTAATTAAATTATTACTTCCTCCAATTTGAATTCCATTTGAATATGCAGTATTAACATAAGTTCTCGCAGTTACATTATCTACAATACCACTTGTTCCTCCTAAATAAATTCCATTTTCAAAACCCGCAATTATACAATTCGTAATATTCGTATTTAACTGATCAGAAAAAATACCATAAGTACCAGATGCGTTAGTTCCTATAATTGACTTACCTTGACAATCAATAGAAACATTTGTACCATTTGTAACAGATATCCCTCGACTAGTATTTGCGAATACAGTATTATTTGTGTATTGTCCTCCGTTTGCTGCGTTAGAAACATAAATTCCATACCCTGCTGCCATTGCATATGCAAAGTTATTTGCAACTATTGTTCCTACAGTTGTTCCTGCGGTTCTTATTGCATAAGCAGAACCATAGTCTGTAGCATTGTTTCCTGTAATTGTTACTCGTCCACCTGATACTAATATTCCCCCATCCCAACTCACATATGTGACAACAGTGTTGTTAATTATCGACCCATTAGTAGAGCCTGTAGAAAACATTATCGCTCCTCCGAAGCTATTTATTTGACAATTTTTCACCGTAGTATTTACTTTAGTTGAATAAACCCCATATGTTGCGGTAGAATTATTACCTGCTATTGAATATCCTCCACAATCCAAAGTCACGTTCGCTCCCGTTATTGTGAAACAATTTGTACCATTTGCTGTCAAATTTGCAGCCATTGTATAAACTGTATTCGCAGATGAAAGCGTACCACACTGAAGTATTGTTTGATTAGTGAGAGGCGCAAAATCTGCGCAATTTGCAAAATTGCAAGAAAATTTACTTCCTGATGTTGTATTACTATATGGAAATCCTGTACCTGTGGTTCCGATCTTAAGAGCAGGGAACCCGCTTGATGCAGCCATACCATAAATCGCAATTGAGTTATTTAACACATTTGCATAAATGTTACCTTCATTATTACATACGCTCGAATTATAAAAATTTCCACCGTTAGCGTCAGAAACATAAAGCCCGCTTGTAGAGGTGAAATTATTCCAACAAAAAATATTGCCAGAAGATGTTAAAGAAAGACTTGCAAGTGTGCCCGATGTTGATATTAAAGTATTGTTTATGTATGTGAAATTCACACCACCAGTATATGAAAATATCGCTAGGCTATTTGTTGACATTATTGTATTATTAGCAATCAGAACATTTGTTCCACTTACTGATTCGGATTCAAATGCACCTTGTCCACCTGTTACATTTACTATGTTATTTGTAAATACTGTTCCTCCACATGCACCTGATACTTGAGCTGCACGATAAACTGAGTTGAAACGATTTCCAGTAATTACTCCGTTGGTTCCAACTTGTACAATTCCAGTTCCTGATGTGTGTGTTGTTGATGCATTATTATTAGTTGTTGTTGCCACATCTCCACTAAAATAGAGCCCATGTTGAAAATTATTTATGTTACAATTCTTCACAGTTGTATTAACCTGATTAGAATAAATCCCATCATACCCTGTTGTGTTGCTCCCCGTTATGCTTTTGCCTTGACAGTCAATAGAAACATTCGAACCACCAGTATTTGTAATTCCATGTCCGCTACCAAGAACATTTAGGGTATTGTTTGTATAATTCATTCTATGACTATTTGCAAAGTTGTTTATCGCAGCACCAGTCGAAACTATATTAGAATTAAGAACAATACTATCAAGTTCACCATTTACATCAATACCATTAGAACTAGAAAATAAAGTCATATTTTGTATAGTATTACCTGAGCCCGTAACTAAATAAATTGATTTATCTATACTATAAATTGTACTATCTCGTAACACTGAGTTTTTCATAGGATATTCTCTAAATCCCTCTCCTGCTGTTCCTGAAGAATTAAGGCGAAGATGAGAAAATGTGCTTCCAGTTACTGATGATGCCTTAACAAGAACTGCAAAACCATTAACATTATTATCTCCTGTTTTTGTAATTGAAATATTAGTATCCTCAATTAGTGCAGCGGATGCCCCTTGTGAAATATATATTCCTGTTCCGAAATTGCTTATGTTACAATTCCTTATTGTGGTGTTGAACTGCGCAGAATAAATTCCATAAGTACTTGATGCATTATTTCCAATAATTGAATGTCCCGCACAATCTAAAACAACACTAGCTCCAGTTATATTTATACAAGTTGAATCATTTATAGAAATATCAGAACTTAATATATGACTTCCTGAAGATACAATTCCACAACCTTGATTTATTGTTTTTGAAATTGTTATATATGTTCCATTTTCATAACCATCATAAGGTGTAACAGTACAATTCCAAGTACTCCCATCAGTTAAATTATTTTTAGCTAAAACATTCCATGTCGTGGCTGTTGGTCCTGTTGTATATTTTAAAGTTGAAGAATTATACCATTGGAAATAATATTGCGCTGAATCAGAATCAGAATCACTCCACCCTGTTACACTACAATTTAAATCATCAGTTGTTAGAGGATTTACAGGTGAAATTGATACATCATCCCCTAAAATTACAGGTTTTGCATTTTCTCTAAAACTCCACGCAGTTGTTGCAGTTCTATTTTCATAACTATCACTAGTTATTATATCCCAATAATACATTGTATTATCTGCTGTTGAACAAGCAGTACTGCTAGTTCCTGTCGTACTACTGCTACATGTAAATGCGGATGCTGGAGGATTATCTGTATCAATTCTCCAATAATATGTTGTTGTATCACCATCAGCATCAGCAGAACCTGCTGACCAAGAAATTGTTTGACTATTTCCAAACACTCGTCCAGCATTTGTTGGACTTGTATGTGTTGGCGCTGAAGGTAAAACGTTTTCTCTAAATGATCTTGTACTTGTATTTCCATAAGTTGCAACAGTATTATTTGCATAAACTTTGAATGTGTTAGTTGTTCCATCAGTTGTTGTTTTATCTTTATAACATGAAACACTAGTTCCCGTTCCAACCATCGTCATTGTTTCATTAACACTATTCCATTCAAGAGTACAATTTACAACATTACTTCCAACAGAAATAACTGAAACATTTATTCTAACAGCATTAGCAATTTGTCTTGCAACTCCATCAGGAGTTGTTCCATTATAAGTTACACTTATTGATGATGCTACGCAATTATTAGCTGAACAATAATAACCAGTTCCACATTGTGCATCTGTGTTACAATCATACCAAGTACCGCTTAAACAATAATCATTATCACCATCGGAATCAGCATCTCTTGCAACATTTGTTGTATCAACACACGTCGAATCATCAACACAATCAGTAGATGCTATGCAACAACCATCATCACTCGTATTTGTAACATAACTTAAATCCATACTCGCATGAGCAATCCTAGTTCTAGTATTTTCACTCGCATCATCACCACAACAAACAGTCGCATTAACTTCTCCACCAATACTCCAATTATAAACACTACAACCACCACTAGAATATTGACATCTAGCCTGACTCGTATCACGATCATAACTAGGATTAGTATACCCTCCATCAGTACACGTCAAACCCTCATAATAAGTTCCAGAATTACAACAAGTAGTAGTTCCAACCGAACACATCATCGTCGCACTAGCACCATTACCGCTAGCACCATTATTACAATTAATATCTCCATAATAACAAGTAGTAGTTATCCAATTTCCATTACCATAAAGCAAACTACTCACAGTACCATTACCATGATATCCATCACCACACGCAATATCACCTGAGTAACAATAACCCGAAGTTGCACTGGTATTACTCGCAGCAGTACACAACGTATTCGACGATGAAAAATAACCATTACCACAATGATCAGCACTACTACCATTCGCCTTCGTACCATCACCGCAAGTCATATCACCATAATAACAAGTAAGCCACGTCGCAGTCGTATTACTTGCAGTAGCATTACCATTACCATAAAGCGTAGTACTCGTACCACTACCACTACTACCATCTGCACAACTAATATCCCCATAATAACAAGTCAAAGTCAAACTCGTTGTCTCGCTCGAAGTATTATACCCATTACCATACAACAAAGAACTCACAGTACCATTACCATGATACCCATCACCACACGCAATATCTCCGTAATAACAATAACCCGACTCCGCAGTTGTCGCAGTCGCAGAACTACATAATATATTTGACGAACTAAAATAACCATTACCGCAATGATCCGCACTACTACCATTTGCTTTACTATTATCTGCACAAGTTAAATCGCCGTAGAAACAAGTTAATGTTGTTGCACTAGTATTACTCGCAGTAGCATAACCATTACCATAAATTGTGGCGCTTGTTCCATCAAGTCCAGAATTATATGCGCAAGTAATATCTCCATAATAACAAGTTAAACTACTTGTCGTTGCCAAATTACCTGAATAATACCCATTACCATAATACGTATTAGTTCCAGATGCAGTTCCCGCATTACATCGACTACAACTGCTGCTCGTTGATGAAGTTAAAGTTCCTGCATAAGTTGAAAAACTATCACTCGCTGCATCATCTCCACAACATTGAGGATAATTACCTGCATTTGTTCCTAAGTTAGCATACCATGTTCTAGCAGTACATCCGCTTGCAGTACTTTCACAATAAGTCTGACTAGAATCTTTATCTAGTGCATAAGTATAATTGCAGTTTCCAACACCATCACAATAAGATCCGCTGTAAAATATTTCACCTTGACAAAAATCAGTGCCTGAACACTGATTAGTTCCCACGCTACAACTAGTCCCATTTATTCTATACTGATTCTCTGCAGGAGTATACCCTGCTGATGGATACCAAGGAGTTGTTGATTGTCTATTTGTTTCAGTACAAGAAAGTGTGCCCGCAGTACATCCTCTATTATATTTTGCTGCAGAACAAAGAACAGAAGTGCTACAATTTAAAGCCCAATCACATCTAATGCTATCACTCGGATCAACTTCTGAACCGCCACTACAAACTTTGCCATCACCTTCCAAATAATCAAATAAATTTTGCCCACCATCATAACAAGTATTAGATGCGTTCGTACAAAACATGACATCTCTTCCTTCTTCACAAACACCATTACATTGATTATATGCACTATACCCACAACTAGTTCCTCCCCATGCACCGTTACTACAAGTAGCATTTTGCCCAGGAGTTGTACTAGCTCCATTACTATAACAATCATTAGTAGAATAAGCTCCACTTGCAACTTCAGCTGCATCAGTCATACAAGCAGTACTTGAACTTGCGCACCAACAAGATTCGCTAGCTTCACAAATTCCATCTCCGTCCATTCCTGCTGTATCATACTCATCTCTACAATAACTATTAGTGCAAGCCGTATTTGCATCAGTATAATTATCAGCATAAATTACTGAATAATCACAGCTATCTCCATTTGCAACTTTTGCTGCACAAACACCGGCTTGAGAACAATAATACCCTGTAGGACAAACTGAATTAGCAGTGCAAGCATTACTACAATTATTTGTAGCGTTACAATAATAACCGCTACCACAATCTCCACTATTATAACAATCATAAGCTACTGCAGCACTACAAAAATCAGTAGCTACACCTGATGACCCATCTCCTGCTCCAAAATTATACCAGTTGTAAGTTCCATAATTTCCTGTTGCAATACAACTAGTTCCAGCATAACAACAACCAGTTCCACAATCTTGTAGAACTATATCTCCAACATCAGGACCTATTCCTCCTGCAGAACCATTGCACGCATAAACATCATATACTCTATCACCAAACCCATTTGATGGACTTGAACTACTGCAACGAGGAGTAGCACTACTATTATATGCATAAAGAGTTGAATTACCTGCATAAAATGCACCATCAAGACAAACTTGACCTACATTAGCAGCATTACCTGTCGTGCCAAAATTTTGAGAACATGAACCTGCACCATTACAAGTATACATAAAAGCTGATCTAGAACAATCACTGCTGCAAAAAAATGAAAGCGTATTACAATAAGTCTCAACAGTTCTATATAATTCACTACATGAAGTTCCTACCTTATATTCAGTTTTATTAATAGCATAATTAATTGTCGCATACCATGCAGTACCCGATTGTTTATTTGTTTCAGTGCAAGACGCAGTTCCGACAGCACAACCTCTATAATATGTTGATGCACTACATGCACGATCAACACAATCAATTGTAGCATCGCAATTACTGCTAGAATTAGGATTAATTTCACTTCCAGCACTACAAACAACTCCATCACCAGTTAGATATTCAAATAAATTATTTCCACTATCATAACAAGTATTATCATTATCTGTACAAAAGTTTACATCACGTCCTTTTTGACATGTACCGCTACATTGATTATAAGCCGAATATCCACAACTACTCGCAGCCCAAACACCACTAGAACATTGGGCCCTATTACCTGGAGTTGTTCCAGTCCCATTACTTATACATCCTTGAAGACCAAACTCGCCTTCACTAAAATAATTATTTGAAGTGTCATACCAACAAGTTGTTGCATTAGGCATACAAGCACATGTTTCTCCCACATCGCAAAGACCATCATTATCAGATTCAGGATGCCAAAACGGCATAGAATCTCGACAATACCCTGAACTACAAGCACCATTACTTTCGGAATAATTATCAACATAAACAGCCGTACTGACACAATCACCTGCAGAATCTAATTTAGCAACACAAATTCCTGCTTGTGAACAAAAATAACCCGTAATACAATCACTATTCGTCACACATAATCCTGATATATTTGTTAAAGGAACATAATCTGCACAACCTGCAAAATTACAACTAAACTTTCCCGCACTCGTGACATTATTATACGGATATCCTGATCCGAATGTTCCTTTGTATAAATTTGGAAAACCTGTAGAATTAGATATTCCTCCAATTAAAATAGTATTATCCATTACATTTGCATAAATATTACCTTCATCACTACATAAACTAGAATTATAATAATTACCTCCAACTAAATCATTAACATAAACTCCTGTTGTTGATGTAAAATTATTCCAACAAAAAGTATTATTAGAAGAAGTTGTCTCGATCTGCAAAAGCACACCAGTAGAATTCAGAGTATTATTAACAAAATTATTATTATTAGAATTAGTCCACACATATAAACTCACCCAGCCATCACCCGATGTTAGTCTAGAATTAGTTAAATTATTATTGCTAGCATTATAACCAATAAACCCTATTCCTGCACTAGTTATAGACGAAAAGTAAGATATTAAATTATTATTACTATGTTGCAACCATACTGCATGATTTGAACCCGATACTGCCGAAGAATTATAAATTCTATTATTGTTTGAGTAAGCGACAAATATTCCTGTAGCTGAATTAGAATTACCAGATATGTTTGAAAGGGTATTATTATCTGAACTCAAAAGCCAAATTGCTGACGCTGAATTAGAACTGCCATAACAATTTGAAATAATATTATTCCTAGCAGAAGAAAGCAAAAACCCAGCACTCGCATTAGATTCTCCAATCGAACCTGAAATCACAGAATTATTAAGACTTACCAACACTAAACCTGCACTACCAGAAGAATTACCTGTCGAATTATACACTGAATTATTAACCCCTTGTACGACAATTCCATAATACGCTCCAAGTGCCATACCTGAAGCATTTATTAAAGTATTATTAGCAGCAGTAGTAGTCATCCAAATCGCATGATTTGATGACGAAGTACCTATAGAATTACTAACCGTATTATTATGAGAATTAACAATATAAATAGCAGAACTAGCAGATGTTGCAGTGCTAGATACTAATCTATTATTAGTTGACACACCAACAAAAGAAATTGCATTAGAGTTAGATGCTGAAACATTTACAGTAACATTTTCAACCAATCCATTAGTTGCAGCATTAAACCTTACACCATAACTAAAATCAGTAATAATACAATTTTTAATTGTTGTATTAAATTTCGTAGTAAGAATACCACTTGTACTTGCAGTATTATTTCCCTTAATAGTAAATCCTTGACAATCAATAGTTATATTTGCCGCATTCACAGTAAGACAAGTCGAACCATTAATTGACAAATTAGAGGTTAAATTATTCACAGAATTCGCAGTAGACAATGTTGAACAAGATACAACTAACGCATCAACAATCATCCCATTGGTCGCATTGTAATCAAAAATATTCGCAGACGTTAAATTATTTGTAATATTATTTGTAATTAAATTGTAAATATTTATTCTTGAAAAATATCTTGAATGATTTCCTGAAGAATTAATAAAAGAAATATTAATCAAATCGCCAGTATGAACAATTTTATTTTTCTTTTCATTAAAAGATAATGTTTCAAAATTACTAATTCCATCTTGAAACAATAATGCGACAGCACTTGAAATAAATGGAACACTAATACTTGTACCTGAAATACTCTCCAAATTCCCATTAATATTTTTTGTTACAACATTTTCTCCCGGAGATAAAAGCAAAACGACATCATTGTAATTTGTAAACGATGCGAGAGCATCTTCTTTTGTACTTGAACCAACAGCAATTGCTCCACTTGCACATGCTGGACTTTTAATTAATGACGATGAACCATCGTTACCAGTTGCTGCAACAACAACAATTCCTAAACTTGATAATTCATTAACTTTTTGAGCTAAAATATTATTATCACAAAAACCACTATATCCACCACTACCAAGACTTAATGAAACAACAGAAACATTTTGATCTAAACAATATTGCAATCCTGCAATAACATCAGATTCAAAACCTTGTGATGTTGAATTCAAAACTTTAACCGCAATAATTTCAACGTTAGGCGATAAATTATAAAGCGCATAACCAATTAAAGTTCCATGACCACTATCATCAATAGGCTCTGAATCATTATTTACAAAATCAAAACCGTAACTAAAAGGAACAACATTCGAATTCAATCCTGTATCAACAAAACAAACTTTAACACCGCTTCCAGTAAGATTAATATCTAAATTTTCAAAAGCATACTCTCGCGCCTCTGGTAAATTAATTATTTGAGATGAGTCATCAATTAAAGACGACACAGGCGAATCAACATAAACAGCTTCAATATCAGAATTATCTTTCAACACTTCAATATCTGAAACTACAAGTGAAATAGACTCGACGCCCAAATCTAAAACACTTTGCTCAACAACAATTGATGATGAAATAACTTTTTCAGCAAAAGCTAAATCTTCAATTTTATTTTCAGTAACATTAACTTCATCTAATAAAACATCTTTTCTTTCTAATTGAATTTGTTTATCTTCGTCTAATTTAATTTTATTTTTTTCTTTGACATCTTTTCCAAACAAAGAAAATCCATCTTGCTCTTGCAAAGTCTCGTCAATTTGCGCAATATTTTCATCAACAACATTTAACTCTTGAATTGCAATTGCTCTTTCTTCTTGTAAAACAAATAAATCATTATTTGAAATAACAACTGACGCATTCTCCTTTGCATCATCTACATATTCCTGTATCGAAACAACACTTGACGAATCTATTGCTTCGTCTTTATATTTTATAATTACACGAACATCCTCTGAAGAATTCTCAAGAATTAACTGAGCGAGTTCTTCATCAACAACAAATGGAAGAATCACAATTGGCAAAGAATAATTATCTAAAGATAAATTAACAAGCGACTCATTAATAAGAGATGCATTAACAATCAAAGACTCATTCAAAGAAGAATTATCTGTTACATTAAAACTAACATTTGCTAAATCAATAACGGATAAATTACTCGACAAATTATCTGTTACATTCAATGACGAATTAAGAAGAAAGTCATCAAATAAAGGAATATTATCTAAAGCTAAAGGATTTTCAACAACAATAAAAAACTCATTACTTGTAATTAAAACATCATTCTTAACAGCATAAATTTTAACAGGCCAAACACCCTCAGCGAGACCAATAAATTTCAAAGAAGAACCTTGCAATTCATAATCATAACCAACGGATGATGATACATCGAAAAACACATCGGAACCTGAAAAATAATCTCCGAGATTAATTAATTTAAATGATCCAACAAATAAAGAAACATTTTCAACATCATGTTCTAAAACAACAGCCGATTCTAAAGATACAAAATTAAAAGAATCAACAAACAAATCACCGTCAACAACTTCAAAAACAATTGAATCAACAAATGTCGGTAAAATACTACATGTTTCTAAACAACCGTTAACAACGACAATTCCATTAGAATTATTAATTTTTATAACATTAGTTAAATTTGAAGAAACGTTAAAACTACTATTTGTTGTATTGTCAACAAATATTTCTTCACTACAAATTTCTTCACCACAAATATTATCAGATATTATTGTTTCGTTATCACTTGAATTATTTGAGATGTTGCTCGCAGCATTACTCGAGTTCGTACTCGATTCATTAATTAGTTCATTGTACACTTCATTACTCGTCTCATTACTCGTCTCATTTATAAAAATAGAATCATTAATTACAACATCAGAATTATTTACGAAAGAAACATTTTCAACATCAATTTCAGACGATAAATTTAATTCTGAATCTACCGAGTTATTATTTATCTCGATAAATTCTGTTGAATCATTTACTAAATTCGAAGAAACATTTTCAACAACACTCGCATCGACAATATCAGAATCGACAATCGCCTCAACATCGACAATCACATCAGTAACATTAACAACATCACCATCGACACCAACACCAACATCAACATCAACAACATCTTCAACAACATCTTCAACAACTGCATCAACAACACTCGCATCAGCAACAATATTTGCGTCAACAATTACAGCATCACTATTTTCTAAACTTGCATCATCGAAAATAATTTCGCTTGAAGTAACATCTTGATTCGAAGTAACATCTTGAGTAACATCTTGTAATTCTTCTCCACCATAAACAACAAACCCTGTCATCAATGAAGAAGAGCCATTTAATTCTTTAAACTCATAAATTAAAATTTTTTGATTATCAACAATTGCAAATACTTTGGCATACCCCCGACCATTAAAATTACCATTAACTTTCAAAGAAACAATATCACGACTAAAATTAATCATTTCGCCGTCAACCATAAATGAACTAATATTTAAAATACTAATAGCACCATCGCTTGATGTAACATCACCTGTAATTTTATCAACATCACCATTAAATAAAAAAGCAACAATTGCAATTAATACAAAGATAGCTAAAAATACAAATATTCGAACAAAATGAGTCTTATCATTTTTAGACCTAGAATCGTGAAGAGGTTTACTTATTTTCAAGCGTCACCACCTTCAATTTTAATTTATTTGCAATTCTTAAAACTTCATACGCGCCATCTATTTTCATTAACGCATTCTTCTCAAAACTTGAAACTGCCGCCTGAGAAATTCCTAATTTTTTAGCGACTTCAATCTGAGTCAAGTTAGATTTTCTAAGTTTTAATACCTCTATTTCTTTTTCAGTTAACAATAAACGCCCTCGACCCCTCAGAAAAAAGAGGAAAAAAAGAGGAAAATTCGCAATCTCGATATTTCCTAAACCGAATGGTAGGCATTAACACCTCGAGACACCCTGCGAATTTTCCGACCTGTAAATACACAATTTTTTTGCGATAAATATACTATTTTGTATATCTACAAGTTATGTCTGCATAAAAGCAGCAATTATAAGCCATATAACTTATATTATATTTATATACTTTACTAATTTTAATAGTATTATAAGCTATAATGGTTGTTTATAAATAAAATAGAGCTAAAACTAAAAGTTGAAATTTTTTGACAAAACATAGAAAAAAACAAAAAAATGTCACACAAAAAAATAATGAACATAAAACAAACCATAAAAAAACAAAAAAACACAAATATAAAAAAAAGAACAAAAATATCATTTAAAAATAAAGAAACGAATAAAAAAGAACAAAAATTAATTTAAAAATAAAGAAAATTAATTTAAAAAAACAATAAAGAAAAATAAATTTTAAAAATTATTTCAAAATATAATTTCTTTCGCTTAAATTTTCTCTACGTATCGACGGATTATAATTACGCATTATTTGTCTAACAGCATTATTATAAATTCTGTTTTGATCATTATAATTTCTTGGATCTTTATCTTTTAAAAATTGCATACTATATGCTGATGATTTGCCTCTCGAATCCGTTACAAAAATAGAATCTACACTCGAATCATACATATTAGAATTGTTCGCTTCATCGTCAATAAATTCTTTTTCTTTACCTAAAATTTTGTAACCATTAGCAACAGTATCTTTTGTTTTTATAATTAAATGATTCAATCTTCCGTCTTCACTTTCAAAAAATTCTATTTTTTTTGGAAGAGAAATAGTTTCTCCATTTGGCAAAGTCTCGTCGAACCACATAATTCCACTAAATGATAATTCTTCATTTTGTTGAAATTCAGAAACATATTGCATCGGAACACAACTTGAAAGAAAAATCGCACCTGCACCTGCAACTTTTGCAGATTTACTCGCCGAAGTAGATTTTAAATTTGATAAATAATTACTAACATATTCCCCTATACTTTTATTTTTATTATCCATTAAGCATCACTAAGTCTTAGAAAGTAAACTCATTTATAAATATTTTCATTTTTGCCACTGTAAAATGGCAATAAATCTTTGTTTTCGAATTTTTAATACAAAACTATATAATTTTCATTAAATTACTAACCTTTAATGATAAAAAAACCAAAAAAGTTTTTTACAGTACCAACAGCAAGACAAATCTTAGATCATACAACTAAAATAGATGTAAAACCATTACTTAGCGAAATATGCTACGCAATAATAAATAGTCAAAATGGTGAATCAATTAGAATAAAAGGCGATTTACTAAACATGCATCCAAAAACATACAAAAAAGATGGAGAAACATTAATAATTTCACAACATAATTCGTCTAATGGCTCGCCTTTAAGACCATTTGAACTAAGAAAAGATGCAATACAAGAATGGTTAGAACAAGAATCTAAACAACACGACAAAGACCACATAATTCCTTTTAGTAATTTTGCATATAAAAAAATCGATGGAAGTCTAACTGATAAATTATCTCCTCTACACATAGTTAAAGCTGCAAAAATTTATAGTTATGCACAATGGAACCTTGACCATGTACCACGAATTGATGTTAAAGCATATGATATGCGAGGAGAACAATTTATTCAATTATTAGACTCGCATGAACGCGTATCGAAAAGCGGCGCGCAATTAATTTTATTTGTACCTTCAAGAACACAAAGAAGTGCAAGATATAAAATGAGATTTTCATCTATCCCTGTAATAGATGATAAAAATAAATACGAAATCGCATACAATATATCATCAACACATATTTGCGAAGAAAAATTATACGGTGACATTGCATTTCCAAGACCAAAAACAAATCACACTAATTGCTTGCTTGACTCTCATGAAATAGCTGGAACATTTGCAATAATTGATTATTACATGAACCCACATCTACGAAATTCAAATGATAAACCAAATCTTGTCCCTTTAGAAATGAATCTTACAGGAATTCCAACTGAAAGTTTTGCAAGAGACCTCGACACATTATTACATAGAACAACTATTCTTAGAACATATGAAACAAAAGAAAAAAAACTTAACGATGCTGAAATGAATTATTTACTTTCAGCAATATTAATTTTTACAGGACATGATTTAAATTTATACGCCTCGCCAAATAAAGAATCAGGGAAAAAAATAAAAGAATATAATTGGACATCGATGGAAATGTATAAATAGTTAAAAAAAATCATTAAAAAATAGTTGAAAAACAATAAAAAACTAAACTGAAGACGTGACGAAAATGAATAATCAACCAGTTATTTTAAACGGATATTATCTGCACTACAAAAAAATGCCATATCAATTAGTAGACATGTCAACACATAGCGACACACTAAAAGACATGGTAACATATCAAGCACTTTACATTTCTTTAGATTTTCAAAAAAGAATGCGATGGCAAAAAGAAAAAGAAGAATTCTTCAAAGACGTAGAAGTTGATGGAAAAATAGTTCCAAGATTTACATTTGTTGGAACAACAATAGATGAACTTACAAAAGCTCTAAAAGATGTTAAATCAGAATGCGAATTAGTATTGAAATAAACTTCTAAAAAATTACAAATAAACTCTAAGAATTAAAATAAATTACAAATAAAAAAAATAAAAATATAAAAAATTAAAGAATTATTCTTGAGCGGATCCGCCTTGTTCGTTACCATCGTAACTTGGAACTGCAGATTTGCTAATAATCATTATATCTCCTATGTTCTTAACAAGCTGATGAGGAACTATTACTCCTTTAGCTGAACCTAGAACTTTGGTTAAAAATGAATTTTTTGTCGCTCTAACTTTCCAACCGAATATTTTTGTGTTTGTAACAATAACTTCTTCAACGTCTCCAAAATATTCGCCAGAATCAGTAAAAACTCTCATATCGTACGTCTCGGTAACTCTTTTCATTTTAAGCATTTTTAATCACCTTCTCACATAAATCTTACTTTATAGAGATTAAAATGAATTAATAATATATAAAACTATCGCTCAACAAAGAAGTTTGTTGGACCCTTAATGGTTTCGGACATCCGTCCTCAAGCAATTAAACCTCTACTTATTTTTAAAAGAAAAACTATTTAAACAAGTTTCAACCACAAACACAATATTAACCATTATTGAGGGAAAACAAAATGTCTACTTTAAATTTCAAAAGTTATGAACCGAAAATAATTATGCTTTTTGATGAACTAGAACAAAGTTTTTTATTTGGCCACATATCAGATGCATTATTTGATAAAAGAACAAACTACAAAGATTTTATTAAAGTACACAATAATATAAGTAAACCTTTTTTTGAATTTATACACGAAACACTTCAACCAGAATTATATGATTTAAGAGTCTCTCCGTTTTTATTTTTTCAAGAACAAATTTCAGATAAAAAATACCAAGCCATACAAAGAGACTTAAAAGAATTTCTTATAAATGACGAGTGGGCTCATAGAAAACTTGATGAAAATAAAATATTTACCGAAATTAAAAATCCCTACACAAATAATACATTCTTAGACCATTTAATTTCTAGATTGTATGGTGCTCATTCAAGTTATGAACATCATCATGAAGAAGCTGAAAATGCAAAAATGCTTTTAGTAAAATATGGATCAAATCCAAACACTGTAAGAATTCTTGCAGACAAAGTAATGAATACAAGAACAGATTCAGGAATGGATAGTTTCGATGATTGAGAGTTGTAGCCAAAAATTTGATAAAACCTTCAAACATACCAATCAACATGACAAAAAAAGAAAAGAAACAAAATAAACCAAAAATAAACCCTGCAAAAAAATTTGCATTCATAGTTATGCTTATCGTTTTTGTTGCAGGTGCAGTTTACTTTATGGCAACATTACAATTTGTCTCATTTTTCATACTTGCAATAGCAACATTTGTCATGATACAAATTCTGAATTGGAGATTTAAAGAAGATTAAATCTACTTTCTTGCAAACCAATGCAATCTATGATTGCTTAATTTAATATTTGTCACGCCTAATTCTTTTTCAATATTATTTATCTTATTCTTATCTTTAATAACATCAAAATCTGGAATTATTGGTGCTCTTTCTAATAATTCTAAAACAGCATCAATTGATGAATACTCTTGATAATACAAAAAATAATTATAATTAATTAATAACAAATTTAACTTTAATAACAGTTTTTTCACAGAATCTAATTTAGTTAAAGAAATTGGATAATTTTGGCCTCTACCAAATATTTTTTTTAACTCTAATTTATCCTGTTCGCCTATTGTTTCTTCAATCATCAAACCGCCTTTTTTTAAAACTCTATAACTTTCAGTCATAAACTCTAAATCTGCAGAAAGAGGCCCTCTGGAACTAATAATAATATCAAAAAAATCACTTTTAAAAGGCATGTTTTTTCCATCAGCAACAATAAAATTTACATTTGAAATGTTTAATTCATTTTTTTGTCTTAATGCTGAATTTATATATTCTTTAAATGGATCAATACCTATTATTTCTTTAAAATACGACGCTAATTTCAAAGTTAATTCTCCTGAACCACACCCCAAATCTAACACCTTGAATTCTTTATTTGAAAAAGTTTTCAAATAATCTATGAAATTTGGACTCTCTCCAGAAATAATTTTTCCTCCACTTTGAAATTCATATTTCTTAAACTTTTCTGAATTCCGTTTATAAAATTTTTCTTGAGCTTTATCCATTCTTATTCAATTCCATTTTAAAACCTTCTTTATATTATTTTTGTATAACTAAACTAAAAATAACCCTTGCAATAGCAACATTTGTCATGATACAAATTCTGAATTGGAGATTTAAAGAAGAATCATAAAGTTAAACTCAAAAGAATGCTGCACGCTAAAGCAAGACCTGCACCAAGCCACTGATGAAATAAAATTCTTTCTCTATTAATCCAAACTCCGAGACCTAATGCGATAACAGGATAACTTTCAGTTATAGCAGTAATTATTGAAACCTCATTATTCTTAACTGCGAATACATAAAAAACCCACGCTAAAATATCAACTATACATGTACTAATTAGAAGCCACTTTATTTTCATTGCATCCCGAAAAAAAACACTTTTTTTCTTTCTAAACACCATAAAAAAAACACCAATAATTGTACACAAAAACCAAGGACCCCATAGGGCGAGCATAGGCGTTATGTTTTTAGATGAAAACCCCGTTAAAAAAGTATAACCTCCTAAAAATAATGCGGCAATTATAGCTAAAAGAACTCCTTTCTCCAACTTAGTTCTAAAATTTCCAAATGATTCTGTAGCTATTAAAAGAATAATACCTATAAGAGAAAATAATATTAATAAAATTTGAACAAAACTTGGCACTTCTTTTAAGAAAATGAAACTTAATACCATTATGATTGGTAGTTCAATCACAAGAATCATGTCAACCACAGAAATCTTGCCTTGTTCAAACGCCTTAAACGACATTAATGACCCAACAAATCCTAACACTCCCAGTCCTAGAATAAGAAATAAATTAGACGCATCTAGCAATAAATGTAAATCATTTATAACAAAAGGAAAAAGACCTAAACTCCCAACAATTCCAATCCAGAGTAAAGTTTCAAGTGCTCCTATTTTTCTTGCTGTTCTTTGAATTAAAAAATCTCCAAGACCCCAAAAAATCATAGCGCCGAATGCAAAGAAAATTCCTAATTCAAAAGTCATAAATTAAAAAAAATAAGAATCTATAAAAATCTTTTTACTTCGAATTTCGAACCATTACCGCATCAGAGACTCTCTTTACAGCAAGCAAATACGCAGCAGTTCTAAGATCAACCTTTTTATCTTTTGACATATTATAAACTTCTGCAAATGCTTTTTTCATCATGACTGAGAGTTTACTTTCAACTTCATCTTTAGACCAGTAATATCCATATTTGTTTTGAACCCATTCAAAATAACTAACAGTTACGCCCCCTGCATTCGCTAAAATATCTGGAACTGAATGTATTCCTTTTTTGAATAATATTAAATCCGCATCAGGAGTTACCGGGCCGTTTGCAAGTTCTAAAATTAATTTCGCTTTTATATTTTCGGCATTATCTCCAATGATTTGATTTTCCATCGCTGCAGGAATTAATATGTCAACTGGCAACTCTAAAAGTTCAACAGATGATACTGCAGTTGTATTTGGAGCTTGAAAAACCGAACCTGTTTTCTTTTTATGCTCAAGAACAACATCTAAATCAAGGCCCTTTTCAGAATAAACTCCCCCTTTACTATCAGAGACGGCAACAATTATGTAACCCGCATTGTTTAAGTATGGAATTATTTCTCCACCAACATTACCTAAGCCTTGTATTGCGACTTTTTTACCTACATTAAATACTTTAACTGCTTCTTCAAGAACAACGAAACCGCCTAAACTTGTAGCCGTTCCTCGACCTTCACTTCCACCTATTGACAACGGTTTTCCTGTAATCATACCTGGATCAGAATACCCGACTAACTTTTCATACTCATCAAGCATCCACGCCATTGTCTGAGGATTAGTATACATATCTGGCGCTGGAACATCTTTATTTGATCCAAAATTTTTACCAAGCGCTCTTATGTATGCTCTTGCAACTTCTTCATGTTCTCTTAAAGATAGATTTTTTCCATCAACAATTACTCCTCCTTTTCCTCCACTTAAAGGCAAATTTAAAACTGCACATTTCCAAGTCATCCACATTGAAAGTGCTTTAACTTCATCAAGAGTTACATTTGTGTGAAATCTTATTCCTCCTTTGGCTGGACCTCGAACAAAAGTGTGTCTACTTCTATATGCTTTCAATTCTTTTGTTTCACCATTATCCATTTTAACAATAAGCGTTGCGTCTAAAATTTCAATAGGATCTCTAAGTGTTTTTTTTACAGAGTCAGATAGTTTCAATATATTTGCAGCAATATCAAATTGCTGTTGCGCTGAATGAAACGGATTTATTTCTTTTTTTATCATAATATATCCTCCAAAACAAAGGTCTAACAACCGTTCCCTTTTAATAATTTATTAAATCTGTTTAAAAAAAGAAAAATATACCCTAAAAACATGATACAAAAGATAAATACCGCTAATAAAAAAATTAAAATTAAAAAAAAAACGAAGAAAAAATAAAAGAGAAAAAACAACAAAATAAACGAAAAAAAATTAAAATTAAAATATGAAAAAATATCTAATTAAAACTAAACTTCTTCACCTATAAGTATTTTTTTTACTTTATTAAAGAATTCCATTTGAGCATGATAATGTTCAGTCATCGAATCTATATCAAGAATTTCTTCTTTACCATCAACAACCATTCTCATGGTAACATGACGTCTATACTCTTGCTCTTTACCATAATTTTGAACTTTTAACAATTTTCTCATAAGAAAAAATATCTCGACATTTTTTAAAACTTGTTCATCAGCAGCATATAATTCTTTGACAAGATTGCCTTTTTCTATAGGTGTTTTTGGAACCTCTGCTAATTTTTTATTTTCAACAGCATGCTTAAGCAGAGCATCAAACATAAATTCATACGCATCAACCATGCGACCAAGCGCGTTGATAAAAACATCAATAGTTCTAGTATACTTCAAGCTCACATAAATTAGGTGATCAACCCTTTTCAATTCTTCTCTTGCATCATCTAAAGATTCCATCATTTTTTCTTGTCAACTCATATAACTCTTCTACAATCCCTCTGACTTTAATTAAAGCATCTTTTAGCTCATTTACACTCAGAGTCCTAAGCTCATAAGAATCCGAAGCAATCACGAATTTATCTTGCCTTGGGAACTCAATAAGACTTGTCTTATGACTTTTTACAACTTCCATAAGATAATTTATAACATCATATTTTTTATCATGAACGCCTTTTAACGCTTTTTGCTTTACAATCAAATATTTTGCATCAACAAGCACAGGATAATTTTGAATTCTCTTAAATAATTTTTCGTGCTCCAAAACAGAACTTAAAGAATAATCTACCGCTAAAAGTAAATTATTTGCAACAGAAACAAGAATTTTTGGATCATTCAATAAAGGATAACTAACCCCTAACATATGATCAGCTATCTTGATGCTCTTTAATGCCTTTTCCCTGAGCTCCTGGAACATTTCCATTAGATATAGGAATGCTAACTACATATATAAACTTTTGTGGCACAAACCACAAAAATATTTAAACAACCACCCCTAAACCAACATCTGGGGAGCATATGATAAGTAAACATCAAAACAGAATTCATACAAAAAAATTAATTGTATTACTAGTTATGATACTTTTTTTACCTCTTGCTATGTTTCTTTTAATTTCAAAAAAATATATTGAATTATTTTCAGTTATAATCGCGGGCCTAGTTGCAATAGATATGCTTAGTAGATTATTTAAAAATAAAGAAGAAGAATTCTAAAAAATCATCTAATAAAGCACAATAGCAAAAAAACATAATAAACTCTACTAACACTACAACAACACTAAAGAAAAAACTATGTTCAATCTTCTTTTTGAACCAAATAAACTATGGCTTCAGCAAGATCCCCATCTGATTCTTCCATTGCTTGCATAGCATCTTCTCTTGAACAACCAGTTTGTTCCATTATAGTGTCTATATCTTCAGCAGTTATTTCAGGCGTTGAATTAAGACTTCTTTCAGAAATATTACCTGAAATTTGAAAACTCTCTTGACCTTGCATCTTTATTTTTTGAACAGAAGGACTAGAAATAACTATTTCTCTATCTTGTAATTTTATAATTACTTCAATTGCAGCTATATCTTCTTGACGAATACCTAGCTGTTTCATAGCATGCTGCATCTGTCTGGGATTCATACCTGGAAACATATTTTCACCTTTTAGAAACGTGTAAGCAAAAGAATAACTGCTACAACAACAAGTATCAATACAACAGTCGCCTGAGGCGAAATCATAATATTAGACTTTTCATCATCAAAATACCTTGTTAGACCAGCGCCTGAAGAAGGCATAGTTATCTTATTATCTTTGCTCATACAAGAAGAGAATAGAAAGAGGTTTAAAAATATTGTGTTAAAAAGTGTAGAACAGGTATAAGCCGCCTTCTGTATACCTCCATACCATTGCTGGCGGATAGGTATTTATGGCATTCTACTAAGCCTCCGTTCGGAGTTGCACAAACCAGGGCTCACAGTTTCATCCATTCTTATAAACAAAGTCAAGCGGTTATCTCAGCTTCGTCACCGACGCCTTCGCAGCCATCATCCCGATCATAAGGGGTCTCTTTTCTGAGTGGTTGCCATCCATTTCAGGATCTCACAGTGCGTGAGTGGTCTTTTATTGTGGGCGGACTTTCCTCCTTACAAGGATAGCCATTCCCTGTCCTACAAAATGAGAAATGAAGTTTAATTTAAAAATTTTGAGGCAAATTCGACTTTTGTTCTGCGACAGAATCTTTAAGAATTGGAAGATATTTTAACATTAAAGAATCAACAAATCCTGCACGTATTGAATTTGAATGAATAATATCAACTACGTCAAATATTTTTTTTCTACCAGCCACAGGTATCGAATCGTATATTTGCGCACCATCAGGATAAAACTCAAATTGATTATAATCAAAACGTCTATTATTATTAAAATCATAAATCATGATTTCGCCTTTAAGTTCAGGAATATTTTTTAAACCTAAAATATTAGTTTTACCTTCATTTTTTTCAGTAAACAAGTAACCTTGCGAACCAAACGTTTTCCAAACACCGTTAGTACTATATTCCAAATCATCTTTTTTACAACCATTAATAGAACATAATAAAATCAACCCTGCAACAATTGTTCCTAAGGTTTTATTATTCCTGTTTTTCAACAAATCACCTTTCTTTGAATATTTTTTTTCGTCTAGGTACTGATTTTTCTGAAATAAAAATAAAAATTCCAACAATAATTACTATAAATGCTAAAGGAATAAACATTAATTTCCAAGTATTATTATTTATTTTTTTCGCTACAAGAAGAGTATTTGTCTCTCCTTCGAACGGTTTGTTTATTTGATATGATAATTCTACAGGTTTTGATACTTCGTCTAACTCCCAAACAAGCAAAACTGGTGATTCCTCTTTTAAAATAACCTCTGTTTTGGGAATAACATCAGATCCTATAATTTTAGCGCCTCGAGGAAGCTCTTCAAAAACATATAATTTTTCAAGTTTTATATAACTTTCAGGTTCAATGATAATTGTTTTTGTAAAAATAGTTTTTTCTGAATTACTAATTGTTCTAACCTCTGTTTTCAAAGATTTTTGCACTACAACAACATCATTTGTTTTTTCTATTTGATTAATAAATAAGGTTTCACGAGAAATTCCAAGACCATTTTTTAACATGGCATCATTTGAAATAAGCGCATATACTCTTTTTTCAAGTTTTTCATAATCATCAAGTAAAATAAGATTTGTCGTATTTTTAGTTATGTTTTCAACTTGAATTACATACTCAGGAATTACATGATTTATGCACAATTCTGAATTTTCTATAATTTCAGGCGAACAATTAAATTGTATTTCTTTTCCAGCAATGCAAGGAATCGATGTTAAATTTGAAAAATTATAAAGAGTTTCACCAATACAATAATCTTCACCACAACTTAAACTTTTAGAAGAATATGTTCTCTCTCTAATGGAAAAAGGCCTATTTGTCGAACAGAAAACATCAAAACAAGTTTTCTCGCCAATTTTTGCATATATTTGTGAACAAGAACAACCTAAATATTCTTTGTTTTGAGTTATAACTGGAAGACCTTCTTCAGAATTAGTAAAATCGCAAATATCAATACTATCAACGACTCCATCAGAATCTTTATCTGATTGCTCACTTAAAACAGAAGGTAGCACCATTGGTAAAATTAACAAAATAAATAACATACTCAATATTAATTTTCCATTCAATTTTCCACCCTCATAAAAAAACATGTAGGTATTCATCCTTTAAATCTTTTACTCTACAATGCAAAATTATGAAAGATAACTTTAAATAGTTGAAATATACTATTCATTAAAAAGAGGGGCGCAATGGCGAGATTTATTACAGTTCTAAGCGGAAAAGGCGGAGTTGGTAAAACAACTAGCGCAATAAATTTAGGCTTAGCACTAACTAAACTAGGCGCAGAAGTCATTATCCTCGATGGAAATCTTAGTTCTCCAAATTTATCTATACATTTAGGTAGCACATATTTTCCAATAACTATACATGATGTTATGCATAAAGATGAACCGATACAAAATGCTATTTATCATAATGAAAAATCAGGATTAAAAATCATACCTGCAGATATATCAATTGATAGTATGCAACTTGTTGATTTTCCAAAATTAAAATCACATCTTCAAGATTTACATCTTCATGCAGATTATGTTATTATTGATGGCTCTCCAGGACTTGGTCGAGAAACAACTCAATTAATTAATTTATCAGATTCCGTACTAGTTATTACAAATCCCGATAATGCAGCAATTGTTGATGCTAAACGATTAATAGAATTTTCAAAAAGACTTGGCAAACCAATTATGGGCATTGTCGTTACAAAATTTAGGGATAAAAAACATAATGTTAGTGCAAATAACATCGAAAAATATCTAGAACTTCCAATTTTAAGTAAAATACCTCACGATGAACGATTTGAAAAATCTTTATATTTAAAAAAACCATACATAGAATTATATCCTAATAGAAAAGCTGCAAAAGAATACTTCAATCTTGCAAGAAGAATAATTGATGCAACTTTATTAAATAAAAAATTCTTAAAATAGCCCCTTGTTCTTTTTTAACGCATCAAGCAATAGTTAGAAAGATTTATAAGTCATAACTTCCATGCTCTCAATATGTCTATTAGTGAATCAGTTTTTGAAAAAGAAATAGAAATTAGATACAAAGGAATTTACGATCTTGAAGGCATCTATAAAACAATAAGAGGATGGCTTGATTCTAATAGATATGATTACATGGAAAAAATCCATAAAGATAAACAAACTAACCCTTGGGGAAATGAAGTTGAATGGGAAATGGTTCCCTGTCGTAAAGTTGATGGATTCATAATGTTCTACATATATATACGAACAAAATTTTATGATGTTAAAGAATTTTCATCAGTTGTTCATGGTCATAAAAGAAATGTCACAGATGGCAGATTTTGGATAGAAATAACAGGAGTTGTCGAATATGATTATGGTGGAAATTTCAGTTCAGAATTTGGCAAAAAATTATTAAATCTTATTATAAAAAAAATATTTAAAAAATATTTTAGGATTTATTACCACGAAAGATTAAAAGCAGACATATATAAATTACACAATGAAATAAAAGAATTCATGAAATTGGAGACTGCGTATAACGCATACTGAAAATGGAAGTAAGAGCATTAACATTTGGAGAAAACATCGATTATAGAGGATTAATTAATGTCGAAGACCTCTATAAATTAGTTGATAAATGGTTTAAAGATCATAGATATGAAAAAAGAGAAATTTGGAATTTTGAAGAAGTTTATGAAGATGGAAAACAAATAACTTTAAAATTACAACCTTGGAGAAGAATATCAGATTTTGTTAGAATAGAAGTTAGACTTACAATCACATTAAAAAAACTAACTGAAGTAATACTTGAAAAAAAAGATCTTAAAATAAAAACAATGAAAGGCGAAGCGCATTTCTTATTTGATACGTTCATTATAACTGATTATGAAGGACATTGGGAAACAAAACCTATTTATTTTTTTATGAAAATATTGTCTGAAAAATTTCTCTACAAATCATACGTCGATACATTTGAAGACGTTCTTGTAAAAGATAAAGAAGATCTCAAACATGAAGTTAGAAAATTCCTCAACATGCAAAGAGTAGGCTCATAAGCACATAATTTACGTTAATTTTAAAAACGATTAATCTTTTCTTTTAATATCATTCGTCAAATTGCTTAATAATTGAGAGCATCAAAACAAATGTTATACAACTAAATACTCGTTTTGCCACGATCGCATAACCTGGTAGTGCGCTAGCCTTGAGAGCTAGTTCCTTACGGAATTCTCGGTTCAAATCCGAGTCGTGGCGCTTTTTTATTTTTATTTCTACGAAATACATATCTAGATTTGAAACGAGTTCCGAAACAACAGTTGAGACCACTCGGTTCAAATCCGAGTCGTGGCGTATTTCTTTTTTTCTGCAAATCTTTTATTATTAATATTGAGCATGACACGTCTTTAATATTAATACATTTTTTAAGAACATCAAGACGCCATACTAATCAATAATATTAATAATTATTCGCCAAGACTTCAATAAAACTGTTAAACCACTACTAATACATAGTAAAGTTTATATATTAAATAAGCATCTATATGCTAATGAATCACAATTATGAAGAACAATTTAGCAATTTGAAAGAAACATATACTCAATTATTTAATCAATTAGTAGATGATAATAAACCACTCACTGCATTCGACAAATTAATATTTAATACTAAACAAAGCATAAATTATCTTGCAGAAAAAATGATGAGTCAAACAACAACAATAGAATTACAATTAGAAATAGATTCTGAATTAATCGCGTCTTTAAACCAAAACCCTCAAACTTTAGAAAATCTTACAAATTCAATTACACTTACACCTGATCAAAAACAGTATGTTAAAGAGGGAAGAAAACTAAAAGAAGAAATACTACATTCAAATCCATACACTTCTAAAAATGAAGTTAATTTAATATTACAACAAACTATATATACTCAATTAATGAATAAATTTGTAAAAGAACTCGCATACAAAGAATTAAACTTAACGAGGTAAATAAAAATGACCGATCAAACAAATATTGAATACTTGACTTCAGGAAATTTTAGAATACAAAAAACAATGGAAGCAAGAAGACTCGGCGGTGAGAATTATTTTCAAAAATTATATGACTTCGCATTAATTTTAGAATCAACCCCTCAAGATGCTTTAATTGAGCAAGACATACACCCTCATAGAGTTTATAGTCTTTGTGCTCAAAGACAACTAGAACAACTAAAATTAAATATTGAAACAATGAATAAAGAGAAAACACAAGGAGTTCAATATCCTGCTTTAGAGCACATAATAGATGTTGCTAAAAAACATATTGACCTATATAAAAATAAACCAAATTAAATTATTTATAATCAGAAATGCCTTTTTGTATTCCTTTATTTTCGGCTACTTTTTTATACGTAGCCCAAGAAGTTCTAAAAAAATCATATTTATTCCAATTTCTTTTTAAAAAATCAATAGTTCTCGGATCCGCAGGATAACCTGAGCCAAAATCAAATCCTACTTTCTTTTTTATATCTTCAATCATTCTATCTCTAGTAACTTTAGCAAGAACACTTGCAGCGCCAACAATCACATTGTTTAAATCAGCCTTATGTTCAACTACTAAATGTTTATCTTTACTCATCATCGTATACAAAAATTCCGTATACGCTTTAATGTTAGTTGAAGGACAATCAATAATAAATTTATCAGCCTCGATTAAATTTACAAGTTTAGCAATAGTTTTACCTTCAAGCCTATTTAGATTAACAGTTCTATCAAAAAGAGCATCATCAATTTCTTTGGGTGAAAGAATAATTATTTCATACTTACATAATTCTTTTATTTTTTCAAATAAGAATTCTCGTCTTTTAGGAAGAAGAAGTTTGGAGTCTTTAACTCCTAATTCTTGAAGAAGATGTTCTTGAGATTTATCAATACTACAAATAGCCATAACCATAGGGCCTATAACTGGACCACGACCTGCTTCATCAACGCCTGCAATAATCATAAATTATTAAAAAATACTAATCTTAATAAAATTATCTAAAAAATCAAAAATTACACCAAAATTTAAATATATGAAAAAGAAACCCAACATTATGGATGAACAACAAGCAAATATCGGAGACAAATTAACATCTGTAAAATTATCTCGTCGTGAAGAAGAAAAACAAGTAACTTATGCAATTCTAAAATCATATCTAAATCAAGAAGAACTTAAGAAATTAGAAACCATCTTCGAACAACCAAATGTTCAACTGCAAGACATAACTCAACATTTTAATATCGATAAAGCAAGAGATATTCCTGGTTTTTTATTTCAACATAGCTCAGAGTTGCAAAAAAATATATACGCAGGCAAATTAGTTGTTCGAATAATCGAACTACATGATGAGCATTATAACTCACATTCAGATCTAGGTAATCCGCAATTATTAGCATCGATAATCCCAGACGGAATGTGCAATCATACATCATTCGGGCCATTAAATTATCCATAATTACTTTATTTTTATTCAAAATAAGTCTCTAATTTCATCTACTGTTTTTGTTTTAGAAATTTTTGTTCTAAGTTGCGCTCCACCAACAAGACCTCGTGTAAAATACATCGCTTGACTTTTTATATTTGGAAAAGGAACAACATACTTTTCAGTTAAAGTCGCGTATTTTAAAAATTCATTTTTCTTTTTCTCTAAAGATATTTCTTCAATTGTTCCATTTAATAAATAATTATTAACTTGTTTGAAAATAAATGGATTGCCCATCGCTGCTCGTCCAATCATGATATAATCACAGCCCGTTTCTTCAAACATTTGTTTTGCTTCAATTGGTGATCTAATATCCCCATTACCAATAACAGGCACAGAAATTTTTTCCTTTAATTCTTTAATTAACGTCCAATCTGAATTTCCAGAATAACCTTGCTCAACTGTACGAGGATGTAAAGCAACCATACTAACCCCGACATCTTCAGCTATTTTTCCTATTCTTAAAAATAATTTATTGTTTTTAGTAACGCCAGATCGCATTTTTATCGACACAGGTTTATTTGTAGAGGAAACTAAAGTAGATAATAATTTTTCCATATGTTCAGGTTTATCAAGTAACGCGGCTCCTGCCATTTGCGCAGTTATATGCTGTGCAGGACAGCCTATATTAAAATCAATTATATCAAAATAAGGCTCAACTAATTCAACTGCTTTTTTTGTTTCCTCGATGTTGCTTCCAAAAAGCTGTA
Source organism: Candidatus Woesearchaeota archaeon (assembly GCA_041660865.1). Classification (GTDB taxonomy): domain Archaea; phylum Nanobdellota; class Nanobdellia; order Woesearchaeales; family 21-14-0-10-32-9; genus 21-14-0-10-32-9. The sequence goes on from JBAZVO010000002.1 coordinate 136,203, forward strand.
TTCCTATAGGATGTTCTTTTCCTGAAAATGAAACAAAATCTAACATTTCTTCTTTTCCTGCAATCTTCTCTTTTGCAACAATTGCATGAATACTTGTAAGTTCAGTTATAACAAGCCCTGCTCCTTGTTCTAAACACAAAAGTCTAAACGCTGGATCTGTTATTCCTGCCATAGGCGCAAGAAACACTTTACTCTTAAACATAGGAAGTTTAGTCATTTAAAGAGAAGAAACTGCCTTAATATTAAAAAACTACGATTTTTAGCTTAAAACCCTCTAAAAAACAGTCTTAAGAGTGAATTTGAAGTTACATAAACAATAAAAATTATAAATCCCTATCAAATTCTAAAGGTATAATCACTCCAGGTGGTATCATGAGCAAAAAGAACAAAAATAAAGTTAAAAAAATAAGTGCAAAAAAAGAGAGATATTCAAAATTTCACTCAGACAAGCCAGGAACATTGAATATAGCAATGCCTGACCTTTCAGAAGATCAAGTAAAAGTAGCGAGATCTGACGATGAAAAAATTGGTAAATTCTTAAGATTTAGCAAGAATGCACCAGTTCACGAAATCGTAGAAAGACGAGAAAAAAGCAAAAGATAGATTAAATTTCTTTCTATATTTTTTATTTTTACATTAATTTCAATCAAACCTTATAAATTATAAAATAAGACGACAGAGCTTGCGCTCCATCGTCAGAGTTTAGGACTTTTAAGTTCATTATTATGACATAATTTCTAAGAGTTAACGAACTCTGCAATATAATTTTCATTTACTTTAGGAAATAATTCTTTGAGTTGTGAAACCAGTTTTGAATTGTTAGATTCGCACGGTTTCGCAAAATATAAACTCTCTACAATCTCTTTTTGTGTCGTTCTACCATATAATCTTTCATTTAAATTTAAATCATCATTCCGGGTCACATTTAGCGCGTTTGAATTGTATGACTCGATCGCTTCTTTTAACAATAAACAATTTTCTTTATTGACTTTTTCTTGATCTAATGCACCCTCTACAAGACTCATTAAACCAGCACAAATTCCTGAAATTCTTGCATATGTTTCAACACAATGAGTCAATTCAGTTATAGACACGCCGTTTGCATTTTTTACACTTTTTTCACCAGATATTAATTTCGATATATGACTACGCACAATCATTCTTGCATTTTCCTCATTTTTTCTATCACCAAAATAATGAATAATATTAGCAGCCCCACATTGATAATATGTATACTCCTCAAAATTTAGAAAATTTGTCGATATTTCAACGGCTTTTTTGAAATTAAATACTAGCACATGCAATCCTGCATAACTTATGTATTCATTTAGCTTTTGACCATTAAATACCTCCTCTGGCGAGTTATTTTGTTCTTTTAAAAATTTGGTATCCTTACCTATAATTTTAATTAACTTAGATGCGGTCTTCCTACTAAAATCATCTCCACAATTTTTTAATAATTTATATCCATTATTCAAATCTTGTTTACATATAACTGCAGTTCGTTCAATTAAATAATCATCTATACACTTAGATAACTTGTTTTTATCCATAAATCACCTCAATTTTTATTTTAATTATTTTATAAATTATGCATCAAAATACAAACTAATTTTAATTATTCAAACTCTGTTTTTCCTGCATGATTTTATCAAGTTCTTGATTCATTTTAGAATCATATATTTTTTTTATTGAATCTCGCTTTACATCAAATAACGAATCTATTTTTGCCTCATCATATTCTATAAATTTACCATCAATTGTTTGTAAATATCGTCTAGAGCCATAATCAAGATCGATTAAATTATCTTTGTTGATGTATTTTAATTGAGGCAAAATTACTTTTTGTTTATACATCGAATCTATTTTATTTTCTATAGAAATTACAGCACGATCTATATCTGAACGAAAATTTGAACGAATAACTGTAGCATAAATAGTAGCCATCATAAATAACCCCACAAAATGCACATACATAATTTTAACTATATCTTCAAAATCTTTTTTTGATAAAACATTTTTTTCTGCGTTATCGTTATTAGTCGATTTTTCTTCCATTTTTTTACCTCGATTTAAATTTTGAATCAAGTTTTATACTAAATTATCAAATTTAATTTAATACCATTTAACTTAATAATATTCACTTCTTAGTAGTTGTTAATATAATCAAATATATTAACTCTTTTATTAAAAAAGTAGTCAAAAAGAGAAAATTTTATATAAAATAAGGAATAAAGACAATAAATAAATATGAAAGCTCCAACAATAAAACTTGATCAAAAAGATAAAAAACTAATATATGAATTAGATATTGATAGCAAACAAAGTGCATCAAGTCTTGCAAAGCAAATAGGAATTTCAAAACAAGGATGCACATTAAAAATAAATAACCTACAAAAAAAAGGAGTAATAAAATCATTTTTAACCGTTATAAATACACCAGTAATTGGAGATTTATCATTTAGAATGTATTTCAAACTAATTGATATGTCCCCTGAAAAAGAAAAAGAATTTGTTAATTACTTTATTAATCACACTTCAGTTCCTTGGGTTGTTGCAACAGAAGGATTATGGGATTATGTTATAGTTGTTTTTCCTCACACGTTTGAAGACTTCGAAAAATTTAGCACTGCACTTAACAATAAATACGGATCATTTGTTGAGAAAAAAGAAATCGCGCTCGTAACAAAGGCAATGCATTTTAGAGCAGGATATATGCTAGGGAAAAAAAGAGATCTACGACCATTCATTTACGCAGGACAACCAAAAAACGTTGCAAAGCTTGACATACTAGACAAACAAATATTAACAATTCTTGCAATAAATTCGAGAACTCCTATAATAAATATTGCACGAGAATTAAAAACGAATGCAAAAAATATAAGTTATAGAATAGACAAATTAAAAAAAGAAAATGTGATTGAAGGATATACTATTACTGTTGATCTTGAAAAAATAGGCTTTGAAAGATATAAAGTTTTTATTAGAACAAAAAACACTAATAATGAAACAGAAAAAAAATTCATAGAATATTCTAGAATGCATCCTTATATTTTATATTATAGTACATCAATTGGAGTTAATGATGTAGAACTTGAACTTGTTGTAAAAAACAACACGCATCTTCGAGAAGTTATCGATGAACTAAAAATAAATTTTCATCACATAATTAAAAGTTATGAAATAATGAAGATATACAAAGAATACAAACTTAACTATTATCCTGAAGGAAAAAAATAGAACCTAAATAATTTCTAAAAATTGGCAGGACAAGTTTTATAAACCAACACTGGCTTCTCTACCCCGTACAGCGGGGTAGGGCAGCCAGGAGTGCCCGCAGGGCTCATAACCCTGAGGTCGGAAGTTCAAATCTTTCCCCCGCTATCATTTTTCCCATAAATATTAAATTTATACCTGCGGGCAAATTTCTGCTTTTTTTCGCACATCTTCCGAATTTTCGTTGGCAAATAATTTAATTTACTCCTGATTAATTTTTTTATGATAATTAATCTTGTAACAGACACACATCTTAGAGGGGCTGTTTTTGAAGATGGCGCACGTATTTTACTTAGACGTGAACTCGAGAACAACTTCATTTTTTGCGTTAAAAAATTCGATTCTTTAATTGAAATAGTTGACAAATATAGACTCAACTACCAAAGCATTAAAGAAGAATTCTCATTTTTTAGAGTAAACCCTTGTTTATGCGATTTGGTCGAATTTGTACTAGATAATACAAGTTCTAGAAATATTATAAAAATAAATTTTTATGATGTAAAAACTCGATATTTTAATTCGAAAAGAAAGTATTTTGATGCATGCATTTCCAATCATGAATTCATGAAAAAAATGCAAAGTTCAGGCTTTGGAGTTTTTATTGCAAGCATCATTTTATTTGATAAATGGAATTTTAGTTTTAATATTCATAATTATGAATCTGTTTTTTTAAAAATACATGATTCCACTACTAAAAAAATCGTTGATTATCAAAGAAAATAACTTATTTTTTAAATTAAAAAATATGAATCATCTTAAAGAACACTATAACAAACCAAAAAAAAACTAAAACACTAAAACTAAAAAAACAAAAAACTCGTCAAAAAAACAAAAAAATATAAAAAAAGGACTTAACTAAAAAATTATTTCTTTAATGATGCTGCAATAATACTCGCTGCTGCCATTATGCCTGCTGCGAGAACTACCCAATCCCCATTCAAAGATTTATAACCTGCAAGTCCTGCGCCGAATTTTATTACCCATACGTTTATGAAAAAAAACAATATGCTCATACCAATAAAAAGTATTGCACTAAATATTGTAAATCCTAAACCGAAAATTCCGAGTGCTGCTCCTCTGTTCATAATAATACCTCCGAATAATTAAAAGAATGAAAATCACAATATAAATATTTGGATTTTGGTTCTATCACGAATAGAATCTTTTTGTATGCTGCGCTCACCGATTGATTTGGTTTCTCGTTTGTTGTCGAGTCTATAACTCTCGATGTGTTTTGTTAGTGGTGAGCTAGGCAGCATACTTTTTTATTTTTTTTGGGACAAAACCCAAGTTTTATTTCTTTTTGTGTTTTTGTATCGCCTCATACATCAAGGAATCCCATCTATAAAGCCAAATTCTTTGTTGTCTAGTTAGAGTGTTTATTAATTCAAACTCTTGCTTACTTAATCTAAGAGTTGTTTCATAAACGCTCGAATATTTATTTACACTATCCTCGCATACTTGAGTGGTATCAAATGCATAACATTTAAGATCCGCAGTTAATGCATCAATATTTCCATCATTATTCCAATCATTTATGTTATATGTACCGCCTGACACTCGAAGCTCTTTTCCAAAATTTGATAAATAATCCTCTCTTTTCGGAGGCTCAATTTTCACACATGCATACATTAATAACAACGGCATCGCATATTTAATTAAAGATTTCATTTTTTCACCCCTATATTTTGTTCCTGCTTAAAACTCAGAGCAGAGTTTATTCTTCTTTCAAGTTATTCCTTCTTTTGTTCATACTTCTCTTTGAAGATATCTGTTAAATTCACGAATGGCACAGATGGTTTAAGTTCTGCCTGAAAATTATTTTTTTTATCGGTTAAATACATCTTTATCTTTTCATTATTTGAATAAGTTATCAATAATGTAACATCTTCTAAATTATACTCATTTAAACCATTCCCAGATAATGATTTTATTTTCATATCATCCCCAAACATCTGATTAACAGTCCTCAACCTCGACGGCTTTTCAGATTTAGAAACCATAATTACATTCTTGAGACGTGCATTTTCCAATGTTAAAGCATATTCATGTGAGCCATAATGACTAAAATCTGTATCAAGAATCCTATCTAAATACATTCCGAATCCATGCCCTTGAATATTCAACTTTTCAAATACCGCATATAATTTTCCAAAAATAGGATTTAAATTATTTTTATCAATACCTTCCACCTCTTGTTCAAGAGTTACCCCATATATTTTAAATCGACATTTTTTAACAAGATTTGCAACATATAATGCCTCGTTCGCGATTTTCTGCGCGTTTTCAAGTGCTTGATCAACCTCTCTTTGACTATGATTGTATTTTTGCTTGTCGGTTAAACCCTCAGCATAAAGCACCTCCACTCGCTCATCAACAGTGTTTTTCAAATAATTAGTAACATCCAACTCGTTTATTTTTTTCTTCGTTCTTTCTTTCTTCGCACCATTATTCATTTTTTCACCTCATTTTTCTTCTGAAATGATTTCTTAATTTCTTTTTATCACTTTATAGTGATATTAAATACTATATTAAATTATGTAATTATTATAATTATATTTAAATAATAGAAAAATTCATACTTCTAAATGTTTAGAAAAGTAACAAAAACCGGCCCCGCAACATTAACTGTTGCGCTTCCGACGAAATGGGTAAAAGAGCACAACATAAAAGCCGGACAATATATTAACATAGATGAATCAAATGCATTCTTAAGTTTGTCAGTTGTGCCTGAAAAAGAAAAAGAAGAAATCACAATACAATACAACGACGCATTAATAGAGCGTATGCTAGAAAAACTATTTTTAGATGCCGAATCCTCAGTAATTATTAAAGGAGAAAATATTCCACATAACATTCAAAAAATAATAAAAAAATTTCCAGGACTACAAATAACAGATATAGAAAAAAACAAAATTGTAATCAGCAGAACACTTAAACCATCTCTTGACAATCCTTCGGCAGTTTTAAGAAGATGCTATTTGCTAATTAAAGAAGCATTAGATGAAAACCCTCCAAATTTTTCTTATGAATTACAAGAAATGTTATTTCTCCTGCAACTCTACCAAAACAAATCAAAAGAAATATTTCTATTAAGAGAAATACACTCTAAACTCTTAGAATTAGAAACTCCAACATATGATGATGCTTATGCACTTATAAAAACTACGTTTACAAATACTTACACTCAAAAATATACTTTTTCACAAGATAAAAATAAAAATTTAATTAATCTTTTCAAGAATAAAGACCAACTCTTTGAACATTATTTTTCAAAAAATAAAATGAATGTTCGACTCTCAAAACTATATAATTGCATAAATCTAATAGAACAATTATATCATGAACTAGTCTATACACATAGTATTGATGTTTTGAATGAAACTCCCCAAGAACAAAAGAAAAAACTTAGAGTGGGCGTTTGTTTGAAAATGCAATCAAACAAATTTTGGGCAGTTGAGGTAAAAGAGAGCATGGAACAAACCGCCAAAGATCTCAAAGATATTGAATTCATCTTTGAATCTCCAATAACGGACTTTGATGTAATTGCTCAAGAAAAAATACTTGAAAAATTTATATCTATGAAAGTACAAGGCATAATTTTTGCACCCATACAGCCAGGTAAATATGACTTCGTTGTAAAAAAAATAAACAAATTAAATATTCCTCTTTTAATTCTTGATACCGACATAGAACTTCCTAAAAGAAACTACACATACATAGGTTTTGATAATTATAAAGGAGGTAATCTTACAGGTGAGAATCTCAAAAAGATACTGAAAAAAAATTCGAACCTTCTTGTTTTAGATGGACATAGCAAAGGAAATTTCTCGAAAAGAGTTACAGGCTTTCAAGATGCAATGACCCCCTACCATAAAACAAATGTTCTCATAGGAGAATTTCAAGAAAGTGTAGCATTTGAAAAAACTCTTAACTATTTGAAGAAAAACAAAGTTGATGCAATATTTGCAATAAGTGATAATATGGCGTTAGGCGCTATAAAAGCCACTGAAAAAATGAAATTAAACATCCCTATATGTGGTTTTGACAGAACCGCTGAAGGAATAAATGCAATGAATCAAGGAAAACTTTTAAGCGACATTAATACAAAACCTCGAGAGATGGGCGTTCTTGCAATTCAAACTATGCAAAATTTAATTAGAAAAAAAGAAGTGCCTGAACGCATAGAATATAGTGTAGAATTAATTCTTGCAAAAAAACAAAAATAAATAAGGATCGCAAATAAAGAAATACCACGAATAAAAAAACAGAAATAAAAAAAATAAAAATAAAGAAAAAATAAAAATAATTTAAGTTCATAAACTAAAAATTATCTTTCAATGAAAATACGCTTTTAATACATACTGACTAACCATTCTATGCGTATTAAAAAATGATGCATTAATCACTATTTCTGATTTCATAATTTCTGCAAGTTTATTTTTATCTTCATAATATATCGGCATAATTACATTTTCAAGTTTTTCATATAATGACTTTACATCTTCATCATCTTGTAATTGTTCAGTATGCACCTGATCTAAATCACCAATCGACCATCCAGTTACATTTTCGATACACCCTTCTATCCACCAACCATCAAGTATACTAAAATTTGGAACTCCATTATGCGCAGCTTTCATTCCAGAGGTTCCTGATGCTTCTCTTGGTCGCATAGGCGTATTCATCCAAACGTCGACGCCAGAAACTATTTTTTTCGCAAGGCCCATATCATAATTTTCTAAGTAAACAAGTTTTATTCTATCTCCAAGTTTATCTTTCAACGAGAATATTTCTTTTATTATTTCTTTACCGCCAAAATCTTTAGCATGGGCTTTTCCTGCAAAAACAAATTGTACTTTATTCTTTTTAGAAATAGTTTTCAAACGTTCCAAATCTCTAAAAATAAGATCAGGTCTTTTGTAGGCTGTTGCTCTTCTCGCAAAACCTATTGTTAAAACATCTTGTTCGAATTTAGCATTATGTCTTTTATTTATTTCCTCAATCAACATTTTTTTTGCTTTCTCATGCGCATCAAAAACTTCTTTTGCAGGAATTCCTGCAACATATCTTAATGTAAAAGAATCAACTCTCCATTCAGGAATATGTTTATCAAATAATTCTTGAAACGAATCACAAGTCCACGTTGCTGAATGAACTCCATTTGTAATAGAATGTATCGGATAATTTGGAAACATTTCTCTTGAAACTTCTCCATGCTTTTTTGCAACTCCATTTATGTAATTGCTAAAATGTAATCCTAATAACGTCATATTTATTTTCTTATCAGAATCATATAATTCAGGAACATTGAATGGAAAATCAGGCATTAATTGACGAATCATATCAGACTCAAATTTATCATGGCCTGCAGGAACTGGAGTGTGAGTTGTAAAAACACATTTTCGTTTTATATCTTCTAAATCATGATAATAATTTTCTTTTAATAATTCTAATGTTAATAAACAAGCATGGCCCTCATTCATATGATATTTTCTAATCTCATTATAACCTAATGCTTTAAGCATTCTCATACCGCCAATTCCAAGAACCATTTCTTGACAAAATCTATATTTAGAATCGCCGCCATACAAATGAGATGTAAGAGTTCTATCATATTCAGAATTTCCAATAACATTTGTATCTAAAAACAAAATAGGAACTTCATAATTTTTTATACCCTTGTATATTTTTTTCCAACATTTTATTCTAACTTCTCGTCCTTCAATTAAAACTATAACTTCTGCATCGAGAGGCTCTAGAAATTCTTCTTTACGCCAATTACTTGGAACTTCACTTTGTTCTCCTTTATCATTTATTTTTTGAGAAAAATAACCTTGCTCATGAACTAACGTTAATGCGACCATAGGTACGCTTAAATCAGCAGCACTCTTTATAGTATCTCCTGCTAGAATTCCAAGTCCCCCGCTGTAAGTAGGCATATCACTAATTAGACCTATTTCCATAGAGAAATAAGCTACCCTTCTCACCTCAGGAGTTTTAAAAAAAAATCGCTCCATTATTCAATTAATATAGTATAAGAATTTAAAGCTTGTGGTTAATAACTATATTTGTTAACAAGTTAGACCACAAAAATAAAGAAAACAACAAAAATAACAAGAATAATAAGAATAAGAATAACAACAAATAAAAAAAGGCTTCGAAATATTTATAATAAGTAATTCATCCTAAAAAATCATGGATGGATTAATACAATTAATTGTTTTGTTTTTTGTAATTTTTGATCCACTCGCAAGTGCAATGGTTTTTGTTTCTGCTACAAGAAACATGAAATCAAAAGACATGGTTAAGGTTGGAATATATGCAACTCTTGTCGCGATGAGTGTATCTGCCATATTCTTATTATTTGGAAATACATTTCTTACATTATTCAATACAGATATGAATGATATTAAAATTGCAGGAGGAATACTTCTTGGAATTTTAGGAGTTAAAATGGCACTTGGATATAATATCGTTGAAGATGAAACAAAAAGCGGTAACTCGTCAAATATGGCTGTTGCATCATTAATTGGAACTCCTCTTTTAACTGGTCCCGCGGCAATTACTACAATACTTATTACAACTCATGATTATGGAATGTTAAGTACAGGCATTGCAATATTTGCAGTACTATTATTTGCCGGATTAATTTTCTTTATACTTTCAAAATTTGCACACAAAATAAAACAAACACCAATTCAAGTCATATCAACAATCCTAGGATTAATAACACTTGCTTGGGGAATAAATTTCATAAGAACTGGTCTTGGCTTTTAGGACTTATAAATTGAAACGAACTTTTTTCAAATTTAATAAAATAAACTTCTAACTTAAAAAAAGTTCATAAAAACTTATTTCAAAATCATATTTGATGTTTATCTCCATAAAGAGATAATCTTAATTCCGCATTATAAAGTCCACTTATGCTTCCACCGGTCTGCATTTCAAAAATTGCTTTTGAAAATATTTTTAATACATCCAAAACAACTATTTTAGGATTACGTGCCAGAAATTCTTCTGAATGAATTAAAGAATTAGTAATAATCAATTCAGTTATAATTCCTTGATCTACAACTTCTTTAAATCTTTGTTCAGCATCCTTGAGAAATAAACCATGTGTTGCAAATAAATAAATTTTTTTAGCTCCTTTTTCTTTAAGTAATTTAATTGCATTAATTAATGTGGAGCCTGATGCTATCTGATCATCTATCATTACAACATCTTTACCTTCTACCTCTCCTAAAATACCTTGTGCTTCAAAATTATGTTTTGAATCAGGTTTTCTAAATTTATATCCTAAAGCGAAAGGCATATTCATAACTTTTGAATAATGTTTTATTGTTTTACCCGCACCTATATCTGGCGCTGCAAACACTCCATCGAATTTTTTTTCTCTTAAATATTCTATAAATACTGATGAACCAAATAAATGATCTATAGTCATATCATTACCTGATGTAAATCCCTCTATAGCAGATGTATGAAGATCTATTGTTATTAATTTGTCCGCTCCCGCTACATGAATTAAATCTAATAATACTTTGGCAGATATAGATTGCCTGCCTTGTCTTCTTTCTTGTTTTGAATAATTAAGATATGGTACAATAACGATTATTTTTAATGGTGACGATCTTTTCAATGCATCTATTGTAAGAATCAATTCCATTATATTTTCACTTGTTTTTTCAGGATTCTCTGGATCGAATGTGTTTTGCACCAAATAAATTGTTTTTTCTCTAACGCTTCTATTTATTGTAGGAAGAATTTCTCCATCAGCAAAAGTTGCACAAGAAGTAGGCACTATAAATGATTCTACATCGATAAGATCACGAACAAAACTTTTTCTTGCTAAATCTCGATGATTCAAGTTATTTTTAGACTTAAAAATATCTTCTGCTTCCACACATATTTTTTTTAAGTTTTCGTTTATGCGTTCTGCAGAGTTTATTCCATTTCTGCATGCAACTATAGCGAAATCATCCTGATTAAATTTTGACATGAAACCACCCCATCTAAATTTGAATAATTAGTATTTTTCATTGGGGTTAAAATATTTTTTGGATTTTCCGATACATTTTCATGAAATGGTTCAAAACATTTTTAATTAAAGTTGATTGAACCAACCATTATGAAATTCAAACACCTATTACTAATTCTCATATTACTTCTAGTAATAGGACTTATTCTTGTCGATTTTAAAAAATCTGAAAATCCTAAAATATATGAAAATGGAACTATCGCAATTTATTTTTGTCCTCAAGATAATTGTGATGAAAAAATCATAAATGAAATAGATTCATCACAATTAGTTAAATGCGCTTTTTTTGAATTAACAAAAAAAGAAGTAATTTATGCACTTAAAGAAAAAAACGCCTCAATTATAATTCATGATGAAAATTTCAAAGATTTGGGAATTAGTCGAGAAACAGACGGATTAATGCATAGTAAATTTTGTGTTCTTGATAATAAAAAAATAATAACCGGAAGCCATAATCCGACAATGAATGAAAATAAAGATAATCTTTTAATAATTGAATCTAAATATCTTGCAACAAATTATAATAATGAATTTAAGAATTTAGAAACTGGACTTTTAGGACTTGAAAAAAAGAAAACAAAATACACACATATAATATTTAACAATTATGAACTAGAAAATTATTTTTGTCCTCAAGATTCTTGTCAAAAAGAAATTTTAGAAGAATTAGACAAAGCGAATTCATCAATTTATTTTCTAACATTTACATTTACAGATAAAGAAATTGCAAGCGTACTTGCAAATAAAAAAACTCGAGGACTTGATGTTAAAGGAGTAATTGAGAGTTACCAAGGAAAAACATATTGGGTTTATCCTCAATTAATCGAGGCTGACATTTCAGTTGTACTCGATGAAGAGCAATCATTACAACACAATAAAATATTCATCATCGATAATACAACAGTAATAACTGGAAGTTTTAATCCGACAAAAGCAGCGAATACAAAGAATGATGAAAATATAATAATTATACGACAACCAGATGTTGTAAAAAAATACGTCGATGAATTTGAGAGATTGTATGTCGAATTACAAGAATAAATTAAATATTAATTCTATTCTTATTTTTTCCTTTGCAAACTTTATCGGAATCCTTTGCTAACTTTTGCATTCCAAAAACTTGGAAGATCGCTGTGAACAAAACCGACAAATTCATCTGAGTAAATTAATGCGACGCCTTTCATGTTTTTATATTTATTAAAATCTTCAGAATATTTTGTATATATACCAGATATTTTTTTACGTTCAAAATCTTTTTGTAAAAGAGATGATTTTTTCAAAATTAAAAAATCCGCTTGACGCAAAGTATTAACTTCTATATTTGATGAATTTTGTGAAATAAATAAAATGGTTAAATCTTTATGTCTTGAGATTAATAACAATTCAGATAAAAATTTATTAGTGTTTGACATCGAATCTCTTGAAGAAAACAATATTCCCCCTTCATCTATTACAACAAAAGAATTATTTTTTATATCAGATACATCATCTACTACTTTAATCCATTTTGGAAGATCTTTACTTTTAAAACCCATTGCATAATTATTCTCTTTAGCATCTTTTAATTCTTCAAGTAATTTAAGAGAAATAGCACTTTTTCCTGAGCCTCTGGCTCCAACCACTATTCCTATTAATGAATCTGAATTTTTAAGTCTTTTCCAAAACTCTTTAAACTCACCATCAACTGTTTCAACGAGTTTTATACCCTCAGGTTCTTCCTTATTTAGAGTTTTAGACGTTTTACTTTTTGAACTTGAACTACTTTCTTTTGACGCAAAAGAGACTATTTTTTCAGAAATTAACCATAATACTCGGCCTGTTTGTTTAAAAACCCACCATATTCCTTTTAGAACAAACCAGAGGCCTATTCCTATCATTTTAAATATTGATAAAAACCAATTAGGCGCATGTTTTGATTTTTGACCTTGTTCTTCTTTTTTTCTCCCAACCTTTATTTTTCTCTTTGCGACCATATTAAAAAATAGACATTCAGATATATAAATATTTATACTGGACTTCTTTTCTATGTATTGCGCAATGACGAGGTGAACACCCGCCGACTCCAAGTGGGGAATGACGACCGGAAGTAACTGCCGAGCGCCATTTATCTCTAATAATTTAAAAGTATAACTTACACACAAGTAAACCAAACCTCGCAAAATATACCTAATTTTAAACGAATTTCGTCATTGATGGAAAGCTTTAAATAGTAAATAGGACTTTATTTGAGTATAAAGATACGGAAAACGTAAAACGTTTTCTAGCTCGCGCTAAGGCGTGAATAATACTCAAGAGGGTGTATCAACATGGCAGAAGAAGAAAAAAAATACTCAAAACAATTAATCGGTAAAACAGTAGTTTCTAAGACAGGAAAAAGATTTGGAGAAGTAGGAGACATAGTCTTTGAGACAACTTCAGGAGAATTAATACATTTAGTTCTTGTAAATTCAACTCCATACGCTAAAAAATTAGAACTTGAAAAAAACAAAGAAGGAGATCCTTTAATTCCATTTTCAGCAGTCATCGCAGTTGGCGACTTTATGGTTGTTGCTGAAGAAGATATTATTTAATTAAACATTTAATTTATTAAATGTTCGGAGAGTTTACTTGACCGAAATTTTTTTATTTTTAAAATTCATTTTTCTTAGAAGTTACACATTTATATTTTTAAAATTTCAAATCTGATTGAGAACATACTTTATCAAATCTTCATGATTTTTAAAGACCATATCTGCTCTTTCTAAGTACTTTCTATCAAGAGTAGTTTCGATAGCATAAACTTTTAACCCTGCGCCTTTTGCACTCTCTATACCTAAAGGCGCGTTTTCAATAACTAGACATTCTTCTTTTTTTAATTTTAATAACTCTACCGATTTAAGATATGGCGCAGGATGCGGTTTGCCATGAGACACAACATTACTTGTAACTATTACATCAAATAAATCTTTGAACTGATCTTTTACAACTTTGTTTGTAAATTCTCTTATTGAACCTGTAACTATCGCTGTTTTGAGTCCCTGTTTTCTTAATTCTTCTATAAATTCTTTTACGCCCTTATATGCAACTATTTTGAAATTTTTTGTATATTCTTTCTTTTTATTATCAAGTACATCTATTTCTTGCACAGTTAATTTCCTATCACTTTCTTTTAAAAATAACTCCACTGTAGCTTTAGATGATCTGCCTTCATTGAGTGCAATTTCTTCAGAGGTTAAATTGATTTTTTCTTCGGCAAATATTTTTTTCCAAGCATCAATATGATTGGGCATACTATCTATTAAAACGCCATCCATATCAAAAATAACGGCTTTCAAATTAGACTTCATAAATAATTAAAATTTATAACAGTATTAAAATTCATCGAAAAAACAACAAATAGAACCATCATATAAAAAATATTATTTATATCTTTTATGAATCGATGCATATTTTGGAAGAATTATTATTTCGCGTTTAAATTTTTCAAGACTTGCAGGTGTTATCGCAAGAACCATATTTTTTGGAAAAAGATTTATATGTTCTAAATCACTAAATTTATTTTCTATTTTAACTATTTCTCTAAAATCAAAAACCCAATCATTCTTTATAGTCATAGGCATAATTGAATAACTTCTAAGACTAAAATATCCTTGAAAACTAAAATAATTATCAAAATAACTCATCGCGAGTTCTCTAAAATCTTTGTAAACCGGTTGCCTATATCTCAAGCCTAAGAATTTACTTTGAGCAATAGCTCCACATAATCCATTTATTTTAAAAACGCAAATAACATGGTCTTCATCACGACTAGCACTCAAGTCCATTAAAAACGATTCTATTTTATGTTTTTGTAAAACAAAATATGCAAAGCATGCAGCTTCTAAACAATCTCCTTTTTTTAATCGCATAACATCTACAACAGAAATTCTTTTTCCTTCATTATAAATTAAAGTATTAATAAACTCTTGAATTTTAAAAGGAGAGTTTAAACTGTTTATTAAAGCTAATTCTTTAATTGTAAACACATCTTCTCTAGATTTATTATCAATAATTTTTGTAACTTTCGTATTCTTTTTTTTCATCTTACTCTACAGGATATGCTTTATCTAATAATACTTTGTTAGACATTATTTTTTCTTTTAATGGTGTTAAAAAGTTTATTAATTCTGCTGTAACACCCATTTTTAAATCTATAGATGATAATGTTTTTTGAGCAAAAGCCAATTCTACATCATCATATGTTTTGAATTCTATTTTTCCACCATATTTTTCAGGTCGATCAATTACAAAGTGCCTATGCTCTCTTTGCAATTGTTTGAAAATTATATATTTCATAATTGCAAGAAGACCATTACCTTCAACTACACCATCAGTGCAAAATGCTTTATTGATTTTATTTTTAATCTTAGTGTCATCATCGTCAAAATCAATTTTTGAATTAGGCTCACTTGAACTCATTTTTCCACTCTCTCCAAGACCTGGAATTAATGTATTCATTAAATGAACTCTTTTTTCATAACCTATTTTTGGTAAAAATTCGCGTGCAAACATAAATATTTTTCTTTGATCAACACCACCAAATTGAGCATCAACATCTAAATATTGTTCATCGAGTGCTTGTAAAATAGGATATAATAATCCGCTCATTTTAGGAGTTTCAACTTGTTTTACAACTTCAGCTCCCGCTCTTTGAGTATCTCTAGTTGATGAAATAGCAGACATTTTATACATATCAAGAGTATATTCTGCACCTAATTGAAAATCTGTTCCCTTAACAAATTTAAGTTTATCGAGTGGAACTGATATATGTTTTAACATTTCTGTAATTAAAAACTCATAAAATTTCGTTCTTAAATCAAGTAATTCCCAATTAGTTTTCATGTTATCAAGATATGCATGCATATCGGCAAATAATATCGTGACGTGACAACCAGCTTCTAGCATATCTGCTATTTTAAACATTGGAACAAAATATCCAAGATGTGGTTTTCCAGTCGGAGCCGTTCCCCAATAAACTTTTATATCTCTTTCATTTAGAATTTCTTTGAGTTTGTCAACTCCCACAACTTCTTGAAGATCTCTTGTTATTAGTTCAAATTTTTTTTCAGCATCCATACAAATAGATTATACTAAAGAGTATAAAAATATTGCGAGAAAAAAGAGAAAACTCTAGACTATTACAAAATTGAACTAGACAATCAAATAAATTCTCGTAAGCTTTAAAAACAATAATGTTTTTCGTAGATTATGAAAACAAATGTCCAGAAAGTTCCTGAAAGTAACTCAAAGTTTACCTCTCAAGCATCGCCTCAACCTAATTCAACATCAAATCAAAACTTAAGTGCTCTTGAACAGGAAAATAGAATTTTGAGAGAAACAGTATTCCAATTAAAAATCGAACTTGATAGATATAGAGCGCCTGCTTTAATGCTTGCTGAAATCGCAGATATGCTTGATAAAAATGCAATAATAAAATTACCAAATGGAAATAAATTCCTGGTTAACGTATCGAGTTCTGCTAAAGACTTAAAACCTGGAGATATGGTAACTGTTGAACAAAAAAATCTTACAGTAATTGAAAAAATAGAAAGAGAAAGAAAAGTAGAAGTTGAACAATTCGTGATCATAGAACAGCCACATGTTACATGGGAAGAAATAGGCGGTCTTAAAGATCAAGAAAATGAATTAAAAGAAGTTGTTGAACTTCCCTTAACTAAACCTGAACTTTTCAAAAAAGTTGGAATAACTCCTCCTAAAGGAATTCTTCTTTACGGACCACCGGGTACAGGAAAAACATTACTTGCAAAAGCTGTAGCCTCTTCGACAAATAGCACATTTATAGAAATTGTAGGCTCCGAACTTGTTCAAAAATTCATAGGAGAAGGAGCAAAACTGGTAAAAGATATCTTTAAACTTGCAAGAGAAAGAGCACCAAGTATAATATTCATTGATGAAATAGATGCCATTGCTGCAAAAAGAATAGATATTGGAACGTCAGGCGAAAGAGAAGTTCAAAGAACATTTATGCAATTCCTAGCTGAAATAGATGGATTCAAACCACTTGATAATGTAAAAATTATAGGATGCACAAATAGACGAGATATTTTAGATCCTGCAATCTTAAGACCTGGAAGACTTGATAGACTAATAGAAGTTCCTGCACCAAATAAGGAAGGACTAAAACAAATATTAAAAATCCATAGCAAAAACATGAATTTTGATAAAAAAATGAATGAAGATAAGATACTTAAACTAATGGATGGATTCTCAGGCGCTGAAGTTAAATCAGTATGCACTGAAGCTGGTTATTTTGCAATAAGAGAAAATAGAACTAAGATAATTCAAAAAGATATTGAAGACGCGATAAAGAAAGTTAAACGCTTTGAAGAAGAAGATAAAACAGGATACATCGGTATGTTTGGATAAATAACTTTTTTTTAATACTATTTTTGTTTTTTAAATTAACTTTATAATTTAATAATGTGACTTTGTAGACTGACGTTTTCTACAAAAAATCATAATGCACAAGTATTATATAACAAAGTAAACATAGTAACTTTATGAATAAAAACATATTTTTAATTGCATTAATTCCATTTATTTTCTTGTTTGCATTATCAATATTTTTTACATATCAAGATAATAGACCTACGGATAGAAGTTTGACCTTTGGATTTCCTCTCACAATGTATTCTCAAACATTAAATAGAGGCTGTGAAATAAATCCTGAAGCTTGCGCGCCTAAAATAAATTATTTGTTTGCATTAATTAACATCGCAATAATATATTTAGTTAGCTTGATGTTGATTTGGTTCTATAGAAAAACTAAACAGATGAGTTAAATATTAATTTCTTATTTTCTTGCCTTTCAAATACAAATAAAACCACAACTATTTTAATAAACCTAAAAAAATACTTAAAGAATAAACCTTAAATAAATATCTAAAGAAGAATTGATTAAAGAATTGATTAAAAAAATTAGAATCTTACACTAACAACATCTCTATCGAGTTTATCTTTTATTCTTAGAACTTTTTGTCGAAATTCTTCATCCATTGTCGCGTGTTGAATTTGTTGCAATAAATCAAGTATTTGTCGTATAAATCTTACGATATCGCCTTCAGGCATATTTGAATATTTCATTAAATCAATAAATTCACAACCCTCATACCACTCTGTTAAAAATGTTTCAAGTAAAAATATTTGATTTTTCTTAAAATAAACAAATAAATCTTTATTATCTGAGAGTTTTTTCATAATACTATTTGAGATGTTCTTCTTTTTTGTATCAAATCTAGTGTTCTTTTTTTCTTCAAAACTTATTCTTCCAACAAGAAGAAGAATTTCTTCCTCGGTAAATGATTTTGTTAGCATAGAACAAAATAAATCTGTAACAAGTAATTCTTGAGTATAAATTCTCATTGCGAAAAGTCCTTTTTCAGTTAAATCTGGTCCTTCTTTTGTATCAATTAAATATCCTGAACTATATAATTTATTTTTCTTTTTTTCAAAACTCGCAATTATTTTAGCCATTCCTTGCTTTCCTACTTGTTGATATGAGAAAAAACTACTTCTAAGAATTATTTGTCTTTCTTTTTCTGTGTGATTTTTCATCAAATTAAGAATTGTATTGTATGATAATCTGAATTGCGATTTTAAAGATTCTTTATCAACGGTCGTTATTTCTTTTATTCTATGTAAATCCGCTGATTGTCTATCAATTACACTTATTGAGAAACCTTCTTTATCAATTCCTCTTCTTCCTGCTCTTCCTGCAATTTGAAAATATTCTTTGCTATTAAGTGATCTAAAACTTATTCCGTCATATTTATCAAGAGAATCAAAACAAACGGTTTTCGCAGGCATGTTTATACCAACCGCGAAAGTTTCTGTTGCGAATAAAACTTTTATTAACCCTTTTGCAAAAAGCGTTTCTACCATTTCTTTTAAAACAGCAAGTATTCCTGCATGATGAAATCCTATTCCATGAGACAAACATTCTCTTAATAATCTTGTTGTTTTAAGAGTTAAAACTGATGGATCGGTGTTTGAGAGTTTTTCTCTTACTATTTTTGAAACTTCAACTGCTTGTTCTGTTGTTAAATAATTTCTTTTTTGTTTTAACGACTCAGCTTTTTTCTCAGTTAAACTTCTTGAAAAACAAAAATAAATGCAAGGCAATTTACTTTCTCGTTCAAGAGTTTGTAAAAGATCTATATGAGATAATCTTTTTCTGTTTCTTAATTCGTCAAGATGTTGTTTTCTATTTTTAAAAGATTTATGAAACGAAGGATATTTATCTAATTCTTTCCATTCAATTATTTGATCAATGGTTGCAAAACCATGTTCGTTATCATAAAATAAATGTGCGAGTGGAACTGCTCTTTTCTTTTCAACAATAACATCAACAGGATGCTTTCGTATATGCTCTATCCAATTTGCAAATTGTTTCGCATTAGGTATTGTTGCTGAAAGACAAATAAATCTTGTATGACTTCGACTAAAAATTATACTCTCTTCCCAAACAGTTCCTCTTTCAGGATCTCCAAGAAAATGTATTTCATCGAAAATAACATAAACTAAATCATCAACGAATGGATCATTTGCAATAAGCATATTTCTGTAAATTTCAGTTGTCATTATTAAAAGCGGAGCCTCGGGATTCATAGTAACGTCTCCCGTCATTATGCCCACACTTTCAATACCATATTGCATTCTAAAATCAGAAAATTTTTGATTTGAAAGTGCTTTTATTGGAGCTGTATAAATAATTTTTTTGCCTTGTTTTAGATACTTATCTATTACATAATCAGCAATTAATGTTTTTCCAGTTCCAGTTGCAGCGCTTACAACAACTGAATGATTATTCTCAATACTATTAATTGCTTCGATTTGAAATCTATCTAGTATAAAGTCTTTAAACTTGATAATACTTGCTTTATTTTCTTCGTTCATGTTCTCTTATTAAAAACATAGGACATAGTATATAATTGTTTTTAATTTATATCCTTATTTACAAATTTAATCACGAATTTAATCACAAAGAGATTACTAGTCACATTTAAGCAAATTAACAGCAATAAATATAAACCTCCTATTCATCCTATCTTAGATGAAGGATAGCCACAAAGAAATTGAACTTAAAGGAACAGAAATTGAAGAACTTGATGAAACTTCAACTCATTTAAATCAATCTATTTGGACTGAAAAATATAGACCTAGTGAATTTTCTGAAATTAAAGGTCAAGAAGAAATAGTTAAAAGAGTTAAAGCATTTGTTGAAACTCAAAATATGCCTCACATATTATTTTCGGGCCCACCAGGTGTTGGAAAAACTACACTTTCACTTGTAATTGTTAAACAAATGTTTAAAGATAACTGGAGAGAAAATTTTCTTGAACTTAACGCATCTGATGAAAGAGGAATAGATGTTGTTAGACAAAAAGTAAAAGACTTCGCAAGAACAAAATCCATGGGAAATGCACCATTTAAAATCATATACTTAGATGAGTCGGATGCTTTAACAAAAGAAGCACAACAAGCACTTAGAAGAACTATGGAAAATTATACTCAAACAACAAGATTTATTTTATCTTGTAATTATAGCAGTAAAATTATTGATCCTATTCAAAGTCGATGTGCAGTATTCAAATTTAGACCTCTTTCCAAAAAAGATGTTTATGATATAATTGATCACATATCTAAAAAAGAAGGTTTGAAAATAAGTGAAAAAGCAAAAGAAGCACTCTATTATGTTTCTGGCGGAGATTGTCGAAAACTTGAAAATCTGATGCAAAGCACAGCCTCAATGGGAAGTAAAATAGAAGAAGAAAATATTTATGCTATTGCAAGTTTTGCTGAACCTAAAGAAATAATTGAAGTTCTAGAAGCGTGCGTTAAAAGCGATTTTGAATTAGCAAAAAAGAAACTTCTTGATACAATGTTAAAACAAGGTCTTTCAGGTCTTGATGTTATTAGACAAATACAAAAAGAATGCTGGGGCGCAAAAGCTGATAATAATATAAAACTTCAAATGGTTAAAGAATGTGGAGAAGCTGAATTTAGAATGGTTGAAGGTAGCGATGAATTCATCCAACTAGAAGCCCTTCTTGCAAAGTTTGTGCTGTTAAATGTGAAGTAAGATTAATTATAAATATCTCAAACTGAAATATTTATATATATCATCGATAAAAATCTCTTATGAAAATACTTGTTTTAGGCGCTGGCGCAATTGGCGTATATCTTGGAACTCTTCTTAATTCTAAAGGTAATGATGTGACTTTGGTTGGTAGAAAAAAACTCAAAAAACTTCATGAAACTTTACTTATTGATGATTCTTCTTATACTCTTCCAAAAAGAGCATATAAATTGCCAAATCATAAAAATTATGATATTATATTTGTAACTTCAAAACTTTATGACTTAGAAAATAATCTAGAATCTATTAACACACATAAACTTTCTAGTAAATACTTAGTTAGCATTCAAAACGGCTTAGTTGATAATTCATTATATGAAAAATATATTCATTCTTTCAAATTTTGTACAGTTTCAGTTTTTGAAGGATTTAGACTTTTAGAAAATCAGCTATTTATTTCTAAATCAGAAACGGGTTGGAAAACTGATAATACTCAAAGTGGAAAAGAAATAGCTCTCCTTTTGAAACACTCAGGAATAAATTGCGCGACTGCAAAAGACTTAGATCAAATAAAAGCTGAAAAAACAGTGATGAATTGCTCAGTTAATTTGCTCTCAGCCGTTGAAAAAAAAACATTCTATGAATTATGTAAAAATAAAGAAACTGCCAAAACAATCGATACTCTATTTAATGAAACATATGATATTATTAATAAAAAAGTCAAAATGAGACCGAAAGAAGAGTTAAGAAAATTACTCTATAGCACAATATCTAACATGAGACATTATTCTTCAACATATCAAGATGCCGTATCAAAACATAAAACTGAAGTTGATTTTTTAAATGGATTTGTATCTAATTTAGGCAAAGAAGTAAACATATTAACTCCGTACAATAATCATCTTTTAGAAGAATTTAAGAAAAAATACAAATAACGATTAAAATATTACTTTCTAAAAAAATTCTATAAGAAAAAATACAAATCAATAAAAAAGAATTAATAAAAATAAAAAAATAATTCTTACTCAGGTGAGTGCTCTATAAGTATAGATGTGTCAACAAACTTAAAGTAAGCATATGCCAATTTTATGTTAAATGGTTGTATTCTATTGTTTCTATTAACATATGTAACAGTACAACTTACATCTCGTGCTTGACCTGGAACAAGAGTTATATATCCTGCATTTGATGTTCCGCCAGATAAACCAACACATTTTACTGAATCAATTGTACTCGCTCCTAAATCAGATACACTAACAAATACTTTATTCTCATTTGAAGTTATTCTTTCACATTCACTATCTGATTTGTATATTTCTCCATTATCCATATTTTGTACAGTAAATGTAAATCTTGTTTTATCAGCGCCGGCAGTTGATTGTTTCAAACTAGTTATTTGAACAGGTCCTCCTGATGTTGATAATGATCTATCAGCATTTACTTGACATAAATCATCTACTTTATTTGAATTAAAGTTTTCTTTTACACATAATTCAGCAGCAGCTTGAGTTTCATATTCATAACAAATATCTGCTCTTATAGGAAATGTTCTTGATGCAACTTCTACATCTTGATAATTAAATCCTGGAAATGTTACAGATACAACTGGCGGAGCAATTACTGTTCCATCAGGATTTTTTATATTCGCGTCTATTTTTTCAGGAGGTGATTTTTTAAGTGTTGCTATTGTTTGATCAAATGACTCAGGTGGAAATCCGCTTAATTTTACATAAACATCTTCAATTGCAACAGCATATTCTCCTCCATTTGTAATATCAACTATGACATCAAATTCTTGTTGTTTATTATCAGGAGTTGATGCAGGTGGCGCATTTGCATAAAATGCTATGTCAAGTCCTTTTACTCCACCAATAAATCCTGTGGATCCGTTGTTTGTTGTTGTGGTTGAACATGCAGCCACAAACATTGCTATCAATAAAAGCAAAGCGAGTATTGCCTTTCTCATTTTCGTTACCTCCTCAAATAATATGTATCATATTATCTTTATTTAATATATTTTTAACTATTTTATTATTTAATTTAATATTATTAATTTAATATTTTTAATTTAATTTTCTTATTGTTAATTGCTGTGAAATAGTTTCTTCATAACCATACCATAATTCCATTCTTAATGGTATAGCATACGCGCTACCTACATTATCAGCATCACTCATATCATATCTGCAAATAAATCTTGCATCTTTGGTTGTCGGATCAAGTCTTATTCTATAATAATTCGTACAATCAAGAGCTTTTGTTCCTATGTATGCATATCCTATGTAAACTGTATTTAACATGTTCGCTTTTACACTTCCAGGCATATAAGGACTACAACTCTCCATATATCCTGCATCCCAAACAGTTCCGGGGCCTATATTTTTTATTGTTATATCAAGAACAACTTCTTTTCCTGTATTTGTTTGTTGAAGTCTTGTAACAGCTACAGGTGCGCCTTGACTTCCGCCCCAAGTATAAGTTGAAGATGTACAAACTTTTTTCTCAGTTGAAAATGGATCAGGATCAATACAAATCATAGGACTTACAAAAGTTGTATAACCATAACATGATTTTAATTGATAAGGTATTCTAAAATAATCTTGTCCTGCAGGCCAAGGTGCAATCATTTGAACTTGAAATGTTTTGAAATCTATATCTCCTCCTGGAGATACGGCATTATCACCTTTAAGAGTAAATGTACTTCCACCTATGGCTTCAAAATTCAATGAACTAATAACCATCATTAATGATCTACCATAATTCATTACTCCAAAATCAGTTCCTATTCCGAAGTTCAAAATACCTTCATCATTCCATGCAATTTGAAGACTGCTAAGAGGAATATTCCATCCAAAACTTTTTGCTAAAGTCTCAATTGATTGAGCACCAATATTTAATCTTGTTGTTCCTCCAAATTGACTATATGAACTTCCAAGACAACCAAATAAGAAATTCCAATTTCCGACTTCGTTATCTAAACTCATGACATCAAAAAAACAAGAACCATGATTTTTATTTATATTAACACAATTTTTTGATGTTGATGATACTTCACATATTTTAAACATATCACCACTAAAACCTGATAAGAATACGGCGCCATAAGAATCTGATGCGCCATCATTTTTTAATCGAACATTAAAATCCATTGTATTTCCATCTAGATTTGCCAAATCAGAAGATCTATAATAAAATGTTGATTGAGGATTATCAAGATACATCATAACTCCTCTTGAGCCTGTGTAAAATCTACAACTATCTCCTTCGCTGCATTTACCTCTATTATCTCCTGAAAAACCTGAACAACCAGCAACAACTAGAGTTACAAGTAATAAAATCACTAGAACTGAACCCTTTACAATGGACTTTCTCATTCTGCACCCTCTTAATTATCCTCTTTTTAATTAATATATAAACTTTTGTCTTCTTTCGTTAATATTTAATCAATATTAGTTATTTAAATATGATATTTAAATTAGTAAATTATTAAATTTTATTTTATTTAAATTATGATACCCTCATAATTCTAACATCCCTTATAGTTGTTACTTTATAAAAATATTCTGCTTCCAATTTTAATGGAAGCTCATAATTTCTATTTAATTCAAATTGACTCGGAACATCTTTTTCATCTATCCAACATCTGACACTTCCTTCATTTGAATACATTTTTATTTCAGGTCTCGCGCATGTTAAAGGAATATTTCCAAGCATCGCGCTTATTCTTATGGCTTCACCTTTAGACGCAGGTCCCTCAGTACATGGATTTTCTATTTCATTTGACGCAAGTATTACTCCATTTTCAGCATTTTGAAAATAAATTCTAAAATTAGGCCTTAATATAATACTTTCACCTTCTTCTATTCCTTGACCTATACCTTCAAGGCCTCCTGAAGAATTTACAATAGGAACAGACCTTGTAATCGGATCAGTTACAACCCCTACAGGAATCATATCTACATCCATTTTATTAACAATTACAGGTGCACCTTGACCTGAATATGTATAAGTGTTTTTATTTTTACAAATAGGAGTTTTTTCAAGCCCGTATAAATCTGAATCTATACATATACTTTCAGCAAAGTATGTTTTATATTGATAACAAGCACTTATTTCAATTCTAGTTGTGGGCGTTTCTCTTGTTCCGAGTATTTTATTTGCTTTTAGAGATACAATAGGAATTATTGTTTTTTCACCTATTGGCCAAACTGTTGATTTACCTGAAAGATATAAGGACATATACTCATCTTTAGCAAATATAGAATCTGTAGGTTTGCCTAAAATTTCCAAATAAACATCATCTACATTAATTGAAATCATTATAGGTTCATCATACATTTTTTTATCAGGAGTAAACGCGCCTTTATTCCATATTTCTGCAAGAATTAACATTTCTGATGATTCATAAATTTCTAACGGAGGATTGTTTTTTGTGAATTGAACAGTAACTCCTTGAGTTCCTGTATATATATTAACAGGCCCAACAGGATTATTTCCTGAGCAACTTGCAATAAATAAAGAACTTAAAATTAACACGAAAATCATACAACTTCTAAATATTATTCTGAATATTGAATTTTGATTTGATAAATTTAATTTGCTCATTATTGTGCTCCAGGTGTTTTTTGTACAGTTAATGGTATTTGTTTTGTTAATTTATAATCATAATGAACAGTTCCAACTATTGATGTTATTGCAGGCGTATTAGCGCCTGGAATTATTTGAGATACTTTTTCTTTAGATATTTCAACATTACAATTTAAAGTCATAAATGAACCTGAAAGGTTTAAATTTTGATTTGTGTTTTTAAATGTATAAATTTTATATCCTGGAACTAATTCATCATTAACTATTGTCGGTTCAACAGGCGCAGTACATTTATTGACAGTAAAATAATTAGGCATTCTAAGAGTATAATTATGCACTCTTACAACTTCGCCTTTAGCACCATTAACAGATGGTTTATCATCAATAGTCATACCTAAAGGTAAATAATTATTTGATTCAGAACTTATCGCGAATGGCATTTCAAGTGCATCATCCATTCCAATCATCACAGGTCCGCTTGTGTATATTGTTTTTGTTTTTTGAGGAATTCCGAGTTTAATTACTGGATTTTCGCCGCTAGTTCTTAAGTATACTAAGTAATTTCTATCAATAAAGAAATAAGGTTTATATGCCCATGTTTCGAATTCGAATTCTAATTTTAAAAATATTTGATATCGACCTGCAGGAAGTAAACCCTCTCCAGTACCTATTCCGTCATTTCCAGGTTTTTCAAAAGTACAAATAACTCCTCTTTGATCTTCTATGTATATATTTTCAAGTATTGGCGGATCCGTTACTCCTTGATATATTACTGATTTATTAGTTGTGCTTTGAGCATAACAAGATGTTTTTATTGTTACATTATCAACAAAACTTCTAGCCCTTACATATCCATATGCAACAACAGGCATAGAATCATATTGGGTTCCTGTTAAATGAAAATCAGTAATAAAAACACCAGTATTCACAGTGTTTTGTTCTACTTGCCCCGTATAATACGAACTCATAGTATCGTTTTTCCAAGCCTTATAATCGCCTTTGAGATCTTTACCTATTCCATTTATTGCATCAATTCCATTTTTCCAAGTAACACTTACAAATTCAGTAAATATTTCAACTGATGCTGTAGGATTAAATCCTGTATCTTCGGAGCCTGGAATTATTGATACACTTGGTACAACTATCGTTGACATTAACCAAAAAATAAAAAACAATGCTAGCAAGATAAAATAAGCACCAACCCATTTAGATGGTCTTAATAATATTTTAAGAAGTCCTTTAGAGGATGCTTTTCCACTAGAATAATCTAAATTTATTCCTAAATAATACTTTAAGTAAATTAACCAAACTGGGATTGCTAAAAATATTGTTCCTATTATATTTTTAACATTGGTTGTGACATCAAGCGCATTTAACCCATTTGAAAGTATTGGAATTAAAAAAACAGGAATAAATGAAACTACACAAAAGAACGTTAATAACCCAAAAAAAATATTAACATTTAATACTATGCATGCAAACATACTTAAAAGTAAATATGCCATTACTCGATTAATCATAACAGATTGTGACATTGAAAAATTCCATATGAATGCATCAACTAAATGAACAATTATTGCGAATAAAAAAAGCGATTCAATTAAAAATTGTTTATGAAATTCGCCATTAGATAAATCTTCTATTTTATCTTTTAATTTTTTATTACCATTAGAAAATATTGAGCCTGCAGCCTTAAAAAAGCCACCTATTTTTGAAGGTCTTCGAGAAGAGTTGGAATTAGTCGAATTGGAATTGTTAAAATTAGAATTATTGAAATTATTATTTTGCCACCCTGCATTCGCTGAAGATTCATCTCTTTGAGAGTTAAACTCATTATTTGTAGAATTTCTAGAAGACGCAGGTCTTTGTGAAAATGCGGGACCACGAGTTCTACGAACTTGAGAATTTCCAACTAAGCCAGTGGAATTTTGATTAGGTATTTCTTCAAATGGAGTATCTTCAGCTATTGCTGAAAGATTAAGTTTTGTTCTAGATTCAGATTTATCTTTCTCACTTATAACTCTCATATTACTTTGCTTTTTTTTAATATCTTGTTCGATAACTTGAGAAGCAATTACGCCTTCTGGTCCCGCCATATTAGCAGCAGCTGCAAGTTGTTGCTCTTTAGCAATTTCTTTTTCTATTTTTTCAACTTTTTCAACTTCTTTTTTTAATTTATCACGTATTTTTTTCCAGTCCTTTAATTGATCTTCCAAAGACTTGATTTTATTTTGTTGAGCTAGTTTATTATCAGAATCTGACATAGAATTTAATTTTTCTTTTTCAGCGTTTAAATTATTAGAAATGGTATCCACTATTAATATGGCATAATTGTAATTCTTCTTAACATCTCCACCCATCTTTTTTACACCAAGACTTTAATTAAACGTATTTGAGTCTTATTTTTATTTCAGTCATAGACATATCCTGCAAAGGTTTTATTTCAACAGAATTTGTTCCAGGCTTTACATGGCCATCAATTGGTTTAGTTTCTGCAATTCTTGCAGTATTAAATCCTAATTTTACGCCATTAATAAATATCTCAAATCGTTTCTGATTTGTATTTGGAAATGTCATATCAAGAAACATGTCAACATTTGATCTTAATGCAAAATCTTCTGGATCATCAGGATTTGTAAAATTACCCTCATCGAGTTCGAAGTAATATATTGGATTAATATTTGTTTCAAACTTATTTGTAAGTCTTAATCTATCAATTAATATTGATCCTTTATCAACCCTAAATGTTAATTGATTTTGGCCTTCTCTTAACATTCCACTTGCAACTGGCGCATAATTATACATTCCACAATCAGGAATTCCTTTGAAAATTAAAACACCATTAATTGAAACTTCTAAATTAGATATTTCATAAAGATTACAAACCGGACTATATCTTAATTGTGCAGATTTTAAATTCGAAATATCTTTTTTAGTTAAAGATAAAGATTGTACACTTTCACTTTGCGATTTATCTGTAACATCAGCTGTTATTTTTACGTCCTTTAATCTGTATTCATTATATCTCCAGAACGCAACACCAGGACTTGAAACTGAAATTCTTATTTCATTACTAGCTTGAAGTTTTTTAGAATCAATTGCTATTGGCGGTGAATTGCCTACTTGAAGATTGGAATCAAGAATTGTTTCACCATTAAGAGTTATATGCAATGCACCTTCAGCGGTTTCAATGTTAAATGATAACATCACATTATCCGTAACTTCTGGATTCGCAGTAAATAATATTACTTCTTCTTTTTTCTCAAAAGCTGAATTTTTAACATACAATGATGACCTAGATGTTAAAACTTCTCCTCTAACTTTATTGCTTATTGTAAATGCTGGAAAATCATAATCTATTTGATCATCTGCAATATAATTAAGAACACCAGGACTTTCTTTCATTAAAATTCTGCCAGTTGCTGAACTATTTGTTATGTGATTAGAATTATTAGAAAGTAATGCTTCTCTGTCTGCTGGCGGTAAAAATAAGATATACAACACAATTAGCGCCGTTATTATAATAATTAGAATAGCTGCATTTCCGCCTGCTTGACCAAACTTATTTAGCTTAACCATAATTCTCCCTCTAATAATCTCTCTGTTAAATATGAACCTAATAGATAGCAACTAAGAACTTTAATATATAAACGTTGCGTTTTAACGGGCTCTGTAGAAAGTCTTTTTCTGCAGGCGCCAGCTTTCGAAATTAAAATCGTATTTATTATCGAGTCTAATTTTTTCGAGATTTTTTCTATAAGCTGGCATGCCTGCACAGACTTTTTCTACAGAGGCAACAGATAGCTTAGTTAACAACGCAGCCGTCAACATGCCTTCGGCGCTTGAGCGAATACATTCTTATAAATATTCAAACCTGAAAAAATTAGAAAAAATATCAACTCCATAAACCTACTCAAGCCAAGACTTCGGATCCTTCAACACAACGGCAGCGCCCGTTGACAACGCACTAGAGTAGAACACTCGCTACGCTCAGTTCTACTCCTTAATCCCTTACAGACATTTTATTTCAAAAGAACTTAAAAAAAATTAGATAAACCTTACTCAAGCCAAGACTTCGGATCCTTCAACTTTTCTGGAAGATAATTACTAATAACAAAATTAAGTCCATGCTTTGCAAGTGCTTGCTGTTCTGCTCTTTTCCCTTTTTGCATTAATTCTTTTAACGCTACTTGCCAAGACTTGTATCTGTGTACAAAAGGATCGTTCTTTAAACCATCTTTAATTCTTTTGTTATCAACATCTTTTAGAGGATGCGTTGGAAGTTTGTATTCTTCTATGTCTCTTGGCGTAATTCCGAGGAATTTTGCTCTTGGAACACAAAAGAATTCATTTATGTGTGCGGCATTTCCTGAGCCGACTTTTAATGTTCTATAAATATTCAAAAATCCGTATGGATCTCCATCAGTAAATACGAAAACATCAATATTGGCTTCATCGCTTAATCTTCTTATGAATCGTCTACATGCTCTTGTTGGAACTCCACTCATACTAACAAGTATACAATTCGCCTTTTTCCAATATGTATGTTTATTTAACCTTTCAAACATACCTTGAGTTTCTATTGCAAGAACAAATTTTGCTTTAGTTTCAAATCTAAGATGTTCAACATCTGAGGGAATAGAATATGATCCGCTTCCAAATTTCGTACAATCAATTTTTAATTCTTTTCCAGTATTTGGATCTTTATCAACAACAATTAATTCACCAGCAACACTTCCCCCGTGTTCATCAGCTATAAAACCTAATTGTTCACGATTAACTCCAAACATCGCTTCAATATCATCCATTACAGCATCAGATTCTGGTTGCTCGCTAAATCTTGCTTCGCCCCAGTTTTTACTTACGTAATAGGCTTCTCTTTTTGTTGCAATATCTACTGTTTCAATAAGATTTTTTGATAAAGCCATAACTCTTAGAGTTTGCGCGAAAGTTTTTACAGTGTTTGCAGTCAGAGTTCTTTTTTTTATTTGACCTTTAAGTTCAAAGTAACCATCTTTTTCATTGTAAAAAACGTTATTAAGACTTCTAACTGGCGCTTCAAGTTCTGCTTTTCTTCCTTGTAAAACATCTTGTCTTATGCCTTCAGCAGTACCTTTTATTTTTTTTATAACATCAGCTACAATAATCACTCATCCCCTTCAACATCTTTTGATTTCTTTTTGGATTTCTTTTTAGAAGAATCTTTTTCTTCTATAGTTTCTCCATAACCATCATAATCATTGCCTTCTTGTTCTTCTTCCTCTTCTTTTCCAATATTTGCAAAATCTTCATCATATTCTTCATTTTTATTTGGATCAAAAGACATATCTTCGAGTTTGCCTCTTGTTTTTTCCATAAGAATTGATAACTTATCTTCTATATCTTTTTTTTGCGAATCTGTTAATGAAAGTATTTCTTTTAATGCATCAGAAATATGAGGCATATAAAGTTCTATGTAACTTCTCTTTTTAAGTTCGTCACCAACTCTTCTTTTTTTACTTAAATATTTGTAAAGCTCACGTCCAACTTCTTGAACTGCAAGTTTTATTTCTTTAATCATTTCAGGATAATGAGCTATTGCTTCTTTTGCTTCTGATGTGAATGGAACCCAAACTGATGCTACATGAACAACAAGAACAACTGGACCTTGAGGCATATTACTTCCTGATTGTTGAAGCCCATATTGTTTCCAATTAGTACTTGATACGGCTTCACTTACAGCGCAAGCGCCTTGTTGATAAAGTAATGGAACTCTGTTCGCGAATCTCATTATATTCATCGAAGAATCCTTAGGAAGTGTTCCTCCATATGCTATTGCAGCCTCTATTAAAAAAGGATTTCCTCTATAAACATCAGGACTTCTACTAACTGATGCATAAAATTCTGCGTTAACTTCTTTTTTTAACCCTTTTTCTAAAAGCTCTGAACCGATTGGAACAATACAATCTGTTGGAGGCATCATTATTTTTGTTCGCCTTATACCCTCAATTAATTTTTCCGCCATATCTCGACTAACATCGCCAGGTTTTGTGTTGCTTAACATAGATGAATTTTCAAGTATTTCTTCTGCCGTTTTATCTCCAACTCTTGAAAAGTCTTGCATTAAACATTGTTTAACATTTTTAGCAGTTGTATTACTTAACATCTTAATTAACATACCAATTTCTACACCGTAAGGATGAGGTTTTATCTCATGTGCTTGTTTAGGTTTTTGATCTGTTGCTCTAACAAGCATTATTTGTTCTCCTTTTGGAGGTTGATAAATTATTGTAACATGAGGATTAATTATCGCGGTTTGTTTTAAATACTCATCAACTGATTGAGATCCTTTCGTATATGATGCTTCAAGTTCTAATTCTACTCTTGTTCCTGTATCTTTATGCCACTCTTTTGTTCCTTTAGCAATTATTTCAGGTTCATTTTTCTGCGTATTTATTTTTAATTCAAAATAATTAGCAGGTTCTGATGGATGAATTTTACTTAATATTTTTGTAGATTTGCCTGTTGTTAATTGAGAATACATAACGGCCGCACTTATTCCAATTCCTTGCTGTCCTCTTTGCATTTTTAATTTGTGAAATTTACTTCCATACAATAACTTTGCAAATATTTTAGGAATTTGTTTTTCAACTATGCCTGGTCCATTATCTTCGACAACAATTCTAAATCTATCAGTGCCCATTTCTATTACTTCAACTACAATTTCAGGCAAAATATCTGACTCTTCACAAGCATCAAGACTATTATCTACAGCTTCTTTTATTGTTGTTAAAAGTGATTTTCTTTTATTATCAAAACCTAAAAGATGTCTATTCTTTTCAAAGAATTCAGCAATACTAATTTCTCTTTGACTCTTTGCAAGTTCATGCGCTTTTGCGTTTGCTGATGATTTTTCGGGTTTAATTTCAGAATTATTTGATAATTGTGTTTGAGAATTACTTGTGCTTGTTGAAGATTTATTCACAGGTTTAATGATGGGGTTATTGATATCTTTAATTGTAATTTTACTTGCATCTATCGAACTTTTATCTGTAAATGAATCCAAAGAAACTGTTTTTTCTGCTCCTTTATCTCCCTTTTCTTTCTTCTCCATAAATTTAAAGAACAACGCAAGGGTTTAATAAACTTTTTGATTAATAAATTTTGTACATAAAACTAAGAAATTAAACAAATTAGTTTAATTAAAAAAAATATGACGACGAATTATAAAAAACAAATCAATACAATTTCCTCACTTGCCTCAACAACTATATTTAATTAGGTCTTGATAAAAAATAAAAAAAACGCGAATTAATATTAACTAAAGTTCCTATTCCATTCGTTACACTCATCAAAATTCCCGAGCTAACTTTTCACAAAACCAAAAACTTAAAATACTATTGTCTTCTTTGAGGTTATAAGGGATTGTGAAAAGGGTTAAAAGAGGATTTTAATGGATAAGTTATCTGAGTTTGTATCAGAACAACTAAAAAAAGGAGTCAAACCACAAGAAATGAGAGAACACCTCATTATGAATGGATGGCATAAAGACGAAGTTGATTACACTATAAATTCAGCAATACATAAAAGAATTCGACATAGAATTTTATATGCTGCAATTGGTTTAATTGTTCTTGGAGGATTAATTTTATCATTATTTTCTGTTGCAAATAATTTATTTAATGAAACAACGCCAACACCAACTCCAAATATTCCTCCTCAAGATCTAACTCCTGTTGTTTCAAATTCTCAGGGCTGTTTAGATAAAGATACAAGTCTTGAAAAAGATGAATGTTACAAAAATTTACTTCGAGCCGGATTTAAATGCGATGATTTAACTGAAGAAATAGAAAATGTTTATTGTTATAGAGCATTTGAAGAACTTTCACTAAAAGGTGTTGAAATAATTGAAGAAAATTAGATATTCTAACATTTATACATTTAATAATAAAAATATTATAAAATTACTAAAACTAATTACCTACCAATCTTTGGCTCGTTTTTCTTTTGTTGCTCGTCTACTCTTTTCAAGCCATCTATAAACATTAGAATGCGGACTTCCTTGCAAAAGACTCTCTATTGCTTTCTTTGATGTCACAACACCCTCAGAATCACCAATAATACTTATTGTTTTGCCATAAACTGAAATAAATGTACCTGTAAGACCTTCTATTGTTTGTCTTGATTTGCCTTCAGCACCTATTACTCGTCCTTTTAATCTTTCAAAATGATCTTTATTTTTTACATAATCTAAAAGATTTACAATTTCTAAAGCGTAATCTTGTTTTAAAAGTAATCTTGCAATTTCAGGATTAAACCCTCGACCTATGGCTTTTACGACCTCTCTTAGAGCATACATTTTTATTGAATCTCCGCCAGATATTCGAACATCTCCTTCTTTGGAATCTATGTCCATTTTACAATCTGTAAAGCCTTCGAGTTCTTTTTTAGTTTCTCCACTTTTACCTATAAGAACTGCAACTCTTTCTTTAGGAATTTTTATCTCAAAAGCATAATTCATACCATCTGAAGGCATAGTCTCTCCAAGATCAAAATCTTCCTTTTTAACAGTCTTTTTGGCCATAAATACTAGAAATGAATGTCCTTTTTTAAAGGTTTAGGAGAAAATAGCCAAACTCTAAAATTAACATATAATTTGTTTTTTTCAATTCAAAAAAACAATTTAAATTAAACTTAAAATGTTTAATCCTCATTCATTTTTTTATCAAAATAATTCATGACTTCTTTTGTTATTTTGTCTTCATCAACTTTTATATGTCGTTTAAATGCTCTAAATACGTTCTTTAAATCTCTCTCTAAAAGTTCTCTCGCATTTTGCGTTTTTAGAGGAGTTGATTGACTCATATCAATAAATACTGGTTTTCCATTATAATTAAGAATATTAAAATCTGATAAATCTCCGTGAATAAGTCCCGCATCAATTAATTTTTTCATGTTTTTAATTACTTGTTTAAAAAAATCAAGCCCATCTTCGGGAAATTCATCTTTAAGCATTGGCGCCGGATCATCATCTCCAATGTATTCCATAATTAAAATATTATCTTTAAAACCCAACGGTGTTGGAACGGTTATTCTTTCCCTTGCAAGAAGCAAATTACGATATTCTCTTTGAACCCATGAAAAAACTATTTTTCTCTTCTGATTTTCTATACCTGCAAAACGAGGATCTGAACTAATGTAATAAAACATGTTATTAAAATTTTTATTTTCAAGACGATAAATCTTTACAATAACTTTACTTCCATCTTCTTTTAATGCAAGAAAAACATTAGCTTCTTTACCAAGAGCAATCGGACTTACTAAATCTTTAAAATATCCTTGACTTGAAAGGCCGAAAATTAATCTCTCTACGTGTTGGTCAAATACATTTTTGTATGTTTTCCATTCTTCTCTTGATTTTCTTGATTTTCTAACCACAATCTCAGATAACAGTTGAGATTTATATTCTTTTAGAAAGATATTCTTTAAAATCCTAAATATTCTTTAAATAAATAGTAACATAACACCAATCATCATAATTACAGTCGCGATTACTTTTCTTAAAATATTTTTTTCTCTAAATAACTCTCCCCCTAATATAACAACTAATAATGCAGAAAGTCTTTTTACGGTTGATACTAATGCGATATTTTCACGACTAACAGCAAAACTCCACGCGTATCTTGCACCAACAGTTACAATCGCTCCGACTAAAATCCACCAACCTCCTTTAATTATTCCTTCTTTTATATCTGTTATTCCATTATGAAATATAATTATCATTATTAAAAAAACTAAAGCGACAAATAAATTAAAGAAGGCAAGATATGCTTCAGGTTGCATACCTAATCTGAAAAGTAAAATTCTGTCGATAAGCGCCGCACCACCAAATAAAACTAACGCTAAAAAAATATATTTTACATATTTTGATTTTCCTATAACTTTGAATGGCTCTAATAATCCATGATGAGGTTTCATCTCTAAAATATATGCCCCCAAAACAATAATGATAATTCCTAGTATTTGAAATAATGTTAAATTTTCACCTAAAAAAAAGAACGCGAGAATCGCCGTTACAACAGGAATAAGCACGAGAAATGGTGCGCTGGCACTAACTTCCATATGTCTTACACCTTTATTTGCAAAGAAAAAAGCAAGTGCTTCAATTAACGAAAAAAAGAAAATAATCCAGATATGAGTCCAAGTAAGTAAAGAATAATCTATGAAAAAAAAGAAAGGAATCGCGACAATTAAACAAATAGTTGCAAGAGCAGCCGAGAATTGCATAGCGTGTTCACGCTTTAATTCTTTTTTCTCCATAAGTGCAAGTAAAGATGCGAGTATCGCAACGATTATTGCATAAAAAAACCACTCCATTATTTCTCTACCTCTCTTATTTATTAAGAAACGAAGATGAAGTCTATTTATAATTAACTAATTGTTCTATTAATTTAATCAATTCTTAACCAACCTCAATAAAATTAATAAATAACCCCTCTTAACTTAGAGCATGACATTAAATATTGATGAAATGGCCTCCTTTTGCAAGAGAAAAGGATTTATTTATTCAACTGCCGAAATATATGGCGGACTCACGGGATTTTTTGATTATGGTCCATACGGATCTGAATTAAAAATGAATATTAAAAATAATTGGTGGCAATTTTTTGTTAGATCCAGAGAAGACATTGTTGGAATAGATGGTCCTATAATTACAAATCCTATGGTTTGGCGAGCATCAGGACATGCTGAAAATTTTGCAGATTTAATGCTCGAATCAGAAGATGGATCAATCGAAGTTAGAGCAGATGTTTTTTTAGAAGAAAAACTCGGCAAAGCATTTGATGGAATAACTGCAAGCGATGTAAATAAACTTGTTGAAGAACACAAATTAAAAGCATCAAACGGTAAACCCTTCAAAAAATGCGAATCATTTAACATGATGTTTACAACAAATGTAGGCCCTAAGCATGATGAAAAATCAAGAGCATATCTAAGACCTGAAACAGCACAATTAATTTTTGCAGATTTCAAATTAATACAAGAAAATGCAAGATTAAAATTACCATTTGGCATTGCACAAATGGGTAAAGCATTTAGAAATGAAATAAGCCCACGAAATTTCTTGTTTAGATGTAGAGAATTTGAACAAATGGAAATAGAATTCTTTATTCATCCTCAAAAAAGAGATTGTCCATTTTTTGAAAATTATAAGAATTTTGAAATTATTATTTTTTCAGAAGAAATGCAAAAATCGAATAGCTCGCCTAAAAAAATGAAGATGAGTGAAGTTGTAGAACAAAAACTAATGAATGAATGGCATGCATATTTTGCCGCATTATATTTAACTTGGTTTAAAAATCTTGGAGCTGATCTTAATAATTTTAGAGCAAGACAACATTTAAAAGATGAACTCGCATTTTATAGTAGCGATTGCTGGGATATAGAATATAATTTTCCTTTTGGTTGGAAAGAACTCCAAGGTTTTGCTGATAGATCAGATTACGATTTAAAACGACACATGGAATATAGCAAAAAAGATCTTTCATTATTCGACGAAGAAACAAAAGAAAAAATTGTTCCTCATGTAATAGCTGAGCCTAGTTTAGGAGTTGATAGAGCATTCCTCGTATTCTTGTATGAAGCGTATGATGACGATAAAGAACGAGGAAATGTTGTTTTACATTTACATCCAAAACTCGCACCAATAAATTTGGCAGTTCTTCCTTTACTTAAGAATAAACCTGAACTTATTTTAAAAACAAGACAATTATTTGAAGATTTAAAAAAAGACTACACTTGTTTTTATGACGATTCAGGAAGCATAGGTAGACGATATGCTAGAATGGATGAAATAGGAACTCCATATTGCATAACTGTTGATTTTGATACTCTTCAAGACGATACTGTTACAGTTAGAAACCGAGATAGCAAAGAACAAGAAAGAGTAAAGATAGAAGATTTGAAGAAGAAATTGATTCTTTAAACTAAAAACTAGAAAAAATTATTTTTTTAATTTAATCATTTTCTTATCAATTTTGAATTTTGCAGGTTTAGCTTTATCCCAACTTTTTTTTATTTTTGGAAGAAGCAATTTCAAATCTGGAGATAAATTATAGTTTTCTAACTTTGAAATTTCTAAATACTCAAATTTTTCAAAAGTTTCAGGTTCATTAACCTTTGGAATTCCAGATTTTATTTGAGTAATAAATTTGTTTGCAACAGCAAGTCTACCATCAGGAATTTTGAATTCCACAGAGTCAAAATACACTAATGGTTCTGTTTCAAACTCAAGCCCTAGTTCTTCGTGTAATTCTCTTTTTGCGGTTCTCGCTAAATCATTAACTCCTATATTATTAAAATCTTCACAATCTTCAAAATCTACTTTTCCACCCGGAGTTTCGTAATGCTTGTGATCTTTACGATAAAGCAATAAAATTCTTTTCTTATCATCCAAAATCAGACATCCTGAAAGAATTAATTTATTTGTACTCATTTTAAATTTAAAATGTATTCGATAATATAAATGTTTAGAGAAATTTAAACTACAAAACAAAGAAACTCAACATCGCAATAAATTCTAAAAAAGAAATCTAAAAAAGCCAATAAAAAAGAAATAATTAAACTGTGGAACCGACAGCAGAAGTCATAATAATTCCAATAAAACTAAATAATGCTATTAAAACAAGTAACATTATTGCTTGAAATACAAGACCAATTATTCCAGTTATAAGACCTGCGGTCGCCATAGAATTAGATTCTATTTTTCTTTGTTTGTTTGCAAACAATATTGCAAGAATTCCTGTAACGATTCCGATAACAGGTAAAACTATGCTAGATATTCCTAGTATTAAACTTGCAACAGCATAATCATCATTAACTTTTTTTTGCAACTTTACAACTTTAGTTTTTTTTATTGTCATAATATCACCTTCAAATTACTCATCATCCTCTTCTGATGCGCCTTTCTCAACAGGAATAAATAATTCTTCTTCTTTAACATCTTTTATTTCAGATGAATCATCTTTTTTTAATTCTTTAATTTCTTTTTTTTCTTCTTGATGTTTTTGCTCTTCTTCGCTTATAACTTCTGCCATATTTTCGTCATTTATAATTTTAGCAGCAGAAATTAGAGCATCACCTGATCTTAATTTTATTATTCTTACTCCTTGAGTGTTTCTTCCAATGACCGATAAATCTTTCAAAGAAATTCTAATTATCATTCCTTGTTTTGAAACAAGCATTAAATCTTCAGAGCCAGTAACTGCTCTTATCGCAACAACGGGACCTGTTTTATCCGTCATATTTATGTTTCGTACTCCTTTTCCTCCTCTATTAATGAGGCGATATTCCGAAGCATCAGTTTGTTTTCCATAACCATTTGCAGTTAATGTTAGAACTAAAGTATTATCTTCAACTAAAATCATACCAACAACTTCATCTTTTTCATTAAGTCTAATACCAATAACTCCTTTACCTGTTCTTCCAATTGATCTTGCATCTTCTTCTTCAAATCGACAAGCAAGACCTTCTCTTGTTGCAAGTAAAATTTGTTTTTTACCATCAGTTAAAGAAACAGAAACTAAATCATCATTCTCTTCAAGAGTTATAGCAATAATTCCACCATTTCTAGGTTTGGAATAAGCCATCAAATCAGTTTTTTTTATTATTCCTTTCTTTGTTGCAATAAGTAAAAAGTGATTTTCATCAAATGATTCTACAGGAATAATGGCACTTATTTTTTCATCTGCATCTATATTAATAAGATTAACTATAGGTTTACCTTTACTTTGTCTTGATGATTCTGGAATTCTATAAACTTTAAGCCAATGCACCATTCCAGTATTTGTAAAAATTAAAAGATGTGTATGAGTATTTGCAACAAAAACTCTTTCTATGAAATCATCCTCTTTACTATCGGCACCAATTACACCAACGCCTCCTCTTCTTTGCGTTTTATACGTATCAAGGGATGCGCGTTTTATGTAGCCTTCATGACTTAGAGTTACAACAACATCTTCTTCAGGAATTAAATCTTCTAAATCTAAATCTTCATCTTCATTTTCTAAAATCGATGTTTTTCTTTCATCGCCATATTTTTCTATAATTTCTTGCTGTTCGCCTTTTATTATTTTTAATATCTCTTTATCATCTGAGAGTATTTTAGTTAATTCAGAAATTATGACTTTAATATCCATAAAATCCTTCTTTATCTTTTCAGTTTCAAGTCTTGCAATCTTTTGCAATTTCATATCTAAAATAGCTTGACTTTGAATTTCAGATAATGAATATTTCTCCATTAAAGAAGTTTTAGCGTCAAGTGCTGAACCTGCTTTTTTTATAAGTTCTATTGCTTCATCAATATGTTCAAGAGCAGTCATTAATCCCTCTAAGATGTGTGCTTTTTCTTCAGCTTTTCTTAAATCATACTCTGTTCTTTTACGAACAACTACTTGTCTATGTTTTAAGAATTCTTCAAGCAATCTTTTCAATGGAAGAATTCTAGGTTTATTATCGACAAGACTTAAAAGAATTATTCCGAATGTTTCTTGTAATCTTGTAAAACTATAAAGCTGATTTTTAACAACATCGATATTTGCATCCTTTTTTAACTCTATAACTATGCGCATACCATTTCTATCAGATTCATCTCTTAAATCAGAAATTCCTTCTATTTTTTTATCTTTTACACACTCAGCAATTTGTATTAAAAGATCCGCCTTACTCATCATATAAGGTATTTCATTTATAATTATTCTATTTTGTTTATTATGAACTTCATCTTTCATTCTAGCTTTAACTAACGCTTTTCCTCTTCCTGTAGTGTATGCTTGAAGTACTCCTGCTCTACCTTGAATTATTCCGCCAGTTGGAAAATCAGGACCTTTAACATCAACACATAAGTCTCTATCCGTCGCTTCAGGATTATCGATTAATCTTATTACAGCAGAACATATTTCTTTAATATTATGAGGAGGAATATTTGTCGCCATACCAACAGCAATTCCCGTACTACCGTTAATTAAAAGATTAGGAACTTTACATGGAAGAACAGTTGGTTCTTTTAAGCTACCATCAAAATTATCAGTAAAACGAACTGTTTCTTTATCTATGTCTTGCAATAATTCATCTGAAAGTTTTGATAATCTAGCTTCAGTATATCTCATAGCAGCAGCACTATCACCATCAACAGAACCAAAATTTCCTTGTCCTTGAACAAGAGGATATCTTAATGAAAAAGTTTGCGCCATTCTAACTAAAGAATCATAAACTGCAGTATCGCCGTGCGGATGATATTTACCTAGAACTTCTCCTACAATTCTTGCACATTTTTTATAAGAAGTATTCCACTTCATACCAAGATCATTCATTGCAAAAAGAATTCTTCTATGAACTGGTTTTAAACCATCTCTAATATCAGGGAGTGCTCTTCCAACAATTACTGACATAGAATAATCTAGATATGCTGAACGCATTTCTTCTGAGATTGATGAAATAAGTATTTTGTCATGATCTTCGATTCCTGCTTGAACTACAGGCACTTCTGAAGTTATTTTTTCTTCTACTTTATCGACTGAATTTTCAGTGTTTTTATCCTCTTCCATAACATAAATAAGCAAAACTTCTTATTTTATAAGTGTTTTGGATATAGACGACAAAAAAGAAAAATAAACAAAAAAATAACAAAATAAAAATCTGAATAAAAAGCTAAATAACGCTTAACAAATATTAATTTTGCTTAAATTCATATTTTCAAAAAAAAATAAATAAAAACTTAATAGACATTCAAGAATTTAAAACTCGAAGATGATCTTCTTCTAATTCTTTTAATGCTTGTTCGTATTGGTCTTTATTTGGAACTACGCCGTGCCATTTGTAATTATTTTCAAATAACTTTACACCTTTACCAGGAATAGTATTTGCAATTATAGCCAAAGGTTTTTGTCTTTCATAAGTTGATTTTTCTAAAGCTGATATTATTTCAGAAATATTATTTCCATCAATTTCTATAACTCCCCAACCGAAAGATAAATATTTTTCTTTCAAAGAACCAAGAGGCATGACTTGCTCAGTATTTCCACTTATTTGAATTCTATTTCTATCAATAAAAACGAGTAAATTATTCAAATGATATTTATGTGCAAACAGAACTGCTTCCCAATGATTTCCCTCATCATGCTCCCCATCAGAGGTTAAACATACAACTCTATTCTTTTTTTCATCGTTTTTAAGCGCGAGTGCTAGACCTGCTGCTTGACTTAGACCCGAACCTAATGGTCCTGAAGATGTTTCAACACCTGGAACTTGAGACCTGTGCGGATGACCTTGTAACATCGAATTTAATTTTCTTAAAGAAGATAATTCTTTTCTTTCAAAAAAACCTCTATTTGCAAGCGTAGCATATAACGCAGGACAAATATGTCCTGGTGATAAAATAAAATAATCACGAGATTCATCTAAGGGTTTTTTTGAATCTATATTTAAAAAATCAAAATATAATACGGTTAAAATATCCGTCGCACCAAGTGATCCTGCCGTATGACCTGAACCTGCGAAATATAATTCACTTAGAATATCTTTTCGTATTTCGTTAGCCTTAATTTTTAAATCTCTCACCCTTTTTTCTACCATACATTAATCACATCATTACTGATTTTAATAGTTTTCTATAATTATCATTTTAATTTATTTTAATATACAATTAATACACTCACACAAAGAATAATAACACAAAGAATAATAACACAAAGAATAATAACACAAAGAA
This sequence comes from Candidatus Woesearchaeota archaeon, assembly GCA_041660865.1. Taxonomy (GTDB): domain Archaea; phylum Nanobdellota; class Nanobdellia; order Woesearchaeales; family 21-14-0-10-32-9; genus 21-14-0-10-32-9. Next base: position 178,971 of record JBAZVO010000002.1, read on the forward strand.
TAATAACACAAAGAATAATATTGTAAAAATTATTTATTTTAGAAGTTCTAAAATTGCTTTTTTTGGGTCTAAACTATCGTTAATATATGACCCCGGATTTAAAATATCAGCTCCTGCAACAAATAAAGATTTGGCAGTTTTTTTATTTACTCCCCCGTCTACTTGCACTATTATTTTATTTGAATACTTTTTTATTTTTTTTATTCTATTAAATGTTGACACAATAACTTTTTGATGTTCAAGCCCCGGCCTCACACCCATTATTAAAACAAAATTGGTTAAAGAAATAAGTTCTAATACTTTTTTTGTAATTCTTGTTTCTGGATTAATTGCAACAACCGGAATCATACCGAGAGCAGTTATTCTATCAACGAAACGAAGAAACTCATTTTCTTCAATCGTCTCTATATGAAAAATAACTTTTTTAAAACCTTTGCGTCTAAGCGACTCAATATATTTTTCAGGATGCTCGACCATTAAATGAGCCTCTAAAGTTAATTTTGATTTTGAAAAACTAGGAATCAATGTCAAATCTAAAGTTTTTACAGGTACAAATTTACCATCACACATATCTATTTGTATTTTTTTTGAAGCAGAACTCATTTTATTTAATCTTTTAACAAAACTCACTCTATCAAATGTAAAAACTGTAGGTATTATCTCTTTCATAATACATTAGGAGTTAAAGTTGTTTTTAATTCTTTTGTAACCACGCAATAATTCTTTTAAATTTACCTTCTCTTATTTACAATTTTAACATAATTCAACTATAATAAAATAAATTTGATTAATTTTTTAATTTTTTAATCTTTAATTAATTTTTTCCTTAATTTGTTTAAACGCCCAAAATATCTAACCAACAGCTAACAAACACCTACTGATATTATTTCGTTAATTTATTAAAAAATAGAAATAAAAATCTAATTCATATATGAAATAATACAATAATTTTATAAATAAACGAAATTAAATATAGATGTATAACAAAATAAATATTAAAATTTCAAACACATGAAACATATTAAAACAAAAAATAAACTAAACGTAAATGTCTCTTCTTTTTTCTTAGCAGTAGATAGAACTAAAACTCTAAGAGATGAAATATTACTTAAAACGCTTTTTGAAACAGGTTGTAGCCTATCTGAACTTGCCAAAATAAAAGTTAAAGATATCAAAACCCCTATTAATCATATTACTCCTCCTACAATAACATTCAATTCTAGAATTTCCGTTATAAGTAAAGCACTCGCCGACAACATACTTAAATATATAAATGAACGAAATAGAAGAAATGAAGAATACATCTTCTCACAACAACCAACAAAACAATTCAGCGTAAAACGAATAGAACAAATAATTCAAACCACACTTTTGAATGAAAATACAAATTCTGACTCAACTAAAAATAAATATTTAAAAATTAATCCTCAAGAAATAAGATATTTACACATCGCGCACGCTCTTTCAAAAAATCTATCTCTAGATACAATTTCTGCACAAACCGGTCTTTCAAAACAAAGACTTTTGCAAATCATAGACAGATTTAATTTCATAAATATACAATCATATTCTTCTTTTTTCGAAGACAAATATACAACAAAATCATATAGAGAGGGAAAATAAAATGAGGGAAATAAATAAAACAACAAAAAATAAATTTGTGACAAAAGTAGTTTTACTATTTTTGTTTGCACTTATGATAATTACCATAAATGCAAAAATAAACATAGCAACACAAAATTTAATGGGTTTACAAGGAGATGTAAATTTAGAGGGCGTACCTGTGCAAACAGGCAATCTCACTGTTTTAATTTGGAATCAATCTACTGGAGGACAACTAATCTATAATTCGACTTCAGATTATTTAAATTCAATAATCGAGGGTAGATTTGATGTGATGCTTGGAAATGGAACTCAAGAACTCATATTAGAATACGGAAAAATTTACTATATGGATTTAAGAGTTAACAATCAAGATTTAGATTTTGATGGTATAGAACGACGCGCATTTCAATCAAATGTAGGAAATATAACAAGTGCTAGTATAACTCCCTCAACAATTACTAACACACAAATAGCAGACGGCACTATAACAACACAAAAGCTAAGCACGATAAGTAAAAGTAAAATCAACACAACAAATACCTGGATTGAATCAGAAATTCCCTCTCTGAGCGCATCTTGGACAGGAACAATTGACTCTTCAAGAATTTCTTCACAAACATCCCTTAATGTGAATAATTCTGAATATCTTCAAGGATATTCAGCAACAGCATTTCTAACAAATGATTCGAGTTTATCGTCAAGAATAAATACATTAAATTCGACAAAAGCAAATATAGGAACTTGCTCCTCAGGACAAGTAATTATGAACATAACAAGTACAGGAGTTGAATGTGTAACACAACAAGGAGGCCAAACATTTAATCAAAACCTTGATACAACAAGCAATGTTCAATTTAGAAATATTACTGCATCAAATATTAGTTCAACAAATTTATTTGGTAATTTAAATTGGTCTTATTTGTTAAATATACCTAGTTTTGTAAAAGACTATGCTTCTGATTTATCTCTAAAATTAGATTTAACTGATCAGAGATATAATGATACAACAAAAATAAATTCTATAAATACAACCGCAAATATACAAAATTTAGGATTTAATACAACAACACAACTAAACAACATATATTATGGAATTAATAATATAAATAATTTTGTAAATATAACAATAGGAGATAATAGATATCTAATAATAGCAGATCAAAGATATAATGAAAGCACAACAATAACTACAATTAACAATAGCCTGAACACAGAAACAACAAATCGACAAAATAACGACACAACACTAAGCGCAGAAATTGATAGTGTAAATACATCTTTAATAAATGAAATTGGAAATAGAACTGCCGCTGATGAAAACATAAATCTAAGTGATGTAAGATTAATGTCAACAGACGCAAATCCTAAACTTAGTAACTCGCTAGTTTTAGGAAGAGATGCGTTTTTATTTGATGATTTTTTAAGTGGTGCAGTTAGTGGAAGATATATTATTCTTGGAACACAAAGTGCAAATGTTGTTGATACAAATAATTGGGGCGTTTATAATTATGCAACAGGCATAACTATCGGGAATGATGCTGGATTTTCTATTGGAGGATCAACAACAACTACAAGTCAAATATTCAACATAACCAATGTTATCAAATTTGAATTGCGCGCAAAACTTGTTGCGACAACAGGTCAAAGAACATACATAGGCCTTATGAAAACCGCCACAAGTCAAAATTTCGGCGCAATTAACGAAGGAGCAGTATTCTTTTACGATAGCACATCAAATGCTAATTGGTCTGCAAGAAATTGTAAAGCGGGTACGTGCACAGATGTAAATACAAATGTAAGTACAAACACTAATTTTCATACATTTACAATAAAACCATCTACAAGTGGCGTTGCATATTATATCGACGGAGTCTTTATTACAAATATAACCACAAATGTTCCAACTGCACGTGTAGCGTGGATAGGTATGGAAACAGAAACAACAGACACAACGGCAGACAACACAAGAGTAGATTATGTTTTATTTGAAGCCACAAGATAATTGCTAAAATAAATTTAGAAATTAAAAGAAAAACAAACGGAAAAAGAAAAAGAAAAAATGACGACACCTAAGAATAAACAAATCATGAAGATTTGCACACTTTTTGTAGGTATGTTGCTATTCTTTTCTTTTTTAGCAACAACAAGCATAGCCACTTGGTCTGGTGGAAATATTACAACAAACGCAATTTTAACAATTGCACCAATAAAAGCAAATGGTGCAGGAGTTAATATTACTGGTTCAAGCAACTATATTTCAGGAAATTATAATTCGATTTATACAGGTGCATTTTGGAAATTCTATGAACAAACAAATACTGCGCCAACCATTAATTTAATTTATCCAACAAGTGAAACAGTAACTAATTCTACTATCAATAATATAATTTATTATGTAACCGACTCTGATGGTGATTTATTAAATTGCACATTATATCATTCAAATACAATTAATCCAACAATTTATGAAACTAACAATTCTATTAATAACATAAATGTAACAACACAAATAACATCTAATGATGGAACATATTACTTTAAAGTTAATTGTAGTGATGGATCAACTAGCACACAAAGTCCAATCTTTAATTATACAATAGATACAACTAAACCAATAGTTACGTTAATAACTCCTGAAAATAATAGTCTACTTTTGAATAATCCGATAATCTTCAATTACAACATATCAGACATAGGAGAAATACAAAATTGCTCTCTTCTTATTAATACAACAGGAACTATGCAAATTATCCAAACAGAATTACTTCCAACTAAAAATTCGACAAATAATTTTCAAGAAAATTTAATCGAAGGAACTTATCTTTGGGAAATACTATGCGTTGATGAAACAGGAAATACAAATATACAAAACTCAAAAATATTTGAAATAAATAATTTGCCTCCAAATACAATAACTAACCTATTAAATATAAGCAGCACAAATTACAGTATAACGTGGACGTGGACAAATCCAACAAATAATGATTTTGAAGGAAACATCATATACCTAGATGGACTAAATATAATTAACACAACAAGTCAAACATATACTGCAAATGGATTTTTAGGCAATACTAGTCATACAATAAAAATAAACACATACGATACGAGTAATAACATAAATACAACAAACATAACAAGTACCGCATCAACTTTAAAAACCATATTAAATCAATCTTCTACTATAATAATACTTGATCCCATTCAACATACAACAACAGATAAATCAAACATTAGTCTTGCTTACAGCGTATCAAATCCTAATAATATTAATAGTTGTAAATATTATTTAGATAATGACTTAGTAAAAATAAATACGAATATAAGCACGACAAATATTAATTATGATTATATATCAAATGTGTCTGATGGACCACACATACTAAAAATAGGGTGCACCACTGAATATTTAAAATATGATCTTTCATCAATTACAAATTTTAAAATCATAGATTTAAGTGGATTTGATATTAAAACAAATTTAACTAATACATCATTAAATAATGTAACTAATTTCACATTAGAACAAAATACTATAGGAAAAATAACATTTGGAGGAGCAATTGATTTAACAAATGTAATAGATATAGGGAAAAATATTGAAATAACAACAAGAAGTATCAAAGTTAACTCGACCGCATTACCAACATTTAATATTTCTGCAACACTTGAAATATATGATGTGCCCTACAATAATATCCTCATATGGAAAGATGGAATGATTTGTCAAACATGTCAAATCATATCAACAAATGATCAAAAACTCATCTTTAATGTATCAGGATTCTCAACATATGTTATTACAAGTACTAGTAGTCTTAATACATGGGATTCATCAGATCTTGAAACAATATATGCAAATGAAACGATGAGTGTATTTGCAAATTACTCCGATATAATACTAGGCAATCCTCTAACAGGAACATGTAATATTACTATTTACGATACAACTTGGAGCACACCTACAATTATGAATTATAACTCAACAACTAAACTTCACACATACACAACTACACTTACAAACGACGGACAACACCCATATAATATAAGTTGTGTAACTTCAACTGATGGATTTGATAATTTGACCGTTAGCGACATAATAGAAATATCTCCTATTCCAACAGTAACTCAAAGTTTTGCAAGTGTTAATATAACACAAATAGAATCATCAGCCTACAATGAAACACACATAGTAACAGGCGTTGAAGGAACACATGGAAACACCAGCCAACTTATGCTAAATATTACTATTGCAACAGATGCATGGCAAGGATATTATGGAAACATAACAACAACATTATTATTACTAGATGCCGATAGAAATACATTTTATAGTTGGAATACGTCATTAAAAACTGGCCAAATATTCGCATCAAGAACCGATGTCATAACGTGGGCCACAGTAGATTGTGCCACTCAAAACGTTCTAAATACTGAAGATTTAACTTTAGAAAAAAATGAAAGCGAAAGAGATAGCGTAAATAATACGTTCAGCATCACAACTCACCCTCAATTCGTTGTAGGTACATCACTAATAAAACATTGCAGATCAACTTTAATTCCTGGTGATGAAATCGCAGGGACTAACTTTTGGAATATTATAATCGCCGATGATTTCGGAACTGGAAGCGCAATATACACAGGCATAATAAATTCTAGCACACCAGGATTTAAAAACCTCGACGTTGATTTCGAACTTTTAGTTCCAGTAAATGGAAAAACACCTAATAATATTGTTCCATATTACTTCTTTTTGGAACTAGATTAGTTCAAAAGATAGAAAATAATATAAAGCGAAGGCCTGTCCTTAGACGCAGAGGGGACTTTAGCTCAGACTGGGAGAGCGCCACGCTGAAGACCTAAAAAGGACAGAGACGTGGAAGTCCTGGGTTCAAATCCCAGAGGTCCCATCCTTTTTTTATTAAATGACAAGCACCCAGTCAATCTTGTTATTTTCTTTTAGTATATTTTTTATTCAATTAAGATTATAAAATATAAAATCACATTAATTAAAACAAACACTAATAAAATATTTAAACCATACACTCAATTCACAATCATGGATCTTAATACTTCAAAATTACCAGAAAAGATAAGCCTTGATAACGCTAAGAAAAATAAATTGTTCTACGTAGTTGCAAATGTTATTGTTTACAGAGAAACTGATGGACGATGCCTTATTTTAAAAAGAAGCGATAGAGAAATAGCCCATCCAGGAAAATACTGTGTTCCTGGTGGAAAACTTGAGTGGAAAGATTTAGATGTTAATAATCCCACTAGAATTAATGGTGATGTTTTAGATTATGAAGATGCTGTCGAAAAATTATTAATTCGCGAAACAGAAGAAGAAGCAGGCATCGAAATAGAACACGAATTTAAGTACATAAATAGTGTTGCATACATTAGACCTGATGAAGTCCCAACATTTATGTTTAAACTTGCAGCAAAATACAAATCAGGAAAAGTAAAACTCGAAGAAGATTCTTTTTCAGATTTTGCTTGGGTAAATAAAGATGAAGTTGATAATTACGAGTGCATTAAGGGCATTCCTGAAGAAATAAAAAAAACCATTGATTTATTTGAAAAATAAATATACATTAATTCAAATTCCTCTTTAAGTAGCACATCTATTCTTTACAAGATTAAAAACTAGATTGAAAAATAAAAAATACGAGTACCCAGTCAATCTTGTTATTTTTAAGAATATATTTTCTCAAAGGCTATGCCTTTAAAATCAGATCTAAAATTATTAAATAAGTAAAACGCATCATTACAATAACTAAGAACAGATACAGAACCTGACTTATATGATTGAAAATCACTATCATACCATCTCTCTTCTCTTGACTCTTGACTAGGAGTCCAAATCATTATTTTATTACTCACAAATCCCGTCAAAGCAGATAAAGTATCCTCTATTTTTGAAGCATCATTTGAAGTATTAAACAAAACTTGTAAATATTTTAACCCAACTTCTGTAGATAAAACATTATTAAGACTTACACCTTGATAATCAGGAACTAATACTTTTCTTGGTTGTTCTTTATTAATTCTTGTTGAGTTATCAATAATTGTTGCTTCAAGAGAATCAGGTAAATACAAATGCGAAGTACTAACAATAAGATAAGGATCTCCTTTTGAGTGTTTTCTAAATTTTGAAATATTTTTAGACTCTTCTATCTTCACATTAAATTGTTGCATATATAAAAGCGCATCTGCACTAGCCTCATAATAATCGGGTAGGTCCGCCATAATTCTAGTTGGATAATCTACGTTAAACCCTAATTTAAGTAAATACGCTTTCATTATTAAATTAAATCCCGTAGGTTTAATTCTTAAATTTATTAGATGTTCATTTAGCGTTGCTTCTAATGGAAAATTTTTATTAGTTTGTATAATTTCAAAATCTAACATTTGTTGCCTCGCATAACTAATTATACTTTAATTCATACAACATAGCCGAACCAATATATAAATGTTTTGAAGTGTTTTCACTATTAAGTGACTTTTTAAACAAGATTTATGAATTTATCATCACTTAGATCCTATTTTTTCAAAAGCTATACTTTTGACATCAGCTCTTAAATAATTATTAAAGAAATTAAACTCATTATTGAGATACCAAAGACCTGTTATCGCACCCGATGTAGGTGATTGCATATCATTATACTCTTTATCTTCTCTTGACCTTTTAATAGGAGTCCATAATTTTATTCTACTAAGGGGATTTCCTGTTAAATAAAACAAATTATCCTTAATTTTTGAAGCATCATCAGACGTATTAAATAAAACTTGTAAATATTTTAATCCTACATCCGTCGATAAAACCTCGTTAAGTCTCGCACCTTTATAAGAATAATCTGGAACTATTACTTTTCTTGGTTGTTCTTTATGAACGCGTGTCGCATTATCAATAATTGTCGCTTCAAGAGAATCAGAGGAATACCAATGCAAATTATTAGCAATAATACATTTAGAACTTTTAGCATATTTTCTAAATTCAGAAATATTTTGATGTATCTCTATTTTTTCACTATTACTATTATTATTCTCAACACTCGCGCCGAGTTCATAAAAATCGTGTGCATCTGCAAGTATTCTAGATTGCGAAGCCACACCAAATCCTAATTTAAATAAATCATATTTTATTATCGATTTAAATTCTTCAGGTATAATTCCTAAATTAATTAGATGAATATTTAACGTTGCATTCAACGGAATATTCATCGCATTTTTTATAATTTTAATAGCCATCGTATTATTTCCAGCCTTTAATTAGCCTGTAATTTATTGTGAATACTATCTAATATTTAAATATATTTGATTGTTTTTACTCTCGAGTGAAGTTTTATTATCATCAATAAGTATTATTAATTTAATTCATTTTAACTATTTACATTCAGATAATTTGCACACGATAATCATACAATAATTATACACGATAATCACACAATTAATGCACACAACAATCGAGCTCTGTAGAAATTCTTTTTCTGTAGGCGCCAGCTTTCGACATTAAAGTCACATTTATTATCGAGTCTAGTTTTTTCTAGATTGTGCTCTATTAGCTAGCATGCCTGCACAGACTTTTTCTACAGAGTCCGACAATCCCCCATAAATAAAAAACAAAAAAATCATGTGAGTCTATCCTTCACAAGATTGAAAAAGCCACAATCATTATCAACGATTACAAAAAGAACTAAAATTAAAAAACAGAACAATAAATACCATAGGTGAAAAAATGAAATTCCATGAAATAGTTACTCTACGATATGCAACAAAAAAATTCGATGGACAAATAATTCCTGAAGAAAAAATAGATCAATTGCTTGAATTAATAAGACTTTCAGCATCATCAGTTAATCTTCTTCCATGGAAAGTTAAAATCGTAAAAGATCAAGCGACAAAAGAACTATTACTTCCCGCATCATATAATCAAGCACAAATAACAACTTGTTCTCACTTGCTTATTTTTTGCGCAGAAACTAAATTACATGAAAAAAATAAAAAACTAGAAAAAATAATGCATCAAGAAAATATTCCTGAAGAACAAATAAAAGGCTTTACAGGAATGATTGATGGATTGTTAAATTCGATGTCTGATAAAGATATGTTAATTTGGGCGCAAAAACAAACATATATTGCTTTAGGTAATGCAATAAATGGTGCAAAAGCTCTAGGTTTTGATAGTTGCCCTATGGAAGGATTTAATCCTGTAGAATACTCGAGAATTTTAAAATTACCAGAACATCTTGTACCAACAGTTATATGCCCTATAGGCTACGCTGCAACAAATGATGTTAAACAAAACAAAGTTAGATTTTCTCGAGAAGAACAATTTTTCTAAACATAGAATTTTAACCCACTAAATTTTTATTTTTTTAAATTATTTAATTTTTAATGTTTAGCTCAACGTTAGTTAAATATTTAGCTTTTATAAAATCCAATGCTTCTTCAGACGTATCAAAAATATTATTATCTGCAATAAGTTTTTTAAATTCTTCATCATCAAAAATTACTTCTTTAACTTTAGGTTGAAGTGTTGTTAAAAATACTTTATTTCCGCCTTTATTTCTACTTTCTATAAATGATTTCATACGCTCAATACCACTGCTATCAATTAAAGGAACATGCTTCATTCTTATAATAAGATATTTCTTTTTTACATCGATATGCTCCTCAACTTTACTATCAAATACATTCATTGCACCAAAAAAGAAAGGCCCTGCCATCGTATATATTCCCACATCTTTTAATGAATGATCAGCATTTAATCTTTTTGAAAGTTCTTTGTTAGGTGCGAACTTAGTATACTCATCAAACTCAACAAGTTTTGATAATCTTAAAAATAATAAAAACACCGCAAGCATCATACCTACTTGGACCGCGAAAACTAAATCAGTAAATAATGTTAGTGAAAAAGTCAAAATAAGAACCACTCCTTCTTCTTTACTTATTTTGAATATCGTTTTGAATTCTTTAAAATTAATCATTCTTATTGCAACAAACATCAAAACACCTGCAAGGAACGCTTTAGGAATATACTGCGCGATTGGTGCAAAGAATAATATGATTAGAAGAATAATTAACGCATGATAAACACCAGCCATTCTTGTTCTTGCACCTTCCCTTATATTTACTGCACTTCTAGCAATAGCAGCTGTTGACGGCATACCTCCAAAAAAAGGAAGAACAATATTTGTTGTACCTTGCGCTATAAGTTCTTTATTACTCTTGTGTTTAGTGCCAGTCATTCCATCGCAAACAACAGCACACAAAAGCGCTTCTATTGCCCCAAGTAATGCTATAGTGAACGCTGCAGGTAAAACATTTTCAACAAGTTGTAAATTTATATTAAAAAAATTAAATGCTGGAAGACTTGATGATATGTGCCCCACTTGAGGAATCGATAAACTAAAAGAATATGCGGCAAATGTCGCAAGTATTAAAGCAATCATCGACGCAGGTACCGCTTTTAAAGATATTTTTGCGAGAATTCTTGGCATAAATATTAAAATTAAAAGAGTCCCTATCGCGATTAAAACTGCAGCTAAATTAACAGCACCAATATTTTTGATAACTTCTAAAATTGTTTCTCCTACGTGTTCTTTAGCAGGTATTATTAATCCTAAAAAATTAGGAATTTGTCCTATAAAAATTATGGCACCAATACCTGCAGTAAAACCAGAAACAATTGGAAGAGGAATAAATTTTACAAGTCTTCCTAAACGAATAACTCCTAAAATTATTTGTATTACCCCTGCAAGAAACCCTGCAACAAGAAGCCCTTCGAGTCCAAATTTTCCAACTGTTGTAAGAATTATTATAGCCATAGCGCCAGTAGGCCCTGTGATTGAAAATGTACTTCCGCCGAAAATAGATGCTAAAATACCTGCAATTATAGCAGTATATATACCCATCATAGGATTTACTCCTGATGCGATTGCAAACGCAATGGCGAGAGGCAAAGCCACAATGGCAGTTATGAATCCTGCTTTCAAATCAGACGAGAAATCGTCTTTAAAATAGTTTTTCACCCTCATTAAGACGCTAAAGAACATTTAGTTTATTTATAAAATTTATGCATCAAGTATTTTATAAATATTTAACAACTCTTATCACTATCCATTAACATAAATATTATTTTTGCACCAACATATACTTGACTCTAGACCACACTTATACAACAAGCTTAATTTTCAACAACAATATTTTTTATTGCGAGTGTCGCGTATACTCCTTTACTTAGAAAAAAACGAAGAGTTACTTTTTTCATGCCTGAATTTAAATCATCATCAATCATATCATCAATTTTTAAATTTTTAATTTCTGCTCTAACCAATCTATTTGCTCCTTCAAGACTTATTTCTGGAAAATCTCTTAAAATAAAATCTCTTTGAGTTAATTTTTCTACAGTTAAAATTTTCTCATATTCCTCTTTTATTCGTCCAATTAATTCTACTCCAAATCCTATTAATGGCACTTCTACAATTGATTCTTTTTCTAATAATTCTACAACTCTATTCCAGAGTAAACTTTGATAAGCGTGAACATAAATCAATAACACTTTTCTTGGAACAATTTTTAAAGCATTTAAAAAAGCATTAGCGTTTTTAGAAAGACGCTCTTTTATTTTGTTTGAAATTACAGACTCTTCCTCGAGCAAAAGCTCGCATGCCTTTTTATAATCTTTTTTTATTATTGCTTTTCCTATATCTGCATTATTTTTCGAAAACCTTTGTGTATCAAAATAATTAATGAATTCTGAAATAGGTAAAATTTTGATTTTGTCAGAATCTATATTTCTAATAGTTATAACAAAATTATTTCCTAACAAATCACCTAAAGATAAAGGACTAGATGTCTCTCCAACATACTTTAATGATATATCTTTCAACTCTATATCTTGTTTTGGAACTCCACTAATAGTTATATATTGAGACGTTAAAGCATTTCTATCTTTAGTTCCAGCGTATGAAATATTTTTTCTTTGAACCCTTAAAAAATCTGAAAGCCTAATGATTGCATCTTCCGTGTTATAATTTCGTTTATTTAATAAAAACATAGCATATCGTCCATTATTAAATTCTCTATTAGTTACTTCTTCAACTATAAAATCTTCAGGAATTTGTTTCAATTCATACATAAAGCTCGAAAATCGCCTTTACTTAAAATTGTTTTCTAAAAAAAAGAAAAATAGAACAAAAAATTAGATATAAATCTAAAAAGAATCAAAACTAAAGAAAATATAAAACCAAAAGATACCAAAACAAGATACTAAAAAAACCAAAAGATACCAAAAACAAAAAATATGAAAAAAAGACAAAAAAAGACAAAATCTACAAAATAGATGAAAAAAACAATAATTCTTTTAAACAAAAATACATCACTATATTTATTGCACCTGTAGCGCAGCTTGGATAGCGCGGCAGCCTCCTATGTGAACTAAACGAGAGCGAGTTGCAGGTCGTGGGTTCGAATCCCATCAGGTGCGTAGAAACAAAAAAATAAATAACACAATAATATTTTGTTAATTTATACAATTAGCACATAATTGACGATAAATTTATAACAATTAACAATAATTAATTAAAATACTAATCACGAGACACATTTAAATGAAAAAAGATAAAGCGCCAAAAATATTTAATAGCAAAAAAATAATTCTAACCCTATCAATTATTTTAGGAATTGCGGCAATAATTTTTATGTATAAAGTTCTCGACATAAAAGAAGTTATTAGAAGTTTTCAAAACGTAACTTTAGAACTAATAATTTATTATATTTTAATTCAACTCGCAATGATGTTAATTCTTACTTGGAGATGGAAGATGATACTCAAATCCCAAGGAATAACTCATGTTAGTATGTATAAATTAAATAAATATAGACTTGTAGGTCAGGGAGTTAGTTTTCTTACACCTTCAGGAAAACTCGGGGGAGAACCTATCAGAGCAGGCCTTGTTTCATCAAGAGAAAATATCGAATTTGATAAAGCATTATCAAGCGTTGTAATTGATAGAGTTATTGATATAACTGCAGCCATGTTATTTTTTGTTATTGGTTTAATACTTGTAATATTCTTTTTTGTTATGTCAAAATTACTTGTTGAAATAGTTCTTGTCGCATCTTTGATTGTTTTAGGATTACTTGCCATATTTAACTATCGAATGCTAAAAGGTAAAAAAGTACTCCATCACGTTTATAAATTTTTTAGATTACATAAATTTAAAAAACTTAAAAATTTTGAAAAAAAACTTGAAGATGTTGAAACTCTTATAATAAAATTTTACCATCAAGATACAAAATATTTTTATTATGCAATGGGAATATCACTTGCAGCTTGGGGAATTATGCTTTTAGAATATAAAATCGCAGCATTAATTGTTGGACAAAACCTTACAGCGATGCAATCATTCTTAATATTTTCATTCGTAGGCGCAGCATACATAGTCCCAGTACCTATGGCCCTAGGATCATTGGAAGCTAGTCAAATTTCTGCATTTTCAATAATAGGAATTAGCACTGCTGCTGGACTTGCTTTAAGTTTCCTTGTTAGATTAAAAGATTTAATTATTGCAATAATAGGAATTATTATTCTCGGACTTTATGGTTTGAATATAAGAAAAACAATCAAAGATACAGATTATTTAGATGACGAAGTTGAAAAACTCGAGAAAACAGCTAATTCTAAAAAAGTCAAATCAAAAAACATACTAACTAAACAAAACACAAAAAACCAGAAAAAAATAATTTTAAAAAAATAAAAATAATAACAAATAAATCATATCTAAGATTTATTCAAAAAAATTAAAAAATTTATTTTAATTTTAAATCTAGTAAAATCATAACTTTTTTACCATCTGCTTTTCCTTTAAGAGCGGACATAACTTTGCCCATAATTAGTCCTTTATTCGCACCAGGGTTTTCAACAATAATTTTTTCTATAATATTTTCTATTTCAGAATCATCAACTTGTTTATATTTTTCAGATTTAAATTCTCCTGAACTTGCAACATCAAATAAAACATCAGGTAAAGAAGATGAGGCTATATTTCCTGATGAAACACTCGTAAATAAAGGATCTTTAATTTTAAACCAATTTAATTTATTTCCAGATTTTTTTTCAGCTTCAGGCACATTAATTAATATGCTACTAACAATATTTGAAGAGGAGAGATATTCTGAGCAATACTTGTTAAAATCATCTTCAAATGTATATCCCTCTTCATTTTTGCTTTCATACTTAACTGCGAGAGCTGAAAGATCGTTGCTTAAACCATATTTTTTTACATAATGTTGCTCACGTTCTTTTAAAGTTAAAGGCTTATCTACATGAATATTACTTGAATCTATTGTTTCTATATCGGTTTCTGGATACATACGATCAGCGCCAGGCATAGGTCTTAAAAATGAAGTTGACATATCAGATTCTGCTTTTCTAACTTCAGATTCTATTTTTTTATTACTAATTTTTGCATCTTTAATTAAATTTATTTGTCTTTTAATTTCATTATCTATAACAATCGGGATACTTCTTATATCTTGAAATCCTTTAATTTCAATTCGAGAACTTCCTTTAATTGAAATATTTACATCCTGTCTAATGGTTCCTATTCCTCTTAAAATTTTTCCCGTGCTTCTTAAAAGCATACCTATGTGTCCTGCAACTTCTTTACATTCATTAGGACTTCTAATATCAGGCGCAGTTGCAATTTCTATTAAAGGAATCCCAAGTCTTGATAAATTGTAAACATCTTTGTCATTTTTTCTCTCTATAACTTGACATGCGTCTTCTTCAAGACATAAAGTATCTACACAAATTTTTTTACCATTAACTTCAACAAACCCATCATATCCTATAAGTGCTGTTCTTTGAAAACCTGATGTGTTTGATCCATCAATTACTGTTTTTCTCATAAATTGTATACTATCAACAATTTTCATGTTAAGAAGTTTTGCCGCAATTAATGCAGCCTCTATTGATACCATATTTACAGGATGTGGTGGCTCTTCATCCATCTCAACAAGACACGTAGAATCATTGTATCCAAGATATTCAAATATTTTAGATTTTTGCTGTTCATGCAAAGCGGCCTTGTCAACTTTTCCAAGTTCTCCCGCGCTCGCTCTTAGTCTTCTTATAATAGAAAAATCAGGCACATCCTTTCTAATCTGACAAGGACAATTACAAAATAATTTTTTACCTGCAAGTTGCTGATGAATTTCAATCCCGCATTTAAACCCTAATTCTTCGTAATCGAAAACATTTTTAGATACAACTATTTCCTCTTTAACACTATTTTCTTGAGCAGGTTTATCTTTTTTTATAATATGTTCACTCATAAAAAATCCTCGTTTTCCAATCTATCTAAAATTTCTCCTCGAAGATTTTTTGAATAAAGTTTTTTTGTATCATCAAGAGAATAATTACTTAAAAGCCAAACAAGTTTAATATATGCAGTTTCAGTTGTCATATTAAGATTATGCCCAAGCACCCCTAAATCTTTAAGTGTACGTCCTGGCGAATAAACATTCAAATTTATTCTGCCAAAAACCGTCTGAGAAGTCATACACGCAACTTTCTTTGAAGCGATTTCTTCTATTATTTTCAATATTTCTTTATTTTGTTTTGTTGACTCATCAAATTGATCTATTGGAAAATGTCCAAGACCCGTTCCTTCTAAAATTAATCCATCAAATTTTTCGTAAATTTTTAATTCTTCAGGAAGTAAACCTGGTCTTGATCTTATTATTCCTACCTTTATTGAAGGGTCGAATAATTTTAAAATTTTATTTTTTATAGTTGCAGGTTCATACTGCATATTATTATGCAAAAAATTAATTGATTTATTTTCAAAATTTACTTTAGCAAAAATTCCGCCACTTATAACTTTAAATGCGTCACGTCTAGTAGAATGGAGTTTTCTAACATTATGTGCTGGCAAAATAACACAAGAATCATCACTACTACTCTCATGCATACAAATAAATACTCCATTTGTATTATTTTCTTTTGATTTTGAAATAAAATACGCTGCACTAAGTAAATTAAGCGCTGAATCACTACTAGGCCTATCGCTACTTCTCTGAGCGCCAACAATCACAATTGGAATAGGTAAATTTTCAAACATAAAAGAAAGCGCGGAAGAAGTATAATGCACCGTATCTGTTCCTTGTGTTAAAATTATACCTTTAATAGATTTAAGAGCGAGTGCTAACTCTATTGCTTTTGCCATTTCATTATAATGATAAAAATTTAAATCATCAGAAGGCATGTTACTTATTAATTTACTATCTATCTTCGCTATGTCTTTTAATTCAGGAAAAAGTGAAATCATTTCACTAGGTGTAAATTTTGCATTAACTGCGCCTGTTGAATAATCAACTTTACTTGCAATAGTTCCGCCCGTATGTAAAATTATTATTTCTGAGTCTTTATCAAACTGAGTATTTTCTGAAATAATATTTGAAGAATCAAAAAAAGATTTGTGCGAATTTGCATGTAACTTACTAGAAGATTCTTTTAATAAATGAGACTTATCCTCTAAATCCATATTTACGCAAGATTTAATGTTCTTTTTTAAAATACCCATATTATATCCTGAATTTAATTTTAAATAAATAAATTCATTATTTTCAAAAACAAATATACCTTCATGCATAGAAGAATTACTCAATTCTAATTTATATTTTTCTCCTTGAACAAAGTTTTTTTCTTTCATCTTTTCACTCATAAACCTTAGAGGAACAAATCATATTTAAAGATTGTTATGACTTGTATAAAAACAGGAATAATAGTTAAGGACATAAATAATATATAGTGCCAAGCTCGCCACTTGATTAATATATCTATTACACTAGACTCGACACACAATGCAAATAAATATCTGTCGGCGGGCGCACTATAGGAAACTATTGTCATAAACTATAATAGAGAAAAGAATATAAACCCAAAGTAAAAGTAAGCTAATACATAACACATATAATACACTGTAAACTATTATAGCGTACGACATTATATTATACATAATTCATAATAATTTTAAAAAAAGGGGTTGTAATTTCCAATGGGGATAGAGCTAGAAGATAAATCAGGAAGCAAATTAGAAAATATTACCGAACATAAAAAATGGCATCTTAGATCAAGTGATGAAATTCTTAAAGATTTAAACACAACCCATAAAGGCATAAGTACTAAAGATGCGCAATCTCGTTTAAATAAATACGGCTTAAATACCATTGCAAAAGAAAATAAAAATAGCGCTCTAAAAATTCTTATAAAAAATTTTAACAGCATAATAATTTATGTTCTTCTCGGAAGTGCAATAATATCTCTTTTAACTAATCACTCTTTGGAATTTATAGTAATTTGTTGCATAATTTTACTTACAGGAATTCTCGGATTTGTTCAAGAATATAGAGCAGGTAAAGCAGTTGATGCACTCTCTAAACTCACTGCAAAAAAAGTTATCGTAGAACGAGAGGGAGTAGAACAAGAAATACTCTCAGAATATCTAGTTCCAGGAGATCTTGTAATATTAAGAAGAGGTATGGTAGTTCCCGCAGATATAAGAATCATAGATTCTAAAGGATTAACTGCTGATGAATCAATTCTTACAGGCGAAGCCATTTCAAAACTAAAACATTCAGAGAGACTTGAAAAAGACTCAATAATTAGCGAACAAAGCAATATTATTTTTAGTGGAACAAATATAACCGCAGGCTCTGGAAAAGGTATTGTTGTTGAAACAGGACTTAATTCTGAACTTGGAAAAATTTCAGAAACAATGAAAGAAATAGATGAAAAACAAAGCCCATTACAAAAAAAAATAGACAAAATGAGTAAAAAATTATCATATAGCGTTCTAATAATAACTGCTCTTTTCTTCATTGTTCTTTTACTAAAAGGCTTTAGCTTATTTGATACATTAATGCTCGTTTGCGCCGTTGCAGTCTCAGGTATACCTGAAAGTTTTCCTTTAGCTTTAACTCTTGCACTTTCAAAAGGAGTTAGAAATATGGCGAAATCTAATGCTCTTGTAAAAGATCTTAATGCTGTTGAAACTCTTGGAACCACAACTGTTATTTGTACAGATAAAACAGGAACATTAACAGAAAATAAGATGAGAGTTGTAAGATTTATGCTTCCTGATGGAAAAGAAGTAGAGCTTGAAGGAAGAGGTTATGAACCAAAATCAATATTTAGAATTTCTGGAAAAGAAATAGATACTAAGATCTTAAAAAAACAAGAAGAATTATTTAAAACATTTATTCTATGTAATAATTCAGAACTTAAATTTGATGATAGTACCGGCTCTTGGATAATTTCAGGAGAATCAACTGAAGGAGCATTATTAACTCTTGCAAAAAGCGCAGGTTATGATGATTCGGCATTAAAAGAAACAAATAAAAGAATTTACGAAATACCATTCGATCCTTCAATTAAATACATGATAAGTGTTAATGAAGAAATAGGAAAAGCCAAAAACAAAAAAGGAAAACAAACAGCATACATGAAAGGCGCTGTTGAAAAAATAATCGAAAAATGTAGTCACATAAAACTTAGTAATGGAAAATTAAAAATATTATCAAAAACAGAAAAAGAAACAATTCTAAAACAAGTTGAAACATATAGCTCCGCACCATTACGAGTTATGGGATTTGCATCAAAAAAAATATCTAAAAATTTAACTCCTGATACACATGGAAAATTAAAAGATATACAAGTAAAACAACTAGAAAAAAACTTCGTATTTGAAGGCATAGTTGGAATCGAGGATCCTATAAGACCTGACGTTTTTGACGCCATAAAAACATGCCATGAAGCAGGAATAAAAGTAATAATAGTAACTGGAGATCATAAATCAACTGCCGAAAGCATTGGTAAAAAATTAGGTCTTATAAAAAATAAAGCCGATCTTGTAATTGAAGGTTCAGAACTTGACAAAATGAATGATGAAGATTTAGATTCTTCAATAAATAATGTTGTAATTTTTGCAAGAACAACACCGCATCATAAATTAAGAATAGTAAGTTCTCTTCAAAGAAATGGAGAAGTTGTTGCAATGACGGGAGATGGTGTAAATGATGCGCCCGCTCTTAAAAAAGCAGACATAGGAATAAGTATGGGTAAAAATGGAACAGATGTTGCACGAGAAGCGTCAAATATGATTCTTGCCGATGATAATTTTAGTACAATTGTAAAAGCTGTAAAAGAAGGCAGATCAATTTATAGCAATATACGAAGATTTGTTCATTACTTGCTTACTGGAAACTTCACAGAAGTGTCCTTAATGGTTGTAACAACACTTATGGGAATAATAACGCCGTTAAGTGCTATAATGATTTTGTTTGTAAATATTGTAACAAGCACATTTCCATCACTTGCATTAAGCATAGAACCACCACATCAAAAAGTGATGAAACAACATCCAAGAAACCCAAAAGAAAGCTTGTTATCAAGCTATATAATGCTAAAAACTCTTGTTTTAGTGCCATTGATGTTTGGAGGAACACTATTATTATTTATTTGGGAGCTCGCTGTAAAAAACTCAGGAATAGACAAAGCAAGAACAATTGCCTTTGCCACATTAATTATGTTTGAATTATTCCACGCATACAACTCAAGATCATTACATACAACCATATTTAATAAGAATTTCTTCAAAAATAAAATGATGTTTATTGCAACAGGCATATCATTCACAGTTTTGATGCTCTGCGTATATACTGGCATCGGTCAGCTTATATTCAAAACCGTTCCATTAGGCATTTTTGACTGGCTTGCAATATTCCTTGTAAGTGGACTTGTAATTGCAGCTTCAGAAATAATTAAACTATTAATTAGAAGCGAATTTGAAGAACAAGGAAAACTCAAAGGAATGGATATGAAAGTTGAATAAACTAAGTTTATTTCTTTTTTATTTTTTTAATTAAATATTATTAGCTATGCTAATCCCCTCATTAAATTTATAATTAAAAAAGCATAAAAACTATAAAGAAAAAATAAACTGAAAAAAATATCAAATACGATAAAAATTAAAAATATTTTTTTAAAACTGCTAAAACTTCTGAACTTGATCCTATTTCTGATAAGGGAATATAAACTTCACCTTGATTCAAAGATGTTTTCTTATATTTTCTGTCCAATACTGTGTTTTCAAAATTGTTAAAATTATTACTTAAATCTGCATATAGTTCTTGAGTGAATTTTGTTGATTGTACTCCTTTTCCTTCAAGCCCCCAACCCCAAATCATCCATTCGGATGTTGATTCAGACCATCCATGACTTGCGCCATAAAGTCTTATATGCTCTATGTTATCATGAGAAATAGAGTCTAATGTTTTGATTGAATTTTTTTTGGCCATGACTCATAGAATCAAATAATAGTATAAAAAGCTTCCTGTTGTTTCTCCTAATAAAGAGTAACCTGACTCGCTTTGACAAAACTGGGCATCATGGAGCATTACTATCGAATTTGTATTTTCTAAAACACGTTAAAAAAAGAAAAAAGAAAAACTAATTTAATAACGAGTCTAAATATTTTAAATTCTATAACTAATTACAATTCTTCTAATAAACTATCTAACGCATCAACTGCTCCTTGATTACCTGCTCTTTGAAAATCATAAGTATTTGATTTGCTATCAAATTGAATTCTCTTTTCAGAAATTTTCTTCACCAAAGATCGTTTCGCTTCTCTTCTAGAATACAAAGAAACAGCATAAGGCAAAACATAAGGAAAAACTGCCTTCAATGTCCCTTGAATATAATGTCCATTTGAAAAATCATCCAATATTCCTTGAAAATGAGACGCGCTCAACATAACGCTGTATAAATGTATTCCAGTACCAACAACCCCTGCTGTTTTTAAACATGCAGAATCATAGACTTTTGTCAAATTGTTATAGTTCATTTGTTTCACCTATTCATATTAAAGCGAAATAACTACTTATATATTATCTCCTCCTTAGGTAGGATGAATAATAAGATTTATATATAGTTCTTGCACAATAACCTCATGGATGTATTAGTAATATCTCAAGAACTTGAACAAATAGGATTAAATAAATCAGAAATAAAAGTATATCTTTCACTTTTAAAATTAGGCGCTTCAACAACAGGACCCATTATTAATGATTCAAAAACTGCCAATTCTAAAATTTATGAAGTATTAGAAAAACTTATTCAAAAAGGATTAGTAAGTTACTTCACAAAAGAAAATGTGAAACACTACAAAGCTACAAATCCCAACATGCTAAAAGAATACTTAAATGAAAAAGCTGAAAAAATTGAAAAAGAAAAAGAAAAATTAGCCAAACTATTACCTTTATTGATGTCATTTTCTCAAGAAAAAGAAGAAGAAAAAGAAGCAGTAATATTTTCAGGATCAAGAGGTGTAAAAACTGCGTTCACTAATCTTGTTGATGAATTAAACCCTGATGAAGAAGTACATATAATGGGAGTTTACGATTTTGGTAAAAGTTTCATGAACTCTGCTATTTATTTTCAAAAAATACGATCAAATAAAAAAATTAAAGCGAAATTCCTAATAAATCCTGAAGCGAAACATATTGCGAATGAATTTGAAAAATATCCACCTGTAGAAATAAGATATCTTCCTAAAGGAACATTTACACCCGCCATATTTCTTATTTACAAAGATAAAGTTATAATTAATATCGCAAAAGAAATGACCTTCTTCGTATTAAAAAGTAAAAGCGCAAAAGAAACATTTGATGCTTATTTTAATCTGATGTGGACTACTGCGAAAAAATCTTGAAAAAAATCCACCCGACTAAAATCTTTTCGCATCAGATAATTTCTGCAATCTCAAAGTTATTTTCGATTTCATCATAATATCTCTTTTATTTATCCGTAGTAAGATGGTTTCTCATCTTTTAATTGTTTACCACCTGCGGATCTAAAAAAGTTTTGTAATTCGATGTATTCATTTTCTATTTCTTCGCTCATCGAAGGTCTAACTTTCTTTAAAGCTTCTTTGAACGATTCCATTTTAACTTCTTTTGAATTTATATCCTTTCTCAAAGTTAGCATAGCTGCTTCACGACATAAATTTTCTATGTCTGCGCCAGAATACCATTTAGTTGAATCAAGCAAAAATTGCATATCGAAATCTTTAGACTTAGGCATATTTTTTAGATGTATCTTTAAAATCTTTTCTCTTGCATCAGCATCTGGAGCTCCAACTAAAATTATTCTATCAAACCTGCCAGGTCTCATTAATGCAGGATCGAGTAATTGAGGCCTATTTGTTGCACCAATTATTACTATGTCATTTAATTCTTGCATTCCATCCATTTCAGAAAGTATTTGATTAACAGCATTCATCCCCATCGAAGATAAACGTCCGTCAGCATCTCCAACTGATCGGCTACTTGCAATTGCATCTATTTCATCAAGAAATATTATTGAGGGTGCAACTTGTCTTGCTTTATCAAAAACTCTTTTTACTAATTGAGGTGTTTCATTTACCCACTTAGAAAGTAAATCTGAACCTTTTATTGCAATAAAATTCGCACCTGATTCTTTAGCTACAGCTTTTGCAAGAAGTGTTTTTCCAGTACCTGGTGGACCATAAAGAAGAACACCTTTAGGTGGTTTTACGCCTAAATTTTTAAATGCCTCTTTATGACTTAAAGGCCACTCTACCATCTCTTTTAGTTCTTGTTTGGTTTCTTCTAAACCGCCAACATCATCCCATGAAACATTAGGAGGCTCAACTAAAACTTCTCTTAATGCAGAAGGTCTAACTGTTTTTAATGATTCTTTAAAATCATCCATTGTAATTATCATTTTATTTAATAATTCTTCAGATATTTCGGCATCCCCATCTAAATTTAAAGAAGAAGATAAACGCCTCAAAACATTCATCGCAGCTTCCTTAGTTAAACTTCCAAGATCTGCTCCAACAAAACCATATGTGACTTCTGCTAGTTTTTCAAGTGAAACATCTTTGTCTAATGGCATATTTCTTGTATGAATTTTTAATATTTTCAATCTGCCTTCATATTGAGGAACGCCTATTACTAATTCTCGATCAAATCTACCTGGTCTTCTAAGTGCAGGATCTAAAGAATTAGGTATATTTGTTGCCGCAATAACAACAACTTTTCCTCTTGATTTTAAACCATCCATTAATGCTAAAAGTTGAGCTACAACTCTTCTTTCAACATCTCCTTTACTCTCTTCTCTTTTTGTTGCTATCGCATCTATTTCATCAAAGAAAATAATTGCAGGCGCATTTTTTTCAGCTTCTTCGAATATTTTTCTTAGATTCGCTTCGCTTTCTCCATAAAATTTACTCATAATTTCAGGACCATTAATAACGTAGAAATTGCTATTTGTTTCATTTGCAACAGCTTTTGCCATCAATGTTTTTCCAGTACCTGGCGGACCATGAAGTAAAACTCCTTTAGGAGGCTCAATTCCGAGTCTTTGAAATATTTCAGGATGCTTTAATGGTAATTCTACCATTTCACGTATTTTTTTTATCTCCTCATCAAGACCTCCGACGTCTTCATAAGATACTTCAAAAACGGGTGCTTGCTCTTCATCTTTTGGTTCAACACCTTCTTTTTTAAGATCTAAAATAGTATTATCAGTTATTATAATCGGTCCTTGCTTTGGATTAGTTTCAGTTACAACAAATCTTAAATCTCCAAGACCTAACATGCTTCCAAATACTTCATCAAGTTTTGGTTTGGAATAAGGATTAACGGACCTATTATCATAAAGTGCAGGTCTTAATGGAGGTGCTGCAATCATGTCTCCATTCATAACTGCTCGTCCAAGAAAATGCATTTTAAATAAAGTAGGATTATTAGTGCTAATGATTACTCCTTCTCTTGCGGGCGCTATTGTTATTTTTTTAGCTTCAACAACATCTGCTCTTTTAACAATTACAGTTTCCCCAACACCTGACCTAGAATTTTTTCTAAGAAGACCATCCATTCTAATTATTGGTAAACCTATATCACCTGGAAGCGCTCTTTGAACCACTGCAACTGTAATTCTTTGACCTTTAACCATTACATATTGGCCTTCTCTAACGCCAAGTTGTTTCATATACCCAACATCAATTCTTACAATACCTCTATTGACATCATCTTGTATCGTCTCAGAAACCTTTAATTTTATTTCGTTATCTTTTTCTTTTACAGCGTGTTCGGTCATGGTCTCTCCCTTCCTATAATTTATGCCACATAGTGCATACATACCGAAATAGAACTCTAGTTTTTATAACTTATGGTAGAAATTACCTCTTTTCTTCGCCACAGTCTATTTTTGAAATATTAAGCTGCGTTAAAGTTTCTTCTATGTCAAAAAACATACTTATAAGTTCATTGATTTCTATTTGGTACTCTTTTTCTAATTTTTTAGTTTTTTTAATTAATTCTTGTCTTTTATTATCAAACTCTGAAAGCTTAACTAAATTAAATTTGACAAATAATACTGCTTCTTCCCTATATAAATTTCTTATGTCTAAAATAATTTCTTGAATGTGCTTACTTGTTTCTTTTTGTTCTCCTATCTTTTTTAATAAAGAACATAATCTATCTGAAAATATTTCAAGAAATTTTATGTGCTCTGAAATTATTCCCTGCGCGCTTGAGGGAACATATCCATAAAGATTAATATTTCTAAAAGCCATACTAACATAAGTATTTATTAAATAATCTCTTTTTTTTATATTAGATAAAACTTCCCAATTTTTAGTTTTAATTGAATTTAACGAATCATCAATTATTGATATTGTAAGATTACGTATTCTGCTCATTAATTGTTGAAGATCAAAATCTTCTTGAATCGCGATATTTTTTAATTTTATAATATCTTTTTTTTCATCATAAATTATAAGGCCTGGAAATAATTGAACAATTTTTACAAAATTATCTCTTTGAGTTTGATTTTTTGTTTCAATACTAATTTCATTATATCCTGTCATGTAAATTGCATCAATTATCATCCAAACTAATTTATCATTTACATCTTTAATGCTAAAGAATATTTGTTTTTTAGATTCGTTAATTCCTTTTGATATTACTATGAGATTGTCTTTTTCTTCAAGAAATAAGTCATCGCCTTTTTTTACATTATTTTTCTTAAGCCAACTCGTCGGTAAAGACACAACACTAGTGCTTGTTGATAATCTTATTACCTTTCGATTCATTACTTTCTGACCCAATACTTTATGACTCATTACATTCTGATTCGATACTTTTTGAGGCATTACTTTTCCATTCATAAAATATAACTAGTTAAGCTAGTATATATACCTTATGCTAAAAGTATAACTATTCGCCTTCATTTATCTAATTATGATAAATCAAATTAAACAAACAACAAATAACCTAGAACAACCAATAAATAGTCTAGAACAAATAACAACTAACATAGAACTAACAACAAATAACATAGATCCAACAACAACCAAATCGAAACAAAAAGAATATGTTGGAGTTACGGGGTTTAAAACAAAAGAAGAAATTGAAATAGCATCTAATGCATTTAAAATCGCAGGCATAAATAAAAACAGCAAGATTACTGGAATGTATGGATTTCTAATCACGGATGATCAAATATTTGATTTTAAAGAAAAAGGAGTATTATCTCCATCGTTAAATGCACTTCCAAATCTTATTAAAACTGTTCCTAAAGGCATGATGCCCACAATTCATTATTGTAGTCGTACAAGAGATTTAAATTTAGATAAATTAATGCATCTTTTATATCATGTTAATACATTTAGCGACTGTAACTTTTTGCAATTAAATCTTGATTGGCCGAACCCAAAAAAAATAGAGACACTAAAAAAAATAATGCCTAACATGTATATAATTTTACAACTCGATCCAGAACAACAATCAATAAATGATGCTATAAAAAAAATCATAATAAACTATGAAGGACTTGCAGATAAAATTTTAATTGACTCGTCGCACGGAGCAGGAATACCTTATGATTCCAAAACAACATCTAAAATGATGATGAAAATTGATGCTGATACATCTATGTTTTCGTACACGATATGTGGTGGTTTAACTGAAAACAATGTTTACAAAAGAATCATTGAACTAAAACAAATTATCAAACAAGAATATCCATACATGCGATCGAAAATTCCTTTTTCCGTAGATGCTCAAGGGCAACTTAGAACTTTTGATAATTCGAATCTAAATTACGAGCGCGTAACTAATTATATTTGCAACGCTGTTAAAGGCTTGAAAGATAGAATTTGAAATATCAAAAAAAGAAAACAAAAAAAGAAAACAAAAAAAGAAAACAAAAAAAGAAAACAAAAAAAGAAAACAAAAAAAGAAAACAAAAAAAGAAAACAATCAAAAAAAATTAAATAAATTTAAATTAATTATTTTTTCTTTTTAACATCAACTTTTTCTTTAGATGCAACTTTTGCTTGTGTCGCTGCTGCACCTTCAGCTTTTATTGATGGCAAAGGTATTGGTGAAGGTAAACCTAATTCTTTTGAAAGAATTATAACTTCTAAAGCACATCTATTCATAACACTATTAAGTATTGTTCTTGCTGATTCCGGATCTAATTTCTTTTCTTTACTCCATTGAGTTGTTACTTTTGTAACCTCTTCATTAGAGCCTAAAACGAGAATTTCTCCTTTTAATTCTATTGTTGCGAAATTTGGATTGTAATCTGTTTTGAAACTAAAGCCAACTTTGAATGCTTGCTTTGTTGGACTTGCTCCCATTTTTGCTTCATCTACTGATTCTATTTTTACATTATTAGCAATAGAAAGTCCCCCTCTTGGTATCGCTGTTCTATTCGCATTTATGTTTGTAAAACTTATATTGATTATATTCATATTATCACCTACTACTCCGGAGGAGATTATGTTTTATAAATCTTTTTGTAAAATGCATAAATTAGTTCAATCTAATAATTAAATTTAAAAAATAAATTAAAAAATGATAAGAATTATTTTAAACCATAGCCTATAGTAATTACTGGTTTGAAACCAAGAGCGTTTAATTTATCATCATTTAAAAATTCAGAGGATTGTTTTTCTATAGCTTCAACATAAGATGCGCCAAATGCAGTTTTTCTTCCGCGAGCTCTTTCGTTTCTTGAAAACTGATAAACGATGATTCCATCTTCATTGCTTGTTTTTTTCAAAACTAAATCCGTATTATCAACAATTATATGATTTACAAGATCAGTTAAATACGCGCTATCCTTATTGCTCTTTGTCATTAATCGAGGAATATACGCATCAACAACTAAACCTTCTTCTCTTCTAACATCAATAAATATTTCTAATTTTTGATTTTCTTCTTTTCTTTTATCGACGGCCTTCACAACATCTAAATATGAAACGAATTCTTCTTCGTATTGACTTATTTTGCTTAATATGTCTTTACTTTTTTTATATGTACTTATAGCTTGATTGGCCATCTTTTCAAAAACAACAAGTTCTTGTTCTTTTTTGAAAATAGCTTCTTCAGTTTGAACAATAAGAGCCTCCACACCAGAATTTTGTAGCACTGATTTTGCACTATTCAAAGAGTCTAATTGCGCTAATGCTTCAGCATATTTTTTAACAGGACCTAAATCTTCTTCTTTTGAAACAAGAGTTGTTTTTTTCCAATTATCAAAATCAGATTCATTAACCATATTATGATGAAAATAAAGTGATTTGAGAAAACTCATAAAATTTGGCGAACGAACTGTAGAAGTTTCAGCTTTCAAAAGACTTAACATATCATTTGAAATAAATTCCAAATCATCGCCTAAATTATCATAACGTCCAACGCTTGCTTTTACTTCACTTATTATAAATTCAGATCTAGATTTTGGAACACGTAATAGTTTATTTTCTAAGAAGATAGATTTATTTCGAAACAGTTCAGATTCTACATCCATTAACTCCATTGATACAATATTCATACCTATTTCTTTTTCATACTCTTTTAATTTATCATTTAACGTTTGAATAATTCCGACATATTCACAAGATTTACAATTAGGTTCAATGTTCTGGGCGCTTTCTTTTACTGCATTATCTAGATAGCTTTGAAATATAGGCGTCATTTCTAAATTTAATCCTTCTTTTATTCTGTTATTTATTCTACCGCTTTTTAATGCCTCAGTCATTATTGAAGATGGATCCAAAAAACCAACTTTATTATCAAAATACAAATCTAATTGAATTTCAAATTTGTTTGAATTTGTGTCTAAAATAGTAGTTCTAAATGTAGGCGTGAGACTTAAAAGATATTTAGTTTTTAGAACATTATCAAGAGCCGTTTTAACAGTGTGTCCTACGCCCTTTTCACCTTTAACGCCCGCTCCAAAAGTTCCTTGAACTAATACACTTAAGTAAGGTTGATTATTATTTCCGTTTGCCATAACTTCAGAAGAATAAACTCATTTATAAAGTTTTTGTTACTTACTAGTAAATACCTTGTTTGTTTATTCTTCGTAATTTAAAATTTAAAATTATCAAATAAAACAAACAATTAACAAATCGTTAACAAAAAAACATTTAAGTAACATTATATCGCAAATTACATGTCAAATATAATTATTATTCATGGATCTTTTGGAAATCCAAAAGAAAATTGGTTTCCATATATGAAAAAAGAACTTGAATTAAAAGGACACAGAGTTTTTATTCCAAAATTTCCAACACCAAAACAATCATTAACTTCATGGATGAAAATTTTTGAAAAATATCAAAAATACTTGAATGAAAATACAATAATTATAGGACATAGTTTAGGCCCCTCGTTTTTACTTAGTGTTCTTGAAAAATCAAATATTAAAATTAAAGCCGCATATTTTGTTTCAGGTTTTATTGGTGACCTTGGTAACAACGAATTTGATAAAATTAATAAAACATTCACGACCAAAAAATTTAATTGGTCTTTGATAAAAAATAATTGTAAATATTTTTGCGTAATAAATTCAAATGATGATCCTTATGTTCCGTTAAAAAAAGGAAAAGAACTTTCAAAAAAAATAAATGCTGAATTTATAATTTTAAAAAATGCAGGACATATTAACACGTCTTCAAATTATAAAACATTTCCCTTTCTTCTTAATAAAGTATTAAAAAAAATAGAACATGACTCTTAATTAATCTAGAATTTCAAAATCTAAACAAATTCTAAACACTCTTGGAGCGTGTTGACCGCATTTTACAAGTGCAATTTTTTTCCATGTTTTGCCTACTCTTTTACATGCTTCATCAACTAATTTTTCGGCTTCTATAAAATTATCGACGTGTAAAAAGTAATAAAAATGAATAATGGTTCCTTTTTTAGATGCAATAATTGCACTATCAAGAAAATCTCCTGCGCTTTTTGGCAAAGGCATCAATATTCTATCGAATTTTTTTTGCAAAGAAATTATTTTTCTATAACTATTTATCATTTCTTCTGCTTTAGATTCATTTGAATTTATAACTTCTATAATTCCTAAATTAACTAAAGGTAAAATTTTGTCAAAGTCTATTTTTCCAGATCCTATTACTAGCCCTTCTTTTTGACCATCAGAATCTGAAAGATGAAAATAAGTATTAAAATTCTCTTGCATAACTTTTATATGATTAATTAATTTATCATTATCCTTATAAAAAATATATAAATGTGAAACATCTATGCACATATTTTTTATTTGAGCAGCTTTACCTATTCTTAATATTTCATAAGTATCGCTAAAATTGAGAATTGCATTTTCAAAATAAAAATAATCGTAATATTCTTTAAGTTTTTTTATATTATTTATTAATTCATCCTCCGATATTTCAGGTAATGCAATACCTACATGCACTATTGCTTTAATATCATATTGCTTACATATACTTCCAAGAGAGTTTAATACTTTAAAAACTTCAGTTGTATCTTTTGACCCAAGCCAGCAGCTTTTATTTTCTGGAAATGGCATGTGAAGAAATATTTTTATTCCTTTCTTTTTTAATTCGACGATATTTTTTTCTAATTTCGATCTATTACTAAACAAATCCTCAGGAAATAAATGAAACTCCATCAAAGTTGGATTTTCTGCAAGTCTTAATGATAATTCATTCTCAATTATCGCTGATTTTAAACCAATTATGTTAGAATATAATTTTGGAACAACTAACTTAACATCTCCATTAATTAAAGTTACATTTTTTATTTTATTTAATTCTAAATTCTTAAGACCGTATCTGTGTCCTTCGGGATTTATTTCAATTCCAGTTATCGTTTTGGCTTTCGTATTTTTTGCAAGAGTGCAAGGATAAGGCGCACAACCTGAAAACATAACAAGTACATCTTCACCTGATTTTATTTCTTCTGAAATTCTTTTTCTTTCAGTTGATAATCTTGGAGAAAAATATACTTCTTCAACATTTAAAAGTAAATTAACTCCGTTTTCTTTATGAATAGTTTCTTTTGTATTTTCTCCTGCAAGCCATTTCATTTTTTGAGTTCTAAATTCTCCATCATGCTTGTCATCTTTTCTAAGAACTGTTTTTATATGAGGATTTGATTTTAATAAAGCTTCAGCGATTATATTTTCTTTTTTTCTTAAATCGTCATCAATTTCTAAAATTGCTATAGTCCCAACAGTATCAAATGCTGTTTTTAATAAATCAAATTCTCCATTTGATAATTGCCCAACAAGCAACGTCTTAAGATCTCTTGCTGTTCCAACTTCTTTTTTAATGAATTCTTTTTCAACTATTTCAAAACCTACAAAATTAGGCATTCTTTTTAGCGGGAAAAACATTACGTCTTCATTTTTTTCAAAAAAATAATTTTGATCTAGAATATCTTCTTCTATTATTTTCTTTTTTGCTTTTTCAGCATCTATTAAATTAACTTTAAGTCCGAACATATTTCTTAAGAGCGCAGCGTTATTTATAACTTTTTTTAATAAATTTAAAGAATAGTTCAAATAAATAACTCATAAAGAACTCATAACGAAGTTATAAAAAAATCATAAATAATTTGTAAAGAACTTATAAAATATTATTAAAACCAAGAACTAAGTCCTTTTTGCTCGTTTTGTTTTTTATATTTTTCGAGTTTTTCAAGAGATGATTGTACTCTTTCCTCAGAAAAATCATGTTCATCAACAAGAATTTTTTTTATTTTATCAAAATCTGGATCTTTGAATACTATTTCATAATCTTTTTTTAAAGGCATATCTTTTATTGTGTCAAATATTCTTTGCCAACTAACAAATCCTGTATCTTCCCATTTTGCTTCTTCAAATATTTTTGTATAATCATCTTTATATTTTTTAACAAGTGCGAGTGCTTTTTTCGGGCCTATTCCTTTAACACCACCATAATTATAATCAGTACCTACAAGAATTGCAAGAATTATAAGTTGATCTTGAGTTAAATCCATTTCTTTTAAATTTTGCTGCAAATCAAGTAACTCAGGAACAACATTTTTGAATGCATGAGTTCCGGGAATTTTTCGTCTTCCAGTTATTGACAAATTTCTTATTGTTCTAGGTGCACCTGAAAGTAAACTATCTGCATCTTGACTCATAACTGCGAATGCGTCTCCGTTTTTTACAAGAAATGCTGCTTGCGATTCGCCTTCGCTTGGTGCAAGTATTATAGGCATACCCATAGCCTCTATTAATTCTTTTGCTTCAGCGATCATTTCTTTTGAAAGAATCGCGGTTCTTGCCGCATATTTTTTCATATTCTCTACATGTTCTTGCTCTTTTGCTTCTTCATAGAGTTTGGTTGCTTCCTCTTTTAACTGTTTTCGTCTTTCTCTTTCTTCTCTTTTTAATTCAGGCGCCAAACCATCAAACACAAAAATAAATTTTACTCCTTTTTCCATCAAATTTGAAAATCTAGAAAAAAGACCTACAAGATGGCTTGTTATTCGTCCTTGAGAATCCGTTAACGGACTACCATCAGGTCCTCTTATTGTTGTTATGAACATATATAAAATATTAAAGGAATCAACAGCTAGTATTTTGCCTTTTAAATCTTCTATTTTTAATTCTTCAGATTTAAGAATATTTGATATTGCAGCGCCCATAATTTTAAGATAGAATGTATGCTTTAATAAGTTTATTGTTAAAAAATAATACTCTTTTACGAAATAACTAACAAATAGATATAATTAAGAAAATAGCCTAAAAATGAGGAAAAAATAAAAAGTCCAAGAAAAATAACCCTTTATGCATTCAAGATTTAGCCAAGAAAGAGAAAAAGCCGAAAGACATGGTCAAGATCACATCTTCAAATTTTGGCATGAATTAAATGATGAACAAAAAGAACAAATTCTAAAACATTCAGAAAAAATAGATTATGGATTCATAAATAAATTATATGCGGATTGTATTAAAGAGAAAAAAATAGAAAAATTTTCAAAACTTGAAAGCCCAGATGTCATATACAAATACCCTCATACCAAAGAAAATGAAACTGCTAAAAAAATAGGAGAAGATGCCATAAAAAGAAATGAACTCGCAATATTTCTTGTTGCCGGAGGACAAGGATCAAGACTTGGATACGATGGACCTAAAGGTTGTTATCCTGGAACTGAATTAACAAAAAAACCATTATTTAGAATATTTTCTGAAAGAATTAAAGCTGCAGAAAATAAATATGAAGTCGTATTTGATTGGTTTATAATGACTAGTGAAGAAAACAACAAAACCACAGAAAAGTTTTTTGAAGAAAATAATTATTTTAAATTAAATAAAGATCAAATTCATTTTTTTATTCAAGGATCTTTGCCTTCAGTTAGCAAAGAAGGTAAAATATTAATGAAAAGTAAACATGAAATATTTTTTAATCCTGATGGAACAGGTGGAATATATTATGCACTTCATAAATCTGGGATGTTAGAAATTATGAAAAATAAAGGCATTAAATATTTGTCATATGTCCAAATAGATAATCCTTTATCTCAAGTTGTCGATCCAACTTATTTAGGCATACATATTCTAACTCAATCTGAATTAACTCCAAAAGTTATTCCAAAAAGACACGCTCATGAATCTGTTGGGCTTGTTGTAAAAGTTGATGGCAAACAACAAATAATAGAATATTATCTTTTATCAAAAGAGGATGCGGAAAAACGAGATGAAAAAGGCGAACTCGCATTTAGATGTGGAAACACAGCTAAATTCATGATGAGTGTTGATTTCATAAATAAAGTTAGAGAAAATAAACTAATACATTTCAAAGGCGCTCTTAAAAAAATCACACACATAGATGAAGATGGAAATCTTCTTCTACCAGATAAACCAAATGGATATAAATTTGAAAGTTTTTCATTTGACCCTATGCCCTATGTTAAAAGTGTTGCTTTTGAAGTTAAACGAGAAGAAGAATTTGCGCCAATAAAAAACGCTGAAGGTGAAGATAGTCCTGAAGTTTCGTATGAAATGCAAAATTATCTCTATAAAGATTGGCTTCGCCATGCTAAAATTCCACAAGAAATAAATGATAGCGTTAAAATTGTTGAAGTTTCTCCTCTTTTCGCAAATGATAAAGAAGAATTTGCTCTAAGAATAGAAAAAAATAGAAAAAAATATGAAGAAGAACTTGAAAAATCGGAGAATTATTATTTCGAATAATCTAAACAACTAATCTAAAACTCATCTGGTAAAAAATTAAGTTTTAGTTCTTCTGAAATTATAACTGATTCTGTTTTCTTTATTATATCTGGAAATTTATTTCTTATTTCATGAGTTATAGCATAAAATTGATCAACATTTTCTGTTTCTATTTCTAACTCTAATTCCCATGGCCCGAAAGATTCTATAACATGAAGCACGTTTGGATGTTCTAAACAATATTGTATAAATATATTCAAATAATTCTCATAATTTTTTAAATAAATACACAACTTAAAGAATGTATACCCTATTTTCTTTGTATCAAGAAATGTAACATATCCTCTAATTACGCCTTCTTTTTCTAATCTTTCTATTCTTTTCTGAACTGTCTTAATATTTAAATTCAATTTAATTGCAAGAGTTGTATAACTAAAACGCGCATCATTCGCAATTAATTTTAACAACAATTTATCATGTTTATCTAAAATAACTTTTTCTTTGCTTACAAAATGTTTTACATTCATTGATGTCATAGTTTTTTTTGAAAGCAGATATGTTCTTTGTGATGTATGACCTTCAGCAATAAATATAATATCATAATTCGCTATGTATTTTTCAAATCGTTTAAAAAAATCTTTTTTTATCTCAATAAAATTTTCCATTGTAGATATAGTGCCAATCATTAAATCCCATCTACCTTCACATTTTGCAATCCAAGTTATTCTTTTATCGTTGTGTAAATATGAATATATTTTTCGTTCATCTTCCTCTGAATAACCTGATAATTGTAAATATATTTTTCCAGCAAGAAAACCGAGTTTCCCTATAGATGGTTGCATTACAAATTTCTTTATTATCCCCTTCTCGAGAAGTCTTTGAACTCGATATTGTACATTATTTTTTCCTATCTTAAGTTTTTTTGCCACTTTAGAAAAACTTATTCTGGCATTAGTATCAAGTTCCAAGAGGATTTTTCTATCTACTAAATCTAGTTTTTCTACGTTCTCAATTATCATTTTGTTCAAATATCCTTTTTTATATATAAATATTACTAAAATGACCAAAAAAACAATGAATAGTTTTATTATTTTGTTATCATTAACTGGTTGTAATGAGGTGAAAATATGGTTGATAAATTATCAAATATATCTAGAATTAGAGAAGAAGATAATTTAAAAAAAATTTTGAGCGCACACGAAATTGAAAATTTTGATTACCAAAGATATGCAAATGACTTATATGTTGTGTTTGAAGACAAACATTTATTGAAATTCCATTCCGGGTTAGATTCTCTTCGCTGCACATACATTCTTCCGGAAGAATACAACCTAGGACTATTACCTATAAACTTAAATGCATCTAAAGAAACATATCAAAACTTAAAGAACAACATCACTCAATACATGTACCTAGGAGCTTTTGAAAATATTCACAACAAAGAACATGTTGCAGCAGGCATTAAATTTAGCGCTAAATGGGATTTGTCACAAACAAAAATGATTCTTGATGAATGTGACATAACTATAAACAATGAATTACTGAGATCTACTAAATCAAATAAAACATTTTTAGCTAGTTTTACTAGAAAATTTCCAAATCTTAGTTTTATGTTTAACCAAGCGCAATATCAATACAACAAATACATAACTGAAAGAACTGAAGAATTTGCTCTATCTGCGTATCCATTAATAGAATCCAGATTTATATATGAAAGAATACGCGGATTTTATCAAAGATCTATAAATGAAATCGAAAATAAATTAAAAAAAAGGTGAAAAAAATGAATAAAATCATTAAAAGAACATTGCAAACTCTTACTGCAGTAGCGATTGTTAGTGGCACGTATTTTGGCAGAGGACACGATGATTTTCCTCCATTATATTCTCATAAAACTGGTGATTCATATGGAGCAAATGTCGCAATTTATACAAAAATAGAGTCGGGAGCATCAATTAATGGACTTAACCTCTCAATTATTACAAATAATTACGGACAAATAAACGGATTAAATGCCGGAATTAGAAAAAATAATTTTTCAGAAATCAATGGCGTTAGCATTCAACTCGCAAATTATAGTAAAGATAATAGTTCAGTGAATGGTTTAGAAATAGGAGTTGTTAATGCAGGAAATGCTAACATAAAAAATTTTAATAGACTCAAAGAATGCGCCGATCTTAACGGAGTTGCAGTCGGAGTAATTAATTCTCATCAATCGCTAGATGGTTTACAAATTGGGATTTGGAACGAAACCAGAAACAATGCAGGCCTAATTATGAATGTTGATTATCAAAAATAAATAGGTGAAAAAAATGAACAATGAAAATAAAAAAGAAAATACAAACATTTTAGAAAACTTAATCGGAAATTATCCTGTTACAACAGGCTGCATAATTGGAATGCTATTTACGAATTTCGTATATTTTGTATCTCCACCAATAGATCCTCCATTAAACATCGAAATTAAATATGTAAATTCTGACACGATAAAAGATGCAATTATAACAACAAAAAATGAAAGAACATACATCTTATTTGGACAAAACGACGTATCTTATAAGACATCAAATCAAAAAAGGTGAAAGAAATGAACAATGACATAAATCCTGATGAAAATAATACTAAAGATAATCATACTATAAAAACCAGAATGTCAACATTCAAAGAACGAATGTACATGATCTTAACAGGTGCAATAATAACTGCATGTAGCATGTATGGTTCAAAAAAAATCAATGAAAGTTATATTAAAAATAATTTTAATAAACAAGCAGTTATTCAAGAAAAAATACGTTGGGATTACAAAGATATAAACAATGATGATAGTTTAGAAACTATATGTAACTATAAAGGACAAAATTTAATTGTGAAAGAAAGATCTAACGGAGGATTTGAAGCAATACCTTATTCTATAGGTATTGTTCTTAAATAAATGAACAAACTTACTTCGTCAATTTTTTTAATTCTTCTATTTCTTCTTTTATCATGTCGAAGCCTTTTTGCCAGAATGCTTCCGAACTAGGATTAGCACCCATTGCAAGCATTATGTCTGTTGTTGATTTACTCGCTCCAGAAGAAAGAAATTCAATATACTTATCAACAAATTTTGCACCTTGTTCTTTATACATTGCATAAAATGCGAGCACAAGTAAATTTCCCCACGCGTAAGCATAGGTATAAAATGGAGTATGATGTATGTGCGGAATATAATTCCATTCGTGATCAAAAATTTCGGGAATATTCATCTCTCCAAATTGTTCGACTAAAAGCGAATGATAGTAATCGTCCATTTCTTTTTTTGTAGCGCCTTCTTTAATACGTTCATGCGCCCAAATTTCAAATAACACTAAATATGTTTGTCTTGGTATTGATTGATAATGTGAATCAATAGAACTTATGAGCAGCGCAATTTTTTCTTTTTTATCTTTGGATTCTTTAATTAATCTGTGCTCAAGTAATGTCTCAGCAAAAATAGATGCTGTTTCAGCTAATGGAATTTTTGGATGCGCGAGTAAATCAGTTTGCTTTGATGAAAAAACATCATGCACTGCATGACCTAATTCGTGCATCATCGTCGATACATCTCTTAATTTTTCAGTATAATTTAAAAGAACATACGGAGTTATAGATTTGTTAATTGATGAGCAAAATGCGCCTCCTCTTTTTCCAGGGGATGGATGCGAATGAATATGTTTTTCATCAAACACTTTTTTTGCAGCATCATAAAATCTGACATCGAATGATTTGAACGTATCAAGAACCATTTTCTTTGACTCTAAATAAGAATATTTTTTTTCTTTTAATTCAAATGGTGCATATATGTGAACTCTTGAAAATTCATATTTTTGACCACTTAAATTTAATATTTTATGTTTTAATTTAAAATATTCTGCAAACATAGGAGTATTTTTTCTTACAACTTTTAAAAATATTTCAACAGATTTATCATCTATTTTATTACTCATATTTCTTGCAGAAATAGATGATTTGTAGCCTCTTATTTTAACAATTTCATTATACCAATCAAGAACTATGCTTTTATATATTTCTGAAAGAAAAACGCTATCCTCTTTATATTTTGAATAAATTAATTCGTATGCTTTTTTTCTAAGTTTAGGATTTGGCGATGTATAAAATGACATAACTTCTTCTTGTGTAGCCTCTTTTTTATCCATAAATTTAAATTTATAAGAACTAACATGCATATCATAAAGTGAAGAAAACGAATCTCCTCCAGTAACGTCTTTAATAGATAATATTTTTTCTACTTCCTCAGATTTAGTATATGGTTTATGATCTTTTAAACTTTCAAGAAAATATCTATATTTTTGAAGTTCCGAACTTTCAATTAATCTTTTTGAAGGAGAATCATCAAGTGAAATAAACCACAATTCAAAAAATAAAGTTCTAGTCTCTATATCTGAACTAATCATACTTAATGCACTAAGTTTAGCGAGTGCATCTTCATCTTTTGTATTTTCAGATGATTTTAACGAGTAATATCCTCCAGCTCTTGAAAGTAAAGATCCTGTTTCCTCAGATATTTTTATTAAATTAAAAACAACACTTGCAGAAACGTCATTAGATAATAATTTTCTAGAATTCTCTATGAATTTAATATTTTTTTCAACTTTTTTAAGAATATTTTCATAAGTTTCAGCCCCTAAAATATCATTTAAATTCCAAATTTCTTTTACTTCTTTTTGTTCCTTCAAATCTTTTTTATTTTTTTTCTGAGCCATAATAATAAAATAATAATTGTCAGATATAAATCTTTTCAAAGTATGAAAATTCTAATAACAAAAATTCTAATAAAAACAAAATCACATTGCTCGTGAAAAATCAACTCGAGCTAATCCTTTAAAAAACATAACCATAAAATGCTTGCAATAAAGAAAATTTTATAAAATCGAGAGCTTAATATACTTATATGAAAGTTAGCATAGACTTAATGCTTTTAAGATTTGCACTAGTATTTGTTGCTGCAAGCATATTTGGACTGCAAAGACAAAAAGCACATAAACCAATAGGTTTTGGAACGTATATTTTTGTTGCTATAGGTGCTTGTGGTGCCGCTATTCTCGCAATCGATTTTGCTCCAGAAAATCCACTCCCAACACTTAGTGCTGTTATGACCGGAATTGGATTTTTAGGCGCAGGTGCGTTAATTAAAACCTCAGATAAAGTACTCGGATTTACATCAGCGGCTACAGTTTGGCTTTTTGCAGTTTTCGGATTTATAATGGGAACTGGAGAATACCTCATTGGTGCAACAATATTTGTTATGATATGGCTAATAATTGCCATAGATTATCATCTTGAAAAAAAAGGAATAGGTGCCTATCAGAGAAAATTAATTTTAACAACATGCAAACTTTTACCTGAAAGAGAAATAAATAAAGATATAATGATGTATACAAAAAGACATAAACTCATAAGCGTTGAAATAGATAAGAAAAACACCAAGATGATTCTTACATACATAATTGAAGGCAGTAAATTTGAAATAAATAGACTTCCTGATAAACTCTACGACAAAAATTGGTTTGATGGAGCAAAAATAGAATAAATAACATTATAACGGAGGCAAACTAAAATGGGAATATTCGGTAATTTAATATGGGTGCTTGCAATTATTTGCGCAGTTTGGGTAATAGTTGATGTACTAACCAAACATAAAAAGATGGATCAGACACAAAAAATAATATGGATTGTATGTGCAGTAGTATTTAGCATAATAACTGCCATAGTATATTATTTTGTTGTGAAACACAAATAATTTTTTGATTTATTATTTTTATTCTTAAATTTAGAATTTAAAGTTCTTTAACAATCATTCCTTTGAAATCAACTTTTAACTTATCTTTTGCTTTCTTTGCAACAATACCTGTTGTTAAAAATAAAACTGGCAATCTTAACGTTTGACCTTGAATGTATGCTGAATTTAAATCACTTTCAGTACATTTTTTCTTTCCTTTAACTTTACAAAAATATTCAACAGAACCAACAGGAGTTGGTATTTCAACAACTAAATCATATTCTGCGCTTTTTTTAATTTGTTTAACATCTCTAACAACAATATTTCCAGAATCAAAAAATACTCCTGCTTTATTTATGAAGGGATCATTAAATGATGAAAGTTTATTGCTTGGTGTAATTTCAGAAGAACTT
The DNA here is from genome assembly GCA_041660865.1 of Candidatus Woesearchaeota archaeon. Classification (GTDB taxonomy): domain Archaea; phylum Nanobdellota; class Nanobdellia; order Woesearchaeales; family 21-14-0-10-32-9; genus 21-14-0-10-32-9. Next base: position 219,328 of record JBAZVO010000002.1, read on the forward strand.
ATTTGAGATTGAACTTCATGAGTAAGTATTGCTTGTGCTGGAGCTTGTGCTGGAACTTCAGGCTCTTTTTTATCCTCTATTTTTTTCTTCGCTTTAATTCTTTCTTTTCTTACTTCTTCTTTAACAATTGTTGCATCTTGTACTGCATCTTTAGATTTTAATGATTCTGTTTTATCTTTTGAAACAATATCATTTGCAACAACTTTACTTGATTCCTCAGCATTCGTTAATTCTTTATTTGCAAAACCTTTCGTCTCAATCTCTTTACTCGCATTAGTTTTAGAAAATAATTTTATGGCCTCTTCATTAGAAATTGTATACCATCTCCAAAAAATCTCTTGTTCGCCATTTAATTCAACATCTATTCTTTTTGCAAAATCAGGCATATTTCTAAGTGAAACTCTTATTAACGGTTCTTCTAATCTATCTCTTATAACTCTTTTTTGTTTGAGTAATTCAAATGTTCTTTTATCTTTTTCTCCTAAATATTTTGATAAATCAGAGAGTTTATCCTCTTGACCTACAACATAATAGAATGGACTTCCGCCACGTTTTATGTTTGTAATTTTAACAATACCTCTCGCTGAAAGAGTCGAAAGAGTAGCACCAATTGTTATACTATCACCCATCTTGATTATTTGCCTAACATCCATAGGAATAACAGGACCATGACTTTTAACAGCTCCAAGAACTTGTTCCTCTGAGACTAATTCAATTGTTGGCATCGACATAACTACAAAAAGAACAAGCTAATTTATAATTTTTGTTATTAGAAATACACAAAAGATAAAAACAACACAACAAATCAACTAATTAAATTCGAGAAACTTATTATGAAACATACAACAAACGTATTAATTGCATTTATTTCTCTTTTCATACTAGCACAAGTATTAGGACTTTACCTTTTAAGTATGTCAATACAAGAAATTGTACAAACAGGACCTACTAGCGTCGTTATTTATTCAAATACTAGTATCGGAGAACGTCCTCAAGTTGAAGGATATAGTTCGTTAATTTACATAGCAATAGGAATTCTTATAGGAACCGTTGCACTATTACTTCTCGCAAGATTTAATAAAATGGGATTTTGGAAAGTTTGGTATTTTCTTGCAGCATGGATGACGATGAGCATATCAGTTGGAGTTTTAACTGGTGAAAATTTGTCATGGCTTGCATGGATTATAGCCGCATGTCTTGCAATTATAAAAATAAGATATTCGCATCCATTAATTCATAATTTAACAGAAATACTAATGTATACTGGAATTGCACTATTACTCGCACCAATATTAATAGTTCCAGTAGCAATAGCGTTACTTATACTTATCTCACTATATGATGCATATGCCGTTTGGAAAAGTAAACATATGATTAAACTTGCAGAGTTTACAAAAAAATCAAATCTTTTTCCGGGTTTATCTCTTTCTTATATACAAAAAAAAGATAAAACTAAAATAATTACAAATAATATTAAAAGCGATAAAAATCTAAAAGATGAATCTACTAACACTGAAAAAAATAGAAATGAATCTAAATCTTTAAAATCAGATAAATCCTCGGAAAAATCTAATGAATCTTCTGAAAAACCAAGAATTGGAATTCTTGGCGGAGGAGATGTTGTTTTTCCAATGCTACTCTCTGGCGCAGTTTTCACACATCTAATAGAAATAGGAAATACAAAATTAACGGCACTTGCTTATTCTTCAATAATTTCTCTCGGGGCAGCCATTGCATTAACATTATTATTTATTTACGGCAAAAAGGATAGATTTTATCCTGCAATGCCATTTATTACAACAGGATGTCTCGTAGGATATGGCATAATGCAACTCATAATGATATTATAACTGAATATAATCTTTTAATTTAGCATCAACAACAATTCTATACTTGTGAGTTTCGCCTGGTTTTAAAGTGTGCTTGTAAGAATAATCTGGACCCAAATTTATTTTCCCATCACCCTCATATAATTTAGTTAAAGGCGTTAACGAAAAAGATCCATTTGAAAAAGCATTTATTCCAACATCAGGCATGCTTGAGAGCAAATCAAATTTAACTCCATCACCACCATTATAATAATATACTTCGGTACCTGCGGCATCCGTGATTAATTTCAATTTTCCTTCTTTTTTATTTTTTAAAAGATCAGTAAACCATAAATGATGAACAGATTCAGAGCTATTCTCATTTAATCTAACAAAACCATGTTGAGGCGTAACTGACTGTCTAAAAAATAAAGTCCAGCCAAGCGCATACCCAAATGATGATGCACTTGATGAATCATGATTTGTTAATTCTATTTCAACTTCTAATTTTCTTTCAAGTTTGAACGTCTTTTTTATATCAAAACTGAAAGGCAAATATAATGTTGAAGGAACTTGCGCATCTAAATTCGCACTTTCAAAATGATTTTCTAAATTTTCAATTTTTTTGAATGATTTGTAACTATAAGAAACAACAGCTTGATTTTTAGATATTTGCTGAATGTTTTTAACTGCTAAAGATGGAGCTAAACCATTCTCACCTACAGGAAAAGATGCACTTCGACCAAAACCCACTATATTTCTTTCATTTACAGCGCCATTATAACCAACTACTGGAAATGCGATAAATTCAGAATATTGAGGACCAGTTCTATCTTGCGCAGTTTTAGACGAATCAGAATCGGATTTTCCTCCTCCATGCAAAAGCTCAGTTGTCCCAAGTATCAAACTAACTAGTTGACCATTATTAGGATTTATTGATGCTGTAACATTTCCTTCTGCAGATAATACTATTTTTTCTCCCATAAACTAAGTGTAGAGACATACTTTAAAAATATTACTATCTGTTCTCATTGGAAAGTGTAATCACTTTAATTTTTTTAGAGCTTGCAGTAAATTTATAAAACCCGTTTCATCTCTTACCAATATGACAAAAAAGAAGTCAATAGTTAGTAAAAAAAAGGAAACGTTCGAAATAGAAGATACAGTTTCAGGTAAAAAAATAGCTGAAACTACAAAAGAAGATTTACTTGAAGTAGAACAAACTCCTGAAACAATATTAACTGATGTTACTAAACTTCCAGAAGAACCAAAAGAAACAAAAAAGAAAGTTAAAGTTAAAGCCTTATTTGCGAATGAGAGAGTTCTAACAGAAAATAGCAATGATGCACGAGAACTATATCAACAAAGCAGATATGGAGTCGTTCTTGAAGATGGACAAGTACAACTAAGTTTACATGAAGCATTATACTTAATGGAAAAAGGAAAATTAGAACTCTTCGATCCTAAAAAAAAGAAAATAGAATTTCATGATTTTTTAAGAAAAACAAAAAAAGTAGAACCTAATTTCTGGGTTAGATATGCTGTTTTCAAAGATATGAGAACAAGAGGATATATAATTAAAACCGCGTTAAAATTCGGAGCAGACTTTAGAGTATATGATCGAGGAGTTAAACCAGGCGAAGATCACGCACGATGGGTCGTATACCCAGTACATGAAGGTTCCACTCTTACTTGGTATGAATTCGCAGCAAAAAATAGAGTTGCACACTCGACAAAAAAACGATTAATGCTCGCAGTTGTTGATGATGAAGCAGACGTAACATATTGGGAAGTTAAATGGATTAGACCATAGATAATTTAATTCATATCTATTTTTTTATCTTTAAGCGAACCTGTTCAGATTGTAAAAATAAAAAATAAACAAATTACAGAATCTTATTTGAAATATTTCCACACATATTGGGCCCTCGGAAAGAAAATATAAAAAAAGTAATTATTTTGGCGTCAAATTCAGAGGAGATATTTTAGCATAAAATGGCCAAGAATCTAAATCTACTTCAACTTTCCACCTATCTTTGTTGTATAATTCCTTGCTATTTATATGTATGTTAGACTCCAATAATTGAGTTAATTTCTTTGTCGCTTCTGAATTAGCAATTTGCCATTGAATAGTTTGATCTTTTTTTCTAAAAAGCGAATCCTTTTCTAATTCTAATTTGCACTTATCCTCTATTGAAAAACGATTCACATAAAAATCTTCAGCGCTATTTACATAAAAAGAGTTTCCACGAAAAGTTCCTTCAATATTAACATACATTCCTTCTTTGCCTGAAGCCATAGGATATTCTGCAAAAGAAAATCCAACAAAATCACCTTTATGTTTTGATTGTTCAGATTCAACTCCTTTGTTAAATCCAATGTAGCCCGCTATCGTAACGCCTACTCCTAAAGATATTAATACCGGTGCCGCATATTGTCTTATTGTACTATAAGCTCGTTCTTTGAAATTTGATTTTTCCATTTTCTTACCTCTTGTTTTCTTAGTGATTTCTTATTTTTGACTCATAATCTTCTCTGCTTTTTTGTATTCTCTTTTATTTACAATATCATAAAGTTCTTGTTCTTTATGACCTTGCGCTTGTTTAAATAGACCATATGCAATTGTTCCAAATATTCCTACTGCTGCGCCTAATGCAATCATATATGGACTTTCAGTTGCGGGCGCACTTTGTACTTGCGCTGCATACATACCAAGTGCTGCATAAGTTAATTCTCCAATTGACATTACTCCAAACACCATACTTTTAGTTTTATCTAAAGATATTCCTTCACGCAACTCTTTTGCTTTATTGTAAATGTTTATTTCTTTTTGTGTTAATGAATCTACACTTTGAATTTCTTTTACTTTTTTTGTTTCCATGTTTAACACCTCTTTGTTTTTATTTTCTTACTATCTAGTAGTATTAGAAATATATAAATACTACCTCCCACTTTGTGGGAAGTAAGAATAAAACAAGATTAAAAAACAAAAAAGGAACAAAAATGTACGAAGACTTTCTTGAAGGAACGGGACTTACAAAAAATGAATCAATAGTTTACTTAACTCTTTTAAAAATAGGCAAAGCAAAAACAGGCGAAATATTAAAAGAGTCCAAAATATCAAGTGGAAAAATCTATGAAACACTAGATAAACTCTCAAGCAAAGGTCTTGTTAAAACAATAATAGAAAACGGAATTAAACAATTTATTGCAAGCGACCCAAAAACATTATTGAGATACCTAGAAGAAAAAGAAAATAATCTTGAAACAAAAAAGAAAGAATTAGAAAAAATACTTCCAAAACTACAAGAATTAAAATCGAACAAACAAACTCTTGAAGAAGTATCATTCATAAAAGGATTTAGAGGAATAAGCACAGTTGTTTATGATGCCCTAAATACTGGCGATGACGTACGCATTATGGGCGTTCGTTCTTCTAAAGATGAAACATTCAACAACTTTTGGAAGAATTGGCATAAAGAAAGAATCTCTCAAAAGAAAAATGCGAAACTGTTATTTTCCGATAAAGATACAGAATACTGGAAGTTTTTCAAAAAACAAGAATATACTCAAGTTCGAGAAACACTCTCATTTAGCCCATCAGCAATACTAATAATAAAAAACAATTCATTCATATTTTCATATGAAGAAGAATTCACCTGCACCCACATAAAATCTGAATCCATCGCAAATTCATTTAGAAGTTTCTTCGATAGCCTGTGGAACTTCTCAAACAAATAAGAAAAATTCGAACGAGCGAACCATTCGGTCGTTCAATAAATTAGAAAATAAAAAAAAATAAAAAAAGATTCTTAGAAATCACTTGCTGTAACTATTGAAACTGAATTCGAAGTTACAGTTGAGCTCATTCCTATAAGGAAATTTATGTTTGCTTTTTCAGCTGCGAATAACAAATCCTTGTCAATTCCGCCATCGAAAACAACTGCATATATTCCTGATGCGAGACTTTTAATTGTACTTTGAAGTTCACTTACTGGAACTTTTCCAAGTATACTTAATTTCTCATCTAAGATATATGCTCCTCTAGTTCCAATCATATCTTCTAGCATTTCTTCAAATTTTTCCATCTCTTGAGGTGTTGCTTTCTTTTGCACTTTTGGTGCAACAGCAACAGGTGCTGAAGTTGGTCTTTGAAATGCTTGTGGTTGAGTTGATTGTGGTCTTGATTGCATAGATGGTGCTACTGGTCTTCTATTAACAGTGCTTGGTGCATCTCTTGAAACTTCTCTTGGAGCATCTCTTGAATCTCGTCTATCATCTCTTTGCTGAGGTCGTCTGTTGCTTCCATCAACATTGTATGAACCTGACGTAATATCAAGTCTTGCTTGTTCTGCTGTTATCTTTGACCTTATTGCTTTATGGATTTCTTTTTTAGCAAGTTCTTCTACTTCTTTGCCATCAGGCGCTCTTGTTACATAATCTATTTCTGCAACAGCTAAAAGTTCTTGAATTATTAGTAATCCGCCTCTATCGCCATCAACAAATACAGTTATAACTTTCTTTTTGCTTAATTCTATTATTGATTCTGGGACGCTTGTTCCATTCATTGCTATTGCGTTTTTGAAGCCATGTTTTAATAAATTTAGAACATCTGCTCTTCCTTCAACAACAATTACTTCATCACTATCATTAACAGCAGGACCTGATGCTAATTTATCTTTACCATAATCTACAATCTCCATCATTCTAACTGAAGATGCAACTTCATCAGATAGTTCTTGAGAATCAGGCATAGAGTTGTCCATTAAATCTCTTAATAGTTCTTTTGCTCTTTCAATTACTGTTTGTCTCTTACTTATTCTTATATCTTCAATATTAGAAACAAGTATTTTAGAGTTACAAGGACCTATTCTTTGAATTATTTCTATTGCTGCAGCAACTATACTTGTTTCTGCTTTGTCAAGACTGCTAGGAATGATTATTTCTCCTGCGGTTTTGCCTTGCTTTGTATCTACATTAACTTCTATTCTTCCTATTCTTCCGGATTTTTGAAGTTCTCTTAATTCAAGATCTGCACCTAGTAATCCTTCTGTTTGACCAAATATTGCGCCTATTACATCAGGCCTATCTACTATTCCATCTATATTTATTTTTGCGTGAATTATATATTTTGCCGCAACTTGTGCTATTTTTGCCATTCTAATACCTCTTATCTCTGTTTGTATTCAAAAAATCTAAGTTTTTGAATTAGTTTTGTTTCTGTTTATTTTTTTAATAGTCAATTATTTTAGAACAAGTGATTTTTGCTAAGTTTTATTTTTTAACAAAAACTCCAGATTTGAAATATAAACTTAATTTAATCTGTGAAATTAAGGAGTTTTAATAATTACTGCCTTAAGGATCATGATAATAACAAATTTGATCTTGTTCTGTGATTTATGACTATGAAGCCCGAAACACTAACTCCCAAGCTCATAGCTCGGTCACAGCCAACTTTACGTTGCCGTGGTTCGTTTTTGACGAACTTTCGCCTTAAGCTCCATTGAGTACTCTCGTGTCGGGCGCCTACGTATAGGAAATGGTAAGAAATATATAAATATTGCTTTATTTAAAAAGAATTGCTTCAAAACGCTCATAAATTGGTTTAAATAGCAAAAGCAGATAGAATTTTAATAGAATTTCAAAAAAAGATTCAAAAAAAGTCATAAAATAAAAAATAAAGCGGAAACGTCTTTCTAATACGAACAACCCGAATATTTAGCGAGTGCAGCTAAAGATTGTTCTCCTTCATAAAGATCCCCTGATATTTGCCAAGTAGGCCATGTAGGAAATTGTTTTTTAAGTACAGCATTACATTCAATTAAATTTGCATCTTTTGACTCCGGATCACATTCAACAATGTTTAAAGAAGAATTGTACTTTTCAAACAATGCCAGTTGACTTTTAACATCAGGACTCCAAGATGCTACAAACATTTTAGCACCTTTTTCAAAAAGACAATTTGCTAAAAGCATTTTTTTAGATTCAGGAGTTATTTCTATTTGTTTTGTAACTTCAATTGTATTAGTTGTTTCAACAATTTCATTACTTGAATTAGCCTTTAACTTTTCTATTTGTACATCAGGCGTTGATTTTTCAGCAGATATTGATGCAACAGGATTTACATCTTTGAATGAATCTGCAGGTACATTTTTATTGTAAATCTCAATTATTGCATCATCTCTAAGTGTTGAAATTAATAATTGATATGCCTTTACACTTTTTTCTTGAAGAATAATTGGACGCAAACCATCCTCAACTTCGTTTAATTGAGGAAGTTTACCAGGTATATTTGAAACCTTATACATAATATGATATCCTAATTGAGTCTTTATGGTTTTTACATCGCCAGGAATCATTGTAAATCCTGCATCTAAAAATTCAGGAACAAAAGGAAAATCTTTAGAAAAGTTATATTCTCCGCAAGAATCTAAACTTCCAGGATCTTCACTATATGTTGAAACAAGAGTACAAAAATTTGATTTATCATTATTTATTTTATTTAGAACAACTTTTGATCTATCGTATGTTTGATTTTCTGTTTCATTTCCAAATAAAAATAAGATATGTCTTACTTGAACCATATCAGGCATTTGAATTAAGTCAATATTATCATCATAAAATTGTTTTATTTCATCATCAGATACTGATAAATTATTCATAGATTCATTAATTAATTTATTTATGGTTATTGTATCTCTATATAATTTAAATAAGAAGTCATAACTTATATTTTTTGCCTCTAAATCACTTTTTAATGCAGATTCATCTATTCCATTCTTAGTCATTATGTCTACAAGAACGCTTTTAACTTCTTCATCTGTTGTAATTAAACCCATCTTTCTTGCTTTTTGAACTAATAATTTATCAGTTATAGTCATATTAAGAACTTGTTCATCACTAATTGCTGGGTCTATTGTAGTTTTTAATAAATTAGATCTTCCAACAACTTCTGATTTGTATATAGGTTCTCCGTTAATTACAGCAACTACACTATCTTTTTCTGATTTTACAAATCCGCCGCTAAGTGCCATATATATTACGACACCAACTATTACTACTGCAATTATTAATAATGCAATCATAGGCCAATTCGTATCTTTTGAGTTTTTATTTTTTGATTTATTTAACTTTGATTTACTTTCAACTTTAGAGGGTGTGGCAACTTTATTTAATTTGTTTACTTTAGCGCTATTTTTCTTTTGCACACGTTTATTTTCTTTAGATTTTGATACAATTTTAGGAACCACTTGAGTAATTACAACTTTAGGTGTTTTTTTAGTTTCTAAAGGTGTTTTAACATCTTTTGATGCAAGTTCTACTTTTGGTTTTTCAACTTTTTTCTTTTCTTCAGAAACATTATTTATTTGAACACTACTTGTTTTTTCCTGAGGTACTTTAGATGTCTCTTGTTGTACACTTTCTTTTACATTTTCTTTCTTTTGAACAGGAGTCTCCTGTTTTTTATTTGAATCTATATTTTGATTTATTTCATCGAGATCAACAAATTCTTCATTCGCCAAAACCATCACCCTACATATTTTAATAAGAGTTATCATAGGATGTTTTTAAAATTATCGTTTGATATAATCCAAAAATAGTAACAAAATCAAATAACTAGTCAAAAATAGTTTTTAAAACTAATTTATCAAGAATATTTAAAGAAAATAATGAATAAATCACATAAAGATCTTATAAAGAAGAACTTGAACAAAACAAAAAAATAAATCATACTAGACGATAACAAAAAAAAGCTAAAAAAAGTAAACTGAACAAATAACAAACGTCGAATAATTCTAAACTCGTAAATGTTTGCTAAAGTATTTAAATAAGATTTCTTCTATTCTTTTTGTGAACGATATAATAATAGGCAGAGATGAAAAAGATCGCGAAAAATATGGCGATAAAGGAACTATATTTATAGGAAAACATTATGTAAAAATGGGTAGAACTTCCTCTCTTTCAAATAAAGTATTCATCGACGTTACAAAAAGTCACGTCATTTTTGTTTGTGGAAAAAGAGGAGGAGGAAAATCCTACACTCTTGGAGTAATCGCTGAAGGCATATCTGATCTTCCACTTGAAATAAGACAAAATATCTCAATTATTTTACTTGATACAATGGGCGTTTATTGGACGATGAAATATCCAAATAAACAAGATAAAGAAATTCTTGAAGAGTGGGAAATGGAACCTAAAGGTCTTGATGTGAAAATATTTACACCTACCGGTTTTTATTCAGATTATAAAGAAAAAGGAATACCAACAGATGTGCCATTTTCGATTCGTCCATCAGAACTTAAAGGATCTGATTGGAATACTACTTTTTCTATAAGTGACTCGGATCCTGTCGGTGTTCTTATTGAAAGAATAATATACGAATTAAAAGAAAAACAAAATTCATACTCTTTAAAAGATGTTGTTAAACAAATTGAATCTGATAAAGAAGCAGATCCTGTTGTAAAAAACGCTGCTAAAAATAGATTTTTGAATGCTGATGAATGGGGATTATTTAATGAAACAGGAACAACTTTAGCACAACTCGCAGTTCCAGGTCAAGTAACTGTTCTTGATCTTTCATGCTATGCAACAATTTCTGGTTCATGGAAAATAAAAAACCTTGTTGTTGGATTAATTTCTGAGAGTCTTTTTGTTCAAAGAATGACTGCGAGAAAAGATGAAGAATTCATAGAACTTCATAAAGCGATGAATCCGTTTTCTGATGAAGGTTCAAAAAAACAAGAGTTTCCACTTGTTTGGCTTGTTATTGATGAAGCGCACGAATTTATTCCTAATGATGGAAAAACTCTTGCAACAGATCCATTAATTACTATTTTAAGAGAAGGACGACAACCTGGAATATCTTTAATTTTAGCATCACAACAACCAGGAAAAATTCATACGGATGTTATGACTCAATCAGATACTGTTCTTGCGCATAGAATCACTGCAAAACTTGATACTGATGCTCTTGGAACTTTAATGCAAAGTTATATGCGTCAAGGTCTTGTAACTGAACTTGATGATTTGCCAAGAGAAAAGGGAGCTGCAATTATATTTGATGATACAAATGAAAAAATGTATCCTATAAGAATAAGACCTAGGTTTACTTGGCATGGTGGTGGAGCGCCAAGCGCCATACATGATAATGACGAGGATTAAATATGTTAAATAATAATTTAGAAAATTCAAAGTCTGAAAATACAACTAAACACGCAATTAATAAAAAAGAACACGATAAATTAAATCAAACATCAAATGAAGAAAGAGAATATTTAATTAATGTCATGCGTGAATGCATCGATGATGCAAGAATTATTGTTCAAGAAAAAAGACTTCTTGAAAATCAAGCGGTTCTTGCAACTATCGCCTCGAGTTTGTTTAATGCGAGAACACAAAACAAATAAGAACTTTTTTTGAAATATTATAATTTTACAATTACAATATTTTTTACAACACATTATTTTTAGACTTTATCTATTATTAAGTAGCTACAATCAAAAACTTTATAAATTTAAAGAAATTATACCCCTTATGAATTCCATACCAAGCAACAGAAGTGAAAACTTAACTCAACAACTCGACACGCTTACAAAAATTTTACTTGACAAAGAAAATATAAAAGATGAAATTATTCCTATTTTAGTTCATCGAATCACAAATGAAGGCAACTTATACGTTGTTGGAACTATTAGTGAACCCTTAAATTTACAAGTTGATTCTAAACATAACTATTTATCTTTACGAACAATAGATAATACATATAAAACATTTACACATTATCTTGCAGACGCTAAATTATGGGACAATATGATTGGAGATATTCGTCTTCCTGCAAATAGATATTTAATTGCATCAAAATCTTTAACTAAAGAAAATTACGAAAAAACACTTAAAGCTCATACAACAATTATTGCAGTTGGAGAAGTTGCTCTAAGAGATTATTTTGCACTCATGCAAGAATTTAATTCTGCAAAAAAATAATAACAAAAATAAAGAAAAAAGTAAAGAAAATTAGCTTTTTAATCTTTTATAGACATAATAAATGAATATTCCAAAACCCGCAGTAAATACCAATAGAACTGTAAATATTAATTGTTCGAATCTTGATAATCTATCATTTGAAATTGCATCTTCTATAAAGAAAATCATTAAACCTAGAGTTATTACTAAAAATATTAATGAAAATAATTGATTTACTTCTATTAATTTTCCAGCAAATGATTTGAATACGAAAAAAAGCCAAACTGCAAAATATGCAATTAGCAATGGTTCATACCAATGTATTTTTTCGTAATGTGGGGCATGACTTTTTCTTTTTGGAATCATTTTTGGAGCATGAATTGCAAGTGCTTCCATGTGTTCTGGAATTGGTTCTGCTTTAGTCATACTAATCATTGATGCTATAAACATCATTGCGAAAAATAGAGTTAAAGTAAAGCCCCAAGTTGGTGACCAATCCATAATCATCCATATAGATACTAGAAAACCTATAATGCTTGTTACCATAAACCCTGAACTTAATGGAGCATACCTCAATGGAGTCGCCATAATAACACCTCTTACCCTCTTTTTTAATCGTTGAAAGTTAAAATTTTGATCTTATCAATATTTTTCCTTGCCTTCTCTAGTTTAGAATTAAAGTCATTCATAAAGTTTTCCATTTTTTCACACGCTAATTGCTTTAATTCTCCTGAAAGCATTTTACCTGATTTGTATTTTTCATAAATATCTTGAAGCTCGTCATCATCTTCAATTAAATGTTGCTTTAAAAGTTCAAAAACCATATCTTTTTCAACTTCTGCACCTAATCTTCTTTGTTCTTCAAGAGTGCTTCTTCCTCCTGTTAACGCCTTCATTATTTTTTTCTTAACAACACTTATATCTTCAGGAAGACTTATTGAATAATCAGGTTTTGATTTACTCATTTTTATATCCCCATCAAGAGAGGGCATATATTTGTGATATATTGATGCTGGCGCGATAAATTTCATACTTTTAGTTCTTGAAACAATATCTCGTGTAAGTCTTATATGTGGATCTTGATCTATTCCTACTGGAATTATTCCAGGCATTCTATGTTTTAATTGAGGAAACAATATGTCTCCTGCTTGAGTAACAGCTGACATTATTCGTCCAGGATCGGCTGAACCATATATTCCTTTAAATTCATTGAGAGTTATTTTTTGAGAAAACATAAATCCTAATTTTACAACATCCATATTTTGAGATTGAAAATAAACAATGGTTTTTTTAGGATCTAAACCAAGTGCAATATATGCAGGAACATGAAATTCTAGTGCTCTTCTTCTTCCTTCCTCTATACTAACACCTCGTGTTGCGGCACACTCTAAATCCGCAACAAGTATAAATGTTTGAGCTCCATGATCTTGAAAGTATCTAAGCATTTCAACAACGCTTTTATTTCCTAAATGTATTTTATCATTAGAGGGCATAATTCCTGTTAGAGCATAAAATGGTTTTTTTTCATGAATTGCTTTAGCAATAACGTTCATATCTCGCCCAGCAAATACTACTCCTCTTCTCATTAATTTGTTAGGATTTGGAAAATCAGTCACATCAAATTCTTGCAAACCAAAATCTTTTATTATTTTAGTATAATCTTCAGGCAATTCAGCGCCCCATGGATCAATAAATTTAGTCATAATTTACCTTTATTTTTTATATTTTATATTTGTTTCTCTTATTTAGCGATTTTATTATCAGTAAACATCGAATTTACGATTTTTAGTGCCACATCTCTTCTTCTTGGATGTGTTTCTATATTCATTGTAATATGAAAACAGTTTCCTGAATCTGTTAAAATATATTTCCCTGCAATTAAAGCCATTTTATCAAATCTTATAAAAAAATTCATGTTATCATCTAATCTATTTTCTTGCTCAAGCAATATTTTCTTTTGATTATTATCAAGCAAATCGTTTAATCTTTTTAGGAATTGATTGCAATGTCTTTCTTTTAAAAAATCTGCTTCTAGAATACTAATTTTGTTTTTGTTAAAACCTTGTGCTACTGTTTCTGAAAATTTTATTTTTTCAACAATCATATTCTCTTCTCTAAACCCTATTAAATTAAGAAATGCTGATTTTATTTTTATTTTATCTTCATCTTGATTACAAAAAACTCTGAAATGAATATTGTTTATGAGTTTCATTGTAAACTAGTCTATTTATTTTTTTATTTTTGAAAAATATTTGGTTCCTTTCTTTTCTATCGTATTCTCTTTTATCATCGCCTCAAGTAAAGGATCTATATCTTTTGTTTGTATTCCTATTTGTTTTGAGAGTTCAGCTGCTGTTTTTTCTTTTTGATTTAAAGATATTAATACTGCATTTCTCATCAAACCATTAATATTTTTTAGCATAGCTATATTCATAGAATTTGTTTGAACGCTTTTTTTATTTGCTTCATGTAATTGAGAAATAAGATCGCTCATGAAATCAGTCATTTCTTTATCTTTTATCATTAATTTTGCAGGCGCTTTTATTTCAAGTGATGCAGGTATAAAATTAAATGATAACCAAGATAATGTTTTTATATCTTTAACTAACATCTCAACTTCAGCGTATGTTCCCCATAATCCGTCTCCTGCATCTTCAACTTCGCCTGATTCTTCTGTTAAGAAAATAATTTCTTTTTGAGCTTTGATTTTATCTAAAACAAGTCCTAGAGCTTTTGCAACGTATTCTTTAGGATTGCCAACAATCTCATATATGACGTTAATATGAATATATCCTTCATCTATCTTTTGCTTTATTTCTTTGCTATTCATAACCTATAGTTGTTAGTCTTTACTTAAATAGCTTTGTTTTTTTCAAGATAAAACGCCTTGTTTTTTTATTAAATAAAATTAAACAAATCACACTTGAAATAGCTCCAAAAACAAACACACTTTTATTTATTTTCGACTCATCATTTGGCCATTCTTGTAAATCTTCCATAACAACATCACCAGTTAGACTATTTTCTTCAGAATAATTAAGTTCGGAATCATTAAAGTCAGAATGATTAAATTCGGAATGATTAAGTTCTAAATAATTAATATCTTGCTGTTCGTCATACTCTTCAAGTTCATCATCTTCTTCTTTTGAAGAATAAACACCATCTAAATAAAGACTTTTTGTATTTGTTTTATTTGATTCATTTATTTCATCGTCTTTTATTGTAAGATTTAATTTTAAAGTTTTTGAATCTACAAGAACATTTTTAGAGTATAATTCGGCGAGAATTATTTCATTTTTAGAAGAAATATTAATTAAAATACTATTTTTTTCAGAAACATTAGTTAATAAAATAAATCCACCATAGTATGAAATTATAAGCGTCGTATTTTTAGAGTCATCTATTTTATTTATGTTCACATAAACAATTATCTCGTCAACACCCTTTTCTGAAAAAATCTTTTTTCGTGTATAAAATGAAGTTATTTGATTTTCAAATCCCTGTTTATCTTTTTCTAAAAGTGCATTTTCAGAAAAATCAACTTGAGTGTTTTTTGAATCTTCAACGTCCTCTTCCTCAACAAAAATATCTATTTCTTCTTCCTCTCTTTCTCCTAAACCTTCAACTATTAAATTGTATTTTCCTGATTTTTTAATTGATAAAGTAATAGGTAATTTAAAACTAAATTTAGTATTTTTTTCATTAACATAAACTTTGGATACGCTCGATACTTTTTTTTCATCAAGAGACTCAACCCAAATAGAAATTAAAGTTTTATCAATATTACTTTTATACCCCTCGATTGATACAAACATAATATTTTCAATATTATTAGAATAGGATGTTATTTCTAAATTTGTTTCTAAATTAGAAAAAGACTCATTTGATGTAAAAACTATTAATTTTTCGCTTTTATTCTGACAATCAACATATTTAGAATTTATAACAAAATACTCTTGTTCTGATTTTAAAGACGGAGTATATGATTTTTCAGATTTGCTAGTTGTATTAATTTTTTGTTTAACAACTCCATCTTTTGAAGATATCCAATATTCTACTAAGTGTGCATAAAAGGAGGAAGAAGAATTGCAATCAATAATTTTAAATTCTAATTTTTCACCCTCTGTGAAAATATTTTTTGGAGTTAAAATTTGCAAAGAACAATTACAAAACTCTGAGTAATTTGAATTGTTTGAAGTATTAACTGAATTATTACTATATTCATCTGATTCATTTATAGATATATTCATCGAAGAATTCATAGAAGAATTTATAGAAAAATTCATAGAACTGTTCATAGACTCGTTAATATCTAAAGATAAATTAACAGACATATTCAACGAGACATTAATCGACAAATTAATTGATAAATTAAAAGATTCGTTCAGCTCTGTTAAATTAATATTTAATGAAGAATTAGAAAAATTAAGGTCTGATGAATTAATATTAAAAGAACCATTATAAGATAAATTTTGAGAATTATTAAACTCTAAATTCGAAGTATTATTCGACGCATTATTCGAAATATTTATCGCAGTAAAATTCACACATAAAAAATTATTTTGTTGAATATAATCATCGAAGTTTAACGGAATGACTAAAACACAAAAAGTATAATTTCCAACACCCACATTTATTGTTCCGAATCCTGATTCACTGTATGAATTTATTGTTTTTTGAACCGTCCAATTAGAAATTAATAAATTGTTTTTGGTTAAATTAAAAAATATCGACATGGACAAATTATCATTTATTGCAGAAACATCATCATTATTTTTTAAAAGAATAAATTTAGAATAATTCGTAGAACTATTTATTTGCGATAATAGAGTAATATTAATAGAAACATCTTTTTGTTCAAGAGCAAAAACTGCATTTGAAGACAAACAAGTAAATAATATTAACGTCATCAACAATACGCATAAAAATTTACCCTGCCCCTTAAAATTAAATGAATTATTCTTGAACAAATAAATCTTAAAATATTTACAAGACTTTTGAAGAGCATTTTTCCATGTTGAATTTATCACAGAATTGAATTAATATACTGTTTAATATTTCATTGTGAAGAATATTTGCAAATAATTCGAAAATATCCGAAATAAATTATTAATTTAATTTATTTTATACACATATAGATTGATAAAAAAGTTAATAACTAAATTAATAACTAAAAAATAATTACTTGTCGCTAACTATTTCAACGACATCTCCGGGTTTTAAAAGATGTTCTTTTCCAACTGTTCGTTTTGATTTGACATCAATTGCTCTTATAAATTTTTCACCTAAATCAGTATGTATTTTGAATGCAAAATCAAGCGCAGTACTTCCATCTTTAAGTAAAAAACAGTCTGGAAGAACTCGACCATATTGATCTGTTAATTTGTTAACTCCACCAGGGAAAATATAAATTAATTTCAATAAATTAAACACCGCATTATTCATAACACTTTGAACGCCTGTTCCTTCAGGGTTTTTTTTCAAAATATTTTCTTTAATAAAATTTATGGCGTTTGTTTGTTTTTCATTTAAACTTCCTGTAATTTCGAAATCAAGTTCGCCAGGAACATATTTTATCATGTTATGTTTTGCGGCTTCTTTTAATGCGAGTTCTGATTCAGCTGAACATGGAATAATTATTAATTCTGGAAATTGTAGTTTTAGTTTTTCATAATTTTCTTTAGCGCCCCTAACATCTATTTTGTTTGCGGCAATTAACATAGGTTTTGTTTTCTTTCTAAGGGCTCTTGAAAAGCTTGCAATATCTTCATTTGACCATGATGATAATTTTTTATCATCGAGTTTTAAACTTTTCAAAATAGCTTTTATCATTTCTTCTGTACTTCCAAGTCCAGAAAATTGTTTATGAAGTGCTTTTTCTGTTTCAGTATTGGTTTGAACTACTGTTCTTGAAAATTTATCCCATGATTTTTTTAAAAGATTTATGTACCAAAAATCTAGTTCTTCTTCTAAAAATTTTATATCATCAGCAGGATCTCTTGTTCCTGGCGCCACAGGTTCGCCTTTTTCATTTGTGCTACCTGAAACATCAATTACATGTATTAATGCGTCAGCTTGATTTAAATCATTTAGAAATTCTAAACCCATTCCTTTTCCTTCATGAGCTCCAGGAACAAGTCCTGCAACATCAATCATATTTATAGGAACAAATCTTTGATGATTAATACAATAACCCATTCTAGGATTGCATTGAGTGCCAAAAAATTTATCTGCACAATCAATTTTTACAAATCCTACTCCTGAATTAGGTTTTATAGTAGCGAATGGATAATTAGCGATTTCTACTTCGGCTAAAGTACATGCTTTAAACAAAGTACTTTTTCCAACATTTGCTTTACCAACAACACCTATTATCATAAATTAAGAGATATTGTTCTTTTTTAAAAAGTTTATCTATAATTGAATTTAACCATCTTGTAATTAAGAAAATACGATTTTTATAAGAACATTTTTAAAATCTGACTCCTAAAGCCTCATTATAATAGTTTCGGGGGTAATTTATGACAAAGAAAAAAACTGTTAAAAAAGCATCTGCAGTTTCAACTCAGATGAATAAATTAGATGATAAAAACAAATGTGGAGTTTCTTGCTGCGAAGCAAAATGGAATCTTACACCATTAAGAATTGCATTAGGATTACTATTCTTAATTACGGGGCTTATTAAAATATTTAGTTTGTTTGGCCCAAGCAACCAAATGCCTACATATTTTGCAGCATTAGGTATTCCTGCACCATTATTTGTAGCATGGCTTGTTGCAATTATTGAAGTCTTAGGTGGAGTAAGCTTAATTCTTGGACTATGTACAAAGTGGCCAAGTATAGCTCTTGGAATTATACTTCTTGTAGCGACAATATTAACAACCCTAAATCCATTAAAATGGATTAACTTTGCTCAGCACCTTGTTTTCATAACTGCTTTAATTGCAGTCATGTATGGAAATAAATACTTTGCAATAAAAACTTGTTGTGGATGTAAGTGCAATAAATAAGTCTTTTAATTTTTTTATTAAATTTTTATTTTTTTTATTTTTTATTTTTCTCATTTTAGTTTTTTTATCAACGTAATTTTTATTATAATATTATTTTATTTGATATTATTTTATTTAATTTGATTCATCTAATAGTTTATTTTTTTGTCATTATTTTGTAATTATTTCAAAATATTTATATCGTGGTTCATATTTCTCATATTATGTCTGATGTATGGATAAGAAAATATGCGCCAACTAACTCTTCAGAGATATTTGGTCAGAAAGAACAAATTATCAAACTCAAAAAATTAATTCTAGAATTTAAAAAAAATAAAAAACCTATTTTCTTATATGGTGGAATTGGTAATGGAAAAACAAGCACAGTTTACGCTCTTGCGAATGAATTAGATTTAGAATTAACTGAAATAAACGCATCCGATACAAGAAACTCTGATTCTATTACGAGTTTATTATCAGGAGTTATATATCAAGGATCATTATTTGGATCTGGAAAAATAATACTTGTGGATGAAATAGATGGCATATCAGGAACCAAAGATAGAGGTGCCATTCCATCATTACTTAAATTAATTCCCGATAGTAAATACCCAATTATTCTAATTGCGCATGACGCTTATGCAGATAAACTTAAAGAAGTTAGAAAATCATCTGAACTCATAGAATTTTTGCCTTTAACTCATGAAGAAATAGTTTCTTTGTTAAAAAAAATATGCGAAATAGAAAAAATCGAATATGATGAAGAAGCATTATCTCAACTTTCAAGAATTTCGGGTGGTGATGCGAGAGCATCCATAAATGATTTACAAACAATAGCCTCACCAGGCTTAAAAATAACTCTTGAAACGATTCAAGACATAGGTGAAAGAAATACCACATCTAAAATAGAAGATTCTCTAAAAAGAATATTTAAAACAACAGATCCTAATATAGCATTAGGCGCATTTGATGATGTAGATGAAGATATAGATAAAATATTTTTATGGGTAGAAGAAAACACGCCAAAAGAATACTTAAACCCTAAACATCTCGCAGCAGCATTTGATAATTTATCGCTAGCAGACGTATTTTATGGAAGAATTAGACGCTGGCAATATTATAGATTTTACGTTTATTGTTATAATCTCATGTCTGCAGGAATTGCATTATCAAAAGATAAAAAATACTCATCCAATATAAAATATGCACCTACATCAAGATTGTTAAAAATTTGGATATATAATAATGCTAATGCAAAGAAAAAATCAATCTCTCAAAAGCTAGGTGCAGTAACTCATACTTCTGCAAAAAGAGCATACACTGATACTATTCCTTTTCTTCAAACCATATTTAAAAAAGATAAAAAATCAGCAGAACTTATTGCGAAATATGCTGATTTCACAGATGAAGAAATAACTTGGTTACAAACAAAATAATACTTAAATTATTTAGATTAACTAATCTGACGAAAAATAAATAAAGAAACGAAACAAAAACAACAAATAACACAAGAAAATCAATTTTAAATAAGGAATCGTTATGAGCTCAACAAAAATTCAACAACAAATTGCAGAAAAAAAATTGCAGAAAAAAAATAAACCGCTCAATAAAAATAAAACATACATAATAATTCCAGGATTAAATGAAGCAAAACACATCGCCTCAGTTGTTGAGAGAACAAAAAAACAAGGATTTGAAAATGTTGTTTTTGTTGACGATGGAAGTTGTGATGAGAGTTCAATTAATGCTAAAAGAGCAGGAGCCATTGTTTTAAAACACATAGTAAATATGGGAAAGGGCGCAGCTGCTAAAACAGGTTGTGATTATGCATTAAAACAAGGCGCTGAAATATTAATATTAATGGATGCTGATGGGCAACATAAACCTGAAGATTTAAACAAATTCTTAAAAAAAATAAAAACAAACGATATAGTTTTTGGATATAGAACTCTTAATAAAAATATGCCATTAATTATGCGTATGGGAAATCAAGGAATAAATATCCTCTCACAAATAATTAACGGAATTTCTCTAAGAGACACTCAATCAGGATTTAGATGTATGACAACAAATACCTATAAAAAAGTTAGATGGTATTCAAACAACTACAGCATGGAAAGTGAAATGATTTCAAATGTTGCAAAACATAAATTAAAATTTGAAGAAATACCAATAGAAACAATTTATCTAGATAATTATAAAGGAACAACTATACTCGACGGATTAAAAATATTTATAAACATGCTCAAATTTAAAATGACGAGAGTGAAAAAATGATATTAAGCATTCAAATAATAGGGATAATATTCTCAGCGGTTATGATTTATTTTGCATTCACATCATATAAAAGAAAAAGCTTCGGAATTACAAGTTTCCTTTTATGGTGCGCAGTTTGGATTGGAACTTTAATTTTAATTAGTTTTCCACAAACAGTTTATGGAATAATGGAAACCTTAAAAATACAAAGAACAGCAGACTTCATAGTTCTTGTAGGCTTTGCATTCTTTGCCGCCATAATATTCTATTTGTATACAACTGTTAAAAAAAACAATTACAAAATAGAACAACTAGTAAGACAACTCGCAATAAAAGATGTTGCAAACAAAACTAAAGATACAACTAAAAAAAATAAAAGGAAATAACTCTAAATGAAAATACTAATCATCTGTCCAGATTGGTTTCCAAATATTAGTGGCTTTGGTATTTCTTGCTATGAATTTGTAAAAAAAGCAGAAAAAAATCACGAAATAACAATTCTAACACCCTATCAAAAAAATATTGATAAAAAAGGATTAAATGTTGTAACAGTTCCTAAAATTTTTAATTTAATGGGACGAAATCCTTTTGTTCTAGGACTTTTAAAAAAAATAAAAAAAACAGATTATGACGTCATATTACTTTATAGTTATATGTTTGAAATGAATTCAAGAGTTGCCATTTGGCGCAAACTTGGAATAATAAAAAAACCAGTAATCTTAATGTATCGAGGAAGTCTCGAAGATGAAGTTTTAAACCAACTAAGCTCGACAATGAAAATTGCAAAAAAAACATATGATAAAACTCTTGGTCGTGCAGTTTTTAAGTATTCAGATTTTATAATTTCAAATTCTAAACCAACACTTAACGTCATAAAAGAAAAATATAATATAAATACGAAAAAGATGACATACATACCAAGCGCCATACATCTAAACGAATACAAAAAAAGCGAATTAAACAATAAAAGAATATTATTTAATGGTAGACTCATACAAAACAAAGGAATAAAATTCTTCGAACAAATAATTCTTGAAATACCCAAAACTTGGAAATTCACAATAATTGGCGACGGACCAATGGAAGATCAAGTAAAGAAATTACAACAAAAATACGCGAACATAGAATATTTAGGAAAAATTTCAAAACCAGAAGTTAATAAAATACTTTCAAAAACAGACATATTAATTCTGCCAACATTCGCCGAAGGATCGCCAAGAGCCGTACTTGAAGCTTGCGCATCTGGAGTTCCAAGCATAGTATTCGACGTTGGTGATGTAAAAACTATTCTTGATAAAAATAAAAACGGATTCATAATACCCTCCTACAACATAAATATATTCATTGAAAAAATGAAAGAATTAATAGACGATGCGACCCTTCGAAAAAAAATGGGAAACTCCGCGAGAATTTACGCACAAAAAAATCTTGATTGGACAAAAACGAGCAATAAAATGTTAAATACCATACAACGAGTTGTTGATGAAGAAGAAAAGAACTAATTCTTATTTTTAGAAAATAAAAATAACCACAGAGTATATATTCCTCCTGCTGCAAATATAATAACTATAGGCGCGAGTCCTGCTTTATATCTTGCAAGATAAAATGATATTCCGTGAACAAACCATATTCCTAAAATAGTTAAATAAAAAATTAGAAAGTCTTTATATTTTTGTAAAGATATAAGTAAACCTATTAGTGCAAAAGACCATAAAATCCACAATGCTACTTTTAAAAGGGAAGGAGATCTTATATATCTTTGAAAATATTCAAGATTTGGAAAAGCCCAAAACTTGAAAGTGAATTGAATCATTTTACTTGTAAACTTACCCGGATTTGTAATAATATAATTAACAGTATATTTACCGGCACATTTTTTGAAATAAAAATCATTTTGAATGCCTTTTGTTTGATTTAAAAGTTCACCACAATTTCCTTCTTTTAGATTTATATTATGAGTATAATCAAAATTGTACGGTTTACTAGTATAGGCTATTTCTCCTTCAGGATTATTACCTATAAAAAGATTAGTTTTTGAATTCGTATTAATAAAAACAAAATAACCTGTAGTTTGTGATGCATAAATGCTCCAAGGAACAATAACGATTAAAATACCAACCAAAATTAGTCCTACGCTTTTCATACAATCGATAAAGAATTTTGAATTTTTCTTGAATTTTGGAAGAAGTATAAAAAAACAAATTAAGAATGCTAAAGGTAAAAACCATATTTTGGCAAGAGCACCTATAGCCCCAACAACACCTATTAACATCAATTTCCAAACTCTTATTTTATTATGCTCTAGCTCTTTAACAAATAAAAATAACAATAATGAAAGGAAGAAAATTATCCAAAATTCAGCCCATAAATGTGCACTATAATATATAATGAATGGATGAATTAAAGCAAGACTTGCTGCGATGTATCCTGCAGATTCACCGAAATATTTTTTAGTTACATAATACAAAAAGAATGGAATTAAAAAAGAAAGTAAAATTTGAATAAATTTTGCCATAAACAAACTTTGACCAAAAATTGAATATACAGGAATTAAATATAATGTTTCTAAAGGATTAAAATATGAAGAAATAGGTTTATCTCCATTCAAAAATTCAGCCGCATTATTATTATACCCCCAAGCATCTGAACCTGGAAATTCATCCCCTGCTCCTGCTGAGATTTCATGAATTTTTAAAAATAAAGATAATATAATTAGAACTAAAAATAAAAACGCTTTAAACGGATTTTCAATAATCCATGTCTTGACTTGTTTAAACTTCATTTTGTTCTCCTTATTTTTTCTCAAGTACAAAAAGTATATGATCTAAAGGCACATACCATTTATTAATGTATTTAACTGATTTTATTTTAAAATTGTGATTTTTGAAAAGTAATCTAAATGAATTCTCATCATGATAATACCAATCACTTTTTCCTGTACTTATAAGATCCAATAATCTATTAAAATAATGTTTTATTTTACTTCTGCCTTTATTCATGTCTTTAACAACAAAAATAGCTCCTTTTTTTGACATTTTGTTAATTGAATTCAAAAAACTTTTCTGCTCATCAGGATTTAAATGATGTATTAAATCAACACAAACTATCGTATCTGCTTTAAATTTTGATTTAGCTACATCTTCTTCATAAAATTTCAAATTATTTATTCTTTTTTTCTTCACAAGATTATTTAAATAATTTATTCTTTTTTCATCTAAATCGTAACCTTGTATTTTCGTATTTTGTCTATTTGAAAGAATAAACGATAAAACACCATATCCGCACCCTGCATCTATAATTTTTTTAGAATCAGGTATAACATTTGCAATCTTATAAAAATCAAGAAGAGTTAATCTAACAAAAATATATGTCTTTATTTTAAACCCTTCATAAATACTAAGTATTCTTTTAATTTGTTTTTTATTTTTTTGAATCAAAATCCCCTCATAATAAATAAATACCTATACAAACACTACAAAACCACAATATTCCAGAAATTATGATAGGCATATCTAAGTATGCCAATTCAAGATGTCTTGAAATTATAGAATTTGATTTTACAAGATAAAACCATCTGAATAAACAAAAAATAGCAAATGGTAATGATAATAATAATGCAAAATGATAACTAAATACAGAATAAATAGAATAAACTATAAGCAAAACAGATGTTAAAATTATCATTAACGCACCAGTCATCTCAAGAGTATATTCTCCTAAAACTTTTTTATGTTTAACTGCCGCGGATCCAAGCAATCTTATATCCGCTTCTCTTTTTGACACTACAAGAAGTAAAGAGAGAAAAAATGAAGAAAGTATAAGCCAAGGAGATGCAACAACATAAGGTTTAAAGCCTAAACTTACAACGAACGCGCCTGCAATTGCTCTTAAAACAAAATTAATACTAATAAATAACGCATCTGCGAAAAGTATATTTTTGAAAACTAAACTATAAATTTGCGTAATAACTACAAATGTCAAAATAAGCAAACTAAATATTAAAGGCAAATTTAATAAAATCAATATTAAAATGAAAATCAATAAACCTAAAACAAAAAGCGCACCAACAATGCTAATTTTTCCTGAAGCAATAGGTCTTGTTTTCTTTTCAGGATGCATACAATCCTTTTTTTTATCTATAATATCATTAAGGATATAATTTATTGATGATGCAGCACAAAATGCCAAAAAGCCCATACTTGTTAACAATAATAAATTAATTGAAAACAAATTACTTGAAAATATTAAAGGTAAAAATACTAAAAGATTTTTGTACCATTGTTTGGCTCTTATAAGACTTAATACAACCCCTACCGACATAAATAATAAATTTCAGAAAGCTTTTTATATATTTTTCTAAAAATAAGTAAAATGAAGAAAATAATCGAAGAAATATACAAACAAATAACAAATTTAGGAGGAATCATACCTTACGGATTAATTATATTAACTTCTTTATTATTAGATGAATACAAATTATTTTTAGAATTATCTTTGAGTTTACTAATCGTGATTCTTATCGGCTTTGGCATTAAAGAACTATATTTTGTCGACAGACCTCAAAAACAAAAACACCATAATTTACTAGAAAAACTTGACGCATCAAGTTTTCCATCCATACATAGTGCACGAATAATATCTCTTGCAATCATTCTTTCAATACATTTCAATAAATTATTCTTTACCCTATTTTTAATTATTCTCGCAATTCTTGTTATGTATTCGAGAATATATCTGAAAAAACACAGATTCGTCGATATTATCGGCGGCACAATACTAGGCGCATCGAGTTGTTTAATTTTATTATTTATTTAATTTATTAATATGCATCTTCTTTACTCATGAAATACTCCTCCAGAACATTTCATGACCATATAATGAAATTCCGCTAGTTCTTATCTCTTTTCCAACATTTAATCCTTTTGATGAAATCATTTCTTTTAATGATGGAATATCTACTATTAAAGGACTTAATTTGATATTGTGAGAATATTGATAATTTGCACATTTTCTATCTATTTCTTCTCTTAATATTTTATTTTTTAAATCAGTTACAACAAACATTAAATCAACATCTGATTGTTTAGTTGAGTTATTTTTTGCATAACTGCCGAATAAAACAATTGAATGAATTTCTGAAATGAATTTCTCAGTAAGCGCCTCGATTAGATTTGTTATTATCAGTTTTAATTTTATATTTTTATTAAATATTTCTTCTTTTTGTAAAATATCAAAAGATTCTAAAAAATGTCTTAATTGAGCATCATTTAGATTTAATTTACATTGGTTAGAACTACCGACTTTTTCAATGGTAATCATATTTTCTTTTCCCATTTCGATTAAATGATTATATGCAGGCCTATATCCTATTTTTAGTTGTTTAGATATTTCAAGCATCGTCTGACCTCTATCGAGTTCTTTTCTCATAAGTCCTACAATTTTCATTAATGTTTTTTGTCTCATAATAGTTATTCACTTACTGAATAACGTTATTCACTTTTATATATAAAGCTTTTGATTTTTGGAACCGCATTTCTCAATTTCACTAGACTTTACAACATATAATACACATATAATTTTTGTACACCGATGACCAGTGCCCGAAATCAGACAATTATTTAAATACTAAACTTTATTTCTTAAACATACCAAAACATAATAGGGGGAAATATGTGCGGCATTGTAGGATTTAATTGGCAAGATACTAATTTAGTAAAAGCTATGAATAAATCCATAAAGCACAGAGGCCCTGATGACGAAGGTACATTTATCGACAAAAATATTTCTTTTGGTCATGTTAGATTATCAATTATTGAATTGAGTAAAAAAGGCCATCAGCCGATGGGTATTGATTCTAAAAATTTACAAATATACAAAGATTCAGAACTTGAAAATGCCAATATTGTAATTATCTTTAATGGTGAAATCTATAATTATAAAGATATAAAAAATGAAATAGGAGGACGATTTTATTCTGAATCAGATACAGAAGTTATCCTTCGAGCATACAAAAAATGGGGCTTTGATTGTGTAAAAAAATTCAATGGTATGTGGAGTTTTTGCATTTATGATAAGAAAAAACAAATATTATTTTGCTCAAGAGATAGACTCGGAGTTAAACCTTTTTATTATTATTTTAATGGACAAGAATTTATTTTTAGTTCAGAATTAAAAGGAATATTACAAATTAAAAAATTAAATAAAAAAGAAAACATTGACAAAGAGGCAATTAATTTATATTTTTCATTAGGATATATTCCATCTCCTCATACAATCTATAAAAATACATATAAACTCGAAGGAAGCCATAATCTTATTTTTGATTTGCAAAAAAAGACGATAAAAAAAATCAAATATTATGAACTTCCTAATTATAAACCAACATATAATAAAAAAGAACTAGTGGATGAAGGAAGAAAAATACTTTTTGATGCAACAAAAATAAGAATGATCTCTGATGTACCAGTAGGTGCATTTTTATCAGGAGGACTTGATTCTAGTGCTGTTGTTGGTGCCATGAGTAAAAATACAGAACTTAAAAATTTACACACATTTAGCATTGGTTTTGAACAAAAATATGATGATGGAAGATATGATGAAACAAAATACATCAACATAGTAAAAGATTATTTTAAAACAAAACACCATCACTATTATTTTAAAGAAAAAGATTTTGAAAATATACTTGAAAAATATTCAACAATATATGATGAACCTTTTGCAGATTATTCTGGTTTTCCAACATATAAAATTTCTGAAATAGCGAGAAAAAATGTGACAGTTGTATTAAGTGGTGATGGTGGTGATGAAATATTTGGAGGATACTCGAGTCATAAAATGGGCGCTAGAATGGAACTTATAAGAAAAACTCCAAAATTATTAAGACGACTCATATCTAAATTACCAGTTAAAAAAAATCTTAATAGTACAACATCCCTTTATTTATTAAAAGAAGCACTTAAATTATCATTAATTAAAAAAGAAAACTTCCATTCAGAAAGCTTAATTAAAGATAGTATAAAAAGCGTAAAGTACAAAAAATGGAGCTCTGAAAAATTAAAATATAGTTTGAAAAAAGGAAATAATAATCTTGCTGAAAGTTTAAGAATTTATGATTTGTTATTCAATACTCTGCAAGATAATTTTTTAGTCAAAGTTGATAGAGCGTCAATGCACGCACCAATTGAAGTTAGAAGTCCATTTCTCGATTATAGATTCGTAGACTTCGCACAAAAAATACCCACGAAATGGAAAACAAATTGCACAACAACTAAAATACTAATGCGTGAAATCATAAAAGACATAGTTCCAAAAGAAATAATTAATAGAGGGAAACAAGGCTTCGAACCGCCACTTGATAAATGGATTAATTCGAAAAAATACGAGGACTATGTTAAAACGCATATAACTATATTAAAATCGATGTCGCCTTTAATTTATGCAACATATGAAAAAAGAATTCTCAAAGAAAATAACAAACTTAACAGCATCTATAAAATACGTTTGTTCTTGTTTTTAAAATGGTGGAACACATGGATAAATTAAAAAAAACTAAGTTCATAAATTCAAAAATATGCGCTGTAACAGTTACGTATGGAAATAGAGCAGAGTTTGTTAAAAAGATTGTGGCTTCTGCTCAAAATGAAGGAGTGGACCACATAATAATAATTAATAATAATTCTGACAAAGAAAGTAAACTTAAACTCGAAAAATTAGCGAAAACACAACCTAAATTTATTACTTTAAAAAATTTAATGAAAAATAAAGGGTCCGCGGGCGGATTTAAAAAAGGAATGGAATTAGCTAAAAAAATAAAAGAAACAGAATTTATTTTATGTCTTGATGACGATAATATGCTTCAACAAAACTCGATTAAAAACTTGATAAATTCTTGGAAAATACTCGCAAACCAAGATCAACAAAACAAAACCGTTTTTTTTTGTTTAAGATATTACGATGTTGGTTTTCTACAAAAAACTGAAAATGAACTAAAACTAAACAATCTTGAGAAAGATATTCTTATAAAAAATTCTTATTGTTACTTTTCATTAGAAAAATTAATAACTCTTATTAAAAATAAATTTAAAAAAAGAAAAAACAACAATAAAAAATATTACGATATGGTTTGCGGCGCATATGGAGGTATGTTTTTTCATAAAAATTTATTATTAGAAATAAAATATCCTGATGAAAAAATGTTCACCTATTTTGATGACATAACATATACAAATAATATTTATAAAAAAGGAATTAAATTATATTTAATACCTGAAAGCAAAATAACTGATCTTGAAACAACTCTTCAAAATGCTAGTGTGAAATCTTATTTTTCTATTAATAAAATACTTCAAAACATTCACACTATGAATGATAAAAAATTATTTTATGGATATAGAAACAGAATCATACTTGAGAAAAAAATCATTGACAATAAATTCAAATATATTTTTAATAAATTTATTTTTAAAACAATTATTCTGCCATTAGTTAAAATAATTTATTTTTTAAAATACAAAGAAACACAAAAAATCAACGATATAAAACAAGCCATAATCGCAGGCGAAAAATATCGATAAAAAATATTTTATTAAATATTTATACAAATTAAATCGTGAAAAAATAAATCTAAAACCAGAATTATCGATGACCTTAATCAATACGAAAAATGTCAAGCATATTTAATAATCAAAACATTTAAATTATAACTGTTAATATAGAGTATAAATCATTATGAAAAACATACTCATTATTAAGACTGGCGCATTAGGAGATGTTCTTAGAACAACGGTTATTCTTGAAGGACTAATAGATAAATATGTTGCCGTTAGAATACATTGGTTAACAAGCGAAAAAGCCATACCTCTTCTTGATATGAATCCCTTTATCGATAAATTATATGTTATTGAAAATTTAGAAAAGAGTTTGTTTGAACAAAAATACGATTTAGTAATATCTCTTGAAGAAAAAAAAGAGATCTTGATTTTGTTAGAAAACATAAATAAAAAAGAAATATTTGGCATTTATTTAAAAAATAAAGAAATAACCTATACGGAATCTAGTTCCGCTTGGTTTGATATGAGTCTAGTTAGTAAATTTGGAAAAATTGTTGCGGATCAACTAAAAAAATCTAACATAATGTCTTATCCAGAAATGATATATAAATTATTAGATTTGCATTGGACAACACAAAGATATAGATTATTTATAACAAAAAAAGAAATTGAATATGCGAACACATTGAAAGAAAAAATTCCTAAAAATAATATTATAATCGGCATAGGAATCGGCGCAGGAGATACATGGCCCATGAAAGTTATGTCTGATGAAAAATTAATTGACCTCATCAATGCTATTAAAAATGAGTATGGAGAAAATGTAACCATAGTATCTTTGACTGGTACGAACACCTTAGAACTTAATAGAAATAATAAATTAAAAGAAACAAATTTACCCATTATAAATAATAATGTAACAAACCTAAATGAACTTATAGGTACCATAAAAATATGTGATTTAATCATAAGTCCTGATAGTTTAACTATGCATATAGGTATAGCGCTTGGAAAAACCACAATAAGTTATTTTACAGTTACTTCTGCTAGTGAAATTGAAATATACACCGGAAAAAAGATTCTCAGCACACATGAAGATTTTTGCTCATATATAACAACATTTAAAGAAAAACCCAATATAACTGATAGTGTAAATATAAAAAAAATACTTGAAGAAGTAAAAAAACACATAAAATTATAAACAATTATTGAACTTTAACAAATATTGAGTTGATAATATGAATATTAGTAAAATAAAAAAACCTAAAATTGTCGTTTTAGGCGACGTTATGTTAGATGTTCATAAATGGGGCGTGGTTGAACGTATAAGCCCTGAAGCACCTATTCCTATACTTTCAGTTAAAGAAATTAAATACACCTTAGGCGGTTCTGGTAACGTTGCTGCCAATCTAGTAAAACTTGGAGCGGAAGTTACCTTATTTGGTGTTATTGGCAATGATTATAACGGTCAACAACTACAAAATTTACTAAATGAAAATAATATAACATCTCATCTTATACAACTTAAAGATAGACTAACAACTACTAAAACCAGATTTTTAGATATGAGTGGTGCTCAAACAGGCCTTAGAGCTGATGAAGAAACTACAACACAACTAATAAATGGATATGTTAATGAAATAAAAACTCATTTTCTTGACTATGATGCTATAATTGTTTCTGATTATAATAAAGGATTCATGAATCGTGATCTGACTAATTTCTTAAAAAAACAAAATACTCAAATATATGTTGATACAAAAAAAGCCAATATAAATTTATACAAAAATGTATTTTTAATAAAACCTAATACTAAAGAAGTAAAAGAAATGACGGATCTAGAAGATGATCTTAAAGGTGCTAAAGTTTTGGGTAAAAAATTTTATGCCAATGTTTTACTTACAAGGGCTGAAAAAGGAATTGCACTCTTTAAGTTAAATGAACCTGCACCTAATTTATATCATGCAGATAAAAAAGAAGTTAAAGATGTTACAGGTGCGGGCGATACTGTTCTTGCATCTTTTGTTTATTTTATTTCGACAGGAAAAAGTTTAGAAGAAAGCACCAAATTAGCAAATAAAGCCGCAAGTATAGCCGTTAGTAGAATTGGATGTTATCAACCAACATTATTAGAAATTTTAGAAAACAAATAAAACTAATAATTATACAATCATTAAACTCGTTCATAAAACAAAAAATGATAAAACTACAATAAATGATGAATTATGTTTGAAACAATACAAAATAAAGCAATCATCCCAGATATTCTACCATTATCTATAGATAAAACTAGAATAGCGGCAACTATGAACGACGCTAAAAAAAGAAAAATGTGGGTACTTTGTTTTATAATAGGAACCAAACCATGTATAAATAAATTTTATGGCGCAATAACTCATTGTCTAAAAAATAATATTCCTCTAATTGTTATAAACTCGAATCAGCACTATGATTCCGCACTCACAAAAGGTCTTGAAGAATTTGATTACTTGAAAGAGATTAGTGTAAATCTAAATTTAAGAGGAGATTTATCACAAAAATCAGGAGAATTATTTTTTAAACTTAAATGGTTTGCAAAATACTTAAAAGAAAATTGGTCAGACGTCACAACTGTACCTGTAATTAATGGCGATGTCATAGTTGCTGCAATAGCTCCTGCTGCATGGATGTTTACACGTGGAGAAAAAGCAATAAATATGGAATCTGGTTTAAGATCTATGTCTCCTAATTCATTAATTAAATTAAAAGAAAAAAAATATACTTTATCGGAAACTGAAACCTTTGTAGAAGAACAATGGAATGGCAAATGGAACTTAATGACAAATGAACCATATCCTGAACAATGGGACACTTTTGTTTCTGCAAAAGGCTGTCATTATCATTTTGCACCATTACAAATCAATAAAGATCATTTATTAAGAGAAGGATATCCTGAAAAAAGAATATTTGTATCAGGCGCAGTCGTAATTGATGCTTGGAAAGAACTGGAAAAAAGAAAACCTATGAAAAGTATTTTTGAAATATATCCTAAATTAGAAAATGAAGCGTGGTTAAGAGTCGATATACATAGAAAAGAAAATACCACAGAAAGACGATTCAAAACAGTTATCGCAGGACTTAAAACGCTTGTCGATAAAGGACACAACATAAATCTCGTTGGAATGAATGCAACAGAATATGCCATAAAAAAGTATAATTTAACACCTATAATTGATGAAATGAAAAAGAAAAAAAACTTTCTTTATACACCTTTATGGCCTGAATTTCAAAATGTTATGGAATTCTATAAATCTAAACATAATCTTGTACCCATAACAGATAGCGGAGGATTACAAGAAGACATGAATTATTGGAGAAAACCTTGCATCACTGTAAGATTTAGTTCAGATAGACCTGAAAGTATAAAAGATTCTCATAGTAACATACTAATACCTCCATTTCATGAAAAACAATTTAGTAGTCAAATTCATAATATTATAGAAAATGAAAGCATATTAAAAAAGATGGCGAAAGCCAAATACATATATGGACAAGGGTTCGGGGAAAAATTTTCTAAAAAAGTCAAAGAACTTATGGAAACTGAATATCCTTATACTTGGACTCATGAAGAGATAGGCTTATGGAAAGAACAAGACCATGTAGATTTCTAAAAAAAATGAGAAATATCACTGTTTATTTTAGAATAATAAAACGAATAGGAATCGTCACAACATGTAAGACTCTGATTAAAAAATATTCTAAACAAAAAAGTAAAAATTATCTAAAATACAAAACTAATTTCGAAAACAAAAATGGTCTAGAAATAGGAGGTCCTAGTGCCATATTTTCAAACAAAGGATTTTGGCCAATATATACTATTTGTAAAAATTTAAATAATTGTAATTACAAATCTAGCACGACTTGGGAAAAAAATAAAAAAGGTAAAACATTTGAATACTTAAAAAATAAAAAAGGAATACAATATATTTCTGAAGCAACAGATTTACAAGAAATAAAAAATGAAAGTTATGATTTTTTAATAAATAGCCATTTATTAGAACATATAGCTAATCCGTTAAAAGCGATTGGAGAATGGAAAAGAGTTCTAAAAAAAGACGGCACTCTTTTAATAATAGTTCCGGAAAAAAGTAAAATATTTGATCATAAAAGAAAAATCACTAAGTTTAGTCACATATTAACTGATTACAAAAAAAACATTGATGAAACTGATTTAACTCATTTAAATGAAATTTTACAAAAACATGATTTTTACGGTGATGAAATAAAAACCAAGACAGAACTAACTAAACGATGTCAGAATAATTTTGAAAATAGAAATATGCACCATCATGTTTTTGATGAAAAACTTTTAAAACAAATTCTTAAATATCATAATTTTCAAATTCTAACGACTACAATTGAACTTCCATACAACATAATTATACTTGCGAAAAAGAAATAAAACAGAAACAAATAATTTTTCATATCATCTACTTTATCAACCAACCAATGTTAAACGTCAAATTATTTCTTTTTTCTTCCATTTTTAATAATATTAATCAGAGAAGTTTTTGTGCACCTGCATTTTCATCAACGCAAGTTCGCATATATGCTGGCACTTCTTCAAGAGCCATAAATAATGTTTTGAATACAGGCATATATAGTTTAAGCACATTATCAGCAGAAATCATTTTGGCATCTAACTTTTTTCTCGTATAAACATCAGATGTTCTAATGAGATCATCTATTAATAGTTGGCTTCTTGGTGCGTGAACCCCAATAGTCATAAATCGTGATATGCTTTCATCATTAGTTAAATCTAAACTAACTTTAGCATCATCTCTTGTATCAAAATTATTCGGAATTCTTACTACATCAACAGTTGAACTTCCGACATTAATTGTTGCAGTATGAGTTTTAGTGAGTCCGTTTTCTTGATAATCCTTTACCGAATATTTCAAATTATTAGCTTTACTCCAAGAATTATTATTGTATGAAAGCATCGATAATAATTCATTTGAAAGAACTGTGCCTTCTGAAATAATATCAACAGGATTAACTAGACCTTCAAGTTTTAACATTTGTTCTATTCTTTTATTTTTATCATTTTTAAATTCCGAGGTTAATGGCAAATCATACTTTTCAAAAATAAAATCTAATAAACATTCCGTTCTTCCTGCAGCAAACACTAATTGTTTTGGAAATCTACCCATATCTGCTAATCCTTTAAGTAAAACATATGATGCAAAAACACTTTCTCCCGCGCCTGCGAATCTAACATTTGACGCATTTAAATCTATTGTTTCAGGATGAATACCTACACCTGTATGAGTTCGTCTAGGCATAGATACTTGTTCAAAAAAAGGCGTAGAATACCACTCATTTGAAAGTTTAAACAATGGCGAACCACTCGTATCACCTACTGACGCTACATCGACATAATTTCTTCGTTCTATTCCTCTACCAAATATACAATAAACATCAGGGAATTTTCCATCAAATACTTTGTCTGCAACTTCTGCTTCACTAACTTGTTTAAAATCCGCATCCGATATACTTTTTCCAGAATTATTTAAAAAATTTCTAAATTCTGGTCTATTTAATAATATTTTAACTTCTTCTTCAACACTAAAATTCCAAACTTTGCCTTGATTAGATAATAATAATTTTGATTCTTGTTCAGATATGGTCATTTATCATTCACCTCATATCTATATATTTTACATATTTATAAATGTTTCGGTTTTGTTGTTACTCAATAGTAAGTATAAAATCTGTTTTAGATCCGTATCGTCATAACGAAACATCATTTTATTTATTTTTTAAAATAAAGCAGAAGTACATATTATTTAAAAATTGTCAACAATCATTAAATATCATAAATATATTGAATTCACACACTATTTGCAAAAATTTATATTATGCTAAAATATCAAACCAATATGAACGACAAAACTAAACCTAAACTAAAAGTATTGTGGCTTGTATATGGCGAACATCCAATTCACACAGGAATTTCAGTCGAACTTGGGAAAAAATGCGATTTAAATTTAGTTATGCGAAAAAGACATGAAAAAGATAAATTTCCAAGAAATAACTACAATCAAATTTATCTCGAAGTTATAGAAAAATCATGGAACTTGCTATTTTTTCCTAATGTTATAAGAAATTTATTTGCTAAAACCAAAACCTCTTTACCACCTATAATATACTTTAAAGGATTGACAAAAGAACTAAATAAAATAAAGCCAGATGTTATCATCTCTAATATTTGTTATATGCCTGCATCATGGCAAGCAGCAAAATATTGTAAAAAACGCAAAATACCATTTATAATACAAACAGAAACTCAAAGAATGCCCCCATATATTATTGGAAAAATATTTGCAAAAATAATACTCAAAACAGGATATGTGTTTAACAGAGCTAATTTAATTCTTCCGTGGACTAAAGATGGCGTAAATTTTATGAAACAAAATCTAGAACCTAAAAACATACCTAAAATAAAACTATTAACTCCATGAATCAATGAACGGGAATATCACAACACCACCCATAAAACTAAAAGTAAATATTTTAGAATAATTATGGTGGCAAGAATGATTCCTTACAAAAAATACAGTGATTTGTTACTTGCCATATCTATTTTGAAGAAAAAAGGATATAAAAACATACGCGCCAAACTTAGAGGAGATGGTCCTTTCAAACCCGAAATAGAAAAACAAATTATTGCATTGGGACTTCAAAAAGAAATAGAGCTCATACCAAGACAAGAAAGTATGGCACCTCAATATTTAAATGCAGATGTTTTAATTCTTCCAAGCTTTAATGAAGCAGTAGGAATGGTCGTTCCAGAAGCCATGGCTTGCGGCACAACCGCAATAGTATCGGATACGGCAGGTGCAAATACATATATTGAAAATGGAAAAAATGGATTCATATTTAAAACAGGAGACTATAATGAACTTGCGAATAAAATAGAATTCTTCTTAAAAAACAACAAAAGATTAGAACAATTCAAAAAAAACGCGGAAAAACACATAATGAATAATTACACAAATAAAAAAATTGCGGAGAAATTCTACACTTTAATAAAAGAAGCACACTCTCAAAAATAATAAACACAAACAAATATTTGAAAATATAAAATTAAAATGAGAATACTATTCACTGGAAGAGAACACAGAGTTAGAAGAAGAGAAACTATTTTACACCCTCCTAAGGGCATAAAATTTATTCCCCTACAACCTTTATCTGAAATGAAAAAAGATCATGAATTGACAAATACAACTTCTCATTTAAAAGACAAAATAAAAAGATATGTAAATTTTATAAACGAAAACAATAAAATACCAAAAAACAAACTAAAAAATATAAATTTAATATATTCTCCAGGACATTTAGTATTCAATAATTTTCCATTCGTCGTTGAAATTGATAATGTTGCCGCATTAACATATTATAATATACGATTGTTAAAACTATTCAAGCAAGTCATAAAAAAAAGATTAAAATCTAGATATTGTAAATCAATAATTTGCATATCTGAAGCCGCGAAAAAAAGTGTTGTGAATTACTTTAATGATAAAGAAATAGAGAAAAAATGTATAATTGTATATCCTTATTCTAATTATCCTAAAATAAAAAAGAAAAAAAGCATCAAAACTAGATTTTTATTTATATCTTCAAGTTTTTATTTAAAAGGTGGAAAAGAAACAGCGAATGCATTCATTTCGGCAAACTCAAAAAACGCAACACTTACCATCATAACTAAAATAAATGATATAGATGATGATTTGCTTAAAAAAATAAAGAAAAATAAAAACATATATCTGGTTGAAGCAAATATGAATAAAAAAGAATTATTCTCTAAATATTATTCAAATACTGATGTTTTTATACTCCCGACATATCAAGATAGTTTTGGTCTCGTATATTTAGAAGCTTTAAGCGCAAAACTTCCAATTATTGCAACAAAAACTTTTGCAGTTCCTGAAATGATTGAAGACAAAAAAAACGGGTTTTTGTGTATTCCTCCCCTAAATATATTCAAAGAAAATTGCACTCCGAATAAACATTGGTGGTATAAAGATAAAATAAAATATGCTAAAACTCACGAACTAAAATATGTTGAAGAATTTTTAGAAGAAAAAATAAAATTACTTACAAATAATCCAAAAATCATAAATAAAATGAGTCAATACTCAAATAAAATCTATAAAGAAAAATTTAATGAAATTAAAAGAAAAAAAGATTTACTTTATGCATTAAATAGAAAATAAAGAAAACGCGAATTAATTTCCAAGTTAAATGAAGCGTATTCTTACTTTCGCATATAAAGAAAATTCTCTAATTTCATAGAAATTTATTTAAATGATTCTCCTCTCTGTTCTAGAATGAAAAAGATATTTGTAGCACTTATAGTTTTGATAAAAATAAAAAACTGGACAACATACTTTAAAGATTATTTTGGAAAATTAAAAAACCAAAAAATAATCTACGAACTTCGAAATGGAATAAAGTATTCTGTACGTGGCGGAACATGT
This sequence comes from Candidatus Woesearchaeota archaeon, assembly GCA_041660865.1. Classification (GTDB taxonomy): domain Archaea; phylum Nanobdellota; class Nanobdellia; order Woesearchaeales; family 21-14-0-10-32-9; genus 21-14-0-10-32-9. The sequence goes on from JBAZVO010000002.1 coordinate 257,421, forward strand.
GATAGAGGAATAATTAACGAAATATGGATTGAAAAATATTACACTCCTTTCGGATTTAAAATAAATGAAAAAGATATTATTGTTGATGTAGGCGCTCAAATAGGTATATTTTCAGTTTATGCCGCATCAATTGCAAAAAAAGGCAAAGTCTATTCTTTGGAACCTATGCCTGAAAATTTTGAAATGCTAAAAATTAACTCAAAACTCAACAAATTAAAAAACATTATTCCTATTAATTACGCTTTATCTGATAAAAATGGAAAAGAAACTATGTTTTTAGACGATTTAAACACAGGAGGTCATTCTCTTGTAAATTCTGGCAAAACTTGGTCAAAAAACAAAATAAATATTCAATCAATGTCTTTTGATAAATTTGTCACTAGTCATAAAATCAAAAAAATAGATTTTTTGAAAATGGACTGTGAAGGTTCAGAATACAAAATTTTCTTTAACGCATCAAATGCAACTTTAAAGAAAATACAAAAAATAAGCATGGAATATCATAACTTAGATGAAAATAGAAATGTTCAAAAATTAAAAATATTTTTAGAAAAAAATAACTTTGAGGTTAGAGTTATGACGAAACCTTGTCCTATGCTTTATGCGACAAAAAAATAGAATACAAAAACAATATAACTACATAATGGAATTAATATGTGCGGAATAAACGGAATACTTGATTTGAAAAAACAAAATGTTGATCCTCAACTAATTAAAATTATGTGCTCCACTATGATTCATAGAGGTCCTGATGGCGAAGGAATTTACACAAAAAACGAAGTCGGCCTTGGTCAAAGACGTCTTGCAATAATTGATCTGAGTGATAAAGGCAAGCAACCAATGCTAAGCAATGACGAAAACCTCGCAATTGTATTCAATGGAGAAATATATAATTACGAAGAACTAATGATTGGTCTAAAAAAGAAAGGCGTAAAATTCAAAAGCCACTCTGATACTGAAGTTATTCTAAAATTATACGAACAAAAAGGAATCAAATTATTAGATGATCTGCGTGGAATGTTTGCATTCGCGATTTGGGACGCTAAGAAAAAACAATTATTCATCGCAAGAGATAGATTTGGAGAAAAGCCTCTTCTTTATGGAACATTCGATAATAAATTCTACTTCGCATCAGAAATAAATGCCATTTTACAGGCATCTAAATGTAAACGCGAAATAAATTTAGAAGCACTACATCTTTATCTATTATACAATTTACACCATGTTCCTGAACCTTATAGTATAATTAAAGGGATAAATAAATTGATGCCTGGAAGTTATATGCTTGTGTCTGTTGAAAAAAATAAAGCCAAGATTGAAATTCGAAAATATTGGACTCCAAATTATTCAAATAAAAGCACAAAAAATGAACAAGACCTATTAAGTGAATACAGACATCTTGCAAAAGAGTGCATTAATCTAAGAGAAGTAGCAGACGTTCCGGTTTCTGCATTTCTTTCAGGTGGCGTTGATTCTAGCACCATAGTTGGTCTCATGAATAGTCGAAAAGGACTAGAAACATACTCGATGGGTTTTGATAAAAAAGATCCAGAACTTGTGCGAGCCAGAAAAGTGTCGAAACTTTTTAACACAAAAAATCATGAAACAATATTTAAAAAAGAATTTTTAAAAAAAAATAAAGACATAATAAAAAAATACGGTGAACCATATAGTTTGATGCCTGCCATATATTCTTATGTATTATGCGAGAGTATAAAGAAAAAATTTAAAGTAGCTCTTGCAGGTAATGGCGCGGATGAAATGTTCTACGGATATGGTGGAAGTAATGGTTTGTTGTTACTTACAAAACTTGAAAAGATAACACCTAGATTTTTACCATTTATCGCAGATAAATTAATACCAAATAATATAACTAAATTAAAAAATATAAAAATGTCCCTGAAAATATTATCAAGTAAGAAATCAAAACAAAAAGGAGCAATTTATCGATACTACGGATTAGAACTTAGAAAGAAATTATATTCAGACAAAACAAACACTGAAATATTAAACTTCGATGAAGGCGAACTTGTCGACTCTGTAGTCTCTGATTGTAATTCGCCACATTTAATTGAAAGATTCTACCACGCAGGATTATTTATGGAAAATGCACATTCAACAACCATTATCGCAGACGTTACTGGCATGGCACATTCAATTGAGGTACGTTCACCTTTCCTTGATCATAAAATGGCTGAATTTGCAGCAAAACTACCCTTAAAATACAAAGTAAGATCATTTAGAAATCCAAAATACAATAAATACATTATGAAAAAATCTATGGAAGATATACTTCCTCAAGACATATTATATGGAAAAAAAATGGGATTTGGATATAACATAAAGGTTTCAGATATAATAAAAAATGATTTTAAACGTGAAATAGAAACAGCACTTCTAAAAGATCTTCCAAAACTTGGATTATTCAAAGAAGAATATTTAAAAAAGATTCTACAAAACCACATTAACAATAAAGAAGATAATTCCCAATTGATTTGGGCATTATATAACTTTAATGTTTGGCACAAAGAGTTTATGAGATAACCTGAATGTTAAATGAAATTAAAAATGAATTAATAATTATATTAAAAATCAAATAACTACGAGGCAATAAATATGTTTGATCAGAATAGAAAAGAATCAATAAATACTGGAATAGTTCCTAATCTTCCAAAGAAAATCATTAAATTACTAAACAATAAAAAAGCAGTTTTAGATATTGGATGTGGAAACGGATGGCTCACTAATTATGTTTCTAAAACCGCATATACAGGAATTACTTATTCAAAATCAGAAGTTGAAAACCTAAAAAAAATAAAATGTAAAGCCACACTTCTAAATATAGAAAAAGAAAAATTACCATACAAAAATGAATCGTTTGATTGTGTGTTTGCGAGTCACATACTAGAACATTTAGAAAAAAATAAACTGATTGAAGTTATGAACGAAATAAAACGCGTTTTAAAAAAAGGAGGAGTATTAATATTAACGACACCGACTGAATATAGTTTTGGATTCTATGGTGAATGGACTCATGTTCGCCCATATAATCATGGAAGTTTACCGAACATGATTAAAGATTTCGAATTTACAAATGTAGATTGGACATATCCTGCAATTAGCAATATGCCAAAAAGATTTCAAAGGCTTGGAAGATTTCCTCTCTTCTTTTTAAAACCTATTTTGTGGAAAGAAGTAATTGCATGGGGTTTTAAAAAATAAAGGTGATTCATGACTCTGGCAATCTTTTTACCTGTGTACAATGAAGAACAAAATTTGGAAATTAATCTTAAAAAGATTATAAAGTTTCTTAAAAACAAAAAGATAAGAGCAAAAATGATTTTTATAAATGATTGTTCGAATGATAACAGCGAAAAAATACTCTTTATTTTAAAAAAGAAATATAAAATAAACTATGTAACATATAGTAAAGGCAAATCAAGACGAGAAAATCTCGCTTTAACTATGAATAAAACTAATGCTGATTATTTATTTTTTATGGATTTTGATTTAGCGACAAATTTAAAACACATTCCAGAGTTACTAACAATACTAAAAAAAGATGCAGATATTGTTACAGGAAGCAGATATTTAAAAAAATCAAAACTAAAACGCGAAACACATAGATTAATTATAAGCAAAACATATAATTGGTTCATGAGATTTCTTTTCGATTCAAAAATCAAAGATCATCAATGTGGATTTAAAGGATTTAGAAAAACTGTTTTTAAAGAAATATATCAAGATGCAGGATATGATGAAACTTTTAAACGTGGCTGGTTTTGGGATGTAGAAATGCTCGTCAGAGCACAAAAAAAAGGATATAAAGTGTTAGAACTTCCGGTTGAATGGGTTGCAGGTAAAAAAACCACATTTAATATTAAACAAGAATTAAAAATGATTCCACATATATTTAAATTGAGGTTAAAATTGTGAAAATAGGAATAATAGGCGGTGGAATCGCAGGACTTAGCGCAGGATACTATCTATCAAAAAAAGGACACACAATCACGATTTTTGAACCAGAACTAGGAGGTCTTGCAAGAGCTGAAGGAACTCCTCCTCTAGAACCTTATTATCACCATTTTTTTCTTTCGGATAAAGATTTAATTAACTTATTACATGAATTAAAACTTGAAAATAAAATATTCAAAAAACAAACGCCGATGGGATTTTATGTTAATAAAAAATTATATTCATTCAACTCACCCATAGATCTGCTTAAATTTAAACCATTAAATATTATTGATAGACTGAAATTAGGAATAATGATGATTTATTTTCAAAAGAAAAAAGATTGTAAAAATTTAGATACTATTTCTGTAAAGAATTGGATGAAAAAAATTCATGGGGAAAAAATATACAAAACAGTATGGAAACCATTATTAATAGCAAAATTTACAAAAAACGCGGAAAATATTCCTGCATCTTGGTTATGGGGGCGCATAAATCCTAGATCTAAATCTAGAGAAAGACTAAAAGAATATCTATATTATCCACAAGGAAGTTTTAATATTTTATCTAATGCTTTAATGAAAAATATAGAAAAAAAACGCGGAATCATAATTAAACAAAAAGTTACTAAAATTATAGTTAAAAATAAAAACGCGATAAAACTTGAAACAGCCAATAACTCTTATTCATTTGATAAATATATTATTACAATACCAAACCCTGTTTTTTCTAAACTTGTAAAATTGCCAACACAATATAGAAAAAATCTTGAAAATATAGAGTATCAAGAAGTTATATGTATGACTCTTTATTTAAAAAATAATTTGACAAAATTCTATTGGATAAATATAAATGATAAAAAAATTCCATTTAGTGGACTTATAGAACATACAAATTTCATAGATAAAAAATATTATAAAAATAAAAACATAATTTATTTATTCAATTATGTGCATCATGAACACTCCTATTTAAAAAAAAGTGATGAAGAAATTTTAAAATTATATATTAGTGGATTAAAACATATGTTTCCAGGATTTAAAGAATCGTCAATACTCCACTACAAAGTCAATAGGGCTAAATATGCTACCCCTATTTATGATATGAATTATTTAAAGAAAAAACCTGCATTTATAACCCCTATAAAAAATATTTTTTTATTAAATACTTCGCAAATATATCCTGAAGATAGAAATACTAGTCATGGAATTATGTACGCAAAAAAACTGGTAGAATTAATAACTGAAAGTAAAATAAAATGAACTCAAAAAAAAATTTGCAAAAAAGATTAAAAATAAAGCAAAAAAGCATTTATTTTTTGGCACTTATTACATTTTTAATTTTTTATATAATAACTTTATTTAAAACTAAAATAGAACACATTTCTCTTAATTTTTTAACATATATGCAAACAAATATTGTTCTTAAAAAGATTTATTTTTTAATTTGGCCATACGGCTTAAATGACAACACCATAATATTTTTAAAAACTGCATTAGAGAACCCCCAAAATATACATTCATTAATTATAGGTCTCATCACATTTTTGTGCCTTACCTTGATGTTTTTTTATACTCCAAATTCAAAATACCTTTCCTCGAAAAAAAGCACATATTCCCTAATAGCAATAATTGTTCTTGGCATAGTTATAAGAATTTACATGGCTTATGTTTTTCCAGGTAATTTTGATATGACTTCTTGGGAAAATGCTGCAAAAATCTATGAAAATCATCAAAACATATATTCTCAAACAAAATATTATAATTATTCACCTATATGGTTTTGGATTATAGGCTTGGTAAGTGAAATTGGTAAGTTTTTAAATATTTCATTTACCTTTTTAATTAGATTATTTTTAACAGCAATAGATTTATTAACTTTATTTGTACTAATAAAAATCATAAATGAAGAAAAAGGAAAAAGAACAGAAAAAGAACAGTTAAAAATAAAACTAATCATCGCAATTTTATTCTTTTTAAATCCTGTTTCATTTTTATTAACTGGCTACCATGGTCAGTTTGAAAATTTATCAATATTATTTGTCACGATAGGAGTTTGGTTATTAATTAAATATAAAAACTCAAAAAAAATGAAACATAAATTATTAATTTATTTTTCTTTAACTATAGCTATGATAATAAAACACAGTTTCTTTCAAGAAACACTCATCGGTTTTAAAAAATTATTTAAAAAAAGAATAAATGTCTTATTTTGGTTTGGAACTTCGTGTTTGTTATTCGCCACATCTTTCCTGCCATATATATCTCAAGGACTTATTGGAATAATAAATAACGTTTTAAAATATTCATCAACCACTAACACATATGGTTTTTCTTCACTCTTCTATTTTGATGTTTTAAAATATTGTTTCATACTAGGACTCATTATTTATCCATTTTTTGTTAAAACGAAAGATATTGTGACGGATTTTTTATTAGGCACCTTATTCTTTTTAGGATTTACAACTGGAATGGCCATACAATATTTAATCATGCCAATAGCATTAGGATCATTAAGAAGAAACAATTGGTTCCTACTATATTCCGTCGCTGCTACAATGTATATTGTCGGAAATAGTAACAACATATTTTTAATAGGATTTACTATATTTCCCTTAAATATAATTTGGTTAGTGGTATTACTTTGGTTTATTTATCTTCAACTACCAATAAAATTACAACAAAAATTAAATCAACATATAATAGAATAATATATTAATAATATCACTTGCCGACAACATTTCTAATCATTTCTTTTATTTCTTTTAAATCAATGATTTTAAATGCTATACCAAGCCCAACATAAATAATCGCCGCTATAACCAATATACTTCCCGCTTCAAATAAATTATTATATTTAAGCACAGTCTTCAAATATCCTATTACAACAGTTACACCAATACCGAACAAGAAGGTCAATATCCAACTTTTTAATGGAAATACTAATTTAACTTCTTTTCTTAGTAATATAGTTGAAAATATTAACGCCAATAAAAATGCAATCATTGTAGAAATTGCCGCACCCACAATACCTAATAATGGTATGAATATTAAATTCAAAATAAAATTTGTTAATGCTGCGAGCCCCATTATTTTCGCAGATAATTTAGCTTTCCCAAGCGCCGATAAAACACTTCCATTAAACAATGCTATAGCGGAAAATATCCCCCCTATCGCAAGTATTTGTAACGCAACTACTGCCCCTAAATATTTAGCACCAAATAAAATAGTTATAGCTAATGATGCAAATGAAAATAGCACTAAGGCTATTGGAAATATTAAAAAAAATATATACTTATAAAAAATGCTAAGTCCGGCACCTATCTCTTTTATTTTTTTTCTTGCTAAAAGTTCAGAAATCATGGGAAATGCAACAAACGACAAAGCATTAATGATGTAAAAAGAAATACTTGCAAGAGGAACTGCTACTTGATACAAACCTACCGCCTCAGTACCTTTAAAATATGTCAGCATCAATGTGTCTGTTTGAGTTAATATCATCCAAGAAACTGATGATAAAGAAACATAAAAACAGTATTTAATAACGGTAAAAAATAAGTCTTTATAAAAAATTGTTTTTAATTTAAAAAAATCTTTGAATGTATTCTTTATAAATGGTGCGTAAATAAATAATAAAATTATATTTGAAAATACATATGCCAATATTGGCGCATAAACACCAAATCCTAAAAATACCAACCCTAAAACTGTGATAAGAATAAAAAATGATTTTACTAAATCTATTGAAGATCCTAAACCATATTTTTGAAATCCTAAAAACATACTTGCAAAAAAAGAAATTATAGGAATTAATAAAAACCATAAACCCATAATAATAATTAAATTCGAAACATCTTTATGAAAATAATTAATCGATAGCCATGATGCCAATAATGCAATAATTATAAAAAGTAGCGACGAAATAATTAATTGAAACAATAAAACATACACGAGTAAACTTTTAACTTTTCTTTTTTGTTTTTTAACATTTAAATCTACAACAAATTTTGGAACGGCTTGAGAAAAACCTACATCGACAAATAAAGATAAAAATGAATAAAACGAAAGCACAGCATAAAATACACCATATTCTTGAACAGTTAAATTTCTCGCAAGAGAAAATCTCAACAAATACCAAGTAATACCTGCAAGCACAGTCATGAACATTACTGCTAGAGTTCCCCTTAATGCTTTCTTTAAGTACATGTTTCTTAAGATACAAACTCAGTTTTTTAAATATTCCTCAAAAAAACACTTAATATTTTAAATTTCTATAAATTTCATTTTTATATTTTAAACTGCTTTTTACTTATCGCATGTTTAATATTAACAACGTTGAGTATCATCAATAATTATTTTTATAAACTTACTTTAAATGAGCCATATTCCTCTTCACCATAATTATATCAAAAATAAATATAACTATGGTTAAACTAAATGTACAAACTTCAATTAATTAAAAAAAATGATAAAAATAAAAAAATATTCAAAAAACTAAATTAACAATCAATTCATTCTCAAAGTCCCATGTATCTCAAACCTTCGATTCGATGTTTCTTTCCATAAACGCCTTTGATGTCGAAGAACAACTTCTTGTGATTTAATAACAAACCATACGTCGAAGGTGTTATTTCGAGGAATTCTTTATGTGGTGCTGCAAGTATTATCGCATCAACTTTCGAACAATGTTCAATTGTTGTGAGTTTAACATTGAATCCTTCGTGATCTACTTCTTCTTGTGTGACATAATGATCTATTGCAATTACATCAACACCGTATTCTTTTAATTCTTTAATTAAACCTACTGTTTTGCTATTTCTCAAGTCTTTTACATCTTCTTTAAATGATAAACCAAGTATCAAAACTTTCGCTTTATTTATTGTAACTCCTTCTTTTATTAATTCTTTAATGATTTTTTGAGCAACAAATGTATGCATCGAATCATTTATTTGACGTGCAGCAAGTATTAATCTTGGTATGTATCCAAGTTCTTGCGCTTTATATGTTAAATAATAAGGATCAACACCTATACAATGTCCCCCTACTAAACCAGGAGTAAATTTTAAGAAATTCCATTTGGTTCCTGCGGCTTCAAGAACATCGCTTGTTTTAATATTCATTTTATCAAATATTACTGCGAGTTCGTTCATAAGTCCTATGTTCAAATCTCTTTGTGTATTTTCTATTACTTTGGCAGCTTCAGCAACTTTAATGCTTGTTGCTCTAAATACTCCTGCTTTAATAACAGAGCCATAAACTTGCGCTATAATTTCAAGTGATTCTTCATCCATTCCTGAAACCACTTTAGTTATTTTTTCAACAGTGTGCTCTTTATCTCCTGGATTTATTCTTTCTGGAGAATATCCAATTTTAAAATCTATTCCGCATTTAAGACCTGACTCTTTTTCCATTATTGGAACGCAAATATCTTCAGTTACTCCAGGATACACAGTACTTTCAAATACAACAATTGCTCCCTTAGATAAATTTTGTCCAACAATTCTAGATGCGCTTTCAACAAAAAACATATCTGGAACATTATGTTCATCAACAGGTGTTGGAACTGCAACTATTATAAAATCAGTTTCTTTAATTTTAGATGGATTAGTAGTATATTCAATTTGTGCTGCAACTAATTCTTCTGAATTTAATTCACCCGCAGGATCTATTCCTTTCTTTAGAAGTTCTACTTTTTTCTCACTTAATTCAAAACCTACAACTTTTTGTTTTTTTCCAAAAGCAACTGCGAGTGGTAAACCAACATATCCAAGACCAACTAAACATATTTTTCTTTTTATCTCCATTATTTACACCTCACTTAACCATACTGATTGTAATAAATTAACCAAATATAAATTAAACAAAAAATAGGAATTAAACAAAATAAAGTTTACATCGATTTTTCTGTTCTTTCAATTCCCATAGTAAATGGAACTACAACTTCGAAATTCAAATATTTTTTAGCAAGAGTTAAATCTGCAAAACTTCTTATTATATCGCCTTTTCTTACAGGTGAATGAACAACATTTAGTTTTTTTCCAATTAATTTTTCTATTTCCAAAACCAAGTCATTCATAAAAATTTCTTGACCTGCAGCAACATTGAAAACTTTTCCTGTAATTCCTGAACTTTGACACGCAAGATCAATTGCATGAACAACATTTTCAACATATGTAAAATTTCTTGTCGCTAAACCGTCACCATAAATAGTTATTTGTTTTCCCTCTTTTGCAAGCTTAATGAATTTAGGAATAACTGCAGCATATTCTGAATTAGGATTTTGTCTTGGACCAAATATATTAAAAAATCTAAGGCCGATAAAATCACAAGGATAATTATCTGCAAAATAATTAGCATATCTTTCGCACATATATTTTTGCAGTGCGTAAGGTGATTTAGGTCTTGGAATCATTCCTTCGTGCTTTGGTAATTCTTCTGTATCTCCATAAACGGAAGAAGATGATGCGTAAACGACTTTTTTTACACCTGCCTCTTTAGCCGCATCAAAAACAGATAATGACCCTAAAACATTATTAATGTGTGAAGTTCTCGGATCTTTTATACTTCTTGGCACAGATGGTAGAGCTGCTAGATGTATAACGAAATCACTTCCTTTAAACACTTTTAAAATTTCATCATAATTACAAATATCTAATTTGAAAAATTTTATTTTACTCATAGATTCATTTAAATTCTCAAGTTTGCCTGTCAATAAATTATCAACTACTCTAACTTCACAGCCTTTTTTTACAAAATGATCAACTACGTGACTTCCAATAAACCCTGCACCACCAGTTACTACAACAACACTCATCTAAACACTCTCCAAATCATATTTGGTTATTTAAATTTCTAATTTATATACTCTTTGAATAAAAAACGTATTTTTTTCAATATACTTTATATATAATAGTTTAATAATTTATTAAATAAGCGTAAAAAAACAAATAACGAAAAAAGACATAAAGAACTAAATGATAGAAATAAGCATAAATTAAACGCAAACAACACATAAACAACACAAAAAGAAATTAAAAATGAATCTAACATTAAACGATAAAAAAATATTATACGTATTAAATGTAGACTCGAGTCTTTCAATTGTCGCAATAGAAAAAATAACAAAAATTCCACGAAACGTTATAACTAATAGACTAAAAAAACTTGAAATTAGTAAAATAATAAAAGCCTACAAATTAAATATAAATTATAAACTTCTAGGGTTTGAAGAATTTGAAGTATACTTAAGACTTATGGGCAACGATAATAAAAAGAAAAAAGAACTAATACAAAAATTAACAGAACATAAAAATATATCTTGGATAGGAACTTGCTTTGGTAATTACGATCTTAAATTATCTTTATATGCAAAAAACAATCAAGAATTGTATTCTATTTTATTAGATGCATTAAATGGATATAAAGAATATATAAAAGCCCAAGAAATTGTAAGCGTTACACGAAAATATAAAATGGATAAATCTCTTTTCTTAAGCACAATTCTAAAAGAACAAATAAATTTTGACATAAATAAAAGCATAAACTCTAAAATAACTATAGAACAATCGAATAAACAACACGATAAAGAAAAACAAAACAATAAACAGAACAAAGCGCAAAAAATAGAAAACAAACTTAAATTAAATTATAAAACAGAACAACTAGATTCTGTTGATAAAACATTAATACTTGAATTAAGTAAAAATCCCAGATCAAAACTAATAACTCTTGCAAATGCAACAAATCTCTCAATTCAAGGCGTAAAGAATAGAATAACCTCTTTACAAAAAAGACAAATAATTTTTGGGTCATCGGCATTAATTAATGGACAAATCTTAAATAACATATGGGCCACATGTCTTTTTAAATTAACCCTTGATGAATCGCAAGAAATACTTTTAGAAAAATACATACTAACAATGTCAGGAACAACCTCAGCTGTTCGTCTTATTGGACGTTGGGATCTAGGAATTACATTCTTTTCAATATCTATTGATGACTTACAAACAAAAATAAATGATTTCAAAGCAGCATTCAAAGATCAAATAAAAGATTATGATTCGTTAATTATACTTGAGAATTTTAAATATCCCAAACTTCCACAATGTGTTCTAGAGTAAACCTTGAACAAAAATACTGCTCTTTATTTATTCTTGTTCCTTGTTAGTAGTTACAATCGAAAGATTTATATATGTGAATATCTGTAGTGAGTCTATGTTTGATAATTTAAAGAAGTTCGGAGCAAAAGCATTACTAACCCTAAGTATGCTTGCTGCATTAAATTCGTATTCTCAAGACATAAATATAAATGGAACCGTTAAAGGCGCACAATACAAT
>JBAZVO010000003.1:0-170888 GCA_041660865.1 Candidatus Woesearchaeota archaeon
ACTTCATTTCATGAAAAAAAGGGAATTTGGTTGGCACATACTAACATATAATTTAGAATTACTAAATAAACAAGCAAAAGCTTATTTACATTTGCTCTTACGAGCAATAAGCATTCCGGACAGAGCCTTTGTGTGTGGTTTATTATTTTAATACTTGCTATACTTTGTTCAGATAAATGACTACCATTTATTTAATTTAGATTCTTCATGTTTATCTCTGATTTCTTTCCATTTTTGTTTAGCATGCGCTTGAACAATTTTACCGTCAGGTATTCCTTCTAAGAAGTTATATGTCGGATATAAATAGTCTATTTTTCTTCTGGTAGGCGCTTGTTCATAATATCCGTAAGTAGGGTTTCGTACTAAAATTGTTTCATCAACCAAACTTGTATTTAATTCAGGATATTTAAACACGAATGATGTTTTTTCTTGACAAATTGTTCTTGCTGCATGATATACTATGTGTATTGCCGATTTTGAGTTATCGAATTTTTGAAGAATAGGAACAGAAACATATTTAGTAAATTCAGGTTTTGTTGTATCGAATAACTCATCAATTAAAACTAAATCGTCATCGCCAACACTTTTTGCAATGTTCATTATTTCTTGAAGTTCACTTTCTAAAGACCCCTTACCTTGACCATCAGATACATTTTGTCTAACAATAGATGCGTTTAAATTATTAATAAATGGAACAATTATTTTATCTGCGGGGCCGGGTAAACCCATAAGTGAGATCCAATAATATAGGCCGATAGTTGTCAAGCGATGAGTTTTACCTCCGCTATGAGCTCCTGAATAAATGAAATGATTTTTTTCTTGAGTATAATTTTCATTAAATGGAACATATTTTTCATCATGATCAAAACTTGATGCAATCGGCACGCCATTATATACTTCAAATATTCTATCATTATTAATTATTGGAAAACAAACTGGTTTTCCTTTTCGTTCTCTTTTTGCAACATAGCTTCCAAAACCATAAAATATTCTCAAACTATCATATATTGGTTTTATTTGTTCAAATAATTTAAAAACTTTTTCTGCTTCATCACTCGGAATAAATACATTATCATCCCTATAATAATTCATAATTTTACTTTTCATAATAGGCTCTTTTTGAAAATTTACCAAACTTTGTAATTCATTATGTCCTACTTGTAAAATATATCCTTTTTCCCCAAATACTTTACTTTCACTCATTACATCAGAATAATTGGTGCTAATTATTTGAAGGTTTTTAGCAAATCTTTGTGTGCCTGGTTTTTTTTGAAGTAATGGTATTATATTTTGAATACTTAAAACAAAATAATGATAAGTTGGGCCTAATTTTCTTAAATCGACTTTTTTCCCGTGGTTAAGTCCTTTAACAATATCATCTAATTCTTTTGTTGCCGAAATAAAATGCAAAGTATTTATTTCATTTTTTTTATCTTTAAATAAATTTGCCAAATCTTCAATAAGTGTTTGACGTTCACTAATTATTTCCTTATCAAATTGTGTTGAAAATAAATTTAAACTCAATTCCATAGATTTATCTGGATCTGTAAATTTTCCGATAGAGTAATCAACATCTTGCATAAATACATCTTTAAGATATTCTTTAGGTGATAATTGTTCAAATAATTTTTTAGTTTGTGCATCTACACTTTCTAAACCATATGCTTTTCTAAAATTCATAAAAGATACCCTCCTGACAAAACAATGTCACGAAACCTTTTTAGATTTTCAGAATATTGTCGTATTTCAGCACCTGATTGCGAATAAAATACTTGTCTGTGTTCATCTTCTTTTTTAACTTCTGGATTTTTAGCAATAGTTTCTAATAATTGTTCTGCGTGTTTTTGCATAACATCATTATCGGGTCTGCCTTTTGCGAACTGATAATCGGGTACAATCAAATTATTTTCTTCTTTAAACTGAGGATGAAAATAAATCCATTTATTCTCATCAATTAACTCTCCTCTATGTGTGACTATGACTGCTGCAGCATTTGTTTTTTCAATTTCTTCAAGAATCGCAGGTTCTAAATATTCTGCAACATCAGGAGATGCGTGCTGTAAAAATTCATCACATACATATAACTTATTTTTTGTTAAATTTTTAATAACGGATGAACGTTCTTTAAGTTCTGTAACTAATTTTCCATCATCATTGCCCCATTTGTCTTTTTTTATTTCTAATGAATAAATTAGTTCATCAATGTATGGAATGATTACTTTTTTTGCAGGAAATACTAAACCCATCATGCCATTTACAACATAGTCTGCCATGGTTTTTAGCAAAATACTTTTTCCCCCACTGTGAAGACCACTAAGAATAATTCTCATATTAGACTCATTACTTGTAATAGATGTGGGTATAGGAGTTCCTACAACTTCTTGAAAAGGAATGCCTTCAATCATAGAAAACTGTTGTTTTTCACTAATTTCTGCAAAACAATAAGGTTTACCTTTTTGTTCTTGAGTTATAGCCACAAGAGCTTCAGCATATAATGCTGCAAAAATGCCTTCGCTCTTAGATAAAGCATAAAGTTCACTTAGATTTGACTGAGATAAATGATATTGATTTAAATTATTAAATATTTCAGGTAATTTTTTTAGTTCAGATGTAGCATTCGGAAACAACATAGAATCCATAACACCAATAACTTCTAAGTCACGTTCATTATTTATGCTAGTTAGTAAAAAATTATACTTTCCAACCTTTGACGCTAAAATATTTGTTTCTATGGTATTTCTTGAAATACTATTTTGATAAACTCGCGCAATTTGTGGATAAATTAAGTTTATTTTATTTAAAAACAAATCAACTTCTTTATAATATCTTTCAAGCATACGACCATTAATTCCGATATTTTTAAATTCATCATCTCTATGTGCATACACTTCCACTATAAGATGCATGATTTGCAGATGTTTTAATAATTGTTTATCTTCTTTATAATCTTTAATAAATGTTTTAATTAAATTTATTCTTTGTTTAATCATTTGTTTATTTGTTGTTGCAGTAAGATAATCTAAGCCCGTTTGTATGACTCTAGAACTAAATTCGCGACCATTCATTAATTGAGGAAATTCATCAACTACTAAAGTATTAGAATATTTTTCATCATTGAAAAGATGAGTGGGGGTAATATTAATTTTTACTTGTTCTTTTTCTTGAGTATGCAAACTTAATTTTTTTTCAAGACTCATGTCCTAAAGAATAAGAAATTAATATATAAATGTTCTTATTTAAAAGTAGTATTATTTAGATGTGGTGTTTGACACATACTACATTACGAATAAATTGTTAATTACTATTAAGAACAGATTGCATTTTTAGAATGAACGTTTTATCTTGGGCTATGTGTTGAATGAAAAAAATAAATGGATGTGTCGCGAGTATATATTATGGTCTATTCATAATTAGTGTTTTTGCCCTTTAAATCGTTGTTAAAAAATTTTAACTCTTGACTCAAAAAATCAAAAGAAAAAATGAGCCTGCGGATAGGGTCGTTAATGCTCTCAATCCGCAGTTCATCTGCGATGAGCCTGCGGAGATTCGAACTCCGGACCTCACGATCTCAGCCACTAACGTTCCGAGCATTGTCGTTGCGTTAATATATCAGTCGTGTGCTCCACCAGGCTAAGCTACAGGCTCATGTATAGACTAGGGATTTCTAGTCATTTATATTATTTTAGGTTTTTCAATTGTTTTATTAAAAAGTACAAAAATATATTGCGTAAGATAATTCTTTTTTTTGGGGAGGTTCTATTGTTCAATGGCAAATCATATGTTGAAAATAGAAAAGTTTATATATAATTTTGCGAAATAATAATTGAAATATTATTCGGAGTTAAGTTTTGGGTAATTTGTGAGGGTGATTTGATGGATCAAGTGGGTGAAAAACCGGAGAAGAGAGATGTTTCTAAACAAACATTAATTGTTTTAGTAATTCTAGCTGTAGTTGTTTCATTATTAGGTACGTTTACTGTTTTGAAGGAAACAAGTGGAATACATAAAGTTGTGTCTCCAAGTCAAGAAAGACAAACAGAGAGTGCGCAAGGAACTATATCTTTAAGCATTGTAGGTGCGCCTGCACCAGATTTAGCAACAGGAATGGTGTCGCTTAAAATAGTTTAAATTTTTTTTAGAGAATAAATACTATATTTATGATTATTAGTCGTGGAGGAAAAAATGGAATTATCAAATAAATCGTTGGCAATATTATTACTCGCAGCAATGGTTGTATCTTTAGGTGGAACAATTATGAGTTTGAATAGAATGAATCAAGTTGAATATGTAGGATTTGCTACATCTGCAACAGGTAGTGTAAATTTAACTGTTGAATCATCAAAATCAATTACAACAGCTGATGCTAATGTTGTAAATTTTGGAACATGTAATACTTCAGCTGGTAGAACTGATTATATTAATTCAGAACTAACTGATAATACAACGAGTAGATGTTCAATGGCTGCTGCAAATAATATAAGTGTTAGAAATGATGGTAACATAGAAGTTGCTGTAACAATTCAATTTGGTGATTGTGCGCCTGGTTTCGGAAATGCGTCTTGTACGTTTTTAGATAGTTCAACAAATGAAGGAACATTAGCATATAAAACGACTAGTGCTGGTAGAGGGGCTTATACTGGAGGATGTACTGGAGTTGTAGCAACTTATACTGCAGTTAATGGAACAAATAACTTGGCCGCATGTACTACTTTAGCAACACATCCGACTGCTAATAGTTTTGTAACTAATTTTAGAGTTGGATTACCTTACGATGTGCCTGTTGGACAATCTAATTTAGTTGTAACTTACGCAGCATCTTAAGTTAATTTTGATTTTTTTTATTTTTTTCTAGTTTTCTTTATTTTTTCGCGATTTAATTATTTTTCGCGATTTAATTATTTTTCAGATTTTGTTTGTTGTAAAAAATAATTTTTTTTCATATAATAATAAGTAGAAAGATTTAAATAACTCTTAAGGTAGTTATTGTTTTATGATGGTGGGAAAATCAGTTTTATTGTTTGTTTTCATATTTTTATGTATGACTTCTGTCATGTCTATAGGAGTGAGTCCAGCAGATTCTTATATTACCTATAATCCTAAAGAAGGAATAGATGCGGTTTTTAATATTGGATTTAAATCAACGGAAACGCCTCCAGGTATTGCATCTGTAAAACTTATTGATGGAGATGAGTTAGAAGCGTATATAATAAAATATCAAGAAGGATGGAGTGGATTAAATAAAAGTGAAGTTGAAGAGTATGTAACTATTGATAAAACTTCTTTCGATTTTACTAAAAATGCAGCTGTTAGAATAACATTGAAAATACCTCCTAATGCACCAATTTATGGTCCTCATGAATTTGGTATAAAAGCTGAAGAAATACCTGCAGGTGGAAAAGGTTTTATGACTGTGGGTACTGCAGTTATTCATAGAGTAAAAATAGATGCTCCATTTCCAGGTCAATATTTAGATATTAATTCATTTGGTATAACTAATGTCAATCAAGGAGAACAAGCAACTGCATCTTGGAGTGTTATTGGTCGCAGCGAAGATGAAACCTCAGGTTATGCTGCACTTGAAATATTTTCAAGTGAAGGAGTTCTTGTTCATAGAAGAAATTTAGGATTTTTTGCAGTTAATAGACATGAACTTTTTCCTGAAGAAGGACTTGATTTAGTTCCTCTTCCAACAAGGGAATTAAGTCCTGGAAAATATTTAGGAGTTTTAACTGTTAATTTTGGTTCAATGAATAAAACTAAAACTGCTAAATTTAATGTTGGAGTTGAAGAAGTTGTTTTGGAAAATTATAGTCCAACAAATCTTACAATTGGTGAAATAAATGAAGTTAAGGTGACTGTTAGAAATTTATGGAATGGAGAATTTCAAAATACTTATGCTTTAATTAATGTTTCAGGAATGGTTGCAACAACGCCATCTGGTGTTTTATCTGGGTTTGGAGTACTTGAACTTAAACAATTTATGGATACAAGAAATTTGCCCGAGGGTAGTTATAATTCAAACATAATTGTTACATTTGGCGCAAATAAAATGAATTTTCCAGCAAAGTTTAACATAGTTAACAAAACCATAGATGTTATTCCTGAAGTTACTGAACCAAAGGGTTTGAAGAATAATTATCTATACATTGTTGCAGGAGTAATTGTAATCATATTGGTAATATTGCTATTATTATTCTTTAGAAATAAACGAAGTAAACCAAGTCAATTTAACGAATCTAATAATAATAATAATAATAAGATTAGTGAAGATAAATTAAATTTAGAAAAAGAAAGTAAAGATTTAAAGGTTGAGCAGGCCAAAGAGTTTACATCTTTAGTTGCACCTTTAAAGCCTATTGTAAGTAAGATAGATGTTAAGCCTATTAGAGTTGTTAAACCCGTTAAAGTTGTTGCTAAATCTAAGATTAAACCAGTAACTAAATTAGCTTCAAAAAAAACAAATGCCAAATCTAAATAATATTTTTTAAGGTGATCTAGAGTTGTTAAAAAAATCAAAATTAAACAAAAAAAATAGTTCTAAAATTATTGGTAATAATAAATCACTTAATAAAAGAATAAATAAAAATAAAAAAAATAGTATAAATAAAGATAAATCTAAGTTCATGTTTTTTTTAATTCTTGGAACAATTGTTATTGTTTTGTTATTTTTATGTTCGTTAGTTTTTTTGCTGATGCAAAAATCTTTGATTTTAGGTCAAATAACTATTAATACAACTTTAGGAGTTAGCGATTATATAGGGCTTAATAAAGATACAGATAAGTTGCATTTTGGAACAGGGTTTCCAGGTGGAAGAATGGCTGTTTTGATGAATGTATCCTCTAGTTCTTCAGGATATATTTATGTGACTTGTGATGGCGGTAATGAATATCAATTCACGAATTGGGTTTATGTTAAGGATCAAGGAATGAAAGTTGATGTTGATGAAGTTGCGACTTTGAATTTCGAAGGAAGACCTCCCTCAAATGCGTCATTTGGCAAATATGAATCGACTATGCGCATTTATATTTTGAAAAAAGCAAAATTATCTTGCTTTGATAAATTATTTTTGAAAGGTGATTTAATAAAATCAGCCAGTGATTTGCAAGCAGTTTCTGCAAATGCAGGTGGCGGAAAGATAATGTTAACTATTGTTAATCAAACTGTGAATTTGACATCTGATTAGTTGTTTGTTTGTTTTTTATTTTTGAAATTTGATTTTTTTATTAAAATGTTGATAAGACTTTTATATTTATTAAAATTATAATAATCATATTAGTTAACTGATTTAGTAAACTATATAAACCAGTCAATCAAAAATAATTTTCGAGGATGGTTTTATTCAGATGGGTTATTCTGAAGATGATGTTAATTATATAGAGGATTGATGTTTATGGACGATTTAAGTAATAAGAGTTTGAGTCTTTTTTTATTGGCGGCAATTGTTGTATCTTTAGGAGGAGTATTTATTACTCTTTCAAGATTAGGTGATGTGTCTACGGGTTATGCGACGACTGCGACTGGTACTGTTAATTTGTCTGTTGCGACGAGTAAGTCTATTACTACTGCGGATTCTAATATTATTAATTTTGGTATGTGTAACGTTACGCCTGGTATTGTTGATTATATTAATTCTGAGCGTTTGCTTAATACGACGTCTAAGTGTACTATGGCTGCTGCTGCTAATATTAGTGTTAGGAATGATGGTAATAGTAATGGTGCTGTGACTGCTACTTTTAATGGTTGTGCGCCTGGTTTTGGTAATTCGTCTTGTACTTTTTTGACGTCTTCTGGTAGTTTGAAGTCTACTTTTGCGTATAAAACGACTAGTGCGGGTATTGGTTCTTATACTGGTGGTTGTACTGGTGCTGTGACTTCGTATACTGCGATTAATTCTACGGGTGCATCATATACTATTTGTACTACTTTAGCAACTCATCCTACTGCAAATAGTGTGGTCATGGATGTTCAGATTGGTTTGGCGCCTGATGTTGCGGTTCAGTCTAATACTGCTGTTAGTGTTTCGTATACTATAGCATAAAAAGTATTTTTTTATATCTTATTTTTTATTTTTTTAGGGGTTTATTTTTAGATTTTTAAAATTCGTTTTCTAATATTTATAATTGAACTAGAGTTTTTCTTTATTTTGTACTCATTTTTTGTTAAATAGTTTAGGAATGATTTAAGAAAATTGTATTCATTACAATTTAGTAAAATATATAAATAAGCTAACTAATTATTAAGTTAGATTTTAGGTCTGACGCATTTCTCTTATTTGAGAAGTGATTTAAATTAGTCTTACTTTGGTATAAAGTTAAAGATAACGAAAAATCAATAAATTAAATATAAATAAGTTAATTACATTTTAATTATTAAGAGGAACGAATTTATGGGAGATTTAAGTAATAAAAGTTTAAGTATTTTTTTATTAGCATCAATTGTTGTGTCTTTAGGTGGAGTTCTAATGATTTTGTCTAATGTAAGTATGTCTCCTACGGGTTATGCGACGACTGCTACTGGTACTGTTAATTTGTCTGTTGCGACGAGTAAGTCTATTACTACTGCGGATTCTAATATTATTAATTTTGGTATGTGTAACGTTACGCCTGGTATTGTTGATTATATTAATTCTGAGCGTTTGCTTAATACGACGTCTAAGTGTACTATGGCTGCTGCTGCTAATATTAGTGTTAGGAATGATGGTAATAGTAATGGTGCTGTGACTGCTACTTTTAATGGTTGTGCGCCTGGTTTTGGTAATTCGTCTTGTACTTTTTTGACGTCTTCTGGTAGTTTGAAGTCTACTTTTGCGTATAAAACGACTAGTGCGGGTATTGGTTCTTATACTGGTGGTTGTACTGGTGCTGTGACTTCGTATACTGCGATTAATTCTACGGGTGCATCATATACTATTTGTACTACTTTAGCAACTCATCCTACTGCAAATAGTGCAATTATGAATGTTCAGATTGGTTTGGCGCCTGATGTTGCGGTTCAGTCTAATACTGCTGTTAGTGTTTCGTATACTATAGCATAAAAAGTGTTTTTTTATTTTTTAATCTTATTTTTCTAGGATACTATCAAGAAATTTTTTTTAAATTTCGATTTGTGTGGTTATTCTATCAAGTAACATATTTACTTTCTTGTCTTGAGGTATCTAGTCAATCTTTTTTCAGTAATCTTTATATAGTTCCTTTCTCGAGTCTTTATGTATGCAGAAGGGAGTGAAGGTTGTACTAGTAGTATTTGTATTTCTATTTAGTATTTTTCAGGCTGTTTTTTTAATGTATGAAGCGAATCATCTCGAGGTAAAATTCCAAGCATTAGCTGTGCAAGGAACAATTTCGCTTTGCATAAATTCAGCACCCATTGTTATTGGTTGCTCTTCTAATATAAATCAATCAACGAGTCTCGAAAATAATACTTTTTACTGTCAAATGAATGCAACTTCTCCAGGTCAAGCGCCTGAAAATATGTCTTATACTTATAGTTATATGCCATTTGATCTTCCTGGAATGACATTTAGTATGAATTCTTCAGGGTATATACGTATTTGGGCAAATCAAACAGGCGTTGGAACTTATTTAGTTCCTATAACTACTCAAGATACTAATGTTTGTCCTTTAGCTAGTGTTTATAATTATTATTTTACAATTCAAGATGTTAACGATCCACCTATTCTTACAGGGTTATTGCCAAGTAAAAGCATTGCTGAGGGAACTAGTATTTCTCCTTTTTTCTTGAATGATTATTTTATTGATTTAGAAAATGAAGATATGGTATTTACTGTTTCTAGTTCTGTTTTTAATGTAATAATTAATAATGCTACATCAGAGGTAGTAATTACAGCGCCTGGTGGTTTTTGTGAAACGGATTATATTTATTTTACAGCAACTGATTCAAGAAATTTATCTACAGATTCTAATGTAGTAAGTTTAGAAGAAACATGTTCTGTTCCAGCACCTGCTGGTGGTGGCGGTGGAGGAGGAAGTGCTCAAGCATGTGAATCTGAATGGCAATGTAGGGATTGGAGTAGATGTTTTATTAACGGATCTCAAGTTAGATCTTGTGTTGATTTACATGGATGCGATCTTAATGAACTCAAGAAAGATTTCTGGAGAGAGTGCATATATGTTCCAACTTGTTATGATGGAGAGCGAAATCAAGGAGAACAAGGAGTTGATTGTGGTGGGCCTTGTGCCTCATGTCCTAGTTCAAAAGAATTTGTTAATGAAAAAGACCCTACTTGTGATGATGGAATAAGAAATCAAGGAGAAATAGGTATTGATTGTGGTGGGCCTTGTCTTGTTTGTAAACAAATAGAAGTTCCAGGACTTCTTCCTGAGGAATATAGTAATAAAATGTTAACTTATACAGTAATTGCAATTTTATCTTTAGGAGGATTATTTTTAGGTTATGTTATATTTAGAAAAGAAATCAAGCGTGCTTTTGCAAAAGTCGCATGGTGGTTTACTAGACGAAAGAAAAAACAATTACTTCTTAAAGATGATGAGAAAAAAGAATTGCTTGATATTTTAAAAGCATTAGAAATAAAAATTAGAAAAGCAGAACATTTGAAATCCGCAGATAAATTATTTCAAGATTTATTGAAATCAAATAGGGCGTATTTAGGTTATGCGTTAAGATCAAATTCTTATTTTAATGAAGAAATGGAAAATAGTTTGTCTAAAGTTAAAAATAATGATTTAAAACGTGCTTTGAGATTATTTATTCAAAGACAAGAGGAATTAGAGATAAAATCTGTAAATATAGATCAAAATATGGCTTTGTATTATGTGCAGGAGTTAAGACAATTAGTTTTGAATACATCTAATTATGATAGGCAAGATTATTCATTCATTGCAAAAGATTTACCTATTGTAGGAAGTTCTGTTGAAAAATGCAAAGAGTTATTGTATAATGCAACTATAACTTTGGCTTTTTCGAATATGGATGCATCACAAAAATATTATTTCGAATTACTAAAAGTGTATGAAACATTAAGTGATCAGGAAAAAATGATGATGTATTCAGAAATTTCTAAGATTTTTAGTTATATTAAATATGTTATTTCTTGGGCAGATAAATAAAAAGTCAAGTTAAAAAGTCAAGTAATTAAGTAGAAGTTAATTATTTGTTAAGTAAATTTGAGCAAATTGTGCCTTATTTAAAATAGTTTGAAATGTGCACAAATTAAGTTAGATTCGTTTTGTTTTAATATTTGATGTATTTTTCCATCAAATTTTTATATGATTCTTCTTTTTCCGATATTATGGCTTTTGAAATAACTTTTTTAGGCACTGCAAGTATGGTTCCAACAAAAGATAGGAACGTACAAGGGATTTACATAGATTACAAAGGAGAAGGAATACTTGTTGATTGTGGAGAAGGAACTCAAAGGCAAATGAATATTGCAGGAATTAATAGACTTAAAGTAAAAAAGATTCTTGTAAGTCATTGGCATGGAGATCATGTTTCGGGGCTTATCGGTTTAATTCAAACAATAGGAAATACTGAAGAGCCAGGTAAACTTGTAATTTTTGGACCTCGGGGCACAAAAGAAAGAATGCATCATTTGCTAAATAGTTGTATATTTGATCTGAGAATAGAAATAGAAATTCATGAACTGGATTTAAATAAAAAAGAAGTTATTTTTGAAAATGATAATTATTTAATAGAGGCTGCGCCTTTAGATCATACTGTTCCATGCATAGGTTTTACTTTTGTTGAAAAAGATACACGAAAAATAAATTTAGATAAGGCGAAAAAAGTAGGGCTTATAGAAGGGCCTTTAATTGGAAAGCTTCAAAAAGGAGAATCAATAAAGATTAGTGATAAAATTATTCATCCTGATGATGTGTCTACAATTAAAAAAGGCAAAAGAATAGCATTCATAATGGATACTGCTATGACTAATAATTGTTATGATTTAGCTCAAGACGCGGACATTTTAATTAGTGAGGCTACATTCGAATCTAGTAAATTAGAGAAGGCAGATAAATTTAAACATATGACGTCAGAACAAGTAGCACAAGTTGCAAATAAGGCAAATGTTAAAAAACTTATTTTAACTCACTTTTCTCAACGATATAAAAGTTTAGATGATTTAGAACGTGAAGCTAAAGATTTATTTTCAGAAACGACTCTCGCTTATGATTTTTTGAAATTAAAATTGTGAGTGTTTTAATTTTTTAGTCATATTTCTTTATTCGGATTTTTTTCACTATTAATAGTGATGCATTATCAATATCTCCATATGCGCTAGCATAGAGTCCATAATAAAATTGTTGTAAAGTATATTTTTTTCTTCCACCGCATTTGTTAGGGAGTGGATCATTTACATAAATGTGTTTTGTATCGTATCCAGTAATTATATTGAAATGGAAATTGAATATAGGCACATTATTTATGAAATTAGTAGTCATCAAAGCGCCTACCGGTCTTTTTTTATGGATTTCATTTTTTATATCAATAATGTCAGGTATTTTTATTTTTATTTTTCCTCCTGAATTCATAAATTCTTTAAAGTGAGTTATAACTTTTTTGTCTTGATTTGATGTGGTCGAATTATGGCTCGTTTCTAATCGAGTTATAATTTCTTTTTGTGATAATTTAGAATCAAGTAGAGTAAATAATTTTGGGTGCAGGGTTACGATTTCAACATCTAAACCTTGTTTAATTAGATATGTTCCTAATTGCGGGGCATAAGTTCCTATTTTATCCGTTTCTATTTCTTTTTTTAGCGCATTAAATGTTTTTGGTATATTGTAATATTTGCACAGCATTGCAACGCCTGCTATTCCACAATCTACTGAATTTTTTGGTTGTTTGATTAAAGGAACTTTTAGTTTCATTGTGTCGACTCGTATTATTGTTTTGTTTATTTCAAGGTTAGTTTATGTTTTTAAATATATTGATGAGGGTGATTTATTTTGTTAAATGAATAAGTGTAATTTCGCTATTTGTTCCAAGTCTCATTGGTGGACCCCATGTTCCAACGCCTTCTGAAACATATAATGAAAAATTATCCATCGAGTAAAGTCCTTTATATTTTGGAGTTATAGCTTTAACAATTATAGAAAAGGGGAATATTTGTCCTCCATGAGTGTGTCCCGAAAGTTGTAATTTGATGCCTTTTTCTTTTGCATAATTGTAACCTCGAGGCTCATGATTCAAAAGCATGCTCGGTTTTGATTTATTTATTTTAAGTATGTTTAGTTCTTTATTTACATACTCTGCGCTGTTTGAATAATTAAGTCCTATGATTTGAATATTTTTAAAAATAGCAACTTCATTTTGTAATATTTTAACTTTGGTTTTATTTAATTCCGACACTATGTCTTTTTCTCCTGTATATGTTTCATGATTACCCATAATAAAATAAATTGGTGCTTTGATATCATCTAATTTTTGTATTGTATCACTTGACACTCTGCCACTTCCATCAAAAAAATCACCAGTTATAACAACTAGGTCTGGATTTAGATTATTGGTTTTTTTAATGATATTTTCGAGAAATGCTTTTCCTCTAATTGATCCTATGTGCGCATCTGATATTTGAACTATTGTTAGATTCGATCCAAATTCAGATATTGTGAGCTCTTTTATTTTTGTATTATTTGCATTAATTATAGAAAATGTCGCTAAACAAAAGATAACCACTATTAATATTAAGCCGAAAATTTTATTGCTAAAAATAGGATGAATTATATTTACGATTTCAAATATTAAAAGGGTGCAAATTGTCAAAAATGTAATGCCGAGCCATATTGTTGACATATAATAAATGCTAGTGCTAATGGTTGAATAAAAAAATCTATCAATTATTGTAACAACAGGAAAGATTAAAGCTATAATTAGTGCATAAATCCAGATTTTAGGGATTTTTGTAAAAAATCCGAAAACTCGGTAAATTAAATAATATTGCATGCAAAAGTAAATCAATAAGACAATTAAGAAGAATAAAATGAATGGTAAATATTTCATGTTGGAATAAACTTGCAATGTAATAAAAAGTTTGTGAATTTATCTAGAAATCTTTATAAACAAATTTTCATTTCTTTTTCTTATGGGATTTTTAGAGAATGTTTATTTTGGAAATAGTTTAAGTCATTATTTTTTAGCAATAGCGATAATTTTACTAAGTATAATTGTTGGTAAAATTGCATATTGGATATTTAAGAATATATTTCATGTAATTACAAAAAAAACAGAAACTAAATTAGATGATGTTATAGCTGAAGCATTAGAAAATCCTGTTGTTTTCTTTATTTTTTATCTCGGTTTTAATTATGCTTATAGAATGCTTTATTTTTCTGCAAGAGCAGAAGCAGTTTTTAAAAATATAAGTTTTATTTTACTTGTAATAAATATAGCGTGGGTAGTTATAAATATTATTGATGGTTTGATTAAAGAATATTTTGTAAGGATTGCAGAAAAAACCAAATCCGAACTCGATAATCAACTTCTTCCAGTTATAAGAACTATGGTTAAAGTAATAATAATAATTATTGCCGCAATTTCTGTTCTTGATAATATGGGTTTTGATATTGCAAGTTTACTTGCGGGTTTAGGAATAGGAGGTTTAGCATTCGCTCTTGCAGCCCAAGATACATTAAAGAACTTTTTTGGAGGAGTGGCCGTTTTTGCAGATAAACCATTCAAAGTAGGAGATAGAATTAAACTTGATGATGTAAGAGATGGATTTGTTAAAGAAATAGGAGTTAGAAGTACTAAAATTGAAACATTTGATGGTACCTATATAATTGTTCCAAATGGGATGATTGCTAATAGTATTCTTGAAAATGTATCAAAAGAGAAATCTAGACGTATAAAAATGATTTTAGATGTTGAGTATGGTACGTCGACTTCGAAACTTGAAAAAGGAATGAATATTGTTAAAGATATAATAAAGAAAAATAAGAAGGTATCTGACAATTCGTTTGTAACATTTGATTCTTTTGGTGATTCTTCTCTTAAAATTCAGATAATTTACTGGATTACGGATCTTGAGAATATTTTGCAGATTAAAAACGACATTAATATCGAGATTAAAAAAAGATTTGAAAAAGAAAAAATCGCCTTCGCATTCCCTTCAAGCACTATTTATTTAAGAAAGTAATCTTACTTTTTTTGTTTATGGTGTTGTTTGAATTGTTTTTTTGGTTTTTTTTGTCAAGTTTAGTTTATTGTTTGTTGTGTTTTTGTTAAGTTTAGTGAATTGTTTTTTTTGTGTAGTTTTGGTTTATTGGGCATAGTTTAGTGCTTTTCTTTGTTTTTCTTTTGTTTTGCGTTTATTTTTATTGTTTTCTAAATGACTTTAATTTTTTAGAACCAAAAACTTTATATATGACCAATTTACTATGTGGGTAATACTTATGTCATACAAAATTAAATATTTATATTTGTTTAATGATTGATGTAATATTAATGACTTATTTTGTCATACAATTGTAATACATAAGTCATACATACTTGATTGTTGAGGCTTATTGGTATAATTTGTCGATTAAGTGCGTGTTGAAAGAAGAATATTGAGTTGGTTGATGGTACGAAAAACAGAAACTGTGAATGTGCGAGTCCCAGATGAACTCGCAGGTTGGCTTGATGAATTAGTAGATAAAAAAATTTTTAGTTCACGTTCAGAAGTTGTAAGGCACTTTCTTAGAGAATATGTTCAAGATCAAAAAAGACAAAATTTTCAACAATCTTCTAAAAATAAAAGAGAGGGAAACATATGAAAGATGTGATGATAAGTGTCAGAATTCCCTCAGGTCTTCTAAAAGAATTAAAGGAAATTACTGAAGAAAAGCATTATTTAGACTTATCTGAGCATGTTCGTTCAATTATTAGAGAAAAATCAATGCAATACGTTGAACCATATAGATACGAATTATCAAAAATGAGAGAAGAAATGGAGAGAAATATGTCTTCAAATAAATCTATAGGAGAAAAAAAGAAATTAGTTGAAGAATTAAAAGCAATAATTAAGGAGCTGAAAGACGTATGAATAAAATACGAAAAGCTAAGACGATAAAGTATACAAGAAAGGTTTTCTTAGTTGCATTGTTCTTATTTTTAGCTTTAGCTTCAGTTTTCACAAAAGCAGATCTTAATAGTGATCAAGTTATTATAGAAAATATTTCATCATATGTTGTCGATTCATCGATAATAATTTATTGGGATACAAATATATTATCAGATTCTCTTATACAATATGGTTTGTCGTCAGATGATTTAAATGAAACGAATTATCTTGGAGTGCACTCATTTGCTCATGCTGCGAAGTTAATAGGTTTAATTCCTAATTCGTCTTATTATTATGTGGTTAATAGTACTAATGCTAACGGGAATTCCAATCAAAGTGAAATTTTAACATTCATAACGCCTTTTGATGTTGTTGCACCAAGTTATTCCACGATAATATTTTCACAAGCATCGCCTGCGATTTTTGCAAAAAATAAAAGATATAATTTTAAATCTACTTGGATTGATAATAATTTAGTATCTGTTGTTATTTTGCAAAATAATTTTAGAAGTAATTTAACAAATGAAACTATGCTAAGAATTAATTCAACAAATGTATTTGAATATGAATTTATTAATTTAACTCCAGGAGAATATTCTTTAAAACTAAGTGGAGTAGATTTGACAGGAAATATAAATGAAACTATGAATTATAATTATTCGATTTCAAAAGCGACACCTTTGTTAAATTTATCCATAAATAATTTCGAACAAAATATAACTTTAGAACAAAAATCTTTCATAAATATAACTGGGTTATTAACTGATGGGGATTATGGAATATCTGTAGTTGTTAGAAATGCAACTAGTATTTTGAATCAATCATTTGCAAGTGAAAATATTTCCATGGTGCACTTCTTTGATTTACCTGGGTTATATAATGTGACTTTGAATTATAATGAAACTCAAAATTACACATCTAATTCTATAACTTATATAATTAATGTAACTCCTATAGATTTATTTTTATTTTTAAACAAGGTAGCATATAATTTAAGTGATATAATAGAATATACTATTGTTTCATCAAGTGGAGCTAATGTTTCAGCTGAGATTTGTGGGCCTTTGCCTACTGGTTCAGGGTTTGTTGAATGCAAATCTTTATTTGCACCACAAGTTAAAGAATATCCTTATTTTGATACTATTATTTTCACGAATAAAACAGGCACTTATAAATTTAGAGCTCAGTTAAATTATAAAGGTATTTCAAAATATGTAGAGAAAAATTATACAGTTAGTAACAATTTACAAACAGAAATTACTGGAAATATTATTTTAAGAACAGGACAAGAATCATCAATATATGCAAGTACAACGGGTGGTGCGGGTTTATTAAGATATAATTGGACTTTATCTAATGGAACAAAAATTGCAGGTCAAAATTTAAATGTAAAATATAATTCTGCAGGAACTTATCCTGTTGTATTAACTGTAATTGATGATTATGGAAATTATAAAACTGAAACATTGTCGCTTATTGTGAAAAAAGCATATAAGATAAAAGTTTTAGTGCTTGATAGTGCAAATAATGGAATAATTGATTCTGCTAAAGTGAAAATGGAATCATCTCAAAAAACAACAGATTCAGATGGTATTGCAGAATTTGATCTTATTGAAGGGGAATATGCTATGAAAGTTTCGGCAACAGATTATGTATCTTATGCTGAAACTATAGATTCAAATGTTAATAAAACTTTAACCATTAAATTAAATAAATTGCAAATAGATGTTAATGCATTTAATGGAATAAATCTGATTTCGCCTGTCGATGGAACAATATTAAATCCATCTTTAGTACAATTTAATGCGGATGTAAATATAGGGTCTAGTGGTGGTGCTACTTGTTGGTTTTATGTTGCAGAAGAAGGTAATGATTGGTATAGAGTGATGAATACAGTTTCAGTAAAAAATTCAGGCAGAATAACGCACACAGAATCATTTTCAGATGGCAAGACTTATTCTTGGAAAGTACAATGCGAGGTTGGATCTAAAATTTATAATTCTAAAGTGTGGAAATTTATGGTGCAGAGTAGTCAAGCACAAAATGATGCTAGTTTAACAATTCTTGATGGAGAAGATTCTTCAATTATTGATGCAGGAGAAATAAGAACAAAAATAGAATCGGCTTTAACTAATATTGATGTGCTTGATATGGAAAGTAAGAAAGATGCGGACACATTAAAATTTGCAGCAAGTGTAGATAAGGCTCTAAAAGATTATGATCGCGCGATGAGAGATATAAATAATTTAAATTATAGGAGGGATTTATCAGCTACAGAACAAGAGGCTAAAAAAGTAGAGTATTTTAATTCTTTAACTGCGCTTGAATCAATTACTCCATTAAATATGCGAACTCTTAAATCTCAAACATCTATTTCATATCCAACAAAAGAAGAGTTACTAAATATATCTAAGAATTATCAACAACAAAAGAATATTGTTGGTAAAGATAATCAAGAAAGATTGTTAGAACTTCAAAATGCCGTAATTGTAACGACGAGAGCTGCGAATGTTGAGATAGTGTATATTGATGGAACTAAAAAAATTATAACTCTAATTACTAAAACATTAAAAATATCTGATAATAGTACTGATACTTTCTTGCTTGAATACGTTCCTAAGTTTTTAGCAAATTCAGCAGATAAAGTAGTTTCACTTTCTGGAGATTTTAAAGTTATTGATAGTGATCCGTTGTTAAAATTTGATAAACAAACCACAGTCATATATTATGTTGATGGAGAGAAAGATGTTGAACTTGCTAAGAGTACGAAAACTATAATGATGACAGATACAATATTTGGTTCCAAAAATTCTATAACTGGAGCCGTAACATTTAGTGATGTTGAGTGGACATCGCCTGCAAGTTTAATTATTTTAATAATTATAATTTCATGCACATATTTAATTTATGCATTTGATGTTTTTGGAAGTGTATTTGCAAAATCAGAAAAAAAGATTGACGAAGAGAAAATAAATAAGATACTGAGTTTGATAAAAGATGCATCTGATTTTGTTTTAAGAAAAGAACTTGATAGCGCTGATTTAATTTTCAAAGAAATAAAACTATTATATGAAAGTTCAACTGATGATGTAAAATCAGAGGTTTATGGTGCAGCTGTAAATTTGCTTGAGAGTGTAGATGTTGCACAAATAGAAATGATGATGAGTGTTGTTGAAGCGGCAAATAAAACTAATTTATCTGATGATGAAAAAGAAAGAGCTAAAAAAATGAAAGATACATTATTTAGAGTTAAGGCTATTTTATCTGATGTTTTGAAGGAAAAATATGGTGGTAAAATAGATTCTTTAATTTCGGAAGAGAGTAAAATTAGTGATTGTGTAAATAAAATTTAAATGGATGACAAATGAAAATAAATGAGAGACTTGAAGGATACTTGAATTCCAGAAGGAAACCAATAAGTATAGAGGAAGCTCTAGCTCATCCAAAGAAACAATCAAAATTAAAAAAATATGCGGGAAATAGTTCTGCAATTCTTATGTTATCTATTAGTTTGTTGCTTCTTGTATGTTTAGGAATATATACAGGATATGTGACATATCATGAAGGTCAAGGAGGATATGTTTATGGTATGACTATTTTTTTCTCAAAACCTGCGTATAATTGGGCAGGAATTTATGGAGCATCATTCGGCGTTGGAGTTGAGCAAGAATGGTATTTTGATGTAGATCCTGGAAGTATGACTGAAGCAAATGTTTTCTTTTCATGTTTTCAAAAAGGAATACCTCACGAGTTATATGCAAGTATTGTTCCCGAAGTAGATGTTGATATGAACTCTCTTACACCTGCAACGCTCGATGAAATAGATGAGTATATAGGAATAAATAATGAGTCTTATGATTCTGCGCATTTTACATTTACGCAATCAATGTATATTGACATTGGTCCTAGAAGAATATCTAATATTCCTACAACATATTCTAGAATAGGTGCTGGAACTAATGCAACCGCATTTGATGTTGGAGCATTGAAAACAACTAATGGTTCGTTAGTATTTGTTGCACACGCATATCCTACTTTAACAAGAGGATTTAACAATAGGTATTACAATTATCAATTATTGTTGCCTATTCCTATGAATGGGAGTGCAAGATATTATATTTGGAGCGATCCGAATGATATTTGTTTGGGGGGAGATGCTGAACCCGCATCATTTGGTTGGTTAATAGGTAATGTTACAGATGTTTCTGGAAATTATTTAGAAGGAGTTATTGTTGTTATTGCAGCTGTTTCAACAGTAACCGATACACAAGGGTATTATAATTTAACTCCTGAAGTCGGTGAACAGAGAATTATGGCGATTAAAGAAGGGTATAAAGTTTATCAAAATTTAGTAAATATTACTGAGAACAATGTAACTTATCATAATATAATTTTAGAATTAGAAAAACCTGAAAATGAAAATACTGATGTGGGCCCAGATTTTAATTCAGAAACTGATGTAGGCCCAGGGCAAGATGTGGGTCCAGGACAAGTTCCTCCTCAATTACAATCACCTACAGTTATAGAAGGACAAGATTACATAGTTGCATTAGAATCAATAAATAAAAAACTTAGAGCAGGGGAGTTTGCGCAGGATGTTGTTATGATTCAAAGTATAAGAGCGACTGCTATGACTGTTGATTTTAAAATTTATGGGGATGCAGCGAATCTTACTAAATTTGATAAAGATAGACTAACTATTGGTCCTAAATCTCAAGGACAACTCACTTTGACATTTTTTGGAAATCGACCTCCAGGAATATATAATGGGACTCTTAATATATCTGGTGGAATAAATGTTGAAGTTCCAATAACAATAGAAGTCCTTGATAAAGATAAAATTCCTATTCAAGCATTGTTAATGTCGCTATCAACTCCAACTAAAAAATTATATCCTGGTTCAACGTTAACATTTAGAAATGATTTAACTAATTTATTATCTGATCAAGCATATCCTGTAAAATTAGTATATTCAGTTCAAAGTATGGATGGAAAAGAAACTGTATGGTCTTATTCTACTAATATTTTTATAAAAACATCTTTAACAATATTGAAAAATATAGAGCTTCCAACTAATTTAAAAGAAGGAGATTATATAATAAGAGTTACCGCTGATTATTTAGATCTTTCAGCAAGTACAAGTTATGTGTTTACAGTTAATTTGCCATTTTATCAGTATATTATTTTCGGTAAATTAAGAGTTTGGCAAGCGTTTTTAATTTTACTTGGATTAATTAGTCTTACGATTGCAATAATTGTAATTAGAAAAAGAATAGAAGGAAAAAAGAGATATCATCTTAAAGTTGAAATGGGTGAAATTCCAAAGTTAGGACCAAGAAGTATTTGGGTTGGAAAAATTGCCGAAACTGATCATAAAGCGTATATGAATTTAGAGAATTTTAAAACGCACACCATTGTTGCAGGTTCAACAGGAGGAGGTAAAAGTTTCTCAGCACAAGTAATAATTGAAGAAATGATTCTAAAAGATGTCGCAATAATTGTTTTCGATCCTACAGCTCAATGGACGGGCATGCTTAGAAAATTAACAAATAAAGGATTGATGGGAATATATCCAAGTTTTGGAATGAAGCCTAGTGATGCTAAAGCATTTACTGGAAATATTAGGCAAATAAATAACGCAAGAGAATTAATAGATGTAAGAAAATATATGAAACCAGGGGAGATACAAATATTTGCAGTTCATAAATTAGATCCTAAAGATATTGATATTTTTGTTGCAAATACTGTAAGAGAAGTTTTCCATGCAAATTTTGACGAGTCAGAACCATTAAGATTAGTTCTTGTATATGATGAAGTTCATAGACTTTTGCCTAAGTTCGGAGGCTCCGGTGAAGGCTTCCTTCAAATAGAAAGAGCTTGCAGAGAATTTAGAAAGTGGGGAATAGGTGTTGTTTTAATTTCTCAAGTTTTGGCTGATTTCATGGGTCAAATTAAAGCTAACATAAACACAGAAGTACAGATGAGAACTAGAGATGAAGGAGATCTTGAAAGAATTAAAACAAAATATGGCGCTGAAGTTTTACAAAGTTTAGTTAAAGCAAGTGTTGGTACTGGAATGGTTCAAAACAGCGCATATAATCGTGGAAAACCATATTTCATAACATTTAGACCTATTCTTCACTCAGTAACTAGATTATCTGATGAAGAAATAGAACAATACAATAAATATAATGAGCAAATAAATCAATTAGCATACGAATTAATACAACTCGAAGAACAAAAACAAGATGTGTTTGATTTGAAAATGGAATTGAAACTTGCACTTGATAAAGTTAAATCTGGTAATTTTAACATGGTTCAAATTTATTTAGAAGGTCTTGAACCAAGAGTTAAGAAACTTTGGGAGAAATTAAATTTGAAACCAAAGAAAATAGAAATAAAATTGGTTTCAGAGGATGTTTTGAAAGAAGAGATGTTGAAAGCTAAAGAATCAAGAGCTAAATTTGATGCTGAAAATAAAAAAACAGAAACTGCACTCGAGCAAAAAGCTGAAGATCCTTCAGAAAAATTCAAAAAAGATGTTGCACCTGATAAAATATTGAAATTACATAATGATATGCTTGTTGTAACTCCAAAAAGTCTTTATTCAGAAATAGAAGCGATGAAAGATTCTGATTATAAATTTCATGTTACAGAATCTAAAAATGATTTTGCTGATTGGATAAGAAATGCAGTGCAAGATATAGAATTAGCAGATCTTCTTAATCAAGCAAAAACAAAAGAAGAAATAATGAAATTACTTGATTTAAGAGAAAAAGGACAAAAATTACCTAAGCTTGAAAAAAAAGAACCTAAAAAAGAAGAAGTTAAAGAAGAGTTAAAAAAAGAAGGGGAACTTGAGGTGAATAAGAATTCAAATGAAGGTGCGATTGCTACAAAAGAATTAAGAGAAGAAAAATTAAATCAAATGATGACGCCTATAGCTTCTCTAAAAGTGGATGAAGTTTTAGGAGTTAATATAGATAAATCAAATATTGAAAAATCAAAAGACACAATAAATGTAAATGTATCTTTAGAAGATTTCTTTAAAACTCCTGAAGCATTAAAAATAAAAGCAGAACTTGAAAAAAAAGCGCCATCTGACAAAACATTCAAATTAGAAGATGGTGAAGAGTTAAAATCTCTTCAAGAATTACTTGAAGCAATAGATAATATGCCTAATAGTATTTTTACGGCACACGTTAATGGTGAGAAAAATGACTTTGCGAGTTGGACTAAAAATGTTTTTGAAAAATATGAATTAGCAGATAGAATGGGTAATGTTAAAACAAAAAATGAACTAAAAGAGGTATTGATGAAAGTTGGTTGAACCTATATTTGAAAAAGTTGCAGAAAAAGAAAAATGTTTTTTTTGTGAAGATGGAAAAGTGCTACGAAGTGTTAATGATCTTCAAGAAGAGTTAAAAGTATGTAATAACAATGGTTCAAGAGATATATTTGATACTCATGTAAATGAAAATAAAAATGATTTTGCGAATTGGGTTAGAGATGTATTTAATTTAGATGAACTTGCAAAAAAAATGAACGAAACAAAAGATCCAATAAGTTTGTTAGCTGTGCTTGAAGAATATAAAAAAGAAATAAGTGAAACAAAAGAAATAATTGCAACTAATGAATACAAAGAAAATAGTTCTGTTAAAGATGTTGAATTAGAAAATAAAAAAGAGGAGGATGTTCAAGATTTTTTTAAATCAACGAGTAATGATGCAGATGAAATTTCGGAATTAAAAAAAAGCATTTCATCAAGATCAGATAGATCTGAACAAACATTAGATAAGCTCAAAAAATTAAAACAACATTCATTCTACAATAAAACGGAGTCTGAAGGAACAGTTGAGGATATAAAAGAAAGATATAATGAAATATCAAGAGCCATATCCGAACATAGAAAAGAAGGACAAGATATGTCTATTCCTTCAATGATGCTTAGAAATGCAATGCCTAAAATAAATTATTTTCAAATAAGTCAAAATAAAGAGGACTATCAAAAAGCAGGTACTCTATTAGATGATATAGAACAGGAAATAGATTATGCAAAAAAAATAAAGAGCATAAATTTAAAAGAAGAAATTTTGCAGGCTGCAAGTTTAGTTGAGAAAAAGAAGAGTGATGGTGAGTAACTATGGGTTTATTTTCAAAAAAAAAGAGTGATGAAGAATTAATAAAAGCGAATTTAGAATCTCAGCAAGCAGAATTAGAATCAAAAGGATCGTCAAATAAAAATTCAGATGATAATGGACTTAATGATTCAAAAATAGGAATAGAAGTTACAAAAATTCAGGCTCAAATGGAAGGGCTAAATGAATTTAGAAAAATAACAAATGAAAGATTTACTAGAAATTCAGAAGAACTTGGTGAAATAAAAGGCATGGTTGTTGAGACAAACAAAGCAGTCGGTAGAATTGAAGCTTCAGCAACACGAGCTATAGATCTTGTAGAAGTTGTAAAGCCTGATCAATTAATGCTTGAAATTAGAAAACAAGATTCCAAATCAGAAGCGCTAAAAGCTAATATAGAAAGTAATGAAACGATGGCGCGCGATATGATGAAAGAAATGAAAGAAATGCGTCAGAGAATGGATTTTTATAAGGGAGTTGAACAAGTAGCGAAAATGAATGAAGAAATAAAACAAGATTTAATCCAAATAAAAAAAACTGAAGGAATAATTGAGAGACATTCAAATAAAATAGAAACTATTTTTTTGGAAGTAGAAAAAAAATTCACTGATTTTGATAAATATGGAGATATTGCAAAGGATTTACAAAAATCGATGGGCAAAATTCAAGAAGATATAGATAAGTTAAGAGTTAGGATAGAAGATAAAGCTGATAAAAAAGAACTCTTGAATTTGATAACAAGATTTGGTGAATTTGAAAAACATACAACCAATATAATTAATTTATTGGATGAGCGTTCGAAATCATTAAATTTAGAAGTTAACAGTAAAATGGATAAGGAATTAAAGAAATTTCAACAAGAATCAAAAGAAATTTTAGGAAAAATAAGTAAAGGAGATTACATAAAATCGTCAGTTATTGATATTAAAAAAAATATAGATCAAAATGTTGCGCCTGTTGCACAAAATAATGTTGATTCGAATGGAACTATGCCGATCATGAATGCTGTTATCGAAGAAAAGAAAAGAAAATCATTTATGACTGGGTTATTTGCAAAAAAATAAATGAGCGAGATTTAGTAATTAAATAAATTAAATAACTAAACTAACTAAAATATAGTATATGAAATTTGAGTGATTAAAAAAACAAATAACATAATCAAATAATAATTATACATTAAGTAAAGTAAATAATAATTATACATTAAGTAAAGTAAATAATAATTATACATTAAGTAAAGTAAATAATAATTAAACATTAAGTAATTAATTAAGTAAAATATCGAATTTAATCGTGCTGGTTGATCGATTTTTGATATTAGTTAAGCTGGGTTAAGTATAATTGGGTTGAATGGTCAATGGTAGTTAAATGTAGAAAATTAAATGCAGGTCTAATTGCATTATGTGTGTTGTTCTTATTTGTAATTATATTTCTAAAACCAGTATATTCTTTAGACCAGCAACCCGGAACGATTCTGCAAGAAATTCCATCTGAAGACTTGCAGAATTCGTTCCTTTTATTTTCTTCAAAAGATAATTATGTGATGTTTGAAGAAATATCTTTAAGATTATCTGAAAATTTTAACGGTCTTGATTTTTCAAATGAATTTGAATTATCTATGGAACATAATGGTCAAAGAAATAAGTATTTTGGGTCATTAGTATTTCCTCTAAATATATCGCTAGGTGATTTAGGACAATATAATTTTATTTTAACCAAAAAATCTGATGGTTTAGAATTAGGAAGAAAAACTATTTTTATAATTACAAATGAGAATGATGCAATTGAAAATAATGACTCGAATTCAGAATATAATTCTTCTGAAGAACAAATATACTATGACGAATCATTGTCACAAACAGAGGGGTTTAATGATGGGGGGCTTAATGGAGGTGCAAATTCTGATTGTGCATTTGCATCATTAGAAATAACTGAAAATATAATATCAAAAGATACGGAATTGTTAATAAAATTAATTAATTATAGTTTAGATTCTACTAGAAGTGAAGCGGAATTAAGAATTGAATATGGTAGCACATCTTACAAGTTTGTAGGTTACGCATCAGAGATGCCATTTAAAGCAGAAAATAAGGGGCTCTACAAAATAAGTCTTTTTTGTAGAGGAGAACTTGTCAAAACTGAAGATTTTTTTGTATTTGATAAATTAAATGGAACTGTTTCAATAGAAGAAAAAACGATAAATATTTTCGGAGGAAAAGGAAAAAGAGGAACTGCTAATATAAGAGTTATCAATCATATTTCTACAGACATAATAAATTCTACGGACACAAATAATAGTAATAATAATAGTTTTAATGGAATTACTTTGAAAAAAGGAAGTAAAGTGCAAATTCAAGCACTTCAAGAACAATTAGTCCAAAACGATAAACGCGAAATTGCACTTGATCTTTCTGAAATTGCTGATTTATCAGAGGGGACTATGAATTTAGAGGGAGTTTCTGTTGCGGATATAAATAATATGGAACTGCGAATTGATGGTGTAGAAGAAAATACTCTTGTAGTTGATAATAAAATTCCAATTTATTCTTATGCGATGGATTTATCAAATTTAAATTTTACAAAAGGCACATTTTCAAAAGTTGCTAAAGGAAATCAATTATGGAAATGTAAAGGATGGGATTATGAATCACAAACATGCACGGGTACGTGGATAAATATCGCGTCATTAAATCCTGGTCAAGAATATTCATTCCAAATTTCACCTGAAGATCCAGGATATGCTGAAACTGGAGTTGCGACAGTAAACACTAGACGATCAAGATATTTGCCTAATGAATCTGTTGAAATACTTGTTGTAGTTCTTGATACAAAAGGTTATTTGACAAGTGGTGCACATGTTATTTTAAGTGTGACGTCTCCAGATAAGTCAATAATTTCATTTTCAACAGATAATTACGAAATTAAAGAAATAGAAAAAGGAATTTACAGTTTAAATTATAATCATACAAACGAAGAAGGAAATTATTTGATGAATGTTGAAGCGTATGGAAAAAATGTTAACAATAGTATGATTTCCTCTTTTGTTGTTATG
The DNA here is from genome assembly GCA_041660865.1 of Candidatus Woesearchaeota archaeon. Lineage (GTDB taxonomy): Archaea > Nanobdellota > Nanobdellia > Woesearchaeales > 21-14-0-10-32-9 > 21-14-0-10-32-9. The sequence continues at coordinate 27,216 of JBAZVO010000003.1, forward strand.
AATAATTATGAATTTGAAATCATAAGAAATACGCCTGTAACAACTGATCCATTTAAGGGACCGATGGAATCATCTATAATAATTATTCCAAGAATAAATGTTGATTCATACGATTTTATAGAATCAATACCGTCGGAAATGGAAATAATATCAGCACCTGGTGCTGAATTATATTTAAATGAAAGTAATGGTATGATAAATCTTGAATGGTCTGGATTAACAGGTGTATCCACTTTAAATTATACTGTGCAACCTCCTCTTAGAACTCCTGATGTGATTGTTTTTGGTCGAGCAATCATACAATATGTGATTGGTGATGCAATATTAATTTTTGAAGAATTAAGAAATTGGATACTCGCAATAGATCCAGAAGTTCCAACAGATGATGGGCTTGTTGTTTATGGAGATAGAGATAATTCAGGGTATTTAAAATATCGAAATTGGACGAGTGATGAGTTAGGTTCAGAAGTAAATTCTAATTTATTAACTGGAACAAATTATTTAGTTTGGACAAAACTTAGATGTATGGATAATAGGCCTTTGTGTTTACTTGGTGTAACTAATTATGATGGAAAGTTATTTTTTTCTGTTTTCAATTCAACAGATTGGAGATGGTATGTAAATACATCTCTTGCAACAGATACATATAATGAATTATGGAGTTTTGATATCGAATGTCAAGACTCAACTGAAAATTGTTTAATTGTATATGAGAATAGGTCAGGAACAACTGCAGTATCTAACAATCCAACGTTCATGTATAGAATATGGAATGGATCTGCACTTTCTTCCGAGTATACAGGAACTGTAAATGGTGCGCAAAATAGACGATTTGGTTGGATAAAATTATATCCTCAAAAAGATTCAAACACTATAGGTATTGTTTTACAAAATGATAATGGTGGAAATGCTGGTCCTCCATCTATATATGCAGGAATATGGAATGGATCTTCATTTGGAAATTGGCAAAACTTAACAAGTAATGGGCCTGCTACTGGAAATGGAAGAACCTTATATAGGCACTTTGATTGTGGATGGGAAGGAAGTACAGGAAATTTAATGTGCATTTATGGTGTTAATGGCGCGAACGCAGTTTATGCATATAGATTTAATGGCACAACGTGGAATAATCTTAGTGCAATTTATAATGGTTCAACTGAAATGCTTCAATTTGCAGCATGTGGTCAAGATTATGCGAGTTCGTTTAATCATAGTTATATTGGAATGATGTTTTGTGATGGTGCAGCGAATCTTGATGGCGCGATGTGGAATGGATCTAGTTTATCAAAAATAAATTCTTCACAATCGCCTAGTAGGGCGACAAATGCTGAGTGTGGGTCACAACAAGGAGCTACTGAGTATGCACAGAATTTCCAGTGTAACTGGGTGAGTTCAGGAGAAAAAGCTGTTTTTGTATGGGTCAAAACAGCATCAGATAGTTATCTTATGTCGACAGCTTATGTGAAAGAAGATGATGCGTTCTCTATTGCGAATTGGTCGTCAGGAATTAAAATAACTGCAACAGGTGCAGGACAATTAAGATCTGCTTTATTAGTTCCAAATCCATATAATGATAAAATATTTTTAACTTACACTGATGCAAATAGAGTCGGTGGTTGTTCTTTATGGAGAGGAAGTACGTGGGATGGAATGGGTTGTAATAATGCAACAGCATTTGAAACAAATGGTCCTAGCGCTGCTAGAAGTTGGATGGGCTATGATTGGTTTAGATTAAGATTAGAACCTTATATAACAATAATAAATCCATATGAAACTACGTTCACTCAAGATTATTATGGAGTCTCTCCAGGAGAAACAAGTCAAATTGCACAAGATGGAAATACTACTGCATATCCTCCAGCATCTGCTAGTGCGCCGATAGCTGGAACAGAATTTACCGGGGGATGTTATTATGAAGTTTCATCAATTGATGGAGAAGTGTGTGCATCAGTTTTCAGTTCAGCCGTTACAGGTATGCGAGAATATCAAAGTTACAGATTTTATGTAACTGCGCCAGCGATAAGTATGTCGCAATTCAAAATAGAATATCAAGGTTATGCAACAAGAAGAACTTCTCTCACTCCTGATGATCTTGGAATATATGTTTATAATTGGAAAACAGATAGTTATGAACTTAGACGAACAGTGTATGGTGGAACTGGTGGTTCAATTTATACTGAGACTTATGTTGAAGGAAATATGACTGATTATGTAAGAAATAATTACGCATATGTTCTTATAGAAGCATATACTGCAACAGGAACAACAACTGCAAGTAGACGTTCTGAAGTTGCAACAGATTATATAAGATTAGTTGCAACAAATAGACCAGTTTTAAATGGAAATGAAACGATAAATGCCTCAGCAATAGATGCTAATGGATTAAGTGGTTGTAGATGGGCGTTTTATGATTCTACAAGTAATGTTACTTCAAAAACTGAAATGAGTAATATTAGTAATTATTATGTTAATACAACTAACACTATGCTTGTTGCAGATAATAATTATTATTTGTATGTATTTTGTAATGATACGTTAAATAATATGAGAAATACTAGCATTCAAGTTCGGGTAGATAATACTCCTCCAGCGATTGCTTTGCAAACGCCTTCAAATGGGAGTAATGCGACTTTAAATTATGCTTTATTTTCATGGAATGTAACTGATTTAGAATATGAAAACATGGTTTGTAATTTAACTGTAGATTCCGTTTTGAAAGGAACAAATGTTATATCTCCTCATGCACAAATTGCATCTAAAAATGTTACAAGTATTTCTGATGGTACGCATTATTGGAATGTTATTTGTAGTGATGATGTAGGTAATAGAAATACATCAGTAACTTATGTTTATGATACAGATACGACTGCGCCAGTTGTGACTTTAAATTATCCTGTGGCAGGATATACTCATAATTTAAATTTTATTGATTTAAATTTTACTGTGACTGATAGTCATTTGATTGTAAATTGTAGTGTTTATTTAGATGGAACAATTAATGCGACGTTCTTTGATGTTGCAAAAGGACAAGTAATAAATTTGACAAAATATAATTTGAGTGAAGGAGTTCATAATTGGAATGTTACTTGCATAGATAATTTTAATTTTAGAAGAAATGTCACGACAAGAAATTTTACGATTGATACAACATACCCGACAATAAGTTTGAATACATCAGATAATGTAGTATTTAATGGAACAATTCCTCAATTTAATTATACTGCATATGATAATTTAGATTCATCTTTGATGTGTAACATATCTATAAATGATGTGATGACAGATTTAAATATTCCTTCAGCTAATAATACTTTAATTAAGAGAAATATTTCTTTGCTCGACGGTTATAAGGTGTGGTTTGTTTCTTGTAGTGATAATGCAGGCAATACAAATGTGTCTGAAACTCGAACAGTGAGAGTAATTGGCGGGCCAGATATTACATTATATGTTCCTTGGAATGGATCTGTGACTAATGGAACAAATGTAACTTTTAATTATTATGTTGCTGACGGAGATTCAGTTGCTAATTGTTCATTAATTATAGATGAGATAGAAAATCAAACGAATGTAACTATTACTAATATGCAAAATAATTCTTTCACCATTCAAGATTTGACTCAAGGAATATATAATTGGAGTATAAATTGTTATGATGGTTCTGGTATGCTCGGTTTATCTTCTACGAGAAGACTTATTTCTGATAGAAGTATTCCTACTATAACTCTAATAAATCCAGTAAGTGAGCTTACAATCGCATCGACTCCTGCAAGATTTAATTTTACATTTACAGATGATTATTCTGTAAACGCAACTTGTAATATGACATTAGATGGAAATGTTAGTACAACCAATAGAAATTTTATAGTTACCAATGGATCTATAATTTCAAAATCAGAAACACTTAGTAATGGTTTGCATTATTGGAATATTTCCTGTTTTGATCTTGGTAAAAATTATAATTATTCAAGCACGTGGAATTTTACTTTAAATTTTACATTTCCAATTGCAGTAACTGTTGTTGCAAATAAAATAACGTATCAAGAAAAAGAAATAGCGTCAATAAATATCACTACAAAGAATGATTCTAATCGTTTAATTGCTGCGAATTTAACAATAGATTATATATACACGAATAAAACATATACTGACGTTTTGTGGTGGAATGCATCGTTTCCATATAGACTTCCGATATTTTTAAATGAAACGGGTGGAAGTGCTAGAACAAATAAACCAATAGGTGTTAATATTTCTTTTCCTTACGGAACTTTAACTAGCTGTACTAATCAAATAAGAATTGTAGATGATTCTACCTTATCGCTTGTCGCATTTAATTTCATATCTGGTGATGATGCTACTTATTGTTATATATTATTTAATGCATCAGTTTCAGCGAGTGCGAGTAATGAACAAAATTATCATGTGTATTATGGAAATTTAAGCGTTACAAATTCTGCGTATCCTGATTTGACGAGAGGAACAACCATACTTTACGATGCATTTGCAGCAGTTCCATTGAGTGCGAGTTGGACATATGGTGCAGGATGGGATACAAGTACTGCAAATCCTTTAACTGGAAGACATGCACATATACAAGGAGGAGTTACTAATATTACTATTCGTCCTACAAATTATTATGATTTAAGTCTTTATGAATCCGTAAATATTTCATTTTCATGGGGGATAAATGCGAATTGGGACGCAGGGGAATATATTGCACTTGATTATACAAATAATTCAGGAACCTCTTGGACACAAATCGATGACTTGTTAGGTCCTGGAGCTCAATCTGGAATATATTCTGAAACATTAAATAGTACTTACAAAAATAGTGGATTTAATATAAGATTTAGAGCAACTGTTTCATCCACAAATGAAGATGGAGGATTTGATAATTTTAACTTAACTGGCTATAATTCTGTGCAACAAAATGTTTCTTCTTCAGTTGGAGGAATACAAAGATTTTTAGAGAGATTAAATGATTCAACAAATTCATCTGGAAGTAAATTATTTACCTACAACACTACTGATGGCGTGTATGGTAATTATTCGATTGTTGTTGCAGCATCAAGCACTAATCCTAAATTAAGAATAGGTTATGGATATGATTGGTTTGTTTTAATTCCTGATACATTTGGGCCTAATATAACAGTAAGTGCGCCAAGAAATACTATGACTAATCATACTGGTGCATATAATTTTACATACAACGCATCAGATGTTGCAAACCAAGTTACTAATTGTTCGCTTTTTATAAACGGATTATTAAATGATACGAATTTTGTAGTTAATACAACAGGTTCAAATACAGTTACTGTTGGAAGCATGCTCGAAGGAAGATATGCTTGGTTTATTTCATGTTATGATGATTTGGGAAATATGGCAAATTCATCAACGTACATATTTTATTTAGATGATTCCGCGCCAATAGTTCAAGCATTAATTCCTAATGATATAACTTTACCTTCAGGAACAATATCTTTTAGATTTAATATGGCTGATAATATTGCAAGTTCAACATCGTGTAATATTTCAGTCGATAATTTTAACAAATCAAAAGTTGTAACTGCAAACAACGGAACAAATACAACAACAACGATAAATAATATTACTGATGGTTTGCATTTTTGGAATGTTACATGCGTTGATAATATAAATAATACGGGATATAGTAATACTTTAAATTTTACGACAGCATCAATTCCAATAGTTACAATAGATTCTCCAGCAGATGGATATGGTGTTAATAGTACGAGTATAGTATTATATTATAATTTATCGTCTGCGATAGTTTCTAATTGTTCATTAATATTAAATGGCTCATATTTTGCTACATCAAATGCAGTAGATATATTATACAAATTAAATGATGGAAGAAATAATTTCACTTTATTAGGAATGAATTATGCATTATATAATTGGACGGTAATTTGTTTTGATAGTAATGGATTTAATGATTCTGATTCAACAAGAACTTTTCAATTAGACGATGCCGCGCCTTTAATTTCTTTGTACTCGCCATATAATGAACAAGTGTTGAATACAAGAAATGTAAATTTTTATTTCAACGTATCAGATATAGATGATTATTTACTTTGTAATTTAACAATAGATGGAAATGTAAATAAAACAAATTTATCTATACGTTCGAAAATAAATGCGACAACAATAGTTAATAATTTATCTCTTACAAATCATAATTGGAGTCTTGCTTGTGTTGATAATACTGGATTTAGATCGTCATCTCAAACTTGGAATTTTTCACTTAGTTCGATTGTGGCAGTATCTCTTTTAACGCCGAGCAACAATTCAGTTTCAGCATCAGGAAATATTAATTTTACATATATTCCTCAGAGCCCAGCAAGTTTTACTTTAGGATTTTGCGACTTATATAATGATGGTTTGTTTGAACAAAAAAAAGCAGCACCGACAGTTGATGTAGTAAATGGAATATATATTTCAGGAATTGCCGAAGGATATCATACGTGGTATGTAAATTGTACTGATAATAATGCAATTACTAATTATAGTATAACAAGAAATTTTACAGTTGATAAAACTCTTCCGACAGTCACATCTCATTATCCTGATGGCGAAGTATTTTCTACAAGTAGAGTATTTTTTAATTGGACTGCATCAGATAATATGGATTCATTACTCGTTTGTCAGGTGTATGCGAATGGAACATTGAAAACTCCTGGAAATATAAATTCTCAAAATGGAAATGTTACAAATGCGACTTATTCAACATTTACAGACGGAGAATTTACATGGTATGTTTTATGTTCTGATGATGCAGCAAATAATGGGACAAGTTCATCAAAAACATTTACTGTAAATGCGCCTCCGATTATAAATCTTGGAAATCCTGCAAATAATACTCGAACAAAAACACAAAATCAAACTCTTTATTTTACAGCTACTGATAATTCAAATAATATTTCATCTTGTGATTTAATTTTTGATGGTGTTTTTAATCAATCTAAAAATGGAATAACTTCAGGGGTTCAAAATAGTTTTAATGTAACAAATCTCGAGGATGGAGTGTATAATTGGACTGTAAATTGTACAGATCCTTCAGGAAATATAGGAACAAACACGAGTTCTAGGATTTTAATAATTGATTTACAACCGCCAGCAATAATTTTGATATCTCCTGGTGATGCATCATACATTGGTGGAAATAATGTTCAGTTTAATTGGACTGCAACAGATTATCTTGCAACAAATATAAATTGTTCATTATATATTGATGCAACGTTTAATAGAACATTAACTCAGCAGAGTGGAACATATTTTGTGCCAACAGCCAATAATATGAGTGATGGAACACATTCCTGGTATGTTATATGTAGTGATACGCTTGGTAACTTTGATACGAGCGCAACAAGAACATTTACAATAAATCAACCTGACCTTTATGTTAATGATTCGATGATAAGGTTTAACAATTCAAATCCTGATGAAAATCAGAGAATAAATATTTCAGTAAATGTAAGTAACATAGGGGGCGTTCCAATAAGTGGTGCATTTGTTGAATTCTGGGATGGAATTCCGAATGCAGGCGGAATATTATTAGGAAATGATACTGGTAATATAGGATTTAATAGTTATAGATTATTTTCAATAGCATGGAATATAACTGCAGGTTATCATGTAATATATATTGTTGCAGATCCAAATAGTATAATTTCTGAACTTGATGAAACAAATAATAATGCATCGAAGAATATATCTGTTTTGAAATCAACAATAATTTCTCCTTCATCAGATTATGGTTCACAAAATCCTAATGTATCTTTGCAATTTAATTTAACAGATTACACCGGAGGTCAAATAAATTATTCTATTTACATAGATAATGTTGCAAACGAACAAAATGGAACTGTGTTCGATCTCGATGTTAATGCAATTGAAGTTCCTTTATCTCAAGGAATACACACAATAAAAGTAGAAGCAGCTGATGCTATTGGAAGAAAAAAGAATTCTACAGCGATATCAGTAACAATTGATTATGACGCTCCAACACCAAATATAGTTACTGCGAATGCATCATGGTTTAATTCTAGTACTCCCTCTATTAGACTAACTGCAGCGGATAATGTAGCATCGATGATTAATTATACAATTTATGCAAATTCAATTATGAATACTCTTGGAAATATTAGTGATGGTGTAACAATTTCAATTCCTTTAACTACTTTAAGTGATGGAATGTATGAACTCATAATGGAGGCATTTGATAATTACGCAAATTATGCAAATAGTTCAACAAAAACAATTTTCATAGATACAACTAAACCGTTTGCACAATTAAACGCGCCAGATAACGAACAAAATTTTACATCATCAACAGTGATTTTAAATTATACTCCAACAGATAATTTAGCAACTAATATTGCATGTAATATTACTCTTGATGGAACAAGTGTAAATTATCAAACAGGAGCATCACAAGCAAGAACTTATAGCGCCACAAATTTAGCAGAAGGCACGCATTATTGGAATGTAACTTGCAAAGATCAAGCAAATAATACAAATGTAAGTGAACTTAGAATTTTTAATGTGTTTATTGCGCCAAATATAACTTTAAATTATCCTTCAAATAATTACTGGTCTAATTCAAACAGTAATTTATTTAGATTTAATGTTTCAGATGCAACAGGAATTGCTAATTGTTCTATACTAATAAACGGAACTATAAATCAAACAAAATTAACTGCTGATTTATTTAATGGCGCAGAAAATAATTTTACAATTTCAATGATTAATGGAAATTACACGTGGGCAATTGAATGTTACGATAATTCAACTTTGAATATTTATGCAATAAGCGCAAATAGAACATTGTATGTTGATTTAGTAAATCCGAATTCGACAATACTTACTCAAAACGATAAATGGTATAACTCTGCACCACAAGTATTGAGTTTTGTTTTAACTGATAACATGGATAATTTAATTAATTATACTATTTATGTAAATGGTTCAACAAATGTATCAGGAACTGCGCAAAATGGAGTTAATTCAACAGCTAATCTTCAACTTCAAAATGGAACATATGAAATAATTGTGCAAGCAACAGATGAAGCACTTAATAAATATAATTCATCTAGTATAATAATTCATGTTGATACACTTAGACCGTCAATAATTTTGAATTATCCTGCAAATAATACGAACTATACATTAACAATCTTGGATTTAAATTTTACAGCGTATGATAATTTAGCGGAAATATTAACTTGTAATGTTACATTAGATGGTGTGATTTTACTTCAAAATAAACTCGCGACAGTGGGTGTTGAACAAAATGCTACAGCATATAATCTAGGTGGAGGATATCATAATTGGAACGTCACATGTGCAGATTTGGCAGGAAATAGAAATACAAGTGAAACAAGAAGATTCTATATATCAAGATCAGATGTTTATGTAAATGAATCAAATATTTATTTCAATAATACTGAACCTGTAGAAAATGAAACAATTTCTATAACGTCATTAATAGAAAATATTGGAAATACAAATGCTGCGACATTTTTAGTAGAATTCTGGGCAGATGTACCAGGACTTGGTGGTAGACAAATAGGAAATGCGAGTATGGCTCTTACTGCAGGAGAAACAAGAAATATATCATTTAATTATACTGTGCCTTTAGGCAGAAAAACAATTTGGATTATTTTAGATAGAAATAATTCAGTTATAGAAGAAAATGAAACAAATAACAACGCATCAAAAATATTACAAGTAGGATTCTGGCATTATGTGATGGGTACAACAGCAGATAAACTAGTTCTTAGAGATGCAACATACGGTTTATTATTTGATTGGACAATTGATAATTCAAGTCAAAGTAATTTATTTGTAGTTGATTCAGATTCGAATATTAATTGGCGACAACTACAAGCATTAGGAAGAGATACAAGTAATAATTCGATATCTGGAAACTTTGAAATACTAGACACAAAACTTAATTCGACAAATTTTACAGATTCAATTAATGTAACTTATACGTCGATAGGAAATCCGAAAGAAACTACAACATTTAATATATATGGTAAAGATATTTTGAACGTTCCAATTTGTAATAGTACAAATAATGAAAATTTCAAGACGGGCATACTCTGGGATTACGGAGATGGTGGAGTTAATTACAATGGATCGCAAGATGTAATTTTTGTATCAACTCTTGGCAATTCTTTAATGGGATATAATGACACGAGTGATTATGAGATAAGAATACCTGCAACTTTAAGAGCATACAAGGGACCTAATTTGAACAGAGTTGATTTTTATATGGAGATAAAATGATTAAGAAAATAAATAAAAATAAAAATAAAAATCAAATGACGAAACACAAACGAATTCTGTTTGTATTAAGTGTTGTTCTATTAATTTTATTCAGTATAATTATTACTTTCTTATCGACCATTTACTTTGTTGAAGCAGTTAATGAAACAATTGAGATGCAAAAAGCTTTTGATCTGCAAAAAATGGAGTCACAAAAAAATTTAGAATTGCAATTAGAAATGAATTATTTAAGTTCATCGATGTATGGGAAGGGACAGGAAATAAATTCTATTTTATCAACTAATAATTTTGATTCTTCTATTTTTGACGGGTATGATTATTCTAGATTTATTTATGGATCAATACCTGAAGATAATGATGGAGCAGGATTTATTGACCTGCCTAAAAATGCAAAAAAAATTTACATGCGAAAATCTAGTGATAATATAAAATATAATAAATCGGATTTAATTAAAGTAAAAAATTCAAAAGGTAATGAAACTATTGCTGAGATGATATTTTATGAATCTGATTTAAGAGAAGATTTTTCTTTGAAAACTTCAAAGAATCAAATTTCTGATGGTCAAATAGTTGATGCTGAAGTTGTTTTACCAGGAAGATTTAATTCATTTCAGTTACGAGAGTTAAAATTTAATAAAAATAAATCATTAAAAATAGAAGATTTAGCTCATGAATCAATTAGCATTTTAGGGAAAAATGAAATAAAAGCGTATGCTATGAATCTAGATGAATTGAATTTTACTACGGGTAAATATTATGATTTTGCTGAAGGCCGTGAATTGTGGAAATGTAAAGATTGGAATTTTACTTTGCAACAATGTTTTGGTTCTTGGGTTAAAATTATGGATTTAATTCCAGGTACAGAATATTCGTTTGATATTTCTCCTGTGGATCCAGCTTATGTTGAAGTTTTTGATCTTAACAATGCAATTGATGTTGATATTGTTGCGCTTGATAGTGAAAATTTAGTTCTTGCGTGGGTTGATGGTGATGTTAATAATTATGTGTCTTTTGAAATTTGGAATACAAGAGGAATACGCGCGGTTGATGAAGTGAATGTTGATACTTCAGGTGATAATGGTGATGCGGTTGCTGTGTCGTCTGTGAATTCTAGTCATTTTGTTGTTGGGTGGGTGGATGGCCCACTTGATGATTTGAGGCATGCGGGTTTTGTTGTTGATGGTTCTAGTTATTTTGCAAGTGTTGCGCTTGATACTAATATTGGTACGTTTTCTGATGTTGATGTTTGTTCGTTGGGGGATAGGTATGCGGTTGTTGATGCGAATCAGAATGATGCTGATGCTGATTTTAGGATTCAGAGTAATTCGGGTGCGAGTTTGGTGATTGAGACTGCTGCGGATGGTACTATTTCTCCTGCTGCGAATAATCAGAATTTGGTTTCGTGTTCTTTGTTTAATAGTAGTGTTTGGGTTTATGCTTTTTTTGATGATTTTGATAAGGATGCGTCTGTTTTTGTGAGGTCTATGACGGGTGTTGCTGTTGGTGCGCAGCTTGATATTGATACTAATGTTGGTGAGACGGGTCAGGTTGCTGTTGCTGGTTTGAGGGGTAATAGGTATGCTTATGTTTTTTATAATTCTGTTAATTCTTCTGTGTATATGACGGTTAGGGGTTTGTCTGGGACGACGCATACTACTGTTTTGGGTAATACTGTTATTGATTCTAATGCGGGTACTAGTAGTCGGGTTAGTGTTGCTGAGGTTGAGTTTTCGAATCAGAGTTATTTTGCGGCTGCGTGGTTTGATCAGTCTGATACGACGATTAAAGTTGGCGTGTATAATGGTTCTGGTGCACAAATCACGGCACCATTCATCATAACAAGTACGCCTACTGCATCATATCCTATAGTTTCTGTAGCTGGAACTAATAGTTTGTTAGGTTATGGTTTATGTAATGCAACATTTGCAATAGCATATACAAATTCATCAGGAAATGCAGTTTTTGAAACATATTGGTATAATGGAACTATATGGGATGGCGCATGCCCTGGATTTGGAGATAATGTTGCGCCTACTATTGAAATATTGGGTCCTGAAAATAATACTCTAAATACTACTAGTTTGACAATTGATTTTTTTTATAATGTTACAGATGAATCTGCTTTTGTAAATTGTAGTCTTTATATTAATGAAGAAATTGCTCAAACTAACAATTTAGTATCTCAAGGGGTTGTTGAGAATTTTTCTGTTGATCTAACTAATGGAATTTATTCTTGGAAAATAGGGTGTAGCGATTTATTAGGAAATTCTAATATGTCTGCAATTTATAATTTAAACATAAGTGTATTGTTTTATTCTTCTGGCGCAATAGATATAGATATAGACTCATTAGATTTAGAAACTCTAGTCATGTCTTGGGTTGATGGCGACGTTAATAATTATGTTTCGTTTGAAGTTTGGAATACAAATATATCTCGTGTAGTTAATAGAGTTGATGTTGATACTTCAGGTGATAATGGTGATGCGGTTGCTGTGTCGTCTGTGAATTCTAGTCATTTTGTTGTTGGGTGGGTGGATGGCCCACTTGATGATTTGAGGCATGCGGGTTTTGTTGTTGATGGTTCTAGTTATTTTGCAAGTGTTGCGCTTGATACTAATATTGGTACGTTTTCTGATGTTGATGTTTGTTCGTTGGGGGATAGGTATGCGGTTGTTGATGCGAATCAGAATGATGCTGATGCTGATTTTAGGATTCAGAGTAATTCGGGTGCGAGTTTGGTGATTGAGACTGCTGCGGATGGTACTATTTCTCCTGCTGCGAATAATCAGAATTTGGTTTCGTGTTCTTTGTTTAATAGTAGTGTTTGGGTTTATGCTTTTTTTGATGATTTTGATAAGGATGCGTCTGTTTTTGTGAGGTCTATGACGGGTGTTGCTGTTGGTGCGCAGCTTGATATTGATACTAATGTTGGTGAGACGGGTCAGGTTGCTGTTGCTGGTTTGAGGGGTAATAGGTATGCTTATGTTTTTTATAATTCTGTTAATTCTTCTGTGTATATGACGGTTAGGGGTTTGTCTGGGACGACGCATACTACTGTTTTGGGTAATACTGTTATTGATTCTAATGCGGGTACTAGTAGTCGGGTTAGTGTTGCTGAGGTTGAGTTTTCGAATCAGAGTTATTTTGCGGCTGCGTGGTTTGATCAGTCTGATACGACGATTAAAGTTGGCGTGTATAATGGTTCTGGTGCACAAATCACGGCACCATTCATAGTGTCATCCGCCCCTACTGTGACATTCCCAATTGTATCTGTGACTGGAACACACAGTAACTTAGGTTATGGTTTATGTAATGCAACATTTGCAATAGCGTATACAAATTCATCAGGAAATATCGTTTTTAGAACTTATTGGTATAATGGAACTACGTGGAATGGAACCTGTCCTGATTATGATCCTCCTGTAATAAATATAATAAGTCCAATAAATAATACAGTTAATAAAACAAATAGCATCATAAATTTTTATTATGATGTTTCTGATAGGTCAGTTGTATCGAGTTGTAGTCTATACATAGATGATGTATTAAATCAAACAATTTATTCCGTAGTTAAAGATTCGACAATAAATTTTACAGCAAATCTTTCAAATGAAAATTATACTTGGAAAATAGGATGCATAGATAGTTCTGGAAATGTGGCAAATTCTTCTATGAATAATCTTAATGTTAGTTGGTATATGCCTATAATTCAAAGTTTGACGTCTAATTCTTTTATAATTTTAAATCCAGGTTCGACGAAAAATGTTGAATGCAATGCATCAATTTATGAAGGAAATGGCATCTCTGATATATCTATTGTGAATGCTACATTTTTTAGATCTAATACGTCGATAAATGGTCCTTTAAATAATAATACTTTATATGTTAATTCTAGTTGTACTAGTATATCATCTTCAGGAAATATATCTAATTATACTTGTAGTTTTCAAGTTTATTATTATGCTTTAAATGGAAGTTGGAATTGTACAGTTAACGCTTTTGACGTTGATGATTTTAGCGGAACTAATACAACTAATCTAACAATTGATACTCTTTATGCTTTGAATCTTTCAAACTTACTAATAGATTATGGAAATATTTCTCCTGGAAGTAATTCGTCAGATAAAAATATTAATATTACTAATTTAGGAAACATGAATTTAAATATAACGGTTAAAGGTTATGGCGGAGATGATCCGGTAACTGGAGAGGGATACGCTATGCGTTGTGTTTCTGGAGATAATATCTTAATTGAGAATCATCGATATTCGACAATCTCTGGAAAAAGTTTTAATCAAAAAATTCCGCTCACATCATCTCCAGTGCATTTAAATTTAACAATACAAAAACAAACTCAGCCAAATGCGATTATGATTAATAGTTCATACTGGCAACTTAATGTTCCGCCTATGCCCTCAGTAACACAATGCAATGGAACAATAGTATTTACTGTGGCTGCACCTTATTAATAAAATAAAAACTTAATAAAATTAAATGATAAGAAATAAAAAATGAAAAATAAAAAAATTGTACGCGAGTTTACAAATACAGGGTTTAAAAAAATAAATTTACTTTTGTTAGTTGTATTTATGTTAGTTTTTGTGAGTTTAGAAATTTCTGCTGTTGAATATTTACAAACAGATAAAGAAATATATGTTGTAGGAGAAATAGTTACAATTTCAATTCAAACTCAAAATGGTAGATTTATAGATGTTATTACGCCTACTGAGAAATATAGTTTGTGTGGTGAAGCGGGCATTGCTCAAAAATTTATGCCGTCAGAAACAGGAACATATAATGTTATTTTACGTGACGAAATTAATATTCTCGCAACAAAATCTTTTGAAGTCAGTTCAAATAATAAATTTATTGAAATAAGTGATGAGAATAAATCAGGTGACGAGTTAATTTCTTTTAGTAATTTTAGTAATTTAAATAATGTGTCAATTAATGAAAATTATTTTGGTGTATTTGATATTTTCAAATTAGATTATACAAAAAATATTGATGTTCAAGCAAGATCTAAAATTAAATTAATGGACGGCAACATGGTTATTAGAACGTCAAAAGATAATTACGAACTAAATGAAATAGTTAACATAAAAATATTATCAGATAAAAAATTAGAGAAAATAGTCATTTATTCTGAAGATTCTGAGTACAATCTTATTGTAACGGAAATGCAGGAAAATAAAGTGATGTTTATTCCGACGGAATTAGGACAATATTTAGTCGCGGCAAAATTTATTAACGATCAATTTTATTACGGGTCTATCTTTTTTGTAAATAAAAATTCGGAAAAAAATTTGAGTAATGTATCATTAAACAGTTTGTTAAATCAGTCGAGAAATTCTAATGGTGGGGAGTTTATAATTAATGTTAATGTTACGACTGTTAATAATAGTAATAACTATGGGAAGAATAATGGCGAAAATAATTCTAGTAACATAATATTAAATTTAACTGAAAATAATCTAACATATTCTGCAGGAGAATTATATTATTTGATAAATAATAATCTTATAAATATGTCTCTAATAAATAATAATATGGTGAATGAATCAAATAATAATTACTCTTTTTATTTGCAAGCAAGTTTACAAATGAATACGCAAAACAATAATAAGAAACATCTTGTAGTTAAAAATAGTCAGGGTGAAGAAAAAAATATTAGTATGAAATTTTTTAAAAATATAAAAAATGAAAAAATAATATTAAAAGATATTATTGTTGATGACTCCACAAATTCATATGTGAATTTATCTTCGCAAGTTTCTTCGAATAGTTCTAATGGTTTATTGTCTGAATCTAATGTTTTAAATGAACTAAGTTTAATTGATTTAAGTTTAATTGATTTAAGTTCAAATGAATTGGAATCGCACAATCAAATTTCTGAAGATCAAATATTGCAGTTTGAAAAATATGATGTTGAAGTTATTTTAGAAAATTCTTCAGTTAAAAAATTAAATATAAACGATCTTGTTTATGTTCAAAATATAAATTTAGGGGTTGATGCGCTTCCAAAAGAAAAATATAATTTAGATGGTAAAATCGTTACAGATGCATTTGCTATAAATTTAGATGGAACATTATTTACAGAAACAACAGCATCATTGACTGCAAAAGGAGACGAATTGTGGAAATGTGCTCTTTGGAATTTTACAGATCAATCGTGCATGGGTTCTTGGGAAAAATTAATGGATTTGAAAGCGGGATCAGATTATAATATTACTCTTTATCCTGGTGATCCGGGATATTTAGAAACATATACTGTTTTTCAATCAACCGATGTTGATTTAATAACTTTAGATAATGATACTTTCGTCGTCGCCATGGTTGATAGTGCGGCAGGTTATAATATTTCTTTTCAAGTATGGAATGCTAATGGTTCGACGTTAACAGATAAAGTTGTAGTTGATGCAACTGGAGGTGCTACAAGTAGAGTTACACTAACTCCGATAAATAAAACTCATTTTGTTCTTTCTATTTTTGATCAACCGCAAAATAATATAGATTTTTTTGTTTATGATAGGAATGGTAATTCAGTAGTTGGAAGAACAAATGCTGCGGCAACAGTCGGAGCTAATACTGATGTAAAAATATGTCAAATAGGTGATAGATTTCCATTGGTGTATTCAAGAACATCAAATGGAGATGCGGAATTAAAAATATATAATAATTCAGGAGTACAAATAACTGGAGTTACTCAGATAGATACTAATATGGCGCCAGAACTTCCAAGTCAAAATTTAGTTTCATGCACTGCAATAAATAATACTGTGTTTACATATTTTTGGTTTGATGATGCAACTAACGATGCTACATTTGTAGTTAGAAGTAATACGGGTGTTTCAATAGTTGGTGCAACAGATTACGACGCTGATGTTGGCGAGACGGCACAACTAGCAACAGCAGGACTTGGAAATAATAGATTTGTTGCAGCATATTATGATTCAACTGATGATGATATAACTCTTGATATAAGGCAACTATCAGGTGCGACAGTAAGCACAGTTTTAGCTGCAACAGATATTGATACTAATGCAGGAACAGATAGTAGAATAGATGTTGCAGCAATACAAATGGATAGTACAAATTATTTTGCCGTAGTATGGATAGATAGACTTGATACTACTATAAAAGCAGGAGTATACAATCAATCAGGTTTTCAAATAACTGCACCATTTAATGTTACAACTACGCCTAATTTAACTTACCCGATGGTCGCAATCGCGGGTTTTGAACCAGTAATAAAAGTAGGATTATGTAATGGTACATTTTTAGTTGCATATACAAATGCGACGATGGGATCATTAATACAAAAATATTGGTACAACGGAACAAGATGGGATGGGGTGTGTCCAGATTATATTGCTCCAGTAATTGAATTAAATGAACCTGTAAATGATATGATTATTGAATCAAATTCAGTTTCATTTAATTTTACGGGCACAGATGATAGAGATGCCTTGTTGTCAAATTGTACTTTGTGGTCGAACTTTACTAGTAGCTGGCAAAAAAATATAACTATTTACAATGTTGGTTCTAGTGTAAAAACTAATATAACAAAAACAGAAATCACAGATGGAATATATGTGTGGAATGTTGAATGCACGGATAATTCATCTAATTATGCTTTTTCTATTTCTAATTATACTTTAAAAATTAATAATCAAACACCATATATACGAAATTTAGAAATAAATCAAACAATTATAAACCAAAGTGAAAAAATAAAATTTAACTCTACAATAACTGATAGTTTTGGAATATTAAATGCATCTATTAGTGTATTATATCCGAATGGAACAACGTTAAATCATGTACTTATAGGTAGTGGAAATGAATATTATTATATAATTAATGAAACAATGCAACTCGGCACATATAATGTGACAATGGTTTATGCGTTTGATAATTTAAATCAAACAAGTGTTAATATTTCTTCATTATATTTTATTGTAACAGCAAGTCCTCCTGAACAATTTGATTTAATTTCACCTTATAATTTAACAGAAAGTCAAAATTTACTTCCAACTTTTAATTGGAGCCAGACAATAGATGCTAATTTCGCAAATTATACAATTTTAATAACTAGAGATGAAACATTTAATATAATGGATTTTACTTATTTCACGACAAATATTACTAATACATCTATTGTTCCACAATTTGCTTTAGATACTAATGCAGAATATTATTGGAAAGTGATGGCGTTTGATATATTTGGAAATCAAAGAAATTCTACACAATACTTAAAATATATAACAGATATAGTGGGTCCGAGCGTTACGCTTGAATCTCCATCAAATAATTCATTTTGGATTCAATCAAATGTCAATTTTAATTACACTCCAACAGATACAAATACTATTCAAACATGTTATTTGTATGGTAATTTTACAGGTGTATTTCTTGAGAATAAATCAAATTCATCTATAATAAAAAATCAGCAAAATACATTTAGTTTACAATTATCTGAAGGAATATATTTGTGGAATATATTTTGTGTTGATAATGCAACAAATAGTAAATTCGCTCTTGAAAATAATACTCTTTATGTGGATTTATCAGGTCCGATTATTTCTTTAATAACTCCAGAAAATAATAGCTTGGAAAATAATACTAATAATGTTGTATTCATTGTAAATGTATCTGATAAATTTACAAATATTAGTGAATGTTCGTTATATGTTGATGGAGTATATCAGAGAACAAAATATAATTTACAAAACGGAGTAGAATTTAATTTTACAAATTTTATGCTTAATGGAAATTATTCTTGGAATGTATTTTGTACAGATGCAAATGGTTTTAGTGCAATTTCAACAAAAACGTATAATTTAACAGTTGAAGTAGTTGATAGAAATCCTCCTTTAGTAACTCTTAATTATCCTCTATCAAATCAATATTTGCAAAGTGGCGATATAACTTTTAATTATACTCCTGAGGATGCGACAGGAATTACAAATTGTTCATTATACATAGATGGAATTTATAATAAAAGTAACGAAACCATAGTTCAAAATTTTGAATATAATTATTTTAATGTATTAAATATTGCTGAGGAAGGGCATACTTGGAAAGTAATATGCTTTGATAATAGTACTGGCTTAAATGAAGGAACATCAAATACAAAAATAGTTTATATTGATACCATAAATCCAAATGTGTTACTTGAGCATCCTGGAAATTTAACAGTTATGAGTAATTGGTATGATTCTAATTTTGAATATAGAATAGGGCATAAAATAAATGGAACATCATATGGAACATTAAATAATTATTCGATAAATATAATTGTTCATTATGGTGCTGGAACAAATAATGGAAATGAAGTATATTTGGGAAGTAAATCAAAAACAGATTTTGGGGATATAAGATTCATAAATTCCAACAATGATGGAGAATTAGGTTATTATTTAGAAAATAAAACAGATTCAGATAGGGCTTCGTTTTGGGTGATGTTACCATCAATAGATATAACAAATGGAGCATATATGTATATTTATTATGGAAATAATGATGCGATTACAACAAGCAATGGGACTAATGCATTTGATTTTTTCGACGATTTTAGTAATGGTTTAGATAATTGGGAAATAGACCCTCAAAATACAGATGCAGTAATAATAAATGATTCAATAGGTAATCCTAATCCTAGTTTAGTACATTATCCTGATTCTAGTCAAACAAAAAATGCATATTATGATACTAGAATTAGAACTAAAGATTACAAAATAGCAAATGGAATAATAGACTACGATTTATATATTTCAGGTACATCACGAGCAATACATCAATTTGGATGGAGAGTAAATAATTTATCCTTCACATCAGGTTATGCTTGGAGATTACAATCATCTTCTGCAGATGGAGGATTCTTCGAATTTACAAACGGAGCATGGGCGCAATTTGGAACTGCATACGGTGCTATTTCTCAAGGCACATGGTATCATGTTTCAATAAATGTAAATTCAAGTAACTATGATTCATCAGTTGCACCAGGCACATCTGTTTTAGCATCTGATGGAACGAAGATTACGGAAGATTATTTATCATCTCATGTTCATGCAACTGGAACTGATTATTATGTGATGCTTGATAATGTGCGTGTTAGAAAATTCGCAAGTCCGGAACCAATGGATGCAACATGGGATGCAGAAGAAAAAAGAAGTATTGTATCAATTGAATATCTAAATGTGTCAGATGTAATATTCAGTTACACTCCAAGTGATGCGAATCTTGCAAATTGTTCTCTTTATGGGAATTTTACAGGATCATTTTTATTAGATCAAAATGAATTAAACCCACAAAATATTCAAGTGAATGAATTTACAAAAACATTAAATGATGGTTTATATTATTGGACTGTAGAATGTAGTGATTTATCTGGAAGATTAGTTTTTTCAACATTAAATTATTCATTTCAAATTGATACTAAGGCGCCAGAATATTCAAATATATTGATATCTCCAGAAACGCTAGTTGAATATAATTCATCTAGACAATATTCATTTAATATTTCTTGGCTAGATGATGTATTTGTAACATCAGTAATTTTAGAAACAAATTTATCAGGAAGTATGTTAAATACAACTCTTAATTCATCTAATGAAATATATTCATTTATAATAAATAATTTATCTGCTGGAAATTATATGTATAAATGGTATTCGGAAGATGAAGTCGGAAATAAAAATGAAACTTTGACATTTGAATATATAATTAATCAATCATCTTCAGAAATAAATTTAACATTTAATTCAACTGAAGGTAATATGTCGATAAATGAAGATTCGTATGTAAATATGACTGCACAATTAATTAACCCAATATATGGTCAAGTATTATTGTATTTAGATCAAATAGAAATTTCAGAAGGAGTATCGCAGGTAACAAATATTACTTATTTTGAAGATCCTGGATTTTATGAGATCACTGCAGAGTATGTTGAAACTCAAAATTATTCTGCAATAAATAAAACATATTACATAGAAGTAAATGATACAACTCCTCCGCTGATAAATTTAATTCGCCCAAATAATAACGGAAGAACAAGTTCAGGCGAATCAATTTTGCAATATAATGTTTCAGATAAAAGTAATATTGCAAATTGTTCATTATACATAAACGAAATATATAATCAAACAGTTACAAGTGTTACACGAGATGAAACACAATTATTTACGGCTATGTTAGAAGATGGAGATTATACTTGGAAAGTAACTTGTTTTGATTTAAGCGGAAATCAAAATACATCTTTAACACGAAATATGACTGCAGTTTCATCTAATTTAATAGATTTAAATGTTACGCCTCAAAAAATAGAATTTGAAAAAGGCGAATTAGCACAAATAAATACTGCGTCAATGGATATTTTTGAAAATATACTTTTAACAAATATGACGACAAATATAATTAAAGGAAATACATCTCTTTTATGGTGGAATTCATCGTGGCAATATCGAAAACAAATGATTATTAATAACACAGTTAGTCGTCAAAGATTAGAAACAATCGATGTCAATATAACAAATCTCACTGGATATATAACTTCTTGTAACGAAATTAGAATAGTTAGAAATTACACTGTAAATAATAGTCCTGAAAATGAAATAATTCCTCTAGAAATAATTTCAGGAAACACTAATTCATGTATTGTTAGATTTACTGCAAATCTAACTGCGAACATGATTAATGGAGGAAAATATTTTGTTTACTTTGGAAATCCAGATGCAACAGGAAATCCAGGATTCACAATTACAAGAGCGGGTTTAAGAGTTCAAAGAGGAGTAGTGGTTGGAGCCGCAACAACATTAACTGCAACTCTTAGTGAAGTAGTTTTAGCTAATACGTTTGTTATATTCACGGCGAATGTTGGAAGTTCTAGGCCTGATAGACTTGAATATACTCAATCAATGACTCTTGGTACGGAAATAAATTTTGCGAGATATGGAACAACTACTAGTGGTGCTATAAGTTGGGAAGCAATAGAATCAACTGATGCGTATGTACAAAGAAGCTCGACAACTTATACGGCGGCTCAAATTTCGCAAAATATAACGATAAATGCAGTAAATTTAAGTAGAGCATTTATTTTGGTTGATGGAAGATCTAGCGGTACAACTGCTGCTACTATTAATCAAGGATTTTTTACAGGGTCATTTATTAATTCTACAACAATATCAATAGGAAGAGGAACAACTGGTTCTACTGCAACAGTTAGTTGGCAAGTTGTAGAATTAAATAATTCATATATTCAAGGAAACATAACATCATTTACTGGCGCGGGCACTACAATAAATGTTAGTCAAATAAATGTTTCGAGAAGTATTATTGTTCTTAGCCGATCAGTTAATGGCGCAACAGGAATAGGATCTAATTATGTGAACGGACGTATATTGAATGCCACACAAATATCTTTGAATAGAACTTATGCTGTAGGCACCATTAATGTTAGTTGGTTTTTAATAGAATTACCTGAAGAATATTTTGTCGAAAGTAATGTATTATCAATTTCAACTGCTGACATAAATCAAGCAGTAAGTGAAGTGAATCCAACAAAAGCATTTAATGTTCAAAGCTGGTCATCGACTGGAACCACTTCAACAACATATACAAATTCTATAGTTAATGTAAATCTTACAACTTCAACTAATTTATTTTTTGATAAATATTCAACAACACAAACCTTAGAAGTGCCTTGGTTTTTAGCAGAATCATCTCATCCTCAAATTGGTTTTGCATCGCAGCACGAATTAATGCAAATATCAAATGGACAAACAGATGATTTTGGAGTTTATGGAATTTTATTTAACACGTCAAACAAAACATATGGAACTTATTCTGCGGTTTCTCTTGCAACCAAAGACACATTCAAAAACTCAACGGCACAAAATACATTTGAAATTATTCCTGATGTTACTCCGCCGAATGTTACTTTAGTTACTCCGTACGATTTCGAAGAAAGAGGAGTCGGGTATGTTAATTTTTCATATATTCCATATGATATAAATCTTAATAATTGTACTTTATACATTGATATTAATGGAACATTCGTTCCTAACGGCACGCAGGATAATCCTTTAAACAATGAAACAAATTTAATATCAAATATTTTTGTTGATATAGGATTACATGAGTGGAATATTGGATGCAAAGATATAGAAGGAAATTTAGGTTTTGCAGAGTCTAATCGCAGTATAAATATTACAGGGCCAGATTTAATAATTTTATCTAATGATATTTGGTTCGGTTTAGAAGAGAGAATAGAGGGAGTTAACATAACTATTTATGCAAATATAACTAATAATGGTTTAACTGCTGCGAATAATTCATTTATTGTTCAATTTTATAATGGAGATCCTTTATCTGGCGGAATTTTAATTGAAAATAAAACTGTTTTAAATCTTAGTATTTTAGAAAAAATAACGCTGAATACGACTTTGTATGTTCTAAAAGCTGGAAGAAACAATATATATGTGAGACTTGATCCAACTAATGTAGTTAATGAAACAACAGAAACAAATAATATTGCAAATAAATATGTGTCTGTTAGCGCATATCAATATTATTATGGTAATGTTTCTGCAAAATTAGTATTAGGAGAAAAAAGTCAATATGCTTTAATGGATTTTTATAATTTATCTCCTGATGAAGGCATAATTTTATTTGCTGATGAAGATAGTAATTTCGCATTTACTGATTTGGTAGCATTAACAAGAAATACTAATGCTCAATTAGTTTCAGATGATTTATCTAACATTGACGAGGCTATGAACATTTCAGGATTTGATGATTCTATTCAAGTAATTTGGGGCGGAAATACTAATGTTCCATTGGAAACACAAACATTTCAAATCGCATCTAATATGATAACGGATGTTCCTGTTGTTAATTCAACAACTGACTCGAGTTTTGTTACAGGAATACTTTGGGATTCAGCAGATGATACTGGCAACTTACAATATGACGTTACAGATGAGGAAGATGTAATATTTGTAACTGAAATAAATAGTTCGCAACAAGGCGCATTCGGAGTTTATGATACTGAAATAAAAATACCTGCTGCTTTAAGAGAATATAAAGCAGGAAATGATAAAGTTGTAATGTACATAGAATTAAAATAAGTTTTAAAAGTAAAGTAAAAATATATTTTTGAAATTTTCTTTCTTTATTAGGGAAGGTTTATTCTGATATTGATTTAGAGTGTATATTTAAGGCTCTGTAACGAATAACATAAATATGTATACGGTCACTGACGTTCTCGTCTCCCTTTGGGATACTGCCAAGCTTGCCACTCAATTAACACATTCAATTTACTAGACTCGAAAACACATACTAAGTCACATCAACCGGCAAGCGCAGTATATTCAAATGTTCCATTTGTTACAGAGTCATATTTAAGTAAATTTTATAAACTCAAATTATAACTTACTTATAAAAAGGGGTTGATATGGGGTTATTCTCAAAAAAAAAAGAGCAAGTAGATGGCAAAGGAGAAAATAAATTTCCTCCAAAAACTCTGCCCGATACTTTGATGCAAAGAATTTCAACATCGCAAAATAATTCTCAAGAAGTTCGTCCACAAAAAATTTATGTAGATGATGTTAAAGCAGTACTTCAAGCAAAAGATGAGCATAAACGTATTCCTCAAGAGTTTATTTCTAAACAAACAAATGATAGAGGCCCTGAGAGACATGAAATGGAAAAGGTTCTTATGATAAAACAAGATCAACCTCAAACATTTGAAAGTTTGAATTCTCAACAAGTTAAAGTTCATAAGTATAATTTGCCTTCTTTTTTTATTGAACTTGAGAGGAGAATGCTAGGTCATACACATCTAATTAAACAAGTTTCAGCTCAAGATCTTTTATCTAAAATGAAAGATTATCATATAGCAATAAATAATGGGGATTCATTTTTTATGCATGAGCTTGAAATAGAAGAGCAAATCGCGAAAAGCATATCTTTGTTAAAAGATGTGGAGTCTGATTGGCTTTTAACAAAAAGACAAGTAGCAACAGCCGAAAAAATTCTTCTCGAGAAAGAAAATGAACTTGAACGACGACTTGTCGAGTTCAAAGGATTACTTTTGGCCGCTGAAAAATTTAAAGCTTATTCTCTAAGAGTGAATGAAGATCAAGCATTTATTCTTTCAGATGGAACAAAATTATATTCGCTTCAAAATCTTATGAATGAGTTACCGAGAATGAATGATGAAATATTTAGTTTTCATGTAAATTTAGAAAAAAATGATTTCGCGAGTTGGATTAGAAATGTTTTCAAATTAGAAGAACTTGCAACTAAATTGATTCTTGTTAAAACTAAAGAAGAATTGCTTCTACTTTTAAAAAATAACTAAGCTTTGCTAAAACAAATTAAGCGTTGCTCATTTTCTGGCGGCGTGTTTTATTTATAAATGAATTATTTTTTTGTCGTCTATTTTTTTGTTTATTTTTTTAGCAATTTACAAATTTCTTATTTTTTCTTATTTTTTCTTGTTTTTTTAATTAAATCATCGTCGGTCATTTTTTTTCGAAAATAGAGCTTTTGTCGTCTAAAGATTCTCTCAATAGCCTAAAAAGGCTACAAAACGAAATATTTATATAGCAGTATACATAAGACTATACTAGTAGTTATCAGATAAGGTTAACTATCGACGGAAAAATAAAACTCCCTACAAAACAAACAAGAGGTGTAAAACAATGTTCAGACAAAAACCCTTAATGCTGCTAGTCGCGCTCGCTTTTTTAGCGTCATTTGCAGTATCAGTATTCGCGGTAAACATCCCGTTAGGTCCAGATACCTTAGATTATGTACAATCAGAGACTTCTAATATAGCTCTTTACCCGCCAAAGCAAATAGATGCAGAGGCCGGAAATATAACTGAAATAACAATAACTGGTAGAACACAAACCAAATCATGGCAAGGTTTCTACGGAAATGTATCAGGTACAATAATCTTGGAAGATGCTCAAGGAAACAGATTCTACGATTGGACTGCGGCTGAACCAAAAGGTGAAGTTTATGCTTCAGTAAACGAAACAATATCATGGACAACTGTTGAATGTGCTCCAACGTCAACCGATATAACATTCTTAGACTCATGGCAAACATTCTACGGAATGAATTATACAGACTATGATACAATAAATACAACATACACAAACGACACACATCAAATATTCTATACAGGATATAATACGCTTGATAACTGCCCAACAACTTTCACATATGTAAATAATGTAAGTCAAACAGCAGATTTCGAAGGAGTTCTATTAACTAGCGACTCAAATAGTACTTTAATCTTTACAGCATTACTAGAAGATAAAGCTGAAGGAATGAGAGCTGATAAAGTAGGCTTTGATGGCGGCGAATACGACTTCCAATTGCTTGTAGCAGAAGACGGATCAGCAGCAAATACTGTAGTAACCCCTTATTTTTTCTGGGTAGAACTAGAGTAAATCAATAGTAAATTATTTTTTATTTTTTTATTTTTTTATTAACAATCGACGACATTAAGCGACATCAACAAGTTTAAAGTTAAGAAGTAAACAAGTCTCGCGAATTACGAGTGCTAAACTCAAAAAACGAAACTTCCCCTTAAAATAAAAAATAGCCCCCTTCAAAATCAACTAATCAAAAAAAAATTATGCAAAACAAGGCGAGTAACCCCCATGGAAAACAAAAAAATCCCTAAAAACCATACGAGTCAGAGGCTTAGTGCATTCGGTCTGTTGTTCGTTTTATCACTAACGCTAATATTCTTTACCTCCCCTGTAAAGGCAGAACCGGCTGGAGCGACTGTATCAAATAATGTCACAGCTACTTCTGCAGCAGCAACTCCTGATAATAGATCTGATGCTGGTGGAACAATA
Source organism: Candidatus Woesearchaeota archaeon (assembly GCA_041660865.1). Classification (GTDB taxonomy): domain Archaea; phylum Nanobdellota; class Nanobdellia; order Woesearchaeales; family 21-14-0-10-32-9; genus 21-14-0-10-32-9. The sequence continues at coordinate 54,410 of JBAZVO010000003.1, forward strand.
ACAACAATGTTGCTAAGTACAGTTCAGCAAGATGCTAACTGGAAAGCGTATGTAGGAAATGTTTCAGGAAGTTTAACTTTAGATGATGCTAATGGAAATACAATATATAGTTGGGCACTTAGCGCAGCTGAAGTAACTGGAGAACTTTATATTTCAAAGAGCATAAATGTAGGATGGTCAACACTTGGTTGTTCATCTGACGGATTAATAAATTCAGAAGATACAACAATAGGATTCTCAGCAATTAGTGCAGATAGCATAAATAGAACATTTAACGAAACAACTCATGATGCAATCTTCGTTGCAGGAAGAACAATAAATCAAGATACTTGCAGAACAACTGCAACATTTGTGAATGATAGTCAACAAAGTATTGCTTCAGCTAATTTTCCTGAAATTATTTTAGCGAGTGGAACTGATTTGGTATATATGACTCCTCTAAATCAAGGGTCAGATTCATTTGTAAATGAATCATTAGTAGATTTTCAAGCAATAGTTCCAGATGATGTGACAACAGCAATAACAAGATACTATTTCTATGTTGAAATAGGATCCTAAGCTACACGAAAATGAGGCAACAAAAATGAGAGAACAAAAATTAGCGGCTAGGCTTTTCACATATATAGTCTTCGGTGTAGTAATACTTGTGACTTTTGTGTCAATAGTAGGATTCGTTTCATCTTATAATTACGAATATGTTAACGTGTCGACAAGAGTTAATGTTACAAATGCATTTCCAGAAGTGCTAAATGTAACAGTAGGAGTGCCAGCACCAACAAACATAACACTTAACGCAGGATCTACTAGAACAATATATTGTAATGCAACAATAAGAGATTGGAATGGATATAATGATCTAACAAATGTTAATGCGACGTTTTACTATTTTCTGAATCAATCTTCAGAAGTAGATGATGGAAATGTGCATTACACAAATACTAGTTGCAGCGAATCAATTAATGATGGTCAATATCTTGCAAACTATAGTTGCGCATTAGACATTAAATATTTTGCATACAACGGAACTTGGTATTGTAATGTAACTGCAATAGATAATAAAAATTTTACAGGATCATTAAATGCATCAACAAAAATAAATCCTCTTTACGCATTAAATGTAACTGATGTAATTGATTACGGAAACTTAAGTGTAACTGATTATTCAGAGAATATAACTGCAGCAATAACAAACTACGGAAATATGAATATTAATGTGAGTGTTTTAGGTTATGGATTAACTCAAGGAGATGGACTCGGTTTTGTTTGTCAATTAGGAACAAACATATCGGTTCAGTATCAAAGATTTGCATCAACGGCTCAACCATGGAGTTCGAAAATTCCTCTTGCTGCAACAAATAAAGATATGGGTGCAACTCTTTTAAAACAAACTGATGATTTAACTCCTGTAACTCTTGATACTTACTGGCAATTATATGTTCCACCAAACCCATTCGGTTTATGTACGGGAACTGTAAGATTTACAGCAACAGCTTAAGAATATTTTTTTATTTTTTAAATTATTTTTTAATTCTATTTTAAAGATTATTTTTTCAGAGTTTCTTTTTTTGTATTTTAAAAACATGTTTTGTTTTTTATTTATTGTTAGATTATTTGTTTAAAAAGTTTAGAATGACGCCTACGCTTCTATCTTCGTTTATTTCGCCTTCTCTGCAAAGTAATTTAACTTCATCAAATGATTTCCATTCAAGAGTTATATCTTCGCCTATTTCGAGGTTTTGCTTCGATTTAGAGAACTCTTTAACGATAAAATAATACAAATCCCATTCAATTGTGGCGCCAGCTTTTGAAATTTTATAAAGATCTAGTGTTTTAGCATCAAGGCCTGTTTCTTCTAAGCATTCTTTTTTCGCAGCATTTGTTGCAAACAATAGCAAATCTTCTTTAGTTTTAATTGCGTTTTTGTATTCTAATAATGTGTCAAAAACTTTGCCTCCTGGCAATCGATAATCGTATTTATTTAATTCGCGTCTATATTCTTTAGTTAATAGTAATTGTTCTTGTTTTTTAGATTTTTCATTTTTAATGGTTCTTAAGATTAATAATCTTGTGCCAGGAGAACGTCTAGCAATTTCAAATGTGATTTGTTTTCCTTCGATATTTCTTTTTTGTTGTACTATTTCAAAAATTTTACCAGAATAGGTAATAGTTTCAGATATAATGTCAAAGCGTGAGTTATTAATTGTAGGTTTAGAGCGATTTTTATTAGAGGCGGTATTTTTAGGTATGATGTTCATTAGATAGTTATATGAGTTGCAGGTATAAATATTTTAGCATTTATAAGGTGTGTATGCTTAATTTTGGCGTGTATTGAGAGGGATCCATTTTTGATTTATTTTAAGAAAATTTCTAATTTAAAATGACTGGTTAAAAATGCTAATTAAAATGGCGAGTATAAACTTGTTGTTATATTAAATAACAACGAGAATTAAAATAGTAAATTAATTTACCAATATGATGAATATGCTGAAAAGAGTCAATGATAGGGTGATGAAACCTGAAGATTTATTCGAAAAAATTACATTCGGGTATAATTTAAAGTATTTTTTTCATTCAAACAATGATTTTAATATAGATAATTCTAAATTTGATAATATTGTAGATTCTTTACAGTCTCTAACAAATATACATAGAAAAAAATTACGAAATTTAGATTGGTTTACAAATTCTAAAGTTGAAGAGTCTATATTGTATTTGCAAGCATCAGGCAATTTTAAAGAACTTAATGATTTCTTGGGAGATTATATTTATTTTGAACCTCCAGGTTATGAAACGAAATTACCTAATTATATTAAATCTCCAAAGTGTAGTTTAGACAAGGAAATAAACTTAAGAGTGATAGGTGTTCCTAAAAAAGAAGGTTTTGTTATAGATAAATTTTCAGCGTTAAATATAGAAACAACTAATTTCGCGTTTGATTACGCGAAAAAATTATTCTATTCTAGAGGATTTATTTTTACTGAGTGTACTTCACAAAATTTGTATGATATAAGTAGAAGTGCATCTGCATATAAAATGCTTGATTTTTATAGGGGGAATGTTTAAATAACTTTTATTGAGTTGTAGATGAAATTTTGTTGAAAATATAGAGATTATATTTATAAGAATATGTTTTTCAAAATCATTATTCAAAGAACATTTATTATTTCATCTTTTGTTTTTAATCCTCGAACAATATGTGCTAATTCATATTCTTTGAAAACATCTCGTATCCAATTCGCAAAATCATTCTTGGAATCATTTACATGTTCTTTGAATAAATTAGAATCTAGTTCGATTAATTTAGATTTTAGTTCTGGAATAGTATTTATTTGCTCTCCCGTGCTTAATACAAATTCGTATCCCTTTGGAGCAGTTTTAGGTGATTTATTTAGTTGAAAATCAAGAGTTATTTGTGTTTCAGAGTTTTCATGTTTATTAAATGCTAATTGATTATTTGAGTTTATTTTATTATTGTAATTTGATGTTATATTAGTTTGTGTTTCATCGAATTTTTGTGTTTCTGATTTGTTTTCTACATTTTTAATGGTTTGATTGTTTTCTAATATTGGTTGTTTATTTTCAATAGTTGCTTTTTTAGTTAAAGGAACATTTTTTGCAATGTATAATAATGATTTTTCAAGATGTGCTTTTGTTTTGTTTGCAAAATCTATTATGCTTTCTTCTTCAATTTCTTCACATAATTTTTTTATTTCATAAGTTTGTGATCTAAGTTCATCAAAATCATCTAAATCATCAACTTTTGAATTATTTCTTAATGTTCTAAGAGTGTCTTGTAAAATTTGTAATTCATTAAATTTGTTTGTGTTTTGAGTATTTAATTTAATGTCGATTCTTTTTTGTGTATTTGATTGAGTAGTTCGTTGTATATTTGAAGGCGTGTTAAATTGTGTGTTTTGTCTATTTATTTTTTGTTGTTGAAATGGTTCTTTTTGTTGCTCTATTTCTTGTAATTCATCTGTTGTCAGTTCAGAGTTATAGTGATGTTCAAATGAATTATCTTCAAGGTCTATTGATTCGTTAATTCTTTGAAGTTTTGTAAATTCTACATTATCCATTTGAGTATGAATGGACTCATCAGGTTTTTCTATATTTATTTTTCTATGCGAATCTTCAGGAAGTATGCTCTCTTTCTTTTTCTTGAAAAGAGAATTTTTTAAATTGAAAGTTGCACTGTGAACTTCTTGTGTTTTTGCATTATCTTTTGTTTCGGCATGATTTTGATCAAATGGTTTTTTCTCATCTTGATTTTTGATTTTCGTTGTAGTTGATTCAGTTTCTGACCAGAAAATATAATAGGCAAATAAACCGCATACAACAAGAACTCCTGCCACTATTAATATGAGTAGGAATCCTCCTGAATTTTTTTTCGTAGTTTCAAGTCCAATTACTTGGCCTGTTAGAGAGTCACTTGTAGGTTTTATTAGTGGAGTTTCTATGAATGCGACGCTTTTAACACCTTTAAGATCAGCCATATTAGTGTCTGAGTATGTTGTGTAAATTATTTCTTGTCCATGAATTCCATCAAGATTCCAGAAGACATATTCTGGTCTGTAAAATGGTTGTTCGTTGAATGAAATTAAATCTGTTTTCGCAATATTTTCAGGTATACTTTCAAATAAGACTATTTTTTCAATATCTTCCTCAGTTGAAAATGTTTTTTTTATTATGGAAAATGGTTTAGTTTCTTCTGGGAATTTTAACTCTCCTTTTATAATTTTTACATTTACAATAATTTTATCTTGTAGTTTTTTAGCGTCAGAAAGTGTTGTTTCTATTTCATTTGATGATAAATCTTTATAAAATTCATTAAGATATGAGTTAACAATTAATTCTGTTTTTTGATCATTTGTAAATTCTTGATAACTTGATGAATCCATAACTCTAACTTCAATTGGTGTTTTTTTCCATAAGTCATTAATGGAATTCATCGTGTTTGTTACTTGAGTATTAAAATCATTAACTGATAAATCTTGATCTTTCAATTCTACAAGTGAATTTTGTAAGTCAGTTATTTGATTTTTATTATTTTTTAGTAAGTTTAATGCATTAAGTGCATCTATTGAATCTATGTTATCAGATCCAAGAGATCTTGATAGAGTTTCTTCAGCTTTATTAAGGTCTAATTGTATTTTGTCAACTTTTTGAAGTTCTTGATTTAAAACATATTCAAGTTTACCATCTAGTTTTTCCAGAGTTGTTGATTCTTGTTCAGTAGATTTGGTAGTTTGTATAATTGGGATGTGTGTTACAAATACTTCTTTTGATAATGGACCTTCGTTTCCAGCACTATCTACTACTGAAACTCTATAATAATATGCGAGATTATATTCAACATCTGTGTCGTATAAAATGTTGCTTGTTGTAGATTCATAATAATCTACGGTGTCAACTTCTCCTGATTCTATTTTTTTGTAAATTTTATATTCTTTAACATTTTCTCCTGTTGGTTTATCCCAGGCGAGTTTTATTTTTTTATCTAGATTTTCAATTGAAATGCTTTGGGGTGCAAAAGGATTTTTTGTATCGATTAAAAATAATTTACCTGATGTTATTTCAGTTCCTTCAAGGTTGGTTAAATCATTTCCATTAAATGTGAAACTTCCAACTTTTTCACTATCCGCATCTTTTATTATTATGTAACCATTCCAAACGTTTTTAGACCCCATTAAAGATACAGTTCTTAAAGTGTAATCATCATCTAAGGTATATTTTAAGTCAGGAGCATCGATTAAATCCTCTGAGGTTATAACTTCTACTTTTATAGTTCCATCTCTTAATGGAGACTCAGGATTTAAAATTATTTTAGCGCTAGGTTTTAAGTTTATATTGAGTGGAATTTGTTCTGCTAAAGTCATGTAATCTCCAGTTGAGGTTATACAAAGAACATATATGATGTGTGCTCCTTGAGTTAATTGAGGAGTGGTTCCTGTGTGTTCTGTTTTTTCTGTATTGGTTTGAGCAAATGTGTAGTCCATTTGATTGTAACTGTTACTAGTTGTGCTATATTTGCATGTAGTTTCAGTGTCTGTTGTTAAATCAAGACTTACTTGTGCAACATTTTGAGGGCCTATGTTTGTATTTAGAATTATAGGGGGAATATTTTTTTTCGTAATGTTTAATTTATTGTTAGTTGTTGTATTCGAACTATCATCTGTTGCAGTGAATGTAAAAGTATATATTCCTAAGTCGCCTATTGTTGTTATCCATTCAAATGTTGCAAGAGACTCGTTTATTTTTGTAAGTGTGCCTTCTGATAAATCTTTTGTGAATGTGGTTGTTCCATTTATGTTAGTTGCAGTTATATTGAAGGTTATATTTTGTTCTTCTTCTAATATGTAATTTTGAAGATTATTCAATGTGATTGCGTGAGTAGGTATTGCAAATAATAATAGTGTGATAATTATAACAAAGACTCCTGTTATTTTTTTCTGATTTTTTGTTATTTTCATCTTTTTCACAGTTTTTTGGTTTTACTTGTTATGGTTTTATCTTTTTCTAAAGATTCTTTTATTGCTTGTTCTATGTAGTCATTGAGAGTTATTCCTTTTAGAATGGCGGTAACTTTAGCTTTAGTATGTAATTCATCGTCGATTCTGATGTTTAGTTGCCGCCTTGTCATCTTTCACCGTTTTGTGTTAATTTAACCAAACTAATGTACACATTGCTATATTAATATATAAATATTTCGCTAATATAATATGTTGCTATGTTGCTAGCAGTTGGTTATTGTGCGAAAATAGGTTGTTATAGTTGATTTGAAGAGTAGTATTAAGAAGATGGGCGTAAGAATTAAGATATGAATTAGTGCATTTAAGATATTTCAGCGTAGAAATAATATGTGGTGGGAGTTACCTTTGTTTCATCTTCAGGCACGATTAGTTGGAAATCATATCTGCTATTATCATACCCTAAAACATTATCTTCTAAAAGTATGGCATATACTAAATTTACTGAATCAGATAAAGTTACTTCTTGGAATTTTGCATTTTCATTTGCGCTCTGCCTTGTATCATTTAGATATGTTGCAACACTTCTGCAGCTACTATTTATTATTTGTTTTGTTCCAACATAAAATCCTCTGTGCACAGATGTGTTAAATGTTTTATTTATACTATCTGCACTACTACTATTAATATTTAAGAAGCGATCTTCTGAGGTTATATTTGCTACGTTTGAACAATTTATGTTGCTCCATGTTACTGATGCATTTCTTGATACGTATACTTCTCCTGATATCGAAATTAGATTCCAATCATATATGGAATATCCTGCAGAGTCATCTAATGTTAAAATTCCACTAATATTTCCAACATATGCTTTCCATCTAGGATTTTGGAATGTTCCATTGAGTGTTAATGTTGTGAATGTTCCGCCAGCTGTTGTCAAAGATGAGGCTGCAGTCTCAACAGGTTGTTCTGTTGAATTAGAGGTTATTGTAATTCCACTTGGTGCTGCAAAAATGAGTGTTGTGCTTAAAAGTAATGCTAACGCTAGTACAAAGATTACCATAATTTTATGGGTGGTTGTTCGTTCTAGTTTTTCTTTACTCATTTTTTTCTAGCTCTCGATTTTGTTGTCAATTTTTTTAGATTTTTTTCTTTGTTTTTTTCTTTGTTTAATTTCTCTTCAAATCTTCTTTTAACTGTCCAAATAGTCATTTGATTCTTTCCTAGGAGGTTAGATACGTCTTTTACAGAATTAGTTTTCAAAAGATAATTGGAAAGAGTTTCTAAGACGGAGAGATTTCTTTCTTTGAAAATTTTTGTGCTAATAGATAGTTCTTGACTGTCATAATTATTAGATATATTTTTACTAGATTGATTTTTTTTATTTTTCAAATTTTTGTTTTGTTTTGTTTGGTTTTTTTTTGAGTTTGATAAGTTGTAAGTTGTCCAAATAGTTCTAGGGTCTCGACCTAGCAATTGAGATATTTGTTTGATTGTGAGTTTTTTTTCATCTTTAAGATACGCCACTATTGCTCTAAGCCCGCTCTCTCCTGTTTTAAATATAGAAATAGGTATTTCTATTTCATCAATTGTTTGTAGCGCTAGTGCTTCTTGTTTTTTATGTATGGTTCTTTCAAAAAAAGAAATCATTTGATTTGTATTTTGAGGAAGATTGTTTTCAGGAGAGATATTTATAGAAAAAGAGTATTGTTTACCTTCTTTTAATTGAGTGTACATATCTTAATTCTCCTAGGGTTATCTTATCATGTAATAGTTTATTTATAAATATTGCGTTATTTATTTAGTTAATGGCAATTTGAACTTATTATGTAATAATAATAAGTATTATTGTCGTCTATATGTGGTTTTAACTTCTTTAAAAATTAACTTATTATGTAATAATAGAAAACAATTTGATTTGAGATGAGTTACTTTGGAGGGTGTTAGATTATTTAGTGGGATGTAAGATTAAGTAGTTGTGAAATGCGAAAAGTGAGAAAGAAAAGAAATAACAAAGAAAAATTTAAATAAGGGAGGAATTGTAGAAGAGTTAAATTGCGGGGTTGAGTTGGTTGCAAAATATTAAATCAAATAAATTAAGGACTTTAGTTGTATTCTTTTTGTGTTTTATAGCATTATTTTTATTCGCAAATCCTGCATTTGCTGAAACTCGAGTAGTTATAAATTCAGCAGATTGGACTGATGTTTATTCAGGGGTAATTTATGCGAATCTTATAGGTCAGCAAAGTTATTTTTTGACAAGTACAAAACATGCAACTATATTGAAATTTTCAATACCTAAAGATTTAGATGGTTTGGAATTAATTAGTTCTAGAAATTCACCTTTTATTGTTGGTTATAAGTCAATACTTGAAGCGGAAGGGTTCAAAAATGTACAAGAAATAAGAGTATCAAATGGTAATATAGAACTTGGTCAAAAACTAACAGATATATCTAAATTTATAGTGCTTGATCCATCTTATGGGTATAATTCTATATCTGTTGCACCTCTTGCAATTCAAGGTAGATATTATGTGATTTTTGCAAATAGACGAAATATAAATCAAGTATCTAATTTTTTCCAAGATAGAGCAGTTACAGAAATGATTATTTATGGACAAGTAGATAGAGAAGTAAAGGATGCGTTAACTCAATTTAATCCTAGAACAATAAATACTGGAGATAGATTTGAAAATAATATAGAAATAGTTAAGTTATATGAGGAAATATATACAAGAAAGTTTGGTGAACCTCGTAGGCAAGTAATATTAACTAACGGAGAATTCATAGAATCTAGTGTTGTTTCAGGTGCGGATCCTGTGTTATTTATAGGATTTTCAAATGTTCCTGAACAGGTAAGAGAGTACATTAGTAGTAGCCCGTTAGAAGTTGGAACTCTTGTTGGGAATGAACTTATAGGTAGTGCAACTTTTATACGAAGACAAACGGGGCTAAGTGTGTTTGTAAAATTCGGGCAAGGGTCTAGAACTCCGTCTGACACAATTTCTAAAGTTGAGGATTTAGACAGATTTCCAATTCCAAGATATGCTTTAAATCTTGATATAGCATCCGCAGTTATCAATACTGCAACTGGAAATTTAGAAGTTACATATCAAAATAAAGCGCAAGTAGGAACTTATTTTAGAAATATTCTTTTAAGACTCGATCAAGATGGAATAGGAACAACTATTCCTGATGAAAATGAACCTATATTTATAGGGCCTAATGAATTTAAAACTATTATTTATCCTATGCTAAATGCTGATGGAAACAAAATAGAGGTAGTTGGAGAGAATATAACTTTAGAAATCAATACTCTCTTTGGAGAATCGCCTAAATCTTTAGAGTTATCATTACAAAAAACTCTAAGTGTTGAAAGAGTAAGCATTGTTGATGGTGCTGAAATAGAAATTATAGATGTTTCTTTTCAGAAGGCTGGAAGTAAATTCTTAATAAAAGTAAAAAACATAGGTACTGCGGATGCTTATGTTTCAGCAGAAATTATAGAGTTATATATTAATGGAGAATATTTAATTTTAAGTTCTGATTCTGTTATTAAAATTGCACCAGATGATACTGGTGTGCTAACTGTAACTACGGTTATGGCGGATGCAGACGTTCCTTTGAATCCTAAAGTATCAGTTAAAGTATATTATGGTGAAAGAGAATCGGTTTTAATTAAAATAAAACAAGCGACGTTAGAATTCAAGTATGCTGCGGCTAATTACACGATGTATATATTAGTATTATTGTTATTACTATTAATTTTATTATTCTTCTTAAGAAAGAAGTGTAAAAATTGTGAACACAAAAATCCTATAGTTAGAAAGACGTGTAAGAAGTGTAAACAGAAACTATAATTTTTTTCTTTTTTCTTTTTTTCTTTTTTCTTTTTTTCTTTTTTTTAATAAATAGTTTATTATTATTTTATTTTTCTCTTCTTATTTTATGTTTTTTTATGATTGGCGTTTTTGATGATTTGTTGTTTGTTTGTTAGTTATTTGCTAATAAAATATAAGTATATTTCTAAGTATAAATATAAGTAAAATATATAAATAAGATGTGTTGTTAGTTAAGTTATGGATCTAAAAAGAAAGTTATATGTTAGGGGAAGTTCTTTCGAAACAACAATTCCTCGTCCACTTTTATTCTCGCTAGATTTAGAAAAAAAACATAACATCGTATTTAAGTTAGACCCGAAACAAAAAAAATGGTATATAGAATTTGAGGAGGAGAAATGAGAAAAAATATGTTCTTTAGAACAGCACTTGCAGTAGGACTTGTGCTTGTCGCGGGGTTCATAGCATTCTTTATAACAACGGACTTCAAAGAAGTTATATCAGGTAATGCGGTTGCTCAAGTGTATATACAAGAAACGCCACATGTAAATTGTTCTATATCTTTAAAAGAGGGTATAAATCATGTTTCTTTTTTTTGTGAAGAAGGGAGTAGAAGTTTAGAGGAAGCGCTAATAGATATTAATAATGAGAGTCTTAATTATACTTCAATTTATGTCTTTAACGCGGCTAATTTGAATGATTCATGGTCTAGCTATAATCCTTCTCTTCCTGGATGGGCAACTCAATCAATATCGTCTTTAAATAGAAGAGCAGGATATATTGTAGTTATGAGTACGTCGGGAGTATATGCGAATGATGGATATTTATTTAGTAATAATAATATCATTTTACAAAAAAATTGGAATTTTATCGGGTATCCTACTAATGGGGTTGCGAATATTTCTTCTGTTTTATCGTCAATAAATGGAAAATATGTTCGTGTTGAATCGTATCAAGTATTAAATGGAAGTAATTATTGGAGAAATTATACTCCTGGCAATTCAGGAAATTTAACGATCATGGAGTCAGGAATAGGATATTGGATGTTAATGAATGACAGCGCCTCGATAACTATAGGTTAGATTAAATTATAATTTAATTAAAATGAATCACAAAAACAAAAAACGGAATCTGTATTTAATTACAGTTTTATTTTGCATACTTATAATTATAATTCCAGTTGTTTTAGCTGCGCCTCCTCTGCCGACTGAGATTTATGGGGTTGCGCGATTATTCAATCAACCAGCAGGATCAGGTAGTGTGATTAGTGTATATGATTCATCAGGTAATGCTTGTGGGACATATAGGATGAATGTTCGCGGTTATTTCGGCGTTTTAACTTGCAGAGGAGAAGATGATATAGCGGCAGGACCTTTAGAAGATGAAGTTTTATCATTTAAAATAAATGATCAAATTGCGTCAGCGGTTGTATTGCAAGGTATAGTAGATTCGTCAGCTAGTGATTCTAATTCGTCTAATACTACAAAGTATGGAGTGTATTCTAGATCAGATGTAACTTGGGAAACAGGATCATTTAAAGAAATTATTATTGTTGCTCCGCCTTTAATTTGTGGCGATGCGTATTGTGATTCGTATGAAAACTGTAATACCTGTACGATTGATTGTGGTGCATGTCCTTCTAGTGATCAATCAAGCGGTGGGTCTGGTGGTGGCGGTGCGGGTTCTGGTAGTGGCGGTTCTGGTGATGGTGCTAGTGGAGGAGGTGCTGGTGGTTCGGGTGGTGCAGGTGCTGGTGGCGGGGGAAATGCTGCAGGTGGTGCAACATCAGGAAGTGCGGCAGATACAGGTGGTGCAGCGGGTACTCCTGAACCTCCTTCTCCTTGTGAAGAATCTTGGTCGTGTGAAGAATGGAGTGCTTGTTTAAGTTCAGGTTATCAAATTAGAAAATGTGTTGATTCTAATGAATGCGGAACATCAAATAATATGCCCGATATTGCGCAGGATTGTAGTTATGGAGAAAATATACTTACGAATGAGACTAAATTTAATCAAACAGTGATTCCTCCAAGACGAGAAAGGCCGGGAGTGATAAGTGTTTGTACTGAACGATTGCAGCCTTGGAGTTGGTCGTCGCTAATTTTCTTTTTTCTTCTTGCAATTATAATTGTGATTGCCGAAATAGATTTTAGAAGGCATATAAAAAGAATTTTGTCAGATAAACAATTAGATGAGTTGAAAAAATTAGAACTCAAATATCTTGAGATGAGAAAAATGTATGTTTTTCTAATAGTTATTATTTTGCTGGCTATCGTCGTGTATATTTATCATTATTTCTTTTTCATTTGTAAAGATAAATATGTTCAATATTTATGGATGTTAGGATTGGGCGTAATTTTAACGCCTATTGTGGTGCATGTTGTTTTGGCATTAACTAAATTTAGTGAAAAACAAAAGAATAAACACTTACAAATATTAAATGATACACATTATAAACATATTTGTGCTCTTTTGCGAATTGCTGATGAACAATTGTTTAATTCAGAGAAAGGAATAGTTTCTAAAATATATATTCTAGAACAAAAGCAGGAATTTAATATGTTTCTTTTAAAAGATAAATCTTTAAGTAATATATATGGTGATATGACTAAATTATTTAATTTATATAAAACTCTTAAGAATCCTATGAATATAGAAAAGGATTTGCTCGAGAACATGAAAAACTTAGAGAAGGATATGAAGTTTCAAGAGCTAGCAGAAAAATATCCTGAATTATCGAGTATTAGACAGGATTTAGGTATGTTATATTCTACTTACGAATCAAAGCAAGGAATTTATGATGAATTAACGAAGATCGAAGAAGAATATGGTATTAAGGAGAAATTAATAAGATAGTTGGTTAATTAAATTGGTTAATTAAATTGGTTAATTAAAGTGTGGTGTTGGGAAGGTTTGAATTGTTAAACTGTGAAATTAATAAGTTTGTGTTGTTTTTTCAAGCAATTATTTGAACGAGCGATTTGGAGAGTTGAGCAAATTATGCGTTTTAAAGACTTTTAAAGCTCAAATTTAGAATTTATTAAATTACTGAATTACTGAATCATTAAATTATTGAATTAATATATTATTGTATTTGTATGGTTCTGTTATATTGTTATTATTGTTCTTCTGTATTTTTGTTTGAGTATATTATTGTGATTTTGTTACTTTTATTTTATTTAAATATAGAATTATAGAATCTTTGTGAAATGTAAAATACAGTACAAATCGAAAGATTTAAATATGACTTGTATTAAGGGGGTATTAGTTTACAAAAGTGTATACTGGTGCAGGATTTTGCATTGACGGTAGGGAAGGAGAAAAGTAGGGAAATAGAAAAAGTAGGGAAAAAAAATGGATTACGAGACTCTGTTCACAGCGGCCAAATGGGATGTGCTCAGGGCTCTCGCTAAATCAAAAAAATCACCTATTGAACTGGCAGAACATGCAAATACGTCTGTTTCTAACATTAGTCAATCTTTAAGATTTCTAGAACTTGCAGGAATAGTAAAAAGTGAAAGAATAAGTAATAGGGATAAGGGCCAACCAAGAGTAGTATATTCTCTTGCTGCTGAAAGCGCCTATATTATACTTACTGCTAAAAATTTAGTTAATAAAAAAACGGTTAAACTAGATGATCATAAAAAAATGTTACTTAATGTGTGGTTTTATGATGAAGATATTCTTCATCCATTTTTGGAAAGTGCAGTTCTTGATTTAGAAGAATATTTAGGAGACATTGATGCAATATTTCTAGATAAAACATCTTCTCAAGATTTGGTAATTGCAGTTGTTATGAAAGATAAATCTGCAAAAAAAGAATTAAAGGATTCATCCTTGAAAAAAAATGGTCTAACTAAAAAAATAAAATATTTGCTTGTGAGTAAAGAATTCGTTGTTAAATCTGCAAGTAAATATTATCCAATTTACGATCCTCATAATTTTATTTTCGGTGAGGATATATCATGTTTATAGGGAGAGGTAGGAAAAATGAATAACATAACAAGAAAGGTATTCCTTTTATTGTTGGTAGGACTCTTTGCTATGTGGACAACATCCGCTCAGCCTTTTGGCGCTGATGGAGTTACATGGGTAAATAGTTCAAGATACAATACAAGTGGAACTCCTCAACAACTAGGGGCACAAGCAGGTAATGTCACACAGGTTACGATAAATGGGACAGCTGTAACAACATCTTGGCAAGGTTTCTACGGAAATATAACTGGAAATATAATCTTGGCTGATGCACAAGGTAATAATTTCTACGATTGGAATATTTCGTCACCTTCAGGAGAAGTTTATGCTAGTAGAAGCAGTACAGTAACATGGGCTACTATTAATTGTTCAACAACAGCTAATATAACTACTGAAGAAGCAGCACTTGGTCAAGCGGCAACGGATCCTGACAGTGTAACAAATACATTTGCAGCAACTAACCATCCATCATTCCTTGTAGGTTCAAGAAATATGACTGGATGCAAGACAACAAAAGCGTATGCTACAGGGGGAGTTCAAGGAACTGGGTATTGGCAGATTTTGTTAAATGATAATGCAAATACAGTTTACACTACAGTATTAGATGAAACTCCAGAATCAGGATTCAACGATTTAGTGTGGGATTTTCAACTATTAGTCGGAGAAAATGGTAAACCAGGAAATGAAGCTGCTACTCAATACTACTTTTATGTAGAATTACAGTAAGCAGGTTTAGATAGAATTTTTTTTTATTTTTTTTATTTTTTTTATTTTAATTAGTGCATGAAATGCACAAGTAAATTGGTAGGTGAGAAAAAAAGTAGTTAAAAAATTTAGAAAATGAAATTGAAAAAAAAAGAAGAACTCAAAAATAAAATTATGATTATTAAATTATTCAAAACATTACATTCAAATTAAGTATAGTAAAATTAGAGCGTGAAATATTAAATATCATGAGGGAAAAAAATGGGAAAAAAATTATTAAGATTAACGATGTTTGTAGTTGTATTATTAACTTTAACAGCAATTGTATTCGCTGAACCTGGTGGAACTACAATATCTGCAAATTCTACCAATCTTGGCAGAACATCAACGCCTGCTAATAGATCTGATCCGGGAGGTACAATAACTACTATGCTTCTCGATGCGGTTCAGCAAAACGCTCAATGGAAGGCATATGTTGGAAACATTTCTGGTAGTTTGACACTCGATGATTCAGCAGGAAATACGATTTATGAATGGAGTTTAGGTGCAGCATCTGTTACTGGAGAAATTTTCGCTTCAAGATCTAATAGTGTAACTTGGAGTAATATAAATTGTAGTAATATTACAACCGTTCAAAGCGAACAAACGGCTCTAGGTATAACTGATACTACAACTGATAGTATAAAAAATACGTTTAATTATACAGTGCATCCAGCGCTTGTTGTTGCTGGAAGGTCAATAACACAAAATACGTGTAATGCAACAAGCACTTTTGTTAGTGGTGCAAGACAAAGTCAGGCATCTGCAACTTTTCCTGAGTTATTGCTTCACGATAACACTAATTTAGTTTATGCAACAATTTTAACACAAGATGATACTGGTTATGGTGGTTCTGAAACGTATGATTTCCAAATGATTATTGCAGATAATCCATCAGTAACATCAAGCATGTATTACTTTTATGCGGAGTTAGGATCATGAACAAAAACACTATGAACTTTACAGGGGAGGGGAGAAAAATGAATAAATTATTTAAGGGGTCAGGGATTGTTTTTCTCCTCTTTTTTTTACTTTTTATTAGTTTATCTGATGTAGAAGCTCAGACTTTTACACATAAAAATGTAACATCACGAGTTAATGTTACAAATGCACAACCAGAAATATTAAATTTTACTTTATCAGCAAGTCCAATTTCATTAAATGCAGGAGGACTTAAAGAATTTAATTGTACTTCATTAGTTAGAGATTGGAATGGATTTAATGACGTAACTGGAGTTAATGCAACATTTTACTTTAATCAAAATGCATCAAATGATCCTGATGATCAGAATGTACATTATACTAATTCGAGTTGTACTGAAGGAGGCAATGATGGATTATATCTTGTAAATTATACTTGCGCATTTTATGTTAGTTATTTTGCAAATAATGGCTCATGGAATTGTAATGCTACAGCAATAGATCAAAGAAATTATACAGGATCAGGCATTAAAGCTGTAAATATAAGTGCATTATATGCAGTAAATGTTACAGATATTATTGATTACGGAAATTTAAGTGTAACTGATTATTCAGATAATATAACTGCTACAATAACAAATTTTGGAAATAGGGCTATTAATGTTAGTGTGCTTGGTTACGGTTTAACTCAAGGCGATGGATTAGGTTTTGTTTGCGCACAAGGAACAAACATCTCAATTGAGAATCAAAGATTCTCATCATCAGCGCAACCTTGGGCATCAAAAACTGTTCTTGGTATAACAAATAAGGATTTAGGTTTAACTTTAGCCCAACAAACAGATGAGATAGTGCAAGTTACAGCTGAATCTTACTGGCAATTATATGTTCCGCCAAATCCATTTGGTGTGTGTACTGGAACTGTAAGATTTACAGCAACGACTCCTTAGATAAACTTAGATAAATAACATTTAGTGAAATCATTATGTGTTAATTAATGAGTGTTGTTTGTTAGTGAATTTTTTTATTTTTTTAAATTAAGTTAAATGTAAGTTCCAAGGGATTTAGAATTTAGTTCAAGTTGAAATAAAAATTAAATTAATTTATTAGTTCAGGTAAAAATATGAGAAAAAATTATTGGTTATTTTTTTTATGTTTGTTTTGCATTTTTGCAATTCCTACTGTAGATGCATCTCTTCTCGGTGTTAATAAAATAAGTTTAGAATATACTGATGTTTTAAGAGGAGGCTATGCGGAAGATAGTTTAATTGTAAGTACCGGTTCAATAAATAATATATCTGTATATTATGAAGCGCAAGGCGCTATTAAAGATTGGATTTCATTTAATCCTGAAGAACAACCAATAATGATGAGTGCTAATAATCCTGCATTTATCGGCGTTATTATGCAGCCTCCTCGTGATACTGCAGTTGGAGAATATGAAGGAATAATTTTAATATCAACTGGGCCTCTCGGAGAACAAAGCGGGTCTATGGGTACGAATGTTGTTGTCGCATTTGAAATAAAAGTAAAAGTTAAAGTTACAGATGCTCAAATATTAATTTGTACTGCGGGAGGATTTGATATAAAAGATGCAGAAATTGGTATGCCTCTTGATTTTTCAGCAACTACGAGTAATGGTGGTAATGTAAGAGTAACTCCCTTATTTAATATAACTGTTTATGATCAAGATCAGAAAAATATTATTGAAACATTAAATTATAATTCGATTAATGAGATTTTACCTACTCTATCAGGAGAGATTAAAGCAAAACTAGAACACAAACTTCAACCAGGTCAATATTGGGCGAATGTTTCTTCTCCAACTTGTAATTCTCAATCAACTATTACTTTTTCGATTCTCGAAAAAGGAGGAATAAGTGATGTTGGAGATTTTGTTAGAATAGAAAATGATGCATGGGCCAAAACAGGAGATATTGTTCCATTAACTGCTCAATTTAGAAATAGAGGTTCAAGAACTGTTTCAGCGCAATTTAAAGGAACTGTAATGCTTGATGGAAAAATAATTAAACTTATTTCTTCAGATAAAATAGATGTTCTTCCAAATCAATTAGCAGGTTTAGAAATATTTTTCACTCCAAAAGACATAGGTCAGTATAGAATATCTGGAAGAATAAATTATAATAATAAAATAACTTATGAACGTTCATCAATACTTAATGTTGAAGAAGGAACTAATGTTGTTGCAAATTCTAATAGAACAATATATTATGTTGCTTTATTAATAATTATAATATTAATTATGGGTTTGTTAATATTAATAATAAGGCGTAAAAGAAAAGCTAAAAAATTAGCATAATTGCGTGATTAAATAAGGTTATTAAATAAGTTGTTTAGATTATAATTAGGAGTATGAATTTAAAGTAGTATGCGATTAATAAGAAATTGTAAACGATAATTGAGGTGTTAACATGTATGAAAAAGAGCGCCAGCTAATGGTTGACATGCAATTAATTAAAAAAGGAATAAAAAATGAAGAAGTTTTAACGGTGATGAGTGAAGTTCCTCGTCATTTATTTGTACCAGCTGTATCAAGAGATTTAGCATATGCCGATCTTTCAATCCCTATAGGTCATTCGCAAAATATGATTAATCCTTATTTAGTTGCAAGAATGATTGAGCTTTTGAATCCTCAAAATTATGAACGAATTCTTGAAATAGGTGCAGGATCAGGGTATGTTGTTGCAATTCTTTCAAAGATGAGTGATAAAGTTATAGGTCTTGAAATAATTCCTGAGCTAGTAGAAAGTGCAAGAACAAATCTTCAAGTAGCAGATGTAAAAAATGCTAAAATAATAAATATGGAGGGATCGGCAGGTGCAATGCCTTATTGTCCGTATGATAAAATACTAATTAGTGCTGCTTGTTCAAAAATTCCAGAGGAATTATTAATTCAATTAAAGCCAAATGGAGTAGTTGTAGCCCCTGTTGGTGATAGGATGAAGCAAGTTCTTGTTAAAGCTACAAAAACAAAGAATGGTTTTGTCGAAGAAAAATTCGATGGTTGTTCATTTGTTCCTTTGGTTGGTAAAAATGGATTTAAGGATAAGTGAAGTTTAGCTAGAGGTTAAACCTTTTCTAGAGTCATTAGATGGAGCAATGTAAGTTTTATTCCCCGATAAATTTAAATACTCTTCATAAGTCAATGTTAACAGAGGATGACTCGACTAAAGTTTGTTTGAGTATGATTTTTTAGAGGGTAGAGTGTATTATGACTAAAGTATTAAGAATGGAAATGAGGGGCTTTAAATCTTTTGCAAAAAAGACGGAGATTCCATTCACAGATAGTTTTAATTGTATTCTTGGGCCTAATGGTTCTGGCAAGTCTAATATTTTAGATGCTCTATGTTTTGTTCTTGGAAAAGCAGGTTCAAAAGGATTAAGGGCCGAAAAAACTGCTAATCTTATTTATAATGGTGGAAAAACCAAAACTCCTGCAAAAGATGGAGAAGTTTCTATTTTCTTTGATAACACGAATAAAGAATTTAATGCTGTTGATAAAGAAATAAAAATAACTAGAATAATAAAAGGTAATGGTCAATCAATCTATAAACTTAATAATAAATCTGTAACAAGAACTCAAATTCTTGATGTTTTAAGTAAAGCTAATATTAATCCTGATGGATATAATATAATTCTTCAAGGAGATATTGTAAGATTAATTGAAATGTCAAGTATTGAAAGACGTCAAATTGTAGAAGAAATTGCAGGTATTAGTGTTTATGAAGATAAAAAACAAAAAGCTCTGCGAGAACTTCAAAGAGTAGATTCTAAAATTAGTGAGGCAGATATTATTCTCGCTGAAAGAAAAGCGCACTTAAAAGAGCTTAAATCTGATAGAGATAAGGCTATGAAATTCAAAGATCTTGATACAAATATAAAACGTAACAAGGCGACAATTATTTCAAAAGAATTAGATGATAAGAAAAATAAAATAATAAAATTTGAAAAAGAAACAAGTCTTGTTAATAAAGAAATTGAAAAAATAGAAAAAGAAATTCATTCTAGAAGATTAAAAATTGAAGAATTGAAACTACAAATTGATGAAATAAATGCGGAAATAGAACGAAAAGGAGAAAAAGATCAAGTCGCATTAAATAAGGAAGTTGAGAAATTAAAAGTAGATGTCGCATTAAATAAACAAAGAATAACTAATCTTCTCTTTGAGCTTGAAAAAATAGTTAATAGACGAAAAGAACTCAATGAAAATTTCAAAGATATAGAAGGCAAATTAACCATTCTTGATAATAATAAAAAAGAACTTGAAAGCAAAATAAAAATAAAAGAATCAGATATTTTAAGAATTGAGAAAAAAATAGCTGAATTCAAACAAAAAAATAAAATTGAAAACGCTGTTGAGATGGATAAGCAAATAGAAGAGATGGATAAAAAAATAGAACTTGCTCAAGAAGAAGTTGCAAAATTAAGAGATTCACAACAACAGGTTTTAAGAGATAAGGATAAAAATGATGCTAAGCTTCAAACTATCGATGAGAAAATGTCGAAAGTTCTCTCTATTGAAAAAGAAAACAAAGACGCGCTTGAAAAACTTAAACAGATGAAATTAGAATTTAAAAAAGCAACAATAGAATTAAGTCAGGCGCTTAGTGAAGATTCATCGATTGCAATGCAATTGAGCACAGCGAATTCAAAACTTACATCAAGAAAAGAAGAATTATCAAAATATAGTGCGAGACTCGTTGGCTTACGTGAGCAAATGGGTGGAAGTCAAGCAATAAGAGATATAACTGATTTGAATTTGAAAGGAGTTTATGGATTACTCTCAGAACTTGGTGATGTAAGTTCAGAGCATTCATTATCTCTTGAAGTTGCCGCAGGTCAAAGACTTAAAAGTATGGTTGTTGATACTGATGAAACTGCCGCTAAATGTATAAATCATCTTAAAAAAACAAGATCAGGAGTTGCAACTTTTATTCCTTTAAATAAAATAAGAACTTCAGAAATTGATTCTAATTTAAGAAAAATAAAAAATGCAGGTGTTGTAGGACTTGCAATGGATCTTATTTCGTTTGATAAAAAATATGAAAAAGCATTCAATTTTGTCTTCGGAAATACTCTTGTTGTTAAAGACATAGAATCAGCAAGACAAATAGGCGTTGGCACAGTTAGAATGGTAACTTTAACGGGAGACCTTGTCGAAACTAGTGGGGCTATGCAAGGAGGATTTAGACAAAAAACCAAAGAATCTGGCTTCATGGAAAAAGAATCAAAAGATGCAATGAAATTACTCAATTCTGAAATTGCAGATTTAGAAACTATTTTTAGTAGATTAATTCAAACTCGCAAAGATAATGAAGAATTAATTACGAGACTTCGAGAATTTAAAGCAAATATTGAAGGAGATATAATAAAGATGGAGAAGAGTTTAAGACTTGATTCAGAAGATTTAGAATCGGGTAAAACTGAAAAAGGTAAGATTAGAAAAGAAATAGATGTTTTAGATAAACAAGCAGAATTATTAATGTCGCAAGTAAGTAAACAGAATTCAGCACTCGTTTCTTTAAAAATGGAGAAGCAAAAATTCAGAGATCAAATTAATCAATTAAGAAGTCCAGCACTATTAGCTGAACTTACAAGTTATGATCAAAAAAGAGTTGAACTTCGTTCAGAAATATCGGAATTAATTCTTGAAATAAAAGGAACAGATTCAGAAAAACAAAACATATTAGGTCCTGAACGCGAAAATATAATGAAGATATTTAAGCAATTAGACAAAGAAGAAAAAGATTTCTCAGAAGAAAAAAAGATTTTAGAAAAATTAATTTCAGAACAAGAAAAAGATCTTGCTGAAAAAGAAGAGAAAGTAAAGAAATTTTATGCTCAATTCAAAGAATTATTTAATAAA
The DNA here is from genome assembly GCA_041660865.1 of Candidatus Woesearchaeota archaeon. Taxonomy (GTDB): domain Archaea; phylum Nanobdellota; class Nanobdellia; order Woesearchaeales; family 21-14-0-10-32-9; genus 21-14-0-10-32-9. The sequence goes on from JBAZVO010000003.1 coordinate 76,237, forward strand.
AGAAACAAAACATCTGATGATGTTAATAAAACAGAGAATGAAATATTAAAAGAAAATGAATTAATGAGAAAAAACGAGCAGAAAATTGCTGCGCAGAACATAGAATCAGCAGGAGTTAAAGCGCAAGTAGCAGGTCTTGAAGAGGAATTTAAATTATATGATGGTGTTCAAACATTTAAAAATAAACCTATTGAAGAAATAAGAAAAGAAATAGCTGATTTTGAAAAAATGCTTCAAAACATCGGCACAGTTAATATGAGAGCTCTTGAAATTTATGATTCTGTTGAAAAAGAATATACTAAATTAACTGAGAAAAAAGCGAAATTAAGTTCAGAAAAAGAAAATGTCTTGCTTATGATAAATGAAGTTGATGGAAAGAAAAAAGAATTATTCATGAAAACATATGATGTTGTAAATCATAATTTTAAAGAAGTATTTACTACATTATCTTCAAAGGGAACTGCAACATTAGATCTTGAAGATAAAAATGACCCATTTAATGGTGGGTTAAATATAAAAGTTAAACTTGTTGGAAATAAGTATATGGATATAAGAAGTTTATCAGGTGGCGAAAAAACGATGACTGCACTCGCATTTATTTTTGCAGTTCAAGAACACGAACCTGCAGCGTTTTATGTGCTTGATGAAGTTGATGCGGCGCTTGATAAGAAAAATTCAGAAAGACTTGCAAAACTTGTTAATGAATATAGTAAACGTGCGCAATATATTATGATTAGTCATAATGATAATGTAATTACTGAAGCAACAACGCTTTATGGTATTAGTATGAATGAGCACGGAGAGAGTAAAGTTACGAGTTTAAAAATATAAGCAAGGGTTTATTTTTTTAGTTGTTGTTTTGTTTGGGCGCATAGAAGTCATGATTTGATTGGGGATAACATGCTACATTATTGATGTATTTGTTGTTAGGGGTTAAAATAAAAAATGAGGAAATTTATTCTAAAAATAATAATTGTATTGTTTATCGTAGTTTTAATAGTTCCAGAAGTATATTCTAAAACAAGTCAAGATGTATTAAATGAGTTGCAACAACAAGAAAAAGTTAGAGTTGTAGTTTTATTAAAAGATAATCTTCAAGGAACTAAATCTACAACTCAGATATCTGCGGCCGTAAAATTAAATCAAAAAGTTAGAAGTTCTGTAATTGATAAAATTGGTGATGGAAAAATATTCTCTGAATTTCAAAGTAGAAATGGATTTTCAGCAACATTAAATGCTGACGATATACGTATTCTTGAAGAAGATTTAAATGTTGAGAGTATTTATATTGATAAAAAAGTTCACGCTTTTCTTCAAAATTCTACTGTAAAAATAAATGCAACAGATGTTTGGTCTTTAACACCATTTAATATTAATCTTACTGGTATTGGGAGAACTGTTTGCATTATTGATACGGGAGTAAATTATACTCATTCTGATCTTGGAAATTGTACTATTTCAAATTTAAATTTACTCGGTGAGAGAGAAACAATTTTAGTTGAATCAGTTCATAATTATTCTAATTATGAAAATACTTCATGGGTAATTAATAAATCCGGATTTTCAAGAATGGCAATTCACTTTGTAAATATAAGTACAGAAAGAGGATGGGATTTTATAACAATACTTGATTCAAATAATAATAGGGTTGCATCATATTCAGGAACATATAATGATTTATGGACGCCGAGTGTTGAGGGAGATAATATAACTATACTTTTTGAAAGTGATGGCTCTACTGTTGATTATGGTTTTTATGCAGATGAAGTTATTAATGGTACGACTGAACAAACTTATAATTGGTCTAATTGTACTAAAGTTTTATCTGGATGGGATTTTGTTAATGGAGATGCTAATCCAATTGATGATTATTTAATTATAGGACATGGAACACATGTTGCAGGAATAGTTTCTGCTAATGGTAGAATGAAAGGAGTCGCACCAGAGTCTAATATTGTATTTATGAAAACTTTAGATTCTAACGGGAATGGATATCTTTCAGATACAACAAAAGCAATAGAATGGTGTGTTAATAGAAGTTCAGAATTTAATATAAGTGTTATCTCATTAAGTCTTGGAGACTATGCATCTTCCTCTTCTTCTTATTGTGATGCTACGGATGAAATTATTACTGCTGCAATAAATTCAGCAGTGAATAAAAATATCCTAGTTACAATTGCAACAGGCAATGAAGGAGATACATCAAAAGTTAGTTTTCCTGCATGTATTAAAAATGCAACAAGAGTAGGGTCAACTAATATTAATGATGTTCCATCAACATATAATAGATGGAATAAAGATATGTTATTTGCGCCAGGTGAATATATAAATTCTACAGGGATAAATGGAGAGTATAGATTTTTAAGTGGAACCTCTATGGCAACACCTCATGTAGCGGGGGCTATTTTATTACTTCAACAATATTGGCTTGAGCAAAATGGAACTCTGCCTAGTAAAGATTTAATATTTATTGCACTTAATTCAACAGGCAACTTTGTTTATGATTCAGGAGTCGGAATTAATATTACAAGAATAAATGTTATTCAAGCGCTTAATTATTTAGATGAAGACGTTCCAACAGTTTCAATAACTAAGAGCACAAATTCATCATTACATTTAAATGAGAGCGAAATAAATATCACGTGGTTAGTTGAAGATAGGCTATGGGTGCAATTTTCAGAGTTTAATATTTCATATCCTAATGGCTCGTTGATGTTTACAAGCAATAGTTCTAATGGTTCAATATATTTGAATTTGAGTAATTTAACAAATACGGGAGTTTATTCTTTGAAGTTATATGGAAAAGATAGAAATAATAATTCAGCAGATGCAAATTCAACATTTTCAATGGAGAATAATGCAGTTGAATTTAATTCTTCAAGAACTATTTCGGATTTTTCATGGGTTCAAAAAACCGAACTTTTAGATCAGTTTAATTTAATTGATTATTTTTATGATCCAGATGGAGATACATTAAGTTATGAATTAAATAATGCAACAGATGTAACTATGAGTGTAACTAATAATGTAGTTTCTTTTTATTCTCCAACTAATTATTATGGTGTTGAATATGTGTGGATAACTGCGACTGATTCTCTAACTGTTAATTCAAGTAACATATTTGTTTTAAACATAACTCAAGCGTCTTCAAGAAGAGGAGGCGGAGGTGGATCAAGTTGGAGGCCTCCTTCAAATACATCTGTTGTGTTAATTAGTAACATATCCGTTAATGGAAGTTTTATTGACGGCAATTTAACTTTAAATGAAAGTAATTTAAGTAATATAACGTTAGAAGATAATTTAAGTGAAGGCAATTTTACATTTGAAAATATCTCAAATATTACTCTTGAACGTAGTATTAATAAATCAGAAAAGACAATGCATGCAATCGAAGATGGTTTGCAGTTAAATGACGAAAATAAAGAGTTAAATTTAGCACAAACAACTAAAACGTTTGAAAATTTTTCGAATAATTTAAATGCTACAAAAAAAATATCAAAATTGAAGGTGAATATAATGAATCCACAAATAATAGTTAAAGCGCTTGCAGGAATTGCTGCAATAATCGCAATTCTTCTTGTAATAACCATACTTAATAAAATGGCTAAAAAAAGAGCGGAAAAAATGAGTGCTGAATTCAACGAAGAGATGAAAAAACAAAAAGCAGAAGAGAAAAAACTTAAGGAAGAGAAGAAGAAAGAAAAAAAATAAAAAAAGTATAGAGAAAAAACTATAACAGAAAACTAAGTGAAATTATAATTATAAAATAATTATAATTTTGTATTTTTTGCATATTGACTTATCCAGTCCATGAATTTGTCCATATTCTCGAGTTTACCTTCTAAAGGGCCATAGAATTGTACATCCATTGCTTTATACATTGAAACAATTTCATTTACTGTGGTTTTGTAATTTTGTATTCCGTGTTTTTGTATCAGGTTATATGTTGCTTTCGCTTCGTGAGTGAGTCCTAAGATAAGTTCTTTTATATTAGGATCGTCTATTCTATTTACTGTGTTTAGCATTAAATCTAGTTCTTGAAATTCATGTTCTAGAGTTGCATCGATGGTTTGATTCTTTTCTTTTGCACGTTTAAGAATTCCATGCTCGATAAGTCCTTCTTTGAACATTCTTGCGCCTTCTACCATTTCATCGTTAACTCCGCAAATCGCCATTTTTTTCTCCTCCAGATAATGTTATTTTAAAGTAGTAAACTGGTTCTGATATAAGAAATATTTCTTGTTATTTTTATACAAAAACGAAATATTTTAATATTAATGGTGCGTTTTTGTTAATATTGTGGCGCAAGATGTTGTTTTGAAACTCGATGTTTATGATAAGAAAATACTTTTAAGACTTTATAGAAATTCTAGAGAAAGCACAACTAGTATTGGACGTCATGTTCATCTTCGACGTGAGAATGTAGATTATAGAATAAAAAAACTTCAGAATCTTGGCATGATAAAAGAATATAATACTTATTTCAATGAAATGTTATTGGACTTAAAAAGAGGGGTTTTTCTTGTTCAACTTATAAATTTAAGAGGGGAAACCGAAATTGAAATAATGAATTTTCTAAAAAAACATCATGGTACTACTTGGATTGGGCCTACTGCAGGAAAGTGGTCTATAATATTTGATGTTGTTATAAAAAATGATAAAAAATTTACTGAGGTAATGAAAAATTTCTTTACTAAATATGAAAAAAATATAGGCGAATATATTTTTATTTCTGTAGAGGAATCAGAAGTATTTTTCCAAAAAATATTTTCTGATGTAGATTATTCACAGAAAAAAATACAGAAAAAAACAAAGAATAAAAAATTAGTTTTAGATGATATTGATTGGAAAATATTAAGAGAATTAAATAATGATGCAAGAATAAGTTACGCAATACTTTCATCTAAAATAAAACTCACTGCAAATGCTATAAAAAAAAGAATAAAACTGCTTGAAAATTCAGGCATAATAGAGAACTACACAATAAGTCTTGATTTTAGAAAATTAGGGTATGATTGGTATACGCTCAATTTGAATCTCACAAAATTTGATGATGATACGGAGAAAAGATTGAAGATGTTTTTTAAGGAACACAAAAAAGTTATTTTTTATTGTCGTGATAATGGTGCATGGGAATATGATGTTGGTATTTTTGCTAAAAATTCAGATGAATTAAGAGTTTTTATTAATGAATTGCGCTCAAAATTTTCTGAAGAAATAAAAATACGTGATGTTTTTGTTACTTTGGAAGAAGTCAAAGGATATAAATTACCGTATGGTGTTTTTGAATAAGTTGTTTATTTTTTTGGGCTCTGTCCCAAAAGGAATAAAAAACGTACTGCCTAGCTCACCACTAAAAAAACACATCGAGAGCTATAGACTCGACAACAAACGAGAAACCAAATCAATCGGTGAGTGCAGTATCTCAGAGGGAGACGAGAGTGCTAACGACCGTATACAAAAAGATTCTATTTGGGACAGAGCCTTTTTTTGAAAAAATTTATATTGTTTCGCGTATTTATTATGGTTATGAAGGTGTTATTTGTCTGCAATCAAAATAAGTACAGAAGTAAGACTGCAGAAGAAGTATTCAAGAATAACTTTGAAACTAAATCTGCAGGTTTATTCGGTGGAGAATTGCTTGATGAAAAATTACTTTCTTGGGCAGACGTTGTTTGTGTAATGGAAGAGTTTCAAAGAGCAGAGATAGGTAAAAGATTTCCGAGTTTATATTTGAAAAAGAAGATAATCTCTCTTGATGTTCCTGATGTTTATAGTTTTGGAGAGTTAGAACTAATTTCTTTATTGCGAGGAAAGATTTCAAACATTATTTAACCATTCTTCGAATTGTGCTAATGCTTCTTTTTTGGAAAAGAAAATTTTAGTTTCTGCAACAGTTAATTCAGGAAATCGTCTTGTAACTTTATATTTGTCAAGTTCATCTTCTTTTAGTTTTATTATTGAAACTTCCCATCCTGTAAATTCGTCTTTTTTAATTAAATTCATAACAAATTTAATTTATGGATTTTAATATTAGTTATGACTTAATTTTCGAAGAAATTTCGGGCGTTGAAAGAAAACATAGACGAAAAAATAAAAGAAATAAGTATATAATCCGATTAATTAAACATTAGAAAAATAAAAATAAAAAATTAATTTACTTATCCATCATGATGTGAATCAAATCTATCATTCTGTTGCTATATCCCCATTCATTATCGTACCATGAGATAACTTTTACAAGTCTTTTGTCGATGACATTTGTTGATTGCGCATCGAAGATTGATGAGTGTGGATTTCCAACAATGTCTGAGCTCACAAGTGGTTCTTCAGAGTATTCTAGAACTCCTTTTAATTCATTGTTTGCTACATTTTTGAATAATTCGTTGATTTGCTCTTTAGTCGCATCTTTTTTAATGACGCAAACAAAGTCAGTAACTGATCCATCTTGAACAGGTACTCTTATTGCAATTCCATCGAGTTTTCCTTTGAGATGTTTTATTACTTCACCAACAGTTGAGGCGGCTCCAGTTGTTGTTGGAATTATATTGGCAGCTGCGCTTCTTGCTCGTCTAAGATCTTGATGTGGGCCATCGACTAAGCGTTGATCGGCAGTATATGAGTGAACTGTTGTCATGAACCCTCTTTCTATTCCGAAATTATCATCTAGAACTTTTACTAATGGTGCTAAACAGTTTGTCGTGCATGATGCGTTGCTAACATATATTTCTCCGTTGTATAAATGCTCATTTACGCCTTTAACTAATGTTACGATTTCTCCTTTTCCTGGAGCGCTTAAAAGTAATTTTTTGGCACCTGCATCGATGTGAACCTTGCATTCTTCAACTTTTGTAAATCTTCCTGTGCTCTCAACTACAATATCTATGTTTAGTTTTTTCCAAGGTAAATTTTTAGGTTCTTTTTCTGATAAAACTAAAAGTTTTTTACCATTAATAATTAATCCTTCCGAATCATAGGATATTGTGCCTTCAAATTTTCCATGTGCAGAATCATATTTTAATAAATGTGCGAGAGTTTTTGTATCGGTTAAATCATTGACTGCGACAAATTCTATGTTTGAATCGTTGCATCCTGCTCTAAAAACCATTCTTCCTATTCTTCCAAATCCATTAATTGCGACTCTTATCATTCATGCACCTCTAATATGTTGGATAAAAGATATTCTTGAATATAAATCTTATGGTGGATAGATTCAAGAAGAGGTATAATTACTTTTTTTAAATAATTCTATTATTTCTTTTGTATTAAGAACTTTTACTTCTTTTTGTTGTTTAAGTGCTTTGTCATCGGACCAAATTATTGAATCAGGATATAATAATGCACATGCAATAAAAGATGCATCGCCAACATCAATAGTATTAACTATTTCAATGGCGTGTAACATATAAGGATTAGATTTTTCTTTTGAAACAATAGTTATATTGCTTATTATGAATTCAAAAAGCAAATCAAATTCTAATTTAGTTATTTTTGTTTTAGTTAAAATTTCAAATAAATGTTAGTTTACTTCTTCAAAAACAAATTCAGGTAAAATGAATTGTCCTTTATTTTTTAGGATTAATTTTCTCGTTGTTGAGTTCTTTATTAGTGACGAGAATATTATGTTCGAGTCTAAGATTATTTTCATCAAGGAATCGTTGCGTCGCAGCTCTATTTATCATTTTACTAAAATTTTCCGCATCTTTTTTGGTGAGTTTACTTTTTTTCGCAATACTTTCGGCGAGTTTTAAAGTTTGAATTCTTTCAACTATTGCAAGTCTTGCAACTTCACTCCATTTGATGTCGGAGAATTGTCTCATTTCTTCATGAACGTCTTTTGGTATTGATAAGGTTATATTTCCCATTTTGATTCTTTCTTGTTGCAGTTTATTTTTTTTTGTTTTTACTGTGTCTTCACATAAGTATGTGTGAACACATATATAAATTTTGTGTTGTTTTAGCAGGTTATATTTTTATCATCGTAAAATTAAGTTATTTTTAAAAACCAACATTTTTATAGATCTTGTTGTTCTTTCATAGTAATGATAGAAAAATATATTGAAATAGTTTTAAGTCATCCAGTATTTAAGTCGTCATATTCTGAAAAGAATTGTAAACTTTTAGGAGTTGAACCTGTTTTAGAAACTACGTTCTTTAAAACAACATCAAAATTATGTTTAGTAACAGGTGAGAGCGCTACTGGTAAAAGTTATTTTATAAAAGAATTAACTAAATATTTGTCAAGTGAAAACGTCTTAGTATATCATTCAGGTATGGTTCATAGAACTGGAGATCCTGAAAAAGGATTCATGGAACATTTAGGTTCATTAATTTTGGAAGATATGGCATCAACTGGTGAAAATTCCACAATTTTATTGCTTAAAGGGATAAAGAGTAATTATGCTAAAGAACATGTTATAATATTTGATGAGCCTGCTCTTGGACTTTCTCAAGGGTATATGTTTGCAGTTTCAGATGCGATAAAAGAATATGTTCAGAAAAAAAATAACTCACTTTTAGGAGTTGTAGTTTGTGAACATAACGAAAAAATAATTTCTAATCTTTTAAAATTAAATCCGAATCATTTAAGATTTGGAGATGAGAAAGATTTAGATGAAGTTCTTTCTAATTCTCAAAATTATGATGTTAAAGATTTACTTAATCTTCCTGAAAAAGGAGCAAAATTAAGACGACAAATTTCAGAAATAGAACAAAGGATATGTGAATTTCAGTGTAGTATTAAATTAAATGAGAAAATATAAATTAATTAAAAAAATAAATAAAAAAACAAAAAAAATTAATTTACTTTCCGAGTTGTCGTTCCTTATTCGCTATTGCGATTCTTGTCTTAATTACTGTGTCTGGATTTAAAGAAATGCTTTGAATTCCAGCTTCGACAAGGAACTCGGCGAATTCAGGATAGTCTGATGGTGCTTGACCGCAGATTCCTATGTATTTGCCTTTGTTGTTTGCAATTTCAATTACTCTACTTATGAGTTTTTTAACTGCGCCATTTCTCTCATCATAAACATGGCTTACAAGTTCTGAATCTCTATCAACTCCGAGTGTTAATTGTGTTAAGTCATTGCTTCCTATGCTAAATCCGTCGAATAAGTCTAGGAATTCTTCTGCCATTATTACGTTTGATGGAACTTCACACATGGCATAAACTTTTAATCCATCTCGTCCTTGTGTAAGTCCATTTTGTCTCATAATTTCAAGAACTTTGTTACCTTCAGTTATGGTTCTGCACATTGGTATCATTATTATTATGTTCTTTAATCCAAATTCATTTCTTGCTTTGACAAATGCTTTGCATTCAAGATCAAATGCTGGTTTGAATTTTGGATCATAGTAACGAGCAGCGCCTCTCCATCCAATCATAGGATTGTCTTCTTTTGGTTCGAATTCTTTTCCACCAATTAGATTCGCGTATTCATTTGTTTTAAAATCAGAGAGTCTAACAATTACGGGTTTTGGATAAAATGCTGCTGCAATCATTCCTATTCCTTCAGCGAGTCTATCAACGAAAAATTGTGCTTTATCTGGATAGCCGTATGTTATTTCATCTATTTTATTTTTTGCTTCTTGATCTTTTAGAGTTCCGTAATTTAATAACGCAAGTGGATGAATCGCAATGCTATTATTTATTACAAATTCTTCTCTTGCAAGGCCAACTCCTTCATTTGGTATGAAACTTAATTCAAATGCTTGGCTTGGGTCTCCAACGTTCATCATTATGTGTGTTTTTGGTTGTTGGACATTTTGTAAATCAACACTTGTGATGTTAAAGTCTAAGAGTCCTTCATAAACGTGGCCTTCGTCTCCTTCTGAGCAATCAACTGTTATATTTTGTTTTGATCTAATATTTTCAGTTCCATTTGTTGTTCCAACAACACAAGGTATTCCAAGTTCTCTTGAAATAATTGCTGCGTGGCAAGTTCTTCCGCCTCTATTTGTTACAATGGCTGAGGCTATTTTCATGATTGGTTCCCAATCAGGATCAGTCATTTCTGTAACTAAGACTTCGCCTTTTTTGAATTGCTTTATGTCTTTTACATTTTTAATAACATTAGCGGGTCCCTTTCCTATTTTTGAACCGACGCTTCTTCCACTAATTAGGACTTTTCCTTTTTGTTTTAAAACGTATTGGACAAGTTTAGTCATATCTTTTCTGCTCTGAACAGTCTCAGGTCTTGCTTGTACAATAAATAGTTCTCCTGTTTGTCCATCTTTTGCCCATTCCATATCCATTGGTTTGAAGTATTTTGCTTTTTCTGAATAATGGTCTTCAATTATGCATGCCCATCTGGCGAGAGTTAGAACTTCTTCATCACTCATACAGAACACTTTTCTTTCATCTTCAGCAACAGATATATTTTTTGTAGGTTTGCTTCCTTGGTTATCATAAATCATTTTTTGTTGTTTTGTTCCAAGTTTTCTATAAACTATTGGTTTTAATCCTTGTTTAAGAGTTGGTTTGAAAACATAAAATTCATCAGGATTAACTGCGCCTTGAACTACATTTTCGCCAAGACCATAAGCGCCAGTTACGAGAACTGCGTCTTTGAATCCTGTTTCTGTATCAATTGAGAACATAACTCCTGATGTTGCAAGATCCGATCGAACCATTTTTTGAATTCCAACACTAAGTGCGATTGAGAAATGATCAAAGCCTTTGTCTTGTCTGTAACTTATTGCTCTGTTTGTAAATAATGATGCAAAGCATTTTTTACATGCTTCAAGTAGCATGGAGTTTCCTTTAATATTAAGATATGTTTCTTGTTGTCCTGCAAAACTTGCATCAGGCAAATCTTCAGCGGTGGCGCTGCTTCTAACTGCAACATCAACATTTGGTCCGTATTGAATACAAAGATGTCTGTATCCTTCGACAATTTCATTTTTTAAATCTTGAGGAAATTCTGCAGATCTAATTAATTCTCTTACTCTATGTCCTCTTTCTGATAAATTGTCCATATCTGAGGTGTTTAAATCTTTCAATATTTCTTTTATTTTTTCATTAAGATTATTTGCTTCGAGGAATTTTCTATATGCTGCTGATGTTAAAGCATAACCATTTGGAATTCTAACTCCCTTTGGAACTAGAAGTCTATACATTTCTCCTAAACTGGCATTTTTTCCACCGACTAATGGTACATCTTCTATACCTAATTGATCAAACCATAGAACCTGCATGTTTCTTTTATCCACAACTACACCTCTTTTTTAACCCTCGAAACAATTGAGACAATTGCGTGCAATTATTCTCTTGTTAAAAAGTATTTTACACTTTCTAAACAAAGAAAAATACATATTGGTTGTATATAAATGTTATGGTATAGAGTTGAGGAGAGGTTGTAGATTATGAGTTTGATGTATGTTAAATTTATGTTTAAGTTAACTATTAAACTATTTAATTATTGAGCTCAATTTAATTATTAGGTTTAGGGTAAAAGAGAATAAAAAACTAATATGATGAAAGAATAATAATAATAATAATAATAATAATAATAATAATAATAATAATAATAATAATATAATAATATAATAATATAAACGCCAAAAAAAATAATTAGACGTCAATAATAAATAAACAATTAATCACTAAATAAAGAAATAAATTAAAAAAGAAAAAAATAAAAATTTAAACTTAGCATTTACTTTCCAAAATTGACTTCGGGGCTTATATCTGCGCCTTGTTTTGATTCAAAGTATGTTCTTTGTTCATATCCGAGGTTTTTCGCAATAATGTTGCTTGGGAATGATTTTATTTTGACGTTGAACAATTTTACAGCTTCGTTGTATCGTCCTCTTTCAACTGCGATTTTATTTTCAGTATTTGCAAGTTCATCTTGTAATGCTTGATAATTTGCAGTCGCTTTTAATTCAGGATAATTTTCTGTAATTAAAAGCAATTTTGAAATACTTGATTCTATTTGGTTTGCAGTTTCAATTTTGTCATTTATTGTTGGTGCGTTTTGCCATGCACTTCTAAGTCTTGTGATTTCTTCAAGAGTTGAGGCTTCGAAATTTGATGCGCCTTTTACTGTATTTACAAGATTAGGAATAAGATCAACTCTTCTCTGATATTGAGTTTCTACTTGCGCCCATTTATTGTTTGTTTCTTCATTTAGTTTTACAAGCGAGTTATATGTTCCTATGTACCATAGTCCTATGATTAACGCAATGCCTAAAATTATTATTGTTGGTATAATCCATTTTTTCATTTTTTGCTCCTCCGTACAGATTCTTTATAGTTATTTAATAATTTAATTTCAGGCGCATCTATAAACATGCCTTCGCATTTATCGCATACATCAAGTATTGCGCCTGTTGGATGTTTGAGTTTTCTCATTTTTATTTTTGTAAATAAGCCTGAACATTTTGGACAATAGATATTTTTTTCTTTAGACTTATTGTCGTCATTATTTTTACTATTGTTGTTTTTATCATTTTTATCATTACAGTCAGTACAATCATGACATTTATTGCAAGTAATAGTTTTGTTGTTTTTCTTAATATTAACTATTTTTTTACGAGTTTTTTCTAAATTAGCTTTTACCATTTTCCTGAATGTCCTCCACCGCCGAAACTTCCGCCCCCTCCACTAAATCCGCCTGATCCGCGATTACCTTTATTAAAGCTATTTGTAAATATGTTTGATGCACAAGTAATATATGTATTATCGTTAATATTTTTATTTGTATTGTTTTTATTATTAATATTATTATTTAAAAATTTAGCTCTTTGTTTTTTTATGAACCAAATAATTACTAACATAGCAATGTGCATAATTATGAGTAGTATTATTTTAGTCGTACTACTTTTTTTTGAGCTTTGAGATTCGTCAATCATTTTTTTTACATCAGAGTCTTCTGAATGTAATAAAATGTAAGTTGTTGTATTAACGACATTAAAAAGTCCTTGTTCATAATTTCCTTCTTTAAATTCTGGCTCTAATTGTGCTCTTGAAATTCTTCCTAAAAGTGCTGAATTAAGAGTTGATTCCAAGCCGTAGCCTGTTTCCCATCTATATTCGCGTTCATCAAGTGCAATATATAATAATAATCCGTTATCGTTATTTTCTTTTCCTAGTTTATTTTGTTCTGCGAGTTTTAAAGAGTATTCTTCTATACTTTGACCTTCAGGAATAATATTATCAATATATATTACGAATTGAACTCCATTTGTTTCTTTTTCTAGTTCAATCATAACTGTTTCAAGTGCGATTTTAAATTCAGTTGATAAAATGCCTGCATTATCAATTACATAATTATTGATTTTTATTGAAGAATTTAATGAGTTTATAGATGCATTGGTTGGCTGTATTGTTATTAAAAAAATAAAGAAAACGATGAATAATATGAGATATTTGTTTAATTTAGGAGTATGTATTTTTTTTAGTTTAGTGGATTTTTGTACCATTATTTTGTAAAATGTTTATCTTTTTATTTAATGTTTTTCTTTTTCTTTAATATGTTCTTTTTTTTGTTTTTCTTTTTATCTGTTTTTTTGTTTTTCTTTTCTTTTTGTTTTTCTTTTCTTTTTTGTAAGAATATTTTTTTAAATTTATTATATTTAAAATTTTAAAGATTTAGTATTTTTCTTGTTCTCTCTTCAGATAATATTTTTTTTGCTGAGTTTTCTCCGAGTTTTATCATTGCAAGATAATTCGCTTTTTTATATTCAAAACTTCTAAATTGAGAAATATCTGGGCGTATTAATATTAATTCTTGATGTTTTGGCAAATTATTTATGCTAAGATCTATGACATGTTGCTGTAAATTTGCAACACTTTGTTTAAGTATGCTAAGCATGTTGCTTTTAGTTGTAATATCATTATCAAATTTTGATACGTCAATTAATATTATTACATCCATATCTTTGGCTAAGTGTAGAGGGGCGATTTCATAAAATCCGCCATCTATTAATAATTTATCTTCATGTTGTATTGGGGTAAATATTCCTGGAATTGAAATGCTAGCGCTCAATGCAGGAAGAAGAGGGCCTTTTTCAAAAACTATTTCCTCTCCATTTTTTAAATTGGTACTATTAACTATAAGTTTTATTTTAAGATCTTCAAATGTTGTAACGTTTATATTTTTTAGTAGAAAGGTTACTATTTTTTCACTTTTTATTAGTCCTTGCGTTCCCATTGATGGTGTTAGAAATGTGAAAATGCTCTCTTTAAGCATCAATTTTTCTATTTCTTCCATTTTTTTCCCAGAAGATAATGAAACGCCGACGAGAGAACCTACGGAACATCCTACAATTAAATCAAGTATTATTCCTTGTTCTTCGAGTATTTTTATAACTCCTATTTGTGCAAAACCATGAGTAGCGCCTCCACTTAAGACGAGGCCTATTTTTTTATGAGTCATAAATAAATGAAGAATTAATTACATATAAATAACTTCTCGTGGTTTAGAAGGAAAAGTATATAAATAAAAGTTATGATAATGTCAATATTATTATAATTAGTTTTGAAATCATTAGTTTTTTTTGGAGGGAGAGAGTATGACTAAAGTTAATCATGATCATTTATTAATAGTTGTTGTAGGAATGTTTTTTATTGCAGGATTTGTTTTTATTGCAGCATCATCAGGAAATTTTGATGATATATTTACAGGAATGGCAACAGGGTTTTCTGATTCAGGAAATAAAATAATAAATTGTACTGATACTGAAATTCCTCCGACGGCATATGCTAAAGGTACGATAACTGTAACGTCAATAGAGGTTAATTCTATTGATGCTGAACAAACAACTACTATTTATGAGGATGAGTGTCTATCAAATAAAGTTGTTAGAGAATATGGGTGTAAAGGAAGTTCACCTGTTATGTTTAGTCTAAATTGTATTGGAAACGCAGTTTGTAATAATGGTATTTGTTCAATTGGAAGTGCACCAGTACAATGTACTGATACAGATAATGGACGAAATTATTATCAAAAAGGAACCACAAGAGGAACAAATCCTGTTACAGGTGTTTTTGTAACATACATAGATACTTGTATTTCAGGAACCGAAGATATAATGGAAGGATTTTGTTTCAATGGAGTTCCTATAAATGAAAGATCAACTTGCGAGAATGGTTGTGATGATTCTGAAGGAAGATGCATTCAACCTCCTCCACCTCAACCTTATTGTAGAGATATGGATCAGGGAATAAATCCATTAAGTTACGGTTTGAATTTTAATAATACTGTTGCTAAAGGAGATGTTTGTTTGTCGACTTCAACAATAAGAGAATGGGAATGTGATGAATTTAATCTTGCAAAACAAGAAGTTGAATGTCCCGCAGGAACATATTGTGATGTTAGCAGATGTTCAAGTGAACCATTTACTCATACGTCACCTTGTTTTGATACAGATGGTAATGATATAAATGAATACGGAATTTTATGGAATAATGGAGAAACATTTGAAGATGTATGTATAAATGAGAATACTATAACTGAATATGCTTGCAATGGTCAGGCAGTTTATATTAGAAATGCATCTTGTTCTGAAGGATTTGAATGTCTTGCAGGAGAATGTGTAGTTTCACATATTGCGAGTTGTGTTGATTCTGATGGTGGAATAAATACTGGAGTCAAAGGGATAATAACACTTGACGGTGTTGTCGCTCACACTGATAAATGTAGTCCATTCACTGTAAATGCAGTAATTGAAGGATCGTGTAATGGTGGAGAAGTTATAACGACTCATACTTCTTGTGGTAACAATGTATGTAGTAATGGTGCTTGTGTTCAAAGTGAAGATGAAACTCAAGAAAGAAGTATGTCAACTGTTGCTAGTAGAATTAATATAACTAATTCAACCAATGGTTCTGTTGTGCGATCATCAAGTCCTTCAAGCGGAGTTGGTGTTTCTGGCAATCAACCAGTTGAGATGTCTTTGCCTGGCAATGGTGGAACGCCAGTTAGAATTAATTATTCTTGTGTTGATTCTGATGGAGGAATCAATAAATTTGTTGCAGGTTATGCGAGGGGTTATACTGCTAATGGTTCTTCTATAGGTATAAATGATACGTGTTATGGTAATTTTACAGTCAATGAAGCGTACTGTGGTAATTTTGGACCAGTTTCAGGACTTTATTCATGCGGGTCTAATTTTATATGTTACGAAAATAGATGTGTTGCGAACAACGGATCTAATGGTTCTCGAGCTATGTCGAGTGTTCAGTTTAATCGTGTGAATGTGACTAATTCTAGTAATGGTTCTGGTGTGAGATCGTCTGTTTCTTTTAATCGTGTGAATGTAACAAATGTGACAAATAATTCTGGTATAATGGGCGCGAGTGTAATTGTAAGCACTAAAGAAAAAGCAGAAGTTGCACTCAAGAATTAGTTTCGGAGGAATAAATTTATGGTAAAGAAAAAAAATGTATCAAAAAAGAACAATTCTAAAAAAAATAGTTCAAAAACAGATTCGATGAATAAAACTGAAATTAAAACTTTGAGAAATACTTCTGGAACTTCACAAGTGATAATTAATAATATTATTCCAAGTAATAAAATAAAGAGAAATTGGCTTGCTGCGTTGTTAATTTCTATATTTATCGGGTGGCTTGGAATAGATAGGTTTTATTTAGGTCATGGGGG
Source organism: Candidatus Woesearchaeota archaeon (assembly GCA_041660865.1). Lineage (GTDB taxonomy): Archaea > Nanobdellota > Nanobdellia > Woesearchaeales > 21-14-0-10-32-9 > 21-14-0-10-32-9. The sequence goes on from JBAZVO010000003.1 coordinate 92,844, forward strand.
TCTTGGTTTTTTAAAATTAATTACCCTTGGCGGATTTGGTATTTGGTGGCTTATTGATATATTTATGATTGCGACCAAAAGTATCAGAGACGTAGAATGGGAATAAAAAAATAAAATAATTTTTTTCTAATTTTTTTAAATTATTAAATTAGTTTAGGTTACACGGGTTTTAGTTTTTTTGGTTCTTTTTTTAGGAACTATAGACTCTCCAAGATTTAGTATCTTCTGACATTGTGGATCTGTAATTTCCTGTTAGGTGTATTAAAGAGGAATAAGACATTGGCAAATATTGTTTTATTGCGCCTGTTAATCCATTTATTTCTCTTGTATTTTTTGCGTTATCTACTTGGAATGGATCTCCTAGAACTACAACTTTGCTTCCTATTCCTGCTCGTTCTATGATTGTTTTTAGTTCATAGGGAGAATAGTTTTCACCTTCATCAACTATAATTAATGTATCTTCGAATGATCTTCCTCTAAAAAAACCTGAATAAGCTATTTCTATTACTTCGCTATCTGCAGGTAAGTATGCCTCGCCATTTATTTTAAATTGATCTTTTTTTTGTGAAGCCTCAACTTTGGAATCAAATCTAGGTCCTCCATATTCATTTACAAATTTTGGATGTTTTAATAGTTCTTCAAATGGAAATTTTTTAGCAAGAGAAGTTTTATTATGAGAATCTACGTAAGGCATAAGATGAGGTTTTAATTTTTCATACATGCTGCCTGGTAAAAAACCTATATCTCTTTCTTTTCCGCCCATTATATTGTTTGGTTTTAGAAGAATTAGTTTTTTAAAAAAACTGTTTTCACTTTCAGGCGTGCCTCTTGCAAGTTTAGCTAATTTATCGTACCATAACATTTGATCTATTGCTGCAGCATAACTTAAAATTGTTTTTCCTGAGCCTTGAGTTCCTGTTAAAAAGAATAAGGAAATATCTGGATTTAAAAGTCCATACTGTAATGCTAAATATTGTTCCATGTCATTTGCATGTATTCCGAGTACTGAATTCATTTGATGATTGCCTACACTTAGTCTTCTTGAATATTCATCTTCTTGTAGCGGTACGATTCTGACATTTTCATGATCAATTATTTTTCCATTCTTTTTTATAAGATCGCAAGTTATTCTCGCATATCTTGAAGAATCCTTTCCTGTTAAATGAATAAATTGATTAATAAATGGGTCTTCATCAAAATAATTTCTCCAATTTATGTCCTCGAGCATGATTCCTTTTTCGGGATTTTGGAATATTTTTGCCATAAAATCTGGATTAGATGTTGTAATTATTCCTTTATTAACAATATCTGCGCTAACTAATAAAAAGTCTGACTTTTTAGCATTTAATCCTTTATTTTTCAATTCAATATTTTTAAACGGGTCATTTGTTACAAATTCTAGTTTTCTATCAGGCGATTGATTAAAATCGGTTTTTATTTTTTTCTCTAAGTCTTTAAAACTAGTTTCCTGTTCGTGCATGACTGCAAGATCCAAACCTTCATATAATCTATAAATGGTGAGTTCATTGTCTGTAGAACTTATATTGCTTTCGTGTGTTGTTATAAAGTCTGCAGTATCTAATGCGCCATAATCTTGTTTTTGTTTTGATAAATAGTTTAATTCATTAAAAACAGATTTTGGTAATACTACTAAATTTTTTTTGTTATCATCTCGTCTTTCAAGATGTTTGAATGTGTCAGGGCCTCCTAAACTATATATTTCTGAAAGAGGAACAATTATCTTATGATATGTGTCATCTATTGCGCGGGTAGTAGTTTCTGTATTTGCTTCGGTCATTTCAATCACCTATATGTTTCTTTTAATGTGTTGTAATCGTTTAGTAAAATATTTCTTGTACCGACAAATGTTCCTTTATCTTTTGATAAAGTTTGTATTTTAAGTCCTACATTACGAATATATTCGGTAGGATTCTTTTTTCTATTTAATGTAGGTAAAAATTCAGTTAATATTTTGCTTGATGATTCTGTTTTTTTTAGTTGTAAATCTACCTCGTATTTTAAATCGTTAAGAACTCTTAAGGGATCATTGTTTAATAATGAGTCTAAATCTTTTTTTAATTTAGTATAAATTGCTTTCACTTCTTCAAATACTCTTTCTTCTTCTGAATTACTATTAGGTTTATGTTTAAGAAGTGCTTCAAGAACTGAGTATCCTATAATTAGTCCTCTTTCGTCGCTGTTATCAACATAATTTACATATTTAGAAAATAAATTATAGAGTTGATTTTGATCTACAGTATTTATTTTATCCCCCATTTTATTTTTTTAGGAGAGGTACTTATTAAACTTTTCTATTTTGAAATGGTGACACGAATGCAAATTTTTAAAAACGAATATTAGTTAAACAAAATTCAGAATTCATAGACTATTAATTATTTAAAATATGTTGTCAAACATAAAAGAATATTTTTTCTATCTTAATTCTCGTTTAAGAATTTTATGTGCGTGATTAATTTCTTTGAACTTTTCTACACTTCCATTGTCTGTATCAGGATGATGTTCTTTTGCTAAATCTTTATATGCTTTATCGATTACTTTTAAGTCATCAACATGATTTTCAAGACCTAAAATTGCTCTTGCTTGTTCTCTTTTTTTCATAACATCTGTATCTTCTGAGAATTCTTCAACAAATTCACTAAGAGTTCTTCTTTTTTCAAGTAATGAGGTTATTTCGAGGTCTATGATTTTAAAAACAACATATAGATTTTCTACGTATTTGGTTCTTAAACCGTAACTGTAGTGCATATGTCTATTATCAAAATACCAAGAAACTACTGCGGGTGCTTTTTTTATTGCATTGGCTTCAAGATCTATATTTATATCATCAACTGTTAGACCTAATCGTCCAAGGCTTGCAATTATGTTATTTTTAAATTGCATTGCTCGTCTATTAAATGAATCTTTAATTGCAATTGCGTCTATTTCATGTCCTTTAGCTGTTATTTTAACCATTTTTATCTTACCTTATTTTGTAAAAAAGTATCAAAGAGTCTTTTTTATGTGTTTTGATACCTTTGGGATGTCTTTTGTTTTATAAAATTTTACAAAAATAGGGTTTTTTTAATAGAAATGAGGGTTATTTTGAGGTATCAGGGAGAGTATATGCTTAAAAAATATGAAAATAAGTAAAATAAATAAAAAGGTAAAATAGAAAAATAAAATATAAAATAAATATAAAATAGAAAAGTAAACTAAAAAAGTAAAATATAAAATAAAATCGAAAAATAAACATATAAACTTGTTCAAGTTGTTGTCGTAGTATTTATTTTTCCAGCGTTATTTTTTTTAAACAGAAAATAAACATGAGTTTTATGTGTTAAGTTGAAAAAACTCGCTTTTTTCTTGTTTAAGTGAGATTAGTGTTTTGATTTTTTCTATGCCTTTTCTCGAGATAACTTTTTTTACAAATTCGTAGTATTCTGCTTGATTTTTTGCACGAACTTTTATGACTAGTTCCCAATCTCCAGTTATAATATCTACGCTTTCTACATTTTTATGAATTGCGAGTGATTTTGCAATTCGTTCAGGATTACCGTATTCATCAGGAGATAAAGTTAAAAGGACGAACGCACAAAAGCCATCACCTATTAATTCGTGATTTAATACTGCTTTGTATCCTATGACTTTTTTTGTTTGCTCTAATTTTTTTATATTGTAATGTATTGTTGTTGACGGTTCCTTTAACTTTTTTGCAAGTTTAGATATTTGAGGGGTACAACTATTTTCTTGTAAAATAGGGATGATTTTTTCTTCGAGGTTTTTCATAAAGTTGAATAATATTCAACTATTTAAATTATTTTCGGTTATTTTATGAATTTTATACGATAATATCTTTATAGGTGTTTTGATTTTCTGTATTTATAGAATAGTATAGAAAAATATAGGATATAATTTAATGTGAAACATAGTCGCTAAATGTGCTTACAAAATATATGTGCGAAATATATCTAAGGATGTATTTCGAGTATGTTGTAATCATTTATGCAACTTAAATGGAGGTTGAAGCAAATGTTTGCTGATTGCGTTTATCAAAGTATCAAGAAAGAAAATAACTAATTTAGGAAGTAATAGTCTAAAAATACCTTTGTTAATTATTAGGCCGAAGAAAAAATTGCGAAGTATAAAATTACAAAAGAAAGAATTGCTAAAAAATAAATCGCAAACACAAAAAACAGAGCCTGTAATAACAATAATTTGCGGTATTCATGGCGATGAAACATCTGCTCTTAGAGTAATTAAACAATTGCTAGAAAAAATAAATCTTGCACGAGGAGAAATAAGAATAGTTCTTTTTGCAAATCCTTTAGCAATGATGAATAAATCTAGATTCATTTCAAGTGAAGGAATTGATATTAATAGAATTTTTCCTGGAAATGAAAAAAGTATATCAGGTTTAACTGCGAAAAAGATTTTAGAATTATGTAAGACGTCAAATTGTGTAATTGATATTCATAACTTTGAGATGCGAACTCCATTAATGGGGATAGTTGTAAATTCAGCAGATAAGTTATTGAATGAAAAAAATATATCTATTGCAAAAATATTTGCGCCGAAACAAATTTGGTTAATTGATGCATCAAAAAAAGAGGAAAATAAATTTTCAGGTTCTCTAGGTTCTGAATTAAATAAATTAAAAATTACAAATATTGCCCTTGAATTAAATCATCCATTAATTGTTACAACTAAGCAAATTGATGAGTGTTGTGACGGTTTATTAAGAATAATGGATTCATTTTCGATGTTAAAATCTCAATTAACAAAAGATGAATTAAACTCGAAATTAATAGCTGAATTAAACTTAAAATCTATAATTGCGTTAAAATTAAACACTCGATCTAAATTAAAAAAAGTATTAAATTTAAGAAGTGATTTTAAACCAAATAAAACATTAGTTAAAAAATCAGAATTTAATTCTGAATTTATTTTTAATAGAAAGGGGATAATTGCACCACGATCTGGTTTGTTTGTTTCTGATAAAAAATTATTTTCAAAAGTAAATAAAAATGATGTTCTCGGAAAAATATTTGATTTTGAATTGCAACGCGAGTTAGAAATAATATCTCCAATTAAGGGAAGAGTTATGCAAATTGCGTGTAATAAATTTGTTTTTTCTGGAGATGAAATATTAGCAATAGGTATGGAGGTAAAAAAATGAATAAAGATTGGAGCGAAAAATTTAATGAAGTAAAGAGTAATAATTGTGAATTAATAAATGATTCATTAATAGATGGGTCCTCGATAGATAGTTATTTATTAGATAGTTCTGTAAGAAAAGTGATAGAAAATCGCGAACAAAATAGAATTGAAAAATCTAAAGATTTGCCGAGCGTTACGCGTATTGCAAAAAAAGAAGATGTAGTACAAATAGCAAATATTTACAAAAGAAGTTTTGCAGAACACATACTTGTACATAGAGGGATCCTTACTGATACAAATTATTTGTTAGATAGACTTAATGTGGACTCAGAAGTTTGGGTTGTAAATGAACAAAGAGGAATAATAAAAGGTGTAGCTGCACTCGGTTTAACATCTATTGTTGGTCTTGGCGAAATAGAAAGAGTTTGCGTCGATGAAAAATACAGAGGTAACGGCGTTGCGTTAAGTCTTTGTAGCTATTTACTAAATGAGGCCAAACAAAGAGACATAGGGTTTGTTGAAGCTTTTGCAAGAGGCAATATGCCCTCGATGCAACAAACATTCCTAAATTTAGGATTTGATGTATACGGAGTATCTCCTAGATTTGAAATAATTCATGAAGACAGAGTTGTTCGAGAAATGTTTGTACATATGGGCAAAATATTAAAGCCGGAAACTCTATACTTAACTGGACTCGATTTAATAGCGCCTGCAAAAAAATTTGTTTGAGTAATTTAATGAACTTAGTTTAATAAAATTAGTTTATAGCAACAAATTGTTGGCAGAGTATAAGATTAATAAGTGCATTATTAACAGTTCATTTTTTATTTTTTTCTTTATTAAACTATGTGTGTTTAATTTAAATAAGGAGTCATCAATAAATTGCGTTTATTCCTTTTTTAACAAGTTTTTCTAGTTTTTTTTCTGTGTTAGGAGTTACTTTTGTTGCATTACCATAATGGAATGCTTTTGTTTTTATTCCACAAAAACCAAGTGTGTCTTTTGCAACAACTTTGCTTCCTCTTGAACCTGCGAAGTATTTGAAGAAGAAATTAGGTCCTCCGCTTGTTGTGTAAACTAGTGCTTTTTTACCTTTAAGTAAACCTATAGGCCTTGTGCCTAGTGTTGTTTTTGTGTATTTGAATGCAAATCCTGCACTAAAGACTCTATCAATAAAACCTTTTAATATGGCAGGAGGGCTATTCCACCAAATCGGATAAATAAAAATTAAATTGTCGGACTTTTGTATTGTGTCTTGAAGTTTTTTATTTATTGGAGAAATTACTTTTTTCCCTCCACGATTTAATTCTTCGGCTGTGAAAACAGGGTCGTATTTCATTTTGTATAAATCAAGAACTTCATATTTTTCTTTTTTCTCTTTGAGTTCGGTTTCGATTTTTTGTAAGATTAATGCATTGTGGCCATCTCTTAATGGATGAGCGTATATTATTGTGGTTTTCATGGTAATTTTCTCCTTTATATTTTTTTTATGTTTTTTTATTGCTAATTTATGCGCCTGTAATCAAATTTTTCATGAATATGGCGCCGTTTGCTGCAACTATTTTTATGTACCCTAGATAAGAGATTTTTATTTTTGCAACTCCTTTGACATTTTCAGAAAGTATGTATTTTTCATTTATTGTGCTAGCAGTTATTTGCGCAGGATTATTATCTCCTTTAGTTTCATAATATATTTCTGAGGTGTTTGTTTTATGTATTGCAACAACTCTATGAATTATAGGATAATTTTTTCCTGCATTAAAAACTATAACGTCACCAATTTCTATTTTTGAAGGTTTTTTACCAACTATAATCATTATATCTCCTTTATTAAATCCATTTTTGAAAGGAAATGTTTGTAGTTCGTTTGGAGTTATGCCTTTTTCAAGATACCATTCTTCTTGTAAACAATATATATTATTTTTGCAGTATGCAGGGTTTTGAGTCCAATCCTCGCCTGGGTGTTCCATACTGCTGCTTATTACAGCAACAATTGGCATTGAAGTTCCAACTATTAATCCTATGAGGGGATAGAAAATAAATCTTATTATTACGAACGCAAGAACTATGCTAACTGCCCAGCTTGCAAGAGAATTATCATTCCAAACAAAATTCCAGAATTTTTTAAGATGAATTATATTTATGTTCGTTTTAACGTTTCTCGATTTTTTGTTTGTTTTTTCTTTTTGTTTGGAGCTCATTTTTAGTCTGTTTTTTATGTTTTTTTGTATTTGGATTGTGTGGTTTTTTTTTGTATTCGGGATTTATGTTAGAGTTTTATGTGTTTGTTTTTTTGCATTTAGGATTTTTGTATTCGAAATTTTTAATTTTTCCAATAATCTTTCTTGTTTTTTTTATTACTAATATTATTTGATTTCTAGGTATATTTATATATTCTTTCATCTTCTCCTATTTTATGGGAAAATTTTGTCCTAAGTGTGGTAAAATAATAAATTCAGGGCTTTTTTGTGATGGGTGTAATCCTGAAACTATAGATTTTAAACCTATTAGTATTAAATTATCGCCTTCGGGTAAAGTTTTTATTCAAGGTAAGTGGACTAATTTTAATAATCTTAGAACTTTATCAGAATGGTTAGTTAAGAAATTTGTTAAACAAAAAGTTATTTTAAATGAGGGTCTTGAGGTTTATGAAGAATTACTTGAGAAGGCAGGCCTTAAAAAAGATTGTGAACTTATAATTGAATCAAATGGTAAAGTTTTCAAAGTTCCAATTAATGTTGAAATAACTTTATCACCAGATGTTGCAAAAGTAGGTTCGACGTATTTTGAAGGAATTTTGCAATTAAGAAATGCAAGACCAGATGTTAAAGAATACATAAAAAATTATGCCTCAAAACATAAAGTTTTCATAAATAAGGTTGTTGAAAAAGATAAAGATGTTGATTATTTTTTTGTTAGAAAAAGACAATTGCAACCACTTGCTCTAAAGCTTATGAGAAATTTTGGTGCAACGCTTGATAATAATGCGCAATTATTTTCAAGAAATAGACTTACTAGTAGAGATATTTTTAGAGTTAATGTTTTAGTTTCAATTCCAGATTTTACTCTTGGTGATGTTGTTGAGGTAGAGGATCATCCATTTTTTGTAAAAGAAACAAATAAAATTGTAACAGGTATAAATCTTATTACTGGAAAAAAATCAACTTTTAGAAATGAAGATGCATCAGATGTTAAAGTTTTAAGAAAATACAAATCTAAAATAATGACTGTGCGTCCTGAGCTTCAAGTTATGGATCAAGAATCATATCAACTTATAGATTTGAAAAATCCTCTTAACATAGAGACGAGTCAGGATCAGAATATTGTGTTTGTAAAACATAAAAATATTGCGTATTTGATTAAGTAATTAATTATTTTTTAAATTTTTTAATTTATTCTCCAAAATCATGTAAAGATATTTGTCCTTTTCTTTTGTTTGGTCTAATTTTTATTTTTTCTTCTGATAAATCTTGACCGACTTGTTTTTTAACATCGAGGGCTAATTTGTCGCCGATGATTGCGCCAAGAATTGATATGTCTATTTTTTTTATATCGCCAATGTCGCGTATTTTATTATTGAACATTTTTCTTGCTCTAACTCTTCCTATTCCTTTGAGTCTGACAAGTGGAAGTAATTCTTCTTTGATTCCTCCTTTTAATCTTTCGCGAAGTTTTAAAATTTCTTTACCTACGTTGCGAAACCCTTGTATTTTACTTAAATCATAAGAAGAATATAATAGCCAATCTCCTCTATCGAGTTTGGAATTCAAATCACCTGGAGTGATATTCATATCTTCAAGTAATATTTCTTCGCTTGTTTCATTTATCCATTGTTCTAAAATTATCGCGGTTTTAATGCTGTTTGTAAATTCATCAAATTCATCAGAGTAAGAATCAGGGATTTCTGATAAAAGATTAGATTCTTCAAGAACAATTTTTTCATTCACTAATTCTATGTCTTTTTTTCTAACTTTATTTAATGGTCTTAATTCAAGCGTTGAACAAATCATGTGAAGAAGTGCAAATGGAGTTACTATTTGTGTTTGATTTGATGCTGATTTTTTCATGCATTCAAGTAAATAATGTGCGGTTTCTGGGTCGAGATAAAGTTCGGCTACTCTTTCGCCTAGTTTTGTTGCTTTTAGTTCTTTTTCTTTTTTCTTCGAGAAATTTTTAGCACTAGAAAAAAGACTTTTCTTTTTTTCTTTTTCATCATTTTCAAGATCTATAATGTTAATGAATTCCCAATCTTCTAATTTTTGTAGAATGTTTTCAATTATAATATTTAGTGCGGAAATATCTTTGTATTGGTGAGCATAAAATGTTTTGCTCATAAATTCAGTTAAAGAAGTTGTACTTTTAGTGTAGCCTGTTGCGATTAGTGATAAAACGTATGTTCTCATAACGGGTTCAACTGCGAGTTTTGAGAGGATGTCTTCAGGTTCGCCATTAATGTATTGTTCCCAAATTTCTTCTTGTTCTTCAACGCTACTTGCGATACATATTGCTTGTCCTTCATTATCATATGATGGTCTTCCAGCTCTACCTGCCATTTGTTCATATTCAAGAACAGGAATATTTGACATTCCCCATCCTCCGTTAAATCTTTTTAGATCTTTAATCACAACTCTAAATGCAGGTAAATCAAGGCCAGCGCCTAGTGTAGTTGTACTGCATATTATTTTTATTTTTCCTGCTCTAAAATTTTCTTCGACAATTGCTCTTTGTTCGCTATGAAGTCCAGAATGGTGAAATGATACGCCTCGTCTAATAATTTTCGCGAGTCGTTTACATTGTTTTGTGGGTGCGCTTAGAACTTTTTCTATTTTATTTGCAAGTTCAATTAATTCAGGAGTTTCTGTGCTTTTATCAAGAGTTGAATATATTCTCTCAGCTGAGGCTTCTGCACTTTTTTTAGTATTAAAAAAAGCGAGCAATTGTTTATTTAAATTCAGTGTATTAAGAGATATATTTATGACTGGGTCATCGGTTTTCTCTTCTATGTTAATCATGATAAATATGGTTAGCGCTTTGCTCTTTTAAATATTGTTCCTATTAGTCCAGTGTTGAGTCAAAAAGAGGATAATTAGGACTTTAGGTCTTGTTTTGAATTTTTTTGGAAAGTTTTTGGAGGTGTTTTTAGAAATATTTATTAGGAGGTATTTCATTTAACAATTATGTGGGTTTTAAAGCTGAAATTAAGTTGTGAGAATTTTTTACTCGGAAGTCTTGCTCATAAATTTAATGTTGATCTTACAGGTTATAGTTTAGGTTATTATAAAGATAAAAATAATTTGTATTTAACAACTGCTGGTTTGATTATTGGTGATGACAAAAACAAAAAAAAGGTAATTAACTATCTTAAAAAGAATAAACAGTTTGTATATTTCGAAACAAATGGTGATTTTATCGTCAATGTGTCTAAACAACCTTTGTATTTAGAGCCTGTTTATAATCCTAAATTCATAAGGTCTAGTCCTGATTTTATTTCTCGTGAAGGATACCATATTTGGGAGATTGCTAGTTGGCGCAAAGATGATTTATTACCTGTAATTGATATTGCAAAGAAATATTATGGTGGTAAAATTTTAAAATTAAAAAAAGAAAAGTTGACAACAATTTCATTTACTTCTTTTTTGCCTGATTTATCAGATAAGCAAAAAGAAGCATTTGATTTGGCAAATGCGGAAGGGTATTATTTTTTCCCAAGAAAAACAAATATGCATAAGCTTGCGAAAATTATGAAGGTGTCTTATTCTACATATCAGGAGCATTTACGAAAAGCAGAATCTAAACTTATTCCTGACCTTAAACGAAAATAACTGCCGTTCATAAACGGGTAAAATTTGATATAGTTTTCTTTGTTTCTTAAAGAAGTTTTGGGGAATACCTTATGCAAAATATTAATATGACTTTAATTATTTTAATTAGTTATTTTGTTTTAATGTTAATTATAACTTGGTATTTTTCTAGAGCTCAATCTTTAGAAACTTATTTTATTAATAAAAGAAAAACGAGTTTGTGGTTGATGGTGTTTTGCACAGTCTCAACTATTGTAGGCGCGACTGCTACAATTTCTGTAGTTTCAGAAGTTTCTAATTCAGGAATATCTTATGGTCTCGTTTTACTTATTGCATTTATGGTAGGAGTTTTAGTTTTAGCACTTGTTGCTAAAAAGATGAAGAGTTTTGGAGATAAATATGGCGCGTATTCTATTGCTGATATATTTCATGGTAGATTCGATAAGAAAAATCATATTTTAGTTAGTATTTTACAATTATTTATTTTGATTGGTTGGATTGCAACGAATATTGCGGGCATTTCTATTATTTCTTCATTAGTTCTTGGGGTAAATTATGGTTTAGCAATTGCTGTTGCTGTTTTAATAACTATTATTTACTCAGCTATTGGAGGATTGAAAGCAGATATTATGACTGATTTTGTTCAATTTTGGGTTATATTAATTCCTTTTATCGTGATGTTTTTTTTAGGTTATGCAAAAATAGGAAGCATTAGTAATTTAGTTCACAAGTTACCTGAAGGTCATTTAAATTTATTTAATTTTGGAGGAATTGCATGGTTTCTTGGAACAATACTTTTAAGCGGATTCATATTTTTAGGAACAGCATATCATTGGCAAAGAACACTTTCTGCAGAGAACGAAAAAGTTGCTAGAAATTCTTATTTTTTATCAATTCCGTTTCTGTTTATAATTGGAATCATGATTATTTTTTTCGGACTTTTATCTTCTGTTCTTTTAAAGAACACGTTGCAAGATTTTGCTATTTTTAATTTAATGAGTTATTTACTTCCTCCAAGTCTTACAGGACTAGGTTTTGCAGCAATTCTTGCAGCAATCATGTCATCAGTAGATAGTTCTATGGTTGCAGGATCTACAATAATTTACAAATTGATGTATAAAGATAAGTTAAAAAATAAAATATCAATAGATGTAAAAAGCGGGATTGAGAATAAGCATATAAAAAATGAGAAAAAGAGAGTTCTTATTGCAAGAATTATTACTGCAGGATTTGGTATAATTGCAGGGGGCATTGTTTTAATTATTCCAAGTATAGTTTCATTATCTTTGCTTGTATCTTATATGACTTTGATATTTGTTCCTGCTATATTGGCGGCTTTGTATTCAAAGAAAACATCGGCTAATGCAAGTTTTTACTCTATTTTATTAGGTTTTTCACTTTTGATAATTTTGTTTCCTGTGCTTGGAAAGAACGCATTTATTATTCCTGTTTTGATGGCGACGAGCATAGTTTTGTTTTATGATAAAGTGTTCAAGAAAAAATAATAAAAAAAGTGTTGACCTATTTCAGAGAATGCGTCGTTCAAGGGCAAAATTAATATACTCGGATGAAGGTCTTTGTTTTAATGCAAATGATTTATGTAGATACAGAAGATAAACTTAATCAAGAAGCGAAAGTATGGGCAACTTGTAGTGAACTTGGAATTGATATAGAATGTGAGAATAATCTTCACCATTATGGTGCATATATTTCAATTGTTCAAATATCATCTAAAGATAAGGATTGGATTGTTGATGTTTTAAAATTAGGAAATGTTCAAGCTCTTGTAGAGATGCTTGAAAATAGAGCTATTCTAAAAATATTTCATGATGTTAGTTTTGATTTTAGAATTTTGAAGCATCAATTAGGTTGTATGCCTAAAAATATTTTTGATACTCAACTTGCAGCTCAAATTTTAGGTAAACGAGATTTAGGTTTAGGATCTTTACTTCATGAGTATTTTAGTGTTGAAAAAGAAGCTAAATTTCAAATGGCTGATTGGACTATTCGTCCTTTAACGCCTGAAATGATGAGTTACGCAGTTAAGGATACTAATCATTTACTTGCTCTAAAAGATGTTCTTAGAAATGAAATTATAGCTAAGAATAGGCTTTTGTGGATGGAAGAAGAATGTATAGTAATTGAAAAAACAAATTTTCAATATAAAGAAGGAGATTTTTTTGATATAAAAGGAGTTAGTAAACTTTCAGATTCAGAAAGATCGGTATTAAAAAAAATGTTTGATTTAAGAGAATTTCTGGCAAAAAAAGTAAATAGACCCGTTCATTATATTATAAGCACTAGAAGAATGCTTGAACTTGCAAAAGATCCTCTATCGCTTGATGAATGGAAGAACCTTAAAGGCGTTCATCCTATTGTTAAAACAAGGGCTAATTTATTTTTTGACGAAATAGAAAAAGCAAAACATATGGGAATTGGTATGCCAAAAAAAGGGCCTAAATTGCATTATACTCAGAAACAAAAAGATGAATTTGAAAGATATGGTTTAATTAGAGATAAAATTGCTGAACGTTTAGGGCTTGAAAGACATATGGTTTTGAGTAAAGATCAAATAAAAGATATAGTTGTAACGGGCAAAATGGATACTTTAAGTGTTTGGCAAAAAGATTTAGTTCTTGAGGAATTAAGAAATTCATAATACTTGAATAATGAGTTAATTTGAGTGTTGAGTTAATTTAGAATTATTTTGTTTTCTTTTTTGTTTTTTTTAGTTTTGTAGTTTGAGCTTTTTTAGATTTAATATTCTTTTTTTTCTGTTCTAGTTGTGTTTGTTTTTTCCCAAAAATAAGCGATAATACTATTGATAAGGCAAGTAATGAAAATACGACTATTAATGATGTTCCAATTGATATATGAACCCAATCCATTATTATCATTTTAACTCCTATAAATGTTAGTATTAATGCTAGACCGTAACTTAAATATTTGAATGTGTCGTGTATTTTTGCAATAACAAAATACAATGATCTAAGGCCTAAAATTGCAAAAATATTAGATGTGAATACAATGAATGGATCCGTTGTTATTCCAAATATTGCAGGAATTGAATCGAAGGCAAAAACAACATCTGAAAATTCAACAACTATTAATGCAACAAATAGAATTGTAACTGCTCTTCTTCCATTTTGTCTTGCAAATAAATTGCCTTTTTTGTGCTCTTTTACAACAGGAACTATTTTATGTATTGTTCTAACAATCCAACTTTGATGAGGATCATAATCTTCATCTTTTTTAATAACCATATGTATTGCTGAATATATTAAGAATGCGCCAAATAAGTAGAATATCCAATGGAATTTATCAACAAGAGCTGAACCTAATATTATTAAGAGTCCTCTTAAAAATATTGCGCCTACAATTCCCCAAAATAATATTTTGTGTTGGTATTTTTTTTCTACTCTAAAGCTTGTAAATATTAAGAAGATTACAAATATATTATCTATACTTAATGATTTTTCAAGAAGATATCCTCCGAGAAATGTCATTGCTTTTTCAGAACCAAATTCTAAATATATGAATAAATTAAATAGCATTGCAACGCCGAACCATACTCCTGTCCAAACTAATGCTTCTTTAACTGATACTTCGTGTTGTTTTTTGTTAAATACTCCAAGATCAAGAACCAGAAAGATTGCAACAAGTATAAGAAAGCCTATCCACATAAATATAGGATCTACACCTGGAATTGTAATCATTTGGAAATAAAATATGGGTGGCGTTATAAAGGTTTCTACTCTAAAGTTACTTTTTTTGCGAAATATTTATAAGTTATAAAATATAATTGGTAGTAAAGGTTATTATATGTCTAAAACAACAGATGATGGAAAAATATGTGCGATTCTTGCATACGTTTTAGTTGGTATTGTTTGGTTTTTCTTAGATAAAAAAATGAATAAAAATACTTTTGCTAAATTTCATGTTAAACAAGCTATTATTTTTATAATTATACTTTTAATTGCAAATCTTGCAGTTGCATTATTTTCTATAATAAGTAAAATGTTTGGTTCAATTCTTGGAGCTATAATATATACGTTACTTGCAATTATTTGGGTAGTATCAATAGTTTATGCTGCAGCGGGTAAAGAAAAGGGGCTTTTAGTTTTTGGAAATTTTGCAAGAATTTTAGAATTCTAAACTTTATTTGTACGTATTTAGTATTGGTGTTTTATCGCAAGTTTTAAATGTCTATTTTTTATTCTATATTAAATGCAAAAAAAGTTTTCGATATTTCCAATGTTTCTTGTAATTTTAATAGATATGATAGGCATAGGTATAGTTATACCTGTTCTTGCAGCTTTATTTCTTTCAACAAATTTGCTTTTTGCAGCAAGTGTTCCTTTTGCGACGCGCGCAATTGTTTTAGGATTTTTAATCGCAGCATATCCGTTAGCTCAGTTTTTCGGAGCGCCTATTTTAGGAGCATTATCTGATAAACATGGAAGAAAAAAAATTTTATTCATATCATTAGTTGGTACTATTGTAGGTTATTTGCTTTTTGCAATAGGCATTATATTTCATAGTCTTCCTCTTCTTTTCTTTAGTAGAATTTTAGATGGTTTTACAGGAGGAAATATAACTATTGCAATGGCAGCTGTCGCAGATGTTAGTGATCAAAAAAATAAAGTTAAACGTTTCGGTCTTGTTGGAATGGCATTTGGAGTTGGTATGATTATTGGGCCAACAATAGGGGGGTTACTTGCCGATCCTAAAATTGTGCCTTGGTTCGGGCCTGTAGTTCCGTTCTTTTTTGCAGCATTTCTATCTTTAGTAAATGTGATTTTGTTTTTGTTTTTATTTAAAGAAACACTTCATACTTCTAGGCATGTAAAAATTCATGTTTTTACAGCATTAAAAAATATAAAGATTGCAATGCATCATAAAACTTTGAAAATTTTATTTTTATTCGCGTTTCTTTTTGCATTCGGATTTAGTTTTTATACTCAATTTTTTCAAGTTTTTCTTATAAAAAAATTTTCAGTTACAGAATCGGACATAGGTTTATTGTTTGGTTTTATGGGTGTATGCATAGCGATAGCTCAAGGATTTATTGTAAGACCTTTATCAAAGAAATTTTGTCCTCAAGACATTCTTCCGTATTCAACTATTTTGGTTTCCGTTTTTATAATGTTTATGCTTGTTCCTAATACTTTGCAAGGCATATATGTTTTAACTGCAATTATTGCTATTTTTGTTGGTTTAACTATGCCTAATATGAATGCATTAATTTCTAATTTAACAAAGCCAGAAGAGCAAGGAGAAATTATGGGAATTAATCAATCACTTCAAGCTTTGGCTATGGCAATTCCACCTATACTTGCAGGTTTTTTTGCAGCACTGCATTATACTTTGCCTATTATTATAGGTAGTTTAGGTATTGGTTTGGCGTGGGTTGTGTTCGTATTTTTTTACAAAGAGCGTAAAAATTTGAAATGTCATTTAAAATAATCTTTTTTTGAATAGATTATTCATATCTTAGTGCATCAACTGGTTTTAGTTTTGATCCTTTGTATGCTGGAATTATTCCTGCAAGAACTCCAATGATTGCTGAAACGGATATTGCAAGTAGTATTGCGTTTAACGAAACAAATGTTCCTCCGCGAAGCATTGCGCTTTGACCCATTATTGCAGGTAGTGCTGCAGATAATAATATTCCGAAAATAATGCCGAGTAATCCTCCGACGATACCTATTAATAATGCATTAAGTAAAAATATTAACATTATATCTTTATTTCGAGCGCCGATTGCTTTCATTATTCCTATTTCTTTTGTTTTTTCCATAACTGATGTAAACATGGTGTTTGCAATTCCGACAGCGCCAACAATTAAAGAAACGGCGGCTATTGCAATTAAGAAAGAATTCATCGAGGACATCATTTCTGATCTCGTTTCTTGCATTTGTTTGCTTGAGGTTAATGAGAAATCTTTGGTTTTTGTAGTTATATGTCTTATTTGCATTAATTTAAGTGCTGTTTTATTCATGACTTCATCTAATTGTTCTTCATCTTTTATTTTAATTGTAATAGAATCATAAACTCCTTCTTCTTTATCATCAAGAACTTGATAGGCCATTTGTATTGGCATGTAAATGCTATTGCTTGTGTCATCTAGTATTCCAACAACTCTGTAAACATTTCCTTCAATGGTTATCATTTGATTTATTCCTAGAGGTTTTCCAAAATATGAATCTGATAGACTTCCTCCAATAACAACGACGTTTTGATCAGCAGAATCAAGCATTCTTCCTTCTGCAATTTCGTTTGTTGTAATTTCTGACCAAACTGCGGGATCAACACCTGTTAAAGATACTGTTCCAGATTTTCCTAAAAATGCAACATCGACGTTTCCACGTATTTCTGTTTCTATTAATAATATTTCAGGAATAGATTTTAATGCTTGAACATCTGTACGATCAAGAATGGGTTCATCTTCTGTTGCAACAGCGCTACTTGTGCCTCCTCCATTTCTATCAGATGGGCCGAACATGTTTGATCCTCGAGAAAAGCCTGCATTGAGAGTTAATAAGTCTCCTCCGAGACCTCCGAGTTGATCAGTCATTGTTTGTTGCATTCCGCTTCCTATCGATGTTATTGCGATAACTGAGGCGACACCTATTACTATGCCTATGATTGTAAGCCAGCTTCTCAGTTTGCTGTGAATAACCATGTTGAGCGCGTGTTTGAAACACTTTTTAAATTTCATTTTTTATGGCCTTTAATTTTAGTTGGGTTTGTTTTTTAAGTTGCTTTTTTTTAATTTTAATTGTGGTTGTGTGTTTTGTTGTTTTTGTCTTGTTTTTTCTTTTCTGGTTTTTTCCCTTGTCTGATTTTGTTTTGTCTTATTTTTTCTTGCTTTGTTTATTTTTATATATTTTAAAAAATATTAATCCTGCAACTACAACAAATATTATCAAAAAATACCATTTGTATTTAGAGAAAAAACTCTGATTGGAGGTTAGATTAAATTGCGCGCCACCAGGACCAATGGTGCTATTTGTTGATGATTGTTGGTTCATAGATACGGATTTGTTCACACTTTGTCTCAAGCCCATTGTATCTGTGTAGTCAATTTGTACAATTAAATTATTGTTTGTATTAGGGTTTATATTAGGCGTTAAGGTTTGAGTTGTATTAGTATTGAGTGTGTTAAGTTCAGAATTTATGTTTGTTTGATTTGTTGATGGTTTAGAAACTGAATTTGAATTTGTAGTTTTTGTTTCTAAAGGAAGTAATGCGGGCATCGTGTTTGATGATTTAAGTGTAAAACTTGCAACAGTATAATCTCCTTTATTGAGATTTCCTATGATCATTGAATTAGCACCTGTTGCAGTCCATTTATTTTGCGATGGAATAATTATAGAAACGGAATATGCAGGATTACTTCCAGTATTGGCTATTGTGAACGAGGTTTGTCCACTTGAGATTTCAGAAAATGCCACATCAAAGTCAGTTGGTCCTCCAACATACATTCCTGCAAGAGTACTAATTTCACTTATGGCGCCGGTTGTCACATCACTATATTCTAAATTGAGATTTAAAGCATAAAGCCCAGCATCCGCTTCAGAATCAGCTATTACTTGATATTCAACATCTGTGCTTTTTCCTATTTCTAAGTATTTAATGTATTTTCTATTATCGCTTCCGACAGGAAGTATTGTGTTATCATCATTCGACCAACTAAAAACAATATCTCTTAGAGGAGAATTTCCCACATTTGTTATTGTGAATTTTAAACTGCTTTGTTTTCCAGGTATAAGAATTGTTTTGTCTATTTGCATTATTTCTGCACTTTCTTTTCCTGAAACATCAATTGACACGGTTCGTGTTATGCTACTTGTATCTTTTTGTCCTTGAGTATAATATGTTAATTTCAAATCATAAGTTCCTGCGATCGCAGTATTACTAATTTTTATTTTATATTTAAGAAGAGTCATATCATCTCCTGATTGATATGTTCCGAGTGAGCCTACGACTTTAACATATTCTTCTCCCGCTATTGTTTCAAAAGGATATGAGGGCTCTAACTCTAGAACTAAAGTATCGGCAATACCTCCTCCTATATTTTCAAGACCGATTCTTATTTCAGCAGTTTCTCCTGCGATTGCTGGAGCTGGTTCTTGATTTACAAGAGTTAATGAAATAACTGATGTTGAAGAGTCAACATATGTAGCGCCAAATGCACTTAATGCGCCTATTGAAATTAAAAGCATTGTTAATAATCCTAATGTTGGTTTTTTGTTCATGTTTATACCTCGTTAATTTTTTTTGATGATTTTTTATTTTTGCAATTTGTTTTCTATAATTCTGAGTATTTTTCCATCTTTTAACTCAATCATGGTGTGTGCGTATTGAGCAAGACTTAAATCGTGAGTAACCATGATTATGGTTTTTCCTTGTTCTTTCCATAATTTGTGAAGCATGTTAAGAACTTCTTTTCCTGTAACGCTATCAAGTGCGCCTGTTGGTTCATCTGCAAGAATTATTTCAGGATTACTTGCAAGACTTCTTGCAATTGAAACTCTTTGTTGTTGTCCTCCCGATAATTGAGTTGGAAGATGATGCATTTTATCAGTTAATCCTACGAGTTGAAGAAGTTCTTTTGCTCGTTTAGTTGCGTCTTGGTCATTTTTTTCTAAAAATTCTAAGGGTAGTAGTACATTTTCAAATGCGCTCATTGATGGAATTAAATTATATTGTTGAAAAATAAATCCGACTGTGTTGCCTCTAAGAGAGGCCAAGTCAGATTCGCTTATCGTACTAATGTCTTGATTTTTCAGAAAAATTTTACCTTGTGAAGGAATATCCAAACAACCTATAAGATTCATCATGGTGGATTTTCCACTTCCTGATGCGCCAATAATTGCAACAAAATCTCCTTTTTTTATGTCAAGATTTATGTCTTTGAGTGCAAGAACTTCAACTTCTCCCATTTTATATATTTTCCAAACTTTTTCCATTTTTAGAATGATTTCGCTTTGAGTATTTTTTGTCGTCATTTTAGTCGTCGTCATTTTATCCATCTTGGCGTTTTGTTAATGATTTTGTAATTGTGCAGGTGTATATTTTCAAAATTTGTTTTTGTGAAAATTAATTAATTTTCAAGTATTATGAGTTCAGCTGTATTTTAGCTGTGGTTTAGATAATGAGGAGAAAATTTGCTTATAAACTCTAAGAAGGTCAAATATACATTTCAAGTCCACTTTTTTTATAAAACTTTAAATAAAGTTAAACTTAGCCCTAGTTAACTTAAATAACTAGGCTTATTTATCGAGGAATGATTAAAAAATGGCGCCGCCTTTTATGAATACAACATTTATGATATCTGAATTAATTTTTACTATTTTAGTGGTTTTCTTTTGTTTTTTAATTTATTTTAAAACAAGAGAAAGTTATATTTTAACAAAACATAAAGGTTTGGGGTATTTTAGAGCTGCATTTTTATTTTTTGGTTTATCTTATGTTTTAAGATTTATTTTGGGTGCAGTAATGCTCTCAGGATTCGTGTTTAATTTAGGATTTATTGGTGGAATGTCTTCACAAATATTTATAGTTCCATTATTTATAATTCCTTTAAGTTATTTTAGTACAGTTGCAATAGTTTATTTGTTATATAGTTCTATGTGGAAAAAAATTAACACTAAATGGGTGTTAATAATGGGGCATGTTGTTGCCATTTTACTTTCATTTGTTGCATTTGCTACAAGATCTCAAATATTATTAGTGGGGTTGCAAGCGTTACTGCTTGTGATTGCAGCGATTGCTGCATTGGTGATGAATAAAGATAAAAACAAAGATAAAAATAAAAAACAAGCGCTTAACAAAATAAATTCACGATCAAATAAACAATTAAACAAATCATCTAATATGAAATTTATTTATTTTTTGGTATCGTCATTATGGCTTTTCAATCTTTTAGTTTTAGAAACTAGGATGCATTTTCCATGGGAGATAAAAATGGCGTGTCAGTTGGTTTCAGTACTCATATTCTCTCTTATATATGTTAGACTTTACAAGTGGATTAAATGAACAACAAAAAACGTGATAGATTAGAAGTTATATTTGATATTCTAAAAATAATTAGAAATCACCAGAATTCAATAAAACCAACGCCTTTGCTTAGATACTCTAATTTATCCTCTACAAGTTTCGCAGAATATTATGATGAATTATTAAAAAAAGAATTTGTGAAAGAACTTAATGATAAAAAAGGAAGAAAATACATAACGCTTACTGATAAAGGTTTCAAGTACATAGAGAAATATGAATTAATTTTAGGTTTAATTAATGAATTTGATTTGTGAGTTTTTTATTTAGCTGTTTGTTTAAATTATCGACTAAGAATTCTTTTCTGTTCTTTTTTTTCAGAGTATGTGTACGGAACGTAAATTGGTTTTTTTGTTTTTGGATCGAGCCCAGTGTAATACATGCACGTCGAATTGGTCATCGGCGTTGGAGTGAATATTTGTGCAGTTTCTGCATTTTTAAAATGTTTAATGAATTCTGCGAGTTCTTTGGCTTCAATCATAGAGGATCCTGGATGTGCGGTCATGAAATAAAATGATAATTCTTTGTCTTTGAGTTCTGGTGCTGAATTTATAATTTTATTAAACATATCTATGAATTGTTTTAAGTTTCCATGATTTTTGTTCATTAATTCTAAAACATTATTATTGATGTGTTCAGGTGCTATTCTAAGTGTTTTTGCGATGTGATGTGTAACTACTTCTTGTAAATATTCTTCAGAGCACAAATCATATAATATTCCGCTTCTAATATTTATTTTTTTAACGCCTTCAATTGCTCTTGCTTTTTTTAAGAGGCTTAACATTCTTACATAATCTTTTTTTAATGTTTTACAGCCAAGACAAGATTTTTCGCATTTTATGCAATCCATGCCATACATGTTTGCTGCAGGTCCTCCAAGATCGTCAATGTTTCCTTTGAAATGAGGTAGTTTTGTTATATTTTCTATTTCTTTTAGAATTGATTTTTCAGAGCGAGAAATAATTTTATTTCCTTGAGTGAGAGTAAGTGAGCAAAAATTACATTCTCCGATGCACCCTCTATGAGTTACAACGCTAAATTGAAATCCTCGTAAATATTTTAGATGTTTTGGAATTTCTCGACTAAATGGCAATTCATAGTATTCATCAAGATCTTTTGAAGTATAATTTGGTGATGAGTATTGTAAAATATATCTATCTCCAACTTGCTCTGCTAAATTTTTGAAATTACTAAATGAGTTTTGCAAATCGCAGAATTTTTCTTTTGAATCTAAAGTTGCAATTGTAGGCGAAACTTCTTCATGACTTGGAATAATAATAAACTCTTGTGGAACAGTTTTTGAAATTATGCATGTTCCGGAAATATTTTGTAAAGTGAGTCTGGCGTCGATTATATTTGTTTTTGTTAAGTATTTTTGATTTGTGTAAAAATCATTTAATTTATTTGCAACTTCTATTATTTGTTTTTCAGAATTTCCATATAACAAAATGTCTGCTCTTGAATCAACAAGAATTGGTTTTCGAAGTTTATTATCCCAGTAATCATAATGTGTGAATCGTCTAAGTGTTGCTTCAACGCCTCCAATAACTAAAATTGATTCTTTGAAATGTTGTCGAATCCAATTACAATAAACAATGACTGCTCTATTTGGAACAAATGAATCATCAATATCGTCGTCTTTATTTGGGTCTTCACTTCTAAGTTTTTTTAGAGGAGTATAATTTCTTAGCATAGAATCAATGCTTCCAGAACTTACAGCGAAGAATAAACGTGGTTTTCCAAGGTTTGCAATGTCTTTTGCAGTTCTTGGTGTATCAATAACTCCGACAGAAAATCCTTGTTTTTCAAGTAATCTTTTTAAGAGTCCTGGGCCTGATAAAGGATGATCGAAATATGCTTCTCCCAAAATAAATATTATATCGTATGTCATTTTTTCTTTTCTGTTTTTTTTTAATTTGTTTTTTTTTTAATTTGTTTTTTTTGTATTTTTTTGTTGTTTTTTTAGTCGTGGTTTTTTTATTTGTTATTTTTGTGTTTTTTATTGATTTTTTGTTGTTGTATTTTTTTTGCAGTTTGTTATTTTTTTTGTGTTTTTTATTGGTTTTTTTATTGGTTTTTTTAGTGTTTTGTTATTTTTTTAAATTTTAATCAATTTATTAATCAATTTAAAGTAGGTATGTTTTGTAATTGATATATTTTTGCTAATGTTTGATGTAAATTTATTTTAACAATATTTTTAAATAAACTCTTGGTTTTAAATTTTAGTTAAAAAATTAGAAAATGAGAGGGGTTATTTAATGGCTAAAAATAATGCGAAAATTAATAATATAAAAAATGATGTTCAAACAAAAAATGATGTTCAAACTAAGGCTATGAAAACTGTTGTCGAGCAAAAAACAAATTCAAAGTTTACAGATTATAAAGTTAAAGATATGGCTCTTGCTGAATTTGGACGAAAAGAAATTGATATTGCTCAAGTTGAAATGCCTGGGCTTATGGCTCTTAGAGAAAAGTACGGGTCTAAAAAACCACTTATTGGTTCAAGAATTATGGGTAGTTTACATATGACTATTCAAACAGCTGTGTTAATTGAAACTCTTGTTGCGCTCGGCGCTGAAGTTAGATGGGCATCTTGTAATATTTATTCAACTCAAGATCATGCTGCTGCCGCAATTGCACAGGTAGGAATTCCTGTTTTTGCATGGAAAGAAGAAACCTTAAAAGAATATTGGTGGTGCACTGAAAGAGCACTTGATTTTAATGGTAAGGGGCCTACTTTAATTGTTGATGATGGTGGAGATGCTACTCTTTTAATACATAAAGGTGTGGAGATAGAAAAAGACTCGTCTATTTTAAAGAAAGATTATTCTAAAGAAGGAGAAGATTTTAGAGAATTAATTTCGCTTCTTAATGCTATATATGCAAAAGATAAAACTCGATGGACTCGAATGGCAAAAGAAATTAAAGGGGTTTCTGAAGAAACAACAACTGGAGTTCATAGATTATATACTATGCTTGAAGAAAAGAAATTATTATTTCCTGCAATAAATGTTAACGATTCTGTAACAAAATCTAAATTTGATAATTTATATGGTTGCAGAGAAAGTTTAGCCGACGGTATAAAAAGAGGAACCGGAGTTATGGTTGCAGGTAAAATCGCAGTTGTATGTGGTTATGGCGATGTTGGTAAAGGATGCGCACAATCGATGCGAGGATTTGGTGCAAGAGTTATTATTAACGAAATAGACCCTATTTGCGCTCTTCAAGCAGCGATGGAAGGATATGAAGTAGCACCAATTGAAGATGTAATTAATGAGGGGGATATATTTGTAACAACGACGGGCAATACTGATATTATTACAGTTGATCATATGAAAAATATGAAAGATCAAGCAATAGTTTGTAATATTGGTCATTTTGATAATGAAATACAAGTTGATAAACTAGAAAAAGTTCCAGGAATTAAAGAGATAAATATTAAACCGCAAGTTGATAAATTTTTATTTCCTGATGGACATTCTATAATTTTATTATCGAGGGGAAGACTTGTTAATCTTGGTAATGCAAATGGTCATCCAAGTTTTGTTATGAGTAGTTCATTTACAAATCAAACACTTGCCCAAATAGAACTTTGGACAAAAAATTACAAAGTCGGAGTTTACATGTTACCTAAACTTTTAGATGAAGAAGTTGCAAGATTACATTTAGCAAAACTCGGAGTAAAATTATCTAAATTAAGTAAAAAACAAGCAGATTATATCGGAGTTAATGTTGATGGGCCATATAAATCTGAGCATTATAGATATTAATTATTTTTTTCATTTTTCATTTTTTGTTTTAATTTATATTTTTATTTTTTCATTTTTTGTTGTTTGTTGTTTTTTTTAAGTACTAGTTTGTTTAATAAGTTGTGTTTTTTTTATTTGTTGTTGTTTGTTGTTTTTTTATTTTTATTTTTTGTTGTTTTTGTTGTTTTTATTTTTCAGATAGGGAGGAGTTAAAATGTTGAAATCAAATGATGTTATAGGACTTGGCAATGCGCTTTTAGATTTAACTATTGATGTTGAAGACTCATTTTTAAGTTCCTTAAATCTTACAAAAGGTACGATGACTCTTATAGATGAAGAAAAATTTATTTCTATTTTAAACAAAATAAAAAATCTTCCATCAGATAAGTCAACAGGTGGAAGTGCTTCAAATACAATAAAAGGAGTTAGTTTACTTGGAGGAAATAGTTCTTTTATGGGAATGATAGGAAATGATTCTTATGGACAAAAATATGTTGATGAATTAACAAAATTCAAAATCAAATCGTATCTTGCTAAATCAACTAAAAATACGGGAACTGCAATAACATTTATTACCTCTGATGGAGAGAGGACTTTTGCAACATTTCTAGGTGCTTCGCTTGAATTTTCAGAAAAAAATATTAATGAAGAGGCATTAAAAGCATCAAAAATTTTACATATAGAGGGATTTTTTTTAGAGCCTATTCAACATAAAACCGCTGCATTAAAAGCGATGAATATTGCAAAAGAAAACAATGTTTTAATCTCTGTTGATTTATCTGATGCTCAATTAATTAGTCGAAATAAAGATTTTTTCAAAGAAGTTCTTGAAAAATATGCAGATATAGTTTTTGTTAATGAAACTGAAGCTTTCGCATTTACAAATCTTAAAGAATTTGATGCATTAAATCATTTATCTACTTATTGCAAGTATGCGATTGTTAAACTTGGAGCTAGTGGAAGTATAATTAAATGTCTTGAAGAAACACATAATATTCCAATACATAAAGTTGAAGTTGTAAATACAAATGGTGCGGGCGATGCGTATGCTGCAGGAATATTATTTGGTATTGCCAAAAAACTATCAATTGAAAAATCAGGTCGAATAGCTGCATTAATTTCTGGAAAAGTAGTTAGCATAAAAGATGCGACATTAAATCATTATTTATTGGATGAAGTTGAAGAAATTATTAAAGAATAAAGAGGTGCTTTTTAGTTTTAATATATTTATTAATTCTTGTTTTTTTATTAGTCAATCATTTTTGATTTTTAAAATAATCACAAACTAGAGCGCATACTTTATTTTCAGTGAGTGTGTTAGTATTAATAATATAATTAAAAACACGGTGATCTTGTGAGATATCAAAGCCATATAATCTTTTAAATAATTTTGTCGTTTCATTGTCTTTCATAAAAACTATTTCCTTCGCCTTTCCATAATCAATATTGCTTCGTTTAGATACTCTTTTAGCTCTAACATCTAAATCTGCCTGTAAATAAATCTTTATACCTATATCTGTAAGCCAAGGTAGACTCCAACTATCAATAACTACATTACCTTGTTTGATTTCACTCATTAAAATTTTATCAGAAACAACATCTAAGGGTTCTTCGTCATTTAATCTACTTTTAAATAATTTAACGCCTTCATCGCGTTCCCAATACCCTGTATTATGTCTTGTGTTGTGAATATCTATTATTTTTCCCTCATATAAATCTCTTAAAATTCCAGATGGATGAATGACTCTCAAGCCATATTTTTCACTAATTAAATTTGCAATTGTAGACTTGCCTGAACCTGAAAATCCGAATAAAATTAATTCATTAATCATTTTGGTCTATATTCCTCTTCTATTTGTTTTACTTTATCAGAAAATATTTGTTGGCATATTAAGTCTCTAAAACTAAGTCCTTTCGTGGTTAGCCATATTCTTTGCCAATCCTCTTGCGCAAGGTTTAATTCAATCAATTCAGAATATAATGCGGGAAATTGTTCTCTAAGACTAATGTTGAAATTTCGTTTAAATTCCTTTTTATTCAAAGATTCGATATTATATATGATGTATTGTCTCATCTTTTCATCAGAATTCAAGAATGTCGCACTTTTAACTGGAAGAATATTTGATTTTACATCATCAATATATTCAACTATTGAGTTCATATGATTTTTAGAATAATAGTTGTTTCTATAATGAACACTTTTTGCATATGTTCTAGCGCCAGCTCCAAATCCAATCAAACTCAGTCCTGCAAAAACATAATCTTCCTGAAAGAAACTTCCTTTGTTTGGAATTATATATCTGTTATGACAATCTTGTTCATATCCTGAGTTTAGAAATAATTCTCTTCCAATATCATGGCATTGATAAATTTCTTTTGTAGTCATCATATTTTTTAGTGAAGATTTTTTAATCCCAAGAAGTGTATTTGGCATTAATCCTACTGCATAGAGTTCAACAGTTTCAGGTTTGTATTTAAGCAAAATTCTCACAGATTCTTCAAAACTTTTCAGAGTTTGTCCTTCTATGCCTATCATTAAATCTATAACTATATTTGAAATTCCTACTTTTCTTAATGTTTCAATTGCTCTAAGAGAAATTGCAGACGAATTGTGTCGTTTACAAAGTTTAATCTCATCATCTATTAGTGTTTGCAAACCCATACTAACTCTATTGATTCCTAAATTTTTATATTCTGAAAACTTTTTTAATTCAACCAATTCAGGCGTTGTTTCTATGCTTATTTCATCAGCAGTATTCAAAATATTTGGATTTATATTAACTAGGGTGGTCATAATTGACGCAAGCTCAAAAGATGAAAGTAATGATGGCGTTCCTCCTCCAAAATGCAAGGTTTTGATATTAGCATTTTGTAAAATATCTTTATACATATACATTTCTTTAATCAAAGCATCAACATATTGGCTTATGAGAGTTCCTTTGGAATCAACAACTTTCAAATATCCGCAATATGTACATATTTGTTTGCAAAATGGTATATGCACATAAACATTAATATCTTGCGTGAATTCTATATTATCAAAATTAAATTCACTCACAGGACTATATGTTCTAGGGGAAGGATAGACATAGATTTCTGGATAAAAGTCAAAATTAGTTATTTGTTTTGCTAATGGTTTAGATGTCATATAATAGTTAACATATAATTACTTATTAGTTATCTCTACCCCAAAAAGAGGTAGTAATAGAAAAGTTTATATTTATTAGATACTATTTTTTTTTATGCTTGAAGAATCTTTACAAGAAATAGGATTAAACAGAAGAGAAAGTATTTGTTATGTTGCTTTATTAGAGATAGGTTCTTCAAAAGTTGGAAATATTGTGAAAAAAACAGAGATACCTTCTTCAAAAATATATGAAATTTTAGATAAATTAATGCGACGAGGACTTGTTTCATATGTGATAAAAAATAATGTGAAATGGTATCAAGCCGTAAGTCCAAATAGCCTCATAAGTTATTTTGAAGAAAAAAAGAAAAAGCTAGAGCAAATATTGCCAGAACTTCTTTTAAAACAAAAATTTTCAAAACATCAGAATGTGGAACTATATGAAGGTCAAAAAGCTATATTTACATTATTTACAAATATTATTGCTGATGCAAAGTCTAAAGAGTTATATCTTGTATTCTCTATGAATGAAGAAAATAAATCTCCTCAAACAAATCTTTTTTTTAAAAATTTAGCAGTGCGACGAAAAGAGAAAAAATTAGATGTGAGATTGTTGAAAAACATAAAACACTATACTAAAGAAAAGCATACAAAAGTAAAATTGAGGTATACTACATTTAATCTTCCTCAGGGAACTACAATCTTTAGAAATTATGTTATTTTATTATCTTGGACAGAGTCTCCTGTTGCTATTAAAATAGAAAGTGAAATAATAGCGAATCAGCAAAGAGAATTCTTTTTAGATTTGTGGAAACAAGCAAAACATTGATTAAATGATTAGTTATTTCTTTGCATAAATCCCCCAGGATAGATCTGAGAATTGTTTGATTTCTACTTCGAAGCTTAGTGATTTAAGTTCTTTAACTTCGTCATCTACATGCCAGTAAAATTCGTCATCAAAGTCTTTTTTTAATTTAGGATATTTTTTTCTTAATATGTTTTCTTGACGTTTATTTTTGAACATTAAATCCCCAAAGATAACTATTCCATCTTTATTTAAAAAGCCAAATATTTTCTTAAATAATTTATGTTTTTCTTCTTGTGTCAAGTGATGAATTGCGTACGTAGAAATAATAGTGTTGGCTTTCAAGTTTTTGTGATTCGAAAAAAATTCTAGTAAATCGCTTTTTATGAAAATTATATTTTTTTTATTTTTTAATTTCTTTTTTGCTATGCTTAGCATATTTGATGAAATGTCTATGCAATATGCTTTTTCAAAATTATTTATTTTTTGTATAGTGTTTCCTGTGCCACAACCTAAATCTACTATGATTTTGGAGTTATGGGTATTTAATTTAACCCAATTTAACAAATCTTGATAGCCTGCACGAACTGGATTAGTTTCGTTTTTCACATTCTTATCATATTTAGTTGCAATTGGATCATGATTATACTTTTGCGAATATTTACTTTTCATAGTATTTTAAACATTAATCAAAATATAAGTTTTGTTATTTGTGTTTGTTTTTGATGATATAGTATAGGTATGAGGTATGTATAAAAATGAATTTTCTTGATGATAAAACCAGTCATGCAAACGTGACACGTGATACAATTTAATACATCAGTTAAAATTCATAATTCATTCAAATTTACTTGAGAAGTAAGATGCGCCCGCCGAGATGCATAGAACGCTCAACAACCGGGGGTGGATATTTAAAACAATGAATTAATTTTGTCAACAAAAACTAATTATTTTGTGTTCCAATATTTTCTCCAATTATCTAAAATATATTTAGAAAAAGGTCTCGCGGTTAAAGCTAATATTCCTGTTAAGAATAGTGTTGCAGATTCTATTTGATTCCAATCAGCCCCAGTGCTTTTTAGTATTAACATATATGCAGGATCATAAACTGCAAGCATAGTTGCAGTATCAACTAAATAGCTTTTTAGCCCTTTCTTTTCTTCAGTATTGCACTTTTTTCTTGTATAATTCAATAATTTGCCATATGCTCTTCCAAGAACAGCATCTGCCAAAGCAACACTTGTTCTAGATTGAATTATTTGTTCTAAAGACAATCCTCTAGATGCTTCTATGACTCCCATTGGAATAACATAAGTTCCTACTTTTGCACTTGTATCAACTAAATATGCTTTGACTTCTCTCTTTATAATGTCCGTACTAGGAGTATAGGTCTTTATTGATTCGACAATATTATTTAGGAAATTGTTGTGTGAGTAGTTATTCATATAATTGTAAAGTATAAATGAGTAATAAATATTGTTGCCCCCTTAGTAGGTTACAATAAGAATATTTATAAATATCAACAACAATATTAAATTATGAACAATAGATATCTTTCAGAATTAGGATTTACTGAAGGTGAAGAAAAAGTTTATTTGGCTTTGCTTAAACTTGGTTCTTCAACATCAGGACCTATAGCTAAAGAAGCGAATGTTTCAAGATCTAAGCTTTATGAAATTCTTGAGAAATTAGCCAGAAAAGGAATAGTTAGTCATCAAAAGAAAAATAATGTAAAGTATTTTGAAGCACTACCTCCAAAAAGAATACTTGATTACATCAAAGAAAAAGAAAAACAATTAGAACAACATAGACTTGAATTTGAAAATAAATTACCTTTGTTAGATTCTTTAACACAAAAAAAAGAACTTATGCAAGAAGCACAAGTATATGAGGGAATGGAGGGAATAAAAAATGTGCGAGAACTCGCTTTGAATAAAATGAACTCTGATGAATGCATATATTATT
Source organism: Candidatus Woesearchaeota archaeon (assembly GCA_041660865.1). Classification (GTDB taxonomy): domain Archaea; phylum Nanobdellota; class Nanobdellia; order Woesearchaeales; family 21-14-0-10-32-9; genus 21-14-0-10-32-9. The sequence continues at coordinate 123,510 of JBAZVO010000003.1, forward strand.
TTGGAAATCCTGCATCAGGTCATGAACATGTTCTAGGATATTGGGATGATTGGAATGAAAGAAGAATAAAGAAAAAAATATCCTCCTGTATCATATACAATCAAGATGCAAAAGAATACGGAGAAAGAAGAAAAAAACAAAAATATACTAAAGTAAAATATTTAGCAGAAAAAGGATCTACGGATGCGTGGATAGAGATATATGGAAATACTGTTGCGATAGTTATGAAAAAAGAAACACCGATGTCAATAGTTCTAAATAATGAGTATGTTGCAGAAAGTTTTAAAACATATTTTAGAATATTGTGGAAAACATCTAAAAACAAAATATGAGTTTATCTAAAAAAAGTTAATCCCCAAAACTTGAGGAGTAAGATGCTCCCGCCGGTTCTTTCACAAAACATTAACAAAAGGAGCATAAGAAAAGAAAAATAAAAAGAAATTTATTTTGTAAAAATAGCGTATGCATCTTTATTCGGAGATGCTATTACTCTTATGACTTCTGGTCTATTTGTCACATTTGCTATGGAGTTTAATTGTGATTCTAATGATTTAACATTTCCAGAAAGTGCGGTCATATTAAATCCTTCTGTTGAGGGTATTTCCACATCGCTATTTCTTGGAATATATGATGCGTCATACATATGTTCTGTATTTGATACCATATCAAACCTTACTTCTTTGCCAATTATATCTGAATCTTTACCGAATTTACTTTCATAGAATAGAGTATCAACTGCCTCTTTTCCAACTAAATCTTTGCTTAAATTTGACCTGGACTTATATGGTGCATTAAATTCTTGTGTTCCTTGTTTCATTTTGAACCCTCATTTTAATTAAGTATTATGTGTGGCATATGTCCTTTTATTTATAAATTTTTCTATTATTTACTACTTTTGAGTAAATATAGAATTCAGAAAAATAAAATGGCGCTAGTTCTTCTCTAATACCCTATTTGTTAATAAAATAAGAGGATGCTCCCGCCGGGATTTGAACCCGGGTCACAACCGTGAGAGGGTTGCATGATTGGCCGGGCTACACTACAGGAGCATATTGTATCCATTTCGGCTTAGTCTTTAGAATTAATCTGTGTTTTTTAAATCTTATGGCGAGTTTTATAAAAACATATATAAACTTCAAAACTTATATTATTTTATGCAAATAGAATTACCAACAGTTAGGTGCACAAAGTGCAAGAAGGCTCAACACATAAATGATTCAATTCTTTACAATGGTAAGCCATTTTGTTCTGAAGAGTGTAAAACAGTATTTTTATCTGAGCAAGCAAAAAAGTAAACATCGTTAAAGTTTATCGATATTAGGGTTTTACTTTGTTTGAGCGAACGCTTGTTTTCTTTATTTTATGTTTGAAACTAATTAGAAGCGTCTACAAATTTGATGTCTTTTAACTTTTTTCAGATGAATAAAAATTAAAAATTATTCGAATATGCTTAATCACTTCACAGTGGTAAAGAAACAAAAGATTTAAATATCCCTATTTCTACTCTATTTATGTGACTGCTTCAACATCAGTAAAAATAGGAATCATTGACTTTAATCCAGACCAAAATCCAGATAGAAGAGAGTATATTCGTAGAATTGGCGCATTAATTCCAGAAAAAATAAAATACGAAGGAGTTCATTTTAGAGACGAAGTTAATTTTTCAGATTATAATGCATTAATACTTTCAGGTTCAAAATTATCCGCAACTGATTATCAAAAAATGGTAAGATGCAATTCTGTTGAAGGTGCAGATTATGAATCTGTTGATAAAGTGGCAAAACTATTATCAAATTATCAAGGACCTATGTTTGGAATATGTTTTGGTTCTCAGTTGATGGCTCATATTATGGGGGGGAATCTAGGTAAACTAGAACAAACAGAAGCAGGATATTTAGAGCATCAACTTACAGAAGAGGGAAAAAAGGATGTTGTTTTTGGAAATCTTTCAGAAACATTTTTTGGCGCGCACATGCACACAGATTTTGTTAAAACACTTCCGCAAGACAAACAAGTAAAAGAAGGGTCAATAATCGCAACAAGAAATAACATGATTCATATCTATAAAGTTATTTGTCAAAATGGTGCTGTAAGATATGGTGTTCAAGCGCATCCAGAAATGTCAAATAATAAAGATGCAACATTTTTAGTGAGCGTTAATCAAACTTGGCTTGAGGATAAACTTGGAAAATCTGAATACAACAACGCATTAATAATTCCTTCTAATGCAGATTATCAATTAGCACAAACAATCACGAGATTCGCGGAACTTATTAGATAAATTTACTTATTGAGTTCTTTGATTAGAAAAAAATAATTCTTAAAAAAGTTAAGTGAATTGAATTTTAAATATTCTACGGGTCTGACGTCCTTTGATTTTATTCAGACGAGAAAAAATTGAAATAGTATTGAAAGTTAATATTATTACTTAAAAGTAGTCAATAAATCAAAACATTTAAATATTAAATAATCAATATGATGTGTGGAGGCAAGAAAATATGGTTATTAATACAAAAAGATCAATAAAAGTGGGTTTAGCAGTAACTGGATTAATTCTGGGACTTGCAACTTTCAACTATAATATTAATAAAAAATTAAATGAAGGAATACAATTTACTCCTATAGGAGTTTATGATGCAAATAAAGATGGAAAAATCGATTATCTAGTTGCAACACCTCTAAATAAATATTCTCCTTTTTTTGGAGCAAAATTAAATCAAAGTCAATTATCATATTATGATGGCGAAAATGTTACAAGAACTCCAACTGGCGAATATTTAACTCATGAGACTGCTACTCCTATATTCGGAACAAATTTTGAAACGTACAATAATTATCCAATATTTGTGGTGGACTTAGGAGTCAATAAAAAAGGACTACATTCTTTGAAAATTGTTCAAATAACAGAAGATTTTCCTGTTACAATAGATAAAATTGTTGAAACAAAATAAAAAGAAATCTGATAAAACAAGTGAGTCGAATCTAAAAGCGTCTACGGGTCTGACGGGACTCGAACCCGCAACCTTTCGGTTTCAATAAGTTTTTTTGGCTTTTAAGAGCCGAACGCTCTACCATTGAGCTACAAACCCATTTGTTGAAAGACTGTGGTTTCGTTTAAATATCTTTCTACTCTTTTTTTCCGTCTTATTTCGTAAGGTTTTTGTTTTTTTTATAGGCATTATTATTAATTTGTTTTATGTTGCGATGTTATGGTTAAAAACAAAAATGATTCAGAAGAAGAACAAATGAAATTTTATACAAAAGTTGCTGAGTACATTAGTAAGCATCCTGAGTTTGTAAATGAACTTGAACAGAAAATTAGTGAAGAAGAAAAAAGTAAGAATGAATCAAGTGATAATGAAAAAAAAGATCTAGGGTATTTTATGAAGAATGGGTTTTCAAATATTAAAGAAAAAGATATTTCTGGGCTTTCAAGTGAGATTGCAGGGTTTATTTTTAATCGAGAAAAAGAGAATAAGTCTCTTCTTGAAAAAACTCTTGAAAATGCGACTATGAACTTAGTTTCAGGATATCTTTCTAAGTATGCTCAAGGCAAATAAAATAAAAATCTAAAATATAAAAAAAGTTAGTTAAAGAAGTTTCCATTCTTTGAGTTTTTTCTCGTCTTCAATCCATCGATTTCCGATGTCGTTTCGATAATACATTCTAGGAATTAATATTTTTTTTATGCGTTCATATGCTGCAAGTTGCGCTTTTTTCATACTAGTTCCGGTTCCGCAAACAATCATAACAACGCCTGATGTTCCTGCGATTTTCCATTCGTTATTTACAAGTTTTACATCTTCAATATGTAGTCCTTCTTCGCCATCATCTAGGTATATTTTTGCATTTTTTGATTTTACAGCATATGTATTTTCATCATTGAATGGAAAGGGTGGAACTACAAGTCTTACACCTATTTGGAATCCTTTTTTGGTTTTTAATTTAAATTCTTCTCCATTTGCAAGTTTAAAGAAAAATTCTCCGATTGGTGATTTAATTCCTTCTATTTGTATGCTAATTGTTGGATAGCCAAATCTTGATGTAAATTCTAATGGATAAATTCCTGTTTCATTTACTATGCAATTTATATCTATGTATCCTGTAAAATTATGTTTTGAGAGTTCTTCTTCAAATTTTACGAGTGTTTCATCAAATATTTTATTTTCATTTGTCCAAAACATTGATGTTCCCATTTCTCCAGTATCAGGGCCTAGATCGCCAGGAAATAATTTTTTGTGTTCAAAATTAATATTTATTGGTTTTAAGAATTTTTTTCCATTAAAGAATGCGCCGACTGCTATTTCTACTCCTTTGACTTTTTTTTGAAGTTGTACTTGTGGTATTTCATCTGACCATTCTTTGTATCGTTCAAGTGCTTCAATTAAATCAAGGCCTAATGGATGGACTCCTACAAGTAATATTCCAAGGTTAGTCGGTTTTAAATGTCCAGTTGGTTTTAATACATATTCTCCTGGGTTAGTTTTTATGTAATTTATGGCGTCATCAAGTGATGAAAAATCTTGATAGGGTATAACTTTAATTCCTTTGTTTTTCATCTCTTCAGTGCCAAATGATCTATCATCTTCAAGTCTATCTGTGTATTCTGTGCCTCCGATTACTTTTTTACCTTTTTTTCTAAGTTCGTCAGCTATTTTTCCTTGACCCATAACGTCGTCGAATACTATTATGTCTGCCCATTCTACTTCAGTTTCCCAATTTGTTATTTTTGGTATAAATCCATCTGCAACTTCTCTTTCTTCAGGATCTTGAGTAAAATATTTTACATTATGTCCTTCTTTTTGAATATGCCATGCAAGATCACCACAAAGATTAGTTAAAGTTATAAATAAAAAATTCTTTTTGTTTTTTTTACTTTTTTTATTTTCTTGATTAGTCATTTTTGCGCCTTTTTATTTTTGTTTAACAATATCTTACTTTAATTAATGTTGAATTTTAATTATTCGCTTTTTTTAATTAATGATATGCATTCTTCAGTGTCTAAATTCCAAAGTTCTTTCCAACCTGTGTCTCCAACAAGGAAGTCAACTTCTGAATTATTTAGCTCTATTGCTTTTTTTATGTGTTCTATTATTAATAGTTTGCCTAAATTCTTTATGCTAAGATTAAATCCGCCATTTATTACGTGGTATTTATTGTTGTATATGGCTGCAATTTCAACGCCTTCTATTTTACCATTTATTTCAATTTGCAAAGAACTTAGCATTTGTTTTTTTTGAAATAATTCTATAAATGAATTCATTTCTTTTTGATTATCGATGTCATGAAAGTCTGACGCTTCTTTAAATCTTATTTTGCTTAGCATCATTAATTTTTCAGAGTGATTTTTATCGTCCCAAATTAGTTTATAATTTAATGTTTCAAGTAGTTTCATGTCGCGTAGAAAATTCTTTTTATGTTTTTTGCTAAATCTTGATAAATACTCTTCTATTGTTTTTATATTTTCTAAGTTTAAAAAATATCGTGTGTCTCTTTCTGATATGTATTTTTTTAATTCAGGATTAATTAAAAGTATTTTTTCAATGTACGCACCATTTAAATCAAATAAATATGTTTCTTCAGGTATTATTTTATGAAGTTCAGGTATGTATTTATCATCGACCCAAAAAATTCTATTTTCCATTCGCTCTCCGCCGAAGTGAGTGTATTTGTTATCTCGTTTATCAAGCCACAGAGTTATTAATCCTACGTCTTGTTTATTTTTTTCGAGTGTTTCATCTTTTAATAATATAAAATGCGGAGAATATATTTTTTCATCATAAAAAGAAAGAACTATTTCCCAATCAGTCCATAAATTGTTTTCTTTTTTGAATTTTTTCCAGAGTTTTTCACACTCAGAAATATCTGTTATAGTTTCAGTATTCATTTTTGTAATCTTTAAAGTTCTCTTAGATATCCCCAATTATGGAGTCTGTCGCTGTCTTCTTGCCATCTATCTCCGATGTCATTTCTATAATACATGTGAGGAATTATTATGTTGCGTATTCTAGAATATGCTTGTGCTTGTGCACCTTTCATTGTCTGTCCGCATCCACAAACTATCATTACAACACCTGATGTTCCTGCAATTACCCATTCATCACCCAAGATTTTTACATCTTCTACATGTATTCCTTCTGTTGGTTTTCTAAATCTAATTACTGATCCTTTTGATTTTACTTCAAATGTTTCTTTATCATTAAATGGAAAGGGTGGAACTACAAGTCTTACGCCTACTTGGAATCCTTGTTTTACTCTTAGTTTAGGATTTATTCCTCGTGCAAGGTCGTAGAAAAATTCACCGATTGATGAGAGCATTCCTTCTATTTGTATGCTAATTGTTGGGTAGCCAAATCTTGCAGTAAATTCCAATGGGTATATTCCGTTGTTGTTAACTATGCAATTAACATCTATGTATCCGACATAATTTTCTTCTGCAAGTTTCTTTTCCATTTTTTTTAATGTGTCATTGAATATTTTATTAGGTCCGCTCCAAAACATGGCAGTTCCCATCTCTCCAGTTGATGGACCTAAATTTCCTGGAAATAGTTTTTTATGTTCAAAATTTACATTGATAGGATAAATGAATTCGTTCCCATTAAAGAATGCGCCGACTGCAACTTCTACTCCTGCTATTCTTTTTTGTAATTGAAATGATGGTATTTTGTTCGCCCATGCTTTTTTATAATCATTTAATACTTGTATAACATCTTCTCCATCATCCTCTTCTCCAACAAAAAGTAATCCTTTAATTCCTGCAGCGTCTCCATTTGGTTTTATAACATATCTATCAGGATGAGTTTTTACAAAATCTATTCCTTCATCAAATGTTTTAAATGTAGAATGAGGTATTATTGATACTCCGTATTTTTTTAGTTCTTCTTGTCCGAAATCTCTATCATCTTCAAGTCTATCAGTGTAGGTTGTTCCGCCAACTACATATTTTCCCATATCTCTTAATTTTTTAGCTTTTGTTCCTTGACCTAAAACATCGTCGAAAATTATTATATCTGCCCATTCAACTTCTGTTTCCCATTCAGATATTTTTGGAATAAATCCATCTGCGACTTCAGTTTCTTCAGGATCTTCAGTAAAATATTTTATGTTGTGTCCTTCTTTTTGGATGTGCCATGCAAGATCTCCGCAAAGATTTCCAAGAGTTATAAATAAAAAGTTTTTAGGTTCCATTATAGTAGATTACAAAAGTATACATTATATATAAATATTGTTGTGTTATTTTTTTATTGACGTTGATTTTTTTTTGGGTTTTCGGTTTTTGTTTTTGATGTTTTTTGTTGTTTTATTCTTGTTTTTATTCATATTTTTTTAGTGGAGTTTTTTAATTTTTTTATATAGTGTGTGCTTTTTGTTTGTCACTACTCTTAGTTAAGGTTCATTATAAACAAATGTGTTCTACTGAATGCATTTCATAAGACTCATTTTTTCTTAGTCATATTTTTTTGTTGATGTCTGAGTACGAGCTACTTTATAAATAGGAGCTGCAAGGATTTGTTTATGGATATAAGTTACGACGCAAAGATAAATAGTAAGAACTTGTCTCAATTTTTCGACGATGAAGAGAAAGTAATAGAGGAATAATTTTTTAGTTTTTTTCATTAGTTGTTTATTGTTCTTGTGTGATTTGAGAATGTGCTTCATAAAAATTTAATTCATGATTTAAGAATTTAATTTTTTGAAACGTATTTTTAAAATAGGGTATATGTATGAAAAATATTGTATGTGTATTTAATTCAAATTTATATTAATTCTAATCTGCCTTTTTTTAGAAGTATAGTTGTTATAGATTCTGGAAGTTCAGTTATATCTTCTTTTTTGAATGGACCATAAATATTTTTGTTTTGTCCTATGAACTTTGGAAGATCATTGAGAATTTTCACTTTTATCATTTTTTCATTCTCGGATGTTTGTTCTATTGTGTGTGCTTGAGAAAAAGTTGTGTTTTGTTTTTCTGAATAATCTGATTTTGTGTTTTGTGTATCTTCTTTTTTATATGAATCAAAAAGAGATTCTTTATTATATGTTTCATCTTCTTGATACTCGTTGGTGAGTGTCGGATCTTGTTTTTGATTTGATGAATGGCTAATTTTATGTTCATCTAATTCTATTGAAGGTGCATCTAATCTTAATACATTATATAGAACTCCTTCTTTGTATTTTGTTAAAAGAATGCACGTTTCATCAAATAAATTTATTTCCTCAGGTAAAAGTGTTGATGTATCTATTAGGTTTGATTCTGTTCTAACTTTGTTTACTGCAAGATTAATTATTTTTTTCTCTCTTAATTCGTAGAGTTCACGAAGAATTTTTTGTATATTTTTTATTTGTATTTTTATTTTTTCTTGTTCGCCTTTAGAAAAGAGTAATGTGTGGTGGTCTTCATTTCTAATTGTTCCTTTTTTTTCTTTTAGGTATGCAATTAAATCATAATAGAAAGTTTTATCTAGAAACTGAAGTTCATTTCTGCTTTTTTCTCTTCTTAAAAGATCAAAAAGAGTTTCATATGTAATTTTAACTTCTACCAATAATCATCCCCCAACTCTTTTGAGTATGGTTGCTCTTATTTAAAGATTTTCAAAAATAAGGGGTTGTTCTCTTAATTTATCTTTTAGTATTGGTTTTTTTGAGATAAACTATATAAATAGAAGAAGCATAGTTACTTTATGGATGTACTTAATGAGTATAAAAAACTAGTTGAATCTGATGTGTTTTTAGAATTTGAATCTTCTTCGAAAGATTTCTATTTAGTTCATATTTACAAAATGTTAGGAGGGAGTAATGAGTCCTCTTTAGAATTTGGTTTTTATAATCAAGAAACTGATAGAATAGTTGTTTTTGAAACTAATCCTATACGAAAAAGAGCAGAAGAAGAAGTCTTCAAAGAAGCCGAGACGATACATCCTTTGAAACTTGAAAATGTAAAATTATCTTTAGATGATGCATTACTTGTCGCAGAACAATTTAGAAAAGAAAAATATTCATCAGAAGTTGTGTATCAAACTATTATGATTCTTCAAAATATTGATAGACAAGTTTGGAATATAACTTTAATAACTTTATCTTTCAATATATTAAATATTAGAATAGATGCACAGTTAGGTGTTGTAGTTGATAGTAGTATACATTCAATAATGAGTATTGGTAATAAACTTCAAGATTAAACATTTGCGTTGTTGGTTGTAAAAGAACTTTTTGTTTTTGAGTATGATTTTTAAAAAATATTGTTTTTAAGTTTAGAGTTTATGTTTTTTTATGTTTTCGTTTAATTCTTTTTTTAATTTCTTTAAATTTATCAAATTCTTTAAATTTATATACTGCTGTTTATTTCTTGAGTTTCAATGAAAAATGAAACGTTTGAGGATGTATTAAACAATTTATTTGTTCAATATTTAAAAAATATTAATTTTCAAGGACCTGCAAGTGCATTAGGGTATGAATTATCGTCAGATATCGAAAATAATCTATTAAATAAGTTAAATATTTTTCAATTAACTGCAAGAAATCATCCTTCTGCGGATTTTATGTTTACAAATAATGTTTTAAGTTATGTGATGAATTATTCTAATAAATCAAATAATAAAGAAGAATCAGATCAAAATTTTTTAATTGACGCTATGTTTGTACGTCCACAAATAAATGATGTGATGCAAACAAAAAATAAGTCATCAAATTACAACTCATTTTTTATGTTAATACTTGGCGCAGCTGACATTTATGCTGAAAAAGAATATTCGAAATTAATTAAATGTATGGTTGATGATTTTAGTTGGAATATATTACATAAAGTTATGATTGGTAGTAAACATAATAAATTTATGGAAGAAACAAGAGTACCTACATGGATTGGTGCGAATTATGATTTATTTAATCAAGATATTCAAAAAGGTTATGTTTCAGAAAATGATGTTAAGGAGTTTATTATTTCTTCTGCGAAATTTCATCATGCTACTCCTTTTGTTTCTGAATATTTTGCTAAGAATGAACGCAAAGATTAATCTTTTTGTAATTTATTTATAAGTTATAGTGGGGTGGAAAGCATATTATGATTTTTACTAAATATAATTTATAATTTTATTTATAATCTTCCTTTGCTGATGTATTCTTCTATTTCATCATCGCTAAGTTCTATGGTATTTTTTTTAATTTTATTTGAATTTGTTGATTTTTTATTTTTTTTGGCAAGAGGATCTCGCGGTTCATAATAATCAACTCCGAGTACTCTTTTATTTATGGCTTTTTTTCGTCGAAGAAGAAAATAACCATAAGCAAGACCGCACGCTAAACCAATTAGGTGAGCTATATTTGCAACACCCATTGGAACCATTATTCCAATTATATCAACTATTGCAAATATTATTCCTGCAGTTCTCATAGACATAGGTATAACAAAGAAAAATAATACTTGTAAATCTGGAAGTAATATTATTGTAAGACCAAGTAGACTCATTATGGCGCCACTTGCGCCTAATGCTTTAGGATAAAAGAATGTGGCGCCTGCAGCGGCAATGAGTCCTGAAATTAAGTATGCACCAAAAAATCTATTTGATCCTATTCTTTGTTCTATTAGTGTTCCAAATATTAAAAGTGCATACATGTTAAAAACTAAATGCCAAATATCTGCATGTAAAAACATTGACGTGAGTAAAAGCCAAGGTTCACTCCAAACTCTACTTGAATCAAGTAATAATGCATCGGTCATTCCAGGTATTACTTGTTGAAGTATGAACATAATTATGTTCGTAACTATAATTGATATTGCAACATGTTGCAGTTTGAATTTCATAATGTATAGAATGTATATCTGTTTTTAAAAGTTGCGAACGTTTTTTCTTTTTTTTCTTTTTTTTCTGATACTTTTTATTGTTTCTTTTTTACATATTTTGATTCATTGCATTTTTGTTCATATTGTTTGTACAACCTAAATCTTTAAATACTTAATATTTCGTTTCAAACTATGCATTCAAAAAATTCTACTAAATGGATAGTTGTTACAGGCGGAGTTATATCGACACTTGGTAAAGGAATAGTATCTAGTTCTTTAGGGGCATTACTTAAAATGAGAGGGTATACTGTTACTGCTGCGAAAATAGATCCGTACATTAATATTGATGCAGGAACAATGCGTCCAACTGAGCATGGTGAAGTTTTTGTTACATGCGATGGTGGAGAAACTGATCAAGATATTGGAAATTATGAGCGATTTTTAGATATTAATGTTCCAAAATATCATAATTTAACAACAGGTCAAGTTTATAGGGAAGTCATTAATCGTGAAAGAAATCTTGAATATGAAGGAAAATGTGTGGAAGTAATTCCGCATATTCCTTTAGAAGTTCAAAGAAGATTAAAAATTTGTGCGAATACAACTAAAGCTGATTTTGTTCTAGTTGAAATCGGCGGAACTATTGGTGATTATCAAAATGTTTTATTTCTTGAAGCATTAAGAACGATGAAATTAAAAGGCGAACAAATGATCTTTGTGCATGTGGTATATTTGCCGACGCCAAAAACAGCTGGAGAGATGAAATCAAAACCCGCTCAACATTCTTCTCGTGAATTAAATTCAGTTGGAATACAAGCTGACTTTATTGTTTGTCGTGCAGATAAAGAAGTTGATGATATACGAAAAGAAAAATTATCTTTGTTTTGTAACGTTAAACCTGAAGATGTTATTTCTTGTCAAGATTTAGAATCTATTTATGATGTTCCACTTTTGTTTGTTTCTCAAAAGTTTGATGAAAAAATATTAAAAAAATTCAATATTAAACCAAAATCTTATGGTGTGGATTTCAAAAAATGGAGAGAATTCATAAATAAAAAAAATTCTGCTTCAAAGAGTATTAAAGTTGGAATTGTCGGCAAATATTTTGCTTCGGGAAATTTCGCACTTGAAGATTCATATATTTCAGTAATTGAAGCGATAAAACATGCATGCTATAAAAATTCTGTGAGGCCTGATATTTTTTGGATAAGTTCACAAGATTTTGAAAATAATAAAAAAAATATTGATGTGTTAAAAGATTGTGACGCAATAATTGTTCCTGGAGGATTTGGTTCATCAGGCGTTGAAGGAAAAATAAATACTATAAAATATGCACGAGAAAATAAGATTCCATTTCTTGGAATTTGTTATGGCTTGCAACTTGCAGTTATTGAACATGCAAGAAATATTCTTGGATGGATTGACGCTAATTCAACTGAGATTAATAAAAATACCAAATATCCTGTAGTTGATATTTTGCCTGAGCAAAAAAAGAAAATGGAACTTAAAGATTATGGCGCGACAATGCGACTTGGAGACTATTTGGCATTTATTCAAAAAGGAAGTCTTATTTACAAAATATATGGCAATAAAGAAAAAGTTGTTGAAAGACATAGACATAGATATGAAGTCAATCCAGAACTTACAAATGCACTGCAATCAAAAGGTCTTATTTTTTCAGGGTTATCGCCTGATAAAAAACTTGTTGAATTTATGGAAAGATCAGATCATCCTTATTTTGTTGCAACACAAGCGCATCCAGAATTTACATCGAGAGTTCTTAAACCAAATCCATTATTTGATGGTTTGATTATTGCTGCAATTAACAGAAAAAATAAAAATAAGAATTAAATAAGAATTAAAACGCCGTCTATTTTTTTTTAGGTGTTTTTTTTATTTTCTAAATATAGTTGTAAAAAAATACTGCACCATAACATGGCTTCGTCTGATTTGTAAAGTAGTCTATTGAAGACTTGTCCGTTATTATCATAAACTTCATAGAATGTTTTATGTTTTTGAATTAGTGTTTCATATTGAAACAAATATTTATTTAATAATGGTTTATCAATCTCTGATACAATTTTCATGTAACATAACCCAAGATGAATCCATTGAGTATCTGTTTCATACCCTGGACATAAAATATTCGCAATATGCATTTTTTTTGAAGCTTCTTCTTTTGTTGTATACTTTAAAGGCCAAGGGTAGTCTAATTTTTTGTCTTGAATGTTTATAATTATTTTTTTAAATAAAGATTTATCTTTTTTTTGTGCATCAAATACTTTAGTCCAAAATGGAAATATATTGGCATCGCTTGCAAAAATATATTCTCCTAAAATTTTTCTTCCAGATAAATCTTCTAAAAAATAATCTTTAAAGAATGCTTTTTCAATATTTTTTTTGTAGTTATAGTTTGAAAGAGGAGTGTTTACTTTTATTTTTTTTAAATCATTTGCGAACATTGCAAGTAAACAATTATTATAACAATCGCTTTGTCTAAAAGCGTAATCTTTCATCGATGAAAAATGTTTATCTTTTCTTAAAAGTCCAGTTTTTTTATCTATGTCATTTTCAAAAATATATTCGGCCATTTTTGAAAAGAACGTTTTGTATTTTTCAATTAGTTTTTTATCATTTAAAAGAATAAGTGAATGTAACATATATGCAGAAGATTCCGGAGTATGGGAAGGAAAATCAAGAGGATGGCCGTTAGGCATTATGTTGGTTGTTATTTGTCCTTGTTTTTCATATTTTTCCATTGCATAAAGTAATGTTTGTTTAACTTCTTTATTATATCCGAGGTATATTAAAGATTCACAGCACATTCCAAAATCTCTTGCCCAGAATTGTTTGAAATTATTTGGGCTAACTCTAAAATAGTTATTTTTAGAATCAAAACAATCATTAATTATTGCTCTGCATATTTCTTCAGTTGTTCCAGTATATTTTTTTGAAGGTCTGATTTTTCTTTTAATACTTGTGACAGAAAGCCTTAAGCCTTCTAATATAATTAATGCATTATTAGTGCAGGTACTATTGAATGAAGCCATGGATTGATTTTATTTTGAGAGTTTATATTTCTTCCTTTTTATTGGTCTACAAATTCAGGGAACGAAAGACACCATAATCTTTATAAATCAACTTGCAATCCAAAGAGTTATGGAAGATAAGAAATGTTTAGCTATGAATACAAGAGTTACTAATGACAAAGGTTCAGTCTCATTTAAATGTCCGTCTTGCGGAGATTATGAGATAGTACGGTCAAAGCATGCAAGACAAATAGTTGCAAAATACACCTGTCCTAAGTGCGGATTTGTAGGGCCTAACTAAAGGTATTTAAGGGGTAGTTTTATGGCAAATGCAATAGTTACATTTAAGATTATGCCTGAGAGTCCTGATGTGGATTTGGTAAAGGTAGAACACGAAGCATTAAAAGAAATAGAGCTTCATGCAGGTAAGGGAGATACAAAAGTTGAAATTGAACCAATCGCATTTGGTCTTAAAGCAATAAAAATCATATTTATTGTCGATGAAAAACTTGGAAGTCCTGATGATTTGGCTTTAAAAATCGAGAAAATCGAAGGCGTAAATTCTGTTGAAGTTATCGACGTTAGACGTGCTATCGGATAAATATTTTTTATTTAATTTAGTATTTTTAATTTTTACTTATTTTTATTTTAGGTATTTTTTATGAATAATGTGTTTTCTTTTTTTTGATTAATTCTATGTTTTTAAACTCTTAATATAGTAATGTGTGTATAAGGAGCATTATATAAAAAATTTAAGAAACTACACTATTCAAGATATGTTTTAAGTGCAGCTCTTAAATTTTCTTTATTTTTTTTTCGAACATGCAATTATGGTTTTAGCAACGCATTCTCTTAGATGAGTATAATGGTGTTGTTCAGTTAAATAATTGGCTATTCCTTGTGTGAAACTTTCAGGTCCACCGACTGCATTCAATATTTCTTTTCCACTTATACCATTACGTAAACGTTTTGCTATCGATTCAAGATCTTGCGCATATATTAAATTAGCATCTTGCCTATTCATTCCCCATTTAACAAGTTCTGATATTTCTTCATCAATTGCATTAGGTCTAAGTCCAGTAGCACAAGCAATCCATGTGCGATGTGCTAATAATTCTTCTTTTCGTTCCATTGCGGTTTGACCAAATATGTATTGTATGATTTCTCGATCGTCTGTTGTACAATTATTACTTAATGCACACATTGCTATTTGTTCAGCTACATAAAGTCCGGTAATTACTCGACTGATGCGTGTAGATTTGTTATTTGTCGCACTTGTTATTTGTTCAATTGTTTTTGCAGCTGCTAATGATATTATTAGTTTCTTATTTGTGTATTGTTTTATCTCATTGCAAACTTCTTCAATTAATTTAGGTTTCACTGCTAAAATTATTATGTCTGATTCTTTTGCAGCATAACAATTATTAGAACTAGTAGTTATTTCAGGATATTGTTTATTTAATAATTCTAGTTTTTCTTTATTGTGACGAGTAGCAATAATATTTTTATGTCCTTTGATATATAATGCATTAATTACTTCTTGTCCCAAACTACCTGTGCCAATTATTCCTATGGTTTTAACAAGGAATATAATCACTATTAGTTCTGGTTTGTGTCAATTCATCTTTATTTTTTATTATTTTTTCTAAGTTCATTTTGTATTTCTCCATTTTTTTATAAAATATTTTATTGTTGAAATTAATTCTAAAAAGTAATGTTATTTGTGAATTCAAATTGATTAATTTCAGAAGCACAATTCAGTTTAGATGTATGTAAAATTTACAAAACAATTAAATTTATACTGTGTTGAAAATATGTTGAATTAATAATTTAAATTCACAGTATGGGTATGGGTTGCAAACTATCTATTAAGGTTACAGAATAAATTATTTGTTTAATAGTTTCTACCATGTTGAATATTGGAAATTATATCTTTATTTAAATTTTGTTAATTTAATGAATTGTTATTTTTCATTTAATTCGTCAAATATTTTCTCGAATTCTTCTTTTGTTGCATTAGTTTTTATTCCAGTTAGAGAAAAATGGGTTCTTGATGCACAAAATCCTTTAGTTTTAAGTGAGTCTATGATTTTTTCAAATTTGGGTATGTTTCCTGTTTTTTTTTGTTCAGATAATTTATGAACATCATGAAAAAATAAAACATCGACGTTTTTTTCTTCATTAATAGTTGAGAGGATTTTTTTTGTTTCTTTTGAAAGTTGAATTTTAGTATTGTTTGATTCTTGGTTCGAAATTTTCATCATATTATTAACTATTTGTGCATCCCAAAGAGGTCCTGTCCATATTGGGCCATAGGGTTTATTTTTGAAATTAATAGTTTTATGTTCAAAAAGTATTTTATCAACTTTTGATTTTCCTTGTTCGCATCTAAAAAATATTTTCATATAATGATCTTTAGCATATGTGAAAACTGGAATTAATGCTTTATCATATTGCGCACCTATAAGTTGTGTTTTCATAATTAGAATTCTGGCACCGAATTCATGCATCCATTCATTTCTAAGTGGAGTTGCATAGTATTTTCTTTTACATGCACTCGGATAACTTCCACACAAGGATGATGTATCTGTTGCGGTAATTGCAAGAATTCCTCTATTGCGTATAGCTTGTAGAGCTGAGTCAAGAAATGGATTTGGTGTTCCAAAAGGGTCTACATCAATATAATCAAAGGGTCTATTTTTAATTAAAAAAGTTCTTGCATCGTTATTAAAAATAGATATTTTATTTTTTTGTGTTTCGTTTAAGTTATTTAGGTCTATGTTTTTTTTAAAGTATTTTTCGTAATTTTTTTTTAAATCATTTACAAATATTTGTGAGATTTTTTGCTCTTCGCCTTTTCTATTCGTCGTTATTTTTTCAGGCAGTTCATCAAGAATTCTAAGTGTGCGTATGCCTGAACCTGCAAGAGGATCTGCAATTTTCATATTAGTATTATCAATTGATGCAAGAATTAAAAGAGTAAAATCTCTATTTACTTGCATTACAGGATTGTAGAACACATCCATATCAGCAGAAACTACTTTTTTTAATTCTCCATATATGTTTGAATTTCCCTCCTTGATAATTTGCTCCATTTTATTAGAATTATTTAAGTTTTTAATAATCTTTTCTATGTTAATCTTTTCTATGTAGATATGTATGTGGTGAGTATTTATTTTCTTTTTTTTGTTTTAGCATTCTTTTTTTCTTGTTTGGGTTTTAATTTATTGAATGTTTCTGGCAAATCAATCATGTATTTTCCTTCTTCTAGTCTATAAACTAAAGGGTGATCTTCTTTGAAAAGATTAACTAAATCAAGTTCATATTTTCCAGGTTCTAAAATATTTATGCTTTCAAAATCTAAAATAACAGGAATTTCTTTTTTCGGATCTTCTCCTAAAATATCGTAGATGTCTTTCTCTATTATGCTTTTTTGCTCATCTGTTAGTATTTTTGCTCTTTCTTTTGCTTTTTCAAGATCAGTTTCTTTGACGAAAAAAAACATTTTTGAATGACATGTTGGACAGCCTTTTATTAATACATCTGATGCATTATTATGTAGCGTTCCGCATTTTATACATTGATGTGGCATTTTATAATGTGTCCTCGAATTTTTTTAATTTTAAGCGACAGTTTCAAAAAGTTTTTCATAGAACTCTTCAATATTTTTGCTAAATTTAGCACTAATTCCGACAACTTCATATTGTGGAAATGCGGTTCGTATTCTTTTTATATCTGATCGTTTTAAATCAACTTTATTTGCAACTATTAAAACAGGTATTTTTCTTGCTTCAAGATTTCCTATTATAGTTATATTAACTTGACTATATGGATCTTGAGTAGAATCAAGAATTACTAACACTAAATCCATATCATTAATCCATTTTATAGAATCAATAACTCCTTTTGTTGCCTCTTTTGCTCTATCTTTGGAGTCTAACTCGTTCATTCCAACTCTTATGAATTCTTCATAATCTATTTTTGTAGCAATTCCTGGAGTATCAAATAAACTTAAATCAAGTTCTTTATCTCCTGCTTTAATTTTGATTTGATCTTTTACTTGAACTTCTCTTGTTTCATGCGCAATACTTGAAACTGAGCCCATTTCTTCACCTATCCAATCATTGCATATTTTATTTGCAAGAGTAGTCTTTCCACCATTAGGCGGGCCATATAAGCCTATTTTTAGTTTCTTTTTTCCTTTGTGGGCTTTTCTAAACACTTTTCCCACGATGCCTCTCATTTGTATCATAGAACCCCAATGGCTTCCAGAGTGATTTATAAATGTTTTTGTTAAGAGATTAATGATATAAAAAATGATTTGATTTTGAAAAGAGTTTTATATTGTTTCAGGTTCTTTTATTTTATGACAAAGAAAAGGGTGTATGATTCGTTTAAAACTAAAGCTACGCATGAAAAATCTCCAAATACTTTGCGAGATGAATCTCAAAGCGATTTAAAATTCGATGATCTTGAAATTATTAAAAATTATTCTGAACTTGTAAATTATTACAATGATATCGCGCTTGGTTATGATGAGTTGCATTTTGAAGAGCAAAAAGAAAAATTTAGTATTATAAAAAAGGAATTGGAAAGTTTAGGAATAAATTCAAAATCAATTGTTCTTGATGTTGGTTGTGGGACTTTTTTTTCATTTAATTATTTTAATTGGAATTTATTCGGAGTTGAGCCTTCTTCAAAAATGGTGGATTTATTTAAAAAAAGTCAAATCATAAAGAATAAAGAAATTGAAAGTAAAAAGTCTATGATTAAAATTAATAAATTAAATAAATTAAATGTTAACAAAATTAATGAGAAGGAAGTGTTTGCGAGGATAATTGTTGGGTTTGCTGATTGTTTATCGAAGTATTATTCTAATGAGTATTTTGATTCTATAATTTGTGTTTCAGTTGCGCATCATTTTAAAAATTCGAAGAGGGCATTTGTCGAAATGAAAAAAGTTTGTAAAAAAGATGCTGTACTTGGGATTTCTTTATTGAAAGGAACTCGTAATTTTAATGATGTTGAATTGTGTCTTTGTTCATCATTTAAGATACTTAATAGAATTGATTCGAGTAAGGATGTAATTTTCATTTGTAAAAATATTGATTGAGTGATTTAAAATCGTAGATTAAATTTTTCTAAAGCAGGTTATTTGTTTGTTTTATTGTTTTCTTGTAATTTTTTTGGATTTTTGTGTATGATTTGGTAGTTTTCTTATGTTTTTTAGTCTTGTTTTGAGGTTATTTGCTACTGGTTACTAAGCCTTCATCCTCTAATAACAAAACATTTATATATTCCAGTATATTGAAAAGTATACTAACATACATCTTATGTTTGGATTTCGGTGGTAAGGATGAATGCAATACAAGATATAAAGGATGAAGAAATACGAAAAATTGCTCAAACTCTAAGAACTTCAGGACTTGCAAGTTCAGAATCAGAAGCAGTTAGAATGGCAGTTATGATGTCAAAAACTAGTCAAAGAGTTACGCAGAATTTTGAACAAAAAAGAGAGAGTTCTACCATGGGTCTTACTCATTTACATAAAGAAGCACCAGTAGAAGTTTCTAAAAAAACATCATTTTTCAATCAAGCAACCTCTTCTGTACAGGAGAAACCCAAAAAAATAGAGGAAAAAGAGGAATTCATTTTCGGAGATAGTCAGGAACCACAAAAACCTGTACAGAGGAAGGATGCATTCGAAGTGGATAAGGATTTTGAGGAAGAAATTTCTCAAGATATCATAAGCACAAAACCATTACAACAAAAACCTGTACATGCGTTTGCGCCATCAAAAGTAACTTTTAGTGCTCCTGCTCATGCGGAGCCTATAGTTGCAGCAAAGATGCCCGAGCAAGTACGTGCACAACAAAGTGCACCAATGAGTGCTGCTGCATCTGCACAAAGTGCATTTTCAATTTTACTCGGTTCTGCGCAAAAGAATCCAGTTTATGATGAAGAAGTAAAAAAACATACGCCAGCGCCAGTTGTAGCGCCAGTTGTGCATTCAGCACCAACTCAAGTGCCTCCATCAATTCAAGCAAAACCAGTCAATGTTGCGCCTATATCGCAACCTGCATCGATTTCACCTCAAAAGAAAATGATGATGGAATCAAACGTCGATTTATCGAAGATGTTTAATTTTAATAAGTAAAGGTGTTTTGTATAAGGTGTTTTAGAGTTTTTTTTCTTTTTTTTTAATTTTCTGATTTTATTTATCTTTATTTATTTTTGAGTTTGAAGAACTGGTTCGTCGTTGATTTCTTTTGTTTAATTGTTTATTCTTCTACAAAGGTGCGAAAAAGAGGCTTTGCATTTAAATTAGGTTTTGCACATTTATAAAGGCATTTTGCACATTTATTGTTGTCGTTTTAAATAAATATTATCTCTCTTCTTGTTTCCAGTCAGAGTAGCACTGGACTACCTATATAAACATTTAAATATAATGTAAATTATCTGATAGTTATGGGTGAGTCTTATCATAACTATACACCTACTGAGATGGAGAATGCGCTTGTAAGATATATGTCTAATCAAGTACTTATTTCTCAAACAACTAAGAGCGGAGATATACTTAGAACTGCAAAAATAATTGTTCACGTAGTTTTGAAACTACATTTGCCAATCAAATTAAGTTTTTATAATATGGGCATACATAGTGCAGTAAGACCTTCTTTTGAGCCACAATACGATGCAGAATCAGATAAACCCTACATCGACGAAGCATTAGCATCGAGAAATGTAAGCGAACGAGAATTTTTAGATACGATCAATGAAGCCATAAGACTTTTCACTGAGAATATGTCTGGCAACGATATTAGACGAAAGCAATATGAGCTCCTTAAGGATGAGCTATATTTATCACAGTTAAACATAGAGCTTTTTTTACAGAAGAGAAAATGGAGTTTTGACGAGCACAATTCTTTGATACAACTCGTGGCTAAACTTCTAGTTGAACTACCAGATAATAGAGGATATGAAGAATTTACGCAAGATTTATTCACATGCACTAGTTTAATATCTGCTTCATCATATTTTCTTCAAAAAAATGAACACATATACAAAAACATCTCTCAACTTTTATTGGATGCATTAGCATATTTGGATGCATTAAACACGAAATATCATAGAATTGCAGGTTATGAAGAATTATTTATATCTTGTACTCAACATTTATTGGACACAAAAAAACAAGCTCTTTCTGCTTCAATTTTCAAATTTGAGGAAACACTCAAAAGTTCAAACATGGATGACACCAATAATAAAAAAGTCCTTTCTGAAGCATATAAAAAGGCATATCCTATTATTACAAATATGTTGATAGAAAATGACTAATTATAGCTGGGACACAGGAACATATATTGGACACATAATATTCAACAATTCAATTAGCTCTGACATTATGAATACTATTGATTCTTCTGCACCTCATTGTGATTCTTTCTTCAGAACCAGGGCGTCGAATGGTACTCACTACTTGTGCAGTACTGCTATGTCAGAGATTAGACACAGAAGAACATTAATGGAAACAACTATTCAGGCACTCATTATGAAAATTAAGACTGGAAAATTTAGTCCATCTCCTAACATAGATGTTGGTCGACTTATGAACCTATCAACCACGCTCTCAAGTTTTTCTAAAGAAGATGTTGTTTTGGCATTAGCCAGTATCAATGGAGATATAACTGCAAGAGAAATTAATTTGAAAACTGTTTGTAATTTTCAAAAAGTGGCACAAAGATTGTCTGTTCAAGATGAACAATTACTTAAGCCCCACTTTGAAAAACCAGGAGATTTGTGCATATTCTCAGCAACAATCATAATACATAACCAAATGTGTGAATGTAATTTAATAACAACTGATAAGCATTTTAAGAATATTGAATCAAAATTAGATTGCTTTCCTCATAAAATTCCTACAATAGAGTTCGTCTGGGCCTATTAATTTACTTAAAATTAATCACACTATATGAAAAAATATTTAATTAGTCATTAGTTTTATGATTATAATGGACAGAATCACAGAAAACTTAGTGGAAGATTATATATCTAAAAGTGAACTCAAAATATCTAAACTTGATGATAAATTTGAAATATTTTGTAATTTCTGTATAATTTCAAAAGAATATGATGACAACTTTGATGTTGAACAAACATGGCTGAATGATGATTCTGCAGGAATAGATGGAATTGCAATAATAGTTAATGGAAGAATAATTGAAGAAAAAGAAGAAATTGACGATCTTATTGAACTAAACAAATATCTGGAAGTAACATTTATATTTGTGCAAGCGAAGACATCAGGAAATTTTGATTCGGGAGATATTGGCAAATTTCTATATGCAGTGTCTGATTTTTTTGAAGAAAAACCAAAACTTCCTAGAATGCCTGATTTGCTTGAGAAAGCAAAGATTGTTGAATATATATACACTAAAAGTTCCTATATGAGCAAAGGAAATCCTGTTTGTAAACTATATTATGTAACTACGGGCACTTGGAAAGATGATGCACTATTAAAAGCAAGATTTGAAGGAGGTCAACAAGATTTGATGCAAAAAAACTTGTTTAAAAACGTTGTTGTTTTCCCTATCGATGCCAGAATAATTCAAAAGTATTATCAAAATAGTCAATCAGCAATTTCTAAAGAAATAGTTTTCAATAACAAAACCTTGTTGCCTGAAATAGAGGGAGTGGAGCAAGCATATATTGGTACTTTAGAATTCAAACAATTTTTAAAGCTGATTACCGATGATGAAGACAAAGTAATTACTTCCATTTTTTACGATAATGTAAGAGCTTTTCAAGGAAAAGATAATGCTGTAAATAAAAAAATAAAGGAGACTTTGGAATCAGGTCAATTTGATAAGTTTCCCATTCTCAATAATGGAATAACTATAGTTGCTAAGGCTCTTCAGGTCGTTAGTAACAGACTTACACTTAATGACTACTCTATTGTTAATGGTTGTCAAACCAGTCACGTACTTTATGAGTCAAGAACATTAGAAAACATAGAGCACTTGAGTGTACCTGTAAGAATCATAGTTACAGATAGCGAAGAAATTAGAAATGATGTTATTAGAGCCACCAATAATCAAACTCAAGTCAAAACTGAAGAATTGGAAGCATTGTCTGACTTTCAGAAATCATTAGAATTGTATTATCAAACAACTTCTGGAGATACGAAATTATTTTATGAAAGAAGATCAAAGCAATTTGCTACAAGTACTGTAATAAGCAAGAATAGAATAATTACGATTCCTATACAAATTAAATCTTTTGCAGCAATGTTTTTAGAAGAACCTCATTTAGTTTCAAGGTTTTATGGAAGAATTATTAAACTTCTTGGAGAAAAGATATTTGTTAAAGATCATAAACCTTTAGTTTATTATATTTCAGCCCTAGCATATTTTAGACTTGATCAATTATTCAAATTACATCATATTGATCCAAAATATAAACGATGTAGATACCATTTACTTATGGTGTTGCCATATATTATAGGTAATAAACCTCAATCCAACTCTTACAAAGTAGAAGATTATTGTAATAAGATACTAACTGAATTGGAAACTATGGATAAAGCAAGAACTTTATTCGACAAAGTCACAACAGTCATAGATGAATCAGGCATAGATATAGATGATAGAGAAATATTCAAGTTGCAAGCCACTAATGATTTAATTCTAAAAAAATTCAGATAAATTTGAATTAATACTAAGCAAAGCATGTTCTATATTTGATAACTTATCTCTTGATGTAAAGCATAGTTTATGTATTCAATAAAGAGAAATAATGTCAATGAACCTATTTTTTTTCCTTTAGATTTTTTCTTATTAGAGTCTCTACATATTCGCTAATATCTATTTCTGCATCTATGCAGTGCTTTTTCGCCTCTTTCCATAGTTCTGGATCGATCTTTATACTGGTTGTTTTTCTCTCCATAGTTAACATGCTCCCTCATAAGTATATAAATATTTCTTTTTTGTAGTATATACTACAGTACAATAATATTTATATAGTAGTACAGTATTACATAATACTATAACACTGTAAAGTGTTAGGGGGGAAATTAACATGAAAGGAACAAGACAACAAATGATTCGAGACATTTCAACTGAATGCCTAGAAACCATAGAGCAACGAATTATAAGTGCTAACTTTGAATTGAAAAAAGAAAAGCAAACAACTACTTCAAAAGATGAACGCGAAGAAATGATTGCATATTGTGAATATGTCAGAGCCAATGGCTTTGACAAGCACAATAATTTTCTTTAACTTTTATTCTCTTTTTCAAACTCATCAAATGTTCCAAGTGATGAAAAATCAATAGTGTATTTCGTGGTTGAAATCTTCTTGACGATGACTGAATCTATTCCAAGAGTTTGTAATTTTTTATATGTGACTAACTGTCCTCTGGACATTTTTAATATATCTCTCAATATCCATTTTCCTAAATCTTTGTTGTGTTTGCTCATTAATGCTTTTCCGCCTGCTTGACAAATTTTAGCTTTGAGAGAATTGCCATCAGGTAAATCTAAATCAAATGGTGTGCTTCTGGAAGGGAAAAAACCACTAAATTTTCTGTGGATCCATAAAGGTATTCTTATGTAAACCTCATCTTCAGATCTTGATCTACCTCCAGCATTCCATTGATTTAAACCGCTTTTCTCAGGCACGTTATTAAGTCCTCCGGTGGTTGCATAAAGTGGTAAAATAATATAAGGATACTCTTGAAGAGGTGTGCCTGGCGCAATAAGTGCGGATATTTTTTCGTGTATTATTTCAAAAGGATCATTAAGTATTTTGATGTTTATAGTTTCTAAAGCAGGAGAACTTGAAAATTTCATCATTAAAACGCTTTTAGAAATATTGAATGTATATTGATGTTTGCCATCATTAAAAGAGATTGAACTTCTATTTCTAACCACAGTTTCTATATGTGCAATATCTATTAAATCCATGGAACATTCAACAATAAGAATCTTGCCTTTTTCTCTCTTAATATAATGGTAAATTAAG
Source organism: Candidatus Woesearchaeota archaeon (assembly GCA_041660865.1). GTDB lineage: Archaea > Nanobdellota > Nanobdellia > Woesearchaeales > 21-14-0-10-32-9 > 21-14-0-10-32-9. Next base: position 148,341 of record JBAZVO010000003.1, read on the forward strand.
TCAGTAACACCATAGGTTCGTTTAGCAAGATTTAATCTTTCATTTCTTAGCTCACTTATTTTTTTAACACAAGCAACATCAGATAAGTTGGCGAATAATTCTCTATCTTTATCAAATTCAGAAATTTTTTGCGAACTATTGCCTTGAAATGTTTTTACACCTATTCCTGTATGATCTAATACTGCGTCAATCGCTGAATCCTCCCTTGAAACATTTCTTGCATCAAATGATTTGCAGTAAATATTTTCTGCCATCCTGGAATCAAGATAAGGTATTTCATTCTCTGAGAAAAGTCTGCTTAGCGAGCAAACAGACACAAGCATTTTTTCATAATATCTTTTTTTATTGTTAGGCAGGCTATTAAAAAGCATATCTCCTTAAATTATATGTATCTTTTAAAAATATTGTGCAATTTCAAAGGATTTAATTTTTGACTCTTAATGTCCAATACACACATATCCTTCTAAAACGTTATTTAAATCTATGTCAGAGGTGTAATCCTCTTGCTTAGTTTCGCCAGGATTAAGAACCCAACAAGAAATATCAGAACTTATTTTACTTCCTTTATTATCGTACACATCCATAGCCGCACATCCTGCACTAGGTGCATTACCTGAATTAGTAAATGTCACAGTCATTTTAGCGATCCATCCTTGAGATAAAGTAAATCCCACATTACACTTTTGAATCTCTTTTGTAATCGAGGGCATATTTAATGCAAATTTCTCAGGTAAATTTACTGATGGATACTCTTTCCAATCCTCGCTTGGATACATTACTAACATATCTTCTGACTTTACATATTGTTCATATTCGCTCTGTCCTATTAAAATTGCATCATCAAAGTTGTTTGCAGTAGTTTCTATAGGTATTAGCTTTCCTGAACTATCAACATATCCACTGAATATGTGTCCAGGTACCAAAACTAAAAATGATTTCATCCCAATAGATTCTAATAATGCAGAATATAATATTGCATTGTCATCGCAATCTCCTGCTTTGTTTTTTAATGTTTCAATTGGAAACTGCACATAGTCCCCAGTAGCATGTGCATCGTTGACATATTTCACACCATACGCCCTCATTGATTCAAATAACCATCTAGCAGCCATCATTTGTATAACTTTATCACTACCATCCATACCTGCAGGTAATCCTGCTGTGGCTTTTGTAGCAAACTCTCGTATGGTTGGCTGAGTTGACGTTACCCATATCGCAGTCATTTCAGGTGTTCTCCAATTCATATAATTTCTTCCTTTTATATCCATATTAAAACTTTCTTCAGATGAATACTCTTGATTCACACTATTTTCAAACGAAATAGTTACTATGATAGGCATTTTCTCATCTGTTGTGACATCTAAAACTAAGTCAACAAAATTTAAATCAAAGTTTTTTGTTACAGTCTTTCCTTTGTAAATTTCTCCAATGTTTACAGTTTGACTAGCAAAATATCTGCTAGGCGATGAAATGGTTATTTTGACATTTTTTGCATCATCATTTCCTTTATTTGTTAAAGTTATTATTCCAACATCGGAACCTACTGATTTCAAAAAAGTAACAGAATCCATTTTAGTAGTTTGTTCAAAAGTAGTTTTTAATTCTGGTTTTAGAATCACGCAAATATTATTTTCACATGTTTTTCCAGAAGAACAACCCACATCAACACAGCAATTATCTTGAGTTTCATCACTTGCTTTTATTCCATCGCCACAATTTGATTTACAGACACTATTTTGACAATTAAAGCCATAATCACATCCACAATCTCCGCAACAATTACTTTTATCTTCTCCAATACCACAAAAATTATTGCCACACACTTCTTTTTGAGTACAAGCACTTTGTTTACAGTCAAATCCTTGAGGACATCCACAATCTAAACAACAATTACCTGTGTTTTCATCTGCAGAACACTTATTATCTCCGCAAATAGTTTCACTACTACAACCAGTTATAACAATACAAATAAAGACCAATAATAAAATAATGGTTGGTTTTTTCATGTTTATTTACAATATCCTAATATCTCATTAACCATTTTATCAAATGTTGATTTGTCTATATCATACGTATTAAACACTTGAAATGCAGTATCTCCTGAATTTGGTGAAGGTAATGAGTCGCCATAAAAGTCCCAAGTATAAATCGCAATATTAAATTTGTTTTGACAAGGGAAACTCATACCATAATCATATCTGCCTGAATTAGCTGTAAACTCGTTTTTTCTTTCATCTAACATCACATCTCCATTACTAAGATGTTTAACAGTGGTTATAGGGGAACGAGATAACTCAGTTATTGTATATGCATTATCATACGCATCATTTACATCACAAACATTTATTTGTGCTGTAACAACAATATCTGATGTTGTTTCCTTTGATGGATAATACCAATTTTCTCCACATTTTGTCCTAGGATATGTTTCACCATATATAAAAGGTTTTGATGAAGCCTCTGGAATGTACTTTCTAATTGTGCTTTGCACTAATGAAGTTAGTTCTGAAGTAGACATAGTCTTTGGAGCATTGTTTTGTGCAGGCACTACATTGTTCTGAGATGGAGCGGATGTATCTGCACTATTTGTTGTTTTACAAAGTGAAGAATCGCTCACTTCTTTTCCGTCAGCGCAAACATATTTTGTTTGTACTATTGGTGCAGATTTCTGACACCCCGTTGCGAAAGTAATTATCAATATTAACATTATAATCATTATCACTTTTTTCATTGGATTTGCCTCCACGTATGATTTAGTGTAATTATAGGACTGAATGTTTTTAAATGTTTTTAATTTTAAAGTTCAAAAAAAACGTTTTTCATACAAATGTAAGATAATTAAACTTAATTATTTAAACCATAAAAAATATATACTCTTGTTCTAAATTTAAATTGTGAAAAAGAAAACACTACTTAAACTAACTTACATTTTTTGTATCTTTACATTGATTTTTACAGGTCTTAGTACTTTAATAAATTCCTTCAATGATGAACAATATATGCTTGCTAACGATGAGATAATGAATCATTCTTTAAATTTAGCAATTGCATTTAATTATCAACGATCATCTTTTGATTTAATAAATGAACAATCTGCAAATAATCAGTCCATTTTATTTGTTTTGAATTCTAGTTCATATAATTATTATAATTCTGCCGTGAATGAACATTTAGCATCAGCCAACATGTATTATGAAAAATATTTATTGACTAGAGAATCTTTAGTTGGTAAAGATGCAAGATTTTGGAGTAAATTGCTAGGCATATTGTCAATCTTATTTGCTGCATCAAGCGGACTTTTAGCGTATTTATCTGTGAACTCGGAAAAAAATTCTCACAATAACTCACGTAAAAATAATTGAAGATATTAGGATAATGCTTTTTTCATTTCCTTAGCTATTCTCTGGAGCACTGGAACTGTCACACTATTACCTGCTTGATGATATAATTGAGAATCTGCCATTGCTGGTAATTTGAAACTTTTTGGAAATCCCTGAAGAGAATAACACTCTCTCGGCGTAAATTTTCTTATGCCTTTATGATTCTTAATTATTGCAACATTATGTCCTCCTGCACCCATATTTGCAGTTAAAGTGGGAACTAATCCTTTCTTATTTGCTCTAACATATCCTCTTCGCCATTGATATACAGTATTTTCATTATTTACATCATTAACTATTCTTTCATACAATGGCTTTTCATTATAATAGTATTTATCATCTACGGGTTCTGTTTCTAAGAAATCTTTAAATGAAGTTGTTAATGCGAGTTCTTTTGGAAATTCAAATGCATCATACGCTTTTTTATTTCTAAATCCTACTATAAATATCCTCTCTCGATTTTGAGGCATATTACCGTAATTGGCACTGTTTAATATTGCTACCTTGAACACATACCCTAAATCGTGAAGTGTTTTTGATATTATCTCAAACGTTCTTCCTCCATCGTGATTTCTCAGATTTTTTACATTTTCTAAAAGAAATGCTTTTGGTTTTTTTTCATCTAAAATTTCTGCTATTCTAAAAAATAAATTTCCTCGTCCCTTGGCATCTTTGAATCCTTTTCTATATCCTGCAATGCTGAATGGTTGACACGGAAACCCGCCGAGTAGGATTTCGAATGACGGTATAGATTTTAGATCTATATCATTTATATCTCCTAGAGTCATTTTAGGTTCTGGAAAATTCGCATCATATATTATTTTACAATATCTGTCAAAATCATTAGCAAAAACTGTTTTGAATCCTTCACGCTCGAAGGCAAGTCTTATGCCACCAACACCTGCAAATAAATCTGCTGTTCTCAAAATTTCACCCTTGCCAACAGAGTTTTTCTTGGTTGCTATTATCTTTTGTGTTGACTTGTCCTGTGGTAAGGATTTATTTTTAATTGCATTAGATTTAACATCTTTTAATAATTTAAAATTCAATTTATATGTTGCCTTATTGTTCTTCGCGAGTTTATCTTCAATAACTGCGCCTTTATCTATTAGTGTTTGTATGTATTTTTTTGTAGTTGGAAAACTCAATTTTAATTTCTTAGATAATTCATAAGTAGTCATAGATACTTTCGAGTGATACAACAAACTTAGAATTCTATTTTCCACAGGATAAAAGTCAGTAGTCATATTTATTGCCTCTTTAATTCACCAACAATGGTGTATTGACCTTCTTCGTTTACAGGTATTAATTTGAACAAAAATTTATCTGTTTTCTTGATTTTGGCCCTTTCAGCAAATTTAGCAGGTATTCTTACAGTGTATTGTTTTGTGTCTTTAACTATAGTCATTTCTTGAGTAGATTCTTTAATTTCATCTGCAGGCACATCTAATTTCTCTAAATAGTCCCTTGTAATGATTTGTTTTCTCTCCATAAATACACCCAAAATAACTAACATTGAAGTAATATATAAACATTACGTTTTTCGGCTGAAATTACTGAACAATGAATAACTTTATAAAATATTGCAGACTCCCGAATAAGATTAACTAATTCGGCTGAATTGATTAAAGGGCTGAGAGGTATAAGAACTATGAGAGAATTACAAACAAGACTAACTAAGTTTAGTCCGGACGCTGAACTTCACGATTGTGCTAAAGAAATACTCGGCAGACTAAATGAGCACGGCAGTAAAGATCATCAAAAATTTGTTAACAAGAGCCACAGTAAATACAAAAAAGCGATAAAAGAAAAACCCAAAACTTACGGCCAAGATTGGCAAGCCTATAATAAAGCGCAACAAAAAGAGAAACTCGCGTTAATGAGTATCTTGATAGAATTAGTAAATCATATTCCTGTGCAAGAAAAAACAACAAAAGGAAGAAAGCCATTCAGTTTAGTTGATAAACTATTCTTTGTTGTAATGCAAGCATATAATCAAAAAAGTAGTAGGCGATGCATAAGTGATTTAGAAATAAGTAAAAAATTAGGATATATAACTAAAGAACCCTATTTTACTTCTGTTCTTAAGACTTTAAAAGACCCCACTTTGACATCTTATCTAAAATATCTTATAGAGCTTTCTAGTGCTCCTTTGAGGAGTGTAGAAACTGATTTTGCAGTAGATAGTTCTGGCTTTAGCACTAGTTTATTTGGCAGATGGTTCGATATAAGAACAGGAAAAGAATCTAACAAAAGACAGTATCGTAAAGTTCATATAATTTGTGGAGTCAAAACAAATATAATTGCATCATTGAACATTACGAGCGGTTACTCTGCAGATAGTCCTGAATTTACTCAACTAATCAAAGATGCAAATCAAATATTTCAAATAAAAGAAGTTAGTGCTGATATGGCTTACTCATCTCATAAAAATTTGGAATTTGTAGATCAAATTGGAGCAATACCCTTCATTCCTTTCAAAAGCAACGTAGTCAGAAAAGGTTTAGGCATTTGGGGAGAAATGCTGAGATTCTCTAAAGGTTACCCTGATGAATTTTTCTATCACTATCACAAACGCTCAAATGTAGAAACTACTTTTCACATGATAAAAAGAAAATTTGGAAGTTTTTTGAGAAGTAGAACTGAAACAGGGCAAAGTAATGAACTTCTTGCTAAGTGCTTATGTCACAATTTATGTATTCTTGTACAAGAATCAATGGAACTTGGAATAGATATAGATTTTAAGAACTGTCCTCTTGATGAAATTGCACATAAATTCAAAGGAACTGCACATAAATAGGTCATTTAAAAGTGCAAAGCCCGAAAAAGAGCAAACTTTATAAATAAGTATTCACTATCATGTGATAACAAACTTATTTTCGGGGAAAATCAAGAATATATTGAAGTGGTTTTCGTCGAATAAATCATGATTTAAGGAGGTAAAGAAATGAAAAACAAAATAATATTCGCAGTCTTTGCAGCGATTTTAGTGCTACTTACTGTGTTTGCAGCAAGTGCAGATAATGGTGTGCCTGAACCTACTACTCAGACATTTTACATAAGTAGTGCACCGATAACAACTGCGATAGTTGATAGTTCTTATGCATATCAAGTAGGTATAACATTTAATAATGGTGTTGTTGCACCAGTAACTTACAGTCTTGTAAGTGCACCAACAGGAATGAGTATAAGTTCTTCAGGTTTAATTACTTGGATGCCAACTCAGAGTGGAAATTACTTTGTGAATGTATCTGTACGTAGAACTGCTACACCATTTGAAACACATTATCAAGCATATAATATAGTTGTTTCTTCAACAACCCCACCTGCTCCTACTAGAATGTTTGAAATCTATAAAATCGAAGCAGATGTTGATGGAAATCGAGATACTCTAACAAGTGAAGGATCAATTGATGAAGAGGCTGAACTTGGTGATGATATAGAAATTACTGTTAGAGTTAGAAATAATTTTGCAGTAAATAATGCAGATACCATATTAAGAGATATAACTATGGATGTATCAAGTGATATTGATGATGCTGACGGACTTGATGATAGTATGTCAAGACTTGAGGCAGGCGATAATGATAAGATGGTATTTTCATTTACAATGGATTCAGAAAATGTTGATCCTGCAGATGCGCCATTTGATATAAATATAGATATTCAAGGAGAAACAGATGATGGTACAATTTATACTGATTCATGGACTATAACTTTAGATATGAATACTAAGTCAAAAGATTTGTATATTGTAAGTGCTCAAGTTAATCCAGTGAGTATTAAATCATGTTCAGATACAAAAATAAGAACAACTGTTAATGTTAGAAACATAGGGTCAAGAGATCTTACAAATGCAGCTGTTGTATTCAAAATATCTGATTTAGGTATTAATGAAGTTGTTAAAAACATCGAACTTGATACTGGTGATGAATATGATTATTCACAATATATAATCATACCTGCAGGCACAGCTCCAGACACATACAGTTTGGAAATACAAGCATTGCCAACAAGTAGCACAGGTACTATGACTGATGTTGCAGTATTTGATGTTGTTGTACAAGCATGTGGGAGCACAGGAAACACAAGTGATGATGAAGATGTTGGAAACGGCGGTGGAGTTGTAATAATTCCGGATGTAACAGTTTCAGGAACTCCTGTATCAAGCGCTGTTGGTCAAAGAAGTTTATTTGATTCAAGCAATGCATTATATTTAGTGCTTCTTGGAGCTCTAGTTTTATTGTTACTTGTAATAGTTATATTGCTTGTTGCAAAAACGCTTAGAGATTAATTATTTTTTTTATTTTTTTATTTTTAATATTTAATATTTTCAAGATTTAATTTTTTAAAGTATTAGGTGAAACTAATGGATAAACAAAGTATGGTTGAAGAAATAATTGAAAAATCGTCATGTGAAAATTATTTAGGAGAAGAATTTAGTTTATATCATTATCATTCTGGGATTGTTGAAAAAGATTATATGGTAATTACTTCTGCTCAAGTTAATCCGATTCCTGATTCTGATTCGAGAGTAATAGTTCAAACGGCTCTAAATTTAAAAAGTATGAGTACTGGTCTAGAATCTAAATTTGCCTGTGTTGCTCATTTTGAAGATGTTAAAAGCTTTTCGAATGATGCGAATAAAGAATTTTTATCAGATACTGTCGGAAGCATTGTTGATGCATATGTTCTTACAAGTATAACTCGAAATATTATTCAAATAAGAGTCAATAAATATGCAAATTCGATTTTACAAAAATAATTGTTAAGATTTTTTATTGTTTTTGTTGATTTTTATATAAGTGAATTAAATTTATACTTTTTGTAGTTCTTTTTCAAATTTTATTAGAGCCGCTTTATTTTTTAGAAATTTGCTGTTGGCTTTTTCTATTACAAATTTTATGAATTTTTCATCAACAAATAATTCGCCATTCATCGCGACAGGAACTTCGATTTTGTCATTAAATATTATTTCTATAATTATTCTTTTACCCGAACTATTTCCTGTTGAAATTATTCCTGATCGTTTAAATCCTAAGTTGCGACATAGTTCAAGAAGTTTTTCAGCAGAATTTTCATCTCTGCAAGCAATATGAAAAATAGGAGTTTCCATTTTAAACCAAAGTGTTTCTTCAGGTAATTCTTTTAACGATTCAAGAATTTCTTTAGTTGTAACAATTCTATGTTCGACAAATTGCCATCCTGCTTCGTGTTTTTTTCCTGTTGATGATTCATAAAATAGAGAAATTCGTCCACTGCAAGAACTTGTTGTGTAATAATCTTTTTTTGAATTAAATTCATTTATTACAGGGATTGCATCATCATCAACTGTTCCTTTAAATGATTTATCTGGTTTGTATAATTGTTCAAGCATACTTTTTTTTGTTTTATCAAAGTAATCCATTTCATTTTGGAAGAATTAAGATTTTATAATTTTAACTGAAAATTTAATATAAATTTCAAAGACTCTTGATGAATTTTTCCATTGCATTAACAAATGCTGTTGCTTCTGCATGTAATTTATCATACTCGGCGCCTTGTATTTCTGTTATTTGTCCTATTGCTATTTTTTTGCTTAAGGCGTAGAATTTTCTCATGGTCCAAGGATATTTTTTATCTATTTTTTTGGTATTAACTAGTTTTTGTTCAAGTAAGTCCGCTACATGTTCTGGACTTGGAGGCACTTCATTTATTGACATTAATGCTGCGTGTGCAGAATCGATTATTGCCCAGTAAAGATCAACTGTTGCATCAAGTATTCTTTTTTTAGAAAAAATAAGTGTTCGTGGTGCTCGATTGTAGTATGCCCACATTGTTTCAAGACTTGGTTTTATTCTTCCTTGTACAAGTAATGCTTGCATTGGGTCAAAAAAACCAGTATCAAGTATTGCGTAACCATCTCGAAGAATATTTACTGCAATTGGGTCGCCCGCTTTTACATATTCCCAAAATGAGGTAAATTTCATTGAAGTTACATGTATTTTTGGAGATATTTTTTGTACTGTTTTTTCAACTATGATTCTGTATGCTTGAGTTAGTTCTGGTGTTAATCTTATTGAAACATCATCTACAATTAAAAGAATATCTATGTCGTGAGCGCCTTCTTTTTGTCTTGCGGCGCTTCCAAATAATACTATTGCTTTTAGAAGTTCATTTAGTTCTTTATGGATTTCTTTTGAGAAACTATATGCGAGTTCTAGATTTGTTGCAGAGTATGCTCCTTTTGAACGTGGTACCTTTTTATGAACTGCAAAATCCAACTTCTTCCCCTCTTTTTTATTTACTTGTTTGTTTGGGCTTTATATAATTTTCTTTTAATTTTTTTTAAACATTTATTCTAAAGGAATATCCGTCCATGGTTTCCAGTCGTTGCTTGGAGAGTATGATCCTGCAATAAAGAAACCTGGCGAGTTGTAACCAAAGTGTTGCTCTCGCATATTATTGAATCTAAGTCTCTGACCGGTTCCATAAACTGGACTATTAATGTATGAAAGAGTATCGAGCATTGCTGTACTAATATTGAAACTTCCTGATTCTACAACTATATCTTTCATGTTTAGTTTTTCCATTCTTTTTAAGAATTCTTTTACAGGTACGTTTCCTTGACCGGGAGTTATGTGTTCATCATCAAAGCCGAAATTATCGCTCATGTGTATGTGTCCTACATATCCTTCTTTTACAAGTGATTCTGCTTGATCTAGCATCCATTTTTCAAATTGTTCTGGCGTTCCTTGAAAGTTATCTCTAAATGTATTTAGATGTCCTATGTCGAGTGTTCCTCTTATGTGTTTTTTTGATAGTTCGTCTGCGTCTTTTTTACTTTTTCCACTTTTTATTAGAAGATCGGCCATTCTTGCTCTTGATTTGTTAATTACTTCTTTGTATTCATCAGGATGGCTTCCGTAGTGTTTTGTACTCCAGTTTTCAGGAGCTACAAATAATGGTTCATCAAGTCCAAATTTAGTTTTATTTTCTTCATATGTTTTCATGGCATACATTGCAGATCTTGCAATGGTGTCGGCGGCTTTACTTAAACCAAATTTTTTGGATGATTCTATATTTTCCATCATCGCTTCTGCTTCTTTTGCTTGTACATCAGCTGATGCTGAAGATTCGTGAACATGTCTCATTCTATTTTCGTAATATTTCAATCTTTGTTCGTATGTTTGTTCTAATGTTTCATTATCTTCAGGACGTACATATTTTGATTGAAATTGTTTTAATTTCCATCTTTCTTCCTCGGGAAGAGAGTCTTTTAATTGTTTATATGTGTTATATTCATTTAGTAATCTATCTCTATTTTTTCTTTCATCTTCATATTGCATGGCATGAAATAATGATGCACCTTTTGATTGCAATATTCTATTTTCTATTTGTAGTATTGCGAAAATTTCTTCTGGTTCTTTTTTATCATTTGGATGAAGTTGATTCCATTTTGCTGTTTCTTTTTCTAAGTCTTCCCATTTTAATTTTTCAACTTTGAAATTTGTTCCATCTTTATCAAATTTAGGAACTCTATTAAACAAATCTTTAGCTTCAGCATCTCTTGCGATTTTATTTCCATTCATATCAACCCAATCATCTGCATTAAGAAGTTTTCCTGTTGAATCTTTTTGTCCTGCTTTTCCTATATCTTCGGCAGTAGTATATGCTGGTCTGAAAATTTCTCTATTTTTACTAATTGTGCTTACTAATTCACCTGTTCTTTTATCTACTGCGAATAATACTGCTTCTTTATCTTCATTATCATATCCTGAAAATTTTGCGCCACTTTTATCTTCTATTCGAGAAAGCGGTCTTTGCCATTCATGAATATGAAAAACTATAGCCCCACCTTTTGTTGCTTCTCCAGCAAATTGAACTGCTCTTTTTATTTCTTTAAGAACATTTCCTCTTGCTTCTTCATTAAATCCTTTTTGAGTAAATCCTGAAAGTGCATCTGCGTGTACTGCTGCGTGTGTGCTTGTTTTCATCTCGTTAATTTTAACAAGTTCACGCATGTCTTGTCTTTCTCGTGTTCCAAAAGATTCAGGTGTTGGGCTTTGACTATTTCCTTTGTGTTGGCCCATAAATGAGAATTCTATTCTGCTTGTTCCTTCTTTTATTCTAGATTTTAAAGAATCAAGAGTGTTACCCATAGGATTTGTTGTAGTTCCTATATCTTTTGCTGTAAAATTTAATGCATCATCAGAAATAATTGGTTCTCCTTGTGAATCTTGTTGAACGGGTTCTAAGGGCGAGATGATTCCGCTTCCGCTCATGCTATCCATTGCAGAATAATAGTTACTGTTGTTGAATTGCATTTTGTTTTTTTATTTTCCTCTTTTATTTTTTCTTTTTTCGTTTATTTTTTTTCGTTTATTTTCTGCTTTTAATTTTATAAATAGTTCTTCTTTTTATCTTTTGTGTTTTTTGTGTTTTTTGTGTTTTTTGTGTTTTTTGTGTTTTTTGTGTTTTTTGGTTTCTTTTTTGATAAATGGATTTTGAGAAGTTTTGTAGAAAGTCTTTTTTAGTCTGCGTCTGTTATCGATATATTCTTGAATTTTAAAACCGGGTCTGGTTATTTTTGATGTTTTAGTCTAATAACTGGCGGGCAGGCGCAGATTTTTTCTACAAATCCATTTCAAGAGCAAAGTTTATATATTGATTAGTTCACAATTTAGTTAAATATTGTATACACGTAGTTTAGTATAAAAGAGGATTGATTTATTGGCGGAGCAGTTGAAGGCAGCAGAGTTGCTTGTAAAATATGGTTTTATTAAACCTCAGTTTATGCATCTCTATAAATTTGATGATAAAAATAAATGTTATGCTCTTAAAGAAAGAAAAGCAGGAATGAAAGAATTTGATACTTCACATGCTGATGAAGAAGAAGATGAAGAAGCGAATTTATTCTCAGGTAATACATATCAAAAGACGGGTTGGCCTAAGCCTAAAAAAAGACATAGACTCGTGCATGAAGCATTTAATATGTCGTTAGAAGAACTTTATTTTTGGACTTTAAATCATTTAAAACAAGATATGGGGTATCATAAAATAATCAAAGTTAATGATACATTTTCAGCCTCGGAAAATAGTGCATTTTTTGGTCAATCTGCTCAGCGTCTTAGTATTCAAGAAGATAGGGCTAGTAGTTTTATGAGGGGTATTTCTGAACTTGTTAAAACTTTATTTCAAATTGTTAGAGAATTAAGAATTATAGATGAGAGACTTGATGTATATAAAGAGTGGAAGAAATCTAAGAGTGCTGACGCTACTTTAAAAGGATTTTATTCTGATTTTGCAGAGAATAAAGGAGGACAAATGCAACCTGGAAGCATTTATCATCTTGCAAATAGTGTAGGTTATGCTGTTCTTCCAGATTTATTTTTTAATACAGTTGTATATAAAAAAGAAGATGTTGATAAAGTTGTTGATAAGTTAGAATTTAATAAAAATGTTAAAGCAGTTTTGAAAAGAAAACTTTATCAGTTCGTTGTTTGGGTTGAGAAAACTGAAACTGAATTACATGCAAGAAAAAAATTCCAAATTAAATATTTACGTCAACATTATTTGACGATAAAAATGTATATGTCCTGGGTTAAACCATATCTTAAACACATAAGACGATTAACAATGAGTGAAGAGCAACTCGATAGTCCTTATCTTATTTCAAGTTTTGAAACATCAGCAACAGAAATTGAAATTTTAGCATATCAACCAAAAAAACCAGGCAAAGCGTGTTCGTGTGTTCTTATGACTTATTATTTTACAACAAGGCCGGTTTTACAATATCAGCAAGAATTTAACAAAGGACCTGTGCATATAGGTAGAGGAATGGTTACTCTTAGAGCCTATGGTTGGAATGAGGATAAAATAAAAAGTTATGTTGCAATGAAAGATAGGGAAGATCGTGAGCTTTTAGGTTTAGTTGACGATCAATTAAAGTCAGCTATGGAGATGCTAGGCGAAGATCTTGAAATGTATTTAAAAGAAGCAGAAGGAACATTAAATGCTGATAAAGAAGGAGTTGCACCGGGTGCTAAAGAAAAAATAACACCTATTGCAGGAACGGGTACTGTTTTTGATCCATTTGTTAGTATTTTTAAGGGATTTGGAGAGATTGGAAAGGCATTTTCTCCTGCAGGTTTTTTTGTATCTAAACAATCAGGTCCAAGTCAGCCTAGTAAATCAGATATTGATAAAGCTGCAAAATCTGCTGCAGGTCATATGTGGGGAGTTTATAAAAATTATAAGAAAGCTCACGGTTTGTTGTCTTGGTAATTTATCTACACTTATGAGATAGTTTTGTATTTTTTCGTATTTTAATTTGTGTTGATTTTAATGCTTTTTTTCCGTTAATTATTTAACTTTAAGGTCTTTATATTTTATGTATGGATGAATCTTTAAACACTTTATCTCTTCAGGATAAAATTCAGCTAATTGAACGAATGAAGAAATTTAAGGAAGCTGAAGTTAAACTTAGAGAGGAACAGTTAACTAAAGAGATTAAAGATTTAGAAGAAAAGCGATTAAAAGAGATGAAGAAGCTCGAAGAAGAGTTAAAAAAAGAAGAAGAAAATCTAGATTCTGAGAGCGCTAAAGCGATGAATGAATTATTTTTTCGTGAACGTCGTCGATATTTAATGAATAAAGCAAGAGTTGAAAGAAAAGCTGAGTTTTTAGATGAGTCTTCAAGTTCTAATAATGCGCCTAAGGGAGAATCTTTTCTTTATTCTATTTCTGAGCGTATTTTTGCAGGAGAGAATATGAAATTAAGAGAATCTATGAGTTCAACTTTGTATAGTGGACGAGCCGATGCTTTTGAGAGAAGATATGTAAGTACTACGTCTTATGATGATTTAAGTTCAGTTGTGAGTTCAAATTATAGTGCTGGTGGAAAAGTTGAGGATAATTATAATACGACAAAAGAAATAGATCCTACTCAGTATATTTCAGACGGGGCGTCTTTACTTGAGAGAATGGATAAGGATCTTGAAAATCGTAGAAGATACGGATTTTAAAAATAAATATTAAATTTTATGTTCTTTAAAAGTACATTTTTAATATGTCGCTTCTTTTTTTGGTTGATTTACGCTTATTTTTTTAAGAAAAAGTGTTTTTCCAACAACTTTAGATTCAAGGTCCATTGTTTTTTTCATTTCCAAAATTATTTGTTCTGAATATTCATCTTTGTTTCCTGTAACAAGAGAATTATTTAGCATTTTTATTTTTACAAGTTTATTTTGTTTTAAGCTCTTAATTATTTCTACATAGAATGTATCGCTTATTCCTTTTTTACCTAATTGTAAAGTCACTGAATTATTATCTTGTAAGTTCATTAATTGAAGGATTGGTTTTCAGAATATAAAGCTTTATGTTTTTTTTTGGTTCTTATGAAATCCTGCTCAAACACCTTTGTTAGAGCTCGTCAATAAATGTTTGTTTGTCGAGCGAGGGGGTTGCCCCCTTCGGGGAGCTCGACATTCGACGCTAAACTCTATTTAGCGAGGATGGTGTTGACCACGAAGTGGAAGGAGTTCATAAGAGCCTGTTTTTTTGAAAATTATTTAAAAATAAGTTAGGATTTTAGAAAAACGAGAGTATTTATTCAACTGTTACGGATTTTGCAAGATTTCTTGGTTTATCAACATCTAGTCCTTTTAAATCTGCAACATAGTATGCGAGAAGTTGAAGAGGTATAACATTAATTATGGGAGTTAGTTCTTTTATTGTGTGTGGAATAATTATTTTATAATCTACAAATTTTTCTAAATTTGGATCATTGTCATTCATTATTAAAATTATTTTTCCTTTTCTTGCTTTTACTTCTTGTATGTTGCTTAAAATTTTATCAGATAATTCATTTTTTGTTGCTATAAATACGACGGGCATTTCGGAATCAATTAATGCTATTGGTCCATGTTTCATTTCAGCTGCAGGATATCCTTCGGCATGAATGTATGATATTTCTTTTAATTTTAATGCGCCTTCAAGTGCTACTGGAAAATTTATTTCTCGTCCAAGAAATATAAAATTTTTAGATGATTTAATTTGATTCGCGATGTCTTTTACAAAATCTGCGCATTTTAATGTTTCAGTTACAAGTGTTGGTAAATTCATAATCTCATTTAATAATTTAGAATCTAGGTTTTCTTGTTTTTCTTGTTTTATATATAATGAAAGTAAGAGTAATGCTGTAAGTTGAGATGTAAATGCTTTAGTGCTTGCAACGCCTATTTCGGGGCCCGCATGTAAATAGATTCCAGAATCTACTTCTCGTGCAATGGTTGAGCCCACGACATTTATTATTCCAAGTGTTTTAGCTCCTCTTTTTTTTGCTTCTTTAATTGCAGCGAGGGTATCTGCTGTTTCTCCTGATTGAGAAATCGCAATTACTAAATCGTTTTCATCAATTAATGGATTTCTATATCGAAATTCTGATGCGTAATCAACTTCGACGTGTAATTTTGTAAAGTGTTCAAGAAAATATTTTCCAATTAATGCCGAGTGCCAACTTGTTCCACATGCAACTATTACTATTCTTGATATTTTTGTAACATCTGTATTTATCGTTAATTTTATTTTGTTATCTTTAATTCGTCCTCTAAGGCCGTTGCTAATGGAATTTGATTGTTCCATAATTTCTTTTAGCATGAAATGTTTATATCCATTTTTTTCAACTTGATCAAGACTCCATTTAATATCTTCTATCGTGTTGTTTTTTTTATTTCCTGAGAAATCTTCTATGGTGCAACTTTTATCTTTGAGTATTGCAAGTTCATCATCTTGAAGATATATTACGCGTCTAGTATGATTTAATAATGCGGTTGCATCTGATGCTGCGAGTGTAAAATCTTTTCCTATGCCTATAACTAAGGGAGATCCTCTTCTTGCAATTATTATTTCATCATGATTTTTATGTATTGCTGCAATTCCAAATGTTCCTTCAATTAAATCGAGTGTTTTTTTTACAGCATCTTTTAAATTTCCATCATAAAATTTTTCAACTAAATGAGCAATAATTTCTGAGTCCGTTTCTGACTCAAAGTTATGATTTTCATTTTCAAGTATTTTTTTTAATGTTTGATAATTTTCAATTATGCCATTATGTATTATTGCAATATCTCCAGTGCAATCTTTGTGTGGGTGAGAATTAATATCGTTTGGTTCACCATGTGTCGCCCATCTTGTGTGTGCAATTCCAATTGTTCCTTTGATGTTTTTAATTTCAGGGTGTAATAAAAGCTCAGCGATTCTTCCCTTTTTTTTAATTACGTTTAATTCTAAATTATTGATTACTGCAATTCCTGAACTATCATATCCTCGATATTCTAGTAATTGCAATCCTTCAAGAAGTATAGGTGTTGCGTTTTCGCGTCCCACATAACATATTATTCCACACATTTTATTATTTTTTATCGTGTTCCTTTTTATATCTTGTGAATATATTCACTGTGAAAAATATCTTTCTAATTCCAAGCAATTTAATAAATTTAAGAACTCTTGTTTTATTTATTTTTGTGGTGCAAATTCTCCTGAGGGAAGTGCAGATAAAATATCATCATTTGTTCCAAGTTCGAATTTTTTCATTATGAATTTTGATATTTCTCCTTTTTTCTGATCGCCCTGTTTTAGTTTTATGTGTTCTTTACATTTTGCAATTATTGCACTTTCAGGTCCTGCCATTATTACTTTTTGTCCTAATTCATTTAAGAAATAACCTATTGATAAATTTATTTCTACGTCGTGATTTGTTTTTTTACCTGTTATTATAAATGCTCCTTTTGAAATGTATTCTCCTGATTTAGCCTCTTTTGATACTTGGTCAGGTTTTACTTCAAAAACTTCTGCTCGTTTCATATTAGAACTCCACGCTCGACTATATGTTGCAGCAATTACTGCGGCTTCGTGTTTTGTTTTTTCAGGAATGTGTTTTTTTTCTGGATTTTTTATTATAATAAATGGACTGCCAGGAGACTCTGTATGAAAAATAAGATCTTGAGGATCTGAATGTTTTTTTATTACAACTTCATTACTTGTTGCATCTCGACCGCCAATGATTAAGAAGTTATCGCTAGATAGGCACCATCTAAATTTTTCATACCATTCTTTTTGTCTTTCTTTTTCTTTTTTTTGTCTTTCTTTTTTTATCTCTGCATTTTCGAGTTCTAGTTCTTCGCGTTTGAGTTTTTTCTTAGTGTCTTCAATTGCTTTTTTTGCGCCTTCTAGTTTCTTTTTGAGTTTCTTTGCTTTTTCAAAATACTTCTGAGCGTTTGCTTCAACATTTTTTTCAAGTTCGATTTCTATATCCATCTAATGAAGTAGTTTCTATATGTGTATTTAATATTTTTCTTTGTGTTTGAAATTATATGTTAGAATTAGTCATTAATAAGCATATTAATTTGTTTGTTTATTGTAATTTACACGACTGAAGGTTTTCTTTAATGATTGCTTTATCATCACAAAGGGTTGGAGTTGTATCTATTAATATTTGAGGTATTATTTCTATGTGAACTTTTCCTTTTTCAACTATCGGTATTTCTGCTTCATATATTCGACCAGGTTCCATTTCAGAGGAAGGCAAAGTTATATCTCTCACACTTAAATCAGGATTTATTTTTCTATAAATTAAAGACTTTAGTTTTTCTTCACCTACATTCTTTACTACTATTTTTAATTTGCCTGTTTGTTCATTAAAACAAATTAAATCATTATCAAATGCTTTTTGAACTACTAAATCAACTCTATCGCAAGAACTTTTTTGAGGCCCAACTTTACTCGACCCCCAACTCATAATCATAGCGCCTAGTGCAACTGCAAAAGCAATTAGTACGATTGTTAAAAGAAGTGGAGACATTCCCTTTCTATTGAGCATTAAGTTTTTCCTCTTTGTTTTTCTATTAGACTCTTTAAAAGTCAACTCATATAATTATAGAAGAACCTTATATAAAGATTTCGTTTAAAATCTTTATTTAGTTTTCTTTTAATTAAAAAAGTTATTTTAATTGTTAAAACAAAGTTAAATATAGTTTAATTGTGCTTAAAATGATTGATTAAATAGAAAACTTTTTATACTAATTCTTAAAGGATAGTTTCATGGCGGGTTTTATAAAAAAGGGGATAGTTATAGTTCTAATGACAATGATATTTATGGTTCCGACGATGGTTAACGCAGCAATGGAATCTGGCGCAGGATCAGGTGGATATCATCAAACGCTTTACACAGAAGTCATAAAAAATTTGTACACTCAGTATCCTTATGTTTCTATTGCGGAGAGTATGTTGGTCATCGGAGCTAATAATCTAACTGCAGGTTCTTTGACACTCGAAGCTGCTACTGGAGGTCATTTTAAAATTCATCCAACTTTAAATCATAAGAATCTTATTTTAACTACAAAAGATGTAAGTCCTCCTGAAAGTACATCGGGTTCAATTTATATTTATCCTGGGTCAGATGAATCTGCAGGAGATATTATTATGGCGCATACGGGTACAAATAAAAGAGGATATGTTGGCATCGGAACTAGTGATCCATCATCTCAACTTGAAGTTGCAGGTAATATAGAATTATCTGATGGTGGATATGTGACATCGACTGGTAATTTCATAATAAGGTTGAGCTAAAGGAAAATGAAAAAATCATTTTTATTTGCGGTTTTTGTTGTAGTTATAAGTTTATTTTCTATAGTTTTATTTCCGGAAGTTAATGCGAGTGTTACTGTTAATTGTGAACAATATGGTTTTGATGCATATGGTTGTTTTGCTGAAAGTGTTTGTTGCGGATGGAGTAGCGATGGTTGTTATAATTGGTGCGCTGGGCCTACTAGTACATGTGGAAACAATGATTGTCCAGCGTGTGGTTCGCCTTTTAGTTGTGAGTTTTATGATTCGTGTATGTGGGATTATCAAGGAGTTGCAGGTTGTGTTGGTGCAGATACACTTTTTGATTTTAATTGTTTTCAAGATCATGATGGAGATTCGTTTGTATCTTCACAATCAGCATTTACTTTAAGAGGATCAGCGCCTACAGCTCCTAATGCTTGCTCTTTGAATTGTAATTCTATGACTGATGATAGTTGTCTTTATGCGCCTAGCGAATTATGTGCGTGGAGTGGCACACCTTATTGTTCAGGACAGATTAATTGTGCAAGTAGAGTTCCTGAAAATGAGAATTGTGGTGCTTATTGTTCGTATCAGAGTATTCCTGCTGGAGCATCTCATTGTGGTGGAAGAATAGATTGTTCTGAAATAAATAATCCTGTTGAATGTCAACAGTTAACATTCTGTAGACAGAATTTTAATTGTTTAGGTGAACTTAATTGTGCCGACTTTTCTAATAGTGAAATAGGATGTACTCTTTTCGCGCCTCCTGGTTGTATTACTACTGATTTAGGCGCAGGTCTTCATGATTGCGTGTCTAGTTCAGGCAATCCTATTTCTTGTAGTATATTTACGACTCCTTATGGTTCTTGTGCATATTATGAAGTTAATAATTATGGTTGTACTTCTAATTTTTCTTGTGAAAATCCTCAGCATTATATAGATAGGCCTTCGTGTAATGTTTTTGACGATAATCAGACTGCATGTGTAGATCATAGTTGTATGTGGTTTTCTGGTAATGATGCATATGATGGATGTACTGGTGCAATAAATTGTGGAATTGCATCTCCTTTAGAGAGTTGTGAATCTATTAGTGATTCATCATGCAAATATTATCCTGGGGCTGATTGTGCTGTTGCAAGTTCGGTTGAAAATTATATTCCTGAAGCTCTTCTTCAAGTAGCTAATGGTGGTATTGATTGTAACGATAGTAATGCTAATATTTATCCTGGCGCCCCGGAAGTTTGTTCATCAACTACTACAGATTATGATTGTGATGGGCTTATTGGTTGTAATGATATAGATAATTGTTCAACATATCCTAATATAGATCCTTCTTGTGAACTTTGTGGAAATGGACAAATTGATGATCTTGAAGAATGTGATGGAACAAATTTAGATGGTCAAACTTGTGCATCGTTAGGTGGCAT
Source organism: Candidatus Woesearchaeota archaeon (assembly GCA_041660865.1). Taxonomy (GTDB): domain Archaea; phylum Nanobdellota; class Nanobdellia; order Woesearchaeales; family 21-14-0-10-32-9; genus 21-14-0-10-32-9. The sequence continues at coordinate 168,736 of JBAZVO010000003.1, forward strand.
GGTTGGAACTCTTAGTTGTACGTCTGATTGTCATTTTACAGGATGTACTCAAGGTTGTACTCAATTTGATACCAATCATAACTATGTTGAGATAAAAAATAGTTCTGATAGTACTCTTGCAAGAATTGATCAAGCAGGAAGATTTTGGATTCGAGGTCAGAAAAAACCTTGGACAACAACTGGAATGACTGGTCATGATTTTGTGTTGCAAGATTCAACTGGTGCTGCGAAGTTGTGGATTAAATCTACAACTGGCGATTTGTATGTTTCTGGTAGTGTTAATGAACATGTAGCAAGCAATATTAATCCAACAGGAACAAATAATTTTATTGTAAAAGATAGATATGATGCTACGAAGGTATGGGTCACATCAACAGGCACTGTTAATATTCGAGATTGTTTAGGTCAGAATAAAACATTTGGTGGCGCAGGTGGCGGTCAACAAGGCGGCGGTACCGCTTAGATTTTTTTCTTTTTTATTAATTTTATTATTGAGAATTATTTAATTTAATGATGTGTAATTATGAGTAACTCAACGTTAAAATTAATAGTTTCTTTTCTTGAAGAAAACAATGTCTCGTTTGTTCATTTAACTCATGAACATGTTCATCATAGTGAGGATGCAGCTAAGATTCGAGGTAATGTTATTGAAGATGCAGCTAAAGCTATTATTTTAAAAGTTAAAGAAAAGTCATCTAAAGAGTATAGAATTATTCAATGTGTTCTTTGTGGTCATAAAAGAATTGATTTAAAAAAATTAAAAGTAGCTTTGAATCTTCAAAGTGCATCGCTTGCAAGTCCTGAAGAAGTTCTTGAAAAAACAGGATGCACTATTGGTAGTGTTCCTCCATTTGGAAAACTTTTAGGTATTGAGATGTATGTTGATTCATCGATTAAAGATAGAGAATTCATATTTTTTAGTGCAGGAACTCATAATGATTCTATAAAAATGAAAAGTTTTGATTTTTTGAAAATACTTAATGTTACTGTTTTGGAGGTATCTTAGCTGTTTGTAATTTATTTTGTATTTCTGTATTTATTATGGTGTACATTTCTTCTATTTCTTCTTCAGGGAACCCATCCAATTTAAGAAGTTCAACTATGTGTTGTTTAGAATTTTTACTAATTATCATAGGTCTAATTCTTGCAGTTAATGCATATATTCTATGTTGAATGCTATATCTATGAAATATTTGATACGCGGTATATATAACAAATAGTATTGTAAATAATGCTGCGAGTATGTGAACAATTAATAGTATATCCATTTTTTTCCTCTCTAATTTTTTTGTGTTGTTTTTTAATTTAAAGTAAATTTAAATTTATTTTTTTGTTAGTATAGATTTTTTTAATGGTTAAATTGCACCCATTTCTTTTAAGCATTCACTTCTTAAAATAGGATCTATTATGTTGTTGCAATAGGAACTATCTTTTAAAATTATGGCACGATTATATGAATCTATATCTTCAGGAGTATTTGCTGGAGTTTCTATTGTTGTATCTTCTTCAACATAGCGTCTAATATTTATTTTACATTCTGTTTTTAATTTTGTATCAATTATTTTGTTACAATAAAGACTATTATCCATAATGATTGCTCTATTATACATATCAATATCATCAGTTTGTGTATTTACACTAGGTTCGTTTGTTAGCGTTGAAGAAATTTCTTTAACGCTTTGTGGAAGTGTTACGAGCCAAATTATTAGAAATCCTACTGCTAAAAGGATGCCTATTAGAATTTTTTTATCTATTGATTTAACTTTTTCCAAGTTCTTCCCTCTTTTTATTTTAATTTGAATTCCTGATATTTAAACTTTGTCTTTAATTTGGCTCTGTAGAAAAAGTCTGTGCAGGCATGCCAGCTCATAGAGAACAATCTAGAAAAAATTAGACTCGATAATAAATATGAATTTAATGTCGAAAGCTGGCAGCCTTGCAGAAAAAGACTTTCTACAGAGCCATTTAATTTTTAATTTGCAGAACTTAGCTCGGGGAGTAATTCACATTTTTTTTATATATAACCGGCTCTGTCCGGAATGCTTATTGCTCGTAAGAGCAAATGTAAATAAGCTTTTGCTTGTTTATTTAGTAATTCTAAATTATATGTTAGTATGTGCCAACCAAATTCCCTTTTTTTCATGAAATGAAGT
>JBAZVO010000004.1:0-98563 GCA_041660865.1 Candidatus Woesearchaeota archaeon
AAACCCGACCAACAGCTAAAAACTCACCCGTACAACTAACTGAAATTTTACAATCAGAAATATTCAAAGTAGACGCAGGAGGATCAGGATTCGTACCCGCAAAAACAAAACCCACACAAAACAAAAATGCGAACCCTAATAAAAACCCTCTTTTAAACATAGACAAACAAACGAAATAAATACTTTAAATAATTTTCCAAAAAAAACTCCGTAGAAAGTCTTTTTCTGCAGGGCTGCCCGCTTTCGACATTAAAGTCGTATTTATTATCGAGTCTAATTTCTTCGAGATCATTATCTGTGAGCGGGCACGCCTGCACAGACTTTTTCTACAGAGCCACCTTAAACGGAAAACAAAAACCTTTATAAACAAAACTTCATTCCTAGATATTGGACGGTCATAGCAGAGTGGTCCTACCTGTTCCCATTTCGAACACAGAAGTCAAGCACTCTTACGTTCTGACGCGTACTGCACTCATATGCGGGAGACTCGGAAAGCTGTCCACCTTTTTTTCTCAAAGAATACTTAAAATTTAATTAATATTCTAAATAGTCAAAGCTAATATTTTTATATTAATCACTATTTTTCATAATATGTCTAATAAAGCTATAATTTTTGATTTAAATGGCATTTTTATTAAAAGTCCCCCTCTAAGTGAGAGAATAGAACAAGATTTCAAAATACCTAAAGAAATTTTTGTTAAAACTCTATCAACCATTATGCCTCTTGTTAGAACGTCAAATGCCCCTAATACTTACAACCAATTTAAACCTTATTTAACTTCTTGGAACATAAATCTAACTGAAAAACAATTTCTAAATTATTGATTTTCAGCAGAATATGAAGATGTAGAATTAGTGCAATATGCAAAAAGTCTTAAAAATGACGGCTGGAAAATTTTTATTCTTTCAAATAATTTTAAAGAACGAGTTGATTATTATACAAACACATTTAAATTTTTAAAAGAGTTCGATCACCTATATTTTTCTTGTCAAACAGGCTTTATTAAACCTGACAAAGCTTGTTTTAATCAAATTTTAGAAAATAATAATTTAACACCTTCAGCATGTTATTATTTTGATGACTCAAAGAACAATGTGTCTGTTGCTAAAGATTTAGGCATTAATGCCTATGAACTTAGTAGTGTAGAAGAAATAAAACAAAAATTAAATAAAAAATAACTCTTACTTTCCTTGAAGCAAAGTTTGTATTTCGTCTTCAGAAACTTCAACTTCTACTTCGTCTTTACCATGAAGAATGGTTTCGTAGTACGCCATAGGCCTTATGGTTGTTATCTCAACTCTATGGATAAGATATTTGCCATCTTTGCTTTTCATTGTTCTTGCCTGAACTATAGGCATTTTTCTTAGTTGTTCTTCTTTCTTATTTGATAAACCCATAATATCACCTAAACCAAAGAAATATTAAAAATAATATTTTAGTTGCGATGAAAAAAACGAAAATATCACAGTAAAAAAGAAAATTAATTCAGAATCCGAGCATCTTAACTATTAAAGGTGCAAATTGAAACGCGAAATATCCTGCAACTAAACCCAAAATTGTTCCTGATATTAAATCTATAAATTTGTGTCTAAATGCTATAATTGATGTGATTCCAACAATTAATGCAAAAGCTAAAACCATATATGCATACATTAAAATGTTGTTTGTTAAATAAAAAATAACTCCGAATGCGAGTATTCTTGCAACGCCTCCGCTTATAACTTTGCGCTCTTTTGTGTGCTTATAGGTTCTTGCCATTCGTCTAAGCATAAAGCCTCTAGGTTGCATACTACGCATAGCATATTGCATTCTATGAGTTCCTTTAAAGAAAAGAAGTCTTACTAAAAATAAAACCACAATTATAACAATTAATGCAGATCCAAATGCAACCATTGTTTCTGTTTTATTTGAAAAAAAGAATGCAGCTGCAACATACGCAATAGCTGATGATAACCACGAAAATAAATTGTCAATTAAATTAAATGCCATTACAACACCCATTTACTCTTGTATTTTTAATCTTTTGCATTACTTTTTAATTAAAAATTATTCTTTTCTAAACTTAGCAATAAAAAATCCTTCGGTGTTTGTTTTATGAGGCCAAAATTTGCGAGTTAGCTTCAAACTCGGATGCATAACTTTACCAAATGCTTCAATGCATCCTTCATCACCAATTTTGGTTTTTAATTCGACAAGTTTAACTTCAGGATGTTTTTGTAAAATTGCATCAATAACCATTTCATCTTCTTCAGGTTCCAAAGAACAAGTACTATAAATGAGTAATCCTCCTGATTTGAGACATTTTATTGCCGTAACTAAAAGTTCTTTTTGAGTTTTAGATTTTTGAAACAAATCATTTAGACTTCTCTTTGAAAAATAATCAGATTCAATGCAAAAATTTCCAGAACATGGCGCATCAAGAAGAATTTTATCAAATTTTAATTTAAAATCATCAGCAAATCTTGAATCCTTTCTTAATATGATTGTATTTGTAATTGATAATCGTTCAAGATTGTTTTGTAAACTATCAAGCCTATTTCTATCATTATCAAGTGCAATTATAACTCCTTTATTGTTCATTATTTGAGCCATTTGAGTGGTTTTGCTTCCAGGACTTGCAGCCATATCTAAAACAACATCAGTTTCTGTTAATTCCATTTCTTGAACAGGTATTTGACTTGCAGCTTCTTGAAGATAATAATATCCTTGCAAATAATCAGGTGTGCTGCCTAATGAAAAGTCAGCTTCATAAAAATAACCATGATCAAGAAAAGGCGCTTTTTCTAATTTTACGCCGTTTTTTCTAAGTCTTTTTATTAATTCGAATTCAGATATTTTTAAAGTGTTAACTCTTATTGATTTTTTAGTTTGTACTTCTCTTGCAAGAAATTTTTGTCCTAGTTCCTCATATCTTGTTATAAAATTCATTTTTGCTCTTTGTTATTATTAAAATTTCATATGAACTATTTTTTTTGCCTTATCTAATTTTTTGAAATGCTTGTTTTTATTTAAAATAGATTCAATTTCATCAAAAGATTCATTTTTTTCTCTTAATTCTTTAATTTTACTTATTAGAGTTTGAAATTCAGAGTAATGTTCATACATAAATTCCCCTGTTTTTTGGGCTTCATCAATTTCTTTTTCTATATCTCTTATTCTTTTAGTTTGAATTTCAAGAAGTGATGCAGTTTTTGATTTTTTTTGTTTGGCAACAGATGTTTTTTGTTCTTCAACAACTGTCTCAAGAAGTATTGAATCAAGCCCTTGACTAAATGATTCAAATGATTCATCTATTGAAAAGGATAACATTGTTGTTGGAAATATTTTTCCTTTAAATTTTCCACAATTAACTTTTTGAGAAAAAAACGAATCGAATGCATCTAATAATTTTATTTTTTCATCAGCACTTATTTTTGTGCATTCTTTGTTAAGTTCTGATCTAAATATTATTTCTTCAGCATATAATCCGCCTAAACTAAAGTCTATCGCTAGAGTTTTAGCTAGAATTTTATCCGATTTATTTATGACTTCTGATAAATACTCAAGAGTCATATTTGATGGATTGTTTTGTTTTGGAGGAAAAACATATTCTTGTCTTGCTTCTATTGTTCTATCCTTAAAAACTTGCCTTTGTAACGAATTCAAAATTGTTAATTTATCTCCTTCTTTTTTACAAAGAATCATATTTCCGGGTTTAAAGAACTCTAAAATCATCACGAGTTCGCCATTTTTAGCAGATTCAAATTCTAAAAGTATTATTCTTTCAAAATTTATTTGATGAACTTTTTTAAGCCTAGTATTTTGAAGATATTTTCTTAAAAAAGAACAAAATCCTAACGGAAGAAGAGGAGAATCATATTTTTGTTCAGTTATATTTATTATTTCAGGAACAAGAATTCTCACGTTTTGTTTTTTCTTATCTTGAAAAAACCTAAATAAAACATTTTTTTATCTAATTGCACTATTTTATCTACTTTCGAACCTTCAAGAGATGTTAATTCTTTAGCTAAAAAAAAAACATCAACACCTGATAAATCGTAAACCATAAGACTCGTCATTTATGAAGGTATATATAGTTTTTGACAAATAAAGACTTATTTTAATAAATTGATATCGTAAAGAAAATGTTTGTCAAATTAAATAAATAGAAATCGTAACATAATAATAACATTAATCGTAAACTTTTTATTATAATCCTATTGCCAGTAGCTAACGGTGTTAAAAATGAGTGAGATGAATATCCTTGATTGGGCAGTTGCCTACATTAAATATAAAGATTCTGTCCATGGCAAAATAAAATCCATAGATGTTGATAATTCTCATGACAAAGTCGAGGTTGTTTTCAAAGATGAAACCAAAGCCACTTATCTTTGTAAAGATAAACTTGAAGAACTCAACGTGTCCTCTTTAAAAAATGAAAAAGTTGTTTGTTTAAATAAAAAAGATAATCTTAATTGGCTAATTTCGAATTGGGAAACTATAAAAGATAAAAGTTGCATATTCTTATTTGTTAATATAAAACAATCAGAAAACTGGGCAATAAACCCGCACATACATAGTAGTGTAACTGATAAATCAGCATTAAAATCAGGTTTGAAAGCCTTATTTGAATCAATACCTGAAGCTAATTAATTAGATGCTAATTAATCAAAATTGTTTGTTTATTTACATAAAACTCTTAATTATGTGTGTTTTCTTAATTTTCACACATATTGATTTTAAAGTATTTTAAAGTGCAAAATAATTTCTTTAACATATTCTTTAAACGTAATTCGTTAGAAATTCGAATTTAGCGTAAAAAAATCAAGAAATATAGATAAACTATTTTAAGTTAAACCAACTCCTCACATTTAATGGAAGAAGAACATAAAATAAGCACAGGCTCTGATTTTTTAGATGAGATGCTTTGTGGAGGATATGAAAGCGGAATAGTTACAACTATTTACGGCCCTCCAGGTTCTGGAAAAACAAATCTTAGTCTTTTATGTCTTACACGAAATGCTGAAAAAAAAGTTATATATGTTGATACTGAAGGATCTTTTTCTGTTGATAGAATAAAACAACTTTCTAGTAATTATGAAGAAATTTTAAAAAACGTCATAATATTAAAACCTGTTAATTTTGAAGAACAAAAAAAGGTTTTTGAAAAATTAAAAAGTATGATTACAGATAAAATAGGACTTATTATTGTTGATAGCATAGCGATGCTTTATCGACTAGAAATAGGAATTAGTAAAGATAATTTCAAAGTTAATCGGGATTTAGGCGTTCAACTAGTTGATATGGTTCAAATAGCAAGAAAATTCAAAATACCTGTAATAATAACAAATCAAGTTTATGCGGATTTTGAAGATAAAAATAAAATCAATATCGTCGGCGGAGACATACTTAAATATGCAAGTAAATGTTTAATTGAACTTCAAAAAACGGATACTTGCAAAAAAGCGATTTTAAGAAAACATAGAAGTTTACCTGAAGGCAAAGAAGTTTGTTTTAAAATTATAAATAAAGGAATAGAACAAATAAAGGAATAACCTTACTCAATTACGTAGAGCAAATACTCGAACCGCGAAACGCACATCGATACATGAAGTTCAGTCAGGACCAATTATCCAACAATTATACTTTTATCATACCACGTATTATCAGGATCAACTACTTTCTCAAAAGCACTTATCAGATTGATATAAAAATTTAATATTTGAACATGAACAATGTTCTGAGACCTAACATTTTCAACCAATGCAGATAAATCAGATACGACTAATTTTATATTAGCTTTATTATCTGTATTCTTAGCTAATAGCTTCATTTTCTCATAGGCTTTCCCATGAATAATTAAATAAACTGATTTTTCTTTTTCAGTCGCAGTATCACAGTTATAATTTAATCCTTCTTCTGCTTGGCGTAAAATATCAGTAAGACCATTAATACCCTCTAAATCATTATAATCAAGATCAATATCTTGATTAGTTTTCTTCTTTTCTAAAAATGTTGAGAAATTACGTAAATCTTCCGCAAAATATCTATCTTGAGAAAATAAATCATCTTTTCTTAACAATATCTCTTCAGGTGATGCAAAATAATCTTTACCCATACCGTCTAGGAATATAAAACAATTTAAAAATTTTGCTTAGAAGATGCATTTTTTGTGTGCCGTTAAATAGTCTCACAAAGCGAACACGATAACTACTAGCTCCGCATAATCTAGACCTCATTTTATTTGTTTTTAGTTCGAGTCTACATCTAAATCTGTTTCTTCTTTATTTAAATAAAGCACTGGACATATTTACAAATAACATATTTAAACAACTATGCTTCTACAACCTTAACCTTGAACAAAAGGTAACCCCACATCTGGAAAAATTGTAAAAGATTTTTCATAATTAAGGATGTGTGAAATAAAAAGCGAATAGCAAGGGTGAAAAAAATGGAAAAACAGAAAAAAGTAGATGAAGCAGGACGTGTAGGCATTAAAGTGCCAAGTGTATCTGACATAATGGGTAAAAAACACCCAGAAAATAAATTCAAAGCAAGTCCAGTCTCTGCAACAGTTTGGTTAAATCAAGGCGTTGATAGTGATGGTAAACAAACAAACTATAGAACTATTTCTTTTGAAAGAAGTTACATTGACAAAGAAGGTAATTGGCAAACTACAAACAGCTTAAGAGTTGGCGATTTACCAAAAGCCATATTGGTTTTAAGTAAAGCATACGAACAAATTATGCTAAAAGATGGCGGAATATCTGAAGATGAGTAAGGTGAAGAAAATGGCTAAAAAAACAGAAGAAAAAAAAGAATCCACAGTAACAGATTTACCAGGAGTTGGCGCTGCCACTGCTGAAAAATTATCCGCTGCAGGTTATGATGATTTATTAAGTATTGCAGTTAGTAGCATAGGACAATTAGTTGAAGCATCAGGCGTTTCTGAAGTTGTTGCAAGAAAAATGATTCAAGCAGCAAGAGATGGTCTAGATATGGGCTTTCAATCTGGTAGCGATATGCTAAAGAAAAGAGATAGAATTATAAAAATAAAAAGCGGTAGTGAAAATATAGATAATCTTCTTGCAGGAGGATTTGAAACAAGTGCAATAACTGAATGTTTTGGACAATACGGTTCAGGAAAAACACAAATAGGTCATGTTTTAGCAGTAAGTTGTCAAAGAGATGATCCTGATGCGGTTGCAGTATACATTGATACTGAAAACACATTTAGACCTGAAAGAATAATTCAATTCGCAAAAGGATTTGATATGGACCCAGATGCTGTTTTAGAAAGAATTAAAGTTGCAAGAGCATTCAATTCAGATCATCAAATGATTCTTGCGGAAAAAGTTGAAGATTTAATAAAAGAAGGTGTTAAAGTAAGATTAATCATTGTTGATTCTTTAACCGCCCACTTTAGAGCAGAATTTGTTGGTAGAGGAACACTTGCAGAAAGACAGCAAAAACTAAACAAACACATGCATTTACTTGCAATGCTTGCAGATAAATATAATTTATGTGTCTATGTTACAAATCAAGTAATGGCGAAACCTGATGCGTTCTTCGGCGACCCTACTGAAGCTATAGGCGGTCATATTGTTGGGCACAATAGTACATTTAGAATCTATTTAAGAAAAGGCAAAAAAAATACTAGAGTTGCAAAACTTGTTGATTCGCCTAACTTACCAGATGCTGAATGTGCATTTAATGTAACAGAATTCAAAATAGAAGATATCTGAATATTTTTTTGATTTTTTGATTTTTTCTCAAGAAACTTTTTAAATTACACAATCTATCAATATATTTGGACATGAAAATGTTCGGATTTAATAGGTGAAATAAAAAATGAATAGAAATTTTGGGAACAGAGATAGATCAGCGCCAAGAGATGACTTTAGAAGTACGCCTCCAGTTAATGTTGGAGAAGAAATTGATGTACGAATTGAAGCAGTTGGCGAAAAAGGAGACGGCGTAGCAAAAAGAAACGGCTTCGTAATATTTGTTCCAGGCGTTAAAGAAGGACAGAACGTTAGAGTAAAAGTAACCAGAGTTTTAAGAAAAGTTGGCTTTGGAGAAGTTATAGGTGATGCTTTAGCACCAATTAAAGAAGAAGGAAAACCAGAAATTGTAAAGGAAGCAGAAGATAATTATTCTCCAGAAAATGATAGCGATAACTTCGGAGAAGATGCTGCAGAATCAGATTCAACAGATGCTGATTCTAACGATTCAGTTTCCGAAGATTTCGGCGAAGATGAAGAAGACAAATAAACTTTTTCAATAAATTTATTTTATTTTTATATTTTTTATATCTTTCTTTACAAGATAATATTTACTCCTGTATTTTTTAAATCTTGAAGGAACACTTTTAGAATTATTTATATCATCTAAATATGTCTTCATATGTTCTCCAAGACCTCTATGTATAACTCGAATGTCAGTTTCAAATTCGGTTGTGAGTCTGTGTTTCGGAATTAAATATTTAGCGCCAAATTTTAAAAGATCTAATCTGGATTTTTGTTCATAATCAACAACATGAGATAGCTCATGAGCGATTAAATACACTGTTGAATTAAAAGAAAATTCTTTAAGCAAATATTTACCATATTTTTTATTTAATAAAATAACATAATGTCTTTTCCCTGTAAGTATTGAGGTTGTTTTAAATCTAGCTGCCGCCATTAAAATAGGATGTTCTACTATTCCAAAAGTTAATTGTTTAAATGTTATTTTTGTATTTTTTAATTCTGGATAAAAAGAAAGCGCGACATAAACTGCTTTTTCCAAATCTTTATTTTTAACATTTATTTTTGAATACTCTTTTTTTAATTTATTGATATCGAACTTATTTGATTTTACAAAAGTTATCTCCTTTTGCTTATTTTCTTTTATTATTTTATTATTAGCAATACATATTAAGTCTAATCTATTCATCATCATACACTCTGTTCACTATTTCTTTTATTCTTTTCGCCTTTTTTTCGCCGATAGCTTCAACTTTTTTAAGTTCCATTTCTTCCGCGTTCACGATATTTTTTATTGATTTAAAATGTTTTAGTAAATGAGGTGCAAGTTTTGTTCCTATATTTGGCAAACTAGACACAACATATTCTTGAATTTCTTTATCTGATAATGGTTTAGACGAATGCATTTGAAAATCTCTATCATCTTTTTTTTGTTCTCTTATAGCAATTAGTTTTATCATAGCAGCAGTATCTTTAGGATTTTTTGTCATGAGAACAGGGATTCGAAAACCGAGCATGAGTGCTGCAAGAGCACCTCTTATCGCATTTGGATGTATGCTTCTTTGAGAATAAATATCTTCTTCTCCCTCAACAATTATTATCGGTTGATAATATCTTTTCAATTCTTTAGCTTGACTTAAAAGTCGCCCATCAATTATTGAATCAACAAAATCTTTAACTTTTTTATACTCTATAACTACATGTTCACTTATATGATAATCCGCAATTTGTAAACTTGCCAAATCTATATCAACATTAAGCGCGAGTAATTCTTTTAAAACAAAAGATCCCTTCTCACGATAATCAACTTTTATTATGACTTTTTCTTCAATTTCTTTTGTAAACTCAGTTATTTTTTTTACATCTTCTTTTTTATCACTGATATTAATTTTGCTCTTCATCATTTTGAGAACAGAATACATTCTCTTTTCTTTATGATGTGCAACCCACCTATAACTTTCATCCCTAGTATCTTTTGTTATTAATGTTATAACTCTTCCTTCTTTTTGACGACCCGTTCTTCCTCTTCTTTGAACAGTTCTTATAGCTGAAGGAATTGGCTCATAAAATACAACTAATTCAACTTCAGGAATATCAAGCCCCTCTTCCCCAACAGATGTTGCAATAAGACAAGAAAATCCTTCTTTTTCGAATTTTTCTATCATTTCTTTTTGTTGCTTTTGACTAAGCCCTGAATTTTTCTTTTTGGCTTGTCCGACAAATAATTCTCCAGAAATTCCTTCAAGAGCTAAAATTTCTTTTATTTTACTTGCAGTATCTCTAAACTGTGTGAAAATTATTATTTTCGCATCCTTTTTTTTAGCTAATTCGTTACTAATTAATCGTTTTAAATAATCCATTTTCGGATGATTTATTTTTTTTTCATATGCATCTTTTGTTAAAATAGATGCGGATTGAAAATTTATATCTTTAATTAAATTTTTTACAGCTTTAGTATTACTTGTTAAGGCTTGTTTTTCTAATTGAGAAAAATATTCAATTAAAGGAAAACTGCCTTGAGTTTCAACTAATTCCATCGCGTGTTGAACCTTGAGTGCTTCAGCAATTAAACTAACAGTTTTTAATAATTCAAAACTTTTATCTCCCTGCGCCATTTTTCCATGAAGTCCTGAAAGAGTTGAAAGTAAAACGGATTTAGTATAAGATTGAACAGAATTTGAAATAAACCCGAGTGTTGATGCTTCTTCAATTTTTGATGAATAACACCTTTCAAGAAATCCCCTTATTTTTTTGAGTTCGTCAGGAAGATCTACTTTAACATATTCTATATTCATTTCTTGAACATAAGGCGCAACATCAATATCTTGAGAACTTCTAAATTCAACTTCATCAATAAAAAGATTTAAACAAACTTGAGTTATTGTTTCTTCATTAGATCCTGGACTTGCAGTTAATGCTAAAATTCTCTGATGATTTGCTTTTTCAATATAATTTTTAGCTAAAAAAACATAAGAATAATCACCAATTGCTCTATGCGCTTCATCGAAAATTAATAAAGACACATTTTCTAAATTTATTTTTCTACTAATAACATCATTTTCTAAACCTTGAGGAGTACTAATTATGATATCTGACTCTAACCAAAGAGCTTTTCTTTTTTCTGGAGAAACAGAACCTGTGAAAAGAACTTTTTTGAATGAATCATTTAAAAGTGCATTCAACGTTTTTTCGTGTTGCTGAGCTAAAGGTTTTGTTGGCGCTAAAAAAAGAATTTTTGAACCAGGATAATTTTCAAGTCTGTGCGCAATAAGCATTGCGGCTATTGCTGTTTTTCCAAGACCTGTTGGTAAAACAACTAATGTGTTCTGTTTTGTTGTTTTATCAAATATTTTTTCCTGATAAAGTCTTGGTTTGAATTCTTTCGATATTAAATCTACCATAATTTTCACTATATTTTGAACCTGTTTTAATAATGCTTGAACTATATTTAACTTATATTTAATCTATATTTAAACAATACTTTGACAATACTTTATTTATATAATAGAACTAAATCTTTATTTAAATATGATGTGAACTTGACCAGTGTTAATAACAAAGAATGCATTAAACAGTATAAAAATGTATAAAAAATAGAAATAGACAGTAAAAGAAAAAACATTTATAAATGGTTCTTCCTTTCTAAATTTATTCAAAACCGAACCTAAAGCATTTTGCTTCAGGAAGCTGTGTGAGGTAAAAAAAATCACAGTCAGACTTTCTTGGTTCTATTTGTAATGGAGAAATAAAAATGGATGAATCATTGCTTATTGCAAACGACGATTATTTGAAGTCAGGAATACACATAGGTACAAAATTTAGAACCAAATATATGGAGAATTTCATATACAAAACCAGACCTGATGGCCTTTCAGTTTTAAATGTACAAAAAATAGATGAAAGAATAAAAATGGCGGCAAATATGTTATCCTGCTATGAACCAAAAGACATCTTAATTGTGTGTAGACGTGAAACAGGATGGAAAGCAGTCAAATTATTTGCAGAAATAACTGGTTGCAAATTCTTTGCAGGAAGATATCCTCCAGGAGTTCTAACAAACCCCTCATTAAAAAACTTTATAGAAGCTAAAATAATTTTAGTAGCAGATGCTTGGCCTGATAAAAACGCGGTAGAAGATGCATTAAAAATAGGAATACCTGTAATTGCATTGTGCGATACAAACAATCAAGCAAACAACATAGATCTTGTTATGCCTTGCAATAACAAAGGAAAGAAAAGCTTGGGCTTAGTATTTTACTTACTTGCAAAAACATATGCTGAAAAAAGAAAATTATTAAGTGCAGAAGAATTCAAATACAAACTTGAAGAATTCTCTGAAGATTAAACTTAATTTTTTTATATTTTTTTTATTAACTTTTTAATTAATTTTTATTTTTGATATCATTCATTTATTTTTCTCGTATTTTGTAAAATTGACGTTTTACAACTCATAATTTATGAAGAGCACATCATCATACGTCTAAATTTAATGCAATTTTTTAATTTATCATATTGTTAATTGAACATATTCTCAAATTAAAAGAAAACACATTAGATAAATCCATAATAAATTAAACTCAATAAGAAAACTATTAAAAAGATAAACAATAAACAAACTAATAATATGCAAATACTAAAAAAAGATCTAAAACATGGAGAAATAACTCTGAAAATAACAGAACAAGAAGATCTTTGGCACTTAAGTCATATACTTGAAAAAGAAGATATAGTTAAAGGTAGAACTGAAAGAAAAATAAAAATAGGAAATGATGAAAATGCAAGAGTTATAAGAAAACCAGTGTTTCTTGCAATAGAAGTTGAAAAAGTTGAATATGAGCCTGAAAATAATTCTCTAAAAGTTTTAGGACCTATAAAAGAAGGACCTGATGATGTATCTCTTGGAAGTTATCATTCATTTAATTTAGAAGAAAAAGAAAGTATAACTATAATAAAAAAAAGATGGGCAAAATATGAATTAGATAGACTTAACGATGCACAATTACCAAAGATGTTATCACTCTTAGTTTTATTTGATCGAGAAGACGCAATTATTGCAACTCTTAGCGGTAAAGGATATAAAAAAATAGCAGAGCTAAAAGGTGATATACAAAAAAAAGCAGACATAGACATAAAAAAAACAGATTTCTACAAAGAAATATATACAAAAATTGAAGAAGTAGAAAAAAGACACATTATCAACAATATAATTATTGCAAGTCCTGCCTTTTGGAAAGAATATTTACTCGCTAAATTTTCAGATGATCTTAAGAAAAAAACAATTGTCGCAACAATATCTGATGTTAGTGATTCAGCAATAAACGAATTAATGAAAAGACCTGAATTAAGCAAAGCATTAGAAAATCAAAGAACAGCTCAAGAATTAAATGAAATTGAAGATCTTCTAAAAAGCATCAGCAACGATAAAGCATTTTATGGATTGGTTGATACGCATAACAAAATAATGCTTGGCGCCACCGAAAAAGTTTATGTGAGTGAAACCTTTTTGAAAAAAATGAAAGAAAAAGAAAAATATAGAGAAATAGATTCACTTTTAATGACTGCTGAAAATATGAATGCAAAAATAATAATTTTAACAACAGATGAACCTTGCAAAAAACTCGATGGCCTCGGCGGAATCGCAGGAACAACAAGATGGAAAATTTAAAAGAAAAAATACTTGAAAAAAAAGAATTAAAAGGATTATCTTCAGAATTTTTAGATGTTTTTCTAAACGAATATAAATTAAAAAATCAAAAATTGTTCAAAACATTAGAAGAGAAAAAATTTAATGAAAAAAGCAAAGAATTTGATGAATTAAAAAAAGCGATAAGAAAAAAACTCAGAGAAGTTCATGGTGTTTTTACAAAAGATTCTATAGGTCCTGATAAAAAAGAAAAATTTATTTCTGAATTAAAAAAAGCTAAAAAAGATGAAGAATTAGAAATAATAGAAACAATACTTAAAAGCCACAGATCGACGTTAGAACGCATAAAAAATTATTCGAACTTATATTCTCAAATCTTTGATGAAAGAACTAAAAAAATATTAGATTTAGGTTGCGGATATAATCCATTTAGTATTGAATACATAAAAACGCCTGTTGAATATATTTGTTTTGATATAAATAAAGATGAAACTGATTTTATACAAAAATATTTTAATTTAAAAAAAATAAAAGGAACTGCTGAAGTTATTGATCTTACAGATGAAAAAAACATGAAACGAATTGAATTTGAAAGTAAAACTTCTGATGTTTGTTTAATGTTTAAATTACTTGATAGTTTAGAATCTAAAAAAAGAGGAAGTTCTAAAATTTTAATCAACAACATAAAATCAAAAAAACTAATTATTTCTTTTCCATTAAAAACCATTGGTGGACGAAAAGAAATAAAAGGTAAAAGAAAATGGTTTGATAAAATTCTTGAAGAACAAAAAAGAAGTGTGAAAGAATTAATAATAGATAATGAACATTATTATATATTAGATTAAAATTAAAATATTCTAAAAAGACATAAACCTTCTAAAAGGCGCTAAAACAAGCAAATTATTAAATAACAGATAGCACAATCAGACAATAGTAAAAAACCATAACATATTTAAAGTAGTTAATTTTTATTAGTTCTAAAAAGGGGTGTAATTTCCTGGGGGAGCAAAAATGATAGTTAAAGATGAATTTTTAGGAAAGTTAAGAAGATATTTTTCACTTAATCTATACGAGGTTAAGATTTGGACAGCACTATTATCAAGAGGCGTTAGCACAGCCGGTGAACTTTCAGATATTGCAAATGTTCCACGAAGTAGAAGCTACGATGTTCTTGAAAGTCTTGAAAAGAAAGGCTTTGTAATAATGAAAATTGGAAAACCAATAAAATATATCGCAGTACCACCAAAAGAAGTACTTGAAAGAGTAAAGAAAAACATCAAAAACACAGCAGATACACATGTTAAAATGTTAGATGACATAAAAAAAACAGAGTTAATTGATGAATTAAATTCTCTTCACACACAAGGTGTTGAACTTGTAGAACCATCTGATTTATCAGCATCATTAAGAGGAAGACATAATTTGTATAATCACCTCGATATGACCTTAAGAAGCGCTGAAAAATCAGTAACTATAATGACTACATCTCAAGGATTTTTAAGAAAAATAGAAGGATTCAAACCTGTTTTTGATCAACTCAAGAAAAGAGGAGTTGTAATAAAAATAGCAGCACCTATGAATAAAGAAACTGAAATTGCAGCAAAACAAATAGGCGATTCAGCAGAAGTTAGACATGTAGCTGCAAATGCAAGATTTATTGTTGTTGATGGACGAGAAATAATGTTCATGTTAATGGATGATAAAGAAGTTCACCCAACATATGATATTGGTATTTGGATAAATTCTCCATTTTTCGCTTCAGCAGTTGATAATTTATTTGAGATTGCATGGAAGAGTATGAAAGAGATTAAAATCAAAAAATAATTTTTTTATTTTTTTTATTTTTAAATTAATATGACTTCTAAATTATTTAAATTATAATTTGTTTAACTTCAAAAAAATGTTTAACTCAATATTATTCTATTTAAAAAATACTTTAAAAAACATAAAACGCACAATATAACAACTTTAATAAATAAAAGATTTTCTTAAATATAACAAACAGATATAAATTTAAAAAATATAATTAAAAAAATAAAAAAGATGTGTAATAATGATTAAAACAAACAAACGACAAGAAATTAAAGTCAAAATAATTTCGGAGAATAACACTTTAGAAATGAAAAGAGATCAAAAATATATAATAGAAACTGCAAAAAACACATCAAAAGAAATAGTTGATGGTCTTAAACTTTTAAAAAGTATAAATCAAGAATTTGTAAGTATTTTTGGATCTCATGTAACCTCTGAAAAATCTAAAGATTATATTAATTGTGAAAACACATCATATTTGCTCGGGAAAAAAGGTTATGCTATCATAAGTGGCGGTGGCCCTGGAATTATGAAAGCAGCCAATAGTGGCGCTATTCGTGCTAAAACTAAATCATTAGGCTTTAAAGCTAAGCTTATTCAAAAAGAACAACCTGTAGAAGATGAAATATTTACACATCAATACTCCTTTCATTTTTTATTTGTTAGAAGATACTGTCTTGCTGTTGAAAGTAGAGCACTAATTTTTTATCCGGGAGGATATGGTACTTTAAATGAATTATTTGAATATGTTACCTTAATAGAAACGCATATAGAAGAGCCTATTCCAGTTATATGTGTTAATAAAAAATATTGGCTAGGTTTATTTGATTGGTTAAAAAAACAAGCATTAAAAAAAGGATATATACAACAAAGACATCTAGATGGAATATATTTTGTTGACACTCCTGAAGAAGTTTTAGATATAATAAATAAAACTAAAAAATAATTATAAAATATATATAAAAGAAAACATGTACATATATAAACTATTTTTTAGACATAAAATTTTATTTTTAATTTTATTTTTTAAATATGACCCATACCCCTTGATTTCTTATAGAGAATATTTTAAAAAATAAAAATGAGTTGATTTTAGTAGTATTATTTGTTATGTGTTTTTTCTTTGCAATTTTTGTATTAATTATAATATTATTTTATTCATGATTTTTGTTATGATAGTATTATTTATATTAATTTAAACTCAATTTTTTATATTTTTCATCATTCTTTCTTATTCATTTATTCATTAATTCATTAATTCATCAATTCATATTCTCTTCTTCTTCTCTTCTTCTCTTCTTCTCTTCTTCTCTTCTTCTCTTCTTCTCTTCTTCTCTTCTTCTCTTCTTCTCTTCTTCTTCCTCCTTTATTATTATTATTATTATTATTATCTATATAGAAAATATATATATAAATAAATAAACTAAAGTTGTTAAATTGATTAAATTTAATAAAATAAACAAAAATACTAATAAAAAGTTGTTAAAATAAAGATTAATTTAATAATAAAAAATAAAATTAATTTATATATGAATTATATATGAATTATATATAAATCAAATACTAAGTCATACAAACTAACACAAATTAATAAAAATTAATAAAATAATAATCAAAACATGAAATTTTTATGAAAAAATAAATATTTCCATGAGAAATCAAGGGGTGTGTATATACTACAATAATATAACTATTAAACAATTTTATGTTTTTAATATATTTTTAATTATATACTCTTAAAATGATAATAAAATATGAGTTTAAAATAATCTATTTTCCAAAAGAAGAAGATTTAAATAACCTTTGCTTCTTCTGGAATTCATGTTAAAAAATAATCTAAACAATTTCTTTGAAACTTTCCTCAAGAAAGAGACAATATTTAGTAACAAAAAAGTATTACAATCTTCATTTATTCCAGGAGAAATAAGTCATAGAGATGATCAAATAAGTCAAGTAGCACAAATAATTTCTCCTGCTTTAAAAAATGAAAAACCTTCAAATTTGTTTGTTTATGGAAAAACAGGAACAGGCAAAACTCTTGTTGTAAAATATGTAGCTGAACAAATGGAAAATATAGCAAAAGAAAAAGGACTTGCTGTTCAAATATTTTATTTAAATTGTAAATTAAAAAAAATAGCAGATACAGAATATAGATTAATAGCTGAACTTGCACGTTTTTTTGGAAAAGCAGTTCCACCAACAGGACTTCCAACAGATGAAGTATATAATATATTTTTTAAAGCACTTGATGAAGAAGGCAAAATAATTATTTTAGTTTTAGATGAAATAGATCAATTAATAAAAAAAGCAGGAGATGAAATAATTTACAATTTAACTAGAATAAATTCTGAATTAAAAAATTCTCAATTATCAATAATAGGAATATCTAACGATTTGATGTTTGCAAATAACTTAGATCCTAGAGTGAAAAGTAGTCTAAGTGAAGAAGAAATAGTTTTCCCGCCGTATAATGCTGTGCAAATTCAAGATATACTAAAAGAAAGAGCATTAAAAGCATTTAAAATAAATGTTTTAGAAGATGGAGTTATACAAAAATGTGCAGCATATGCTGCAAGAGAACATGGAGATGCTAGAAGAGCTTTAGAATTATTAAGAGTAGCAGGAGAACTTGCAGAAAGAAAAAACAAAGAAAAAGTAAAAATAGAAGATATAGATGAAGCTGAAGATAAAATAGAAAGAGACAGATTAATAGATATGGTTAAAACACATCCTAAACAATTCCAAGCAACATTATATCCTATTTTAATGCTTGGTCGCGAAAAAAAATCTGAAATTATGACTGGAGATGTTTACGAATTATACAAAGTTATATGTAATAAAAGTGGATTAAGACCTTTAACTCAAAGAAGAGTATCAGATATAATAGGAGAACTTGATATGCTTGGAATAATAAATACTAGAGTTATAAGTAAAGGAAGATTTGGAAGAACAAGAGAAATAAATATTTCGCTCCCATCTGCTATTGAAAAGAAAATAATGGTTATTTTAGAAGAAGAATTAGAATTAAATGGAACAAGTTCTAAAAAAAATAAAGAAGAAACAGATTCAGAATTAAATATATAAATATAATACTAAAAGATAAAATCAAAGAAAATAAAAATATTACAAAAAAAAGAAAAAAAAGAAAAATGGAATCTTTAGTAATAAAAAATCTAATAAACAAAGGAGTACTTATAAGTCCTGAAGTTATGAGTATGACTATTGATGAAAAAATAATTTTAGAAATAGAAAATTATTATAAAAACGAACTCGCGGTTTTAGATGTTGATTTAATAAACAATTTTATTAAAAATATAAAAAACAAAAAAGGTGTAAAAGAATCTAAAGTAAAAATATTAAAATCTTATGATGGTGCACCTAAAAAGAGATCTTTTCAAGATTTTGTTTCAGTTTTTAATTTAAGATTCAAAAATCTTTCTCAAATGCTTAAAAATAGAAAAGAATTACAAAACGTGACATCAATATCAAGAGTAAATTCAAAAACATCAAATGATAAAGTTGCAGTCATAGGGATGATTTTAGAAAAATCTACAACAAAAAATAATAATATAGTTATAAAACTCGAAGATCAAACAGGTATATGTATAGTTATATTAAGAAATGATGAAAAAAATAAAGAATTATTTGCTCTTGCTACAAATCTTGTTCTTGATGAAGTAATAGGAGTTACAGGAACATGGCTTAACACAGCCGTTTTTGCAGATAAAATAATATTTCCTGATGTTCCTTTAAATAAAGAATTAAAAAAACAAAAAGAAGAAGAATATGTGGTTCTTTTAGGCGATACTCATTTTGGTTCTAAATCTTTTATGGAACAAGAATTTTCTAAATTTATTTTATGGATACAAGGTAAATTAGGTAATGAAGAACAAAAAAATATTGCAGAAAAAACTAAATATTTAATACTCACAGGAGATATTGTTGAAGGTGTTGGAATATATCCTGGCCAGCAAAACGATTTATCAATAATGGATATAACTGAACAATATGAACACGCCGCGAAATGGTTAAAACAAATTCCAGAACATATTAAATTAATTTTAATGTCAGGAAATCATGATGCGGGTAGATTATCAGAACCTCAAGAAGTTCCATTTAAAGATTATGCCGCATCAATTTGGGCGATGCCAAATGTTACATTAGTTTCAAATCCAGCTTATGTAAATATATCTTCAACTGACGATTTTCCAGGGTTTGATTTATTATTATATCATGGAGGATCTTTAATATATTATTCAGAAAATGTTCCAGCAATAAGAGAAGCAGGAGGACAAAAAAGATCAGATTTAATTTTAAAATTTTTACTTCAAAAAAGACATCTTGCACCAACACACGGCTCGACATTATATTTACCTGATGCCGAACATGATTTTTTATTAATAGATATAATTCCAGATATTTTTATTACAGGTCATATTCATAGATCAACTGTTGGAAGTTATAGGAATGTAACAACAGTTAATGCTTCTTGTTGGACAGAAACATCAGAAGATCAAATCAAAAGAGGATTAGAACCACTTCCTGCAAGAGTTCCTGTAATAAATCTTAAAACAAGAGATGTAAAAATTATGAATTTCTTATCAAAAAAATCAAAAGAAAAAGAAGAAGAAAAATTAAAAATTATTCAAAATTTAAAAGAAATGAAATAAATGCATTGATTTTTATTAATATAAAATAAATTAAATAAATAACATAAAAATTAAAAAAGAATAATTATAATCAAGTTAAATATAAAAAAGGTATAAAAATGGTTATTGCTTCAAAAAACATGCATAAATATTTTGACGATTTAATGCAGAAATCTCAAAAGCAATACGCGTTGGCTAATGAAGCGAGAAAAAAAGGATATGATCCTAAAGATTTTGTCGAAATTAAACTTGCTGAAAATTTAGCAGAAAGAGTAATAGGATTAATTTCGGCAATAGCACCTCAATTATCAGATACAAAGGCAATAGATAGAATAATCGAACTAGAAAAAAAATATTCTCCCTTAGATTGGCGAGTTGCTATGCAAATAGCTTTAGAAATAGCACAAGAAAAGTTTTGTAAATTTAAAGATATAAAAGAAGCTATGGAAGTTGGAATAAGAACAGGATTTGCATATGTTACATTAGGTGTTGTTTCAGCACCATTAGAAGGATTTACATCTTTGGAATTAAAAGATAGGCTTGATGGTAAAGGACAATATTTTTGCTTAAATTTCGCGGGGCCTATAAGAGCTGCGGGTGGAACGGCTGCTGCTGTTTCTGTTTTAATTGCAGATTATATTAGAAGTCAAATGGGTTATGCTACATATGATCCAACAGATAAAGAAATTCATAGATGTTACGCTGAACTTGAAGATTATCATGAATATGTTACGAATTTACAATATTTTCCATCAAAAGAAGAAGTAGAATTTTTAATGAATAATATTCCTGTTGAAATTTCAGGAGATCCTTCAGAAAAAAAAGAACTTTCGAGCGCATTATTAAAAAATTTACCAAGAGTTCCAACCAACAATTTAAGAAGCGGATATTGTCTAATTCATAGTTCTTGTATTCCTCTAAAAGGACCTAAATTATGGGCGAAATTATCTAAATGGGGAAAAGAAATGCAAATGGAACATTGGGTGTTCATGGAGGAATTTATTAAAATTCAAACAAAAAATAAATCTAAATCAGCTAAAAAATCAGCAGAAGGATTATCTCCTGACTTTACATATATAGCAGATTTAGTAGGCGGAAGGCCTGTTTTAGGTCATCCCATGAGATATGGTGGATTTAGATTAAGATATGGTAGGGCTAGAACCTCCGGATTTTCAGCTCAAGCAGTGCACCCTGCAACAATGATATTATCAAATAATTTTATAGCTACAGGAACACAATTAAAAGTTGAAAGGCCAGGAAAGGCAGCAGCATATTCTTGTTGTGATACAATTGATGGACCAATATTAAAACTCAAATCAGGGGATGTTGTTTATGTAGAAACTGAAGCCGAAGCCAAACAATACAAAGAAGATGTTCTTGAAATATTATATCTAGGAGATGTTTTAATTAATTATGGTGATTTTTTTGATAGAGCACACAAACTTGTTCCTGCAGGGTATTGTCAAGAAATATGGATACAAGAAGTTGAAGAAGCATCAATTAAATTATTTTGGATGTTAGATTCTGAAAAAATAGGAGATTTACTAGATATAGATTCTTCTAAAATTAAAACATTATTAAAAAAACCATTAAAGACCAAACTTAGTTTTGATGCAGCAAGACAAATTTCTGAAAGAATGGAAGTTTCTCTTCATCCAATGTATACTTTTTATTGGACTGCAATCACAAAACAAGAACTTTTAGAATTTAGAGAGTGGATATTATCTGGTAAATATGAAGAAGAAAAATTAATTCTAAAATTAAAACCACAAAAAAGAAGTTTAGAATTATTAGGTGTTCCTCATAAAGAAATAAAAAAAGAATTTGTAGTAATAGAAAAAGAATTAGCTCAAGCAATATTATATTCTTTAGGACAAAATTTAACTTCTGAAGATGTAAAAAAAATATTTGATGAAACAGAATTACCACTAGTTATATTGAACGAATTATCAGGAATTAGTATTAGAGATAAAGGTGGAACATTTATTGGTGCTAGAATGGGTAGACCAGAAAAAGCTAAAATGAGAAAATTAACAGGAAGTCCTCATGCAATGTTTCCGGTAGGAGAACAAGGAGGAAGACTTAGAAGTTTTCAAGCAGCAATAGATTCTAAAAAAATAATTTCCGATGTTCAAATGTATAGTTGTAAAAAATGTAATAATATAACTCCATTTAGAGTTTGTGAACTATGTGATTTGAAAACAGAAATTATTCAACCACCGGAAAAGAAAAATCAATTTGAAAAAGCGAAGAAAGCAGAACTTAATATAGAAAAAATAATGGACGCTATGAAAAAAAAGATTAATACCAAAATTCTTCCAGATTTAATAAAAGGAGTAAGAGGTCTTGCAAGTAAAGATAGAATTTGTGAACATTTAAGCAAAGGAATACTTAGAGCGAAATATAATTTATCAGTAAATAAAGATGGAACAATAAGATATGATTCTTCTGAAGTTCCAATGACTCATTTCAAACCTAAAGAATTACACGTATCTATTGAAAAATTAAAAGAATTAGGATATGAATTTGATATTTATGGTATTCCGTTAGAAAAAGATGACCAAATACTAGAATTAAAAGTTCAAGATGTAGTTCTTCCATGTTCACCAGCATCACCAGATGAACCTGCGGACGAGGTATTTTTTAGAACTGCTCAATTTGTAGATGAAGAATTAGAAAAATTATATGGCTTAAAACCATTTTATAATTTAAAATCAAAACAAGATTTAGCAGGACAATTAGCGATAGGTTTAGCACCACACACATCGGCTGGAATAATTGTTAGGATAGTTGGTTTTTCAAAAACACAAGCATTTTTCACAACACCTTATGTGCATGCAGCAATGAGACGAGATTGTGATGGAGACGAATCTTGTTTACTGTTATTGATGGATGCATTTTTAAATTTTTCAAAGTCATTTCTTCCAAGTTCAAGAGGAAGCACAATGGATGCGCCATTAGTTTTAACAACAGTTTTAATTCCTGCTGAAGTAGATGACATGGTATTTAATATGGATATTGTTAGTAATTATCCTCTATCACTATATAGAGCTGCTGATAAATTAAAAATGCCTTATGATGTTCCAATAAGAAGAGTTGGACAATTAATAGGAACAGAATTACAATATGAAAAATTCGGTTTTACTCACGATACCAGCAATATAAATGCGGGAGTTTTATGTTCATCATACAAATTATTGCCGAGTATGAAAGAAAAAGTAGATGCACAAATGGATATAGCAGTCAAAATAAGAGCAGTTGATCAAACAGATGTTGCAAGATTAATTATTGAAAAACATTTTATTCGAGATACAAAAGGAAATTTAAGAAAATTTTCAACACAAGAATTTAGATGTGTTGGTTGCAATGAAAAATTCAGAAGACCACCACTTGCAGGAAAGTGTAGTGCTTGTAATGGTAAAATAATATTCACAATTAGCGAAGGTAGCATAGTTAAATATATGGATTATAGTATTTTACTTTCAAAAAAATATAACGTTAATCCCTATGTTCGTCAAATTATAGAATTAACACAAAGAAGAATTGAGAGTGTTTTTGGAAAAGAAAAAGAAGTCCAAAAAGGATTGAAAGATTGGTTTGAAGATGCAGCGATTGAAGAATAGTATTCAGTATTTTTTTTTGTATAAGAAATTATTTTTTTAAGTGAAGAATCATTAAATTTGTTAATAAAAAGCAAACTATTAATTTCTATTGTGGGATCAATCTCAAGTGTGTGTTTAATGAGGCTTTTTTTATCAAGAGTGGTTGTAAGAGCAACAACTTTTGCACCAGCTCTGTAGCCCGATACAATTCCTGAGGGAGCATCTTCAAAAACCAAACAATTTTTACAATCAACGCCGATTTTTTTTGCAGCATAAATAAACGGAGCAGGATCTGGCTTATGTTTACCAACATCATCTGTTCTAATGATATGTCCATCAAATAATTTAGTTAAATTAAGTCTAGCATCAACAAGATCAAAATTTTCTTTATTACAACCAGTAACTATGGCTTTGTTACAGTTAAAGTGTTTAATTAGTTTTTGAAAAAAAGTTTCAAATCCTAAAATGTATTTGACTTTCTCTCTATATGCTTGTTTTATTTTTTCTCTTCGCAATTCAGAGAATTCTTCAGGAGTCATAAGAAGATTATGTCGTTTAACAATGTCTGTTGCGTAGGCAATATTTGGCAAACCCATCAATAAAGGTTTTTCTTTTAACGGTTCGTATTTTTTACCATAATTAGAAAGCAGTTCTATGTTTAAATTATCATAATGTAATTCGCTATCAATAATTGTGCCATCAAGATCGAACAGAAGACCATTAATCATGTTGCTCACTTAAAATTATCATTTATATCTTTGCATAAAAGCTATGTCTTGCACCACAAACTTGACATTTAATGTAATAAATATCTCCTTCTTTAGTCATCTTAGTGTCAGGTCCACGACATTCTTTGCAGAATACAAATTCATCAGCATAAGTTTTTATTTTTTCATTTATTTTACTTGCAGGCATTTTAGAACCAAAAACAACTGCTTGTTTTCGTATAACTCCAGGTGTTGCAAGTTCTTTTTGAACATATTTTAAAAGATGTTGAGGTTTTCGACGAAGAGTATCAGCTATTTGAAAAAAATTACTGACGATTGTTTTATTTCCTTCAATTTGTCCTCTAACATTAGGTATTTCAAATCTTGTAGTTGTACTTGTTGTTTGAGGTAACTTGTCTCTTGCTTCGTTAAGCATATCTTCGTAATTCATACTATAGAAGAATGGGTGTTTGTTTATAATGTTTTTGGAGGTTTAACAAAAAATATTCATAATTTTTTAAGGGAATTTTGTCGTGTTTGTTTTTTATTTTAAATAACAATTAGTATTTTGTTTTTCCTGTGTTAACTATTAATATTTTGGCATCTTTAGGTATTTTATTTTTCATCTGTAAAAACATAGCAAGACCTGCTATTCCTGATGGTTCAAAAGAAAGATTTAATTTTTTCCCGAGAATTATGGCGTCATCTAAATATTGTTCTTCTAGAATATTAACTTCTGATTTGTTTCCACAATATCCCGCATATTTGTAAAATCGTATCCATTGTTCACCAAAATGAACGAAAGGTAAATGAGGAGAATAAAGTTTATCAGCTTTACTTTTTTTATTATTTGTCGTACAACCAATAAAATTACATTTTCTTAATTTATCTATTTTTGCATTAAATCTCGGATCATGCGTTTTTGAAGTGATTTCTTTTTTACAAACATTCAAGATATTTTCATACAAATTACCTGTTCCAAATGGAATAAAACAATAATCAGGTGAAGAATTTACAATTTCATAACTTAACCAATCATAATATCTTGTTGTAGGATCTAACGCGTCCGATGAAGTTATGTCAATGCCTTCTTTATTATTTGTTAAATTAAGAATTTCCATCCAAGAAAATGGTTTTTCAGAAAGATTAGTTTCATAAATTTCACAACCTATTTTTTTTAATTTATTTTTTATATTAACATTTAAATTTTTATCTACAAGACATTTAAGATTCGGAAGGTTATATTCTTTCAAATTTTTTTGAATAACATATCCTGCTGTTCCAGATGTTATAATCGACATTTGAGGTAATTTATTTATTTGATTATTTTTTTTTGATAAAAGAAAATCTTTGTATGTAACTATTATTTCCCAAGCCATTCTATCTTTATGAGTCCCGTTCGGATTGAAACTTTCATCTTTAAAAAATACGTTAGAACATCCTGGAATATTTATTTTATATGTTGGTGTTGCAGGAAATTTAGGATTTTTAGGTGGGAATTCGGGATTAAGAGGATCATTATCTGATTTTATTATTATTTTTTTTAAAGTATTTTCTTCTTTTTTAGTTAATGTCATTATTGAACGTGTATTAATAAATGATTTATTAATTATTTGTTTTAGCAATTTTTCTGG
This sequence comes from Candidatus Woesearchaeota archaeon, assembly GCA_041660865.1. Taxonomy (GTDB): domain Archaea; phylum Nanobdellota; class Nanobdellia; order Woesearchaeales; family 21-14-0-10-32-9; genus 21-14-0-10-32-9. Next base: position 25,777 of record JBAZVO010000004.1, read on the forward strand.
TTAGAACTTAATTTTTAGAATTTATAGTCGTTCTAATATTTCTTATTTCATCATTAAAAGTATTAGAATAATATTCATTTATCATCGAATCATAATCTTTTTGTGAAAAACCAAAATCTATAAATGAAAAAGGATATTGTTTTGAATATTCTTCATACTTTTTAATTTGTTCGTCTGATTTAAATGAACCAAACAAAATTATGCTTGCTCGTGATTTAAAAATTGCTTGTGCATGATTTAAAACAGATTCTAGTTTATTATATGCTGAGAAACTTCCAGATTTAACTTCTATAATAAATAATTCTTGTTTATAGGTTCCAACAAAATCAAATTCAACAATTGGTGTCGAATTTTTATAAAATTTAAGATTGTGGTTTTTCTCTTTAATTACAAGATTCGTTTGTGGAACATCTTGTTTTGAATAAAAATAAAATCCTTCTTCTTGTAACGCGCATTTACTAAAATATTCACTAATTGCACATTTAACTACGTCTTTTGTTATTTTGATCTCATCATTTAATGAATTATTTAAGTCTTTAAACGAGAGATTATTCGTATTAAATTTATGCTGGCAGAGATTTTCAATAAGTTTCAAACGATTTCTTTTTTGAAAATCTGTTTCTTGGTATGAAATCATTTAAGAAAAGAATTATTAACGATTTATATGTTTTCTTAATGGTGTTTTCTTAATAGTAGTAACGATGAATGGATGTTTGTGTTTAATTGATGTTTGTGTTTAAATAATATTTTTTTAAATTTTGCAATGGAATTAATATTACTTTTCAATTTCACTAACAGTTCCATGAGAAACGAAGGGGTGTGTTTAGTATACTGGTAGCGGGTCGGCACGGGATTTATTCTCGATTTCGATACATATATGTGTCTTCCATAGGAAATTAAGGAGGTATGTTGTTTACAAAATACGGTATTTGGAAATAAGTTTTGCTTTATAAAAGCATTTATAAACAACTATTTGTTTCCTTTAAAAAGAAAAGCAATTTTCGCTTTTAAGGGGGTAACCAAATGGCAGCAAAAAAAGCGGCTCAAAAAGCAGCTCAAAAAAAAGAATCAAGGCAGGCAGATTTTGACCCGCATAAAAATATAACTGTAGTAAATATAGTTGTTTCTTCAAGTTTAGAACATGACATTCCTTTAGAAAAGATGGCGGCAACACTTAGTAACACAGAATATAATCCTGAACAATTTCCAGGTCTTGTTATAAGAATAAAAGAACCTAAAACATCAGCTTTAATATTTAGTTCAGGAAACATAGTTTGTACAGGTGCTAGAAGCCTTGAAAAAGTAGATGAGAGTATAAAGAAAATAATAGAAAGTTTAGAAAAAATAGGAATTAAAATAAAAATCAAACCAAAAATAAATGTTCAAAACATAGTCGCTAGCGGAAGCATAGGTATGGATTTAAATCTAAATACTTTAGCTATGAAACTTGACAATACAGAATATGAACCTGAACAATTTCCGGGTTTAGTATACAAATTAATGGAAGCGAAAGCAACGTTCTTACTTTTCAGCAATGGAAAGATAGTTTGTACTGGAACAAAATCTGAAGAAATGGTACATAAGGCAATAGATATGCTTCTTATTAACTTAAATAAAGTTAAGGGTAAGAATTAATTTCGAAGAATTGTCGAATTATGGAACGAATAGTTTTTATTTTCTATTTTTTTTTAATTTTATTGGTGTAAAAAAATGGATGCACAGGAGCAAATATCGAGATTTCAAGAATTTTTTGAAATAAATCATAAGTCTGAACTTCTTGATAAAGCATCAAAAGGCGAAGAGTCACTAACAGTTGATTTTGCGGAACTTTCTAAATTTGATATAAATCTTGCAGTCGAACTTCTTGAAAGACCAGAAGATACAGTTAAAGCATCAGAATATGCTATATCAAAATTTGATTTAGGTGTTGAGGGAGTTTCAATAAAGGCAAGATTCAAAAATCTTCCAGAATCATCAAAAACATTAATAAGTAATATTAGAAGTAAAAATATAAATAAATTTCTTCAATTTCAAGGAATCATAAGACAAAAAACAGATGTTAGACCACAAGTTACAAGCGCGAGATTTGAATGTCCAAGTTGTGGAAACATAATTTCTATTTTGCAAATAGATACAAAATTTAAAGAACCATCATCATGTAGTTGTGGAAGAAAAGGAAAATTTCATCTTTTATCTAAAGAACTTGTTGACGCACAAAAAATTGTTCTTGAAGAAGCATCAGAAGATCTCGATGGAGGAGAACAACCAAAAAGAATTAATGTGTTTTTAAAAAATGATTTAGTAAGCCCGCTTTCAGATAAAAAAACAAATCCTGGAAATAAAATAGTTATCGTTGGCGTTTTGAAAGAAATTCCAATTGTTCTAAATTCTGGTGGAATATCGACAAGATTTGATTTAATGATAGAGGCCAATTATTTAGAACCTATGCAAGAAGAATTTTCATCTATAATTTTATCTCCTGAAGAAAAAGAGGAGCTCATACAAATTTCAAAAGATCCCAATGTTTATGAAAAATTTATTGATTCTATAGCTCCTACAATTTATGGACATGACAGAATTAAGGAAGCCTTAGTTTTGCAATTATTTGGCGGATGTAGAAAAAAACAAGATGATGGAGTTCAAAGAAGAGGAGATATACATGTTCTTCTTGTCGGAGATCCTGGAAGCGGAAAATCACAATTGCTAAAAAGAATGTCTATTGTTGCTCCAAAATCAAGATTTGTTTCAGGAAAAGGAGCATCGGGTGCCGGTCTTACGGCATCTGTTGTTAAAGATGAATTTTTAAGAGGATGGGCGCTTGAAGCTGGAGCCTTAGTTCTTGCAAACAAAGGTTTAGTTTGTATCGATGAGTTAGATAAGATGACAAAAGAAGACACTTCTGCGATGCATGAAGCACTAGAACAACAAACCATATCTATAAGTAAAGCGAATATTCAAGCAACTCTGCGTTCAGAAACAACAGTTCTTGCAGCCGCAAATCCAAAATTTGGAAGATTTGATCCATATGAAATACTTGCCAAACAAATAGATCTTCCATCAACATTAATTAACAGATTCGATTTAATTTTTCCAGTAAAAGATTTACCTAATCCTGAAAGAGATGAAAAATTAGCGTCATTTATTTTAAAATTACACAAAGCTGACGATAATTCAAAAGAAGCAGCATCAAGATTTGAAACTCCAATTATAAAAAGATATGTTGCATACGCAAAACAAAACATTTTTCCAAAATTAACTGAACAAGCACTAACAGAAATAAAAAATTATTTTGTTAGTATGAGAAATTCAGGAAATCCTGAGGATAGAGTTCAAAGTATACCTATTAGTGCACGTCAATTAGAAGGATTAATAAGACTTGCAGAAGCTTCAGCTAGAACAAGATTATCTCAAACTGTAACAAAAAAAGATGCTCAAAGAGCGATAGATCTTTTGCATCATTGTTTATCACTAATAGGAATGGATACGGAGACTGGCAAATTTGATATTGATAGGATTGCAACAGGTATATCTTCTTCACAAAGAGGTGCGATTTCTGTTCTTAAAGATGTTATAAATGAACTTGAAAAAAATATAGGAAAAGTTATTCCTCTTGAAGATGTAATTAGAGAGGCAGGAGTTAGAGATGTTTCTGAAGATAAAGCAAATGAAGTTGTAGAAAAGCTTAAACGATCTGGTGATTTGTTTAGTCCTAAACCTGGATTTATTAGCAAAATTTGAATATCGAATTTAAAACAATTTTAATAAATAAAAAAAGAAAAAATAATAAAAATTTAATAATTTAAAAAATAAAATTATCTGAATGTTTTTGCGTACGCTTTAACAAATGTTTTGAATGTTTCAGGTTTTTTCTCTAAAATATCTGCTGTCGTCGATACGATTTCACTAAATGTGCCTGTTTCAGCTTCATCATATAATTCTAGTAGTGCTTTTATTTGCCAATCAGTCAATCCGTAGCTTTTCATTTTTAGAGCATATTCTTCATCTTTTATTTCATGAAATATGACTCTTTTTGTTAAAACGAATGCGAAATTATCTTCTACTTGTCTATGAGTAAATGATTGAATGCCTGTTAAAACATATACTCCTCCGACGCCAGGATTTGTTCCTATTAATGCGAGTGCGCCAATTGTTGCAACATCTCTTGCATCAACAAAACTTATGCTGCCTTTCAAATTTATAGGTGCATAATATGTTCCAGGATTTTTTATTGTGGGTGCATAATTCAAAAAATCTTGCATAAACCAATTAGGTCTAAGAATAGTATAAGGAATTCCTGAATTCGCAATTATATCTTCACATTCTTTATGCATTCTTAATGTTGATGTCTGAGATGCATTATCAGCACCCATCATCGAAAGTCTAACTATGTGTTTTATGTTTTTAGTTTTTGCAATATTGACAAAATTCATCGTCATTTGAACCATGTCTTCAACAAATGGAGTTATAAGAAAAACTTTATCAACTCCTGTAAGGGCTGAATTCATACTATCTAAATTGTGAAAATCAAATTCGACAAATTCTACGCCTGCAACATCTATATTGTTTACTTCATTGTTATTATATATGCCTGCACGAACTCTTGCTTTCGCGAGTATTAATTGCTTTACTGCTTCTTTTCCTATTGTTCCTGTTGCGCCTGTTACTAATATAAGTTCATTCATTTTAGTTCACCTTGTTTTTAATCACGATATCTTTTTTTGATTCACAATTTGTTAAAAAAGTTTTCTATTATGGCATTTAATCAAAATAAATAAAAACTCTTTGTTCTTTCTAACTTTATGCTTCTTGCAAAAACTCTGTCATATTATAAAAGAAGAGAAGTTCAAAAGATGCTTGTCGAGCAGGCACAAAGTAAAGAGATTGCTGTAAGATTTAGTGATTTTTTTGGAAAAAGACCAGACGTTTTAATGTATGAAGACGATGTAATGGAATTTGCAAAGAAAAAAGCCACAAGTTTTCATTGCTCAGAAGAATTGTGGTCTAATCCTTTGAATTTACGAAGTGAAATAAAAAAACAAGAAATGGATGAATTAAGAATAGGGTGGGATTTAATTCTTGATATTGATTGTCATCATTTTATTTATAGCAAACTCGCAGCACATTATCTTGTTGTAATGTTAAAAGATTTAGGTGTTTCAAGCGTTACATGTAAATTTTCAGGTAATAAAGGATTTCATTTAGCGGTTCCTTTTGAAGCATTTCCTGATCAAATAAATGGTGTTGCTACAAAAACATTATTTCCTGATGCCCCAAGAAAAATCGCGTTTTATTTACGCGATAAATTAAAACCTGTTTTAGAAAAAGCAATATTAAAAATAGATAAAAATATTTCAAATGTAGTTGAAAGAACAGGTTTAAAATATGAAGAGATTGTTCGAACAGAACTTAATTCAGCAGGTGTTGAAACTTTATTTTTAGACGCTGAACGTTTTTTAGAGATAGATACGATTTTAATTGCACCAAGACATCTATACAGAATGCCTTATTCTTTTCATGAAAAATCATTATTAATTAGTGTTCCAGTTGATGTTAATAATATTTTAAAATTTAAAAAAGAAATGGCTGAGCCTGAATCTGTAGAATTTAATATTCCTTTTTTAGATAGAACTTGTGCAATTAGAGGAGAAGCACAGGGTTTATTATTGAATGCCATGGATTTTTATCCAAAAGAAAAAAAAGAAGAAAAAGAACGCAAAGAATATGATTTACCTGAGCAAGCAATAATCGAAGATTATTTTCCTCCGTGCATAAAATTAATGTTTTTAGGTCTTGAAGATGGGAAAAAAAGGACATTATTTACTCTGATTAATTTTTTAAAAGGTTCCGGTTGGACTATTGCTTCAATAGAGCAAAAAATTTACGATTGGAATAAAAAAAATCCAGAACCTCTAAGAGAAGTATATTTGAAAGGGCAAATATTTCAAGCAAAAAAAACTAAAGATGTTGTTCCTCCTCATAATTGCAAATCTTATTATCAAGATTTAAGAGTTTGCACGCCAGATTCATTTTGTTCTAAAATAAAAAATCCTCTTCAATATACTAGGTTAAAATCAGAGCAGAACAAAACAAAGAAAGGCGGAATTAAATTAACTGATGATCAAAAAGAAATGCGCAGAGTATTTAGAGCAAGAAAAAATAAAGAAAAAGAAGAAAATAAAGAAAAAGAAGAAAAAGAATTAAATGAAGAAAAAAATGAGTAACATTTTACTAAATAAAAGATGAATGCATAAAATAAATTCCATATTTTGATTCTTGCAAATCTATTTTTGTAAACTCGAATTTTAGTTTAATGTTCTTTTCAAGAGAAAGCTTTTAAAATAGCTCATCTATTCGAATAATTATGAATAAATATTTAGATAATTTAAGTTTTAATTTATTTAAAAATATAAGAGGAGTTGTAGAATTTAAATCAGCGACTAAAAATCCTGCTCTTATTCAAAAAAAGGTTCTTAAGAGAATTTTATCTAAAAATGCTAAAACAATGTATGGCGAGAAATATAATTTTAAAAATATAAAATCTATAAAAGATTATCAATTAAAAGTTCCTATAATTAGTTATGAAGATTTAACAAATTATATAGATTTATTAAAAATTGGAGAGCAAAATATTTTAACTAAAGATAGAGTAATTTATTTTGCAACGACGAGTGGAACTACTAAAAATGTTAAATTGATACCTATAACCAAAGAAAGAACTAGAATTTTTAAAACGGAATTATTATTGTGGTCCACATTTTTTTTAAAGAAAAATAAAGAAGTAATAAAAGGTAAAATGTTATATTTTGCAGGACCATATTACGAATTTTATACTAAAGCAGGAATTCCTTGCGGAAGTATTTCAGGATATTTGGCGCATAAAACTCCTTGGTTTATAAAAAAAAGATTAGCTTTCTCACCTAAAGTATACAATATTATGAATTTTGATGAGAAAACTAAAATAATAGCAATTAATGCTCTTCAAAGCAATATAACCCAAATGGGGTTCGCATCGCCTATAGAGGCGATATTATTTTTTGATTATTTAAAAAAAAATAAATTAAAATTAATAAATATTTTAAAGAAAAAAGGAAAAACCAAACGTGCCAAAGCACTTCAAAAAATAAATAATTTTATACCTATAAATATTTGGCCTAATTTAAAATTAATAAATTGCATTAAATCAAAATCCAACCAAATATATTTAGATTCACTCAGAGAAAAAATAGGAAAACAAAATATAAAAATTAGAGATCCGGGAATTTATAGTAGTGAAGGAAGATTATCTTTATGTATAGATGATTCAGATAGCGTGTCAGGAGTAATTCCTGCAAATGAAAACTTTTTTGAATTTATAGAGCAAAAAAATGGCAAAAGTATTGGTGCTCCTTTAACGGTTGATAAAATAAAAAAAGGAAAAGAATACTTAGTAATTATAACAACGCCAGAAGGACTTTATAGATATGATATGGGTGATGTTGTAAAAGTTTCAGGATTTATAGGTTTACTTCCTTTAATAGAATTTGTAAATAGAAATAATTTTTTAAATATAGCTGGAGAACTTGCTCATGAAAATATTTTAATTGAGAGTATACAATTAGCATTAACTCGAACAAATAGTTCTCTTAGAGGGTTTACAGTTATACCCCTAATACACGGGTCAAAAAAACCCAGGTATGAAGTTCTTATAGAATTTAAAAATAAAACATCTGAAATTTTAGCAAAAAGATTAGTAAAAGAAATAGATGATTCTCTTCAAGAAAATATTTCTGATTATAAGCAAATGAGAAATGAATTCGGCAGGCTCGATCCACCTGTAGTTTCTGTTTTACAAAAAGGAAGTTATGATGAATTTGAAAAGAAAAGAGTTGTGCGCGGTGGTCAACCAAAACCCATATACATGTCTAAAGATTCAAAATTTAGAGATAATTTTAAAATAGAAAAAACATTCAATTAATGTTAGTTTTATTTTTTAAGTAGGGTGAGTTTCAAATATTCTAAATTTAAACCAAACTTTAAAATAAAAATATGGACTAACTCAAACAGACTAACTTAAATCAAATCAAGTCTCATACAATTTTCATGATGTTTGAATCCTTGCTTTTCATAAAATATTTTTAAATCATCTTTACAATCAAGAATTATTTTGTAGCAACCAGCAATTTTAGCATCTTGCACAATCTTTTTAATTAAATTCGAGCCCACTCCTTTTTTACAATGATTTTTATTTGTAGAAACATCTTCAATATGGGCTACTTTTCCTGCATCATGAATGATTTTTTGTTCGATTAATAAAGTGGCGCAACCAATGATTGTTTCATCTTCTATTGCGACATAAATGTGGCCATTTTGAGAGTTTATTTTATTTAATAATTCTTTAAGTTTAATTTTAGAACACAAATTAACATTTGAAAGATTAGTTAAAGTTTCTTCAAAACCAGTTAATGAATCAAAATCCTGTTCGTTTAATTCTTTAATAAAATATGTTTCGTGTTGTTGTTCTTTCATTTATTTTTCCTCATTTTTTATTATTCTTTTTATTATTTTAAATATTTAATATTGAGCATCAAGTAAGATAGTATTTAGATATTTTGATTTATACGGTTGTTGCTCTATATAGGATGTTTGTGTTTGAGATATTTTTGTTTAGATATATTTGCGATTTTTGTTGTTAAAAAAATGTCAGTTTATATTTAAAAAATAATAACTCGACAAGCATACAAAGCTTTATAAAGCGCCGTTCATTCCCAATGATTCAGTGGTTAATGTCAACGCGATGTTAACGTCGGAAATGCGCCTGAAAAGGGATTTTTTTCAGTACGATTGTACTTCTAAGAAAAATTTCAAGAATAGGCGTTTTACCAAAGAAACCTGATAATAGGTTCATACATACATTATAACTAGAAGGTATAATCTAAAATGCCAAAACCAAAAAGACCAAGATTCGGAAGTATGGGCGTCTGGCCAAGAAAAAGGGCCAAGAACATGTTCCCTAGAGTTAGAGCAGTCGCTAAAGTGAAAGAAGCAAAGCTTTTAGCATTTCCTGTATATAAAGCAGGTATGACAAGAATCTTTGCAGTAAACACTGATAAAAACAAAAGAATGGGTGGACAAGAAGAAGTTCTAGCAGGAACAGTTTTAGAATGTCCTCCAATAAAAATAGCCAGTTTAAAATTATATAGTAGAAAAGATAAAGCAGATTACGTTGTAACTCAATTAAATTTCAAAACAGAAAAAGAATTCTTAAGAGCATCAAATGTTCCAAAAGAGAAATTTGCAAAATCAGAAGATGTAGAAAAACTAAATGCTGCAGATTATACTGATGCAACAATTCAAATTTATACAATGCCAAAATTAATAGATTTGAAAAAAACACCAGACACATTTGAAATATCTCTTGGCGGAACTGTTAAAGAAAAATTAGAATTTGTAAAAAATCATTTTGACAAACAAATAAATCTATTAGATGTATTTAAAGCAGGACAGTTTGTTGATGCACATGGAATAACAACAGGTAAAGGATTTCAAGGACCAGTAAAAAGATTCGGTGTAGGTCTTAAGAGTCATAAATCAGAAAAAGGTCAAAGAGCCGTAGGTTCACTTGGCGGATGGAGTAGACAAGGCCATGTAATGTATAGAGTTGCACACGCAGGTCAAATGGGATTCCATCAAAGAGTACAATATAACAATCAAATATTAAGAATAAGTGATAAACCAGAAACAGTAAATCCGAAAGGCGGATTTTTAGCTTATGGCGAAGTTACATCTTCTTTTGTTATTGTAAAAGGATCAATTATGGGTGCTAAAAAAAGACTCATAGTTTTAACAGAACCAATAAGATTGAAGACAAAAGCAGCATATTCACCAGAATCAGTGAAACACGTTAGCACAAGAACTCAACAAGGATGAATGAAATGAAACTCAAAATATTCACAAAGGAAGGAACAGAAAAAGGCTCAATAGAATTGCCAGAACAATTTACAGAAGCTCCAAGAAAAGACCTTGTGAAAAGAGCAGTTCTTGCAATACAAGCAAGAAATAGAACTCCTTATGGTGCATTTCCAGGAGCAGGAAAAAGAGCATCAGCATATGTTTCAAAAAGAAGAAGAGATTACAAAGGAACATACGGTATAGGACAATCAAGAACTCCAAGAAAAGCATTATCAAGAAGCGGAACAAGATTTAATTGGGTAGGAGCATTCGCCCCTCAAACTGTAGGTGGAAGACAAGCACATCCTCCTAAAGCTTCAAAAATTTGGACACAAAAAATAAATGAACAAGAGAACAGAAAAGCAATAAGATCAGCTCTTTCTTCAACAATGGTTGCTGAAATTGTAAAAGCTAGAGGACACAAAGTACCTGCAGCATATCCATTCATAATTTCAGATGAATTTAATTCTATAAAAAGAACTACAGAATTAAAAAATATCTTACTAAAATTAGGTTTCAAAGATGAACTTGAAAGATCATCAGTTGTAAAAGTAAGAGCAGGAAAAGGAAAAGCAAGAGGAAGAAAATACAAAACGAGAAAAGGAATACTCTTTGTAATTTCATCAGAATCTGATTTAACTAAATCTGCAAGAAACATACCAGGAACAGATGTTGAATTTGTTGATAAAATAAATGTAGAACTTTTAGCACCTGGTGCTGAACCTGGAAGAATAACTCTATTTACTGAATCAGCAATAAAAATGCTAGCTGATAAAAAACTATTCACAAAAAATTTCAAAGGCGAAGAAAAAGTGAAAAAAATAGTTGAAGAAAAAGTAGAAAAAATAAAAAAAGTTGCTAAACCAAAAAAAGTAGCAGAACCAAAAGCAAAAAAAACCGAAGAAAAAAAGAAAGGGGCTAAACAATGAGTAACGATCACCCAATCATAATATATCCTCTATCAACAGAAAAAACAATTAGATTGATGGAGTCAGAAAACAAATTAATATTTATTGTAGGTTTAACCTCAACAAAACCTCAAATAAAAGAAGCAATAGAAAAAGAATTCAAAGTCAAAGTCAAGAACGTTTCGACACAAATAGATGCTCGTGGAAGAAAAAAAGCATACATAAAATTCGCGGAAGAAACGCCAGCAATAGATGTGGCAACGAAACTAGGCCTAATGTAAAGGTGTGTTAAATGGGAAAAAATCTAATTCAACAAAGAAGGGGAAAAGGCTCAGGTAGATTCAGAGCTCCTGATTTCAGATTCAGAGGAGAAGTAAAGATGCTCGGCAAACCCTCATATACAGTTAAAAGTATTGTGAGATGCGCAGGTCATACAGCTCCATTAATAGAAGCTGAGTACAATGATAAAACAACGAGTCTTTTAATAGCTCCTGAAGGAATCGCAGTAGGCGAAACAAGAATGCTTTCTCCAGAAAAATTACAACCAGGATCAATATCTGCTCTTAAAGATATTCCAGAAGGAACAAGCATATTTAGCATAGAAGCTCAACCAGGAGATGGTGGAAAATTTGTTAGAAGTTCAGGAACAACTGCAAGAATAATGGCAAAAACGCCAACTACAATCACTGTATTATTACCTTCAAAAAAACAAAAGATATTTCACCCAGACTGTAAAGCAATGATAGGAATTGTTGCAGGCGGCGGAAGAGTAGAAAAACCAATGCTTAAAGCTGGAAAGAAACATCACATAATGAAATCGAGAAATAAATATTATCCAATCGTATCAGGATCTGCAATGAACGCAGTTGCACATCCATTTGGAAATAAGAGATCATCGAGAAAATCAAAAGCAAGACCTGCACCTAGTAACGCTCCACCTGGAAGAAAGGTAGGAATGATAAGACCTAGAAGATCAGGAAGAAAGACCAAGTAAAACGGTGACTAAATGGCAAAAAAAACATTCACATACAGAGGAAAAACATTAGAGGAACTTAACAGACTTTCATTAAATGAATTAGCTATATTGCTTCCTTCAAGACAAAGGAGAAAAATCAAAAGAGGATTCTCTGAGGCTGAGAAGAAATTAGTAGAAAAAATGAAGAAGAAGGACAATGTTAAAACACAATTAAGAGACATGATAGTTCTTCCAAGTATGATAGGAAAAACAGTAAAAGTACATTCAGGAAATGCTTACATTCAAGTATTAATACAAGATGAAATGCTTGGTTGCAGAATAGGAGAACTAATCCTATCAAGAAAAAGAGTGCAACATAGCAATCCAGGAGTAGGCTCAACAAAAGCAGCAGCCCCTGTAAAATAAAAGGTATGAAAAATGGCAAACTCAAAATACGCACTTCAAGGAATGACTGAGAGCATGGCAAGAGCCATGAAAAAAGAAGCAGAGTTATCATTAAAAGTAGCAATAGAAATGTCTGCATTCTTAAAAGGCAGATCAACATCTGAAGCTAAAGCAATACTATCAAGAGTACTTAAAAAAACACAAGCAATACCATATAAAAAATTCAATGATGGTGTAGGTCATAGAAAAGGCGCAGGAATTGCAGCAGGAAGATATCCTCAAAAAGGAGCACAAATATTCATAGATTTAATAGAATCAGTTGAAGCAAATGCTCAAGCAAAAGGTTTATCATCAAATTTAAAAATTATTCACTTAGCTCCACAAAAGACATCAAGCGGATTTCATAGTGGAAGATTAAGAAGAAGAAAATTTAAAAGAGTTCATGTAGAAATAGCTGTTCAAGAAGTTGATAAAGAAACCAAAAAGAAAACTGAAAAAGTTGTTGTTAAAAAAGAAGCAAAGACAATCGAATCAAAAGTTGTAGAATCAAAACCAGAACACAAACCTTCAGAAACTTTAGAACATAAAAAACCACAATCAGAACCTAAAGAAAATGCACCTCCAAAAAAGAAGGTTGCAAAAAAAGTACAAGAGGATAAACAATGATCGAGAGAAAATTTATATCACAAAACATGAAAGAATTCCTCGTTAAAGATTACTTATTCAAACAATTAAGTAGAGTAGGACTTAGTAATGTAACTTTACATAGAACTCCTCTTGGAGAAAAAATAGTAATAGCTGCCTCAAGACCAGGTTTAATAGTTGGGAAAGGAGGAGGCAACATAACAAGATTAACAAAAGAATTAAAAGAAAAATTCGGACTTGAAAATCCTCAAATAGAAATAGAAGAAGTAAGAAACCCAAGAGCAGATGCTGCAATAACTGCAGAAATGATTGCTAATTCCCTCGAAAGATTTGGTTCAGCCAGATTCAAAGGAGTAGGACATAAAGCAATGGGAGAAGTAATGGGTGCAGGAGCACTTGGTGTAGAGATATTAATTTCAGGAAAAATACCTAGTAGCAGAGCAAAAACATGGCGATTCTATCAAGGTTATTTAAAAAAATGCGGAGACGTATCAATAGCTGGCGTTGATAAATCAAATCAAGTAGCAAGATTAAAATCAGGAGTAGTAGGTGTACAAGTAAGAATAATGCCTAGTTCAACAGTATTACCTGATAAAATAATAATCAGAGACTTAAATGATATGGTAGCTACACCTGTTGTATCAACAGAGTCAACTGAAAAAACAGCAGAACCTCAAGCAGAAGAGAAGAAAGTAGAAAAAAAAGCTGTAAAAAGAGCGCCTGCAAAAAAGAAAACAACAAAATCACAAGAATCAATAGAATCAAAAGAAGAGTAATTGATGTAAAATGAAAAATAAAGACGTAAAAAAATTAAAACCTGAAGAGCTTAATAAAAAAGTAGGCGAACTAAAAGGAGAACTAATGATTCTTCAAGGTCAAGCAAAAACAGGCACGCCTCCAAAAAATCCAGGTCAAATAAGATCAATAAAAAGAGCAATTGCAAAAATATATACTATTAATAAAAACAAGGAGGAGAAATAACTAAATGCCAGAGATAGATCCTATAACCGGCTTACCTAAAGAACTAGGAGTCTGGGAAAGTATAGCAAAAGAGACTCAGAAAATAACTATTAAACTCATAAAGAAAAAATTCGGAAAAAAATATACTGCAGTCGAAGGCATAAACCAACACGAAGTTGACATAAAAGATCTTGGAAAAAAGCTCAAGTCAAAATTCGCATGTGGTGGAACCGTAAAATCAGGCATCATAGAACTCCAAGGCGATCATACAAAAGAAATGAGAAAGGAACTAATCAAACAAGGATTTGCTCCGGATCAAATAGAATGAACAAACATCAACAAGAATTCATCGGAAAACAAATAATAATAACAAAAACAAACAATAAACAACAACAAAACATAACAGGAACAATCATTAACGAAACAAAATACACATTCACAATCAAAACACAAGACAAAAAAATCATGATACTGAAAAGCGATAAAGATTTCAGGATCAACAATCAAAAAATAGAAGGAAATAAAATAACAAAAAGGCCAGAGGAAAGGATTAAAATCAAGGAGAAATAAAATGAGCGAAACAAAAGCCATTTCAACAAGAGGCAGAATATTCACAGGAATTGTCACAAGTGACAAAATGAGCAAAACTGTAACAGTAGAGTGGGCTAGAAGGAAATATATCCCAAAGTATGAAAGATACCAAAAAAGAAGAACAAAAGTAAAAGCTCACAACTCACCTGAAATTAATGCTGAAAAAGGAGACACTGTAGAGATAATGGAAACAAGACCAATATCAAAAACAAAAAATTTCACAGTAATAAAAATAGTAAAAAAACACAATAATACAGAAGTACAACCAATCGAAGAAAAAAAGAAAGTTGTAAAGAAAGCAGTAAAAAAATAGATGTGAACTAAAAATGAAATCAATCAAAGCAACAATCCCAAAATGTTTACCACACGGTGCAAGACTCGAAACATGCGATAATAGTGGCGCTAAAGAACTTAAAGTAATTGCATGTAAAGGACACAAAACACTCAAAGGCAGAATGATTTCAGCAAGAGTTGGTGATCTCATACAAGCATCAGTAACAAAAGGAAAACCAGATGTTAGAAAAACCGTAGTTTGGGCAGTAGTTGTAAGACAAAAAAAAGAGTACATGAGACTTGACGGTACAAGAATCAAATTCGAAAGCAACGTTGCAGTTGTATTAAAAGATGACAAAGGAAATCCAAAAGGAACAATATTCAAAGGACCAATAGCAAAAGAAGCCTGCGAAAGATGGCCTGGAATCGCTAAACTCGCAAGCACAATCGTATAAAAACTTAAGAGTGAACTAAAATGAAAACTAAATTTTCAAAAACCTGGATATCAAGCACACAACCAAGAAAACAAAGAAAGTACAGGTTTAATGCTCCATTAACAGTTAAAAGAAAATTCCTATCAATAAATCTTTCAAAAGAACTAAGAACCAAACACGGAATCAGAAACATAAAACCAAGAGTTGGTGATAAAGTAAAAGTTGAAAGAGGAACATACAAGTCAAAAACAGGCTCAATTGAAAGAATAGATACAAAAAATACAAAAATATACATAACAAAAATAGAGCTCACTAAAAAAGACGGATCAAAATCAAAAGTTCCAATAAATCCATCAAATTTACAAATAACTGAATTAGATTTAACCGATAAAATAAGAAAAAATAATTTAGCTAAAAAGACCGAAGCATCAAATAAACAAGAGGAAATCTCACGACAAGTTCGTTCGGGAACCTCCAGCAAGCAGGAGGCAAAGTAAAATGGTCAAAAATCACATAAAAAGAATAGCCGCACCAAAAACTTGGAACATACTTAGAAAAACTACTAAATTTGTAACAAAACAAAATCCTGGAGCACATTCAAAAAACAATTCAATATCACTAAACAATTTATTGAAAGATATGTTAAATGTAACTAAAACAACAAAAGAAACAAAATATGTTTTAACAAAACAAGAAGTCCTAGTAAATGGAAAAAGAAGAAAAGATAACAAAGCACAAGCAGGATTCCTAGATACAGTAACAATACCATCAATAAACAAATCATATAGAATATCAACTGATAAAAAAGGAATGTTAAAAACCAAAGAAATAACATTAGAACAAGCAAACGAACTAATACTAAAAGTCACAGGAAAATCAAAAATAAGATCAGGCAAAGTGCAAGTAAACACATTAAATGGATACAATTTATTACTTGCAGACACAGATGCTAAAAAATACAATATAGGAGACACAATAATATTTAATAAAAGTGAAAACAAAATAAACCATCACTTATTACTTGCAAAAGGAGCACATGTATTCATAGTAACAGGAAAACACGCAAGCAAATACGGCGAAATAGTAGAATTACATGAAAACATAATAAAAGTTAAAACAGAAAAAGACGTATTTGAAACAAGTAAAGAATACGCACTCGTAATTAACAAAGACAAGAAAGCAGAGCTGGATTGAAAATGAACAAGATGAAGGAGATAAGGATAGAGAAGGTCACCCTAAACATAGGTGCAGGAAAAGACCAAAAAGTACTGGAAAAAGGAATCAAACTACTAACTAATATAACAGGAACACCCCCAGTCAAGACCATAACAAACAAAAGACTCCAAGCATGGGGCCTAAGACCAGGTCTTCCAGTAGGTTGTAAACTAACCTTAAGAGGAGAAGCTGCTAAAAAACTAATACCAAGACTAATTCACGCCAAAGATGGAATCTTAAGCGAATCATCATTTGATAATCATGGAAATATAAGCTTCGGACTTCCAGAATACATGGATATAAAAGATGCAAAATACGACCCAGAAATAGGAATGATGGGTTTACAAGCATCAATAACACTTGCAAGACCAGGATTTAGAGTAAAAAATAAAAAAATAAGACCTGCAAAAATATCAAGCACGCATCAAATAAAACAAGAAGAATCAATAACATTCATGAAAGAAAACTATTCAGTAAAAATAGGTGAAAGAGAATGACTACAGCAAATCACGCTAAAGTACTAAAACAAATCTCAGGCAAACCTGGAAAGATGGCAAAGTACAAAAAAAATAACGTTCCTAAAGAAAGAAAACAAGGAGAAATGTCAAAAAAATGTAGAACCTGCGGTAGAACAGGATCACACATATCAAAATACGGCATCGATTTATGCAGACATTGTTTTAGAGAAAACGCATTAAAAATAGGATTCAAAAAATATTCATAAAAACACAAGAGGAATAAAAAATGGCACTTAATAATCCACTAGCAAACGTTTTATCCTTCATAAATAATCAGGAAAAACTAGGAAAGAAAGATCTCATAACTAAAAATAACTCCAAACTAATAAGAGAAGTACTAGTAATCTTACAAGATGAACAATACATTGGAAGTTATGAAAAAATAGAAACAGAATTATCCGCAATAAAAATCAATCTACTTGGAAAAATAAACAAATGCGGAGTAATCACTCCAAGATTCAAAGTCAAAGTAGCAGATTACGAAAAATATGAGAAAAGATTCCTACCAGCGATGGGATTTGGAATATTAATAGTCTCAACAAACAAAGGATTAATGACAAACGTGAAAGCAAAAGAGTTAAACCTAGGTGGAAAACTCATCTGTTTCACATACTAAGTGAGTAAACATGGCAAAAGACGGATTACAAGAAAAATTCAAACTTCCAGACAACTGTGAGTTAAAACAGGAAAAAACAAAATTAATTGTAAAGGGACCGAAAGGAGAACTCACAAGAATGCTTCCTGATAAACAAATAAAAATAACTCAAACAGATAAAGATATAACAATATCTTATGAAAAATCATCACAAAGAGAAAAAAAGAATCTCTTCACAACAAAAGCACACATAAAAAATATGTTTAAAGGCGTACAAGAAGGATTCACATACAAATTAAAGATTTGTTCAGGTCACTTCCCAATGTCAGTAGGACTAAAAAATGGAGTATTTGAAATAAAAAATTTCATAGGAGAAAAAGTTCCAAGAACACTCAAAATCAAACAAGGCGCAGATGTTAAAATAGAAGGAGACATAGTAACAGTATACGCTATAGATAAAGAAATAGCAGGAATGACTGCAGGCGCAATAGAAAAACTCACAAGAAGACCAGGGTTTGATAAAAGAATATTCCAAGACGGAATATACATAACAGACAAAGACGGTAAAAAATTATCATAAGTGAAACAACATGGCAAAAAAATTCATTAGAAAAGACACTCACAAGAAAAAAAGACTAGCAACTACTTGGAGAGCTCCAAAAGGAATCACAAATAAAAAGAGATTAAATAGAAAAGGACATTCACCAAACGTTAGACCAGGCTATGGAACAAAAGCATCAGATAGAGGAAAAAACAAAGACGGTTTAATGATAATACAAGTAGCAACAATGGATGAATTAAAAAAAATAAATCCAAAAACACAAGCAGCATTACTCGCAGGAGTCGGAAAGAAAAGAAAAATAGAATTATTAACTGAAGCTGAAAAACTCAAAATAACACTTGTAAACTTTAATTCAAAATCATATAAATTAAGAGTAGAAAAATTCCTCTCAGAAAAGAAAAATGACGCAACTCAAAGAAAAGATGATGCGAAAAAAGAACAAGACGAAAAAGTAACGAAAGAAAAAACTTCCGAAGATAAAAACAAGGAAGAAATAAATCCTGAAGATAAAAAGAAAATAGAAAAAGAAGAGAGAGACAAAGTCCTCACAAAAAGCAAATAAAGGCTGATTGAAAATGAACACACAAAAAAGACTCGCATCAAAAATACTGAAAGCTTCACACAAAAGAATAAAATTTGATAACCAAAGGCTAGCAGATATAAAAGACGCAATAACAAAAACAGATGTGAGATTACTAGTAAATGAAGGCGCTATAACTAAAGTTCAAAAAAGAGGAGTCTCAAGAGCAAGAGCCAGAAATATTCAAAAACAAAAATCAAAAGGTCGAAGAAAAGGTCCAGGTTCAAGAAAAGGAACAAACACTTCAAGACTTCCAAGAAAAGAATCATGGATGAATAGAATTAGAAGTCAAAGAACATTCATAGCAGAATTAAAAGAAAAACAAATAATAACAAACAAAACATATAGAGAATTGTATAGAAAATCTAAAGGCGGATTCTTTAGAAGTACAAGACACGTAAAAGTATATTTAGAAGACAACAAACTCTTCCTAATTGCCCAAAAAGCAGAAGAGACACCATCAAAACAGAAAAAACAGAAGTGATTGAAACATGAAATCAACAACAAGATTCACAGTCAGATACAGAAGAAAAAGAGAATCAAAAACTAACTACAGAAAAAGGTTAGAATTACTTAAAGGTAAAACTGACAGACTAGTAATAAGAAAAACTAATACTCAAGTTATAATGCAAATAGTAAGATATCATGAAGACGGAGACAAAGTACTTATAACAACACAATCAAACGAACTTGCTAAAAAAGGATGGAAACATTCATGCAAAAATATACCTGCAACATATCTTGCAGGAATGTTAATTGCTCAAAAAGCAAAAGCCGCAGGATTAACAAAAGTAATACCAGATTTAGGATTACAAACTCCACTTAAAGGATCAAAATTATTTGCAGCAATCAAAGGCGCCATAGATAATGGTCTTGAAATGAATGCAGGCGAAGAAATATTCCCATCAGATAATAGAATAAATGGAGCCCATATAGCAGGATACCTGGAGAATCATAAAACTATTTCACAGGATTTTGAAAAACTAAAAAAAGAACTCGCTAAGTGATTAAAATGCCAAGAAAAAACCCAATGCCAAGAGCACAAAAACCAAAAAATGTTCCAGTCACAGATGTACCTTTAGTTCTAGAGCCAGTTAATGAAGAACAAACTAAAATAGAACTCAAAGAAGTAAAAGACTGGACTCCAAAAACAGAACTTGGAAAAAAAGTACGTGCAAAAGAAATACAAAACATAGACGAGATACTTGACAACGGTTTAACAATACTAGAACCAGAAATAATAGATTCACTTTTACAACTAGAATCAGAACTTCTATTAATAGGACAAGCAAAAGGAAAGTTTGGAGGAGGACAAAGAAGAGTCTTCAGACAAACTCAGAAAAAAACTAGAGAAGGAAATAAACCAAAATTCACAACACTTGCAGTAGTTGGAAACAAAGACGGATACATAGGTATAGGTCTTGGAAAAAGTAAAGAAACAGTTCCAGCAAGAGAAAAAGCATTAAAAAATGCGAAATTAAATCTTTTCAAAATAGCAAGAGGAAGCGGAAGCTGGCAATCAAATTCAACAGAACCAAATTCAATACCATTTGCAGTAGATGGAAAATGCGGATCAGTAAAAATAAAATTAATGCCTGCACCTAAAGGAACAGGACTTTGTGTTGAAAAAGAATGCGCAAAAATACTAATGCTTGCAGGAATAAAAGATGTTTGGTCAAAAACACAAGGACAAACAAAAAATAAAATAAACTTAGTAAAAGCATGCGAACAAGCACTGCATCAATTAATAAAAACTAAAACAAGACCTCAAGATAAAGAAATAACATCTCTCCAAGAAGGAAAATTAAAGGTAAAGCAAAATGACTGAGCAAAAAAACAAATACTTGGCAGCAGTACTAATCAGAGGATTAATCGGCGTAAACAAAGACGTTAAAGATACTCTTAGAATGATGAATATGATAAAAAAATTCTCATGCATAGTAGTAGAAGATAATCCTGTAAATAAAGGCATGATGAATAAATGCAAGGATTACATAACTTACGGAGAACTAAGTGTTGAAACACTACAAGAATTAGACTCAAAAAGAAAAAAACAAAATAATCATTATGCACTTCCTCCACCAAGAGGCGGCTTTGAAAGAATGGGTACAAAAACACCATATACGACAAAAGGCGCACTAGGTTATAGAGGAGACAAAATGAACGATTTAATCAAAAAAATGATATGAAGGGATGATGCTCAATGACAGATAATAAAAGAAAAAAAAACAGCAGACAAAGAGGAAGCTGGACTCATGGATGGGGCGCTAAGAAAAAACATAGAGGCGCAGGACATAGAGGAGGAAGAGGAAATGCAGGCTCTGGAAAGAAAGGAGATGCTAAAAAAACACTCTTTTGGGAAAATCCTGATTACTTTGGAAAAAGAGGATTTGTATCCGCTAAAGCACAAAAAGAAGTAACAATAAATATAGCTCATCTTGATACAATTGCAGACACATTAATGAAACAAGGTAGTGCAAAAAGAGAAAAAGATACAATAATTATCGACTTAAACGCACTAGGTTATACTAAATTACTTGGTGCCGGAAAAACAAATAAAAAATTAATTGTAACTGTTAAAAACGCATCAGAAAATGCAGAGCAAAAGATTCAACAAGCAGGGGGAAAACTTACTCTGCTACTAAAAAAAGAAGAGTAAAAGAGAAAAGGTAAAACATGAGCCTTTTAGATAAGATAATAGAGAATCTGCCAGAGGTAAAACCACCAACACAGAAAAAGCTCTCTTTTACAACTAAATTAAAATGGACTGGAATGATTTTAGGTCTATATTTCTTATTGGGTTTAATTCCATTATATGGTCTTGGAAAAAACGCACTAGAACAATTCACATTTTTAAGCACAATTCTTGGCGCAAGCTTTGGAAGCATAATAAGTCTAGGAATAGGTCCAATAGTTACAGGATCAATAGTATTACAACTTCTAAAAGGTTCCGGCCTCGTCAATTTCGATTTAACATCTGATAAAGGAAAAAAACGATTCCAAGGAATACAAAAATTACTATCAATATTTTTTATAATAGTTGAAGCAGGTATTTTTGTAATGATGGGTGGTCTTTCTCCTGAAACAGGAATAAGTCCAATGATATTAATATTACAACTTTTCATCGGTGGAATACTAATAATGTTAATGGATGAAATTGTTAGTAAATATGGCTTCGGTTCTGGAATAAGTTTATTTATTGCAGCAGGAGTAAGTCAACAAATATTTATACAATTATTAAGTCCACTTCCAAGTTTAACAAATCCAGATGTTCCAGTCGGTAAAATACCATTAATAGTACAAAGTTTATCGCAAGGAAATACACTTCAAGCAACACTCGCACTTGCAACAATTATCGCAACACTCGCAGTCTTTTTCATAGTTGTATACGTACAATCAATAAAAGTAGAAATACCATTAAGCTTTGGAAGAGTCGCAGGTCACGGAATAAGATGGCCATTAAACCTTCTTTATGCAAGTAACATACCAGTCATTTTAGTTTCAGCACTTCTTGCAAACATACAATTATTCGCAAGGCTATTACAAAATTGGGGACATCCAGTTCTTGGAACATTCTCCGGAAATTCTCCTGCATCAGGATTCGTATTTTGGGTATCAGGACCAAATCTTTTACAAGCCTCAATAATAGGATCATTAACAAGCATCATGATATTACAAGCATTATGTTTCCTTTTAGTATATATTGTAGGGGCAACTCTTTTTAGTGTATTTTGGGTACAAACATCAGGACTTGATGCTGCAAGCCAAGCAAAACAAATGGTTAGTTCAGGATTACAAATACCAGGTTTTAGACGAGATCAAAGAGTTCTTGAAAGAATGCTTCAAAGATACATAGGACCATTATCTATAATGGGCGGAATAGCAATAGGACTCGTTGCAGGAATTGCAGATTTAACAGGCGCAATAGGAACAGGAACAGGACTTTTATTAACAGTAATGATAATATATAAGTTATATGAAGATATCGCAAAACAACACTTATACGATATGAATCCTATGATGAGAAAATTCGTATCATTTTAAAATTAATCTAACGCACTTTTAATAAAAACAAACATATTAAAAGTATAATTAATCAATTAATAATTAAATAAAATTAATAAATTTGATACAAAGTAAATTAGGGGGAAAAAATGGCAAACACATTCGTCGTATTATATCAAGGGTTTATGAATCTACCATATTTCTGGATAATATTAATAGTATCATTACTCGCAACACTACTCACTACAATAATCTACAAATACACAACTGATCAAAAAAGATTAAAAGAAATAAAAAAAGAAATGAAAGAGCTTAAAATAAAACTCAGCAAAAACAAAAAAGACCAAAAAAAAGTTATGAGCATACAAAAAGAAATGCTCGATCATAACATGGTTATGATGAAACAATCATTCAAATCAATGCTTTATACATTTATACCACTAATCTTAGTTTTCACTTGGATGGCTGCAACAATGGCATTCGAACCAGTTCAACCAAATTCAAATGTAACAATAAATGCAGTAATATCAAATAGTTATCCTGGAGAATTAACAGCCGTAAAAATATCATCAATTCCAGCAACAAACATAACAAGAAACTTAGGATATGCTCCAGACAATGAAAAAAATAAAGAAATACAATGGATTATGCAAACAAAAGAAGTAGGAACATATACAATAATGATCGAATCCGAAACATTCAAACAATCAAAAGAAATCTTAGTAACAACAGGTAGAAAATATTCAACACCTGTTTCAGTCTATAAAGAAAGTCAACTAAAACAAATAATTGTTGGAAATGAAAAAGTAAGACCTATGCCAGGAATTCCAGTTCTTAAAAATTTCGGATGGCTTGGAACATACATAGTTTTATCAATACTATTAAGCATTGGAATCAGAAAATTAATGGATGTTGCATAAGTAAGTTATGCATCATATTTTAGATTTATGATTTGTTAATTTTTTAATCACTTTTTTAGTGTTGATTACTTTTATATTTTTCAAGTCTATAATGTCTGTCAACTATATCTATTGCTTCAGCTCTATATTTTGGCAACTCGAAAAAAGATGCCAAGATAAATCCTTTGAAACTACCGTGATATTGTTGAGCAATTTTTCTTTTTTCAAACATAAACAAATCATATACTTTTCCAGAACTCACATCATATTCTTCAGCTATATCTTCAACAGTTTTTGTCATTTTCAACCTTCAATTTTAAACTTCAAGTTTTTTTAATAATTAATTTAACGAAAGATTAACAAATAAAAATTTAAAAATAAAAAATCATTCGTAATTATTTTTTATAATTTCGTTCCATCATCGCTCTTTCTATAAAATTAATATATGTTTTTTCTAAAGTCTTTAAATAAATTTTTTTATTCTCAGACAAATCACCATGATCCGCTTTTTTTAATTCTTCAGAACCTAACAGAGATGTTAAAACTTCTATTTTTCTATCAATAGTTCCAATATTAGGTGTAACCGAATAAACGAAATCTAACGTTGCATGTCCTGCACCTTTATTCAACCCAACAACAAATTTAGTCGCGGCATCATCACCAGATACTCTATGAATATTTCTTTGATATTTAGGTAATTTAAAATATTCTAAAAAAGCCATGGTTTTACCATAAACCGTGTTTGAAAATTCATAAGTTGTGTGTTTTCTCGTCGCATGATTAACAATTTTTCTATGTTCAGCGATTATTGTATCCATGGTTTTAGAAGGTGTTCGTCCTCGTGCTGATGTTAAGGATTCATGCGTCGATGTTGGTGTAGTTGAATCTTTATTTCGTTTACTTTTATTTTGTGTATTTTTTTCGTCGTTCTTTACCATTTTCAACCCCTGTTGAGGAGTCATAGAAATTGAACATTTTTTATAAATCTATTGAATTTAGTTTTATGTATGTTTATTCTTTTTTGTATTTTTTTATAATCAAGTTTTGATAATTTAGTATATGATATTTATATTAAATGAGATAAAGGGTATTTAATATGTGCAAAAACATTTATAAAGGAATATTCTTTCCTAAAAAACATGGTTCAACATAAAACTAAATCGAGAACATTTGCAAGAGTTAGCAAAAGAACAGTAAGAGGAACCAAGATAGTGTATGTTAGAAGAAAACCTAAAGTGGGCACTTGTCCAATTACAGGTCAGACTTTGAAGGGCGTTCCAAGAGCACTTCCAGTGAAGATGCAAAATATGCCAAAGACAAAGAAAAGACCAACAAGACCATTCGGCGGAGTTTTATCTTCAAAAGCTGCAAGAGAAGAGATAAAGAGCAGAGCAAGAAAGCTACAGCTCTGATCCTGCTTGTAGGCGGCGACGCTACAAAGGTTCTAAGGATCAACGAGAAAAATCTGGTAAACAGCGCATGTAATAATTTGCGATATGTTAACAGATAAAGCCTTGAATAGGAGGAAAAGAAAATGATGAATGATATAGGAAGACTATGTATGAAAATTGCAGGTAGAGATTCAAACAAACTATGTGTAATTGTAGAAGTCTTAGATGAAAATACGGTTCTTATTGACGGTCAAACAAGAAGAAGAAAATGTAACATTAAACATCTTGAGCCAACATCAACTTTAATTGAAATAAAAAAAGGTGCAACACATAGCGATGTAAAAAAAGCATTTGAATCTTTGAAAATTGAAGTTCACGATACTAAAGCTAAAACTTCTGAAAAAAGACCAAGAAAATTAAAAGTCGATAAAATGCCTGCTTTAACTGCTGATTTGAAAGCAAAAAAAGCTGCAAAATCTAAAACGAGTAAAACTGCGTCTAAAAAAGTTGCACCAAAAGTAGAAAAAAAGGCTAAATCAGACGATAAAAAAACTAAAGAGTAATTTTTTCTTTTATTTTTATATTTTTTAATATTTAACAAATTCTAGGCGCCATTAGCATTTAACAAAAAGTCATATTGTCTAAATAAAATTTTTAGTATGTTCTATTTTTTTAGAGTATAAATTTACATTTTATAATTATTGATTAAAAATAAAAATAAGTTCTCACTAATTGATGGTTACAAATCAAAACATTTATAAATTCGGTCACGTTACTTACTGTTCAGGCGTAATACGCAGGTGAATATATGAAGAAACTCGAATCACTATTAATCGGAGTAGCGATGACAGTTATAGGTTGTACAGAACAACCTTATACTCGTCAAGAATTATCTGATGATTTCAAAAATCAAGTGGGTAAAAACGTGATAGTTGAAGGTTTACCTTCGAAGATTTATGAGACCTACGGTTTTTTAGAGTCTAATGAAAATTTTTTAATATATTCTAGTAATGATATTAATTCATCAAAATTATTTGTATCTAGATGGAGTAGACCCGGAGCATTTGGAAGTAATAGTAATTTTGAATTATTTAAATCCAAATTATTATCTGAAATAAATGATGGTGACCTTGATAAAATAAAAGTCATGGGCGCAATTGTTAAAAATGGCGAAGAGATAGAATTACGAGCACAATATGTAGAGATCGATAATGTTACTTATCCAGTGTATAAGTGAAGGCATAAAAATAAATTATAATAAAAATAAACAAAGGTGGAAAAAATGATAGTACAAAAGGATTTTTTAAGCAAACTGAAAGATTTCGGAATAAATAGTTACGAAGCAAAAATATGGACTGCATTATTGTCAAGAGGCGTTAGCACTGCTGGCGAACTTTCAGATATTGCAAATGTTCCACGAAGTAGAAGTTATGATGTTCTTGAAAGTCTTGAAAAGAAAGGCTTTGTAATAATGAAAATTGGAAAACCAATAAAATACATCGCAGTACCACCAAAAGAAGTACTTGAAAGAGTAAAGAAAAATGTAAAAGACGAAGCTGAAAAATCAGTTAGTATGCTTGAAGAATTAAAGGATTCTGATGTATTAAACGATCTTGTAAAATTACACACTAATGGAGTTGAATTAATAGATCCAACAGATCTATCAGGTTCAATAAAAGGACGAGATAATTTATACGACCAATTAATAACTATGATAAAAGAAGCAGAAGATTCCATAGTTTTAGTATCGACAGAAGATGGTCTTAAAAGAAAAGCAGACGTTCTAATAAAGCATCTTAAAAAAGCAAAAGAAAGAGGAGTAACAATAAGAATATCTGCTCCAATAAAAAAAGAAACAGAAGATATAAAAGAACTTCGAAAAATTGCTGAAATAAAAGATTTAGGAATATCTGCTAGATTTTGTATAGTTGATGACGAATCAGTTATGTTTATGATGGCAAATGATTCGGATATACATCCAAGTTACGACATAGGAATATGGCTTAATACAAAATTCTTTGCATCAGCCCTTTTACAAATGTTTAACACAATTTGGAATGTAATAAAAGTAAAGAACTAATTTTATTTTTTTAATATTTTTTTAATATTTTTTTAACAAATAATATTTTATATCAAAATTTATATTGAGCTGTAGATTTTTAATATTGTAATTATTTATCAACGCTAAAATATTTATCGATGTGATATGATTTATTATTAACAAAGTTCATTTATTAAATGTGAAATTATGCGAAATACATTAAGAGATGCGTATAGAAAATTTGTGCCAGAAAAAATAAAAGGCAAAGTAAGAGAACCTGTAAAAGATGCAGTTGTTATTCTAGAAAATATGATTTTTAATTATTCATCAACGGTTCCGAGAACTGTTGAAATAGAAACTAATGATTTGTGTACTCGGAGTTGTACTTATTGTCCGAAACCTGAAAGTCAAGGACTTGAAATGTCTGATGAATTATTTAAATCTATAATAACTCAATTAGATGAATTAAAATTCAAAGGAACATTATGTTTACATCAATATAATGAGCCTCTAACTGATCCGAGATTAGCTGATTTTATGGCTTATGCACATAATGTGTTGCCTAAAACTAATATAGAACTATATACTAATGGAGATTTATTATCTCAAGAAAAAATTAATAGTTTACAAAAAAGTGGAGTTCATAGAATAATTGCAACTATTCATGCGAGCAGTTCTATTGCGCACGCTAAAAAATTAAAAGATTTAAAAAAACAAAACAACCAAATGTATATTCAGGATTTTAGAGAAGGAAGTAAAACTCGTCCTTTCTCGACAAGAGGAGGACTTGTAGAACTTGACAATGTGCGTTATTCTACTCAGTGTTATACGATAGATTCTTTAATTGTGCGAGTTAATGGCGATGTGGTTCTTTGTTGTCAAGATTCTCAAAAAAGATATATTTATGGAAACGTAAATAATCAAACTATACAAGAAATATGGAATGATGATGAATTTAAAAAAACTAGAAATAAAATCATGCACGGTAAATTTGAATTAGAAATGTGTCAAAAATGCGGGTATGAACGAATTTAAAAATACAATGCATCATATTTAACAATTATTTCTTTATTTCTTCAAAAATTCATCAAAGTTAAATACTAAACATTATTATCTAGTATATGATTAATGAAAATAATCTTCAATTAATTGGTACGAGTCACGTATCTGCTGATTCAAAAGCTAAAATAAAGTCTATTTTTGCAGAATTTAAACCTGATATAATTTGTATAGAATTAGATGCTGCAAGATTTGCAGCACTAACAAATCCTGATAAAAAAAGAGGCAAACCATCAATAAGACAACTAGGTGTAACAGGATATGTTTTTGCAATTATAGGTCATGCACTTCAAAAAAAGATGGGAAATATTACAGGTATGACTCCTGGAGAAGAAATGATGCTTGGTGCTACTCTTGCTAAAAATAATAAATTAAAATTAGAATTAATAGATCAAGATGCATCTACGACTCTTAGAAATATGAGTAAAAAAGTAAAGTTTTCAGAAAAATTAAAAATAGTTTTAGATATATTTAAAGCACCATTTTCTAAAAAAATGAGACTACAAATAGATATAACAAAAATTCCTGACGATGAAGTAATATTCACATTACTTAAATTGATGAAGAATAGATATCCTGGTTTTTATAGAGTTCTTTTAGATGATAGAAATAGGTTTATGGCGAAAAAAATATATTTTTTAATGAAAGCGAATCCTGAAAAAAAAGTTATGGCGATTGTGGGCGCAGGACACATAGAGGGTATGAAGAAACATTTAAAATTACTAATGGATTCCAATGTTTATTGAATGTCGTAATTAAATTTATTAATTAAATATATTATTTTTTTGAAAATAACAATAACATAATGTAAATATTTAAAAAATTAAAAGGTGAGAACATGAAAAAATTCAAATTACAAAAAAAAGTATTTATTTTATTAATGATTGTGTTGTTATCAAGTTTTATTTTTACATCTGCATGCTCTAAAGATAATAGTTTAGGAGGAGATAATATGAAAAACCCGATTGTAGTATTAGAAACTACTCAAGGAACAATAGAAGTGGAATTAAATAAAGACAAAGCGCCAATTTCAACTGAAAACTTTTTGTCGTATGTTAAAGAAGGACATTATGATGGAACTATTTTTCATAGAATAATTCCAAATTTCATGGTTCAAGGGGGAGGATTTTTACCAAATGGAACACAAAAATCAACACACGCACCAATTAAACTCGAATCAAAAAATGGTCTTAAAAATTCCAAAGGAACAATAGCTATGGCGAGAACCATGGTTCCTGATAGTGCAACATCTCAATTCTTCATAAACACGGTTAATAATGATTTTTTAGATTATAGATCAGGAAATGATGGATATGCGGTTTTCGGAAAAGTTGTTTCTGGAATTGATGTTGTTGATAAAATGAATTCTGTTAAAACAAGCAATAAAGGACCTAATCAAGATTGGCCTGTTGAAGACATAGTTATATTAAAGGCATATATCAAAGAATAATTTTTTTATTTTTTTTAGAATTTTATCTACGTTTTTATTGTTTATTGTATTGTCTGATACTTTTATTTTTTCATTTTATTTTTTTAAGAAGTTTATTTATTCTCCTATTTTTTTATTCTATTTTTTTAAGAAATTTATCTTTGTCTATTATTTATATCTAAATTTGTATCGGCGTCTAAATTCGTATTTTATATAGTTATAAGAACGTTTCCAGCAATTATTAGAATTATTGCTAGCCATTTATATTTATTCATTTTTTCATTTAAAAATTTTACAGATAAAAATATTGTAAATATATAAGTTATAGATGTTAGAGGATAAATAAGACTTAAATCATTATACATTAATAGAACAATTGAAATTGAGGCGGCAATACCATAAATTAGTACTCCGAAAATAAGATTTGTATTATGGATGTTTTTATATAATTTAGATAATTTTAATTCAAGTTTATTCGCTCCTTTTTTCAAATACAATGAACCAAATGCGCCTAGCGCACCATTAAAAATCATGATCAAAATGACGAGTAGTTTATTCATGTTTCTTAACTCCGAGTAAACCAACTCCTAATATAATTAAAGCAATTCCTGCAACATCTATTAGTGTTATAAGTTCACCAAATAGAAAATAAGCAATCAAACAAACCCAGATATATCCAAGACCAAGAACGGGATAAAGAGTGCTTAAATTGCCGTTTTTTAGCCCGTAAATGAAAATTATAGTTGCGATCGCATATAGAACTAATCCTAAAAACACATTGATATTAAATAAGCCCCAAAAATTACTTGAGGTTAGCGCTCCTTTTTTTAACAATAGTTGAGCTACAGCAATAATGATGGTGGAGATTACCACCATAATTATTCCTTTTTTTTCATTTATGGATTTACTTTCCAAACAATTATCCTCTCGCCTCTAAAACTTGTCAAATCGCTAATCTTTTCGAAGTGAGTTGTATATTGTCCTTCCATGAAAAATAATTTAGTAAATAACGATCTAGATAACGCCTCGTTCGATATTAAGCTATAATAATTATCACCATTTTGATAGATGCTTACATCGTAACCTAAATTGGAATTCTCAGGTGTTATTCTTTCAAGTGTTCCATTATTATCATAAACTATTCCTGCAGGAATTAACAAATTTTGTTGTATTATTGCGCCACTTGTTTTATCTACTGCTTGCAAAATGAAAGTTGAATTGCTAATATTGTTTAAATTTATTATGCCTTTAGTCATTATTACATCGACGCCAGGTTGTTGATTTAACAATATGTTATAATTACAAACAACTACATTTTTTAAAAGATCTTTCTGACATGAAACTGGACGTTGAGTAACATAGCCAGGATATATGCTAATCCATGAGGCTGCTAAATTTTCATCAGTTATTTTTTTAGCTTCATTATACATACTTCGAGTTTT
Organism: Candidatus Woesearchaeota archaeon; assembly: GCA_041660865.1. Classification (GTDB taxonomy): domain Archaea; phylum Nanobdellota; class Nanobdellia; order Woesearchaeales; family 21-14-0-10-32-9; genus 21-14-0-10-32-9. The sequence goes on from JBAZVO010000004.1 coordinate 56,611, forward strand.
ATTTGTATCATATCCTAAATCATGTTTAGCATTTTCAATGGCTTCAGGTAAAGGTAAATTCTTTAGATGATAAAAGAAATAAGCTTTTTCAAAATCCCAACTTCCAAAATGACCCCAAACTGTGGCTTTTCCGACCATATCTTCACTTGTAACAAAATACATGTCATACAAATCTGAACAATGAGTTAATTTAAGAACGTCATCAATTTGAGTAGATGTTAGGCCTGCTGTAGTTAAAGTTGTTACAGCTTCTTGTTTAGTTTGTCGCATAATTTTATTACTAAGAATAGTTGCATGCATTCTATCTTTAGTATAAAGTTCGAGAAGATTATATCCTTCTTCTTCTCCACAATTCATCATTTTTAATATATCTATAGCTTCATCTTCTTCTGACGTTATTAGAGTTCTTCCGACCCAATAAATTCTTTTTCCTTGATCTCCGCCGTCAAAAGTTACTGTTTTTTCTGAAAAAGCTTGGAAGAAATGACCATAATCCCACCAGCTGGTAATTATTGCTTTGCCAGGAGATGATGCACTAATAGCATCCATTGATTCATACCACGCATCATCAAAAATAGGTGTTGCTTGATCTCCTATTGCTTTTGCCGTTTTTATTGGTATCCATAATAGTAAGAAAAATAAAATAAGAACAAAGGTCCATTTCAATATGGTTTTTTTATTATCATCCATTTTTTTAGCAATACTATTAAGTCCGGGTCCTGTTAAATAAGAAACTAAACTTCCGATGCCGAACGCTGTTGCAATTCCAACAAAGACAATAAATCTAACTCCAGTGGTTCCTGCATAAACTGTGCTCATTAACCAAATTAAAAGGAATGCACCATAAAATGGATACATATTATTTTCTTTGTATCTAAAAAATAAAAGTATCATTCCTAAAATTCCTAAATAGAAAAAGGGAATTAAAACTTTGCCAAGAGCCATAGAACCAGGTCCTCGGATTACATCGCTTATTGTTGAAGGATTTAATTCTGCAACCGTTCTTAGAACGTTTGGCCATAATGCATAATCTTCACCAATAACATTGCCCATTGCCGCTGATTTAAAGCCTGTTATGAAATCAAAAGGTTGTATCGGTGCTGTGATTACTGCTTTTACAGCATATCCAACATTAGAATTAATACTTAAAGCGATTAGCGCCGTAAATAAAATTGTTGCAAAAACTAATATTACAGGAATTAAAAAACTCATTAATAAATGTTTATCAAATATTTTAGTGTGTTTAGTTTTTCTTAAGACTGTTACATATACAATATAAATTGCGGACATGCCTATTAATAATAAGAAAGTGAACCACCATCCACCCCAAAAGAAGAAGAATAGTGCAGTACTAAGACCTGTTAATGCTGCAAATGTAATTGTCGTCCAAAGTTTCTTTGAAGTTAATGCTTCAAAAAAGAGCCAAGTTATTAAAAGAGGAAATAATATGGTATAACCATCACTTTCAGGTGCACCAATTAAAGTTCTTCCAACAATTGTTGCTGAAACAACAATAGTCATAGCTGCAAAAAAACCGCCGATATTTCCAAACATTTTTCGTCCAAGAAAAAATGCAGGAATGCAAACAAGACTCATTAATATGATACTAATGTAAAATGCTGTATGCTCAACTGTTTGATTTTTATTAAAAATGCTTAATAAATTATGAAGAAGATTTATAGGATATGAAACAACAATGAAAGGTGTTGCTTGACCAAGTCTGCCATATCTTAGCATAAATTTTGGCTGTCCATTAACGAGTTCAGTTCCATAATATCCTGTTCTATCATACCATTTTGCATAAGAATACCAAACATATTCATCAATTCCTAAAAGATGAGTTTGGCCTTGATCATTTTGTAATTCGGCTTTAAATTGTGTAGATAGAGTAGTTATTTGAGCATCTACTTGAGCTTTATTTGCATTATAAACAGAATTAAATTCATCTTGAACAATTTTTTGTATGCTAGCTTCAGGTAAATCAGGTCTTTGTAATCGTACTTGATACGCAATATTATTTTGCATATTACTAATAACAGTGCTCTCTGCCCATTGATCTGTTATTGGGAGAGTTGCAGGGCCCATTCTAACAAAAACAGAGACTATTATAAGAATAATTATTAAGAGCCAAACATTAACAACAGGGGTAAAAATATTGTTTCTTGACCATGAATAAGCATTTTTGATTTTTTTAGCTTTTGATTTTATCTTCGAAAAATCAATAATTGTATCACTAGTTTCTTGTGTTCTACTTTCTTCAATAGATTTATGTTTATTTTTGCTCAAATTAATTCCCCCGAGTCGTGTTTTCATTTCTACTTTAAATATGTTTTTATAATGCTCATTGTTAGTCTAGTATTATTTTCTCGATGAAAAACTTTAAAAACCAGCATACTCTCTTTAGTGTATGAAAGATTGGCAGAGGATAGAAGCTGTTTTGTTTGGGTCGGGAAAATACTTAACAGAGGATCAAATAGTTTTATTGTCAGGCGTTCAGAAAAAAAATCTTAAAAAAGCACTAACTGATATTAAATCACATTATTCTGAAATAGAGTCGAGTTTAGATATATTTAATGAATCTGATGCTTGGAAATTAAATGTAAAAGAGGAATATTCAAGCATTGTAAAAAATGTTATTTCTGAAGCAGAAATGCCAAAACCTATAATGGAAACTTTAGCAATAATATCATACAAGAGTCCAATTCTTCAAGCCGAAGTCATAGATATTAGAGGAGCAGGTGCATATGAACATATAGCTCTTCTTGAAGAAAAAGGGTTTATTACTAAAGAAAAATTAGGAAGAACCTTTAAAATTAAAATCACGCAGAAATTTTATGATTATTTTGATATTTCAGGAGACTCTAAATTAAGACAAATGTTTAAAGGCATAAAAAAACCTGACGCTATGGGAACTCTTGAAATATATACTCAAAATAAACCTGTTGAATCAGAAGATGGAAATTTTTCAGAAAAAATTCTTGAAAGAATGAAAAAAATAGAAGAACATCCTGAGGAACATGCTGAGAAAAAAAGATTTTTAGAAGATTTTGATAAAAAATTTGATAGAGCGAAAAATCAGGTTGATGAAACAGATAACGAGATGAATGAATTTAGAAAAATTATTCCTGAAGATAACGATGTTAATTCAAATTCGATTTCGAATAATTCTAGTTCAAATGATGATTCCGAGAAAATATTAAAAAAATTTAATGATGAAGTGGATAAATTAAGTTCTAACGATGAAATTGAAGATGATGAAAATGATGAATCTATAAGATCTGTTGAAGATATAGAATCTAATGACGATTCAGAATTATCTCGTGAAGAAAAAGATTCATCTAATGTTATTAATAATGAATCTGAATCTTTAAATAAATCTAATGAAGATAAAAAATCTAAGAAATCAAAAAATAATAAAAAGCAAATATTTTGAATTCGAATTTTTATTTTTCTAACTTTTTTTAAAAGATTATTTGAAAAATGATTTTATCTTTTACTTTTTTTAAATAAACTTTTATTTTTTCAATTCGTCTTTTAATCTACATGTTTTACAAATGCCTTTTGAACTTGGAAAATTACACTTCGGACATAAATCGAGTTTGTGTTTTTCTTTAATTTTAGGCGCAATACTCAAATAATGATTAACGATATTTTCTTTTGTTCCAGGATTTTCAAGTTCGAATTTATTGAGCCAATCACGAATATGTCCTCTAAAAGATTCTGATGCAAAGGGGCACTCGATAAATGGTACGTTTAGTTTGTTAATGAAAGCATAAGCCATAATTTCTTTTTCTTTTAAAAAATATAGTGGTTTTATTTTTATAATAAAATCTTTTTTAGCAGTTTTAGGACCTTGTCTGCCAAGCATTTCTGTTTGTGATTTAAACAAGTTCATTAATACAGCTTGCGCTTCATCATCTAAGTTATGACCTGTTGCGATTTTAGTATATTCTTGTGCATATTTATTTAGCATATGTCGTCTAAATGTTCCACAAACATTGCAGGCTAGTTCGCCTTTTTTTACAATTTTATCAAGTCGTTTTCCAAAATCAGATTCATAAGATTTTATATTTAAAACTATATTTTGTTCTGTGCAAAATTTTTTTAAAAAATCAAGAGTCACATTTCGATATCCTTCAATACCTTCATCTATTGCAAGAGCTTCAATATTATATCCTGATTTTTTAAGAATAAATAAAAGACTAACAGAGTCTTTTCCGCCGGATACCGCAACACAGATTTTTTCTCCTTTATTTATGAGTTTGAATTTTTTTATTGTATTTGATACTTTGTGTTCAACATACTCTGAGAAATGAAGTTTACAATAAGATGGATTTGAAAATACTGCTTTTTCATTACAAATAGAACAATTCATAATTTAACCACCTGATATTACGCTTAAAATACGCAAAGTATCAGTAGTATATACTTCATCATCTAAAGTTAACAAATCTTCATCTCGAACAACCATGGCATCTTCAGGACTTATTTCTAATTTGTCTAGTAATTCAAGCACAGTGCCTTTAAATTTCAATTTTAATGTTTGCTCTGTTCTTTCAACATATACTTCCATAGATATTGGTTAAAACCAGTTATTTATATCAATTATGGAAAAAAACAAAAAAGAATCTTTTTTTAGATTTTTTTTCAGATATTGCGTGATTTTCTTTAATTTTTTAGAAAAGTTTTTAAATTCCGTCTAAGAGAAGGAACGTATGGTATTAGAGTCCCTCTTAAGTCCGACTACAGCAGAAAAAAAAAGATATCAGATGATGATTCTTGGTTTTGCATTAACTTTTGTTGGTGCACTTATGGCTTTTTTTGTTTTTGAAGCTCATGCTAGTATGGTTTCAATATTTCTTATAGCACTCGCGGCAACTCCTTTAATGTATAATATAATAAAATATGAAGAAGAAAAAGATCTTCAAGATACAAGTGAGAAATTACTTTTACAAGAACATTCAAAGGCACTTGCGGCATTTATGTATTTATTTATTGGTGTAACTCTCGGAATAACTGTTTTATATGTTGTACTTCCATGGGATACAGTCGGAACGTTATTTCAAGCACAAACTGACACATTAAAAAATATTCGTGGTGGAATAACTGGAATGAGTAGTCTTGAACAAATGGGCGTATTTTCAAAAATATTTTTTAATAATGTAAAAGTTTTAATTTTTGCAATATTATTTTCGTTTGTATTCGGAGCAGGCGCAATATTTGTTCTTACTTGGAACGCATCAGTTATAGGCACTGCGATAGGGAATTTTATTAGAGGAAATTTAGCACTTTATTCTGATTTAATAGGTCTTGATAAGGCAGCTAAGTATTTTCATGTTATTTCTATAGGGTTATTCAAATATGCGATACATGGAATTCCAGAAATACTTGCATATTTTGTAGGTGCTCTCGCGGGAGGAATAATATCTGTTGCTATAATCAAACACGATTTTGGCTCGGCGAAATTTGAACATATAATTTTAGATACAGCAGATTTATTATTCATAAGCATAGGGCTATTGTTCTTAGCTGCAGTTTTAGAAGTATGGATAACGCCAATTATATTCTAAGAAAATAAGAATTAAGGAGCTATACAATAATTAAGATGCTATGTGCTGCACATTTAATAAGAAAGATGATGCTCTTTAATTATTTAGTCTAGTGTTCTTATTCTAGTATTTTAAGACGGCCTGTACGTATTTCGAATATTTCGCCTTCGTTAATAAGACTTATTATGTATTTGTCTGCTTTTGTAAGTTTGGACTCTTTTATAACTTCATTAACGTTTGCACCATCTCCTTTGTCGAGTTTTTTTATGGTGTTTAGAATTATTGATGCATAATTATCATCAAATCTATTTTCTGAATCAAAATTCTCAAGAGTTGATTTATTTTGTTCTTCTTTTTCTTTAATTGTTTGATTTTCAGTAGACGTATTTGATATTTCTTTTTCAAAAATGTTTTCTTTATTTTGAGGGTCTTTAATAGATGTGTTGTTATTTTGAATATTTAGTTCGAGTTTTCTATATTCTATCCAGGTTTTATCCTCTATTTTTCTTATTATTTCAGGAACGATAAAGATTTTTTGATTGTATTCTCTTGGCCTGCCAATAATTAAAACTAAATCTCCGACATTGTGCATAGAAAATTTTTCCTGTTCTCCAAAAATCATAATTTGAATTTGAGACGTTCCATCATCAAGAGTTAACGAATTTCCTTCTCTATTGACGATGACTGCCATCAAATTTAATCTAGAAATTTGCCTATCATTAAATTGAATATAATTAGGTTCCCATCCAGGTCTTTGCACATAAGTGCCATCTAGAAGGGTCTTTATTGAACATTTATGCGCAGTTTGTCTTTTTACTTCAGGCATAATGAAAGTAACATTCAGATATTTATAAAGTTTTTAGAAATGATGTAGAAACATTTATTAAATTAGAAAAAATGAAAAATTTATGGTTAGAATATGTATTTGGGGAAGCAGTATAGCTAAAGGCGCAGGAGATCCTTTTAGAGGAGGATGGGTCGAACGTTTAAGAAATGATTTTGATAAAAATATGAATGATGTAAGTGTATATAATCTCGGTATATCTGGTAATACTAGTGATTTGCTTGTTAAACGATTTAATGTAGAATATGATGCTCGCTTGCCATCAATAGTAATAATAGGTATAGGTCTTAATGACTCGGCTTTTTTCGGGAAACGAACAAAGCCTTGGGTAAATTTAACAAAATATGAAAAAAATTTATACAAACTATATAATAAAGCAAAAAAGAAATCAAAAGTTATATTTGTGACATTAACGCCTGTAGATGAATCAAAAACAATGCCCATTCCTTGGAGAGAGGAATTATATTATTCTAATGATATGATTAGTAAATATAATGAAAAATTAAAACTTTTTTGTGAAAAAAACTCAGTTTCAATTATTAACCTAGAGGGGTTGTTGACAAAAAAAGATATGATGGATGGGTTACATCCTAATAGTGAAGGACATAGAAAAATATATGTTATTGTAAAGAAATTTTTGATAGATAATAAATTAGTGCATAAAATTTAGAATAAAAAAAAATAAAAAAATAAAACTGCTGAGAAAATTTACTTTCTTCCTCTAGCCATCTTTGCTTTTGAGATGTTACCTTTTTTGTCTACAAAGTATAGAAATCCTTTTTCTTTTTTGATTCCTGCTTTTGCAACTTTTTCAGGTTTAGTTTTTTTACCTTTTGATCCGCCTCTAGCCATCTTTGCTCTTGAGACGTCGCCTTGCTTATCTACGAAGTAGAGGAAACCTGCTACTTTCTTAACTCCTACTTTCATTACTTCTTGAGCCATTTTATTTACACCCCCTAATATTTATTAGGTTATAGTGTGTCCTCGAGGATGTCTAGTATATAAATTTTTTGTTTTTTGCTCGAGGAGACACCAGAGGATAAAATATTTATATTGGTTAGACTATCAGATTTTATGTTACTTGTTAGAATTTTAGGATTTTTGGATTTTCTCTCGGGTTTGATGATTCTTCTTTTTCAATATGATGTTATAGGGACGAGACTTCTCATGAGTTTTATAGCATATCTTTTGATAAAAGGTATTGTTTTCAGGGGAGATTTTGCAAGTTTTATTGATACAGTTATTGCAATTTATATGATTTTTATGATATTCTTACCAATTACGGTTCTTTCGTATATTGCGGCAATATATCTATTTCAAAAGAGCGTAACAAGTTTAATGATGTAATTAATTTAGAAAGAAAATATGGTTGTTCTTTAATAGTTTGAATTATTTGGTTATGAAGAAAAAATATACGCTCGCTCGATGATTTCGATGAGTGTAATGAATGGAACAGAGATTTAGTGACTCTTAATTTTAATTCGAGTTTTCTTTATTTGACTTTAGCCAAAAAGATTGCTTGATGCGATTTTTCGAATAAGAAAAATGGCAGTTATTCCTATGACAAATGCAGCAATATATGTCGCAACATCTAGTTGTCTTAAAAGTATGAACATTCCGATGCTAAATATAAAATACAATAACCATACAGTTCTTGATTTTAAAAGAATATTTATTCCATTGGTTTTAGGAAGAGGCAAAGATGAAAATAATAGTATCCATGTTGCGGCAATCGTTATATCAGTTAAAATGCTTGCATGTGTTAAAAAATAAAGAGGTTGAACTATTATTAGTAAAAATAAAATTACAAATATGGGTCCTGCGATTCCAACATACATCAAATCTTTTATATTTAGATAATATCTGAATTTACCAAGTCTTAAGGCGGGATCTTCTTTCAATTTAACATTTCCTAAGTATAAGAAAGGTATAAATCCGTAACTCATAAATGTTATAAGTAGCCCTATTACTGGACCAAAGTACCATATTTCAAGAGTACATTCATAACCAAGATAGGCAGCTATAAATTTTTGTGATGCCACAAAAACAAAATAAATTATGGCGAATAGAAACGCATACAATATAAGATTAGATGATCCTTGAGCACCATTAAATGATGTGGTTCCCCATTTTCTAAAAGATAGAATAAACCCGCTAAATACAACTGCAATCATAAATGTCCAAAGTTCTGTTTTTGAAAACTTGAACGCACTTCTAAATGCGTATTTTGATTTATTCATATCCGGAATTTATTAACACAAGTATAAAAATATAGTGGTTATTAGGCTCTGTCCCAAAAGGAATAAAAAAGTGTACTGCCTAGCTCACCACTAAAAAAACACATCAATATTCATAGACTCGACAACAAACGAGAAACCAAATCAATCGGTGAGCGCAGTATCCCGGAGGGAGACGAGAGTGCTAACGACCGTATACAAAAAGAGTCCATTTGGGACAGAGCCAGTTATTATGGTGCTGTAGAAAAAGTACGTACATGATTTTGAGCTGATAGAGATTATTTTAAAAAACTTTGGCTCGATAATAAATATGAATTTAACGTCGATAATCTGTATTAATAAAAAAGAGATTTTATGGGGGTTGTTGTTAATTATATGTGTCGAATTTTAGTTGATGCATATAGTCCTTCTGCGATCATACTGGGTTTAGATGCTAATAAGAGAATTAATTTGCTTAAATTATCTCTATTTGTATTTTCAAGAAGGGTTTTGATTTTTTCATTTTTTATTTTATTTAATAATCTATCAAAATCTTTGGAGGAATATTTGCTTAAAATTTGATGAATTAAATAATGAAAATATAATTCTTTATTCAATTTTTTTAAATTACTCGTGTAATTATCGATTCCGAAACTTAACGCTTCGCTCGCTTTTAAACCAGGAATTATTCCTCCGCCAGTCGTATTTTTTATTTGTAATGCTGCATCTCCTACGAGTGCCACATTTAATTGAGATTTTGAGTAGGGTTGTGATTTTGAGGAGGTCCGAGTTGATGTTGATGAATTGTATGTTCGTATTATTTTTTCGCGTGGGTGATGCAATGGAATTAATCCTGCTTGTGTTTCGATAGTTTTACCAGGGTATTTTTTTAAAAAATCATTAAAAATTTTATTATTAAGGGGGTTTGATAATTTAAGTGCTACGCCTATTCTTGCAGTGCCATTTCCTTCAGGAACACACCAGGCATATTCTCCTACATTTGTGTGAAATTCTATGGAATTTATGTCGTCTGTGAGTTTTATTCTTTTTTGCATGCCTAGAAGGTTTTTTCTATATTTTGTGAGCTCATTATTTTTTGCAACCAAACTTAGAGGACCATCAGCACCTATTAGAGAACTCGTTTTTAATATTTTTAATTCTTTAGTTATTGTATTTCTTATATTTATAGAGTTTTTTTGAATATTATTGTGAATATATTTGTGATTTGTTAAAATATTTATATTTAATTTGTCAGTTTTGTTTTCAAGAAACTCGACAAATTTAACGTTATCTATTATGATGTTATTATTTAGTTTTAAATTTAGCGTGTTATTTTCAGAATGTATTGTGGTTTTATTTATTTTATTAATCGTAAATTTTTTAATTTCAGAATTTGAAAAAAAATCATGTACTGAATCAGTTAATATGCCTGTGCATTGCACGGGTAAACCTAGAGATTTATGTTCTTCAATGATTGTTATGTTTTCAAAATTCTTTGAGTTATTTGTTTGTTGTTGATTATTTGTTTGTTCAATTTGTAGTTGTTGTGCTCTTTTAATTGCAGTAAATAGTCCTGCACTTCCTCCGCCAATTATTAACATGGTTGTTGTTAAAATTTTGTATTATTTATGTCTTCCTTTTTTATTACTTTTTTTGTAATTATTCAAAATTAATTTAATTAAGAGGTTATCTGATTATGTATTTATTGTTCAATAGTGACAAAACGAAATATTTATATAAGATTGTGTCTTTTCTATATAAATTAATTAGAGATTAACAATTATATGACTGTTTGAAAAAAGAAGGAGAAAAAATGAATATTAAAACCACGGTAAAAAAAACGATTGATAATTTAGTGTATTCTACGTTAGGGGTCGGTTCTTTAATTTTTTTATCAAATCAAATTAATGCTCAAAATACAAGTAACACGAAGCAACAGCAAATATTAGAAGCTTATGTTAATTTAACAAACGCGAATACGACAACTGCTAATTTAACAAATTATAATTCATTAAATTCTAATTTAATTCAAACTTTAGAAAATTTTCTTGGTAATGAAAATGGACTTTACAACGGCTCACTTTCAGGAATTCAAACATATCCAAAATCTGGCAGAGGAAGTATTAGAAATTTAAATGAAGAATTTTGGCTTGCAACAGTTCAAGTAGGTCATGGGTTTGGCGAATTTACGGCTGAAACTCCTAGAGATCATTCTTTTACATATGCGTTGTATGCTAATAAATTAGGTTATGGTACTTCTGCAGGAATTGCTGTTGGAAGAACAGATGATAAATTAAAAAACATTATTTTAGTCAATAATAATATATCTCCAAATATGATTGATATTAAAAAAGATATAAAAGGAAATATTGTAGATGTGATTTATTTGGGAACAGATTCTAGAGTTGATGTATCTCCAAAACATAACATGCTTACAAATCCAGGATATGCAAATCATATACTTATGGTTCCTAATGATAAAAGACAAGGTGGATCAATTCATTTATTTCCATTAGAAGATTGTTTAGAAATAGCGGGCATTTATGGGTCTGGAAAAAGATCAACACCAGATATTCCTGCACCATTAAATAATCCTAAAAAACCAAAAAATATTATTTTGCAAGATCCAGAAAACGAATATAGAAAAAAACCTCAGCAAAGACCTGATAATAAAAAAAAGCAGAATTTAGAAAATTATAGAATGGGTATGGCTTTTGCTAAAACAAACAAACAAAATGTTGGTGTTGCTTTATTTGCGCAATTAGGAACAAGTTCTTGGGATTTGGAGGTTGCCTATTTTGGCAAAGCACGCAATCAAGAAAAAATAACTCCGTTTGAAAATATAATTGGCGATACGTTGCAACATTCTAATTTAAACTACAAAGGAATTTCACAATTAATAGAATCAGGAGATGTAACTTTATTAAATCATAATTTAAGTTTAAGTTTAATAAAACACATAGGTCCCGTGTTTTTTATGAAAGCAGGCGTTGCAACTGATTTTCTTTTAGAAAAATATGTTGGATCTGAAACTCATAAAACTTGGGTGGAAACACCTGATGGAGATAAACTTGATTATGATAATTGGAGTATACCAGTATCTTCAAAAACATCAAGTATTGTTGCAAATCCTATTTTAGGATTGGGCGTAGATTTAGGAAGATTAAGAGTTGGAATGGATTATGTTTTTCCACTAACAAATCATGCTACAAGCAAATATATTCCTCAAGAAAACAACAGTCAAGTTAGATTTTCAGCAGGACTCGATTTTGGTTCAAGAAAAGAAAATAGACGCGATAGAAATGGATATTATGGTCGAGGAAACAGATAAAAAATCATTGATAAAAAATTAAGTAATCATAATTTTAATTAAATAAACGGGGAACATAATGAATAAACAAATAAAACTATTAAAATCATTTTCATTTTTATTAATTTTATTTTTTTCAATTTCACTAGTTTCTGCACTTTCATTAGTTGCAGAATTTGATAATAGTCAAACACAAAAATCTATAATGCCTGGAGACTTTGCAGAATATTATGTTTTAGCTGTTGCAGATCAAGGGCTTGATCATATGACTATTAAGGGAGAGTTTTATGATGAAACAACAGGACAGAGCATATTTATAAAAACTCTTTTTCAAGAAACTACTACAGAAATATTTTTCTTTCCAAATCCATATAGTATAACTCCTGAAGATTATGCTAATCTTCCTGGAGATTATGTAATAAAAATTACTGCAGAGGAATGGATGACAAATGGAATTTACAGATCAACAGAAACTCAACTAGAGTTAGAAGTTATAGGAAATAGACTTCCTGTTGCAAATTTTTTATATTCGCCTCAAAATCCAACAACTATAACTCCTGTAACGTTTACTTCAAATTCATATGATGTAGATGGTTTTTTAGTAAATGAAGAATGGTTTATCGACGGAGTAAAAATAGGTGAAGGAAAAGATATAAGTCATACATTTGCTCAAATAGGAACTTATGCTATTTTATTAAGAGTTACAGATAATGAAGGCGCGACTGCTTCGAAAACAATAAATTTAATTGTTACTCAAGGTGCGCCAACAGGATATCCTATTGCGAATTTTATATATTCTCCAACAAGTCCAATAGTAAATGAAAATATTATTTTTACTTCAACATCTTATGATGTTGGTGGACAAATAGTTCTTGAAGAATGGGATTTAAACAACGATGGAATATTTGAGATTTCAGGACATGTTGTAAATGGTGCATTTCAAAATGCGGAAACATATATTGTCACAATTAAAGTTAAAGATAATTCAGGTTTACAATCATTAAAATCAAAACAAATAGTTGTTATAGATGGAACGCCTAATAATATTCCTCCTGTTGCAAATTTTATTTATAATCCTTTGGCGCCAACAACAATAACGCCTGTAACGTTTACTTCAACATCAACAGATTCAGATGGTACAATAATAAGTTATGATTGGTTTGTTGATGGTATTCTTGTTAGTCATGATATTAGTATGATTAGAACTTTTTCTGTTGCAAGAACTTATATTGTAAAACTTGTTGTAACAGATAATGATGGCGCTCAAAATTTTCAAACAAAACAAATAATTGTTAAAAATGTAGATGAAGAAAATATTCCTCCTGTTGCAAATTTTAGTTACACTCCAATAAATCCAATTATTAATGAAGATGTCACGTTTACATCAACGTCTTATGATCTTGATGGATACATAGTAGAATATGAATGGTATGTTAATGATTTGCTTGTTGGCACTCAACATAATTTAATTAGAACTTTTGCATCTCCAGGAATATATGAAATTAAACTTAAAGTAATTGATAATGATAATTTACAAGATTTTGAAACAAAAATAATTATTGTAAAAGACGATGTAGTAAATAATATTGCGCCTATTGCAAAATTTATACAATCCCCACAAAATCCTGTTGTTGGCGAGTTAGTAGAATTTACTTCAACATCAACAGATTCAGATGGAACAATAGTTCTCGAAGAATGGTTCATAAATTCTATTCCTACATCTACAAATCATGTGATGACTCACACATTTAATCAAGCAGGAACATACGCAATAAAATTGCGCGTAACAGATAATGACGGTGCACAAGATAATGGTTCAGGATTATTAATTATAATTAAAAATAATAACGATCAAAATGGTTCTGTAATCCTTGCAGGAATAGGTTGTAATCCTGATGTTATACGAGGAGAAATTCAACATTGTTCAGCACAAGTAGAAGATGAAATAAAAGATGTAAAAATAATCTTCAAATACAATGATACAAATGAAATTTTAGGAGAATGTTACACTAATTTCAAAGGGTATTGTCATATTAATCCAATTATAACGAGGCCAGAAGGAATATATGGGGTATATGCTTTAGCATACAAAGAAAATGTCGGACAAGATTATACAAGAGCACTAACAACATCGTTTAGAGTTTGGGAAAAAAGATACGAAGTTAGAAATTTAAAAGTATATGAAGATGAATTCAAAATACAAAATTATACCTTTTATAGATCTGAAGACATGTATGCATCATTCGATATTTACGATTTGTTAACTCAAAAATATTTAACATTAAATTCAAATGTAAATAAAGCTGTTTTTCTTCGAATTAATAATGAAGACAAGATAAATATGGCTCCTTTTTCAAATAGACAAAATGCAAATGTTGTACAAAAAACAATATCTAATATTTTAATCAAAATTACTAAAGTTACAGGTGCTCAAGAAGGAGTATTCAAATATAAATTAAATTATATTCCTACATCTGACGATTTGCTTGGACATGGAAAAGTATTTGTAATTATAACTGATGTAAATAATAGAGCAGGACAAGGCTCAAGAGATGTTACAGTTTTAAATAATGAAGTTAAATTTACACCTCCGCAAGTAATTATTGCGGAATCAAGAGTATTAATAATTGATATGAAACAGTATTTATCTGATGTAGAAACTCCTCTTAATGAAATAAAATTAACATGGGTAACTTCAGTTATACAAATAAATCAATTAGGAGATAATGTTTTAAAAATAACTATGCCTGCAAATTTTAATGGAAATATTTCTGTTCGATTTACAGTAGATGATACTGATGGATCAATAATTTATAAAAATGTAATTTTTGCAGATAAAGCAAGTGATGTATGTGCACCTAATGCAATTCTTAGTATGGCTGAGTCTGTAACTGTTGGAACAATAGTTCATATGGATGGCTCGCTTTCAACAGCAGGATGTAATGCATCAATAATAAAATATAAATGGGAAATTTTCAAACAAGATGTTGTTGTTCAAACAATTCAAACCACTGTTCCTTATTATGATTATACATTTAATTCAAATGCAGAATATAAAATAAGACTTACAATATATACTAATAAAAATAAATCTGATTATGATGAGAAATTATTGTTTGCAGGTAGAGTACATCAAGACATAGTTATAGGTCAAGAAGATGATTTATTTGTAGATTATTTTGATGTAACAGGGGTTGGTTTAGCGTATGGTGAAATAGAGTGTGGTAAACAATTTGAAATCACAGTGCAAGTATCAAATGATAGAGATGATGATATAAAAAATCTAAAAATTACTTTTGCAATACCAGAATTAGGTTATGAACTTGAAGGAGAAAAATTTAGATTAGATTCAGGAGATACTAAAGTTGTAACTCTTTACGGATATTTAGATATGATGAAAGAAGAAGTTCCGCCTGGAGATTATATTGCAATGATAGGTGTTAGCGATACTGACACTTTAAGAAATAAATATTTTCCATTAACAATAAAATAAATCAAAATAAAAAATGGGGGACAAAAAACAAAAAGAGTACAAAACAAATAACCACTTAATAATGGTTACAAAGAGAAACATTTATAAATAAAAAGGAGTTACAAGTAATATACTAATCAAAGATTTCGAAGGAGGAAAAGAAAATGAACAAAAATTTCAAAATAATGAGTGTATTTTTAATAATTTCAGCACTAATATTGCCAATGGTTATGGCCGATACAAATCCGCCACAAGGCGACTATGCTGAAATAACAGAAATAAAAATAAATGGAGATATCGCCGAAAACGGAGACGATTTATACGTTGAAAGAGGAGACGATATAACTGTTAGAGTAACAATAAAATCAGTTAATGGCGATATGAATGATGCATATTTAGGTGCATTCATCTCAGGATACAGATATGCTGCATATGAATCAAATCTAGTAACTGATTTTTCAAACACATTTACTTTACCTGAAGGAAATAAAAGATCAATAGAATTAAATCTTAAAGTTCCAATGGATATGGAAACAAAGGATGCGAAATTACGAGTAATATTATTTGATGAAAATAGTGCATCAATAATAAGTTACAATTATCAATTATCAATTTATGGAGCAAATGAAGATAATGCAGTTGAAATAAGAGATTTTTTCATAAGTCCATCAACTACAATAGAAGCCGGACGCGCATTATCATTTAAAGTTAAAATAAAAAATTTCGGAAATAATGATTTAGATGATTTAAAAGTAAAAGTATCAATACCTGAACTTGACATACAAACAGTTGAGACAATAGATACTTTAGAAATAGATGAAGTACAATCATTTGAAGCATTACTTTTAAGAATACCTGCAGATGCAAATATCGGAGATTACGATGTTATAGCATCAGTAGAATATGATAGATATCAAGAAGTATCAGAAACTCAAAGCATAACTGTTATATCTGCAAAAGGAACGCCTTGTGCAGGAGAAACATGCGATAATTCAAATTCTGATCTTTCAAAAACATTAGTTACTATGCCTGCATCAGTTGAAGTTATAACTGGCTCGCAAGGATCAATATACCCTATTCTTGTAGAAAACAAAGGAACAACTCAAAAAACATATGTTTTAAGCGTTTCTGGAACATCTGATTGGGCATTAGCAGTATTTGAACCTAGCTCAGTTTTTGTCTTAAAACCAGGTCAAGCTCAAACAGTATATATGAGATTAACTCCAACAAGTAATGCTCAAATCGGCGATAAAGTCATGAAGATAGCAATAACTGCAGGAAATGAAATGAAAGATACTACAGTTATCGCTTCAGTTAAACAAGGAACAACAACTGCAAAATCAAAAACAAATATGACTGGAATTTTAGAATGGTTCCTAGTTATTTTAGTTGTAGTCCTTATATTGCTTGGTTTAATAGTTGCATTTAAAAAATTAAAAAAAGGTAAGGAAGAAGAAGAGGAGCAATCTTACTATTAATTTTTTATTTTTATTTTTATTTTTTATTAATTAGATTAAATATTTCAGGGGTTGTGAAGGTATTATGGCAAGAAAAAATTCGATAAATAAAATGTTAGGTCTATTAACTTTATTTGCTTTTATGTTATCATTTAATGTTCTAGCGCAAAATATAGACGTTATAACCTATGGAGATACTACGAATTCTCCAGTAGTGCAAATGCCTGTCAATTCAGAAAATATTTATGTTACACAATACTCTTCAGATTATTTATTTTCGCTAGGTGCTACTAAAAAAAATCCAGCTGTATGTATATGTTCGACGAGTTATGATAAAATATTCATAACAAATAATGCGCCTTACGAATCTACTTTTTCAATAATATCTAATCTTCCAGAATATGTTAGTATACCTTATAGCACAATGAGACTTGCAGCAGGAAAAACTGCTGAAATACCTATAATGATTTCTGCAACTTGTGATGAGAGTATACAATCACTTGATTACAATATATTAGTTTCAAACAATTTTGGCACACAATACACATTAGAAAGAAAATTGTTAATAACAAGATGTCAATCAATAGAAGCCATTTTATATTCAACAGCGAATAATATAAAACCTTGTGAACAAGTAAATTACACAATTGAATTAAAAAATTCAGCACCATTTACAGAAGAATATGCGATAACTCCTAGAAGTTCATCATATTTTGAAACCAAACAATATGCTGTAACATTATTATCAGGACAAAAAACTTTTTTAAATTTTACATATAACCCGGACTGTGGTGTTTATGGCGAAAAAGAAATGAGTTTTTTAATAGAGTCTGTAAATAATAAACTATCTGCAAAAGTAAATCATGTGCTTAATATAGAGAGGGCCTATTATTTTGCAGTTTCAGCACCTGTTGATGCGAACATGTGTCGTAATAGCGAATCACAAATTTTTATATCAATTAAAAATTTAGCAGCAGTTAGCAACGAATTTTATTTCGAAATTATAAATAAACAAGATTTTATAACATCAAATGAAAATGTTGTAACATTACTTCCATTAGAAGAAAAAACTTTCAAAATTAATTTAAATCCTACATCCTCAACAAAAACCGATCAAGAATTAGATTTTACGATAAAAACAAATCTAGGGGACCTTGCATATAGAGGTAAAATAAATCTAAAAGCATATGATTGTTACGCTCTTGGTGCCAATATAATTGCACAATCTAATCCAAACTTGTGTGCAGGAACATACACATATGATGTCGAGATTGAAAATAAAGGATTATTTAAACAAAACATTTCATTATCAGATGATTCAGAATTTGCGGAAATATTTCCATCAAAAATAGAAGTAAATCCATCAGAGAAAAAAATAGTTTCGTTATTAATAAGTTTACCTGATCAAGATTCTAATAATCTACCAATCAATATGATTGCATCAATAGATGGTCAAGATGTTTCTGCTCAAGATTCCTTATCAATAGATGTATTAAAGAAAAATAAATGTACATTATTATCTTTTGAAAAACAAAAACTTTATGCGAGATATGGTACTAAAAATATAACTTTCCTTGTAAAAAATGTAGGAACACTTGAAACTACATACGATTTAAGTTATGCTGGTTCATCTTGGATTAATTTACAAGAAGAAAAAATAAATTTAAAACCTGGAGAGGATAAAATATTACAATTAAATCTTTATTCTGATAATTCAGATGTTCAAACTAAATATAATTTTAAAATAACTGCGAATGCAAGTAATGGCGAAGTTTATGAACAAGAAATGATTTTGAAGATGACTTCTGTTCCTTTGATTCAAAGAATTTACAATTTAATAACAAGCACAATATGTACGACAGTTTCAACTATTTTATTAGGTCTTTTAATATTAGGAATTATTGCAACAATTATTTTAGCAGGAAAAAGAGTAAGAATTCCATTAACTGTAAAAATAATAGCTTTAGCATTAATAGTAATAATAATGGTTGGAACATTATTGATTGTAGGTTTACCTAAATCAAGATATACTCCAATAGATAAAACTTTAATTAATAATTCAAATTTAATATGGTATCAAGATCATTCATATAATGTTGATTTGAATAATTATTTCTTTGATCCGGATCAAGACGAATTAACATTTAGTCTTGAAAATGAACCAGAAAATATATCTGTAAAAATTGTAGATTCAAATGCGAAATTAACTCCTGATAAAGGTTGGTTTGGAAATTCCAGAATAAGATTTTCAGCCAAAGATAATTATGGCGGAGAAATAGAATCACAGAGAATAAATTTAGAAGTTATATCTGTTAAAGAATTTTCAGCAAGCGCATGTTATGCTAGAAATTGTACTTTTATTAATGCAGTATTATTGATATTGTTATTAGCATTAGTATTTACATTAAGAACTAGAAAAGAAAATGCGCAAATGTCAAAAAAAATATTTATCGCAGGCATTCGAAAACAAAAAGGTTTCCTTTATTTTGTTGATAAAGATGGAGATGTTGCAAGAGTTCCAATGGCGAGAAATAACAAGAAAAATCAAAAATTCAAAAAAGAAAAAGTCGGAAAGACTCTTGCCATAAAGAAAAGGAAGTGAAATAAATGACAAAACCGAAAAAGAACGAAATGCAAAAACCGATAAAATTCTTTGACTTGGAGACGAGAACTAAATACGAGTTAGATGAGGAATTGCGTGGAAGACACACTCAATTAATAGATATGGGTGGCGAATTTCGACCTGTTGAGTATGTTTGGAAACTTTATAACCTATATTTTGAAAACAACAATGATTTTCTTTACGGTGATGGCAAATTAAAAAGATTAACTGATTTATCAGATGTGTTAGGCCCCGCCTCATTAGAAATGAATAAGGGTCTTTCTTTCACCAATGAACGCATTATAAATTTGAATGAAATTAGCAGGCAGAATGGGTCGACGAATTATAGTCATGCATTTAGTACGGATGCGGAAAAAAAAGGATTGATTCTTCATCCTCCACTAACTGAGCCATTATTTGCCGAAATAGATAGGAAAGTAATTGAGTTAGTAGGTAAATATACCCATCTAAAATAAATGATTTTTCAAAAGAAATGAAGGTAAATAAATGGACACAGATATCTCTAAGTATAAGGACAACATCTATACATATGCAATTGATAAATCAACAGGCGTAACGTATGTTGGTAAATCTGAAATAGAATTAAAAGTATATGATGATAAGAGTATGGTGCGACCAAAAAACATACAACTTTCTAAATGCGGCATGTTTGAAACATTAAAATGTGTTAGAGATTCTAATGATATAAGTCAATCATTTAGTAGGTATATGGCTCGGGAATATGAATCAAAACGAGCATTAGGCCGATTTGAAGGTTCAGAAAATAACGTAGAAGTATCTTTAGAAGATGCAGTAATAAGAGAATTAAGAGTTGACAAAATTACAAATGATATGTCCAAATATTTAAAAGATCAAATCTTTTAAAGATGTGAAAATATGGATTATGATGAACGAACACAAATAAAGTCATTTGAAGATAAGTCATTAACACAAGAAAGATATGCTAGGAAATTAATTGATTTACTTAATAAAAGCGAATCTGATTGGAGTGTACTTAATTCAGATATATTAGGAAGTATGTTTCTAATTCCTAAGTTTGATATGATGTTTTTAAGATTTTTCGGTCTTAATGAGACTGGGGTTTATTTAGGTATGGATTTAAAGGACAGTCCCGCTTTATTTTTAGACGGATTTTTAAATAATGAAGAACCATCAACCATTTCTAAAAAACAATGGATTATGCAAGAACAATTAAGAGAGATAGGTTATGTTAAAGATTCTAAGTCTAAATATGCTTTATTTAAAAAACCGGTTAACTTCTTAGAAGAAATTCCCTCTGCTTTGAAAGATTTAGAGAAAATATTATACGATGTTCCTGCATGGTATGTTCCAGCTAAACAAGAAATAAGAGAATAGATTTAATTCTGAATCCATTTTTCATATTCTTTATTCGCTTCAACATCGAGTTTAGTGATGCAAGGAATTTCATATGGATGATGTTTATTAATTTCGATTTCTGTTTTTTTCCAATTATCTTTTTTGAGTTTTAAAATAGAAACAACTTCTTCTTCATTTTTGATTTTACCTTTCCACGAATATTGACTTTTAATTGGGAAAGTATTTGCACATCTAATTAGTTTTTTATTAAGTAAATGAAGTATTAAGTCTTCAGAACTTTTCTCATCTGGAAAAGTAACATAGAGTAATATAAATGACATGTTAATCACGAAAAGAATTATTCTTTGATTAACCCGAGTTTTCTAAGTCCTGATTTATATTTTTCAAAATCTGGGCTTCTTTTAAATTCAGTTATTCTTTCAGGTGGCAACTTTTCAAGCCATTTATGAAGAACTTTTATTGTTTCTTTTAACTCTTCAATGTTTTGCTGTTGCTCTTGTAAAGCCATAGCATGTTCTTCTTGTTCTTGTTTTTTATTTCCAAAACCGAATATTTTACTCATAAAGCCAGGTTCGCTCCTTGTATCTTTGATTTCTCTTGATTCTAAATTTGTATTAGAAGTATTTGTTTCTTTAGGAAAATCATCTTCTTCTACAATTGTTGTTTTTATTTGAGCTGTTTGTTTATTAGAAACGATTTGATCTTCTTCATCGTCGTCATCTTTCATTGCAGCTAATTGTTGCTCTTTTAATTTTTTATGCTCTTTTCTTTCTAATTCTTCCTCATCAGGTATTCTTTTTCTGAAAAATGAAAAAAATGAAAAGCTCATACTTCTAGATTCTTTTTCTTCTTTTAAATTATCTGAATCTTCAAACACTGGATCGTTTCTCACTTTCTTTTTTCCTCTAATGTTATTAAATGCAGTTCTATAGAGCTTACTCTTGTTCTGCCTTTTGTTTATGTAATCGTCAAGATTTTCGTTAAAATTGTGATTTGCTATTTTTATTCACACCCTTATGAAAAGATTATTTAATTTTAGTATATAAAACTTACTATACATGTGGCATCATAGGGTGTTTTTTTCTAAAAGAGCGATGGGTCAAGATTAAATTAGTATTTATTTTTAAATTTAAATTTTTTTGGAGTTTATTTGCAAGAGTATTTTTTCGAGAATATAAGAATGTAGTTGTTTAGAATAGAATGTGCAGTTATTAAAAATTTTAAAAGTATTTGTGGTCTAATTAGATTCCTGCAAGAAGATATCCTATGCCATATGCTGCGGTGGCCGTAATTCCGCCAATAATTAGCATTTCAAATCCTGAATAAATCCAGTTTTTACCTGTAACTTTAACTTTTAAAGCGCCGAGTGTGAATAATGTCAAACCAGTTAATATGCACGCAATTAATAATGTATGCAGTTCAAAAAAGGGAATTATTGCTGCTGCAACATAGGCTGCGAGTGGGATAAATCCGAAAATTGCAAATGAAATAAATGTAACAAATGCATTTTTTAAAGGTGATTCGTCGTTTTCAACAATTCCTAATTCTTCAACCATCATTACATCAACCCATGCTTTTTCGTGTTTTGATAGAGTATTAACAATGATTTTTGCATCTTTTTCAGGAAGGCCTTTATCTTTGTAAATATCTATTAATTCTTGTTTTTCGCCTTCTGGATAATTTTTAACTTCCCATGCTTCACGTTCACGTTCGGCTGCATGGTATTCTCGTTCAGATTTAGTGCTTAAATAATCTCCAATGGCCATAGATAATCCATCCGCTACAAGATTTGCAAACCCCATAATTAGAACTATGCTAGAATTAAGCGATGCACCTGCAACGCCCGCGACAACTGCAAAAGTTGTAACTGTGCCATCAAGCCCTCCATAAACTGCACTTTTTATATATTGTCCGGAAGTTTTATGCTCTTCAAGCGCGCTTGATTTAGACAATTTATGTGCTGCAATGCTCTCTTTTCCATCGCCTTTTTTCCATGCAGCTCTTGCTTTATCAAGATTACGAGTAATGCTCATAAATATAATATAATTTGTAGAATATATAATGGTTACTAAAAATATGTGAATTAATCTATATGATTAATGTGTTATAAAAAATAGAAATAATAAATAAAAAAATGTGTTTTTTTAATCAAACATTTTTAAACAATATTGATCTTGTTTATGCTTCTTTGTAATGTCTATGTTTGTTATTTTTTCGTAACAAGCAGTTACTTCTTCAGTTAATTTTTTACCTGCGCCATAAATTGTACCTAATGCTGCACCTGTTAGAGTTCCACCGATAAATAAAGTGCCCATTATTAATGTGCCTGCGACAAGTCCTGTACCCATGGTTTCATAATTTTGAGTAAATATTAACGTGTACATGTCATAGCCCATTCCAATAAATGGTGCTATTATTGCAGGACCTAGGGCTGTTTGGCCTAATGCTGATGCACCTTTATGTATGTAATCTGAAAACGTATTTTCATTGTTTGCAATCGTTTGTTGTTTGATTGGCAGGTAGGATGTATTGCTTATTTCTTCTAAATTTTGATTTTTTGAATTTTGTACCACTTTTTATCACCTCTAATACTACTTTTAAGTGAATAAACTATTTAAACTTTTGGTGGTTAAAAAAACCAACATTTAAATAATTAATCTTATGTGTATAGTTTAAAAATTTATGGTAATATCAATAAAAGAGGCACTTGATTCTTTCGGTTTATCAAGTAGAGAACAAAGCGTATATTTAGCCAATTTAGAACTTGGAACTACGACTGCAAATAAAATTGCTGAAAAATCAAAATTAAATAGATCTACAACATATGATATCTTAAGAGATTTTTTAAAAAAAGGATTAGCATCAAAAATTGAAAAAAACGGCATAACTAATTTTGATGTGGCATCTCCTGCCAAATTAATAGATTTATTAAATGAAAAAAAAATAAAATTAGAATCGGTTCTCCCACAACTAAAATTAATCGAACAAAGAATTACAACAAAACCAATTGTTAAAGTTTTTGAAGGTTTAGAAGGAATGAAAACAATTCTTGCAGATATAATAGAAACAAAAGTCAAAACAGATGTGATTTCTACGTCAAAAGTTTTTAATGTGATGAAATTTTATTTTCCAAATTACATAAAAGAAAGAGCTGAATTAAAGTTGTATGCAAGAGTAATTCAAGAAGATTCAAAAGAAACAAACTCTTTAAAATTAAAGGATAAATCAGAATTTAGAGAAACAAGATCTCTTAAAAATTTTAATTCTAGTTCGATGGTATTTATATATGAAAATAAAGTCGCGACTATAAAACTTGTAGAAAACGAAGTTGTAAGTATTTTAATTCAAGATGAGACACTTGCAAATGATCAAAGACAAGTATTTGAAATACTTTGGAATAATGCAAAATAAGAATTATTCAAAATAATAAAAGTGGGGACGCAGGGATTTGAACCCTGATCAGCCGGTATCTCTCGCTTTCAAGCTATACGTAAAGTATTAATCATCAAACATTTGCGTTCGTTTACATTGAACTAGTGCTCGTCGCTAGCAACTCACATCAGTTATGTTTTTAACGCATTGTTCTCATCGCTCTAATGTTATACATTGGAGCCGGCTATTCTAGCCAGGTTAAACTACGCCCCCTATATGTTGGCTTCTTCCTCTTGATAGGTATTACTGGAGGTTTAAAAAAGTTTAGTTTTTAGAGCGAGTTTCTTGGAGTTTTATGATATGTTTTACTCCTCTTGTTGTAGTTTTCTTGTAAGTAAGAATTAAACAAAATACAACACAAGAAATTCTGTAAACTAACAGAGGCGAAACATGGGCGTATTCACAGAAAAATTTTCAATAGAACAAGAAGGACAAATACTATCTCACTATGTGTCGGCACCCTTCAAGGATGTATTTTTTGTTTATGATGCATTGCCTCCAGAACAATTTGCAACACTTGCTGCAAGTTATAGTAGGACACATGAGCCATTCCAAAAAAGACTTTTGAAGAGCATTGAATCAGGAGATCTTCCTTTTCAGGGAAATTGGGGAGAGCGAGGAGAATTATTATTGCCAAACATTTCAAACGCGATATCACCTGAAAAAACAAAGAGATTCATAGAAAAATGGGCACAAGAATATGGACATAACTCAATTAAAGAAATGGCGAATGTGCGTTTTGTTTGTGAAAATATTCCAGATTTAACCGGAAAAATAATAACAGGACATCCGCTTGCACATCCGCAAGTAAAATCATCTAGATATCTTGATTGGAATAATATTTTAGAATTATCAGAAAAAAACTTAGATATAACAAATTCAAAGAACAAAGATCTTATTTTGAGTACGCTAAAAAAATTAGGTGACGCGTATAGTTTAATCACGAATCAACTTGAGCAATTCGTAAAAGAACACCCTCTAAACAAACAATTTTACAGTCATAGAAGTCTTTATGATGTTGTTATTGGAAAAAAACTATCTGTTGAGGCTCTCGAAATTGAATATGATAAAGATTCAAAGAAATCAGTGCTTGATTATTCAAGATATTTGTTAACGCCTGCAATGTCGACATCGCTTGCTTGCTCAATAAATGTACGGGCACTCGAAGAAGTAATCACGAATTTACTATCGAGTCCTCTCAAACAAGATAATTATGTTGGGGAACAAATACTTAACGAATCAAGAAAAGCAGTTCCGATATTAATGGGGGAAAAATCTTACGCTAAAAAAAGCACATATCAAGTAAAATCAAAAGAAAATATGCTAGAACTTCTTCCACAAATATTCGAATTTGAAAAAAAGAGAACTTTTGAGAGAGGAGAGAGAACAAGTTTTCTAAAACATGTAAATGAAACATCAGATCTATTCGCAGCATCAGCAATTGCGTGGCAATATGGAAATGGTTCATTCATGCAATACTACGATAGTTTACTTAGAGCGCCTCAAAACATAAAAAAAATATTTAGTGCTACGCTAAGATATAGGGATTGGCACGATTCACTTTCGACAGCATTTCTAATTGAAGCACCAGCATTTGAAACATTGATGGATTACGGAGGAGATAGAGATAATCATAGACATAGGCGCGGAGCATTTTTAAGACAAATATTAACAACAGAACACGGATTCGAAACTCCTCAAATAATAAAAGATGCAGGTTTAATTGATGAGAAATATGTTGCTGCTATGAAACTTGCAGAAAATGCGTTTAACTTAGTTAGACAAGATGAACCACACATAGCTCAACTTCTAGTTCCGTTCGCATATAGGTGCAGAAGATTACTTTCTTGGTCTCCAGGACAAAAAGCATATTATGTAGAACTTAGAAGCAAAAGTTCAGGCCACGATTCATATCGAGATATAGCTCTAAATTTATCTGAGCACATTGATTCAGAAATGCCACTTCTTTCAGAATACATAAGAGTTGACAAACGAGAATATCCTCAGCATTTAATCAAGGGCGCGAGGTCGTGGTATGATTCAACAAAAAGAGAGTGATCTAGATGAGAGGGGGCGAGAGGCTCGCATCATTAGTAATAATTGCAATCGTGAAGAGAATTTTCACGTTGATGTAATTCGCGAAATAGAATTCTCAGAACTCGAATCAATGATTAGAACTGTGCCTTTAATAGAAGGTAAGAAGCTAAGTAGCCCGACGCACGTTTACCAAGATGCGAACATATCTTTTAGAGAGATTTTTGTAAATGAAGTAAATCTTACCACATTTTACATTCTTAGAAAAAATCTCGAGTTTCAAAGAACACTCAGAAAATATCTTTTAGCAAAAGAAGGAATTGACACACTTCATTTAAATTGCGCGTACGAATTGAAAAATGAGAAAAATGAAATCTGGATGCTAACGCCACCAATAATAGAAGTGACGCCACGACGATTAAAATATGTCGCGCAAATTGGCGAAAAAACTTACGAAGACTCAGTTGTGCTCCAAATACCAATAGTGAATGATGGGGCGCACAGAGTATTTCTCGCAAAAGAAGAAAAAGAAACCTTTACCTCAATTTATATTTCAAACGCACTTGAAAATTTTCCATTCTATGCACATCCAAATGATTGGTCAAAAGTAAAAATAGTTGAAAAAATACCTGAAAAAAAAGAGGACAAGAAATTCTATTCTAGAGAAAACTGCTATGGTTTATACAGAGATTTTGGAGTGCTCGGATGCGGCGCACCGAGAGGAGTTGGAAAATGAACGTGCAAAAAAATATAATATCTAGTGAACAAACAGGAATAGTTCTATTCGATGGAATTAGTGGCTCGGGAAAAGGAGAGAGACTAAAAACACTCGCTGAATATATACGAAACGAATTTCAAAAAGAAGTAATGATATTCGCCGAACCATTTTATCTAAGAGATGAAATACTTATTCAAAGAAAAAAAACACCTAGAAATCCAAGACGAGAACTTGAGTTATTAATCGAAGATAGAAAAATAGGTCTTGAATACTATAAAAGATTCATAGGATCAAAAAACCATATAATACTCGGAGATAGAAGTTTTATTTCAACACTAGTGTATCAATCGCTAGATGGAATTCCAATTGATGAAATAAAAAAATTAAACTCATTTTACCCAACCCCTGATATTGCGTTCATTTTAGAATGCGATCCACAAATCGCCATATCTAGAATACACTCAAGGCACATTGCACTAGGCGTAGAAATTAGTTCAAATGAAACACTCGAAAAAATAAAAACACTAAGAGAAAAATACTTGGAAATAGCGTCAACGTTACCTTATGCTCACATAATAAATACAAATGGACGCGAGGAAGCGATAGATTTAGTTCTAAAATCTTACATTAACAATTACTTTGGAAAACCTATGCAGAAAGCAATATTTCTCGACAAAGACGGAACGATTGTCGATCATTCAATGTACAAAGAAATGGGGCCTCGTGAAAATATACCGACTGATAAAATTTACAACGAGTCATATCCTGCATTACTTGATGCGCAAAATAAAGGTTACAAATTATTTATAATATCTTCACAACCATGGGTAGCAAGAGGGCTGATGACTCATGATGATGTGGAAGATGGTTTCAAATCAGTTGTATCGAAATACGTTGAGCGCGGAATAGTGATCGACGATTACGAATATTGTATTCACGATAGAGAATTTAATTGTCCTGATAAAAAACCATCAACAAGATTATTTGAAAATATAGTAACAAAATACAACATAGATACAACGAAGAGTTTTATGGTTGGCGATATGCAAGATGATATCATCGCAGGAAAAAACATTGGATTAAAAACAATAAGAATAGGAAAAATCAAACCAGGCGAAGTTACAGCCGATTACGAAATAAACTCCATCGCAGATATGAGCAAATATGTGTGAAGTAAGATTTTTGGTCATATTTGTGTTTTTTTATTATCACAGTGTTGTATTTTTCTTGCTAGTAATAATTAACCAAAATACAACTCTAAAAGAAGGCATTATGAAGGTGATGCAAAATGAGAAGAACTGGAGAGAGTGTCGGAACAATGACACATTATAATGCTGATAGCGACATGAATTTAGAGTATTTAGATGAAGCAGAGCGCATAGATGCAGAAGCTGGATGGTATTCATAAAACTGGTTTACTGGATGCTATTTATTACCTGAAGACCTATGTGTTGTATTTTTTAGCTTATTTTCTAGAAAATATTATAAACCAAAAGAACTAATTAACAAATAACAGATGATAATATAGGGTGCTCAATTTGCTTGATAAAAATATTCAAAAAAAAATACTAGATTTTGTTTATATAAAGCCTAGAACAATTCAAGAAATATCGCAGTTACTCGGAAAAAACTGGAGAACTGCGGATTCTTATGTTGAAAAAATAAGCAAAGAGACAGGGCTTATAGCTCAAAGAACATTTAGAGGAGGAACTAGAGGCGCTTTAAAAATAGTATTTTGGAACAATGTTGAAAAAATAAGTTCTAATCAATTTCAAGAACGACTGATGAAACAAATAGAGAGTACACGACATAAAGAAGATTTTAGTCCTCTTGATATATATCAATATGTTGATAAAAAACAAAAGAGAGCATTTTCAGAAATTGTTGTTGATGAAAGTTTATCTAAAACTCAAGATATAGAAGAATTTTTTGCACGAGCTGAAAAACAAATTCTTTATTTTTCAGGCAACATGAGTTTTTTACAATTAAAAGAAAAAAAGAAAAGTATTTTAGATATAATTGAAGCTGCTGCAAAAAGAGGAGTTAGCATAAAAGTTGTTGCAAGAGTTGATATAACTGGACTTGAAAATTTTAAGAAATTGATGGAAATAAATACTAAACTTGGAAAAGATATGGTAGAAATAAGACATGCAATTCATCCATTAAGAGGATTTATAATTGATGATAAAGAAATAAGATTAAAAGAAGAAAAAGTTCCAAGCAAATATAAAATAGGAGAATTAACTCAAAAAACAAGAATATTTTATGAAATTTATGACGAAGAATGGGTGGCATGGTTACAAAAAGTATTTTGGAATTTGTTTTCAACAAGTATAGATTCTAATATTCGTGTGAAAGATCTTGAAATGATAAAGAAATTATAATTTTATCAATTAGTTATTTTTAATAATTTTTCCCTTCTTAGGAGTGCAAAATCGATTAATTTATTAACTCAAAGAACAAAAGAACACTAGAAAACCTGCAAGCGGGGGTGTTAGCATGGCGTTTCCTCCAATACAAAATGAGTGGATAGAATCAGTAGAGATTTCATTAGGAATAACAAGTCAAAAAGCTCAAGAAGAATTTAGATCGTTTTTGCTTTCATCATATGCTAAATATGATCAGTTGCTTCCTACATATATACGTAGAAATCTCTCTTTTATGTCAGATTCATTAATGCAAACCCTAAGTCATGCTACTGTTCCTGCAAGTAATCCTTCAGGCTTTGGTTTAGCATTTGGAAGTTTCATAGGCTTAATGATGAATGCTGAAGACCCTTATGTATGTAAAGTTATGTTCTCAGATCTTAAAACAAATATTAATATAAATAAAATGATTAGTATTTTAAAATCAATAAATGGTCTAGATGTAAGTGTTGTTAAAGAAATATCTCAACACATGAATACATCAATGCTTGACCCTGCAGAACAAGAAAGATATGCCTTGATGGTGCAATCGATATAATTAAAATTACGTCTGTTTAATCGTTTTAGTTTTTTACAATTTCTTTTTTATTATTTCTTTTTTAATTTTTTTCTTTAATTTGTTTTTTATCATATATTAAAAGGGTTGAATAGGTAAACCAAAGAAACACAAATAAAGAAATTCCTAATATGGCGTAACCCAAATGATAGCTGATGTTCATGACAAATCCTATTATGAAAGCAGATACAAAATTAATGATTGACGATATTTGTTCTTTTATCGAAAACATTGTCGCTTTGTAACTTTTATCGAATTTGTAAGTATGCAAAAAATAATAATCTTCAATTGGACGTCTTGCCCAATAATAGCCATAAGTCAAAGCAAAAAGTCCAATAAGAATATAGATATTAGATGTTAAAATAAATAAAATGAAAAATAAAGGAAATAGAAACATTTCTAGAAACATGAGTTTTTTAAATGAAATATAATCAGATATGATGTGTGCATAATTTCCTATTACGAACCATACTATTCTTGAAAAGCCCATTGCGAAGCCCGCCATCATAATAGGCATACCTAGACTTTGAAGATAAACTTCCTTAAATGTTGTGCCTGCAACAAGAAATCCACCTATCAATCCAAAAAATAGGGAGGTTATGTAAAAACTACTTTTTTTAGATTTAGCAATAAATTTTTTCAAAGTTTTAAAATTTATTTTTTCAGAATGTAAATTTGCTTTGGGTTCAACTAAAGATATTGCAAAAAACAAACCCACAAAATCAATAACAAGAAAAATCAAGAACGGTAAAAGCATATTTATTTGAGTAAAGAATGGAAGTAAAATTATTAGTAGCGCGCTGAAAAAAGAGATATTTGCATTCATCTTTCCCATAATTTTAACATATGCTTTTTCTTTTTTTAATGCAATGAGTGTGTTGTGCATAAAAACTTGTTTAGTGCCCGACTCAAATGCCCATGCCATGGACATAAATAAAGAGCCCATTAAAAAATAAGGAAAAGAATGTCCAATGACAAACATAAAAGTAGAACAAACCATCAAAAATTTGGCAAGTATTAATGTGTTTCTCTGACCGAATCTATCGGAAAAATATCCTGTAGGAATTTCCAGAAAAAAAGAAGCCAGATAACCGAGACTTGTGTATAGACCTATTTGTCTTAAGGTGGCATCAGGTAAGGTCAAGAAATAAATTCCCAGCAAAGGTAGAAAACTTCTTCTCTGAGTAAAATTATAAATAAAATATTTCCATATGTTGCTATTAAGTTTTCGGCGAAACGTAACGTTCATTTTTAAGCACAATTAAGGTTGATTTATATGTTTTTATAGAATTAGACGTAGAATTTATATATTTGTGTTTTTTATATTTTCATATGTTACCAAAAAATGCAAATAAAGTGTTCAAAGGAATAATGTTTGATGTATATCATTGGAAACAAAAACAATTCGATGGGTCATATAAAACATTTGAAGCAGTAAAAAGAAAACCTAGTGCATTAATTATTGCAACTGTTAGAGACAAGTTAATGCTTATGAAGGAAGAGCAACCATTTGCTGGAAAATTTATAGGACTTGCAGGAGGAATTGTTGACGAAAAAAATCCTAAAAAGGGAGCACTTCGAGAATTACTCGAAGAGACAGGAATGAAACCTGAAAAATTGGAATTTTGGAAAACGGATAGTTTTTCAAAAAAAGTTCAATGGAAAACACATTATTTTATTGCTAAAAATTGTAAAAAAGTGGCTGAACAAAATCTAGATATGGGTGGAGAAAAAATAACTCCATTTTTAGTAACGTTTGAACAATTCGTCGATATTGTTGAAAAAGAAGATTTTCGAGATAGAGATTTTTCAAATTATATTTTTAGATTAAAGCAAAATCCGAAGCAACTTTCTAAATTTAAAAAATTTATTTTCAAAATCGAAAAAAATGGCAAGTAAATATTTAGCATTCAATATTTAGTATTCAATCAAACAATTAAAAATAAATTTGATAAAAAATAATTCAAATAATTGTTTGTGATGTTTAAGGTTATTGTGTTTGAGCTATCATGCCTGTGCATACTTTTTCTACAGCGCTTCCTTTTCACAATCTTTATATAGTTTCATTCTAAAAGTTTATTTATGAAAATAGAATTTCACGGTGCAGCGTTAGAAGTTGGAAGAAGTTGTATATCGATAACTACAGATAAAGGAAATAAATATCTTATAGATTTTGGTATAAAATTTAAAGAAACAGGGTTTGAAGCACCAATAAATATTCCGCCAGTTAATGAAATAAAAGCAGTTTTCTTATCGCATGCACATTTAGATCACTCAGGAGGTCTTCCTCTTCTTGAACATATGAATCTTAATTGTCCAATATTTTGCACAAAACAAACATTTTCAATAGCTAAAATTCTTTTAAAAGATTCATACAAAATAGAAAGAATAAGAAATATACATCCAGCATATAACAATACTGATTTAAAAGAAATCCAAAAAGATACAAGATTTGTAACATTTGATAAATGGTACACTTTTGGAGATTTGAAATTTACATATCTTAATGCAGGACATATTCCTGGAAGCGCAATGATTTTATTTATTATTGATGGAAAACGAGTATTATATACTGGTGATTTTAATTCAAGACCTTCACTTTTAATGAATACAGATTTTAATAAAGAAGAATTATCAAAACCGATTGATGTTTTAATTACAGAATCAACTTACGGATATAGAGAACTTCCTGAACGTTTAGGTTTGGAAAATGATATGATTAATTCAATTAAACAAACTCTTGCAAATAAAGGATCAGTATTAATTCCTGTATTTGCACTTGGACGTGCACAAGAAATATTAATTATGCTCGGACGTTCAGATATATCATCAAATATTTACGTCGATGGTATGTGTAAAAAAGTTACAAGAACAATACTTGATACAAAATCTAAATATGTAAATAATTTGGAGCCTTTAAAACACGCATTTGATGAGAAAGCGCAATGGATAGGATCTCCTAAAAAAAGAAAAGATGCTATAAAAAATGGAGGCGTATTTCTTACAACATCAGGTATGCTTCAAGGCGGGCCTGTACTTGAGTACGTTAAAGAATTTTGGCACGATGATAAAAGTAAAATAATCATGACTGGATTTCAATGCAAAAGAACGAATGGGCGTCATCTTTTAGAAGAAGGTTTTGTATATATCGATGGTTGGAAGACATTTGTTAAATGTCAGATAGAAAAATATGATTTTTCAGGACATGCTGATAGACTTGCAATACAAACTTTTGTAAAAATGATTAATGCAAAGGTTGTCGTTTTTCAACATGGAGACCAAGAAGCGATAGATGCATTAAAACAATGGGCAGAAACAAATATAACTTCAAAAATTTATACGCCCATAATAGGCGATTCATTCGAATATTGATGTTTTCTCATTCTTGAGAGATAAAAAAAGTTTTAATACTCTTCCTATTAAGTATTCTCTATATTAGAGTAAAATCAAGTCACAGAGAAAAAAGAGGGTTATAATGTTTGATTTCTTGAAAAAGAAGAGTTTAGAAGCACCTAAATCACCAAAAAATGGAGTGCCAAAACAAGAATTTGTACCAATTCAACAATCGAAAGTAGAAGATGAAGTGGCAAGTTTTG
Source organism: Candidatus Woesearchaeota archaeon (assembly GCA_041660865.1). Lineage (GTDB taxonomy): Archaea > Nanobdellota > Nanobdellia > Woesearchaeales > 21-14-0-10-32-9 > 21-14-0-10-32-9. Next base: position 90,182 of record JBAZVO010000004.1, read on the forward strand.
AAATTCCTGATTTTACAGAAGAAGATCTTAATTTTGATTTAGGTCTTGGCGAATTTATGCCTAATTCTAATGAACCAAAATTACCTATACCTCAAGGATTATCTATTGATGTTCCTGAAGATAAAATAAAACCTTTGCCTCCTTTGATTTCAGCAAGTCAATTAAATGAATCAAATTCTATGCAGAAAAATATGAATCAGGTAGAGTCTATTGAAACAAAAGCTTTTGCAGAAGACCCTATCAAAGAGATAATTCCTCCTCAAAAATTAGACGTTAATCAAACTAAATTTCAATGGTTGAGTGAAGATGTTCAAACTGAATTACCAAGTGACGATCTTCCAAAATTCAATGTACAAGGAGGACTTTCATTTTCAGATCTTAATTTAATTTATTCAAAAAATGAAATTGATAAAAATATAAATAAAAAAACCGAACACAAATCAACTAAACAAAAAAAAGTTGAAAATACAGTAATTAAATCTAGTGATGGTTTATTTATACCAAAAAAAGAACATAATAAAATAATAATACTTTCAGATGATACATGTAAAAAAACTACATCTGCTGAGAGTATAAAAGCCAATTTTATTTCATTATCTGAACAACAAGATATAAATATAAATGAACTCGAAAAAACAATGAAATCAATAAGAGATTCAGTACTTCTTGTTGATTCTAAATTATTCGCAGAGGGGGATACAAAATGAACGATCAGAGCATATTTGTAAAAATAGAAAAACATGAAGAGATACAAACTCTTATAAAAAATATAAAACAAAGATCAAAAGAAGCACAAGCCAAACTTCAAAAAATCAGAGATTTTGATAAAGAAGAAGAGCAAAAACTTACAGAATTTGATGATATGATAGATCATATAAATATTAATTTAGATCAAATTGAAGGGTTTATGAAACAATAAGGATTTTAAAAATGGAATATTTTACAAAAATAAACGAACCAAGAAAGCTTAGAATAAGTTTAATGACTGCAGCTAAAGAATCAGTAGTGTTGCTCTCAATGCTTGAAGATTTATATGAATTAAGAAGAACAAAAATAGAAGTTGTAAAAAGTATAAAAGATGATTTTAAAGAACTCAACATTTTATGTAGTCAATTAGCAAATCTTGTTGCGGATGAAAAAACTCGTAAAGAAGTTTTAGAGGCCATAAAACTTTCAGCCTCAAGTAAAGATGTGCCATCTAAAAAATCTGAAGTTTTAAAATTACCAACAGAAAAAAAAGATTCGATTAAAAATGTAAAAAATACTTCTGATGAAGTTAAAGTTTCTGAAATTAAAAAGAAAACCGAAGTTGATAGACTTGAATATACCTTAAGTCAAATCGAACAAAAACTTGCAGATCTTAATAGCTAAAAAATTAATTACGAATTAATTCTCGAGTTTATCAAAAAATTTAATAATTAGAACGAATTTTTGATGTAAATGAATTTAGAAGAACTACAAGAATTTGCAAAGATAGAACTTTTTCGTTTAAAAGAACACTATTCATCCATTTCAGATAATGATAAATTTGCACTTGCACAAACAGTTAAACTTAATGAAGAAGTAGGTGAACTTTGTGCAGAAGTATTAAATCAATGTAAATTTCAAAGAAAAACAAAATTAGATAAATATTCTATTGAAGATTTAGAATCAGAATTCGCTGATGTATTGTTATGTACTATAATTCTTGCAAAAATTATGAATGTAGATATAGAAAAATCATTAAAACATAAAATTGATAAAATAAAAACACGAAGATACGACGAATAAAATCATGCATAGATATAAGCATAAACATTATAAATTCGTCTTTTTTCTTATATTTAATACAATTTAAGTTGTATATTTTCGCGGAGATAGCAAAGCCTGGTTAAATGCGCTAGACTCAAAATCTAGTCACTTAGTGTGTTCGTGGGTTCGAATCCTACTCTCCGCACTTATTTCTATTCACTGGTCAAATCAGCATAAACTATATATTATACAATGATTAAACTGTCTAAATGGATAAGCATGAAGCATTGGTTGTATTTCAGGATAAGAAAATCCGAAGAATTTGGCATAATGATAAATGGTATTTTTCTGTTGTTGATGTAATCTCAGCTTTGACAGATAGTCCTAGTCCTAGACAGTATTGGGGGGTTATGAAAGGTAGAGAAAAGCAGTTGTTAACAAATTGTTTACAACTGAAATTACCTTCTGCTGATGGTAAGTTATATGCAACTGATTGTGCAGATACCGAAGGTTTATTCAGAATAATTCAATCAATGCCATCTCCTAAGGCAGAACCGTTCAAATTATGGCTGGCGAAAGTTGGTTATGAACGAGTTCAAGAAATAGAAAATCCTGAACTTGCGCAAGAGCGCATGAAAGAACTCTACGAACAAAAAGGATATTCTAAATCCTGGATTGATAAAAGGATCCGAGGAATAGCTGTTAGACAGGACTTGACAGATGAATGGAATAAAAGAGGAGTTACAACTAAAGAGGATTACGCTATTTTAACTGCTGAAATTAGCAAAGCGACATTCGGCATGACTCCTGTAGAATACAAGAAATTTAAAGGACTCCAAAAAGAGAATTTGAGAGATCATATGAATGATTTAGAGTTAATATTCTCAATGCTGGGCGAAGCATCAACAACCGAAATAGAAAAAACACAGAATCCGCAGACTTTTCCGGAACATAAAGTCGCATCAAGACAAGGTGGCAAGATAGCGAAAGATGCAAGACTTGCACTAGAGAAAAAAAGTAAAAGAAAAGTGATTAGCAAACAAAATTATCTGGATGAACCTGAGAGTAAAAAAAGATTAGAATAAAATAGGGGTGAGTTCTGTTTACTGGTTAATATTCGGAATTCAATATTTTCTATTATGTTTGCGCATTAATTTGCTGGCGTGATGCATATTCTGCGCACTTATTTTACTACTAAAGAGTAAATTTTTAAATTCTTATGAGTTTCTGATGATATGGATGGAGATATTAAATATTCAGATAAAGTTATGAGTTCTGTTAGAAATATGAAGCTTAATGATAATTTCTATGGGAATGACTTATTAATAGGTCTATGCGTGTATTTGAAATTTAATGCATCTAATTTAACAAATAGCGATTTTCAATTTAACGAAGATTTATTTATATTCGACATAAGAAAAAAAAGACAAATTCATTACAGTGCGCTTTTGGACATTCTTCAAACTAATAACTTAATAGATGATGATAAAATTATAAATTTAAATAAACTACTGATGCAAAAAGAAGATCCTAAATTCAAAGAATTAGGATTTCACGTAAATCCCATATATTCAGGAATTGATAATCCAATATATGATAATTTAGAGGTTGAACGAATAATTATCCCTTTAGATGATAGGTATTTTAGTTTTAGTGATAGAATATTTCCATTGCAAGTTTTAAGAAATATTAATATTTACAAAACAGAATCCGTGGACGTCAATATATTTAAGAAGTTTTTTTATGTTTGAATATTTATGAAACTAGATTTAATCTGAGCATAATATGAATTCTATATTTCGCATTATGTTTGCGCATGTGTCTACTGGCGTGATGCATACTATTTGCACTTATTTGTTTGTTAATGGTCTATTTTAGTTAATAGTATGTTTTTTTCCGATTATATCGAAATATGTACGATGAAATGCGAGAAAAGTACATAAACAAGAGTTCATTAAAGATTGTATGGTTGCAACAAATGTAAGTCAAGTAATGAGCAACAGTCAAACTATATTTTTTAAATTACAAGGCATACATAAAAACTATTTAGAACAAGTGGTGGATTTATACAAAGAGCAACATGAAGATTTAAAAAAATATATGAATCGTGATGCGCATATTAATCAAGTGGGATTAAAAGAAGTTGTCGACACATTTATTGATATTTGCAATAGTGCGAAAGAAGAAATACATTTTGCTAAAGCCAAGTTATATTATATGGATGGAGAAAAATACCGTCTAATGGACGATCAACGTTCATATAATTATTTTAAGAAACGTTGCAAAGAAGAATTTAAAAAAATAACTGATCCTGAAATAATTCAAAAATTTAAAGTCGAATTCGGAGATTATCTTCCAAAGAAATAAGTTCATAATGTAGTAATTTATGGCGTGTTTGGCTTTAATTTTGTGACGTAATATATATTATTCTCGCATTTTTTATGATGAGAAACACTTCGAAAAGTGGGTTCGAAATCCCGCACTTTTTTTATGTTTTTTACAGTTCTTTTCTGAAACACCGAAATATTTTTATAAAAAGGTATAATCTTATATCTAAAAAGGTATAATATGGAAAAATTCTCAAAAAACGAGATAGAAATACTAGATTTGTTTAGGAAAGATATATTTTTAAAAAAAACTATAAGAGAGATGTCAATTCTGCTCAAAAAATCATATCCCAAGGTTTACGATGCAGCGAAAAAACTCGAGAGAAGAAAAGCCATAACTCTTGAAAAAGTTGGCGGTTCAAGTTTGTGTAATATGTTGCTTTCAAAGGAATCAATTTCTTTGCTGTCTTTTTTGGATGAGCAAGAAGCCATTTCAAAAAATATTCCTGGTATTGAGAAAATACTCGAATTCAAAGAATTCTACGATGATATTATTATTGTTGCGGGAAGCTATGCGAAGGGAAAACACACTTCAAAGTCAGATATTGATATTGTAGTGATAGCCAAAGAAAAAATAACTCAGAAGCAGAAACTTCTCGAAAATCTGACTTTGACGTTTCATCCAGAGGTTCATCCCCTAGTCTTTAGCTATGAAAATTTTAAAGAAATGCTTCTAGATAAGAACGAGACATTTGCGAAGCAAGTTTTTAAAAACAAAATTATATTTCGTAACACTGAAAGATACTATTTGCTAATAGATGAGGCAATAGAAAATGGATTCAGACGCGAAAATCTACATTGAAAGAGCCGAAAATGAACTTCTGCTTGCGAACGTCAACTTTAATATATCTACAAGCAAGAAATTAAAAGAAGAACTAGGTGTTCCTTCTGATAAAACCTTCTTTAATAATGTTATTTCTTTAGCCTATTATGGTATATTTTATTCAGCAAAAGCATATCTTGTTGCCAATGGTGTAAAAACTATAGCTCCTGAGGAGCATAAGAAAACATATGAAGAATTCAGGAATTTTGTAGATTCAGGAAAAGTTGATAGACAGCTTCTAGAACTTTATGAGATAGAAACTCAGAAGGCAACTGTGCTTTTGAAAATATTTATAGATGAAAAGCGAAAAAGAGGAATTTTTACATATAATATTAAATCAGATGCAAATATCCCTGCGGCAAAAGAATCGCTTGAAAACTCGAGGAAATTTATCTCGATGATAAAATTTGTGTTGAAATGATTAGCTTGACAAAAAGTGAGTTAATCTGAACATTTCTACAAAGAAGTACTTTCCGCACTTATTTTTATCGGGCGAGAAGATGTTGAAAAAGTGATTTCGAATTGCATTTTTTTCGTTTTTAATTTTTTAATTTTTTGCTTTTTTCCCAAAACCAATTGAAATATTTTGAAAATGATTCTGCTATTTCTTTACTAACTATTTCTATCGCGATAGGATTATCTCCTTGCGGAATTGCAATTACAACTGTGTTTTTGTATATTAATATCCAAGAAGGAGTTTCCACATCAAGAGGCATTCTTCTGGCGTCGCATCCCCAATATTTATTTCTACTTTTAAGTGTAGCATTATCAACTTGTGGATTATAGAGAAGTTTGGCTTTTATTTTTCTTTGAACTCGCTCGGCGTGGTCTTTTTGCCAGAATGCGTGATGATGTGTTGGTTGCGTTGCTGGAAGTCCTAAATTAAGATATTCATCTCCTGCTTTTAATTTTTCAAATCTTTTCTCATAAACAGTCATTATTCCTTTAAATCCTTCATAGATTGTGGCTTGATTTAGTAACGTTATTGTTTGAAGATTTGCAAGTTGCGGGATTATGGTTTCAACTTTCTTTTTTGTTGTTTGAATGTCTTTTGATTGTTTGTCCAAATAATCGAGTATGTTGTGTGGAGGACTTGCTTGATAATATTTTGTTTTTTCTTTGATGATATAACTAACAAGGCCTTTTTCTATTAATCTATCAAGAACTCTATATATTATTGATTTTGTAATTCTTGATTTCTCAAGTATCTTTCCCACACTGCTCGCGCCAAGAGAGAGTAATGCAATGTAAACTTTGATTTCTCCTTCTGTGAGTCCTGCTTTTCTTAATATTTCTTCATCCATAGATATACTACTATAGGTATACTAATATTTATATAATTGTAAGCACTTATTAGTAGTAAGAAATAAACAACAAAGATTGTTTGTAAAAAGAGGTGAAAAAATGAGCAAAACTAAAGTTGAAAATAATGAGTTAACAAATATTATTGCAGACATATATAGCTTGGGACAAACAGAAATAATCTTGAATTTACACTTAGCGTTAAAATCAAAAGAAAAGATGAATGAAACAGCTAATACTTTAAATTTGTATAAAGAAAAATATGCGAACGCATTAACTGAAAAGAATATTCCTAACTATAAAAAAGAATTATACGATGGAGTATTGGCGTTAGCAAACAATCTTTATAAGAAAACACAATAAGTTTAGATGTGGTTGTAAAAAGTGCGTATTTCTGTACAAAGTACATAGGATGTACTCTTCGCACTTATTTTATTATTATTAGTTTTTTAGTTAAAAGAGTCGTGTTTTTTTCCGATTATATCGAAATATGTACGATGAAATGCGAGAAAAGTACATAAACAAGAGTTCATTAAAGATTGTATGGTTGCAACAAATGTAAGTCAAGTAATGAGCAACAGTCAAACTATATTTTTTAAATTACAAGGCATACATAAAAACTATTTAGAACAAGTGGTGGATTTATACAAAGAGCAACATGAAGATTTAAAAAAATATATGAATCGTGATGCGCATATTAATCAAGTGGGATTAAAAGAAGTTGTCGACACATTTATTGATATTTGCAATAGTGCGAAAGAAGAAATACATTTTGCTAAAGCCAAGTTATATTATATGGATGGAGAAAAATACCGTCTAATGGACGATCAACGTTCATATAATTATTTTAAGAAACGTTGCAAAGAAGAATTTAAAAAAATAACTGATCCTGAAATAATTCAAAAATTTAAAGTCGAATTCGGAGATTATCTTCCAAAGAAATAAGTTCATAATGTAGTAATTTATGGCGTGTTTGGCTTTAATTTTGTGACGTAATATATATTATTCTCGCATTTTTTATGATGAGAAACACTTCGAAAAGTGGGTTCGAAATCCCGCACTTTTTTTATGTTTTTTACAGTTCTTTTCTGAAACACCGAAATATTTTTATAAAAAGGTATAATCTTATATCTAAAAAGGTATAATATGGAAAAATTCTCAAAAAACGAGATAGAAATACTAGATTTGTTTAGGAAAGATATATTTTTAAAAAAAACTATAAGAGAGATGTCAATTCTGCTCAAAAAATCATATCCCAAGGTTTACGATGCAGCGAAAAAACTCGAGAGAAGAAAAGCCATAACTCTTGAAAAAGTTGGCGGTTCAAGTTTGTGTAATATGTTGCTTTCAAAGGAATCAATTTCTTTGCTGTCTTTTTTGGATGAGCAAGAAGCCATTTCAAAAAATATTCCTGGTATTGAGAAAATACTCGAATTCAAAGAATTCTACGATGATATTATTATTGTTGCGGGAAGCTATGCGAAGGGAAAACACACTTCAAAGTCAGATATTGATATTGTAGTGATAGCCAAAGAAAAAATAACTCAGAAGCAGAAACTTCTCGAAAATCTGACTTTGACGTTTCATCCAGAGGTTCATCCCCTAGTCTTTAGCTATGAAAATTTTAAAGAAATGCTTCTAGATAAGAACGAGACATTTGCGAAGCAAGTTTTTAAAAACAAAATTATATTTCGTAACACTGAAAGATACTATTTGCTAATAGATGAGGCAATAGAAAATGGATTCAGACGCGAAAATCTACATTGAAAGAGCCGAAAATGAACTTCTGCTTGCGAACGTCAACTTTAATATATCTACAAGCAAGAAATTAAAAGAAGAACTAGGTGTTCCTTCTGATAAAACCTTCTTTAATAATGTTATTTCTTTAGCCTATTATGGTATATTTTATTCAGCAAAAGCATATCTTGTTGCCAATGGTGTAAAAACTATAGCTCCTGAGGAGCATAAGAAAACATATGAAGAATTCAGGAATTTTGTAGATTCAGGAAAAGTTGATAGACAGCTTCTAGAACTTTATGAGATAGAAACTCAGAAGGCAACTGTGCTTTTGAAAATATTTATAGATGAAAAGCGAAAAAGAGGAATTTTTACATATAATATTAAATCAGATGCAAATAT
>JBAZVO010000004.1:98573-160738 GCA_041660865.1 Candidatus Woesearchaeota archaeon
TTGATAGACAGCTTCTAGAACTTTATGAGATAGAAACTCAGAAGGCAACTGTGCTTTTGAAAATATTTATAGATGAAAAGCGAAAAAGAGGAATTTTTACATATAATATTAAATCAGATGCAAATATTCCTGTGGCAAAAGAATCGCTTGAAAATTCGAAGAAGTTTATCTCAATGATTAAACTTGTGTTGAAATAATTGGTTGTTGAGGAATATAGAACAGAGAGTCATTTATTGATACTCGCGAAAAAGAAGTAATATATTATAATTCTACAGTTCATATTATGTTTGCGCATGTATCTGGTAGAACAGCGTATATTCTTCGCACTTTTTTATATACGAGAAACGTTGCAAAAAAGTGGGTTCGAAATCCTGTATTTTTTATGATATAATATTATCTTTTTTGATAAGATAGTCTGCTAAATTTACTCTTACTTTTGAATTAAACCTGTTAATTTTTTTTAAACAAAACACGCGTGGCGTGATTTTTGGTTTTTTATTTTAATCGTTCTACAAGAAAAGGAACAAGTTTATTTTCAGCACCCGCGAGATTCTCCTGAAAAGTTTGAGGCGAAACTTTTGAAATTTGGGAAAGTTTCTTAAAATTGATTTTTCTAGGAGTTGAGTAATAATTTTCTTTTATTGCAAGTTCAATAGCTAGTTTTTGTTTTTTAGGAAGTTTTGGTAATAATTGAGGTAGAAATAAATCTGCAATTTTTAGTTTCTCTACAGAAATAAGTTTCATAGAGAAAACTGAGATTTTCATTAATTTCATTAATTCTTCTTTGTTCCAAGAAGCAACTTCCCAATCTTCAAAACCATCTGATCTTTGAATCACTGGTTTAACATATATTATTTGTGGATTAAAAACAAGTGCGTACTCAGTTTTATTTTTTACTTTATTTAACGTTAATATGTGATTTCCATTTATTTCGACTTTGATTGTCGCAGGATTTTTTTTCATACCAGCAATAAATTTTTTAACATTTGATTCATCTCCTTGTAGAATGTGGAGTTCAGTATAATAGAAGTCTTTACCTTTTTCCCAATAATTTAACATATAAACTAAATCAGTAACGTTATGTTGAACACACAAAGGACGTATTAAACAGTTTTTGTGCCAGTTCTTGAATTTTGCGAGCCACATGGATTTAGTTTTTTGTTCTTTAATTTATAAAATTTGCTGAAAAACCCTGATTTATCAGGGTAAAAATAGATATAATTATCATATTTTTATAATAGTAATAATGAGCAAATTATCATAAACTCTATGGAACCGCGAGTAAAAATCGTAGTTCTTTAAAAAAAGAGGTGATGAAAAATGACCGAATATACTAAAAATGGATGGAAAAAATATAATCATCGTGAACTACTTCAAGGATATATGGTATTTGCACTATGTATGTTACCAGTCTTAGGAGTTTATCGTTATCATGAATATAAAGAATCCAAATTTAGTAATGGTCTTGATGTCAAAATTCTTGATTCTATTTATGTCTCTAGAAGGGATTCTTTGAATAGAGATTATCGTTTACAAAGAAATGAACTAAGACGAATTTACGAAACTAATTCTGAAAAGAATTAAAATAAAGTATATTGGCTAAATATATAATAAATTAAATTCAATAAGAAAACTATTAAAAATATTAACCAATTAACGTGTTTATGGGATTATTAGAAAAGATAATATTTGTTTTTGTGGCAATTATCGTATTATATTTATTTATAAAATTTCTAATTAAATTAATTAGAGAATCGAGAACAAAGATTTCTGCAGAAACGCAAAATAGGGCTGATGAAATTTTTAATAGATTAATTTATCAATTCGAACAAAAATATGAAAGATCACCTAACAGAAATGAAATTTTTAGACGAGCAATTAATGCAAGTCACATAGTTGAAAAGAAAAGAGGATTAATAGGTCATTTGCAAAGACAAAGAATAAGAAAATATTTGCTTGAAAAGAATAAAATAGTAAGAAATTATAAAATAAGATGAAGTGTAATTTATATTTATTTTTTTAGAGTTTAACTGGTTTTAAGTAATATATTTATAAATTAAATTAGTGTTCTAGTTGTATGAAACTAGTATTGTTGAATGGGAGTTCTTGCGCAGGCAAGTCTTCAACTATAAAAGCATTAATGAAAGAAAGAAAACAACTTTTCTTGTTATCATATGATTCTATAAAGTGGTTTTTTTCACATTATCAAGCAGATAAACATCAAGAAGATGTACAAAGAGTATTTTTGGCAGTTGCAAATAGTGTGTTTAAAATGAAATATGATATTGTTTGCGATTCAAATATTACAAAAATTCATAGAAGCGAATTAGTCAATATGGCTTTATCGCAAGGATATAAAATACTTGAAGTTAATCTCGAAGCCGATTATGATGTTTTATCGAAAAGATTTGATGCACGAGTGGCGAATGCGTTAGCAGATCCTAACAGTAAAATTTCTAATATATCAAAAGAAAGATTTAAAGAGCTTTATGATTTGTTTCACAAAGAAAAAAATCCTGATGCACATACATTTAAATCTGATAAATTAACGCCTGAAGAAATAGCAAAAGAAATATTAAGATTAATTTAAGATAAATTCTAGCAAATACTTTAAATATTTGTAATTAAATCAAGTTCTATGAAGATTGTAAGTGCATGTTTAGCGGGAGAAAAATGTCGATTTGATGGTAGAGCTAGCGTGTCAAAAAGTTATTGATATGGTGCGTGAGGGTGAAGCTATTGCTGTTTGTCCAGAACAACTAGGCGGATTATTAACGCCCAGACTTCCATGTGAACAAATAGGTGAAAAAGTTTTTACAAATAAAGGAGATGATGTAACTGCGCAATTTGAACTCGGTGCATTAGAAGCATTAAGAATCGCCAAAGAAAATAATTGCGATAAAGCTATTTTGAAAGCTAATTCTCCGTCCTGCGGTTCAAGCAGAGTATTTGATGGTACATTTTCTCATACATTAATTGATGGAGATGGAGTAACAGCTAAACTTTTTAAGAAAAATAAAATAGAAGTTGTTACGGAAAATGAGTTGTAGTAATTGTTTTTAGTTTGTAGTTTAACGGAATTGTTAATTTTCTTTAGTTTTTTGCAATACTTAGAATCGTTTAAATACACTTGAGGTTTTCTCAATTAAGAAGTACTGCAATATTTTGAAAGTACTCATTGTGAAAATAAAACAAAGTAAACAGGTGAAAATATGAATCATGATTTGAAAAAAAAATATTTATTTGGGTTAATATTAATTTTAACTTTTGTTGTAATGGTTCCTTCTTTTGTTGAAGGCGCATTAGTTTTAGATAGCGTGCAATTTGATCCAGTAATTGTTAGTTCAGGGGATACAGTTGATGTAATTGTTCAGTTTCATGACGTTGTAAAATTTGATGACGAAACTAGAATCAATGATAATGATTACAAATTTGTTGTTCAAATAATGGCAGATGATACGTTAACTCAACAATATATAACATTTCAAGATGTAGAGGGAGATGATTTATTCGGATCAGTTTTTTCAGGTCAATATTATAATAAAAAATTTAGAATAAAAGTTAATCAAAATGCACCAGCAGGAGATTACGAATTTAAATTAGTTGGTCAATGGTATTACAAGGGAGTACAAGAAAAAGATTCACAATATGTTAAGTTCAAGATGAATGTTAAAAAAGAAGGAATAAATTTAGGCATTGCAAATATTGTTTCTTATCCTGAACGAATAAGAAGTGGAGATAAAAATATAATGTTAACAGCAGAGCTATTTAATGCAGGTGAAAAAGCCGCAAAAAATGTTAATATAATTTTAAATTATCCTGAAGGTATAAGTTCTGCATATACAAACAACAATCAATTAAATGTTGGTTTAGTTGAGTTTATGGATAGAAAAGAAGTAAAATTTTATTTAGATATAGCGAATGATTTGAAAGAAGGAGTTTATGAAATAGAGTATACTTTAATTTATCAAGATATAGATTCTAACGAATATAAAAAAACAGATTTTTTTCCAATAGTCATTAAAAAAAGACCATATATTCAAGTTTTAAATGTTGAAAATGTTGGACTTGCAGGTGAAAGTGCTAAAATAAAAGTTGTTCTTAAAAATATTGGTGAAGAAACTGCTGATTCAGTAGATGTTAGAATAATAAAACAAAGTAGTCAACCATTTGAGATGGATGTTAGATCCGTATACTTGGGTCAAATGAAATCAGGAGAAAATGCTACAGCCATATTTAATATTGATATAAATGATGATGCTGAAATAAAAGAACACAAATTAAATATTGCTATACGTGCAAAAGGAGATTTGGAAGAAGGAGATAGCAATATTTACACATATTCAGAGAGTGTTTCAATTGATGTTGTTGGAAGTAAAGCTAATAATTATCCATTATATGCTGCAATATTTTTAGGATTAGTAATAATTGGCGCCATAATATATTATTCCAAAAAAAGAAAATAAGAATTTGCTATATTGATGTATTGAATCATTGTAATAATAATGTGTAAAAATATCTATGGCCAAACATAATGTGATTAATGTAATAAAAAGAAGGATGTAAAATGAAAAAATTAAGAGACTTAGAAAAACCTAGCAAGTATAAAGATTTCTTGCGAGCGGTAGCAAGAGTTCAAATTAGACATCCTTTTTTAACATTAGCATTAATACTTGCAATCACAATTTTGTTATTGGGTGGAGTTAGTAAAGTTAAAACAGTTGCATCTTTAGAAAAAATGATGCCATCAGATGTTGAAGAAATTAAATCATTCAACATAATGAGAGATAATTTTTTAGGACAAGATATGATTGCAGTAGTGTTAGAGATGGACTTTGAATCTACTATCACTAATTCGTATGATGTGACTAGTTATGAATATTATATTTATGTAAAGAAACTTAAATTTGCATTCTCACAACAAGACAATGTTGTTGCAACTTATGCTTTTTCAGATGTTATAGATATGTATGCGGCATCGATGTATGTAGGAAAAAAAACAATTTCTGAAGAAGAATATTATGATTTATTAAAAAATGTCGAAGTTCAAAAACAAATTTCAAGATTTATAAATTTTGAAAAAACTAATAGTATAATTTTAGTAACAACAGATATTAGTGCTGATGATTTAAGAATGAATTTATTATCTGATAATATTCGTCAAGATATAAGTTCTGCAGGAAATCCTGGAAGTACAAATATACATATTACTGGAACGCCTATAATTCAACAAAAATTAGGAGAAGTAATAGAACATGATAGATCGCAAACTGAAAAATACTCAGCGATATTCGTATTTATTGTTGTTGCGATAATTTTTGGTTCATTTGTAACTGCAATAGTTCCTATGGTTACAATAATTCTTAGCATTATTTGGCTATATGGTCTTATGGGATATTGCGGTTTACCAATATCAACTCTCGCAGGTGGCGTTGCAGCCATGGTTATAGGGATAGGTGTTGATTATTCTATTCATCTAAGAAATAAGTTCGAATATGAACGTAAAAAAGGAGAAAGTTTAGAATATGCTGTAGAAGAAACAATGGGCAATACAGGTTATGTTCTAACAACTGTAACTATTGTAACTGCAATTGCATTTTTAACATTTTTAATAGGTGATATGCCTGAAATGGGAAGATTTGGTTTACTTATGACTATGGGTGTTGGTCTCGCATTCATATTGTCTGTTGTAGGGTTACCTGCTTTATTTATTGTTGAAGAAAAACTAATTAATTATGTTAAAACTAATTTTAAATTTGGAGCCAAACAAGAAATTGTTCTTACAGAAGAAAACGAATTAAAGAAAAAACCGAAAAAAGAAATTAATAATCAAATCAAACTAAAAAACAAAAATAATTGAAAAAAATAATTAGCTGGAGAAAAAATGTCATATTTAAGAAAACTCGGATACAAACTCGGAATACTTCAAGGAAAACATCCTTGGTTTTTCATAATTCTTGCAATTTTAATAACTCTTGCAACTATTCCTGGAATTCCTATTTTATTAAATAATGTTGAGCCTAGTTTAGAAAAAGTTTTGCCTCAAGATATAGAAGAAGTAAAAGTCATGAATGATATGCGTTCACAATATGGTGCTGATATGCTATATCTAGTGTTAATTACAAATGATGATGTTTACACGTATTCAAACATGCAATATATAGACTCATTTACGCAAAGTTTGAGATCAGTTGATAACATAGTTGAAGTGACGTCTTTAACCGATATATTAAAAGAAAAAAATAATGGAGTTATTCCAACAAGCTCTAATGAAATAAAAAAAATACTAGAGAATGATCCAAGAGCTGTTAATTTTTTGAATAATGATAGATCTATAACTATAATTCAAATAAAATCAGATACTGGTGCCTCTGCTAAAACTGTAAAAAAAGTATTAGATGATATAAAATTCACTCAAGAAATATTGGAGTTATCAAATCCTGGTTTTGAAATAAAATTAACCGGATTTAATGCAATAGATCAAGCAACATTTAAAGTTATTATTTCTGATTTCATAAAAATTACACTTATTAGTTTTGCTCTTATGATAATTTTCTTGTTAATACATTATAAATTTTCAATTAAAAAAACAATTTATAGTTTAGTAATAATGATATTTTCCTTAATATGGGCACTAGGAGTTACAGGATATTTAGGTATTAAACTTAATGTGGTGACGATGGTTTCAGCAGCGATGATAATTGCATTAGGCAGTTCATATGGAATAAATTCGGTGTATCATTTTTATGATGATTTCTTATTACAATACAATAAAAAAGAAGCGATAGCAAGGTTCCAAGAATTTTTAATAATAGGCTTATCTGGGTCGGCATTTGCTGAGATTGCAGGGTTTTTAGCACTGCTATTTGGACTAATGCCTAGTATGCAAGATTTAGGAATAATACTTGCAATAGGTATATTCTTTGCATTGTTTGTAAGTGTTGTAATTTTGCCAGTATTTTTTTATATAATGGAGCGTGACGAATGATAAAACCTGTCAGATTTATAGCAGGAAGTTTAGTTTTAATATCGAGTATTTTGGCGTATTTTTACTCAAAAAATTGGCTTTTCTTAACTATGTTTGTTGGATTAAATTTAATACAATATTCCTTTACAAATTGGTGTTTGATGGAAAAAATATTTTTTAAATTAGGATATAAAGAATAATTTGAAGATTAAATATAATTTGAATTTAAAGTAAATGTCTAAGTAAAATATTGGTTCCTATTCCAATTAAAACAATGCCTGCTGCTAAATCTAGGTATGTGATTTTTAATTTCTTTATTTTATAACCTATAAGTAAGCCTAGAGAGCTTACAATAAAAACAATAATTCCTATTGTTAACGCTGCCGAATATATTGTTGACATTATAAAACTAAAAGTCATACCTATAACTAATGCATCAATGCTTGTTGCAAAAGAAATCATTAGCAATTTCCATTCAGAAGTTAATTTTGGTGTTCTTTTTTTATTTTTATTTAAAGATTCAATTATTAATTTAATTCCGACACTTGAGAGTAAAATAAATGCGACCCAATGATCTATGCCTTCGATAAATGTTTTAAAAAAATTTCCGACAAAGTATCCTATAATGATCATTATTAGATGAAAAAATCCAAAATGCAGCGGAATTAATCCAAATTCGTGTTTTTTTAATTTAGAAACACTACTTATACAAACAGATAATGTAAAACAATCTATAGAGAGTGCAAGACTAATAAGAACTAGTTGAATCCAATCCATATGTAGAAAAAAATTAATTCTTTTAAATAATTATCTTAATTTCGGCTCTGTCTTAAATAGAATCTTTTTGTATACGGTCGTTAGCACTCTCGTCTCCCTCTGGGATACTGCGCTCACCGATTGATTTGGTTTCTCGTTTGTTGTCGAGTCTATAAATTTTGATGTGTTTTTTTAGTGGTGAGCTAGGCAGTATACCTTTTTTTTCTTTTGGGACAGAGCCTTAATTTCTAACGTGAATTAGTTATTAAATGAATTAAATAGAAATCTAGTCAAACTTTATAAAACCTGTTTGTGTTCTAAAGTGTATGATAGAAATAATTCCTATAGGGGGATATAGTGAAATAGGTAGAAGTTGCACTCTTGTAAAATACAAAGATGAGGCAGTCATGATAGATTTAGGTTTAAGTCTTGATTCTTATGTTAGACTCACTGAAAATGATGACGGTTCAAGAACAATTTCCAGAAGTACATTAATAAGAGAAGGAGCAATACCTGATCTTACAAATTTAGATGAATTAAAATTTTTAAAAGCAATATGCATTAGTCACGCACATTTAGATCATGTTGGCGCAGTTTCATTTTATGCAGATCAAATTAAAACTCCTATTCATGGAACAAATTTTACTATTCAAGTTTTAAAAGTTTTAATTGAGGAAAAAAGAAAAAGACTTCCAGAACTAATTAGTCATCCTGAAAATTCTACATTCAGAGTATCGAAACATTTATCTGTAGAATTTATTCACGTTACGCATAGTACTCCTCAATCAGTAATTGTTGTTATTCATACGCCTGTAGGTTGTGTTGTTTATGCAAATGATTTCAAACTTGATGATACTCCAACTCTTGGTGAAAAAACAAATATAGCTGCATTAAAAAAATTAAAAAACGT
The DNA here is from genome assembly GCA_041660865.1 of Candidatus Woesearchaeota archaeon. GTDB lineage: Archaea > Nanobdellota > Nanobdellia > Woesearchaeales > 21-14-0-10-32-9 > 21-14-0-10-32-9. The sequence continues at coordinate 107,207 of JBAZVO010000004.1, forward strand.
AAAAGCGTTGATAATGAATTCTCTTTATGCTCAAAAAAAAGGAAGAACTCTATCTGAAGCGGATGCGAATCGTCGTTTAGAAGAAGTGCTTTTTTCAGAAGATTATACTGGAAGAAATATTATTGCTACAACTTTTTCAAGTCATATTGCAAGACTTAGAACTTTATCTTCACTTGCAAAAATGATGGGAAGAAAACCAGTATTCATTGGAAGATCAATGGCTAAATACCTTGATGCTGCAAAAGAAGTGAAACTTGCTGATTTTGAAAAAGAAGCGGAATTTGTAAGATTTGGGTCGACGCTTGAAAAATATTTTAAACAAAATCCGTTCACAACTGATAAATTTTTCATAGTGACTGGACATCAAGCAGAACCTAAAGCTATTTTATCAAGACTTGCCTCAAGTAAAATATTTCCTTTCAAAAAAAATGATGTTGTAATATTTTCATCGAAAATTATTCCGAGCGAACAGAGTTTTTTGAACAAAGAAAAAATAGATTTATTGCTTAAAAGTAAAGGAATTATAATTCATGATGAAGTTCATGTTTCCGGCCATGCAAGTTCTGAAGAGCAAAAGGAATTAATTTCGATTTTAAAACCAGAAAACCTCATTCCTACGCATGGCGATTTGCGTATGATGAAAGCCCAAGAGCAATTAGCAATTGATCTTGGATATAAAAAAAGTCAAGTACACATTCTTGAAAATTTTTCAAAGATTTACGTTTGATTCGTGTTCTTTTTTTAAGGTGTTTTTCGGATTTAATTGCTCTTCGCACTTATTTAATTTAATTATTACTATTGAGTAATAAAAAAGGCAAAGTTTATAAATGTGAATCGTTTATTGTGGTTTGACGATGGAAAAAAACGTGAATTTACAATATGTGGATATAAACGTTCCGATTAATAATGAGGGTAATGTCTCAAATAATCTTTTAGATTCGAGAATGTTCGCTTCAACTAAAGCGGTTGTTGGAACAATTCAAGGAATGAATTTAGAGGTGATGATGGAAGATGTTAATATTTTTGCTCAAGCATATAAATTAAAAATTGTTGATGTTCCTAAATTTGCAAATTTAATAAGAAATTTACCTTCACAAGAAGTACAAAATTTAAGATCCGACGTTATTTTTTTTAATTCATCAGAATATCTAGTACTTGATTCAAAACAAAATACTCTTTATTTAACAGCTCATTCTGAAGGGCCATTTACGAGTCCTAATGTTGCCAACTATTTAATACATGCTGCTGCTGAAAGAAATGGAAAGATCAATTTAGCAGAGTTTGAAAAAAACATAACTAAAAATTCTGTTCAAGAAATTTATTTTGAAGATTTATTACATAATTTTGAATATACAAAAAAACCTGAACAATTTACAGTTTATGCAGATATACATAATCATGAGTTACTTTTTCATAATAAACCTTTTTTATCGCATAGTGAGTGGATGGTTGATGAGGTAATTTTAATGCGTTGCGGTGGAAAAGAAGAACGTGAATTAATTGGCGATTTATTATTTAAAAAAGAAGGTAATGTTTTGGTTAGAAATGGAGTTCTTCCAATAAATTCATTTGATAAATCCTGGGGAGGAATAATGGCTCTCGGACCTAAAGATTATGGATTATTTTCATCAATAAATAAAACGCAAGGACGAATGGTTGTTTCAGATGAAATATTATTAGCTCCAACATTAGATATGGATTTAGAAAAATACATATACAAAGAACATAGAAAAGACTATGCAGGCAAATGATTATGAGTATCTTTTTTATTTAGAAAATATATTGTTATTGTTATTATTGTTATTATTTACCAAAACTATTTATTCTACTTAATATAATTTAAGTGTATGCGCAAATCTAAATCAGTTGATTCAATTAACAAATTCTCATTTAAAGAGGGATTAATGTTATTTATCGTTTTATGTTCATTTATTATTGCTTTAATATTTTATTCAAAAATGCCAGAAATGATGGTTTCGCATTGGGGGGCGCAAGGAGAACCTAATGGTTACTCGTCTTCTTTTTGGGGGACTTTTTTATTGCCAATAATGCTTTTATTTATGTTTTTTATTTTATTTTTTGTACCAAGAATGGATCCATTAAAAGAAAATATTCTAAAGTTTAAAGGAATTTATCTGAATTTTTGTATTTTGGTTCTTCTCTTTATGGTGTATGTTCAAGCCTTAATAATAAGATGGAATTTAGGGCACATCTTTAATATAGGGGTTTGGCTTGTTCCTGCGTTTTCTATATTATTTTTTTATATGGGTGTTTTGATTTTAAAAGCAAAACAAAATATGAGCATAGGTATACGTACGCCTTGGACTTTAAAAGATGTAAATGTATGGAATCAAACACATAAACGAGCATCAAGTTTAATTATGATTGCTTCCGTTTTTTCGCTTTGTGGATTGATTTTTCAAAAATACGCGGTTTGGTTCATTCTAATTCCTATACTTGCAGTTATGATTTATGCAATAATATATTCTTATGTTTTATATGCCAAACTTCACAAATAACTCTAAAATGGCTATTTAGACGATATTTTGGGAAAATTATTTAAATCTCGTTTCTTTCTTTTAGAGTAGATAGGGGTAAAATCATGAAGCTTACACTTGCAGAACCAAGATTACTAAAAGATAGCATATCAATAATTTCTGATTTAGTTACAGAAACAAAAATAAAAATAACTAAAGATTTTATAGAACTCGTGGCTATGGATCCTGCAAATGTTGCAATGGTCATATTCAAAATGCCAAGTAGTTGCTTTGCAGAATACGAAGTTAAAGAAGATACAACAATTGCAATAAATCTTAATAATTTTAAACAAGTCTTGAGAAGAGTTAAACCATCTGATGTTTTAATTCTTGAAAAAGCAGACAATAAGCTTAAAATTACGATGAAAGAAAAAAGCACGAGAACTTTTTATCTTCCACTAATAGATTTAGAAGAAAGAGCACAAAAAATACCACAATTAACATCAAAAGCAATAGTAGAATTTCCATGTTCAGTTCTTAATGAAGCAATTGAAGATATGGATATTGTTGGAGAAAGTGTAACCTTTTTAGTTCAAAAAGAAAAACTTACAGTTTCATCATCTGGAGATTTAACAAAAGCTGACGTCGTAATAAATTCTGATAAAGAAATCGTAATAACTACAGAATCAGATCAGAAAAGCAAATATAGTATTGAATATTTGAAGAAGATGATGCAAGGATCAAAACTTGCAAGTAAAGCAATATTAAAACTTAGTAATGATTATCCATTAACTCTTGAGTACAAAGAAACAGACAAATTAAGTTTGATGTTCATCTTAGCGCCAAGAGTTGATAATGATTAGAGTAAAGCTGATTCTTTTTATTTCTTATTTTTTCTAATTTATTTAAAACGATAACCTTATATAGTTAAGACGTCAGAATTGAAATAATTTAACTAAGTTTAAATGATTTTAAGTAAAATTTAATGATCAAGTAAAGGTGTATAAAAATGGATAAAAAAATAGATGAAGATGTGTTTTTGGCAAATATTATAGAGAAATTAAAACATATGGATCCTACATCAGCAGACGCGTATATTCGAGAACAAATAATTATAGTTGTTTCTGGTGATTATTCAAAAAAGTGCGAGTCAAAATTGCGTGAATTACTTGCAGAAAATCAAATTGTTTTAAAGGAAAAATCTATTTTGGAAAAGAATACCGCGCAATTAATTAAAATATTGCAAGCGCAGGGGCATACATCTAATAGGGACATATTTACAATTATTGCAGATGAGTATGTTAAACGAGGAAATATTACAAAAGAAATAATTTATTTTAAACTCGCCGGCAGATTATATGAGCGTATTGAAGCACACGAACGTTCTGGAAACTGTTATTTTCTTGCAGGCAATTTCAGAAATGCGGCTGTAGAATTTAAAAAAGTACATAATTGGGAAAAAGCCATTGAATCGTACATTTCATGTAATTGTTTCGAAGCTGCAGGAACATTATGTATGGATAAATTAAAAGATTATCCAAGAGCTATAGAATTATTTAAACGTGCAAATAAGCCTGAACTTGTAAAAGCTGCAGAAGCGAAATTGAAAGGTAAATAAATCAAATTTTATTTTTTAATTTATGTTTTATATTTTAATTTTCTTTATTTATTTCTTTTTATGACTGAGTTAGTCTTTTACAAACTTAATGGCTTCTCTTAAGAATTCATTCATCCATTTCGTTTTTGTGAGTTTATGATCTGCGTTTTTTATAATGTGTAATCGTTTAGGTTTATTTGCTAAAGCATAAAGCGCTTTGCCTTTTTTTAAAGGAACATCTAAGTCGTGACTTCCATGAATTACAAGAAGTGGTTTTTTGTATTTTTTTATGGCTGATGGAATATCTAAAGTAAAATACTCATCATAAAATGCTTTGTTCAATTTCTTTTTATGAAGCCAATTCTTTTTTTCTCCAGGTCTTTTACTATATGTAACATAACCTTTTGTTAAAAAATCGTTAATTTGAGATTCTGAAAAATCTAATTGAACGCATTCATCTAATCTATCTATTCCTCCTGAAAGAATTAATTTATTTATTCGTTTATCTCGATATGCGTAAAGCGAAGCATCAATTGAACCAGTAGATGCGCCATGTAAAATTAATTGTTTAAATTTAAAATTCTTCTCTAAGAAATCAATAGCATATTTTATGTCCTCAACTTCTTTACTCATTAATTTATCAGCAAAGTTTCCATCTGATTTATTCGTACACGAAAAATCAAATCTTAAAACAAGAATGCCTTTTTTTTCAAGACCATTCGCGATTCTAATTCTGTTTTGACTTTCACAAGATCCTGGAAAACCATGAAGTGTTATGAATGCAGTATCATAAATTTCTTTTTTTATTTTTGGCTCATGAATATAGCCTCTAAGAGTTAAGTTTTCTTTATTTTTGAAAGATATTTTTCGCATGTCTTAATATTAGAAAGAGAAGTTTATTAATTTTTTGTTAATGTATATTTAATGAGGAATATTTTCTTTATTGCGAGTGTAGCGAGTGATGGGTTTAATACTTTGACAGTTAGGTCGAGTTAGCTCGCAATTAGAAAATTCGACAGGCAAATACCTATTGTTTTAGCTTGGGGATAACTGTTGAATTTTCTTTATTTTATTGGTGCATTTATTTGTTTTGGCGGTTCATTAATTTTGTTAAAATAATCGTTGAAGTGATTTAAATTTATTTCAGTATAAGGGGTATCAAATCTAAATCCTTTACTGTGTAAATAAACAAATGGTAGGGAAAATACATCAATAAAATTATGCGCTATGATATTATACATAATTCTATGTTCATTTCCTAAAATATATTGTGTATAATATTCAGGAATATCAGCTCCGGGAATGTCTCCTCGTCTATGTAATTTAAGTTCTTGTTTTTCAAAAACTTTCAGAGCCATCTTTGGATAGTCTTTATCTTTTGAATATGGTTTATAGTGTGTTTTGTATAAATCAATTCCCGGTTTATCAATTTTGTATTTTATGAAATGAAAGAAACATCGCTCGTCAAATAGAGGAACGTCATAACTATCTCCATTATACGTGATTAGTTGATGCGCAGCATCTATTCGTTCTTTACTTTTTTTAAGCATTTGTTCCATTTCAAATGGCGTTCTTGCAAGATACAAAGTTGCAATGAAATGACTATTCTTCATTTCTCCAAATGTGTTCATTATTATGTCTGAACCCATATTTCTAAAGCCTGTTGCTTCTGCATCGAAAAAAACTAGGCCTTCAGGAATGTGTTTTAATAATTCTGTTGGATAAATTCCGAGTTCAGTCATATCTAAATGATATTCGGATTGAAATTTGTGGTTTGATGTAAAATTCATATGATTTATTAAAAGATCAGCTTTAGGATTAAGATACTCTAAATTCTTTTTTTGTACTTTATTTATTATATTTCTTAAGTAGTTATACCCGTTTCTTGCAATAATGTAAGGTGTTTCATGTGTAAGATTAAACATTTCAATCATGTCTGTTTTATTGTTTATCATGGTGAGCTTTTCGAAGTTCTCATCTTTAGAATATAATAAATCTAATGCTCTAAAATAAAGTGATTTATACTCTCGGCCATCAAGAACAATCCACTCTTTTTCTAGTTTTTTCTTTGTAGTTTCAAATATGGTAGGTTTAAGTATTCTATTAATAAATAAAAGTTTATGATCTATGGAAGAATTATCTACCCATTTTTTTGCATTTTGATATTTAGATAAAGATTTGAATAATGTAACGGGATCACTATATTCTGAATTTTTTATTTCAATTGCATAAGATTCATTTCCTGCAAGGAATCTTCCATCAGATATTCGAGGAATTGTATCTTCTTTTTCTTTTTTAATGGATCTTTCTAGAGTTGAAATTACATCATGAATTTTATTAAGAGGGGTTTTTATTTTATCTTGAAGTTCTGGAAATTGCGTTAAATGAGGATCATATTTTGTTAGAATACTTAAAAAGAAAGAAAATTCTCTTTCAAGAATTGATGAGAGTTCAGTTTTAGATTTATCGTCTCTAAGATTTAAGGTTATGCGATCGTGATTATAATCTATGTATTTTTTTACTTCAACCGAATATCTAAGTGTGAGAAATTTTCTAGCACCTCGTTGAACATTATCTCTATTGAATGGATGTATAATAAAATAAATAAGTTTTTCTCCAAGTTTTGTTGTGGTGCCTTGTTTTAAGATATCTTCTTTATCATAATATTTTTTTGTAATTGCAGAAATTATGCTTTGATTTGAAAGTGGTCTTTGCCAGATAATTTCAGAAGGTTGAAATCCAGTCATTTGTTCTATTTCAGGATACGCTTCATCAACTATCATATCTATTGTTAATTTATCATGTTCTTTTCTATATTGTTTTGCTAAATATGCTCGTTTAAGTTCTATAGGTGTTGTTTTAATATAAGAATCGATATAGGATAGGGTTTTATCTTCTCTAAATACTTTAAGAATAAAATCTTTTGTAAATAATTTTAAAATGTTTGATTTATATTCATCTATTGTTGTATCGTGATTTTGTGTTTTAAAGCCTAGATAGTTTAAAGCAGCTGATGGAGTTGACGTTTGATTAAATACGTGTGACCATGAAGTTAGTTGATGATATAGTTTATGATTTGTTTTGAGTAATTTATTTACAGGAATAATGTCATTTTCAAGTTTTTTTATATTAGGATCAAGTTTATCTTGTTTGGTATCATCTTTTAAATTGTTAATCCAATTTAAAACATCAGCATTTAATTTAGTTAAGGGATACAACTTGACGGCAGCAGGTTCACCTTTTTTTGTTTTTTTATAATTAACATAAATACTAACTGGTGATTCAATTAAAACGAGTTCCTCTAGGGGAGGATTTTTATATTTTAAGTCTAAATCTACTGATTCGGAGGTTATTGTCTGGTCGATTGTTGTCGAGGTCATTTAAAGCATCTCTAATAAATTATAAGTCGTTGTATGCGTCTTCAATATCAATCATTGTAGCTGTTGAATCTTTTCCTCGTGTAAGTTCATCAGATATTTTGTCGAGTAATTTTTTTTGTTTTACTAAATATAATTCTGCTCGAAGCATTTTTGTTAGTTCATCTAATTTGTAGTTTGTAAGAGCGCCTCGCCATACATCAGGAAACATGAGTTCTATGCTTCCTTTTTCTTTTTGTAGTTCATCTTGATGTTCTGTGTCGAAAGCAAATATTTGATTTTTTAATTTTGCAGTTGTTTTTGTTTTAACTTCAAATGGTTCAAAATGATGTTTTGTGGCATCAAACTTACTATCTATGGCTCCAAAATGATGTTCTATAGAGTCATCAATTCCAAAAAGTGTTGGCGTAGGGCTAGTATCAAGCAGTTGATTTGATATGATTGAATATAATTTTAAAGTTTGTTGAGAAAAAATAGATCCATCTGTAGGTATTTTATTTAAGGGTATGTCTCGAAGATATGCTTTTGCGAAAGTAGGTTCGGTTCGTAAAAGTTTAGCTATAAATGCTCCAGAAATCATATTAATATGTTTTGTTGAAAAATAATCTATAAAGTCAGAGTTGTTGTTTTCATTTATGTGTTGCATGTATAATTTTGTAAGTATTACTGGAGGTATATCTAGTAAAGTTCCGACTTCTTTTAACCACAAAAATTTACTTACAGGGTTTGGAATAAAATCTATTTCTTCAATTAATTGATTTATCATTTCTATTTTTTTGGCAACTGGTGGATTAGGTGAGGTTAATTTTAAAGTGCTATACCAAAATTCGGCAAGATTTAATTTTTTTAGTGAGTTGAAATCATTTATACTATATTTTTGTATGAATGATGCAGGATCTTCGCCAACAGGTAAAAGTGTTGTTGTTACTTGTAATTTGTTAGGTATTAATATGAAATAGTCTCGTTTAGTTGCAGTTATTCCTCCTAAATCCGCATCTCTTAAAATATTTACTTGAGTTACTAATTTGCTAAGAATTTTGGATTGTTTTTCTGTAAGAGATGTTCCTGATGAGGCAACACTCCATAATTTTTGTTGATTCATTAAAATTACATCTGTATATCCTTCAACAAGGTGTGCTTCTTTATTCGCGATTAGTTCATTTCTTATTTGAGCTAAACCATACAAGTGATTCCCTTTTATATAGAGTTCAGATTCAGGAGAATTAATGTATTTTGCATACATTTTTGGGTCTTGTATGAGTGGATTTATTCTACCTGCAAAACCTACAAGTTTGTAATGTTCATTATGTATTGGAAAAATTATTCTATTTCTAAACCGTTCAAAATAATTGTCTGCCTGAGGTTCTTGTCCTGGTTTTTTAGCTATGATACCTATGCGTTCCATATCTTCTAATGAATGGCCTTTTTCTTGAAGTTTATTAATTAGAGTTCTAGAATCATCGTTATATCCTAGATGGTATTGTGTGATGCTATTTGTTGTGATTCCTCTTGATTGTAAATAATCAAGCATTTCAGGTGTTTTTTGTAGTGTTTTTTCAAAAATTTTCAAGGTATCATTTAGAATTTCTTCAAGTTCAGTTCTTTTCTTTTTTTCTTCAGGATTAGTTGTCGTTAATTGCAAACTAAGTGATGAGGCTAAATCTTCTATCGCTTCTTTCCACGAAAGTTTATTTCTATCCATGACATATTTTATGACATTTCCTGCTTTTCCACATCCAAAACATTTGTATATTCTTTTTGATTGACTAACACTAAAAGAACTTGTTTTTTCTTCATGAAATGGACAGTTTCCAAAATAATTGCTGCCTTTTTTTTTTAATTGAACAGTTTTATTTATGTACTCAACAATATCAATATCTGAAATTATGTGTTCTTGAGCTTCCATATAATTAAGAGACATGTGTTCAGAGAACGAAAAGCTATTTAAATAGTTTCTCGTTATCTACTGTATAATAGTTAAAAATAACCAGCAACTTGAAATCAGAAGAACCGGAGCCAATATGACAAAAGAAAATGATGAGTCTAAAGAATTAGATGATATGCTCAAAAACCAGAATAATTCAATTGATGTAAATTTAGATTTGTGGAATGAGTTTATACCTGAAAACGAGTTATCAGTTGAGGATAGTTTCTTTTTTTATCCATATCATAAACATAATGAATATGTGGCGAAAAAGTTATTTAACAATTATTTATTATTTCAAGAGAATAAAATAAAAGTGGCTAAAGAAATTGTAGATATAAATCAATTGGTTTTAAATGAAAATATTTATTTAAATAATAAATCACAAGTTATAAAAAATAAAAATTATGAAATAGCTTTTGAAAGTTTTATTAGAAGAATGGATATTTATACTGATGTTCGTGGCGAGATGCCAATAAAAGATGAACACGATTTAATTGAATATCAAAAATATCTTATTCGTAAAGTTCCATCGTCTCTTATTTGGGAAATTTCAATAGTGTTGCGCCATCAAGATGAAATGTATAAGAGAACAAATGTGATGTTCAAGAAAAGAGTTAATTTTGATAATATGGATTGAGTTTTTTTTGTTTAATTTTCAAAGATTTTTTTTAATATTTTAAAGTATTTTTATAAGTTTTCAAATTAATTTGTTTATTGTTTTAATCATTTTTCATATTTTCAAAGTTTAATTTTATGAATCGTTATTAATCATAATCTTTAAATATTCATATGCGCTCTTATGATGAGAGGGGAGTTAAATGGAATATTATACTTATGGTGGTCTTGGAAAAGAATACACAAAGAAAGATTCTTCTAAAATCGTTATTATACCTGTACCTTATGATGGTACAAGTACGTGGATTAAAGGAGCTAATAAAGGACCTAAAGCATTAATTGAAGCATCTATGAATATGGAATTATATGATATTGAAACCGATAGCGAAGTTTTCAAAAAAGGCATATTTACAGAGAATGAAATTAAAGGAATGAACACGCCTGAAAAAATGGTGGAACTTGTTAGAAAAAAAGTCAAAGAGCACATCGATTCAAAATTTGTAGTAACTCTTGGTGGAGAGCACTCAATTAGTATAGGTCCGATAATGGCGCATGTTGCAAAATACAAGAATTTAACTGTTTTACAACTCGATGCACACTCAGATACAAGAGAAGAATATGAAGGTTCAAAATTTAATCATGCATGTGTAATGGCAAGAGCAAGAGAACTCTGCCCTATTGTACAAGTTGGAATAAGAAGTCTTGATGCAGGAGAAAAAATAGATAAAAAAAGAATATTTTTCGCGGAAAAAATTTACGACAATGATAAATGGATGGATGACGCCATCGCACTTCTTAGCGAAAATGTTTATTTAACAATTGATCTTGATGCATTCGATCCATCTTATTTACCTTCAACTGGAACTCCAGAACCTGGAGGAATGCAATGGTATCAAGTTTTAAAATTTTTAAGAAAAGTCATCGAGAAGAAAAATCTTGTAGGGCTCGATGTTGTAGAACTCTGTCCTAATAAAAATGATAAAGCATCAGACTTTTTAGCGGCAAAATTAGTATATAAAATTTTGACGTATAAGTTTGAATTGTTGAAAAAATAAATCTTTTTTTATTTTAATAATTAGTTTAATAATAATATTAATATTGATATTGATAATTTTAATGAGGATAAAAATGCAAAAAAATAAAATTAAACACATGTTACATCTAAAAGACTATTCGTCAAAAGATATAAAAGAAATACTTGATTTGGCGATAAAAATAAAAAAAAATCCTCAAAACTACGAAACAGCATTAAAAAATCAAACCTTAATAATGTATTTTGAAAAGAATTCAACAAGAACACGAATTAGTTTTGAAACAGCGATGACGCAACTTGGTGGACATGCAATATTTCTCGACAAAAAAACATCGCAAGTAAGTATTGCTGAACTCAAAGATGAGATACGAGCAATAGAAAGATATGCTGATTTTATAATGTCAAGACCACTAAAACATGAAACGCTAATTGAGATGACTCAGATGGTTAATGTTCCTGTTATAAATGGTTGTTGCGAAATGCATCATCCATGTCAAGCACTCGCTGACGCACTAACAATGATAGAACATAAGGGGGATCTTAAAGGAAAGAAAATAGTTTGGCTAGGTATTGCAAACAATGTAAGTAATAGTTTAATTGAAGTATGCACAAAGCTTGGCGCGCAAATAACTCTTTGTGTTCCAGAAAAAGATTCTGATTCATATGATAAAGAATTAGAAGATGCAGCAAAGAACACCAAACTTTACATTGAAACCACAGATTTATCTTGCTTGAAAGATGCAGATTTTGTTCATACAGATACATGGATAAACATGGAATTCATGAACGATCCAAAATTTGCCAAAGAAAAAGAAAGAAGATTAAAAGTTTTCAAACCGTATCAATTAAATGCGGCAATTCTAGAAAAATATAAGAGTAAAGCGAAAATAATGCACTGCATGCCATGTCATGTGAATTATGAAATAACAAGAGACGCAATAGATCATAAAAATAGCATAATTTTTGACCAAGCAGAAAACAGATTACATGTAGAGAAAGCAGTTCTTGTTTGGCTTAATTCAAAAAAGTAATTGTGAAATAAATAATTAAATAAATGCAAGACTGTGAGTTGTAATTATTTATTTAATGATGCTTCAAGTAATTTTTTAATTTCTGGCTCTGTCTCAAAGAGAATCTTTTTGTATACGGTCGTTAGCACTCTCGTCTCCCTCTGGGATGCTGCGCTCACCGATTGATTTGGTTTCTCGTTTGTTGCCGAGTCTATAAATCTCGATGTGATTTTTTAGTGGTGAGCTAGGCAGCATTTTTTTTATTTCTTTTGAGACAGAGCCTAGTTTCTTATTATTTCTGATTTAAAATATTGTTCTTGAAAATAAGTTAGTTTTATGATTTCTTCATCAGAAAACGTAACTCCATCAGGTACAACAATAAGTTTATCATCGTCATCATTTGTTCTATGAATTATGGCGATGCAAATACCAACAAATTCTTTTAATGGTGTTGAAACTCCTAAAATATAGGCATCGAGTTCATCACCATCTGGCGCCATAATTCCCTCAATAAATCCATAATTAACTTTGTAAATAATATTGCATTTAGGATGTTTTGAACCCAACGCTCTATCGATTGTGACTTTAACTTTATTTCCTAAGCAATTAGTTGAATAGCTCATAGCGAGTTCACTTATCTTTCTTTAGAATGTTATACAGATCAGAATTTAAACGTATCAATCTAACTTTACCGAGTGATTCTTTTGTCGCTATGCCTTTTTTGACAAGAGTTTCAGTTATTCTATGTGCTTTAACTTTTGTAAATCCTTCCATGTATGTTATTTCTGCTTGTTGAAGTTTACCATCATTTTCAAGAAGTTTTCCAACAATTTTTTTTTCTTCAGGACTTAACAATTTCAAAATAACTTCTGTATTGTATTTTATTGTTTTATCTTTTTTTTCAAGATCTTGATTTAAAATAAAATATATAGATGCTCCTACGACGACACCGAAAAAACCAAATAAAGGAATTACAAAATAAAATGTGCTATTTCCTTGTGCATGTCTTTCATAAATAGATTGAATTATTTCTTCTTTGGTTTGCTCTTCTAAAGTTAAAGGATCTAATTGCTTTGCATCTCTTAATTTTTGAATATAAAAAACACTACTTATAACTAAAAGAATGAAACTTATAAATATTAAACTTGCAATTATTGTGCTCTTTTTCTTCATATTTCGTTGTAGTAGTTTAAGGGTTTTAAAGTTTGCTATGAACTGTGTAATTTTACTTTTTTTTCAAGTATTGAGGCTGAACGAGTTTAGTTTCATAAGATTGAGTCATGGTTTCAAAAAAGAAGTAATATGGTTTCATCTTATGTAACTTTGTGCTTGAAGTAAAGTAAGAGCATGGAGAAACAAAATGAAAAACAAACTAATGGTTGGAATATTGGCTGTTTTTATTGTGAGTGCACTTGCATTTACAGGATTAACTTATGCCTACAAGGGAAATACACAAACAACAGGACCTAACTATAATGAGGATGTCCATGAACAATTAGAAAATGCCATGGATGTAGGAGATTATGATGCCTGGATAAAAATCAGACAAGATAATAATTTACCTATGAATGGTAGAATGTTTCAAGTCGTAAACAAAGCTAACTTTGCTAAATATGTGGAAATGCATGACGCCAATGAAGCAGAAAATTATGTTAGAGCAGAAGAAATAAGAACAGAGCTCGGACTTGGGCAAGGAATGCAATCTGGTAAGGGTATGAACTCAAAAGGAACAGGCACTGGAAGTATAAAAACAGGCTGTGCGAGTCAAGGAAGTTGCGCGGGTGCAGGAATGCATAGTAGTTCGAATGTACAAAGCGGTGCTCGTTTTCTAGATGCTAATAACGATGGCATTTGTGATAATTATTAAAAGTTAAATTTTTTAATTTTTTTTAATTTTTTTATTTATATTGTAAGGAGGAAAGAGCATGCATAAAACAAAGAAAATACTTTTAATATCATCAATAACAATAATTTTAATATTAATTATAATAAGTTCAATTATAATATATAACAAAAAAACATCCGAATTATTTGATCAAAAATATAATAAAATGAATGCGAATTACAAAGAGGTGTTATTTTCATCAGGACAAGAAGGTAATAATACTACGGAATTAATGAATGAGTATGAAGAAAGTTTCTTGATATTTTATAAGTCCTATGCGACAAAACCTATAGTGCCATATTCTAAAGACCTCAAATGGAAACAATCATTAGACTCTATGAATTCATCTATATATGAAGCTAAATTATTAATTGAGTCAAATAAATTTATTGATGCGCATTATGAACTCGAAAACATTAGAAAAGAATGGCAAGTTGTATTTCAAAGAAATAATGTGACTATGTTAGGGTTTTATTTAACAGAATATCATGATGTAATGGAAATAGCGATAGATGAAGCGGATGCAGAAAAGTATGATGAATTAGAGATTACATGCGATAAACTATTAATGTTGTGGCAGAATGTGGACTCTATCAAAGTTCAATTTTCAAGTGACGATCTTTTGGATTTTGAAGAGAAAAAGAAAGCAAACAGTATTAATTTACAAGAGTTATGCTCGGCTACAAAAAATCTGGATATAATTGTAATTAAAGATAAAGCATCAAATCTAAAAAGATTATTTGTATCGCTGTATTTAAAATATGGATAAATAAAGACAAAAGTTATTAATACTTAAAATTATTTAAGTTTGAATATCTGATAAGGAGGAAATGCTCATGAAAAAGAATATAGGAAATACAGATAAAATCATAAGATCCATTATAGGTTTGGTAATTGCAGTTATTGGAATTTATTACAAAAGTTGGTTTGGTTTAATTGCAATAATTCCTTTGGCGACTGCGATGATAGGATATTGTCCATTATATTCTCTTTTTAAAAAAGAAGATAAATCTAGTAGTAAAACAAAACAAGTTAAAAAGAAATAATGATATTTTTTTATTTTTTTGAATTCAAATTTTAAATAATGTTTCAGCATTTAAATGAAATATTTTTTCTTTATCTTTTTTTGATATTTTTAATTTATTTACAAATTCTACATATTGTGTCATGTAAGTTTCATATGTTGAATCATCATTGCAAGGCCAATCTGTTCCAAAAATTAATTTATTCTTAGCACTCCATTTAATTATGTGAACTATTTGATCATTATAATATTTCTGAAAGTATTTATCAAATTTCGACCAAACTAGTGCAGAAATATCTGTATAGACATTATCATGACGATATAACATTTCCATAGTATCAATTAGCCAAGGATTTCCTAAGTGTGCAATTATAATTTTTAAGTTCGGTCGTTTTATTGCAAGTTCATCAATATGTATGGGCTGAGAATATTTTATTCCTACACCTTTTTTAAATGTGTCTCCAGAATGAAATATTGCAGGAACATCAAATTCTTCACATAATTCATAAATTTTATCTGCGCGTTTGTCTGATGGATAAAACGGTTCATAGCCAGTGTAAAATTTTATACCTACAATCTTTTTTTGTTCCAAATATTTTCTTAAGGTTTGTAAGTCATCATTAGTAAAAAGGATACTGATTCCTGCAACAACAAAGATGTTTTTTTCATTTTCGCATAATTTAATGGCATTAGAAGTAGTCAAAGCATCTTCGGTTAAGGAAGGAAGCGTTGCAAAAACTATTGTTTTATCGATTTTCGCTTTTTTTCTAAATTTCTTTAAATCTTCTAGTTGCTGTTTTTGAGTACGTATTTTATCTGACAATAAATTTAAATGTGTGTGTGCATCAATAATCATTTTATTACCTTTCAAGCTATTTAAAGTTAAATGATTGGTTGTTTAAATTTTTTTTTATTATTTATAAGCGTTTTAAATTAACCGCAAACTATTTATTAGACAGGTTATAAAATATCAATAAATAAAAATAAATGCTATCGAGGGTGAGTTATGGTTGATAATTACGGTTTTTGGGGTCAAACAGAATATAACTTGAGTTTTATGCAGCAAAATGTGGAATTATTGATTTATTCGGCTCTTGCGTTTTTAACTCCATTTTTAATTGGTCATCCTCAAATGGTTGTTGGAGTTCTTGTTAATGCAGCACTCGTTCTTGCTACTCTTAATATTAAAGATTATAGATTGCTTCCCGTAATTATGCTTCCGAGTTTAGCTGTGCTTTCAAGAGGCGTAATATTTGGACCATTTACAATATTTTTGATATATATGATTCCGTTTGTTTGGATTGGTAACACGATACTTGTTTATGCATTTAAAGAATTAAAACTTAAACGAAAAATTAACAGTATAATTACACTCATAATTGGTGCTGCTTTGAAAACTGTGTTCTTATTTTCTGTAGCATTTATACTTGTTAAATCAGGAGTTATACCGGCACCATTTTTAGTTTCAATGGGTTTATTACAATTATACACTGCGTTAATTGGCGGTGGAATTGCACTTGGAATACATGAAGCTAAAAAAAGAATAAATTCAGTAATATGAACAAATAAATAATTAAATAAATTCAGAATGAATTTTTAAGAAAGGTATATTGTTAGTATTTATTCGAAGAGTAATCCAAAATCGCGACCAGTAGGTTTAATATCTATTTTGCTATGGCCTATGTACTCGTATGCCTCGATTGGTGGCGAAATCATTCTTACTAATTTATGATGTGGTCTTTCTTTTTTAGAAATGCGTCCTTCAATATAATATATCATTTCACATCTAAAACTATCTAAGCTATTCATGAAGGAATATAAGTTTGAGGGCGTTTTGCAGTTATATAGTGCGTCGTTATAGAAATTTTCATGTTTTATTTTCTCAATAAATATCTCTAGTTCAGATTCGCTGTAACTTAATAATTTTTCATGATAGTTTTCTTTTATGTATTCTCTCATTTTTGGCAAACTTGTATCATCGTTAATATTGTTATTTTTAACAAAAGAAAATAATTCATCAACTAATTCATTGATTGAATTTTTTAGTGTTATATCATCGTATGTATTTTTGGGAGAGTTTTGAATAGAGTAAGGCTGGTTATTTTGCTGAATCGTTGTGTTATTTATGTTTGTTTTTTTGGTCATATGGTTATATTATTTATTTAAATGATAAAATATTGCCTCAATATTCTTTACAAAAACGTAAATTATTGTCATCCATTACGCTTTATGTCTTTTTAAGAATGATTATTCAAAAAGTAATCCAAAATCTCTTCCTGAAGATTTTATGTTTGTTTTTGTGTGACCTATGTATTCGTATGCTTCAAGCGGTGGTGAAATTAAACGTTCTAACTTATATTTTGATAGGTCTTCTTTTTTAATTTGAACATCAATATATATTAATAGTTCATCTCTAAAACGAGATAAGCTATTCATAAATGAATATAAATTTACAGATTTTTTACATTCGTAATTTGTTGAATCATACAAGTTGATGTGTTTTATGCTCTCAATATATGTTTCTAATTCAGATTCAGTATATTTTAATAATTTTTTATGATATTTTTGTTTTATGTAATCTCTTATTCCTGGTGAACTCGTATCATCGTTAATATTATTTTTTTGAACAAAAAAGAATAAATCATCAACTACATCGTTAATAGATTTTTTTAGTTTAATTTCTTTTAAGTTTGAATGTTTAGTGTTTGAATGTAGTTTATGTTGATTTGTTAAGGTTTTTTTTGGTTTTGAGGTATTCATATGATGATGTTCTTTATTTTAATGATAAATATTTGTTCATATTTTTTTTACAAAAACGTAAATTATTAATATAAATAAGGTATTGTGTAAATAAAATGGATTTACTTGATAAAAAAATACTCTGTGAACTTGATAGGAATTGTAGAATTCCTTATTCACAAATAGGACGAAAAGTTCATGCCAGTAGAGCTGTTGTCGGATATAGGGTAAGACTTCTTGAACAAAATGGTATAATAAAAAAATATATTACGTCAATAAATCTTGGCAAATTAGGATTTTCTACCTACAAGGTTTATTTTAAATTATTTACAAGTAATAATGGTGAAGAATTTTTATCTTATATTTGTTCAAAAAACTCAATTATTCATTGCATAAAAACATTTGGAGCATTTGATGTAACGGCTGTAATTGCTGTAAAATCTATTCAAGAATTAGATGAATTAATGACGGATATAAAAAATAAATATTCAAAAATTATACATAAGTATTCGTTAGAAATTATAGTTAGTTCAAATGTATTTGGGAGATTAAAATTTTTGCTTGATGAAAAAGAGATGGTGAAAACTGAAACATTCGCATCTTATACAAAATCAATCGAGCTTGATGAGGAAGATAAAAAAATATTGAAAATATTGTCTTTAGATGCATCAACATCAGTTATGAAGATTGCTATGGCAACTAAACTAGGGGCAGATTCTGTTGCATATAGAATAAAAAAACTGCAAAAAGAGGGAATTGTAAGTAATTTTAGAGTAGAATTTAGCGCAGGAAAACTAGGGGTTTATCATTATGTGTTTTTGCTTAATTTAAAGAGTTGCACACAAAAAGAAGAACAAAGATTAATAACTTGGTGTCAATTAAATAAAAAAGTTATTTATATAAATAAAAGTGTTGGCGCTTGGGAATACTCTCTTAATGTTATATTAAAAGATATAGATGATATAAATTTGTTTGTTTCGAGTTTAGAAAAAGATTTTTCTAATATGATAGATTCATATGAAACAATACTAAATAAAGAAGTTATTAAATTAACATATTATCCACATTAAATATATTTAATAATCATGTTCGAGTACGATTTTTAATATTCGTGTTAAATATTCACACAGGGTCTTAGTTTAATGATTAGGAGTTAAATAAAATGTCATATTGTAAATTTGCAAGAGAGTCACCTGTGGGTAATGTTCATCGAGATCATCACGATTCTGAGCATGGGAAAAAACCAAAAGATGATGATGACTTATTTAGAAGACTTGTTTTAGAAATAAATCAAGCAGGACTTTCATTTGAAATTGTTCTTAAAAAGAAAGAAATGATGTATAAAGAATTTTCATCTATTGATAAGGTTTCAAAATTTAAAGAAAAAGATGTACTTAAACTTATGCAAAATCCTGGAGTAATAAGAAATAGATTGAAAATAGAATCAATAATTTATAATGCGAAGAAAATTAAAGAGATTCAAAAAGAATATGGTTCGTTTAAAGCATGGCTTGATTTAAATCATCCACAAAAGAAAGAAGAGTGGGTTAAATTATTTAAAAAAACATTCAAGTTTACGGGTGGTGAAATCGTTAATGAATTTTTAATGAGCATAAATTATCTTCCTGGCGCGCATGATGAAGATTGTGAGTATTATAGAAAAATAAATTGAGTGGTGAATTGAGTTATAAATTAATTTATGATATCGAAATCCAATATTAAAGGTAAATGATCTGATATTTGCGTATTACAAACTTCAAAATTGTTAATTTTTATTTTATCATTTACAAAGATATAATCTACAACTACGTTGTCTTTATATAATCCATCATCAAATTCAGGACGAGTAGAGTTAATATTGTACTCATCTATAAGATTTCTAAATTCTTTAGTTAGTAATTTTATACTTTTTGTTTCAGGACTTAAATTAAAATCTCCGACAATTATTAATGGTGCATCTATTTTTTTTGCAACAGATATAATGTATTGGGTTTGAATTAAGGTTCGTTCAGTATCTTTTTTATTTTTTGTGTAAGTTCCATGCACATTAATTATGTGTAATTTATTATTATTCACATTTATTTCAACAATTTGTATGGCTCGAGGATGATCTTCTAATTCGAAATTAGTTCTATCTATAGATAATTCGTATTGTCTGTAATAAAATTCATTTTTCGCAGTTATTATAGGGAATTTTGATTTTATTTCATTTCCTTGTTCTATAAATCCATTTATATTTCTTGAAATTTGGCCGTTTTTTGTAAATTTATCAGCTTTAAATAAAGGTCCAAAAAAAGAATAAGGCAAATCATTTTTAAGAATATCATCGATTATTTTTTGAGATTTATACATGTTTAAAACAGATTCATCTAAATGTCTTGTTACTTCTTGAAAGGTGACTATATCTGGATTTTTAGATTTAATAAATTCGCCAACTTTATAGCTATTATCTATTTTTATACAAATATTAAAATTTATTAATTTCATTTTATTGCCTCTTTTCGTATAACGAGTTCTGCCATGCTCTCGATGTGATTTGTTTGTGGAAACATATCAAAAATAGTTAAAGATTTCATATCATATTTCTTTTTAAAAACAATCATTTCTTTTGCGAATTGTTGAGGGTTACATGAAATGTAAATTATTACTTCAGGTTCTAAACTAAGAAGATTTTCTATTGCCTGTCTTGTCATTCCACTTCGTGGAGGATCAGTTATGCAAAAAAGATTTCCTTTCGAGACGACTTTAATCATTTTTGCAGAATCAAGAACATGCGCTTCAGCATTAGATATGTTATTTGATAAGATGTTCATTTTTGCACAATCTATGCTATCTTTTACTGATTCTATAATAATTGTTTTTTTGAATTTATCTGCAAGACAAACACCAAATGTTCCAATGCCGCCATATAAATCAAGAAGATTAGAGTTAGTTGTATCATAATTTGATAGTATGTCTCCTGCTTTTTGAACCATAAGACTTGCTGTTGTTGGGTTATTTTGAAAGAATCCTTCGCTGTGATATTTCATTTTTTTCCCGAGGAAATTTTCTTCAAGATATTGAGTTCCTTTAATACAAAAATAATCATCAGACGTACTAGCATCGTGATTTGAGGGTATTCTTGCAATCATAACATTTTTCGCAGTGGTTTTTTTCGCAAAATCTTTAATTAAATCTATATGCGTTGCAAGTTGGGCTGATTCTGAACTTAAAGCAAAAGATATGCAAGAATCATCATTAAATTCACAAGCTCTTATTAGAGCGTATTTCATGGTTCCTTTTTTTGTTCTAAGATTAAATGGTTCGACTTTAATTTTATTGAACCATTCTTCAATTTCAAGTTTTAAAATATTAATTTTTTCGCTCGCAATTGCGCAATTGTTAATTTTTATTATTTTATCAAATTGATCTTTTTGTCTAAGTCCAAGTCCCAGGTCAAAGAATACAAAATCCATTCTATTTCTATAATTATATTCCGCAGTATGTTTAATTTCTACTTGTTCAGGAACTATAATGTCAAATTTTTTTAATTGATTTGTAACGTATGCTTTTTTATTAACAAGTGTTAATTCATAGTGTATGTGTTGCAAAGAACATCCGCCACAGGAGTTGAAATGAGGGCATTTAGGTGTAGAATTCATTTTATTGCTCGTTTTATTTTTAGTACGGTGTAAATAACATTGTTTTATGTTGTGTTGTTTATTTTTTTCTTAAAAAAACTTTGTTTGTTTTGCCTTCTTCTTTTCGACTTACAATTTCTCTACTTTCTAAAGATTTAAGAATTAAAGAAAGGGCAGTTTTGGATAGGCCAGTTTTGAATCGTAAAGTTGATTGTTGTATTCCTTCTTGTTCTTTTACTGCTTTTAAGATTTTTTGTTCATCTTCGCTAAATCCGCCTAGGAATGCGCTAAATTCATCTTTTTCTTTTTCATATTTTTTAGCATCTTTTAGAGCACTTGATACATCTAAACTATGTTTTTCAAGAACTTGTTGAGTTTTATCTATGAATCCTAAATATATTCCAAGAAATAATAGTGCTATGCTTAATGCTACTCCAATTATGTAAATAGTATAATCTCGATCATCATGTAAACAAGTACCATCAGCAAGGTAGCAAGATCCTTGTTGAATATCAATCATCGTTTGAATGTGTTGATCTTCTCGTATTTTAGTTACATATACAAACCCTGCAAGGACTATGCCTATGATAATTAAGATAATTCCTACTTGTTTTTGTCTCATAATTGTTTAGAATGACTTGTTCTTTTTATTTCTTGTGATATTATAAATGATGTTCTAAAGATACATATTTATTAATAGATGCTTCATTATTCACATCAAAACATTTATATATCAATAATGAATAATATTATTCAAAAATGAATAATAAAAGAAATAACGAGTTTGTTATATTAAATTTTCTCGCAAAAAATTCAAGAAACGAGACGGATAAATTGTTTACTATGCTACAATTAAGTAAAGAAACAAAGATTCCGTACGCGACATTTTATCGCACTATTCTAAAAATCAATAATTTAGTAAATGTACAAGTCATAGGTAAATCAAAAATAGTATCGTTGAATAAAGACAACCCAATAATAAAATCATATCTCTCTATTAGTTCAGATGATGAGAAGAATAATTTTTTGAAAAAAAATCCGATAATTAACAATATATATTCGGAACTTGAAACAAAAGACATAATAATATTGTTTGGAAGCCAAGCTAAAGGAACACAAAGAGAAAATTCAGATATTGATTTACTTATAATAAACAAAAAAGGAAATAAATCAATATCATTTTCAAAATATGAAACTTTGTTTAAAAAAAAGATAAATCCTATTTTTGTAACATATGAAGAATTCAAACAAATGCTCAATGAAAAGTCAGAGAATGTAGGTAAACAAGCATTAAAAAATCACATAATATTAAACAATCCAGAAAATTTCTGGGAGTGTGTTTTAAATGGAGGAATACAAAAAAGAATTTGACAAATTAGTGAAAGTAGGTAGAATAACAAAATCTAGCAATTCATTCAAAATATCTTTATTTCTAAAAAAAGGAAAAAACAGTTTACTTATAGCAAAACACAACAAAGAGTTGATTCCAAATCAAGGAGATCCTGAAAAACAATATTGGAATTATTGGGCAATCACAATTTCTTATTATTCAATGCTATATTGTGCTAAAGCATTAATTTTAGTTAAAGGCTACGAAGTACATGATCATGATGCAGCACAAGTTGCTTTAGGATATCTTTGTGTTCCAGATATTATAGAAAGAGAAGATTTAGAAATTTTAAATCAGTCATATAAAATATTTGAAGATGAATACGTCAAATACTTTGAAGATGCCAAAACCGAGAGTCATATTGCTAGATATTCTGCGATAAAAACATATACGCAAAGAAGACTTGAAGAAATCTTTGAAAATTCTAGAAAATTTGTTGCGAAAGTGAGTTTGATAATAGGAACTTAAAACTATACTTATACAAAATCTTAGTATATCGACTTTACAGAGAAAATTTTCTAGGAAAATGTTTTTTAGCATTTGATTTGAAAGAACTTACAAATGAAAAAGTTCAAGTTGGAAGTTATAATGGGCAGTTTACAAAAAAACTCGTGTCTAGGCTTGACTAAATATTTTATAGGTGGTGTTACTTATATCTTCGTTCTCTTCAACATCAAAGAGTTTGTAACAACGCTAACACTACTAAGAGCCATTGCGCCTCCTGCAATAATAGGAGATAGTAGCCAACCAGTAAAAGGATACAAGATTCCTGCAGCGATTGGAATTCCAAGAACGTTGTAGAATAATGCCCAAAACATGTTTTGTTTTATCTTAGCCATGGTTTTTTTACTTAGCTTTATTGCTCGAGGAACATCATTCAAATCATTTCGCATCAAAATTATGCTTCCGGTTTCAAGAGCTACATCTGTTCCTGAGCCCATAACTATGCCAACATCAGCTTGTGCAAGCGCTGGAGCATCATTTATGCCATCGCCAACCATTGCGACTTTGCCTTTTTTTTGTAATTTTTTTACATAGTTCGCTTTATCTTCAGGGAGAACTTCTGCAAAAACGTTTTTTATGCCTGCTTTTTTTGCAATAGCGTTTGCAGTTCGTTTGTTATCTCCAGTAATCATATAAATTTGAAGACCTAATTTTTCAAGAGTTTTAACTGCTTCTGCGGAGGAATCTTTTATTTCATCAGCTACAGCAATTATTCCGATGAGCTTTTTTTCAACAGATAAAAACATAACTGTTTTTCCTTCTTCCTCTAAAGAATAAACTTTGTTCAATATTTTCTTATCTTTGATTTGTGTTATTTTCAAAGCATTCATTAGTTTACTATTTCCAAAATGGTATTGTTTTAAACCTATTTTCGCACTAACTCCAAGGCCAGGTATCGCATTAAAATTTGTAACTTTGAAAAGTGTTAGTTTTTCTTGTTCGGATTTCTTAACTATGGCATCAGCAAGAGAATGTTCTGAACTTTTTTCTATTGATGCTGCTATTTTTAAAACTTCAGTTTCAGTCATTTCAAAGGAAATAATGTTTGTTAATTCTGGAATTCCTTTAGTTATAGTTCCTGTTTTATCAAAAATAATATATTTTAATTTATGTGCAGTTTCAAGTGCTTCGCCACTTTTAATAAGAATGCCATTTTGTGCACCTTTACCAGTTCCCACCATTATTGCAGTAGGGGTTGCAAGACCAAGTGCACAAGGGCATGCAATAACTATAACTGATACTGCAGCTAATATGGCAAATGCAAATGATGCGGATGCTGTTAA
The DNA here is from genome assembly GCA_041660865.1 of Candidatus Woesearchaeota archaeon. GTDB lineage: Archaea > Nanobdellota > Nanobdellia > Woesearchaeales > 21-14-0-10-32-9 > 21-14-0-10-32-9. The sequence goes on from JBAZVO010000004.1 coordinate 131,688, forward strand.
ATACCAAACGCCAAAAGTAAGCACAGAGAGACCGATAACGATAGGTACAAAGTAAGATGATATTGTATCTGCAAATCTTTGAATAGGTGCTCTTGATCCTTGAGCGTCTTCAATTAATTTTATTATTTGAGAAAGTGTTGTATTAGCGCCAACTTTTGTTGCTTTGAATTTAAATGCACCATGTTTATTTATAGTTCCGCTATAAACAACGGAGCCTTTTATTTTTTCAACAGGGATACTTTCGCCTGTAATCATACTTTCATCAATTGAGGATATACCTTCAATTATTACTCCATCAACAGGAATTTTTCCTCCTGGTTTAACGAGAACTATGTCTCCTAGAAGAACATCATCAATAGGTATTTCTATTTCTTTTTTGTTTCTAAGAACTATCGCTGTTTTTGGAGAAAGATTCATAAGTTTTTTTATGGCATCAGATGTTTTTCCTTTTGCAAGTGCTTCAAGAAGTTTTCCCATTATTACAAGAGTTATTAATATTGCTGAAATTTCAAAATATTGTGCTTCTCCTGGCTTGAATAATAATATGTAAACACTATAAATATATGCTGAACTTGTTCCAAGTGCAATTAATGTATCCATATTTGCGGATTTATTTTTCAAAGATATCCATGCACCTTTATAGAATCGCCATCCGACAATAAACTGAACAGGTGTTGCGAGCAAAAACAATAAGTAATCAGTGTATGGAATTTCTATACCTATCCACATGAAAATCATACCTATGATGAATGCTGGAATTGCAAATGTAAGACTAAAAATGAATGTTTTTCTAAGGTCTGATAATTCTTCTTTTTTGAAATCAGATGTATTTTCATTATTTTTATTAGATTCATCTAAAGTAAATGCGTCATATCCTTTGCTTTGAATTGTTTTTATTAATTCTTGCTCTGATATTTTTTTATCGTCGAATTGAATTGTTGCTTTTTCTGTTGAGAGATTTACATTCGCATCTTGAACGCCTTCTTTTTTAACAAGAGATCTAGAGATTATAGTGACACAACTAGCGCAATGCATTCCTTTTATTTGTAGAGTTGTTTTTTTCATTTTTCATGCCTATTATTTTCTTTAGTTTATTATATTTTAATTTAATTCATCTTCAGTTAAAGGAACTAAATGCATCATATCAAGACTCGTATTTGTTTCAACAAGCACTCCAATAACTATGAAATTTTTACCAAAAAGATCTTTAATTGTATCTCCTGGTTTTGAGAATAATTTTTCTTCTTGCATCATTTTAGCTTCTTTGAATCCAACAATCAAAGGATAATATGTTTCGCCTAATATTTCGTGTTTGGAATAATATGAAAGGTTACCAATGAATAATTCGATGTTTATAGGGGCTTTTTTGTTGTAGGAATAAACAAAAAATAATTTAGGTATATTTTCATCGTTTAATTTTACATATAATTTATTTTCTTCACCCTTCACTTTTTCAAAATCTGTTTCGCCTAGAAAATGAAATTGATCAATTGGAGATGCGGTTTCTTGTAATACTCCTCCGATGATTAAATCAACTCCAGGAACTTCAGTTATTTTATCGCCTGGTTTTGAAAATAAATCTTCTGATTGCATCATCATGCCTTCAGTTGAGCCTAGTACTATTGTTCCTTTTTCTGGAACGGAGTCGCCCATGCTAGTTTTATATTTTGCCAAAATATTATTTTTTGCAAAAGCATAAACGTCAACAAACCCTTCATCATTATAGACCACTTTAAATTTGATGTCTGAATATATGGCGGGATCGGCTTTGCTTACACTCATAGAAGCATTCTGGTTTCCAAGCGCAAAGTACGCAATTGAAACTGCAATCAGAATTATTGCTGTAATAATTATAGAGATGATTTTAGTGAATTTCATTTTATTTACCTTTTGATTTTTTTTAGTATGTATATTTTAATTTTGTATTTTATTTTCTTCTATATTTATCTTCTTCCACATCCGCAACCACCAGTTGCGCCAGTAGCCATTCCACAAGTTCCTACAGGAAGACTAGTTGTTGGAGTATTTATTGTTTCAATTATTTTATCGCCTAAAGAAGGAGTTGGAGCTGCAAGAGTATCACTAGAAGAGGCGCCACTAGATGAAACTTTGAAGGTGCCCCTTCCCATATTCATTGAACAAACGATCCAGAATGTGCCTTCTTTAGTTGGCGTGAATTCAATAACATTATCAGTTGGAGTGACATATTTTCTTACGCCAAATTCAGATATGACTACATCCCTCATGCATCCAACAACTGTTGTTGTATCAACAGTTAATTTTACAGGAATATCTTTTTTTAAAGTATTAGGTTCTATAATGTATTCATAGTTTACAAATTTTAAAGTTGCGCTTTGATAACTTGTTGCTTGATTTGTGCCTTGAGTTGTTTTTGTTTGTGTTCCGCCTGAAAATGCGTTCGCTGAAATTATTCCAAATGCCGCAATAAAAACAACAGCTATAATTCCTAGGATGATTGTTGTTTTTCCAACTTTTCCTTTTTTGTTGAAGATAGTTTGTTTAATGTTTTGTTTTGTTTTCATTTTTTCCCTCAGTTTATATTATTGTTTTGTTACTTTTGTTTGTATGGTTTTTTATTTTATTGTATTAGTTATTTTATCGTAATAGTTAGTTTATTGTATTAATTGTAGTTTATTCTTTTAGTTATTTTCTTAATTTATATTACTGCTAAAAATGGTGATTTTGGCAAAAATAAAATAATTGTTGTCAAAATTACTGTGGCAATTATAGCAACAAAAATTATTGTTGAATAACTAACGTTGACGATTTTTGTATCTTCATTATTTTTTACACTTTCTTCAAAATACATCTTTGACATAAATAATAATATGATGACATTAAGTACAAGATATAATGGCATAAACCAATTTAAATGGTCGGAAAACATCATTACAGTAATCATAGGGCCCATTGTTCCTCCCATTACTCCTGACATGAAGCCTTGCATTATGCCCATGGTTGAACCATTTCTATATCCTGCCCAAGCTCCAGCTGCAACTCCTAGAATAACTCCGGTTGTAGCACCTATAAAAAAACCATTTGTAGCGCCGATTATTGCGCCAATCATCATACCTACTTGCATTCCAAGAGTCATGCCTAGCATCATACTCGTCATGCAATTATTTTTAATATCATACGATAAGTAATGCCAAATTGCTCCTCCTAGAAAGGCTAAACTTAAATCAAGATATAAGAACCATTGAAGATATTTGATGATAATTCCAGATTCTTTGAATAATAAAAAATGAAATCCTATTTCTATAATTAATGATGCAAGAAATATACTTAATATTACTAAAAACATTTTTTCTTGAAGTTTGTCATGTGAAAAGTTGTTTGTGTTTGTATTTTGATGTTTGTTCATTTTGAATTAATCACCCTATAGCCTTCTTTTTTTAACATACTAATAATTATTTTTTCATCTGTTTTTGTAGGATCAAAATCTACTATTACTTTTTCTTTGGCAGATGATGCGAATGCACTTTTAATTCCAACAACTTCCTCTAATGTGTCTTTGATGAGCATTTCGCAACTTTTACAATGCATGCCTTTGACGTCAAATTCTTTTTTCATCAGTTTTTTCCTCCTCTCAAAAGTGTTTCCACCAAAACTAAAATAGTAAAGTGGTTCTTGCATATATATCATTCCATTCAAAAATGAAGTTCATACGCTTTAATTACTGTAAATTGTTGTCCTAGAATGTTTAAAATGGAAAATAAGAATTAAAAAATTAGTAAAAAATGAAAGTTAAAAGTTAGTAGCTCTTTGCAATGTAAACTGTGTCTTTTGCAGGTTTATTACAAACAACACATTTATGTTTACTATGTTTTTCGCCGAATTTTGTTCCTCGAACAAATGCTCCGGTTTCTTTTTCAACAATTGCTGCACATTTTTCGCCATCAAGTTCTGTTGAGCAAAATCCAGCACGAACCATTTTTTTATTATCGACTGCCAATTTTACTTCAGCAATATTCTCACAATCAACTACAAAATCTTTGAATTTTGCAAGTTGAGCGTCTTTTAAATCGTTTGTATAAGTTGATGCGATGTGTGAAAGTTCATGCGAGAGTTCTTCAATTTTAACGCTCTTCTTTTTACCATCTTTTCTTGTAACAATTATAATTTCATCTTTAGCTAAATCTCTTGGACCTAATTCAAGTCTAATTGGTATTCCTTTAATTTCCCAATGATTGTATTTTTCACCAGCGCTAACAGTTCTTAAATCCAAATGAGTTCTATATTTTTTTGTGAGTATTTTTTCTATTTCTTGACATTTTTTCAAAACTGCATCATCTGACTCTTTGAAAATAATAGGAACAATAACTACTTGCTTTGGTGCTAAATCAAATGGAAGAATTAGTCCTTTATCATCACCAAGTATTGCAATCATAGCACCATAAATTCTGCTAATTGCAGGGCCATAACAAGTTATGTAACCATATTTTTCAATTCCATCTTTATCCATAAATTTAACATTAAATGGTTTTGAGAAATTCTGACCAAGTAAGTGTGTTGATGGAAGTTGAATAACTTTTCCTGAATCCATTAAAGCATCTGCTGCGTATGTATGTATTGCTCCTGGAAATTTATCCCATTGTGGTCTTTGAAAAAATATTATTGGAATTGCAAATTCATCTTGTAAAACTTCGTAAGCCATGTCCATATCTTCAAGAACTTGGGCTTTTGCTTCATCCATTGTTGCATAAACATTGTGAGCTTCTATCCAATGAAATTCTCTTGCTCTCAGAAATGGACGAGTAGCTTTAGTTGCTTCTGCTCTCCAGACTTGACAAGACTGATAGCGTTTGAATGGTAAATCATTATAACTTCTAATCCAATAACTATACATTCTATAGAGTGCAGTTTCACTTGTAGGTCTTAACGCGAGTCGCTCTTGAAATTTTTCGCCAGCGCCAGTTTCTGTAACCCAGAAAACTTCTGGAGCAAAACCTGCAACATGAGATGATTCTAGTAAAAAATTACTTTCAGGAATAAGAGAGGGCATAATTAATGGTAAATGTCCATTTCTTTCAAGAACACGTTCATATTTTTCATACATTTTTTTTATAGATAAAACTGCCCATGGCATGTAACATACAAATCCTTTGATGTTATATCTTAAATCAGCAAGTTCGGCTTTTTGTACAAGTTCAGAATACCAATCTGAAAAATTGTCCTCTTTAGAGCAGGTAATTCCTTTTGTATCAGGCTCTTTTCCATCAGTTTTCTTTGCCATTTTAGTTGTGGCAGGTTGTTGGATTTCGCCTTTGTTATTGTTCTCTTTATGCATACAGAGGAAGGGTGAGTATTTCTTTTTAAATTTATTTGAATATTTAATGAAAAATAGACGTGTTTAGTTTAAAATAAATTTCTAATGGTTACCATTACACAAGATTTAAAAATAAGTACAGATTTTTAATCCTATGGAAAAACTTAGAAGGGAATTTAGCGATCAGAAAATAATAGATATTCTAAATGATAAGTCACTTCAAACATCAGATATTGCAAGTAAGTTAAAATTAGAAAGACATACAACAATAAAATATTTAGAGTCTCTTGAAGGTAAAGGATTAATAAAACATGATGTTAAAAGAAGATCAAAAATTTGGTCGATTGTCGATTCTCCAGTTATAGATATGTTAAGAAAAAATGATGTTTTTAGTAGGCAATTAACTGAGCTTCTAGATGGTGTTGATGAACATATAAGTATAAAGGATAAAAAATTTGATATAATATGGAAAAATCAGCATGCTAAAGGATTAAAAGGTAAAGAATTAAGTTGTCATGAAACTCATTTTAATCAAAAACAAAGATGCAAAAATTGTCCTGTAGAAAAAACCTTTATTACAGGAAAATCAGAAAGTTTACAAATAGCATCCGATGGCAGAACACGACAAATTCTAACAAAACCAATCAAAGATAATAATAATCAAACAATTGCAGTAGTTGAAATAATAAAAGAAAGAAGATGATTCATATAATAAAATTCACATAATAAAAAAAATAAAAAAATTCACTTAAGAAAAACGAAAGAGAAATAAACTGAATAAACGAAAAAATAAACTGAAAAACTGTTAAACTGAATAAACGAAAATAAAATGAAATAAACTGAATAAACGAAAAAATAAACTGTTAAACTAATAAAATGAAAACTAAAAACTCAAGAGAAATAACTGAACTCGAATTATCAAGAGCAGATAATGTAAAAAACACATTTAAAACAAATAAAGGCTTAACAGAAGATACAATAAGAAAAATATCTAACTACAAAAAAGAGCCTGAATGGATGTTAAATAGACGACTTTCATCTTTTAAAATTTATAATGAATTAAAAATGCCTAATTGGGGGACAGAATTAAATAAATTAAATTTAGATGAAATACATTATTTTTCGATTCCAGATGCGAAATCAAATGCTGAAAAATGGGAAGAAGTTCCAGAAGAAATAAAAAATACATTTGAAAAACTTGGAATTCCTGAAGCGGAAAGAAAAGCATTATCAGGTGCAGGTGCTCAATATGATAGTTTAATAGTATATCATAATTTAAAAGAAGACTTAAAACAAAAAGGAGTGATCTTTGAGGATATGGATATAGCTATAAAAAAATATCCTGAACTTGTTCAAAAATATTTTATGAACAAATGTGTGAGTCCTAATCTTCACAAGTTTGCAGCACTTCATGGAGCGGTATGGTCTGGCGGAACATTCATTTACGTTCCAAAAGGAGTAAAATTAGACTTGCCACTTCAAGCATATTTTAGAATGAATACAGAAAGTATGGGTCAATTTGAACACACATTAATAATAATAGATGAAGATGCAGAATGTCATTACATAGAAGGATGTTCAGCGCCGATATATCAAAATAGTTCTCTTCATGCAGGATGTGTAGAAATTTTTGTTCATAAAAATGCTAGAATGAGATATAGTAGTGTTGAGAACTGGTCAAAAAATACATTTAATCTCAATACAAAAAGATCAATAGTTGATGAAAATGGAATAATAGAATGGGTCTCAGGAAATTTAGGCTCCGGCGTTACAATGCTTTATCCTGCATCAGTATTAGTTGGAAAAAAAGCTAGGGCTGTACATTTATCAATAGCGTATGCAGGAAAAGGACAAAATCAAGATACAGGTGCCAAAGTATATCATTTAGCTCCTGAAACAACGAGTGTAATATCTGCAAAAGGACTAAGTAAAGATGGAGGAATTGCAACATATAGAGGTTTAGTTAAAATTGCAAAAGGTGCAATTGAAAGTAAATCTTCTGTAAATTGTGATTCATTAATGTTTGATAATAAAAGTCAAAGCAACACATACCCCGTAATAATTTCTGAAGAGAAAGATTCTGATTTTGTTCATGAAGCGAGAATAGGAAAAATAAGTGAAGAGCAAATATTTTATCTTCAAACAAGAGGAATTAGTAAAGAACAAGCAATACAATTAATTGTATCAGGATTTATAGAGCCTATATTAAAAGAGCTCCCACTTGAATATGCTGTTGAAATGAACAGATTAATAGAGCTCGAGATAGAGGGGTCACTTGGATGAATAAATCAAAATCAGAATTAACGCAAACATTAATTGTAAAAGAGAATGAAATTAAAACCATAGTAGTAGATGGTTCTAAAAAAGAAAACACTAATTTAAAAATAAATTGTGATAAAAAATCTAAACTCAATTATTACTTTATAAATTTTGGCGAAAATACAAATACCGTCGTGGAATTAGAAGAAGAAAGTGAAATAAAAATGATAAATATAATTCTTTTAAATAATCAAAAAGAGCAACATGATATTAAAATAATTCATAGAGGCAAAAAATCGCGGTCTTATTTAGAAAATAAAGTGATTCTTTCAGAATCTGAAACAAGAATAAATGGATTAATAAGAATAGAAAAAACAGCAGAAGATGCAGAAGGATATCAAAAAACAGATGTTTTAATTTTAAAAAATTCAAAAGCAATATCTGTGCCTGATTTAGAGATAGAAAACAATCAAGTTAAATGTACACACAGTTCATCAATATCTAGAATAGATGCGGAAAAAATATTTTATTTGCAATCTCGAGGTCTTAGAAAAGAAGAGGCTATAGAACTTATAATTACATCATTTATAGAGAGTTCACTTTATGATCTTGAAGAAAAACAAAAAGAAGAATTGATGACTATGGCGAATCATAAAATAAAACAAATGAAAAATGAAATTTAAAAAAGGTTGGCTGGAATAAATAGTCGATGAAATAAAAAATAAGAGATGAAAAATTGAAGCAAAAAAATACTAATATAAAAACTAATGGTGAATTTAATTTTAAAAAAGATTTTCCAATTTTAAAAAATATTTGTTATTTAGATAATTCTGCAACAACACAAAAACCTATAAGTGTTATTTCGAGAATGACTAAAATATATTTAGAAGAAAATGCAAACTCACATAGTGGAGTATATGATTTATCAGAGAAAACGGCGAAAAATCTTCAACTTGCAAGAGATGAATTTGCGAATTTTATAAATGCGAAATCTGAAGAAATAATATTCACGAGGAATGCTACAGATTCATTTAATCTGCTTGCAGAATTACTAGAAGAAAAAATAAAAAAAGGAAATAATATAATTTCAACAGAAATAGAGCATCATAGTAATTTTGTTTTATGGCAACAACTATCTTTTAAGAAAAATGCTGAATTTGTTGTTGCGAAATATAATAAATTAGATGAATTAATTTCTCCAGAAAAACTTGTTAATAAAAATACTGCGATTGTATCTTTTAGTTTAATGTCAAATGTATCAGGACTTATTCCTGACGCTCAAAATATAATAAAAGAAATAAGAAAGAAAAACAAAAACACGATAATAATAGTAGATGCAACACAAGCAGCAGCACATATAAAAATCGATGTTGTTAAACTTGATTGTGATTTTCTATGTTTTTCAGCACATAAAATTTATGGGCCGACAGGTGTTGGTATTCTTTATGGAAAAAAAGAACTTTTAGAAAATTTAGAACCGAAAAGATATGGTGGGGGCATGATACGAACAGTATCAAAAGACAAAAGTACTTGGGCAAATCTTCCAGATAAACTAGAATCTGGAACAAGTAGCGCGGAAGCCATAATTTGCGCGGCAAACGCAATAAACTATCTTAACAAAAAAGATGTTGCAAAATTATTTTTAAAAGAAAATGAACTAAAAAAATATGCTCTACAAGAACTAAAGAAAATAAAAGGCATTTCTATAATAGGTCATAAAAAATCAAATCATGGTCCTGTAATATCATTTACGATGCGAGAAATACATCCGCATGATGTTGCAGAAATTTGCGCAAGAAAAAATGTGTGTATAAGAGCAGGACATCATTGTGCACAACCGTTTCACGAATCATTAGGAATTGTGGCATCATCTAGAATAAGTATATCTTTTTATAACGATAAAACAGATATAGATAAATTCATTATAGCAATAAATGATGTAAATAAAATAATGAGAATAAAATAATATTAAGTGCGAAATAAATAAGTGATATCATGGATGAACTTTATAGACAAGAATTATTGGAATTGTATAGAAATCCAACAAACAAAGGAAAAATGTTGAATCCTGATTTGAAAACAGAAGATTCAAATCCGCTTTGTGGTGATCAAGTTGAAATACAACTAAGGCTTGATAAAAATAACAAAATAATCGACGCGTTATTTGATGGTAAAGGCTGCGTTATAAGTATGGCATCAACCTCGTTATTACTCGATAAAATAAAAGGTAAAACTTTAGAACAAGTTTCTAATTTAACAAGAGAAGAAATTTTAGATATGATTGGAATAAATCTTACGCCTTCAAGAATAAAATGTGCAATGCTTCCACTTGTAACATTAAAAAAAGGAATAATTGAAAAAAGAAATAATGTGAAAATTACAAGTGAACTTCCTATAAAAAAAGAAATTAAAATTAAAAAGGTAAAGAAAAAATGAGCAATCAAAAAACGAACAAGGCTGATGTAAAAAAAATACTCGAAATAAAAAAGCTTAATGCTGAAATAGATGGTAAAAAAATATTAAACGATTTAAATTTGGATGTAAACGTGGGCGAAACATTGGCGATTATGGGGCCGAATGGTTCAGGAAAAAGCACTCTTGCAAAAACAATTGCGGGGCATCCATTAATTAAGTATTCAGGAAAAATATTATTTGTTGGAAAAGACATAGCTAAGATGAGTCCAGATGAAAGAGCAAGAGAGGGAATATTTTTATCATTTCAACAACCAATAGAAATTCCTGGCATAACAATTTCAAATTTTATAAGAACTGCGATGAATTCTCGACGTGCTAAAGATAAACAATTAAAAATACAAGAATACGTAGCGATATTAAACAAAAATTTAGAATTATTAAAAATAGATAAGAAAATGATGTCTAGAAACATTCATGAAGGTCTTTCTGGAGGAGAAAAGAAAAAAATAGAAATGCTTCAACTAGCAATGCTTGAACCAAAACTTGCAATACTTGATGAAACTGATTCTGGTCTTGATGTTGACGCATTAAGACAAGTATGTATTGCAATAAATGCTATTAGACAAAAAGATCAAAATTTAACAATAATAGTTATAACTCATTATCAAAAAATGCTTGATTATTTAACTCCTGATAGAATATGTATAATGAAAGAAGGAACAATAACAAAGATGGGTGGAAAAGAATTAATGCAACAAATAGAAAAGAAAGGTTATGAGGGATTGTGATGTTTGAAGTTGAAAAAAGAGCATTCATAGAGAAAAAAGATTTGAATCGACTCATGAAAGAACTAGATAAAAAAACAAAATTCGTAAAAACAAAAAAGTTTCATACATTACTATATCCTAAACCACACTATCTAAGAATAAGATGGAGTGATGATAAAAAATCTAAAAATAACATTTCCAACATAACGGTAAAAAAAGGAAAATATGCAGATGGATTTAGAGAAGAATATGAGATGGATATATTAGTAAAAGATATTCCGAATTTAGTTGCAATTTTTCAAGCATTAGGTTTTGATAAATGTTCATATTTAAAATCAGAATGGTATAGCTATGAATATAAAGGATTTAAAATAGATTTGACGTCTCATGATTATTTAGGAACGCTTTTAGAAATAGAAAAACTCACGTCGAATAAAAATGAGATACAAAAAATAAGTGATGAAATAACAGAAATAATGAAAGAATTAGGTCTCAAAGAACTATCTACAAATAAATATCAAAAAATGATGAATAAGATGTACAAGGATAGTTTAAAATCTATAAAATCACAAAAAATTCTAAAGGTGATTAGATGATTGATTTTTCAAAAATTAAAGTTGCGAGTCCAGATAAGTTACGTTTTGGAACAGCAGGAATTCCAATACTTGCTCATAATAGAGGTGCCAAAACGGCTGAAGGCATTGGTGCTGTGCGAGAACTCGGACTAGAATCGATGGAACTCGAATTCGTACACAGTGTTAATTTAACTGAGCAATCAGCAATGCAAGTAAGAGAGGCGAGAGATAAAAATGATGTAACTCTAACTGCACACGGATCATATTACATAAATTTGAATGCAGTAGAAAAAGAAAAAATAGGCGCAAGCAGAGCAAGAATACTTCAAGCTGCAAATATTGCAAGACTTGCAGGAGGATGGAGTGTAACATTCCATGCGGCGTATTATTTGAAAGATGAACCAAGCGTAGTATTTAATAGAGTGAAAGAACAATTAAAAAAAATAACTGATGAATTAGAACAAGAAGGAAATAAAATATGGATACGCCCAGAAACCACGGGTAAAGGAACACAATTTGGAGATTTAAAAGAAATAATCGCGTTAAGTAATGAAAATGAACAAGTATTACCTTGCGTCGATTTCGCACATCTTCATGCTAGAACTGGTGGAAAAAATAATACAACTGAAGAATTTAAAGAATTACTTTCAGAAATAGAAAAAGGACTTGGTAGACGAGGACTTGATAACATGCATATTCACATGTCAGGAATAGAATACTCAGCTAAAGGTGAGAGAAATCATTTATTTTTAGATGAGTCTGATTTTAATTACAAAGATCTTTTGAAAGTTTGGAAAGAATACAAAATCAAAGGAGTAGTTGTTTGTGAGTCACCTAACATAGAAAAAGATGCACTTTTAATGAAGAAATATTACGAGGGATTAAAGTGAGATCAGAAGTATCGAACTATGATAGTAGTGCGGCATTAAAAATTAGAAAAACGCAGAATAAGAAAATAAATAAAAATAATGGTCGAGAAAAAATAAATGGAGATGAAATAAAAATGAAAAAAGAAAATAAAAGTGTAAAAAAAGTAGAAATAAAAAAACAAACAAACGTTGTCTCAAAAAAAATAGACTATAATATGACTGCAAAAAAACAAGAAGCGAAACCTGTAGCCAAATTAGCAATACAACCATCAGTAAAAAAACATGAATTGCCAAAATTAACTTATGCCTACAACGCACTAGAACCTTATATGGATGAAGCAACAGTAAAATTACATCATGACAAGCATCATCAAACATATGTTGATAATTTAAATTTAGCAATAGATAAACATCCAGAACTTTATACAATAGAACTCGGAAAACTTCTAAGTGATTTAAACAAAGTGCCTGAAGATATAAGAATACAAGTAAGAAATCACGGTGGCGGAGTTTGGAATCATAATATGTTTTGGGAAATATTAAAGAAAGATACAAAAGTTCCAAAAGACATACTTGATGCAATAAATAAGGATCTTGGTGGAATAGATAAATTCAAAGAAGAATTCAAAAAAGCAGCATTAACACAATTTGGTTCTGGATGGGCATGGCTTGTTGTAAATAAAGGAAAACTTGAAATTGTAAAAACTAGCAACCAAGATACGCCAATTAGCGAAGGAAAAGCTCCTCTTTTAACAATAGATGTATGGGAACATTCATACTATTTGAAGTACCAAAACAGAAGAGCCGAATATGTTGATAACTTCTTTAACATAATAAATTGGGAAGAAGTAAGTAAGAGATATAAAGAGACTATAAAAAAGAAATAGTTTAAATTCAATAAACTAATTTAGTAATATGTTTTTTGTTTTTTTGTTTTTTGTAATATGAAGAGTTAAAGGTGTCAAATGAAAAGAGAAGAGTTATTAAAAAAAATCACGCTTGTCGCTGGAAAGGAAACCTTAAAATGGTTTGGAAAAACAGGAGTAAAATACACGAAAAAACATTCCGAAGATGTCGTAACTGAAGCTGATTTGCAAAGCGAAAAAATACTTGTAACTGCAATAAAAAAACATTTTCCAGAAGATGGAATAATTTCTGAAGAAAGTTCTGATTATAACACCGATGCAGAATATGTTTGGATAATGGACCCACTCGATGGCACTTGGAACTTTTCAAAAAATATACCGATATATGGTGTTCTTGTTGCTATTGCAAAAAAAAGAGAAGTAATAGCTGGAGCTGCGTATTTTCCAAAATTAGATGAATTTTACTTTGCGCAACTTGGAAAAGGTGCAACACTTAATGGAAAAAAGATTATTTGCTCAGATAAAAAAGAAATTATCAATTTACGAATATCGGGGCACTTACAACCCGAAGGAGAATTTAAAAAACAAACAAACAAATTATTTGATGCACTCGAAACAAAACGTTGTTGGTACACTGATATGGGTTGTGGTGCTTATGATATGTGTCTTGTCGCAGCAGGAAAATCGCATCTAGGTTATTTTCCAGCAATAGGAGGACAAATTTGGGATGTAGCTGCGCCATATATAATAATGGGAGAAGCAGGCTGTAAACTAACAAATGTTTTAGGAGAACGAGTGAACTTAAATGATAAGATTAACGCGGTTGCTGCAAATCCTACATTACATAAAAAAATCATGAAGATAATAAAATGACTTTGTCAAAAAATAAAAGATGCAACATGAACATTTCAAAAAAAGAACTTTTAAATTTAGATGAAGCTGAAAAATTTATTCAACAAATAACAAAAAAAGCCGGAAAGATAGTATCAAAACTTTATGGAAAAGTTGATGTTAAATATACTAAACAAAATATTGGTGATGTAGTAACAAAAGCTGATTTACTATCTAATGATTTTTTAGTTTCAAGCATAAATAAAAAATATCCATTCCATGGAATAATTTCAGAAGAGTTAAAACCAAAAATAACTAATTCTGATTATACATGGATAATAGATCCGCTTGATGGAACTCGTAATTACTCGACAAAAACTCCTATTTATGGTGTTATTGTGGCGCTTGCTAAAAAAGATAAAGTTATCATGGGCGCCATATGTTTACCTGAAGTTGACGAATTATATTTTGCCAGAATTGGAAAAGGTGCATACTTAAATGGAAAAAAAATAAAATGTTCCACAACAAAAGAATTTAAACATAGTTATGGTGTTGGTAAAGGCTTTCATAACGAAATAAGTTCAAGAGTATATGTAGAACTTTTCAAATATGCAAAGAAAAAACCATTTTGGATTAATACGCTTGGATGTGGGGCTTTTGCTCTTATGTTGATTGCTTCAGGAAGACGAGATTGGTGTATTAATCCAAGGTCAGGTGGAGTGTGGGATTTTGCAGGAGCCGTTATAATACTTCAAGAAGCAGGATGCAAAGTAACGAATATTGAAGGAAAAGAATGGACTACAAAAGACAATAGTGTTGTTGTTGCAAATCAGGCATTGTATAAAGAGTTAATGAATATCGTTAAGATGGCGAAGAAACAAAGAGAGTAATAAATTGGAAAAAACAAAATTAAATATTGGAGATATTGCTCCAGATTTTGAATTACAAGATCAAGAAGGGAAAAAACATTCTCTTAAATTATACAAAGGAAAAAAAGTTGTTCTTTACTTTTATCCAAAAGATAATACTCCTGGATGCACTCAAGAAGCATGTAGCATAAGAGATAATTACTCAGCATTTAAAAAAGCAGGACTTGTTGTTTTAGGCGTTAGCGCAGATTCAATAGATAGTCACAAAAAATTTGTTGAAAAATATGAATTGCCATTTACAATACTCTCAGACCCTGGACACGAGGTTCTAGAAAAATATGGTGTTTGGATAAAGAAAACTCTTTATGGAAAAATAATGATGGGCATTACAAGAATGACATTTATTATTGACGAAAAAGGCAACATACAAAAGATTTATCCGAAAGTAAAACCTGCTGAGCATGCAAAAGAGATACTTGAAGAAATACTAAACTGATTAAAAATTAATATATTATTAAAATTGACAGAATCATCGACAAAATTACACCAGCTTAATATTAAAGGAAAAATTAAAGGGAATAATGATGCAAATATACAAAGTTCAACTAATAAAGAAAGAAGTCATATCTGAAGATATACTGTTTTTGGAATTTACCAGACCTGAAAAATTTGAGTTTAAAGCGGGTCAATACATATTAATTAAATTAATGGAAGAAAATACTGTAAAATGGAGAGCATACTCAATTTTTAGTGCACCTAAAGAAAAAACTAAAATAGATTTGTGCATAAAAATAGTTCCAGATGGATTAGCATCAACAAATATAGCTAATGCTGAAATAAATTCTGAATTTGAAATAAAGGGTCCTGCGGGAGAATTGGTGCTTGCAAAAGATGATAAAAAAGAACATTATTTTTTAGCTGCAGGGTCAGGAATAGCTCCATTTTACAGTATGATAAAAGAACATGCGGAAGATAAAATTAGTTTATTTTTTAGCGCAAAAACTCAAAAACAGCTAATAAAGAATGATGAATTAAACGAATTGCAAAATAAAAATAAAAATTTCAAATATTATCCAACATTAACTCAAGAAAATTGGGGGGGATTACGAGGAAGAATAATAGAACATTTATCCGAAAATATTACTGACAAAATTTTTTACTTATGCGGATTAAAAGAATTTGTTCTAGAAACTGAAGTTTATCTTTTAAGCAAAGGAGTAACGAAAGAAAATATAAAAAAAGAAAGATATTCATAAAAATTTAGAGGGCTCAAAATTAAAATATAAATCGAGGAAGGATAAGATACAATTAATAGATGGTATAGAAAAAACTCAATCATTAATAGTGATTCATGGACATGAATATGCATAGGTTTTAAAAATAGATAAAAATACAACACCACGTGAGGTAATGAAATGAAAATACAAATCGAGGAAGGACAAGATACAAAGCAAGAAGTTTTAGCGCTCGGATTATTCGAAGAAGATCAAGATATGTACAAGGAAAAAAATCCAGTACTTGATACAGAAATAAAAATCGCATTAAAAAAAGAAATATTCACGACAGAATTTGGAAAAATTTATGTTACTAAAATTACAAGTTCAACTTATGATAAAGTTATAGTTATATCTCTTGGAAAAAAGAAAGATATTAATGCTGAAAAAATAAGAAAAGCTGCTTCAAAAATAATTAGATATATTCAAGGAATTAACGCGCAATCATTTACAACAAATATTCCGGAATTAGTAAACGAAAATAAAAATATTCCTGCAGAAGAAATAGGTAGGGCGTTTGCTGAAGGATTAGTTTTATCAGAATATGTATTTGATAAATATTTATCAAAACCAAAGATAAAGAAAATTAACTCAGGATCAATATCTTGGACAGAAGATAAAAAAGAATTTGAAAAAGGAGTAAATGCAGGAAAAATAATTGCAGAAAACACTAACTTTACAAGACAACTTGTAAATGAACCTGCAGAATACATGACTCCGGAACAAATAGAGCGAGAAGCATTAAAGTTAAAAAATAAAAACATAAAAGTAACAGTTCTTGGACGAAAACAACTTCAAAAAGAAGGAATGAATGGAATTCTTAGTGTTGGAAAAGGAAGCATACATGAACCAAGATTAATAATTTTAGAATACGTTGGTAGTAAGGAAAAACCAACTGCAATTGTTGGAAAAGGAATATCTTTTGATTCTGGAGGATATCATGTAAAACCATTTGGTTTTATGGAAGATATGAAATGCGATATGGCAGGTGCCGCAGCAGTACTTGGAACTATAAAAAACGCATCAGACTTAGGACTTAAGAAAAATATTATTGGAGTAATACCAACATGTGAAAATATGATTTCTGGAGGAGCATATAGGCCTGGTGATATAATAAAAATGCATAATGGTAAAACTGTAGAAGTTATGAATACTGATGCTGAAGGTCGATTGGTTCTTGCAGATGCAATTTCATATGTGGAAAAAAAATACAAACCAGAAACAATAATAGATCTTGCAACACTTACAGGTGCTGTTGTAATTGCACTTGGATATTATACGGCAGGATTTGTAACAAATGATTGTGAGCTTCAAAAGAAACTTGAAAATGCTGGAAATGAAAGCTATGATAGAGTTTGGAATTTACCATTTCACGAAGAATATCAAGATATGGTTGATGGAGATGTATCTGATTTTGCAAACATTTCAAAAAAACAAGATAGAGCTGCTGGAACAATTGTTGGAGGAGTATTTCTTTCAAAATTTGTTGATAAAGCAAAATGGGCTCATATAGATATAGCGGCAACAGCATATCTTAAAGAAGCCAAAGAGTATAATTCGAAGTTTGCTACAGGGTCTGGAGTTAGGCTTTTGACGTATTATTTTATGAAGTGAGCAGAGAATTTATTTTGTTTTTTTATTTCTTTTTTCTCTGCGTTTTTTTTATTTTTTTCTGTGTTTCTTCCGGTTTTTTTTTAAAAAGAGTTAGTAAGATTCTGATTTTTTCGTCTTTTAAAGAAAAATATAAATATTAGTTATACTTTGTATAACTTTATGGTTAGTGTAAAAATGGAATGCGTTGTTAAAAAGTGGGGAAACTCTGTAGGAGTTATACTGCCTAAGGCAGTTGTTCGAGAACTTCAACTAAAACCTAAGGATAAAATAGATATTAATATAGAACAAGGAATTAAAGCTAAAGACATATTTGGCGGTTTATCAAATTGGAAAATAAATGCGCAGAGGATGAAAGATGAATCAAGAGAAGATTGGGGCTGAATATTTTTATGATACATATGCTCTTGTAGAAATCGTTAAACGTAATGAAAATTATAAACCGTATTTATACAGTAAAATGCATATTTTGAATTATAATTTAATTGAATTATACTATAATTTACTAAGAGATCATGGAGAAGAAATAGCGAAAAAATACTATTTACTTCTCAAAAATAATGTGTTTGAAATTTCTGACGAAGTACTTTTTGATGCGATGAAATTCAAAAAAGAAAATTCTAAGAAGAGTTTTTCATATGTTGATTGTTTAGGTTATAGTTATGCATTACATAAAAAAATAAAGTTTCTTACCGGAGACAGGGAATTTAGGGGCATGAAGAACGTTGAGTTTGTTAAATGAATAATTATTAAATTAGTCTAGCACTAAAAATATATAAACAGATAGATAAATAAGTTCTTAAATAAAAATCGGTGATGTAATTGGTTAAAGAAAATATTAAAAATGATTTATTCATTTCAAAATCTTCAAAAGTCGCTGCAATAACTGGCGCTTCAAGCGGAATTGGAGAAGCATATGCTAAAGCATTAGCAATGCAAGGTTATGATTTAGTGTTAATTAGCAAAGATATCGCTGGTTTAAAAAAAGTTGCAGATGGAATAAAAAAAGTAAATAATGTAGTAATAAAGCTAATTATGGCAGATTTATCTTCTGAAAAGCAAATAGAAGTTACTGCAAAAAAATTAGAAAAATTAAATGTTTCAATGCTTGTAAATAATGCTGGTTTTGGTATTGCTAATTCTTTTTGTGAAACAGATCCAGAATTGCTAAAAGAGATGATTAATGTTCATGTGCAAACTACTGCGATATTTACAAGAGCTGTTCTTCCAAAAATGATATCTGAGCAAAAAGGAGCAATCATAAATGTTTCATCACTTGCTGTTTTTTTTCACAATAGAAAAAATAACACAATATATGAATCTACCAAAAACTTCGTATTATCTTTTTCAAAAGCGCTTGCGAAGGAATTAGAGGGTACAAAAGTAAAAATTCAAGTTGTATGCCCGGGGTATACAAGAACAAATTTCATGACGAGTGATACAGTTAAAGGAAGAGATTATTCGATGATTCCAAGTTGGATGTGGATGACATCAGATGGGGTTGTTGAAGAATCATTACGAAAACTTAACAAGAAAAAAACAATTTTAGTTCCAGGTAGAGTTAACAAAATAATAGTTTTTGTATTAAAATGTAAACTTTTATCTTGGATGCCACTGATTATTGTTCGAAAAAAATAATTGATGATTTAAAGAGAAGTAAGACTAGTTTATACAGTTTTGTAGAACGTCTTTTTTTTGCAAGTGTTAGTTTATACTGTAAATTTTTAATAAATATTAAATGTACACCGAAAACAATATTAAACGAAAAGATTTTTATGTATTTAATCTCAGAAAAGGTGAATAAAATGAGTGAACTCGAATCAAATAATAACCAATCAACTAAAATTGAAAATATCATAATACTTGGAAGTGGAATATCTGGATGTACTGCTGCAATATATGCTGCAAGAGCGGGGTTAAATCCTCTTGTAATCTCAGGACCTGAAATAGGAGGTCAATTAACTTTAACGTCTGTTGTTGAAAATTTTCCAGGATTTCCTGATGGAGTTCATGGTCCTCAATTAGTTGAGAATACAAAAAAACAAGCAGAAAGATTTGGCGCTAGATTTATGCAAAATATAGTTTTAAGTTTTGAAAAAAAAGGAGAAATAATTGAACTTGGACTCGAAGAGAGTAAAAAAATACAATCAAAATCATTAATCATAGCAACAGGTGCATCAGCTAGATGGCTTGGACTTCCAAGTGAACATAAATTTAAAGGAAAAGGAGTAAGCACGTGCGCTACATGTGATGGTTTTTTCTATAAAGGAAAAGAAGTTTTAGTTATAGGTGGAGGCGATTCTGCAATGGAAGAAGCAACTCACTTAGCTAAGATTGCAAGTAAAGTTATAGTGGTTCATAGACGAGATGAATTTAAAGCGAGCATTGCTATGCAAGAGAAATTATTCAAAACGCCAAATGTGTCAGTTCTTTGGAACAAAGAAGTTCATGAAGTGTTAGGTGACATTAAAGGAGTTAATGGAGCACAACTAAAAGATACAGTCACAGGAGAAATCACAGATATTAAATGCGATGGAATATTTTTAGCACTAGGTCATGTTCCAAATACAAGAATTTTCAAAGGACAAATAAATATGGATGAATTAGGATACTTAAAAACAGAGAGCACAAAAACGAATATTCAAGGAGTTTTCGCATCAGGAGATGTTCAAGATCGAAAATATCGGCAAGCTATAACTGCGGCGGGTAGTGGATGTCAAGCAGCTCTTGAAGCTGAAAAATACATACATAGTTTGGAAAATTAATAAAATTAATTAAGAACTCAAAAGAAAAGAATAAATGCGATAGAATAAAATAGATTAAATAAAAAATAAAAAAAATAGTTTATTTGGCCTGATTTAAACTGTAGCTTAGGTGTTTGTTAAAGGTTGAATCATCAATAACTCTCGTATTTTCCCCTGCAGGTATACCTAATATGTATCCAAAAAACGATTCTTCAGTTTGATTTCTAGATTGTAGAAATGATTTAGTTATGATCATTTCATAAGCGCCTGGGCTTGAGCCTATTGTCTGAATTACGTCGTATTTGCCATCGTTGTTAATATCTGTTAAAGCAGTATGTTGACCACAAGAAAAAATTATGGTGTCTATGTTTAGGCCGAACATTTTTTTTCTGCTTTCAAAAGTCGCATTATAATCGATGTTATGAATGGTTTTTTCATATAATTTGTTTATTGCCTTTATTGATTCATAAGGTTTTGTTTCGTTATTATGTTTAAATACTTCAATTTGATCAAATGTTCCATCTGCATCAAAATCTTTAGCGAGTAAATAGGTAGTGTCATCTTCTTTATTTTTATTTGTTATTCCAAGTTCTTGGTATTTGTCGCTTTGTAATATGCGAACATCGATTGAGGGGTAGCTGTAGTGTTTTATTTCTGGCACATTGCAACTGCTAAGATACATAACGGATGCAGCCATTATTCCTATTTTGATTATTTGATTTTTTATTTTGTTCATTTAATTCACCTCTTTTTTATTATCTTACTTTTATTGACTGATTTTTATTTACTAAGTTTTATTTACTTCTTAATAGATACAAACAAATATTTATATATTAGGGTTCCCTAAGGTGTACCTATTATGGGTTATGAAAAAGAATTATTAGAAGAGATGGGACTCACGGATAGCGAAAGAATAACGTATTTGGCACTTTTAGAACTTGGAGATACAACAAGATCAAATCTTGTTAAGAACACAAATATATCTGGTTCTAAAATATATGATGTTCTTGAAAGACTTCGACGAAAAGGACTTGCAACAATATATATTAAAAATAAAGTAAAACATTTTAAGCCACAAAATCCAAAACAATTAATAAATTTTCTCGATGATAAACAAGAAAAAATTATGAATCAAAAAAATAAAGTGGAGCTATTATTGCCTGAGCTCTTAAGAACTTTTAATTTAAATAAACAAGATCAAGAAGTAGAATTATTAATTGGTCTTAAAAGTATAAGGTTGTTTTTTAATGATCAAATTGAAGAATTAAAAAAAGGAGAAACAAATTATGTTATTGGTGGAACTCGAGGAAGCGATGAACAGCATGTTGTTGCTTTTTTTAGAAGAGTACATATTTTAAGAGAAAACAAAGGAATAAAAACCAAAATGTTATACAATATGGGTCAAAAAGATACAGTCAAAAAACAATATAATTCAAAAGAATTTAAATTATCAGAAACAAAATTTATCGAGCATGCAAGTGCAGTTTCAATAAACATACATAAAAATAAAACGTTGATAATGATTTTTGGAAAAGAAATTACGGGCATAAAAATAACTTCTGAAGAAATAGCACATAGTTTCAAAGAATATTTTGATTTAATGTGGAAAGATGCTAAATGATTTTTGTTAGTTAAATATTAATATTTTTAATGTTTATTAAATTAATAAATAAGATACGATAATAAAAAAATGATGAAGTTCATTTTTTGTTTGTCAAAACTTTTTGACATTATAATTTAAATATAAGGGTATACGTTCTATTTGTATGGATATAAGAAAACAAATCCTTCAAAAATTTATGTACAATAAAAGTATGAAGTACAATGAAATTAGAGATCAAGTGCCGTCGAATAAATTTAATTATTATCTTAAATTACTTTTAAATGAGGAGTTAATAGAGCAAACTAAAGATAAATATAACTTAACTCCAAAAGGTACGCAACATATTAGTTCTCTTGATGGATTGAAAATAGAAGAAAATAGAAAACCAATCGTTTGTGCATTTGTAATGGCCTACAAGAATGGTAAAATACTTGTAAATGAGAGAAAAAAACAACCATTCATGGGATATGTTGGAAGTCCTGGAGGAAAAATAGATTTTGGAAATTCTATTCCAGAACAAGCAGCACAAGAATTGCTTGAAGAAACGGGACTTGTTGCGTCTAAAATGGAACTTAAATTAATTACTAATTATAGAACCTTGGATAAGAAAAAAAATGAATTAACACATCAAGTTATAGGTTTTTTTTATTTAGCAACTGGAATTAAAGGAATTCTTAAAGAAGAGGATAGAGAAGGAAGAAATTTTTTTATGACTCTAAATCAAATAAAACGTGCTAAAAAATATCCTGATTTCGATTTTCATATAAAAACTATTTTAGGCTCTAAAAAATTAGTGTTCAAAGAAGCAATAAGATACATAGAAGATGAAGAATTTACAGGAATAGATTTTTTGGATTAGATTTTTTGGATTCTATTTTATAGATGAATTATTTCAATATTTGGTGTACTTACTCGACAAGAGTTAAGAAACGTAAACTATTTTAATAGGTATTATTAAAACAAGTAAATGTTTCGAATACTTTCAGTTAATTCGGCATCATTGAAGGGTAAAAAAGTTAAAGTAAAGTACTACGATACCGAAACATTAGAAGTTCATGTAAAAGAAGATGAATGGGATTTTATAACGCCTACTCGAGAAATCATACTAGAAAAATATAATTACACAGCAGATTCGTTAATTGATGCACTTAAAAATAAATTTTCTGGAGAATTTATACTAAAAGATTATGGTAGACCTTCAAATTCTCAAGGTAATAATTATGGAGATAGAGAAATATACAAATGGGGTCAAGAAAGTGTTATTATTTGGCATCTTGGAAATAGAGAAGATAAAAAAGATTTAGAATTTTACATCGATGATGAAAATAAAAAACAAATATTTATTCGTAATGGCAAAAAAAGATTTCTTGCAAGAACTAGAATACTTGAAGATGAAAATCAAATAGAAAGAGCAAAAACTTATTTAGAGTCAACTTTACCAAGTATGGGTTTTGATGCAGAGGATATAACCATAAGTGAACGAGGGTATGTGCAAGTCAAATGTACTCAAACTCAATTAAAATTATTGGATGCATCTTATTTTAGAATAAATTCTTATATTTCGGCAGATTTTGATAAACTAAAAAATGTAGAAACTCAATTTTCTAAAATTCAAACTTTAGATGGTGCCCGCACATATATAGATCAATTAAAAATAATAACAAAAAGATGTCCTGATAGAAAAATAAGACATTACATAAAATTAACAACTGATTCTCGGCAAGAATTCATAGACAAATTAATTAAAGAAGGTATGACTTTAGAAATGCGCAATAGAAAAAAT
The DNA here is from genome assembly GCA_041660865.1 of Candidatus Woesearchaeota archaeon. Taxonomy (GTDB): domain Archaea; phylum Nanobdellota; class Nanobdellia; order Woesearchaeales; family 21-14-0-10-32-9; genus 21-14-0-10-32-9. Next base: position 155,444 of record JBAZVO010000004.1, read on the forward strand.
GTTCTTTCAGCTAAAGAAGAATTATGGGATCCTTTAATGTTGAATAGTTCAGCTAGTCAACTTAGAGATTTTTTCCCAACTCATTCAATGTACGATCCGAATATTATTTTAAAACTACAAATGAATACTAAACCTTTCGCATTTTCTCATTTATTAAAAGAGGGTAAATCGGAATTAGAAATTGCCATAAATGATGCTTATAATTTTTATAATTTAAAATCTGCAATTATTGATTTGGAAGTTGTAGACTATGACAAAACAAATAAAACGCCAGGGTCTGGTAGAATATTTATGGCAGTTTTATACGCGGCAGTTCAAAAAAAATTATACATAACAAAAGAAGTATGGCAAAATGATGAAATGTGTGAGATATTGTCTAAGCAAACAAGAGGAGCTGATCTTGTTTTTGTTGAAGATGAAATTCATTTAATTGCAAATTTAGCAAAAGATACAGCACAATATGAATTTATCATAGGACATAATTTTAGAGATTATGATCAGGCGCATTTATCTAAATTTAATGATGAGAATGAACTTTTCAAACAAGAAAAAATCAGTGAAGATACAAAAAAGAGAATAAAAGACATTAGAAAAGAAAACAAAACTTCTAGATTGTGGCCAAAGACCAAACAGCAAATTTTAGATACTTATCATTACACAAATCACAGAATTGATTTATTTGCAGACCATAAATTATCGACGCTTGCAGGGTTTACTAAATCAATATCTTATGTAGAGATGGATAATCTTCTCAAACTTGGAACTTGTGAGAGTATACAAAAAATAATTAATTATACGATTGAAGATGGTGTAGAAACAGAAAAGATGGTTAAAACATTATTATTTAATGCAGTTTTAGAATCTTTTGCAACGAACTCTCAAATACAATCAACTTTTTCATCAGATCCTATAAAGAAATTTTATGATGCAGGTCAAAGACATTATTTCATGCAGATGAAAACATATAAAAATAGACATGAAGAAAGTCCTCATAGACATTTTGAAAAACTAGATGCTCGTGAATCTCCTGAAGAGATATTAAGTGAGCTGTTTAAAAACGAAAAAAAAGCAAGAGGTATAGTTCGAGGAAAATTATATTTTCCATCTGTTGTTATAGACTCCTTTAAAGATATCATAGATGCGAGCCCGTATACAAAATTTATTTATGAACGTATGATGCAAGAAAAAAATCCTGCTCTAAAAAGTGATTTACTCGACAAACTTCATTCTGCATTACTTGTTCCTTTTGATAAAATAAAAAAATATATGGAATCTGCAAAGTTGGAATTTGGAAAAGAATATGCACTTGAAGATTTGTATAAATCATATAATTTAGATACTTCTGAAATTATGAATGAATATTTTGATTCTGGCGATTTTGAAAAATCTAGAACTAGTTATATTTTTTGTGTTGAATATGGTGCAAGAAGAAAGGTTTTCGATAGAAGTCATTTACCTTTTGATGTAACTATGTTAGAGCATAATAATATTTTTGCTAAAAAACTTGAAGAAATGAAAAAGAAAGGTTTTGATGCAAAATCAGAAAGATATTATTTGAGTAAAAATAATATAGGTTTTGAGTTAGGGCCTATTACTGCTGTAAAATTTAAAGAGAATAGAATGGCTGGCAGACTTGATGGACTTGACATATATCTTAATATGAGAAAACCTGAAGATAAATTAATTTTAGAGGTTCTTGATGCGACGTTAAAGTTTAATGAAACAAAAAAAGAAGAATTATATGTGAAAATTCTAGCGAAAGGCTACGATTATTGGGTTGCTAATCGAGATTATATATCTCATATGTTTGGAGTGGATCCTGTAAAAACTTCAGGGTCTTTCAAATTATTTTGATTCTTTTTTAACAATTAGTTAATTGCAGAATTAGTTCTAGTAAATATATAAATTAAAAATAATTTAACTAATTAACTGTTTGTAAAAATAATTTAGATTATTTTCTCATTAGTATTAATATTGGTTAAATGTATAACTGTTACTGGGCATGATTCTGCTGCTTCTTTATTGTGTTGAAATTCTTTTTCAGATATTTCTTTTTCTTCCCAACCATCATCTCTTGTTTTGCTTTTAATAATTGAAGATTTTCCATCGTCAACCATTTCCCAAAAATCAGGAGCTACTGCAACGCAAGCACCACAGCCTATACATTCAGGTCTATTTTGTTCTAATTTGTAAGTCTTCTCTTCAGTCATATTTAATCGAACAGGGTTTCGCTTTATTAAGTTTTCTTTTAAAATATGATTTCATATTTATTTATTACAAATCGGGGTAATATTACAAGGTTCTGCATAGATTCGGGGGTTTATTTTTAAGTATTTTATTTATTAGAGAGGTTTGGCTCTTTTTTGTTTTTTTACATAAACTTTTAAAATAAAACATGTTATTTGAAGGTTATGAGAAGAAAAATTTCATCTGATGACCTTTTAAAATATAAAACTTTTAAAGATCAGAAAGATTTTTTTAACTGTATAATACAAGATATAAAAAATGCGAAAAAATATATCTATATAGAAACATTTAGATTTAGCGGGGGGATTACAGGAAAAGAAGTTAGAGATGAACTAATAAAAAAAGCCAAAGAGGGAGTTGAAATAAAACTTCTTATAGATCATTGGGGATCAATGGTTAAACGTGAGTTTTTTTCTGAATTGCTCGAACATAAAGCAGAATTAATATTTTTTCGAAAATTTAAAATAACTTCTAATTTTGTAAAATATAATAATAGACGAGATCATAGAAAAATAATCGTGATTGATGATAAAATAGTTTATATTGGTTCGTCTAATATAACGGAACATAGCCTTGATTGGAGAGAATTTAATTTAAGAATTGTAGGTTTAATCGCGGGTATTTTTAAAGATATATTTCTTGATAATTGCAAATTGTACAATGATTATTTTCATGATAAAAGATCGCATATATTTCCATTAACGTATGGTTCATTTGAGATAGTAAGAGATGTTCCTTCGTTAAAATATAGAATGATACGACGCAAACTTATGGAATTAATATATTCTGCTAAAAAAGAAATATTGCTTGAAACGCCCTATTTTGTTCCTGATTATTTATTTATACATGCATTAAATTTGGCAGCTAAAAGAGGAGTTAAAATAACTTTAATTATTCCAAAAGACTCTGATTCAAAAGTTGTTGATATGATGACTAGTTCTTATTTAGGGGCACTTCATAAAAAAAATGTGCACGTAAAATATTATGCTAAACATTTTTTACACGCTAAAGTTGCAATAATTGATAATGTTGCAACTACTGGTTCTGCTAATTTAGATCATAGAAGTTTTTCATATATGTATGAAATAAATTTATTTAGTAATAATAAAAAATTCAGAGATATTTTAAGAAAACATATAGATGAGACTTTAAAAGATGCTGAAGATTTTAATTATGAGATATGGAGAAGAAGATCTATTTTAAGAAAAATTTGTGAAGTGTTATTAAGACCTTTTAGAACATTTATGTAGGTTTATTTTTTAATTTATTCATGTATTTTTCTTTATCTTCTGAAGTTAATTTTTCTATTGCATATCTAAGCATAGTTCTTGGCATAGTTTTGTAATATTTATCGAGAAAGTTTTTTAGAACTTTTTCATCTCGTTTTCCAATTTCACGAAGCATCCATCCAACTGCTTTGTGAATTAAATCGTGTTTATCTTTTAGTAAAAGTTCCGCAATATTTAATGTGTCTTTAAAATCTTTTTTTCTAATAAATGCGAATGTTGAAATTATAGAAATTCTTTTTTCCCAAAGGTTTGTTGATTTAGCGAGTGAATATAAAAATTTTCTATTTTTGTCTAAGTGATATTCTCCGACTATGTGATAGCATGTAACATCAACTAAGTCCCAATTATTAATGTTTTTTGTATTTCTGATGTAAAAATCAAAAATCTCTTTTTTTCCTTTTTCTTTGTTTTTTAAATCTATTTTATCTTTAATTATATCGTTATATTTGTATGTTAAAATAATGAGCCCAGTTAATCGATGTTCGTGAATTTTACTTTCAAGAAGAGTTTGAATACTAGTTAAATCTAGATGTTTGTATTTTTTTGCGATTTCTCTTTGTTTAGGAACAGTAATACCGAGAAAAATATCTCCTTCTCCATATTGTCCTTTTCCTGTTTTGAAAAATCCTGAAAGTATTTTCGCTTTTGTTTGATTTTTATTTTGTTCGAATTCTTTTAATAATGAAGTTATGCCAAGAGTCATTTTATCCACGTCACAGAGTATATTATCTTTAGTTTATTTTGTTTATAGGTTTAATTTTTTAACAAAGTTATTTATATTTTTCTTATAATATTTGTTTTCTTGTTCTATTTGTTTAAAAATAATTTGTATGTTTTTTATTTCATTTTTTGTCATGGTTTTTTCTATATCTTTTTGTTTTTTAGACATTTGTTTTAGTACTTGACATCTGGAATTTGTGTCGTGTTGTATGATTTTAAGTTTATTATTTGTAAGTCTTAGTGCCCAGAAAGGATACATTTTACAGATATTGGGTCTAATGTTATAAATTTTGCATTTATTTTTATCGTCTAAAAAAATACATCTGCCCTCATTTTTAGTGTTGAGTTTTAAGATTTTGTTTTGTTTTGTTAATTGAGAAAATCTAAGATTTCCTTCTTGATAATCTTCATCTTGTTTTAAAGATGTAACTATTTTTTTTGGAAGAGTGGAGTAATTAAGAAAATAAGAATAAGGTTTATTAATTTCTTTTTTGATTTTTTTGGCATCTTTTATACCGATAAATGTAAACCCAGAATCATTTTTAAATATGCAACAGTGAATGCTTTTTTTGCAGTTAACACATTTATTGTTGAAATCCATAAGTGTATAGATTGTTATTAATTAATAAATTTGATTGTTGTGTTGTTTAATTCTGATTCAAATTTTTTTAAGTATATTTGACTCTTGGCATTTTTCAAATGTTAAAGTTAGAATAAAGATTCTAAAAAGGGCTCTGTCTCAAAAGGAATAAAAACTACTGCCTAGCTCACCACTAAAAAAACATATTGAGGTTTATAGACTCGGCAACAAACGAGAAGCCAACTCAATCGGTGAGCGCAGTATCCCAGAGGGAGACGAGAGTGTTAACGACTGTAGACAAAAAGATTCTATTTGGGACAGAGCCCTAAAAAGGGCTCTGTCCGGAAAAGAATAAATTTGTATACTGGTTTGTTAATGAATTAGGTTATGACACAAAAAACAATAACCAACCAGTACGAACATAAGTTACAAAGTCAAATTCTTAAAGTTTGTCATAAA
>JBAZVO010000005.1:0-141762 GCA_041660865.1 Candidatus Woesearchaeota archaeon
ATTTATGACAAACTTTAAGAATTTGACTTTGTAACTTATGTTCGTACTGGTTGGTTATTGTTTTTTGTGTCATAACCTAATTCATTAACAAACCAGTATACAAATTTATTCTTTTCCGGACAGAGCCATATAACCTAAAAATTTATAAAATAGAGCTGCTGAAGAGTTTTATTATAAGGTGAGTTGGATAAAAAAAAGAGCACAAAGTGGGATTGAATATTTAGCAATTGTAGGGATTGCATTACTTGTTTTAACTTCGGGAATGCTCATATTTTCTAATTATGCTAGAACTTCTAGCGATGATGTTACATCGAATCAACTTAATTTAATAGGAAATACAATTATGACTAACGCAGAAGCGATGTATGTTCTTGGTAACGAATCGTGGATTACAATTGAATTTAATTTTCCAAAAGTTGTAAGTAATGCTGCTATAAACAATAATCAAGAAATGTTTTTTGCATATTCTACATCTAGAGGAGATTCTTACGCTGTTTTTTTCTCAGATAAATTTAATTTATCAAATGGCACATCTACTTGTTCAACTACTTGCAATCTTAATTTTATGCCTGGCATAAATAAAGTTAAAATACATTCAATAGGCAACAAAGTTAACATTATGAGAATATCTTAAGTTCGAATAGAGTATTTGTGATTGTTAATTAGTTAATTATTTAGGGTGTAATAAATGAGTGGGGAAATATGAAAAAAGGTCAATTTGCACTTGAGTTTGTTATACTTGTAAGTTTTACTATTTTATTTACTGCGGTTTTTCTTGTATTAATTCAAGGGAGTTTTGCACGTTCAGAATCATTAAAACAAGAGGAAAGAGTTTTTCAAGTTATGAGAATAATTTCCACAGAAGTTGATCTTGCAAGATCATCGCCTTCAGGGTATACGAGAACATTTTATATTCCAACATCAATAGATGATATCGGGTATAGTGTAAATTCATCAGATGGTATTGATGTTGTATTTGATTACGCAGGGAAAACGTATGTGTTTTTTCTTTCAAATGGTAGTTTAGATGATTCAGCAGTTTCTTTAAAAACAGGATATAATAAAATTTACAAAGATTGTTCTCTTCAAAATACGATTTGTTCTGTGAAATTATTGCCAGTTAATTAATAAAGATATTTCTTCTTTAAACTGTGTAGAAAAATTCGTTACCAGTTCGCTGATTTATAGAATAAATTATTTGCGAGAGTGAGAATATAATCAATTTAGGGAGTAAATGAATCCCGATAGCGTTTTTTTATTTATAGTTGTTTTATTTTTAGTGTTTATTACAAACTTTGAACTATATTTATAGAAATCATTGTGAAGCCTATCGTGAATACACCTGCAATGAAAATGTATATTAGAGTTGATCTAAAAAGATTTACTCCAAGTTCATTCATCTCGCCTATTTTATCAGTTCCATTTTGTATTCCATTTATTAAAATACTAAGAATAAAAGTTATTTCAACAACATAAAGTCCAACTATTGCTTGAAAATAAAAAGTCGGAACTCCGCCAGAACCAAACATGTCAAGAACACCTAAAGATGTAGTTCCTCCAACATCTGCATTTTTGAAATCAGCCATTTTATCAGCAAGAACTCCAAGTATTTGACCAATCATGCTAGTTATGCCAACAACAATTCCTGAAATGATTGGTGTTAAAAAACCAACTTGACTTTTCATACTACTAAGTGTATCTGCCATAAGATCTTTAAGTCTTTCATCAACACGATGCATTGATTTTATGTATTCAGCAACAGAAATAACTGCTTGGCTTGCAACTAAAGGTCCTTTTTTGCTGCTCTCAACAAAAACTTTCATACTACTTTCAATTATGCTCGATGGAAATTCATTTATTGCTCCAACTTTTTTATCAAATATAGCATCTTCAACGCCCATTCCAAGTTTCACAATATTTATAGATATTTTTTCAAAAAATTTTCCTGATCGTGTTCCGTGCATTACTTTCGCGACGCTACTAAAGGCAATTTCAGCAGGTATGCCATCGGCGAGTCTATTTCCTAATTGAAAAAGCGCGGATGCAAATTCTTGTTCGAGTTTTCCTGTTTCTTCTCTAACTTTTTCTAAATTTGTTGTTCTCCATTTATAATATAATCCAAAACTTAACCCTAACGATAAAGGAATAAATAAACTTAAAATGCTTGCAATTAAACCATAAGGCCCTATGACTTCGCCTGTCGGAACATCATTTTCTTTAATTGCTCTATAGTCTAAAAATTTAATCCAAACTTGATCTCCGCTTTCTATATTTTCAAGTGGGCCAAGTTTCATGTTGCCATCGGCTGATTTTGATAATGCATAATCAAAGTTTGGACTTGCACTATGAATTAAAAGAGGAAGAATTCCTATGATGAAAAAAATTATACCTATAAAAAAAGCGGCAGCAATTGGAGTTATAGAAAAACTTTGTTTATCTAGTTTTATTTTTATTCTTTCTTCTTTGCTTCTAGCTTCAACAGTTGTTAAATCAACTCCACCATAACCTGTGGGTCTTGTCGAAAGTATTTGTTTTCCTAAATAATAAACAAGAACTGGTAAAAGTATATTATATAATGCAAACAAATGGTACCATTTTGTTTCTGGAACAAATGCAGTTAATAGAGGGAGAATTACTAATCCTAAAATGGGAAGAACAATTCCGAGCATATGTAGAGTTGTTATAGGTCCTTGAAGATCGTGAGTGAAGTGCAACATTTTTTCAAATGTTTCATCAAGAATTACACTTAGACTTTTATCGAGTGCGTCCATTCTTCTTGATTCTGCTGATTCATATAATGTGCTTTGAATTAAATGCATACTTTCTATAAATTCAGGATTCCATTCTCGCCAAGAATCTAGGTAATAGTCAAGAGATTGATTTATATTATCGAATTTTCCAGTCTCAACATCCCAGAGAACTTTTTTAAAATCTAAAGAGAGAGGAGGTGCTAAATGTTCGGCTGCAAAATTTACTGCAAGTTCTAAATTAGGAGTGTGTCGCATGTATGTTACGATATAAAATACGCTAAGAACCATTTGATTGCTAGCTTTCATTCTCCAAATATTTGCAATCATGTAAGGTAATTTTGTTAAAGGAAAAAATAAAATTAATGCCATAACAAAACCGAAAAATATGAAAAAGAAATTATCTGAAGTTGCACCATTAGTTAACATATATGGAATAAAATATCCAAGTAAAAATGAAACAAATATTATTAAAAGACTAACAAGTGCAGCAAAACTAACAGTTCCTGCGGGAGTTACGTTTAAATGACTAACTCGTATTGCTTCTTCAAGTTTAGGAACATTATCTTTATCAGGACTTATAGGAATTATTTTTTCAGCAAAATTACATGTTTTTTCGTATGCTGAAAAATTTTTTGGCATGAAAGATTTTTTGAAGTTTTCGTAATCGCTAGTTCTTACTTGTTGAACTTCGTCTATTTTTCCCCCCATTTCTTTTGCAAGTTTATTTTTATATTTGCGTTTGAAATCGGCATAATCAAGATCTTCTTTTTTCATGTTTTTTTCTCTTATTATCTTAGTTTATGTTTTCCATTCTTTTAGTTTTATCTTCTTTTCTCGAGCGAATTTCGCGTTTAATCCATTCATTCCATTCAAAAAATATTTTTTTATTATCTAGCTTTCCAGTTTCAGTTTTTACTTTATCGCTAATTTTATGAAATTGATCATTACTTGCAATAACAAAAGGTGCTTCAAGCATGTCGTCATCTTTTTCTTTTTCAGCCATTTGAACAAGAGTTTCTTTTATTTTTGCACGTAAAAGTATATTGTTCCAAACTGAGTCCCAATTGCCTGCCCAATCTTTAACATTGCTTGCAATGGCTTTTAGTATTTCTGAATCTCCATTAAGTAAATCATCAGTAGGTTCAAGAGTGTCAGTTTTAGAATTGTATTTCATTAAATCAACAAAACCTTTTTCATGCAAAGGATCATCAGTCCAATCTTTTCTAACTTCAGTTATTTGTGTGACTCGTCGCCATTTGTGAAGACCGTCTGCACTCTTGATTGGATTTGCAACAATAATTATATCTGTTGCTTTAAAACTAGTTCTTGGAACATTTAAATCATTAACAACTCTATCAAAAACACCATATGGACTATCGCCATGTATGGTTCCAGCGACGACATTTGCAAGTGCACCAACTCTCATTGCTTCATATAATGCTCGAGCTTCAGTGCTTCTAACTTCTCCAACAAAAAGAGCTGAATCTCCAAGTCTTAGAGTTGTTCTAATTCCTTCATCTGCTGCAACTTCTTTTGAGCCTTTTGAAAGCGCAGATGCAACTTTCATTGATTGTATATTATAACCTAGTTTTTTTAGAGAAGAAACTGGTAATTCTAAAGTATCTTCAATTGTAATTATTCTATAACTTCGCATAATTTCGACGAGAAGTGCGCCTAGTACTGATGATTTTCCTGCGCTTCTAGTTCCTGCAACAAGTATTGTTCTATTTCCATCGATAAGAAAACTTATAATTCCAGCGGCGAGAGGACTTATCATTTTATTTTTCATAAATAATGCAGTAGTCCAAGGCTTATCTCTATGTCGTCTAAATGCGTATGCTATTCCAGTCGGATTTAGTGGTTTTCCAATAACTCCAACTCTTGCGTTTGCAACGCCAGGTATTTCAAGATCAGTATCAAGAATTGGATTTGCTTCATCAAGTGGTCTGCCTGAAAGAAGTCTAAGTTTGGATGCCCATGATTCTCCGTCGCTAATGCTTGGCATTATGTTTGTTTTACAATCTCCAAATATGTTGTGAACTATGTACATTGGAGATTGACCCATAGGACTATTAATTGTTATGTCTTGAATATTTTCATCTCTTAAAAGAACTTCTATTAATCCAAAACCTACAGTATATCTAATAAGAATTTGTGTTAGTTCTTCTATTTCTTCAGCGTTAATTCTAAGTTTTTTATAATTTGCAAGCTCTTCTAAAAGATCAGATCCTACGTTGTAGAATATTTCTCTCATTCTTTCAGGGTTCACAAAATCTTGTTCATCAGGTTTGTATTCGGACATTACTTTTCTTGCCATATCAAGAAGTTCATATTTCTCTTCTGAAAGTTTAAATTCAGGAGGAGTTATATGATATAGGTATTGAACATTATCTTGCAATTTGAAAATTACAACTTCAGTATCATTGATGTTATAATTCATGACTTCTTCTCCGTTTTTAGGATATGTTGCCATAAGTCTTGTAAACATGAAGTCTGGACGAATAATTGGTCTGAAAAGTTTTCTATACACTTCTCTTGTGCCGATAGAATATCCTGCAAGATATGGAAGAGTTAGTTGTATTAATCGTGTATTTTCTAAAATTTTTATTAAATAATCAATTAAATTAATGTAGGTTGTTCTAGCGTCTGCAAATGCAGGATCTATTTCTTTTTCAAGTTCTATTTTTTCTCTTCGCATTACTCTTTTTAATTCGACAAAACAACCAACAGGATCTTTTGTCAAATAATTAAATATGAGATTGTGTATTTCAGTATATTTTTGCGAAATCGAATATGTGCTACTTTGTACGTTTGATTGTAAATTTTGAAAAGAAAATAATTCTTTTTGTTTTATTAATTGTTTGTAAATTTTTGCAATTTCTATAAGAAGACGTATTTGATCGTATTCATATTCATACTCGTGTTTTTGAGAAAAAACTATTTTTGTGGCGCTAGGATTTGCCATTAATATTTCGCAAGTTTTTGCCATGCATAAAGAATCTTCTTCAATCGACGGAACTTTTAAAACTTCTGCATAGTTAATTCTTAAAACATTATCTGATCCTTCTTTTGAGATTTCAAAATCCTCAAAATACCCTGTTCCTCTTTTTTTTTCAGCCAATGCCCTCACCCAGAGAAATCTGGATACAGCTTTAAGCTCAAGAGTGGTATTTAAATGTTTTGACTTTGTGGCTCTGTAACAAAAGGAATAAATAGGTATACTGCCTAGCTCACCACTAAAAAAACACATTGAGAGTTATAGACTCGGCAACAAACGAGAAACCAAATCAATCGGTGAGCGCAGTATACAAAAAGATTCTATTTGGGACAGAGCCGACTTTGTGGCGCTGTCCAAAATTAGCAGCTAAAATAATAGAAATATTATTTGGAACAAAGTAACAAACGGATTTGTAGAAAAAGTCTGTGCAGGCGTGCCAGCGTATAGAGAACAATCTCGAAAAAATTAGACTCGATAATAAATGTAAATTTAATGTCGAAAGCGGGCAGCTTGCAGAAAAAGATTTTCGACAAAGCCGTAACAAACAAAAGGTTTATAAAGTATGAAACTTGTTGTTTAGGCGAGAGGATAATATTAATGACCACAGCACTTGGAGGAGCATTAGCATTCATGGAGAGGTTAGGCGTCTTTGAGACGGTTCTACCATTTCTTCTTGTATTTACGCTCGTTTTTGCATTTCTTGAAAAAACAAAAGTTTTTGGAACAGAAAAATTCAAATCAGATAGTGGGACAGTTTATGATGTTACAAGAAAAAATATGAATAGCATGGCTGCTTTCGTGTTTGCGTTTTTTGTTATAGCCTCAGCACAACTAGTTAAATTAATAAGTGAAGTTACTTCAAAAATAGTTTTAGTTATAATTTTAATATTTTGTTTCACATTAACAGTTGGAGCAATGAGAAGAGAAGAAAAAGAAGGGTTTCAACTTAGCAAGACATGGATAATTATATTTGAAATTATAACTTTTGTTGCAATAATAATAATATTCCTAAACGCATTAGGATGGCTTGATGACATATTTAATTTTATGAATGGAATATGGGGAAGTGAAGCAACAGCGTCGCTAATTTTAGTTTTAGTAATTGTTGGTTTTATGGTTTTTATAACTTATGAAAAAAAACCTGGCGGTAAAAAAGAAGATAAAAAAGATTAAATTTATGATTTTAATAAATACATTTAAGTATGTGAAACTAATTATTGACACAAATAAGGTATAAAAATACTATAAAAAGTCAAAAGAAATATAAATGAGTTAACAAATAATATATTAAGGGTTAAGAAAGGGTGATTATGCTATGTACGGAAATTGGGATTTCAGGAACATTATTTTTTCATTGGAACAAGTAGGCGTTTTAGATGTTATAATGCCATTTATTCTTATATTCACAATAATATATGCAGTTCTTCAGAAGACAAAGATACTTGGAAAGGATCAAGCAGGTATGCCAAAAAAGAATTTCAATGTTATAATTTCATTAGTTATGGCCTTAGGCGTTGTAATTCCGCATGTAACTGGTAGAAATTTATATGGTATTAGTGTTGTTGATATAATAAATAATGCTCTTCCTAATGTTGCATTAGTTGCAGTAATTATTGTAATGATTCTTTTAACAATAGGAGTATTCGGAAAAGAATTCGATATTGGTCAAGGATACGGTGGATTTTTTGTTATTGCTGCATTCTTAATAATAGGGTTTATATTTGCAGCATCAGCAGGATGGTTCCAGCAAGGATCAGTTCCTAGTTGGTTATATTTCATCTATGATTCACAATTCCAAGCGCTAGTTGTAGCATTGCTTGTCTTTGGCATCATAATTTATTTCATAACAAAAGATGATACGCAAAAACCAAAAGATAAGAACTTCATGACTGAAATTAACAAGATGATAAAGAATCCTTAAGTAGAGGATTTTGGAGAAAAAGATAAAAATGGCAACATTCTTGGATATAGGAGTTCTTAGTTACTTTAGGGTAATTTTTGCAATGATTCTTATATTTGTAATTATGTATGGATTTTTATCCTGGTCAAAACCATTTGGAGATGGTAGCGGACTTTATGCTTTAATTTCTATTGCATTCGCAATACTTAGTATAACTAGCAAGGGCGTTTTATCTCTTATAACTTTTATGACTCCTTGGTTTTTTGTTATTGTTTTTATAGCTTTTTTTATTTTATTTATGTTGATGATTTTTGGGCTCAAAAAAGAAAATCTCACGGCGGGGATGTCGAGTGAACTTAGAACTTGGGTCATAATAATAACTATAGTTATTTTGCTTTTCGGTTTAGGTTCAGCGTTTGGTCAAAATACTCTTGATAAAGGAACAGGAGGAACAAGCACAGATACTAGTTCAGATATAAGTGTTGCACAAGGTTCAATTGGTACTGGAGATAATACTACAGGCGCACCTGAGGCAACAGCATCGAATGATTTTAGTGCAAATATGTTAAATACTTTAGTTAATCCCCAAGTTTTAGGGATGATATTAATATTGCTTATTGGAGTATTTGCTGTATTTCTTTTAACTAAAGGATTTCTTTAATTTTCTTTAAGTTATGTTTTTTAATTAAGTTAGTTCCTAGTTATAAATTAGTAAAAATAGTAACAAATAAAGAATAAAGTATTATGTAAGAATTATGTTTTATTTCAATGAAGGTTTTTGCGGTAATTGTGGTTTTTTGAAGTCTTTTGCTATTCTTGAAAGTTCTGATACGTTTTCTGCAAATACTGGAAGTACTTTTGAAAATACTTTTTCCATCGCTTTAACTTCAGCGCCAACTGTCGAAATATTTTTATCATAATCATCAATTTTTGAAATTATTGCCATATGAAGTTTATCAAATTCATGTCTCATATCTTCTATTTTTTGTTCCATCGAAACAATTTTATTATTGGCTGAATTTTTCCATTCAACAATTTTATCAAGATATTTAACTAATGAGTTCCATTTTTCTTCAATTATAGCTTCAATTAATTCTTCATTTGTTGTGCTTGTATTATCTTGAGTTGCTATTTTTTGAACTCTTGAAACAGGCGCAACTGGCGTTTCTTGAAATACAGGATAATTTTGAAATCTATCTGAGTTTTGTTCTTGTTGTGGAGGAGTTATTTCTACTTGATTCATAGAATCAAATATTATATTTGAAGAAAATCCTTGTCTTTGCAAAGTTTGAATTATTTGATTATTATCCATGCCTTGTGATTTCAGACTTCTTATTAAGTCTACAGGAGAAGGTTGTGATTGTGAATTGTTTGGTGCAAAATACGCCATTTTTATTTTACCTCTTTTCTTTTATTGTTTTGGTGTCTTTCTTTAAAAAATTATGCTTTTTTGCTGTAAATTTTATAGTATATCTTCTTATTCATTTTGTTCTTTTTTTAATTGTTCTATTGCGTTTTCAGCTTCTTTTCGTGTAACATATTGAAGTGGTTCCCACATATCAAGATATCTGTCAAGAACTTTTAAATCGTTGTGTTTAACTGTGTCTTTGAGTTCTGATTTCATAGATAAAAGATCATCCATAAGTTCTTGGAGTTTCATTTTAGCATCAGTTAATTCTTCAGTTAATAATTTTTTTTCTTTAAATAAACTTTTTTGTATATCAAGAAGATTCTGATCAGTTAATTGTATTTTTTTTCTAAGATTCGTGTATTTATCTTCAAGAACTCTTAAACTTGATGCAACTTCTGATAAATTGCTTATAACAGCATCTAGTTCTGAATTTCTTCTTGGAGGAGAAGGCATAGAATTAGGTGCAGGCATATTAGTTTGACCTAAGATTGATTGATTTTCGTCCAATTGCTATTTCCCTCTTTTATTTAAGTTCAATTAAGATAATATTGTGCTTGAGATTTATAATGTTTTCTAATGATTTTGTTGTTTGACATTTAACTTATTCGGATAATTTATTTTAGTCTTTGTGTTTTTCCCAATTATTTAAAAATTCTTTTTTGAATTCTTGAAAACGTTTTTCTTTTATTGCAAGTTTTACATTTTCCATTAGTCTTTGAAGAAAATATTGATTATGAATACTTCTAAGTCTATGGGCTACTGGTTCGTTTATTTTTATTAAATGATTAACGTATGCTCTAGTATATGTTTTACAAGTGTGACATCCGCAGTCTTTTTCTATTGGAGTAAAATCATTTGAATATCTTGCTTTGTCAAGATATATTTTTCCATTCATTGTAAATATTGAACTATGTCTTGCATTTTGTGTTGGATAAATTGAATCAAAACAATCAATTCCGCGATTTATCATTTCTAATAATTCTACTGGACTGCCAAGGCCCATAACATATTTTATTTTTTGTTTATCAATATGTGGAAGTGCTGAATCTACTGCGATATACATATCTTTTAATGGTTCGCCGATTGCAACGCCTCCAATTGCAATACCATCGAAATCGAGCGAATTTATGAATTTTGCACTTTCTTCTCTAAGAGTAGGATAAAAATTGCCTTGAACTATTCCGAAAAGTAATTGAGGCGAATGACTATTGTATTGTTTTTGATATTCGTTTTTCATTTCGTTGTGGTATTTTAAACTTTCCTCTCCCCATCGATGCGTGTTAATTAACGCTATTTTTGCTTCATCTTTCGTTGCGCCATATTTTGTCATATCATCAAGCATCATTGCAATATCTGAATTTATTTCTAATTGTATTTTCATTATTGTTTTTGGAGTAATGATGACTTTTTTATTATCATACGGGCTTCTAAAATGAATTCCTTTTTTTGTTTTCATTTCAAAAAAAGTACTAGAAGATTGAAAGCCACCGCAATCAGTAAATACTATGCCTTTGAAATTCATGAATTTATGAATTCCGCCTGCTTTTTGAAGTATGTCTGTTCCTGGTCGTAAACTAAGTAATAGGCTATTGCTTATTACTGCACGTGCATGAAGATCGCCTAAATTATTATAATCATCTGTTGTTATGTGTTTTCCTGTAGCTTTTGTAACAACAGGCATAAAAAATGGTGTTTCAATAGATCCGCTTTTCGTTTGAAGTATTCCAACTCTAGCATTTCCATCAGTATGTGTGATTTTGAACGCATTACGATTTTTTTTATGCTCTGAAACTTCTTGAGTTGATTCGTGAGTAAATTCTTGAGTTTCTTTGATTTTTAAAGACATAAGTATTTAGAAGAGGGTTTCTTTTTTTAAAGTTTAGCTAGTTATTAATTGGCGCTCAGTTTACTTAGCTCTTATTCTGAGGTTTAATTGAATCATCTAGGGCTATAAGATTCATTATTTTTATTAGATCTTCGGGTTTTGTCGTTTTTAAAAAGTTATATGAATCAGTAGATAATTTATTTTGTTTAAAGTAGTTCATAAGTTGTTTATAATGATCTTTTGTGAATGGTTCTCCATATTTTTTTATGCCGAGTTTTTTCATATCCATATCTAGTTTTGTTTTTCCAACCATTCGTTCAACTGGGCTAGATAAATATTTAAGAAAATATTTTTCAGTGTCAGTTTTTGATTTTGTAAATTTATTTTTCAAGGAAGAATATTTCGGATAGGAATCAAATAGATTGTTTGTTGTATTAAGAGTGTCGAATAAACTAAAAGAGGATTTTAAAAGAGCGTATGAGTTCTTTAAAATATTATTTCCATATGCGGCATGAATTAATTCATGCAATATGTATTCTTCATTCAGATCATTATATGGAAGTAATATTACATGATTATTTAATAAGTAAATTGCAGAAACTGATTTATTTTTTGCTGTTTTTTTAATCGAAGCTGTATCAATTAGTATAATATTTACTGTGTTTAGATTTTGAAGTAACATAAGTTGATATTTTTTTGCATTCTCAGGTCTTTTTATTTGAAGTTCTAGTTTATTGAGAAATTCTTTACTTGAAATATGTTCACTAAGTGAGTTTTGAATTCTTTTTATGTGTTTAGCGTATTCATCATAAAATATGACTGGAGTCGTTATTATTTGCGAATATTGTTCAATAAGTTCTTTATATTTTATTATTAATTTCTTGTTTTCTTCTTCATATTTTTTAGTTAATATGTGATTCTCTTCAAGAAATTTTAATGCATTATTTGCGTTATTTAGTTTATTAGTAATATCATTATTTAATCTAAACGGAATATTCTCTTCAAGCCATATGCTGCTTTTATCTCCAGTTTCTGATTGAAATATTAGTCCTATATTCCCAAGTCTTCTAATTGAAATATGTTCGCGTACATTAGATGCTTTTATTATATTCGAGGGAGTAGTATTTACGCTTTTCGAAATTTCTGAGTTAATTTTTTCTGATTGTGGTTTTATTTCTTGAGCGGATACATCATTCAAACTAGTTGTTATAAGAAGGAGATTGAGCGCAATAGTTGCGGCTATTGGTAAAATTAGTTTAGTTTTATAATTTGTAATTGTAGAATTATTTGTAGGAATAAAAATTTGTAATTGAGAATTTATTTTTATTTGTAAATTGTACCATTTTTGATATTCTTGAAGATTATTTTCCTCAAGTGCGTTTTTTTGTGCTTTGAGTATGTTGTAGTTATCGCTATTTTTTAATTCGATTAGTTGCGATTTAATTTGATAGAGGAGTTGTGAAGATTCACTATTTATTGTATCAATTTTGGCTAAATCATTCAGAATAATTATTATTTGTTCATATGCGGGAATTTCAACGTTGGTTATAAATTCTTTAACTCTTTGTATGCTATTTTTTAATTCGTATATTTGTTTTGGATTTACAGAATTTACTATTTCAGCAGATGCGAGTTTTTCTTTTATATTTAAAATTTCATGATTATCGCCATAAATGTTTGTTATGTTCCTAAGTGTTCTTTCATATCTTTTATTAATATAGGTTGTAATATTTATGCTTTTATCAGTTTCTATTTTTAAGTCTGTTTTTGATTTTAATCCTAGTGCGGATTTTAGTTTATTGATAATTTTATTCATTAGATTATTATCTGAATTGAGAGTTTTTAAATATTTGTGCACAAAAGGCTCCTGTGACTGCATATGCTTGGTCTATATGCGAGTTAAATCTAAAAGGTATCTTGTTCATGGAAGGATTATATATTTAGAAAGCATATAGTTCTTTATGAGAAAACAGATTTTTGTGAGCAGGCAACCTATGAATGAAACAAAAGAATGTTTTGCGTACCTGCACAAAATAATTATTGGTGTTGCATGATAGACTATCAAGTAATAAATAAACAATAGAAATCATATTTGAAGTCATATTTAATATTTTAAAGCGTCTTAAATTATTGCATTGTTAATTTTTTACTGAAATATTTATTTCGGTTTTATGTTAGAATATAATTCTATGTTGTTATTAGTTGAGTTTAATTTTTGTTGTCTATCTAATGTTTTTAAATTTCCAGAAATTATTATAAGACAAAATGCGATGGCTGCAGCGAGTGATCCAAATTTTTTTAGTTGGACGGTTGGTGTCTTAGCTAAATGTGCTAGTTCAAGAGAAGAGGTTGTTTGAATTGAGATTTCTTCTGTGTAATGTTTTACAAATTCTGAAAGATTTTTTTCGGTTAGTGCATTTAATTCATTTTGTAAAACATTTAATATATTTGTAGATGTTATATTTGAAAGATCATGTCTTATTGCCAAAACGAATTTGATAGATGCATCATCTTTGGGATTAAATTTGTTAAGCGTTGCAAGTGCATTAAGGACTTGTTCACAATGGGGGATTTCAATATTTTGTATGATTCTCTTGGTCGTTATCATGATTTCTTCTATTTCTGGAGTTATTGGTCCTTTGTGCATTAAAAGAAGTTGTTTTTGAATAAATAGTTTATTATTGG
The DNA here is from genome assembly GCA_041660865.1 of Candidatus Woesearchaeota archaeon. Taxonomy (GTDB): domain Archaea; phylum Nanobdellota; class Nanobdellia; order Woesearchaeales; family 21-14-0-10-32-9; genus 21-14-0-10-32-9. The sequence goes on from JBAZVO010000005.1 coordinate 13,570, forward strand.
CATGCTCATTTATTATGTTTAAAAAAATAGATCTGTAATTTTTATTAAGATACGTTTCTAAAGTTACTTTAGGATCAATAGTTCGAGGGATATTTTGAGGAGAAGGACCTCTAGGAGACGTGGGATCTGTTAGTCCTATGAATTTGCGCAATGTTGCTACGGTTTGGCTCATGTTTATTTTCTCAGTTTTTTTTTAGGGGGGTTGTGTATTCTCTGGTTTATACTTTGTTTTACTTTTTGGTTTATTCTCTGTTTTACTTTCTAGGTTATTCTTAGTTTTATGAATTACATAAACATTTATAAATTTTGCATATTTACAATTGGTTTATGGCAAGAAAAATATGCAAAATAGATGGATACAAAGAGTTTTGTAGCTACAGCTATACGTTAGTTCTTGTTAATAATAATTGATAATAATTCTTAGGTGGTTTTAAATGGACTGCTTTATTTTAGCAAAAAATACAAAAAAGTTAAATATGAACCTATAAACAAATCAAATTGGAGGAAGAAAATGGAAGAAACTAAATTTTTATCAATCAAAGAAGCAATGAAACAAGGTACAGGAAAAGTCTCAGTTAGAGGCTGGATTTATAGAGAAAGAGGATCAAATGCTTTAAAATTCATTGTTCTTAGAGACTCAACAGAAATTATACAATGTGTAATTGAGAAAAAAATAGTTGGAGACGCTAAATTTGAAGCGGTTTCAAAACTGCAAGTAGAAGCAAGTATGACTATTACTGGCGAAATAAAAGCTGACGCGCGAGCGCCAACGGGCTTTGAAATTTCTGTTTCAGACTTTGTAATAGTTGGAGAATCAGATACATTTCCAATAACAAAAGATCAAAGCGTAGAGTTTCTTGCAGAGAAAAGACATTTAGCAATACGTATGAGAAGAATGACTTCAATTCTAAAAATAAGAAGCGCATATGTTCAAGCGAGAGATGAATTCTTTAGAAAAGAAGAATTCTTTAGATTTGATACGCCGATATTGCAACCAACACAATCAGAAGGTGGAAGCACAGTATTTGAAGTTAAGTATTATGCTACAAAATCATACCTTGCACAAACTTGGCAATTATATGGTGAAGCAGGGATATTTGCACTTGAAAAAATCTATAACATGGGTCCAACATTTAGAGCTGAAAAGTCAAAGACTTCACGTCATTTATCAGAATTTTGGATGGCGGAAATGGAAGCTGCGTGGTTTGATTTGCATGATGTATCAGAATTTGCTAAAAGAGAATTAAAATATTGTATCAAGCAAACAGCAGAAAGATGTCCTGATGAATTCAAACTATTAGATCGTGACCCTGCCAAATTAATAGAGATGTGTGAAAAACCTTGGCTCACAATGAAATACAGAGACGCATTAAAATTAATAAAAGAAAAAGATGGCATCGATGTAGAATTCGGTAAAGACTTAAGAACCGAAGAAGAACGAGCAATCATGGGGCACTACGACGTTCCAGTTTGCGTAACGCATTATCCAGTTGTTGCAATGGGATTCTACAAACCAAGAGATCCAGAATTTCCTGATGAAGCACTCTGCTTTGATATGCTATGCCCAGAAATTGGAGTTGAAATAGTAGGTGGAAGTCAGAGATCGCTTGACGTTGAAGACATGTCGAAAAGACTTCGAGCAGACGGCGAAGACCCTGAAAACTATTCCTGGTATTTCGATTCAAGAAAATATGGAAGCGTACCTCATAGCGGTTATGGTGTAGGTATAGAAAGAGTCTTAACGTGGATTTGCGGACTCGATTCGATCAAAGATGCGATACCATTTCCAAGAACAGCACTTCGATGGACGCCGTAGATCGGGGCATTTATTTTTTTTGTTTTATTTTCTGATTTTTTCGTAAGCTTTTCGCTTTTTTTACAGCAAAATTTATAAACTATAGCAACTATACTAGCTATAGAATGATAACTACAATTCAAATAACTAAGGATACAAAAGAAATGATAGGTTCATTTGGAACAAAAGAAGATACATATGAAGATATTATTAAAAAATTATACTCATTAGCTGTAAAAGAACAATTAAGAGAATTCTTAATGTCCTCTCAAGGTACAATTACTCTTGAAGAAGCCAGAAAGAGGCATGCTAAAACGTGGTCAAGATAGAAATTACTCAAAGTTTATTTGAAGAACTTGAAAAAAAATTCAAAAAAGATGCTTCTAAAATTTATGATTTGATGGAATCGCTAATAACTAGTCCATCTAAAGGAAAAATAGTAGGAACAGTAGGCGGAATAGTAGTTAAAGAGTTAAAATATGAAGGATTTAGATTCTATTTTTTAGCAGATGGATTTAAGTTAAAATTCATGCATGAAGATGATTTAGTGGATATTTTATTTCGCTTTGTTAGAATGTCAGATAAAAAACATCAGCAACAAACAATAGATGAAATAAAATTCATTCTAAAAACAATAGGTCCGAAAGGATTTGAATAGATGAAATTTAACTAATTTACCTCCTTTTTGGCATGAACTATATATATATTACACTTTGAGAATAAGGTTAGATTGGGGAAATGCGTAAACTTGAAGCCGATGGCGAAGATGCAAAGAACTACGAATGGTACTTCGACAGCCGTAAATACGGAAATGTTCCTCATTCAGGATGCGGAGTTGGCATCGAGAGAGTCTTAATATGGATATGCGGACTTGATTCGATCAAAGATGCGATTCCATTCCCAAGAACATCGCTTCGATGGACTCAGTTGATTGAGCGTTTCTTCATTTTTCTCGTCGCTTTTTTGTAGTCTTCTTTGAGGAGTCCGTAGAGTATTTCGTCTTTTATTTTTTTGTCGGCTTTGCTTATTTTTGCTTTTCTTGCAAATCCTTCTTTTTGCGCGCCATATTTTTCAAGTAATTTTCCTGAGGAGAGATTTCCTGCAAATATTTCTGCGTAGACTCTTCTTAATTTTAATTTGTTGAATGCTAAATCTAGCATTGCACCTAGTGCTTCTGAGCCGTATCCTTGACAGTGATATTTTTCATTTAACCAGTAGCCTATTCCTGTTATTCCTTGAGCTTTGTTCACATCTTGTAGTCCTATTGCGCCTATTACTTTTTTTTCTGCTTTTAATTCTATTAAAAATGAGTAGTCTTCTTTTTTTGTGGCTCTTGAAAGCCAGGCTGTTGCATCTTTTTTAGTGTAAGGGTATGGTGCTTTTAAAAGCCATTTTGAAACTTTAATATTATTTATGCCTTCAACTACATCATCAGCGTCGGTGATTTTACGTTTTCGTATGATTAATCTTTCGGTTTGTAGTTTCATTTTGATTTCAAAGAAAAGGGAGTTTATATTTTTTGCTAGTTTTTCATTTATAGCAATCTTTATTAACTTCTAGAATTTTAATTTGTTTATGGATCAAGCAGAGCGAGAATTAAAAGGACGAATTCATTTAGATATTAATTTATGGATGTTTTCTGTTGCTATAACTATTTTTATTTTTATTCTCGCGACTAATCCTGCGATGTTACGATCAACTCTAGCGTTTCCAATTCAAATAACATTTGCCATTCCTTTATTTATTACGTCTATTTTTGCAAGGAGTAAATTAGTTCGTTCAAAGAAAACGGCTATGTGGGACAATTATGGTACGATCACGTTTTTATTGGGATATGCTTGTATTGTTAATGTTATAGGGATTTTGCTTGCATATTTTATCAATCTTAAAATAGGGCTTATTTTCTTTTTGTTTAGTATTTTTATTTCTTTAATTTATTCTGTTCTTGATGTTATTGAAGATGATTATAAGTGGAAGAGAAGAGTAGTTAAAGATTTGGGGTTCATAATTCTTCTTATTGTCGGAGGTATTCTTCCTGCGATGGGCTTTTTTTAATTTGTCAAATTTTTTAACTTTTTTAAATAACAAATTATGTTGTTAAGGGGTCTATTGATTTTTTTAAAGAATCATATATTTTTTTGTCAGGATAAATTACTGTTTTGCAATATTCATCATTGTCTTGTTGATATTGTTTAAGGGTCGTTTGAGCATTTTTTAAATTGGCTATTTTTACATATTTCATGAAGACACAAAGAATATCTGGACTGATTGCAGAAGAGTTGTTTAATTCTTGGTATTTTAGATCATCCATGTGTGGGTGGGAAACTACAAGTGTTAAAACTTGATTATTTTTTTCAACTAATGTGTATTTGCACTCTATTGCGAACTGAGTGCCTTTTGTGACGAAATTTCTAATAATTTCTTTTCCGCCAACATAGTTTAAGTCTAACATTTTATTCACCTTTTCAAAACTCGCATCAATTATTGCGTTAAGAGTAACTGATGCTATTGTTTTTAGAATAGATGTTATGGGAAGTTCTTAATAAAGGTATAATATATAATTTTCGAAATGTTTTCGATATTTTACATAAATATTTAACGATAGAGGGCAGAAGTTAAATTTTAAATATCAGATTTTTGATGTTAGATTTTAGAGATTAAATTTTAGATGATTATATGTTAATAAATAATATAACAAAGAATTTTAGTTTTCAAAATTTAGTATTAGTTTTAACGATTCAGCTGTTTTCTCTCTATTTTCTGGACCATCATGCATACAAATAATTGCTCCAGGTTCAATTTTTCTTTCAACTCTTTTTACAATTATTGAAGAGTTTTTTGCATTATAATCTCGAGGAAATATGCTCCATAGAACTATAGTCATATTCAATTCTTTTGCAGCATTCATTGTTCTTGGCGCTTTAAACCCATATGGCGGTCTATAATATTTTACTTGTGCGCCTGTTATGTTCTCAAGTATATCTTTGCATTCTTTTAGAGAATTATAGTCTTCATTTAGGGAGTGGGTTTTTCCATGTAGTCCTATTTCAAATCCTGAATCTGATATGTTTTTTAATAATATTTTTTCCTCAGATTGGATGTGTTCGCATACAACAAAAAATATTGCGGTTTTGTTATTTGTTTTTAATGTTTCAACAATTAATGACGTTTCAGGTCCTGGTCCATCATCGAATGTAAATAGGATGTTGCCATCAGAAGTTGTGTGTATTGTTTTCCAAAAAATTTGCGATGAAGGTATCCAGAATGCGTAGATTAAAAATAGTAAGATAAAAATTAATGCTGAAAAAATAAATATTTGTCGATGTGAAGTTTTATTTTTCATTCTATTTTAGCACTTCGTCAGCGTTTTTTCTAAGTCTTGTTTCATAGTCTGCGTTTTTTTCAGCTTCATGTTTTTCTTCTGAAAATAGTTTTATTAATTCTTTTGTTATTGTTTTTTCGTCAGAAAAACTATTTGCTATTTGATTTAGATTAGCAGTTATTATTTTATCTTCAATTTCATCAGGTGTTGATTGTTCGGTTAATGATTCTGAAAATTCCAAACTTGAAAGTTTTGATGTATTTTTCATGACAAAGTATGCGCCTTTTTCGTATAATTCATTTATAATTTTGTTTAAATCAAGATCTGTTGGTTTTCCGCTAGATAATTTTCCATAAATGCGAATTAAAACAATTTTATTTTTACAATTTAAGGAGTCCACTTTTTCAAAAATTAATTTTTTTGCTTGCTCGATGCTTTTATCGTCTACATTAATTAATATTTTTTGAGTTTCTTTTAAAATTAGTTCTTTTCGAGTAATGTGTTCATTATCGTAAATGAAAAATCCACCGTGGCCAAGTTTTTCCATTTCTGAAAAACTTGCAGGAAAGGTAGGGCCTGGATAAATTACATTTTTATAACCCTCGAAAGTTTTATTCTCGACGATATGAACGTGGCCTCCTGCATAATAATTAAATCCTGATGGTAAAAAACTTAGTGCATAAGATTCCATATCTTTCAAGTATTCTGGTTTTAGTTCGTCGATAGATGTGTGAAACAAAAATATTTTGAATCCTTTTTCTTTTTCTAAGTTTTCTTTTTCTAAAGATTCATAATCTTTCCTATCAAGCATTCCTTTCTTGCCCATAACTCCTACAAGTTTTGCCCCTGTTTTCTTATCTTCAGTAAATGTTAAATGTAATTTTCCTTTTTCATCTATGTGTCCTTTCATTACATTGGTTCCAAGGGCAGCTTCTTCGATGATGTCGAGCATTGTTTTTCCTGACGGAGAAAAATCATGACTTCCTGCAATAAAATACATAGGAATATTTTTATCTTTTGCTTCTTTTAGTTTTCTAACAACGAGTCGAACGTGATCTATTGACGGTAGTGCTGTATTAAAAAGATCTCCTGAAATTATTATGAAATCAACTTTTTCACTAATTGATTCATCAATTGATTTTAAAAATGAATCTAATGAGAGGTCTTTTAGTTTAGGGTCTCTCCAACTTCCGACGTGAGCATCTGCTAGGTGTGCGAACTTCATTTCAATAGTTAGAATTGTTTTAAAGTATAAATGTGTTATCTTTTTTGTGTTTAAAATAGTTTAAGAAGTTCATATGCTGTTTTTATAAATGAATAATTTTTAGAGGGTATAAGATCAATTAAACTATCAGTTATTGCCTCAAGTTGTTGATGTTTGGATTTTTGTGTATCTATTATGCTATCAAGAAGTTTTGCTTGTTTTTTATCTTTTATTAGAATTGAGATTCCTTTTTTTATTTTTTCAGTATTTATAATTTCCGTGTTAGAATAATTTATATCAGTATGTTCAATTTGTATTTGTAATCTATCATTAATTGTGTTTGGAAATAATTCTCTAAAAAAATAATCATTTGATTTTTGTTCAAATTCAAACAATCTTAATTTGCCAAAATCATAAAAGGTTTTTAGAGTGCTATAAATTCCATATTTTATTTTAGGTGCAACGAAATAAACTGCGCCATTTTTAGAGTCTAAATAATTCAAATAATTCAAAAGTTGTGCGCATATTGCGCGAGTTTGATATGTGGATGATTTTAATTCGATGCCTATAATTTGTTTTTGCAGATCATTTTTTTTCTCAGCGAGTATATCTATTCGTCCACTTCTAAATTTATGTTCACTTTCTAAAATGTTAAGATTTGAATCTATTTTTTTAAGATTTTGACCATTGTTTTTAATTAAATAAGTTTGAAGTACATGTTCTTTTCTTTGTTTAATCATATATGCAGATAGGGGGGGTTATTTATTTGTGTGTAGTTGCTATTTTCGCAAGAATTTCGAGAATTAAAATTTATTTAAACTCCGCCTTCAGGATGAAATGATCTTGGCATATCATAAGGCGTTTTCATATTTAGATATTGTTTTATGGTATCTTGAAGTTTGTATGTTGTTACCCAAACGTCCATTTTTAAATAATCTATTTGTTTTTTATATATGTATTGCCAGAATAATCTTTGTACATGTTTTAAAAATGGATGATTGCGCCATTCTTTTTTATAGTCTAAACTAAGATAACATTCACATCTTATAATAATGTCTCCGAAATTAGATTTTATTTTTTGACCTCTAATTGTTATTTCTTTCGAATTCATATTGAGTGTTTGAAAATCAACTCTCATATAGTATTTGTAATATTTATTATCTCGAGGGATTCTATGAACTCGCCACCATATGTGGTGTTCGCTATTTCCTGCTTGAAGAATCTTTTGTAAGTATAATGTCTCTATATTATTATCTCTAGTTTTAGGATCCATAACATCATAACTATCAACTGAATAGAATTCATTGAGTGCAAGCCACTCTTGTATCATTTTATAGAGATTTTTAAGATGAAATAAATCTTCTTTTTCAAGTTCAAAAAAAGCAATTTTTCTATTAAATAGTGCAAAATCTGAGTCGTGCGGATTAAAACTTAAATCTGGCATATATATGGACCCTCTTTATTTATTTAAACATATTAAATGTCTTAGTATAAAAACTTTTCAGTTTTTATTTGATTTTTATCTAAAGTTTTAAATTAATAAACTTAGGTTTAAGTTAAAAATAATAGGAGTATAAGTTAAAAATAATAGGAGTATAAGTTAAAAATATGTGTGCTGTGAATGATTAAAGTAGTTATTTAATAGTGAATGTGTTGTACGGAGCGGGTTAATGCTCAGAGGTGATGTCTCGTTTCGAAAACCAAGCACTAATTAGAAAATGCAGGTTGCGAAGCGAAAAAAATGGATGAATTCCCCGAGACTCTACCGTGATTGGGCAATCTATTTTTAGATATTTTCTTTATTTGAGCCTTTTTTATGGTAAGCTTTTTATATACGTTAGTAAACGTTAAAGTAAGAGGTGAGCGGTCTGTTTGATGTAATTACAGTTGGTAGTAATACTCTAGATGTATTTGTAAAGACGACAGCTGAACTTCTAAAAGTTACAATTCATGAGAATGGACATCATAAAAAAGAAACTTGTTTAGTTTATCCTCTTGGGGCCAAAATTTTAATTAATGATTTAAATTTTGAAATTGGAGGAGGAGGAACAAATACTGCAGTATCCTTTTCTAGATTAGGCCTAAAAACTGGATATTTGGGAAAAATAGGTAAAGATAATGCGGGCATTCAAGTTTTTAATTTACTTCATAAAGAAAATATAGAGTTTTTAGGTTCATTTGGTGATAAAACAGGGTATTCTGTTATTTTAGATTCTGATGCTAAAGATAGAACTATATTAACATTTAAGGGATGTAATAATGATTTTAAATTTAAGGAAATAGATTTAAAAAAAATTAAAACAAATTGTTTTTATTTTAGTTCAATGGCGGGAACTAGTTTGCAAGTTCTTGAGAAATTAGCATTTTTTGCAAATAAAACTAAAACAAAAATAGTATTTAATCCTTCAAGATATCTTGTATTGAAAGGAAAAACATCTCTTAAAAAAATACTTGTTCATACAAATGTTCTGGTTTTAAATAAAAATGAGGCCGAATTGCTTTCAGGAAAAAAAGGAATAGAAAATTCTATGCTTGATCTTAAAAAAATAATTAAAGATTATGTTATAATAACTGATGGAAAAAATGGTTGTTGGTGTTTTGATGGATTAAATTTATTGCATCTGGAAGCGAGGAAGAATATCAAAATTGTAGAAACTACGGGGGCAGGAGATGCGTTTGCATCAGCATTTACTGCAGGATTAATAATGGGAAAAGATTTGAAGTCTTCTTTGAAAATGGGTATAATACAAGCAGAATCAGTTATTCAATATAGTGGTGCTAAAAATTTGCTTCTAAGTAAAAGAAATATGCTTATTGCTTTAAAAAAAGATAAAAGACTAATTATTGAAAAAAAATTATGAGGTGAGTTTTGTGAAGATAGAAAAAAATAATTTAAACGAAGAGAAAAAAGATTTGCTATCAAAAATAACTAAGAATGGAAAATGTTTAATTTTGGCATATGATCAAGGTTTTGAGCACGGTCCTACTGATTTTAATGCGATTAATTTTGATCCTGATTTTATATTTAGAATAGCATTAGATGGTGAATATAGTGCACTTGCTATTCATTCTGGAATAGTTGAAAAATATATGAGACCTGAGTATAATTCAATTCCTCTCATAATAAAATTGAATGGTAAAACTGCATTTCAAAGAGGAGATCCTCTATCTTTGCAACATACATCTGTACGTGAAGCTTTAAGATTAAATGCGAGTGCAGTCGGATATACAATTTATTTTGGAAGTGCACATGAACAAGAAATGTTTAAAGAATTTGGAAAAATTTGTGAAGAAGCACATATTGCAGGAATTCCAGTAATTTGTTGGATGTATCCTAGAGGAATAAATGTTGCAAACGAATTTTCAACTGAAGTTTTAGCATATGCAGCAAGAGTTGCAATGGAGTTAGGTGCGGATATAGTAAAATTAAAATACAATGGAGATTTAGATGCTATGAAATGGGTTGTTAAATGTGCAGGTAAAACCAAAGTGGTAATCGCAGGCGGACCTCATGTTTCAGAGCAAGATTTTATAAAATTAACATATGATTCATTAAGAGCAGGAGCAATAGGTATGGCAATTGGACGAAATGTTTGGCAGAATAAAACGCCACTAACTCTTTCAAAAGCACTAAAAGAAGTAGTTTTTAATAATTGCGTGCCTGAAGAAATTTCAAAACAACTGTAATGATAAGTATTATTGGAATAATTATTAATTAGTTAAATCGAAGAATTATTGATATAATAAATAGAGGAAATCGTATTATGACTAAAAATGCAGAGGATAATTCATTATCGCAAAATGAGGGAGATAAAGAATTAGCAATCATTGAAAAAAATGGATTTTTAGTAAAAAATAAAATATTTTTAGATAAAGTAGGTGCGGGATTTTCATCAATACAAGTTCTTAACATCTTATTTTATTTTACGGGTGCATCATTTTTTCTTATAGGTATAATAAATGCCATAAGATCCTCGCTTGCAAATGTAACGTCGTATGTTGTGCGAAATGAATTATCTAAAGGTAAATTTTCAAAAAAAATAATGGTGTATTCTGGAATTTTCTTTGGCTTTACGTATTTATTTATTGCATTAGGTGTGTCTTTAGGGTTGAAATGGATTTTTGCATTAAGTCTTCTTTTAGGAAGTGTATTTTTTACGATACATAGTGATTTATTTCAAACATTTACTGAAAAATATCTAAGGCGTATTAAATCAAATGTTTTGACTGAAAAATGGACTATGATTGGTTTATTTGTTACTCTTGTAACGATTTTTTTATCAACATACATAATAGATAGTGTTCCATTTTCAGGAAAAATTTTCGTTTTTCCATTAATTGGCGCTGCGCCATATTATGGGTATCTTATTTCATTTGAATTTGCAGCATTTGCATTCATTTTATCATCTTATTTTTTGATGAAATTAAAATTAGAATTTATTTCATCAACTACAGAAGATGCAAATTCTAAAAACTATTTCAAAGAAATATTTTATGGAGGTTCTACTTTTTTTAAAAATAAATATTTATCTATGCTTATGTTTGCAACAATATTTCTTGGCGCATTTCAAGCAATTATAAATTCGTTTTTAGGAATATATATTTATACTGAATTTTTTGATTCATATCTTGGCGGTTTTTTAAATGTTGGGCTGATGATTGCATTTGCATTAGTTGTTGTTTTAATAGGTTCAAAGATTGCAAGCAAGATGAATAAAAATATGGGTGTTGCACCTTTATTTGTATTCGGAACATTACTTATGGCTATTCTTCCTTTAACTATTGTTTTTAATCCTTATTTTCCTGCGATAATTGCAGCTAACATGTTATCAGTATTAGGTGCTGCCATGATTGGTTCAGGTCATAATCTTGTAACTGCCAGATTATTAAATGAAAAAGATAGAGAAACATATTATATGTATTCAGGGCTTATTGCGATAATTCCGTTTATACTTTTTACAGCAATTCTTTCATTTATAGCACAAAGAGCAGGAATTGTAGAAGTTTTTAGATATGCTGGATTTGGATTAATTGTATGTCTTGTTCCTATATACTTTTCAATAGTTGTTTGGATTTCTAAAAAAAATTAATTTTAATTATTATTTGTTTTTTTGTTGATTGTTATTTTTTTTGGTGTTTCTGTTTTTTTTGGGTTGTCGCGTTTTTTGTTATTTTTTTTGTTATTGAGTAGTTTTTGCTGTTTTTTTGTTGATTGTTATTTGTTTTTTATTTTTTTGTTGAGTTTTTGTTGTCGTGTTTACTTTTGTTGTTTGTGTTATGTTTTCTTGATGTGTTTTCTTGATTTAATTAGTTTTAGCTATTTGTTAAAGTAATATAAGAGAAAACTATATAAAGAATATGTTAGAGTTATAATTAGGAGTTTAGAAAAAAGAGGAAGTCCTGTAATGTCGTTATTATCAAGCGTTCTAAATAAGATAACTGGAAATAAATCAGGAAAAATAAGTCTTTATAAAAAGTATGATTTAGGGGCTAGTTGTCTTGCCGTACCAATATCTGCAGATATAGATGGTGATGGAAAAAATGAAATAATATGTGCGACGACAAAAGGAGATATTTTTGTAATGGATTCTGAGTTAAATTTAAAATGGAAATTTAGCGCATCTTCAGAAGTGGGGGATATGGATAAGTTTTTTTTAGACTCAGATTTGTTAAATGGCATTCATGCAACTCCGAAAATCTTTGATATAAATAAAGATGGTAAAAATGAACTTATTTTTGGAACTGAACAAGGAGAAGTGTTTGCAATAAATTATAAGGGTGAACAAATTTGGAAATTTAAAGTACAAGGGTCCATAAGAGGGGGAATAAATATTTTTTATATGAGTGCTGAGAAAAATATAAAAATAATTTTTGGAAGCTTAGATGGCCACATATATATTTTAAATGAATCTGGAAAATTAGAGTTAGATATTGTTGTTGGAGTTGGAATAGAATCAACACCTGTAATATTTGAAGATTTTATAATTGTTGGAACTACTAGTGGAGAGATTAGAGCATATAATGTGCTTGGAAAACTTGCATGGAGTTATAATGTGGGCGCGAAAATAACATCCGATGCAGTAGTTATAAAATGTAAAGGGATGTCTTGTTTTGTTATAGGCTCTACAAATAATTCATTATATTGTTTTGATGGAAAAGGCAAATTAATTTGGCAATTTGTTACAACTGGGGCAATATATTCAAGTGCGGTAATTAAAGATGTTAATGGCGATGGATTAGATGAAATTGTTTTCGGTGCAGCAGATAATAAAATACATGTATTAAATATGGATGGTAAAGAATTATGGAGTTACGAAGCAGGATTTTGGATTATAGGCCCGCCTGTAATTATTGATATAGATAGTGATGGGGTTCTTGAAGTTATTGCAGGATCCTATGATAATATGGTTTATTTTTTAGCAGGAGATGGAGATTTTGTTATGGATTATGTTCCAGGTATTTCTGGAATTGTTGCACAAAATGGAAGTTATTCAGATATTCCATCAAATAGTCCCGGTAATGTTTTTGGAAAAAAAATTTGGGGATATGATGCATCGGGAATGGTTATAGGTTGTTGTGCACATGATAAAATGGTAGTTGTTCAAACAAAAGAAGGGAAAGTGTTAATTCTCAGACATGAAGGTATTTGAGTGATTAGTTATGTCCCTTTTTGTGTTTATTTCATAATTTCACAAAAAATTTATAAAGGTAGATGTTGATATATGGTAAGAAGAGGTGAATGATTGGTACCAGAAGATATTATTTTGGATCCTTCTAAGATAAAAAGGATAAAAACTTATGTTAAGGGACTTGATGAAAATATGCAAGGGGGTATGCCTGAAGGACATATAGTTTTAATTCATGGAATGGCAGGAACCATGAAATCATCGTTAGCATTTAGTATAATGTATAATGAAGTTTTATTAAATAAACGAAACTGCATCTACATTTCTTTAGAACAATCATATTTATCTATATTAAAAAACATGGTCAACATGGGATTTGATTTAACGCAAATAAATATAATTTATATAGATGATTTAGCTAAATTTGGGCTCATCATGAAATCTGCAAAGAAAGATGCAGGAAATCTTATTATTGCAGATATAGGCTGTATAAGAAAACAAGTTAAAGATGTAAAGGTTAGCGAAAATAGAAGTTGGCTTAATGTTGTTAAAAATTTAGTCTTAAAAACTACACAAGACATAGGTGTTAGTATGTTAACGTTCGATTCGATGTCTGCGTTATATACTGTTTCGACTTTTGAAAATCCTAGAATGGAATTATTTTATTTCTTCGAATTTTTAAGAGATTTGAAAATAACTTCGTTAATGATATCTGAGGAGTCTAATATTCAAGGAAATCTTTATGATAATGAAGCATTTTTATCAGATGGTATAATTGATTTAAGATTAACTCCTTTTAGACGAAACATGGTGAGAGAAATTAAAATAGATAAAATGCGTTCAACAAAGTGTAACAATGATGTGTTCAGTTTTGAATATAAGAATGGATCATTTTATGCGCTTTATGGTGGACAAAATCCGCTGTTATAATTTTTTTAATTTTTTATTGGTTTAATTATTTTTCTAATTTTTTTGTTTTAAAAAATACAAGTGAGTTGCTATGCTAAATGATTTGATTTATAAGTATTGTAATTTAGAATAAGTGCCTTCTAAATTTTTATCATCATTGATAATATTATTTACTGCATCTATGAGTAGAGTTATTCGACCATAAATAAATGGAATCATTCCTTCTAATTCTGATGCTGCAGGTTTTTCATGTGTTAATTCTAAAAGTTCATCAAGTGTACTACTTATTAACGTAAGTCTTTTCATTTTGTCATAAATGTGAGTATCGTCATTAATTGTTATGAAATCTCTATTTTGTGTTTCAAGAGCTATAATTCTATTCATATCGATAATTATGCCGTCGACTTTTGAATGCATATTTAGAAATTTATTTTCGAGTTCTGCAATTTTAGCATCTTTCATAGATGAGTTATTTGATGCTATGTGTTTTTTTAATTCATCTAAATCAGTTTCACATTTTAGTAAAAGATCGAAAATTTCTTTATTAAGTTGAATTGTTTGCTCTTCAAATTTAAGCATTACCGGTTTATGTCTTGTGAAAATTGCAAATAAACTCATAATATGACCCTCAAGTCTTCAGTTAGTTTAAGAAACGCATCAAGGTTTATGGTTTCTCCTTCATTTAATAGTTCTTTCATTTTTTTAAGTTTTAATATTTGTTCTTTTTCAGGTAAATAAGTTTCATTAAGTTCACTAAGTGCGATATTAATATCTGTTGGAACTTTGCCAAGATTATCTTGATATCGTTTCATTATTTCTTGATCGAGTGCGGGTTCTAAATCAAGAAGTATTGATAGATAAAAATTTTTATCTATTGCGGCTTCTTTACCTGAAAGTTCAGGTATTTTTATTTGTTCAATTTCTTTTTTTTCTGAAGAATTATTTGTTATTTGGTGAGAGTTATTCGTATTTGATATTATAAATTCATCATTATCATTAAGAATTATGATTTTTTCATCTAACTTATTTATTTCTTGGTTTAAGTCTTGATTTATTTTATTTGAATTTATTTGTTTTGAAATAATATTATTTTGAGTTTGTGCATTTTCATTTTTAGAAGATATTAATTCTTGTATGCTTTCTTCTTTTTGAGTTAATTTGGCGTTTTGATTTGGTTTATAATTAGAATATAAAAAATCATCATCGTTTTCATTTAAATTAATTGGTGCATTCAAAAGATCTTTTAGAGTTTCAGTTTGTGGAGATATTATGTTTAGTTCTTGATCTATATTTTTTGAATAAGTATCAACTTTTATTTCAATTGCAGGGGATAAAATTATTTTATCTTTATCAGAATTTGTAACTGTTTCTTCTGTAGCTATATGTGGGTTACTTTCCTTAGTAATTGTTGTGTTTAAATTTTTTATTTCGTCTTTTATTTTTATTTCGTCTTTTATAATAATTACTGTTTCGTTATTTGTGATTTCTTTTTTTTCTTTTTCTAATATTTCTTCATTAGGTTTATTTTGTGTTGGATTTAATTTTGTATTGTCAGTATATCTTTCTCCTGTTTTATCAGCGAGAAAGAAAATAAAATCTTGTTTATGTAAAAAAATCAAAAATCTAAAATGGCTATTTGTCAAAATTGAAGTTCTGTCAATTTGTCTTGCTATTTCAAAAATTTGTTTATCTATGAGTTTTTGATTAGCGCCTCTATTTCCAAGACTTCTTTTAATTAATGTTCCTGATTTATTATTCTTTAAAAGAATGTGGTTTTGAATCTTTATATCTTGTTTTGCAATTCCAAAAGTTTCTTTAGAAATACTATAGTGGTCTTTAAGTATGTTGTAAGTAATATCAGGAAGTCCTAGATGAGCATCTATGGTTATTTCATAATTACCAAGAGGACCATTTGAATTAGCATCAATTGTACAATCTGGTTCAATAAATCTTTGAACAATTATTCCTGCGCCAAATTCAGTTAAAGATTTATTAAGTCTGTGTTTTATATGTTCAATGGAATAAAGTGATAACCAACAAGTTTTTAGAGAATTAAAAAAACTATCAATTCCATGAATGTTAAAAAGTATTCCTGTTAGTTTTTCAGATGATAAATTGTAAGTTGGACTTATTATTAAATTTACAATAGGTTCATTATCTTCAAGAAGACTTTGAGCATCATGCGTTTCATGCGCGCTTAATGCTTGATATGATTCAAGAAGTTCTTCTTTGAATTCTTCAGGTATTGTTGCTTGTTCAAATAAATATTTTATATGATTATATGTGCTCTCTAGATCTTTATCGCTTTTTCCTGACGAATCTATTAATTTTTTTAATTCTAAAACTAACCCGTTTTGAAGAAGAAATTCATTAAAAATTAAGGATGGGACAACAAAAGATAGAGGAACTTGTAATTTTAATTTGAATAGGGCGCTAGAATTTATTGCTCGTTGACCGACTTTAGATAAATCAGAGTCAGTTATAGAATTTAATGTTAATATGTGTTGCAATGATAAACCTCTCACCTATTTCTTATTCATGTATATTTATCATATATAAACCTTTCGAGGAGAAGGACTCTGTAGAAAAAGTAGTTGTTAGTTCGCAGGGTTATAGACTAGGAGTTATTAGGGTACTCTATTTGACATAAACTTTCAAGTATAATTTTGAAGCGCTTTGGGCGCAATCCAAAACAAAGAATAAAGAGCTTATTCAAGCGAAAAAACAAAACAAGTTATCTAATTAAATTGATTTTTTTACTTTGTTGTTTATTTTTTTTCCAAAACAACTATTCTTCTAGTCATGCTTTTATGGATGTAAATTTTAAATTCGTACTTGACACTCCAGGGCTTTGGAATTTCAAATAAAGTTCCATCCAAAAAACAGAAAACAATTTTATCAGTGAGCGAACTATAATGATTTAAGAATTTTAAAATAAGATCGTTTAGCTCAAGTTCGAGTTTAGAACTTTTGCCATAAGGTAAATCGGTTACTATGCATTCAATTTTTTCGTTCCAATTCAATGCATCCATTTCGATTAATTTAACTATTTCATTTTTTAAATTAAGCTCTGCTCGTTTAATCATTAAAGGATCAATATCAGTTCCAGTTGCAATCAAGCCACAAGTTATGGCTTCGAGTAGAGTTCCGCCTGCTCCGCAGAATGGATCGAAGACTTCTTTTTTAGCGCCTGCGAGATTTATCATTGCTCTTCCAAGCCTAGGGTTTATTGCGGTTGGATGAAGTACAGGTCTTAGATGTGCTCTTCGTTCTTCAAATTCTTCAAGGTTCTCCCAAAGTTTAATTCCTATGAATTCTTTTTCTGCATTAAGGATTGTGAATTCAAAAGCGGGATTGGTCATAGTTACATTTGTGAAATTTTTGTTTGCTAATTCTTTTCCAAGAGTTTTAATGGAAATTGTTGGTTCCGATCTTTTTCCATCGGAACTTGTAATATTTCTTATGGAAATTTTAAATGTAGGGGTTGTGGTGAAATTTTTTGATTTTTGTTGTTTTTTGTTGTTTTCGCTTTCTATTTGTTTTTTTAAAAAATTTGAAGTCAAAGGTTTGAAGTATGGTTCCCAGCTAATTTTTGTTTCAGTTTTTTCATTTTTCATTTTTTCAAATTGATTTTGAGGTTCACCAATTATCAAATATGCTTCTTTTGAAAACGCGAGTCTATTTAGCCAAACTTTTATTTCTTTGAAAATTGGATGGTTTGAAAATTTAGTATCTGAAATAATTGTTTGATCAGAGGAAATTTTTTCATCATGCTTGGTTGCATTTGGAAGAGGGGAAATAGTTAGAATCATTAAGTTATTTATCTTTTCTATTGACTTTATTTCAAAATATATTTTACATGACTCTATTGCTTCTGCTTCACTCAAGGGTTGATTTAGCTTTGAGAGCAATAGGCCTATTTTGAAATTTTGGTAAAGTGCCTCTTCCATAGGACTTGGAGAAATTCTTTGTTTAATATGCTTTGTTATTATGTAGAAAAATCACTGTTTCATAAATGAAACACTGTTTCAAAAAAGAAAACTTTAAATATAAGCTCTAATATGAACAAATAAGATGGATAAGAAAAAAATACTTGAAACGCTTTTTGATAAGAAAATAATCAAAGTGCTAAGACTTCTAATAAATAATCCTGATAAAGAATTCTTTCTAAGGGAAATTTCTAGATCTGCCAAGGTTTCGCCAGCGACAACTCATAGGATTCTAAAAACTCTCAAGGAGCTTGAACTTGTTGTCGAAAAAAAGAACAGATACCTTAAATTGTACTCTGCTAATCAAAAGAATCTTTCTATGTTCTCCGATTTGCTTGAAGATAAGTCTGCTGCCCTTCGTGAATTTGTTGAATTTATATCAACTGTTAAAGGTGTGCAACAAGTAATGTTGCATGGGGAAGAAGAAAGAGATAAGGCAAGTATTATAATAGTTGGGGAAGGCTCCAATCAAGAATCTATAAATTCCAAAGTAGTTGAATTAAAAGAGCGTTTCAATTTTACAATTATTTACATGTTTTTATCTTTGGATCAATATTCTCAAATGTCTTCCATGGGATTATTTTCAGGTAGAAAAGTGATTTTATTCTCTATATAATTAAATGTAATGCGTATTTTAAAAAATAACTTTTATATTGTGTATTTAAAGAAATAGTAAATTTTAGTACAGTAATATTTATATACTAGTTAACGAGAAGTGTATATTAAAAATTCGCGATGAAAGTCGTTATTCGAAAAACATTTTTGATAAAATGGTTTCGAATCATTGTCTAAATCTGTTGGCGCAGATCGACAATTGTTGACGCAATTGCGTTTGTGTTCTAGACTGAATTAGCAGTAGGCATATATAAATATTTTGTTAGTTGCAAGTATGCAATGTAACATATATTTTAGAACACTAACATTCACAATTATTCATTCAAGCGAGAAATCGCATATCACAACTCATACTCCAAACTATTAATCATGGGCAATTCGCTCTATACTGGTTCACAGAACCAGAAAAGGCGGTATGCTCAAAAATACCTAACTTGGAGGGGGAAAAAACATGGCATACGGAAAGGGAAATCAAGAATACCAACCAGAAGTTGAAGTTGGACAAGCAAGCATCAAAGTCATCGGTTGTGGTGGCGCAGGAACAAACATGACAAATTGGCTGTTCATGAAAGGCATACAAGGTGCCGAAATAATTGCCTGCAACACAGATCAACAGCACTTAAATATAATAGAAGCAGATAGAAAATTCTTAATAGGAAAAGATGTAACAAGAGGCCTTGGTTGCGGTGGATTCCCAGAAAAGGGAGCTGAAGCAGCACAAGAAAGTTTAGCTACAATCAAAGACGCATTAAAAGGATCAGATATGGTATTTGTTTGCGCAGGTATGGGTGGAGGAACAGGAACAGGTTCAGCTCCAGTAGTCGCTGGTGTCGCAAAAGATGCAGGCGCAATAGTAATTGGAACTGTTACAATGCCATTTAAAATTGAAAGAGCAAGAGTAGACAAAGCAGAATTTGGTCTTCAACAATTAAGAAAAAATACAGACACAGTAATCGTAATTGATAACAATAGACTAGTTCAAATTGCAGGAAATCTACCAGTACAACAAGCATTTGCAGTAGCAAACGAACTTGTAGCTACAATGATTAAAGGAATTGTTGAAACAATTGCAGTACCATCATTAGTAAATCTAGATTACGCAGACGTTAAAGCAATAATGACAAACGGAGACGTTGCAGTAATAGGAGTTGGTGCATCAGACACAGCAAACAGAGTAGAAGAAGCTGTTAAAGGCGCATTATCAAATCCATTACTAGACATTAGCTACGAAGGCGCATCAGGAGCAATCATACATGTACATGGTGGTCAAGATTTAACACTTGATGAAATTAGCAGAGTAGGAGAAATAGTCACAGAAGCTATGGATGCTGATGCAAACGTTATCTGGGGAGCAAGAGTCTCAGATGATATGAAAGGCAAACTAACTGTTATGACAATTATAACAGGAGTTAAGTCACCATGGATACTTGGCAAACCTTCAACAAAACATGTAGAAACTGCAAGACAGAAATTGTCTTCAGAGTTAGGTATTGAAATAGTAAGGTAAATTCGTAAAAAATAAAGGTTCCCCTCCTTTATATTTTTTTTACCTTTTTTTATTTTCTTTTTGCCTTCACGTTTATTAGCAACCCCCAACAAGCTCGTGAAGGCATTCTTATTCTTTAAATTTTTATTCTAGTTGTTTTTTTGCATTAGGGTTTAGTTTTTTTAATCTGTTGAAAATGTATAGAAAATTTTTAAGTTAAAAAAATAATAATTATAAAAAAATAATTTTATTCAGTCTTTTTGTTCATGACATGCAAGAATGTAAAGCAAATCCGAAAGTCTATTTAGATATTTGTAAACTTCTGGGCGAACCTTTTTTTCTCGTAAAAATGGAGTCATATAAGATTCTAGTTCTCTACATTTTATTCTGGAATTATTAAGTCTTGCTGCGCTCTCAGTTTTGAAGCGTACAAAATATGTTTTTTTTTGATCGTATTTGTCTATGTATTTTTCAAGCGTTTCAATATCTGTTGTAGTTATTTCGGTTTTAACTTTTTTCCCTTTTTCTCCAAGGCTTAATTCTCCTGCTGTTTGCCAAAGTTTTTCTTGGATATAATCTATGATTGGAAGAAGTTTTTTATCTTTTATTTGAGAATAAGCTAAATCAAGTGAGCCTTGAAGTGAATCTACTTTTGCAACAAGAATTATTAATGGGTGATCTTTTGGAACTCTGGTTCCATCATATTTTGAAGTGTGTCCTTCATCTCCAGTTTTTGTATATATTTGGCTTTTATTCATCGTTATTCCTCTTTTTTTAATCACTCTTTGTAGTTTCCCATTCCAGGTATTATGTGGCTTATTCCTCCAGTAGGGTTTGGAGTGTCTTCGAAATATCTTGGAATTATTTGCAAATGAAAATGGTTGATTGTTCTTCCTGCGGCTTCTCCATCGTTGACGCCTATGTTGTATCCATCAGGTTTTTGATTTAAATTTTTGTGTTGAAGCATTTTTTCACAGTACGTGGAAGAGTTTCGAGTTATATTTTTGGGAATCATTAATTCATATGTTTTTTGCTTATTTGTTTGTTCTATTATTTGTATTACTTTGTTGAGTGCATCTTTAAGTTGACTCCATTCTTCTTTGTTTAAATCTAGAATTGAAATTGCATGTCTTTTTGATATAATTAATGAGTGTCCTGGTGAAACAGGATTACCATCGAAAATGGAGTAAAAAAAATCATCTTCGTAGATTATTCTCCATTTGTCTATGTTGCAAAATATGCAGTTGTTCATAGTTATTGGTTTTTTCTTATATTATTTTAATCTTTTTGTTTTAGAAAGTTCAAAGTATTGAATTAATGGTTTGAACGAAAAGATGTCGTTTCAATGTATTGTTGTTTACTGCAAATGCTTGAAAAGCTTTGATTCGAAATATTAATCGAAGCTATGTGAAAATAAAAAGAAGCTCCGCGGCGGTAGGGGAGGGTTGAGAAATATTTGCCGGGAGCTTTCTTTGAGTGTTAGTTTTTGACCTCTGGTTTTTTTATACTAAATGGTTTTGGAGGTCTTCTTAGTTCTTGAAGCCACATTAATCCAATGCGCATCAAGTTTTTGTTTAATTTTTCACTTACTTTGTATGTTTTTTTATACATGTCATAGTCTATCATTCCCATTGATTTCATAGGAGTTAAGATTCGATCGTAAAATTGTCTTTTATTGTATGATATCGTTATTGGTTTTTTTCTAATTGAAAGAGGGACTGTTTCTTTTGATTCTATTATTATTCCATCATGTAAGGCTGTTGCGAACATGCTCATTTCAGTTTTTCCAATTTCTCCGCCTCTAAGTTTCATTTCTTCAAGTAGCATATTTGCAACAACAACTTGTTGACTTGTTGAAAATATGACTTCGAATATATTCTCGGGTAAATTGTACTGGTCGAATAAAATAACCATAATACATACATAACACAACTAATATATAAATGTTTCGCTTTGTATACGTTTTTGTATACTGGAGTGGGTTATTGGTTAATATGTGTTTGATTTTTAAAAGAAATCTTTATTTGATATGGGTTATTTGATGATGATTATTTGAACTCATGATTTAATCATTAATAAGTTTTAAAAATAAAGAGGTATGCGGGGTTGTTATGAAGATATTAGCATTTACGGATCTGCACGAGGATTATGAGTTTGCAGAAGAGTTAAAAAAAAAAGCAGATAAAGTGGATTTAATAATTTGTGCAGGAGATATAACTGTTTTCGGAGATAATATAGAGGATGCGTTTAATTTTCTTGATAGTTTAGGAAAAAAAGTTTTAATTGTGCACGGTAATCATGAATGTGGAGAAACTATGCACAAATTTTGTCATAAATCAAAAAATGTCATATTCGTGCATAAAACCTATGTTGAAATAGGAGATCTAGTAGTGTTTGGATATGGGGGAGGAGGTTTTGCAGAGGAAGAGAGAGGTTTTTTGTCAGTAGAACACATGTTTGCAAAACTTATAATGCAAAAAAAACATTCAATATTATTGACTCATGCGCCTCCCTATATGACTAAACTTGATCAAATGAACAAGGATTATCACGTCGGTGTTAAAACGTTTAGAAGATTTATAGAAAAAACTCAACCGTCGATGGCGATATCAGGACATATTCATGAAACTTTTAAAAAAATTGATAAAATAGGAAAGACAGTTATTGTAAATCCTGGTCCTGGTGGCGCAATAATACAATTATAATTTTTTTTTAATTTTCTTGAGTTGTTGTTGCACATTTTTTATAAAGTAATGTGTTTGATAAAATTGAGTGTAGACTTAAATTTGAATGCATATATATTTTAATATTTGCGAAATTGTGTTCTTCTTGCGTGGTTATATTTTCTAAGTCTTTTATTAGTTTTAAAGAGGAGGTATTTTTAGAAAAAAGAGGAAATTTAACATTTGATATTTCGAAGAATCCTATGTGTTGTTGTATGATTTCATCGCCATCAGGGTTGCCAGTTATATAATCTATTGCTTGAGTTATTAAGTTAGGATTTTTTATATTTTGCTCAATTGTTGCATCAAAAGAGATTGTTTGTGGACGATGTTTGAAATATGAATTATTTACAGGTTCATTTTTTGTGTCTATTTGTTCAAAAATATAATTGTGTTCTAGTTGATTTTTTTTTAATATTCCAAAAATTGAATTAATCGGGTAATTATTTGCGCTCGGGCCATAATATGATTTTAATGTGTTTAATATTTGTTTTTCAAATTGAATGAGATTTGTCGGAATTGTAGATTCAGATAAAGTTAGTTCATCATCTGATTTTTGAGTTTTTGTTAATTGAGTATATTTTATTATTATGGTTGCCATGACGTTGCGAGAAAGAAGAGAATTTATTAATCTTTTGATTTATGACTACTTTAAAGTGGATTAATTTTTTTTGTTTTTCAATTTTCCTGCTTCTTCTCGTGTATTTCTACCGCTCAATCCAGTTATTGGTGTCAAAAGAAGATAATCTTCAGTAATAACTTCTTTTTTAGAATTTACAAGTTCCAAGTATTGGTTGAAATTTATCCACGTGTGCCATTTATTATTTTTAAAAAATTTCTTTTTGGCGAGAAGAACAACTCTTGAGGGTATATGTTCTGTTACAATGTCATATTCAGGAAGATGTGCTAATATTTTTTTTGAAAATGCTACGACATCTTCATGCCAAGGCATATTTTCTAGATTTAATCGAAGTTTAGATTCTCCGACGAACATATAAGATTTAACTTCTACAAAATCAGGCGATGCGAGAATTATTTGTCGTGCATAATTTTCAGGTTCAACATCGTTTAATTTTGCAATTAATGTAATTCTTATGCATGTTCGACATTTTTTCTTTGATAATTCTTCAAGACTTTGTTGAGATCGTTCCCAATAATCAGTAAATAATGGAACGTCTACTTTTTTTAATAATTCTTTATTTGGTGCATCGAGGCTACAGTAAAGTTGAGTAACGTTTCCTAAGTTTTTTATTTCTTCAGGATATTGTGAATTTGTAACAAGAAAAGTTGAAATATTATTTTTATGAAATAAATCTAAGAGTTCATTTATTCTTGGATATGTGATTGGTTCTCCCGTCAATGAAAGTGCAACATGTCTAACTTCTTTTGATTCTTTAAATAATAATTGGTCAGTTTTAGAATTTCCTTTATAGCCCTCGAGTAATTTTAAATGTGCTTTAATGCTTCCGTCAATAATGATTTGAGGGTCATCTATTTCTCCAATCCATTCTTTTGTGACTGGTGCTTTATATCCTCTCCAACAAAAAACGCATCTATTTCCGCAACTTAAACTTGTTGTCATTTGTAGACATTGATGACTCATGATTCCATAGAATTGTTGTTTATAACAACTGCCTTCCTGTTTAATCATTTTTTTTGTCCAGCCACAAGTTTTTACAGCACTATGATTTCCAACAAATCTGTATGCTTGGTTTTCCATTTGTTTTTTAATATCAGGATTTAACATTGATGTTAGATAATTTGTTTTTAATAAAAATGTTGTGGAGTTAAATGAGAAAGATTTTTTTCGAGGAGATGAAGTTTTAGTGGTGATGCTGTTTTTTTTGCAAATATTTTAAAAGGCGAGAGAGTTTCAAAACATTATGATTTTCACGACTAAAACAAAAGTTATTTTAGATACTAATTTTATTCTCATTCCAGGAACAAGAGGAGTTGATATACTCTCAGAAATAGAGAGAATAATGTCAGAACCTTATGAAATTTGTGTTCTTGATAAATCTATTGAAGAATTGGAGAAAATAGTTCAAAAATCAGGTAAAAAAAAGGAAGGATTTAGCGCTAAACTAGGTTTAATTCTTTTAAAACAAAAAAACTTAAAAACACTCACTAGTTCCTCAGAGGAATACGCGGATAAGGCAATACTTGCTTTTGCTGCTAAAAATCCTGAAAAAACAATTGTGGCGACGCAAGATAAGGGATTAAAAGATAAATTAAAAGATATTTCAGTCAGAGTAATACAACTTCGGCAGGAGAAATATTTGGTTTTGGGGTGAATATATGTTTTACAAGATTAAAGTTAAGGATTTTATCAGAGTTTCTCCAGATAAGTTCAAGGAAAATTTGGAAGATGCGCTGGTTGCAGAAATTAAAGCAAAGTATGATGGTCATATTTCAGCTGAACTTGGAACAGTAATAGATGTTGCAGGAGTTGATACCATGAGAGATGGTATAATAATTCCAGGTGATGGTGCTGTATTTTATGAAACTGAATTTAGTTTGTTAACATTTATTCCTGAAATGCAAGAAGTTGTTCTTGGAAGAATAAAAGATATTGCTGATTTTGGTGCATTCATAAATATGGGTCCTGCTGAAGGAATGATTCATATAAGTCAGACGATGAATGATTTTGTTTCATTTAATAAAGAAAAAACACTTTTAGGAAAAGATACTAAAAGAATATTGAAAGTTGGAGATGGATGTAAAGCTAGAATAGTTTCCATTTCATTTAGAGATGTAACTAATCCTAAAATAGGTTTAACTATGAGACAAGAAGGTCTTGGAAAAGAAGAATGGGGTAATGAACCTGTTCTTGTAAAAACTAAAAAAGGAAAAGAAAAGGATGAATAATTAAGGTGATATTATGGTTGTTAAAAGAGAAGTTTGTAAGAAAACAAAGAAATTTATGGATGAGCCTAACTTCAAAGGACATAAAGCAGAGTCTGGCACAACTTCAAGTTGGCAAGGAAGAATTTATGTTGTCGACCCTAAAAAATCTGATATTGCAAAGATAATGGGTCTTGAAGAACAGGGAGAATATGCAATAAAAGTAAGGTAAGTGATGAACTATGGATGTAAAAGATATACAATCAAAAAAAGTGTTGCTTCCAAGAAAGGAAGTTAGAATGTTTGTAGCATTTGAAGATGCAACACCAAATAGAAAACAGTTAAAGAAAATAGTTGCAGAAAAAACAAAATCAAAAGAAGATATGGTTATTATACGAAATGTATATACAAAGTATGGGTCTAAAGAAGCTGAAATTGTTGCATTCATATATGATAATGTTGAAGCTTTAAATTCACTTGAATATGTAAAGATGGTACAAAAAAATTCTGATAAAAAGCCTGAAGCTAAGGCAGAATAAGAGGAACTAAAATGGCAGATAAGAAACCGGTAGCAAAAGGATCAAAAGTAAAATCAAAGGGACCAGCAAGATTAGTTTCAGCGATGTATGATGTAAGCGCAGGAACAGCAAAAAGAAAAAATAAAAGCTGTCCTAAATGCGGTGCAGGAGTATTTATGGCTGAGCATAAAGATCGTGTAACTTGCGGTAAGTGCGGTTATATGGAGAAGAAAAAGTAATTTCTTATTTTTTTAGTTCTTGTTTTTTTTAATTAGATTTTAATTTTTTGTTTCGTTTTTAATTCTTGTTTTATTTTTTCTTATGTTTTGTTTTACGTTTGTTTAATATTGTTGTTTACTAGCTCGAGCGTATGCGGGACTTGTAAAGTGTCAACGAATTTTGTCGTTGATGGAGAAGAAGAAGTAATTCTTTATTTTTTATTTTTTGTTTTATTTCTTAATGTTTTAATTTCTTAATAGTTTAAATTGTTCTATTCGAGGTATTACATTTATTTTTTAAATTCTATTTTTGTTTGTTTTAATTAATGGTTACATCATTGTTAATAAACCTGAAAGTGATGTTACAAAAAAGAAATAGAATAATATTGAAAGTACTAAAAAGAATGGAATATATTTTATTCCTCCTTTTATGTCTCCTTTTTGTATTATTGAAATTATCATTGCTGAACAAATAGAAATTATTGCTAGCGCAAAAACCGAAAATAATTTGAAATCTTCTTTGTCTAACGGAATTTCATTGAATTTAAATGGAAGACCTTGTGTTTCTGCAAGGGCGGGGGCTATTTGTGCTGAGACTCCGACTAAAATTGAAAGTAAATTATATGCAAGTGCAAATAAAAGAGGACTTATAATTACAACTATTGCTGAAATAAATATTGTAAATGTGAGTGTATTTGCAACCATTTCATCTTTTATTGTTCTCGTTTTTCTAAGAGAATCTATTGTTTGATCAAGTACTTTTGCCACTTGACCTCCGCTTTGAATTTCACCTAAAATAAGATCTATGGTTCTTTTCACAGAGGGCGAATCATATTTTTCTGCAAATTCTTTTAATGATTCTGATAAATCACTTCCAGTCATAACTTTTTTTGATACTATACTCATTTCTTCAGATAAGACTCCAAATTCTGGTTTTATGGCGCTCCAGAGAGATTTTTCAAAAGATAATCCTCCTTTCAGATTTGTTGATACGAGAATTAGATAATCAGGTAAATTAACATCTATTTCTTTTATTCTGTTATATATTGCCATGTTGATGTAGAATGCAATTCCTGCAATAACTACCAGGCTTAATAATGCAAGTCCTACTATCCAGAATAAAAATACGAGTAGGCCTGTTAAAAAAATTGATCCGTTAGCCATAGTTTCGGCAATTGAGAAAAAATTAGTAACAATATATAATGCTGCAATGACTCCTACAAGTACATAGAATAGTATGCCAAATAATTTATAGGGTACTGCTTGTACGCCAACTTTTGATAAATAAAGTCTTAAACCTGGTCTGATTTTTTTTGGTACAAGTGCTTTTCCGAAATCTTCTAAAAAATTCATTTTAGCCTCTATATGTTAATATTTGGTCTTATTGATTTGTATACGATTAGGAACATCATTTGAAGTATAGCTATAAATACTAAAAGGACTGCAAAGAATGCAACATCAACATTTATTCCTGCTAAACTCGCAACAACAATGAAGATTGTAAGCCCGAGACTTGGAAGAACTACTGCAAATAACATGTAAAACATTGTTACGCTGTTGAGTTTTTTCCCATATTTATTTATTTCAATTAATTGTTGATCGGCAATTTCATTTAACGTGGCATCTAGAAATTCAGTAACATCAATTCCTATTTTTAATGCGTTACTTATTTGAAACACTATTTTTCTAAATTTATCAGATGGGCTATATTCTGCAGCATCAGTTAATGCTTGCTCTATTGGTTTTCCAAGTTCTATATCTCTAACTATTTCTTTAAAATAATTACTTGCAATACCATAACTATTTGATGCATCAACTAATGCATTCATTAATGGTTGGCCTGAATTTAATTTTACTAATAAATATCTTCCTGCAAATAAAACATCTTTATCTATTTCTTTTCGTCGTTTAATTATTTTTGCTGTGAGTTTTGCAAAATTAAATTGATAAAATAGAAAAAAGAAAATAATTAATGCAGGTAGTAAATATATTAAGGGTTTATCATTTTTATCAAAGTAAAAAAATAATAATACGATTATGCTTATGCTCATCATTGCTGCGTTTTTTAAAGAAGAGGTTATAAATTCTTTAGGGCTTTGATTAACTTTAGCCATTTTTAGTCGCTTTCTTAATAGCGGATTTTTATTTACAAGTGCTGCTGCTATGTCCATTTTTAGTCCTTATTTGATTTAAGTTTTCCAGTGTAATAATTTGCCATGAATTTACCTATATCATCAACTGATGTGATTTTCTTTTCTACTAAAAAAAGTAATAATTTTTCTTTTTGTTTTAAATCGTTTAGTAATTGATCTCGCGTCATTCCTGTATAGAGCGATATTGTACTTATTACATTTTCAGCGTCTGAGATTTTTTCTAAAGTATTATTAACTGCATTAAATTGCATAAGTATTCTAGGATCGCCAGTTTTAGTCATTTCAGCTATTTGCATTGTTATTCTTTTTCCTGTTCTTCTATTTCTGTTTTGAACAAGAATCATCGATAATGATGCAAGCATAGGTTTCGGAATTTCTATTGGCGGATTTGTAAGTCTTGTTATTGTTTCTTCTGAATTATTAGCGTGTATGGTTGCATATACTGAGTGACCCGTATGCATTGCTTCCATTAATACTTGTGCTTCTTCTTTTCTTCTTATTTCTCCAACTATTATTCTATCAGGTCTCATTCTGAGGCTATTTACAAGTAAATCGAGCATAGTGACTCCTCCTTTACCTTCAGGATTTGGAAGTCTTGTTTCTAATGGGACCCAGTGTAAATGTTTAGATAGTTGTAGTTCTCGTGTATCTTCAATTGAAATTATTCTTTGATTTGGAGGTAGAAAATTACTAACTACATTTAACATAGAGGTTTTTCCCGAGCCTGTTCCGCCTGCAATCATTATTGATAGTTCGTTTTGTATACCGAGCCATATGAGTGCTGCGGCTGCAGGAGTAATTGTTCCTGCTTCTAAAAATTTAGTTATGGTCCATGGATCTTCTGCAAATTTTCTTATAGTTATAGTATTGCCTTTTGAAGAAATAGGGTTTAATGTGGCATTTACTCTATCTCCAGTTAGAAGATGAGCATCCATTAGAGGATTTAATGCAGTGATTTCTTTATTTACATCTCGACCAATCATTGTAGAATAATGTCTTATTCTAGCTTCAGTCATAATTCTTATGTTTGTTTCAAGCCAACCGAATTTTTTGTGATAAACCCAAACTGGTTCAGAATGATTATTGACGACAATTTCTTCTAAATTTGCATCTTTTAGTAATATGTCTATTTTTCCAAGGCCGAGATTTTCTTGTAATAAATAATTTATTAGTGTGTTTTTTGTTTTTTCATCTGATTCAGGAAAATATTTTTGTATTAATTTTGCAATGCTTAACGTAAATTTTCTTTTTAAATCTTCACTTTCATCTTGTTTGATGTGTTCTAATTCTGTAAGGTCTAATCTTGAAACGAATTCTTCTCTTATTTTTTCGAGAATTATTTTTGTTGTATCTGTTATATTCATAATTGATACAAGATATATTGGAACATATTTTTCATCTGAGGTTATAATTTCTATTTGTATGCTAATTCCATTAACATTAATTGAATATTTATCGAGTAATTTTTTCTCAGATTCCATGTTGTGTCCCCTCTTTTTGATTATGATTTTTCATTCGTTTTATAAATTCAACTCTTTGAATTATTATGTCTATTTTTGAATTAAGTATTGTTCGTATATGTTTGTAATCTTCAGGAATTTTGCTTGTGATTTCTCTAAGTTCTAAAGTTCTTTGTGTTGCAGATGCAAAATTTGATTGTCTAACGTCTATTTTTATTTTAGTTATGATTTCTTTTATTTCTTCAAGTCTTAAGTAATTATCCGAGTGTAGTTTGGTTGATTTTTGAAGTTTTTTTCTATCAGATAAAGTGTTTATTTTATCTTCAGTTAATTCACGTTTAAGTTTACCTATTTGCATGAAAAATGATAATAGATCGTTGTAGAATTCTTGTTTTTGGTCTAAATCTGATGATGGATATTGTTCAAAGTAAGGTTTTAATTCTTTGTATTGTTTTATTGCTGAAACGAGATCTTTTTTTCTAATGCTTGTTGCTATGTTTTCATTTATAAGTCTTATTTGTTCTCTTAGTTTTTTTGCAAATTCTCTTTCTTGTTCGCTTGATTTTATTTTAGCTTCTTCAATAGCATTTAGTTTTTCTTCAAATACAGTTATTTTATCAATTAATCCTTGTTCTAATTGTTTTGAATTTCTAAGTAAATCAACATAATCTTTTAATTTACTTTGTTGAGGATTTATTTTTAAAAATTCTTCTGCTTGTCTTAGCATTTCTAATAATTTTTTGAATTGAAGTTCTTTGTAAACATTATCTAGAGGAAATTTATTATAATCTGCAACTGTATCTTCTAGAAGTTTTGCTGCAAGCGCAATATTATTTGTTTCAAGTATTGATATCATTTCAGAATTAATTTGAGTGGTTTCTGAATCTTGTAAGTCTACTTGTTTATCTAGAAATTCAATTATATCTCTCTCAAAATATTGTTCTAAATCAAGTACGGTTTGTGCCATTTTAGTTTAAAGTTGTTTTTTTTCTATATTTTTCCCATAATTTTTCAGGATTTTTTAATTTTCGTTTATCAGCTTCTGTAAAGAAAAATTGTTTCATTAAATCTAATCTTCGAAGAATGTGTTCTTTCCATTCAAATTCTGCTTTATCTGCATTTGTTGATTTGCTCTTTACGCTATTTTGAAAATCTTTTTTATAATATTTGAAATCTTCTTTTAAACTAATGTACTGATCTTTAGCAGTTTTATCGACGATAAGATAAATGTAAGGTTTTGTTAGTTGATATTCTACTCCTATGATTTTTTCTTCAACTAGAAAATCTACCCAACTTTGAATAGTTTGTGGAGGATAATTAAGTCGCTCTGCAGCTTCAGAAACATCGATTTGGCCCATTTTTTTAAGAAGATCGATTAATCTATCAACTCCTGTAAACATTATATCAGAACCTTGCGAACTCATTTAAATCCCTCTTTTTAGTGAATATTTTTCTTCTATGTTTTTAAACTTTTCCTTATTATTGAGGGTTTACCAAAGAATTAAACCAAGTATTAAAAAAATAATTCCTAGAATTATTAATCCGTAAGCAATTTGTTCTTTTTTTGTAAATCTTGCAAGAAAGGTAGTTATAGGTAAAATGATTGAAGATAGAGGTGATTTTTGTTTATTTTTTGTTGTAGCTGCAGAAGAAGTTTTTTGTGTTTGTTGAGTCATTTTTTATTTATTTGTGTGGTTGCTTTTATTTTTTTCCTTTTTTGGTCATTTTTTACGAAAAATATATAAATTATTCAGTTAAAAATAAGAATATGGAAGAAGAAAAAGAATTTGAAGAAGTATATGATGATGCAGCAAGAGAGGATTTGGTAGAAAATGATGAAATCTCAGCTGAAGAAGAAGGATTTATGTCTGGTTATGAAGAAAGAAAAGAAAAATCTAATGAAGATTTTCAAGGCGATGATGCTTATGAGAAATCATTTGATTCTACAGACAAAACCAAAAAGGGAAAGAAGAAATAAATCCTAATTACTTTTTTAATTAATTTTTTCTTGATTTTTTAATTTATTATATTTTTTGGATGGCCTTTTAGATAGGACTCGACGTTATCAATAATTATGTCGTTAGCAATTCTTGCAGTAACATCTGTATTGAATGCAATGTGTGGTGTTGAAAGAATTTTTGGATGTTGTTGTAATTTCAAATAATATGGATTTTTTGTATCTCCGATAGGTATGCTGCCTGCGTCCATTGCAGCTCCTGCGAGTATATTGTTATCTAGTGCAGAAATTATTGCGTCTGTGTCATATATTTCTGTGCCTGTAACTGTTATAAAAAATGCGCCTTTTTTTAGTGAAAAGAAGAAATCTTTGTTTAGAATGTTTTTTGTAGTAGAATTTTGGCCTAGGCAATCAATAATAACATCTGCGTTGGTTGTTTTATCTTTGAGGTTATCTCCTTTTTTGAAATATGTAACTTGCATTTCAAGTGCTTCGCAAACAGTTCCCACACGATTTCCTATATTTCCTCTGCCGAGTATGCATACTTCTTTATCTTTTAGACCTGAAATTACAGTATCTGTCGTGTTTGGTTTTAGCGTATTTATTAGTTCAGGTAATTTTCTAAAGAGATTTATCATCATCCCGATTATCCATTCAGAAACTGCGTATTTGTTACATCCTGGAGCATTAGCGAGAGTAATATTTCTCTCTTTTAGCTTTGCGATGTTTGCCCAACTAACTGCAACAAATGGAACAGTAATAAATTTATTATTTAATTCGTAAACTTTTTGCAACAATCCAAATTTTCCTGAGCAAATTATGTCTGCATCTTTAACGCGCTCAAGCCATTCTTCATGCGTGCTGGCGCAATCAGAATAATAAATCATGTCGCCTAATTTGTTTAGACGTTCAATTTGATCAGGATAAAAGTTAAGACCTCCAGCTACTACAATTTTAGTCATTGTTCCTCAACATAAAAAATTCAGTTCATTTCTTTTTGTTTTTGACTTCATCTAAAAGTTCATTAAGGAAGGAATCTACGTTCTTTTCACCATGAACAACATTATCTCTTGTTCTGATGTTTAATGTGTTAGATTCAGATTCTTTGTCGCCTATAACTGCAATATAATTGATTTGATCAAGTTGAGCATTTCTTACTTTTTTATTTATGGTGTCTGATTTGTAATCTTTTTCAACACGTATTCCTGCGTCGGTAAGCTTTTCATATATGACATCAGCATATGTATTATGTCTATCGGCAATTGTTAAAAGTCTTACTTGAATTGGGCTTAACCATAATGGAAATTTTCCTGCGCAATCTTCGATTAAAATACCTATAAATCGTTCAAGTGAACCTAAAAGTGCTCTATGTATCATTACAGGGGTGTGTTTTCTGCCATCTTCTCCTTCATATGTTGCTTCAAATTTTAGAGGCATTTGAAAATCAACTTGTATTGTTGGGCATTGCCACATTCTTCCTAGTGCATCTTTTATCATAATGTCTACTTTAGGACCATAAAATGCGCCGTCTCCTTCATTTAATTTGAAAGTTATGTTGCTTTTTTCAAGTGCATTTATTAGTGCTGCTTCTGCTTTATTCCAAAGATCTATTTGACCCATAAATTTTTCAGGTCTTGTACTTAACATTACTTCATATTCAAAGTTAAAGACTTCCGTGTATATGTATTTTGTAAATGAAAGTAAATCAATAATTTCTTTTTCCATTTGATCTTCGGTGCAAAATATGTGTGCATCATCTTGACTAAATCGTCTAACTCGTGTAAGTCCGCCTAGAACTCCTTTTAACTCATTTCTATGAAGTGGCGCAAAATCGGCAACTCTCCAAGGTAAATCCCTGTAGCTTTTTGTATTTGATTTAAACATTAATGCGTGACTTGGGCAATTCATTGGTTTTAAAGAGAATTCTCGTCCATCAACATTTAATAAAAACATATTTTCTTTGTAAAATTCCCAATGTCCGGAAGTTTCCCAGAGTGATTTATCATATATTAAAGGAGTTATAACTTCAAAGTATCCTCTTTTTCTATATTCTTTTCTAAGAAAGTTCATTAATTCTAAATATATTGTTGTGCCTTTTGGATAAAAGAATGCAGAACCTGGGCTTACATCATCAAACATAAATAATTCTAGTTGTTTGCCGATTTTTCTATGATCTCTTTTTTCTGCTTCTTCAATATTTTTTAAATATGTATCAAGTTCTTTTTTTTCAGGAAAACTAACTCCATAAATTCTTTGAAGTTGTTTGTTTTTTGAGTCTCCTCGCCAATATGCTCCTGCAAGTTTTGTTAGTTTGAATGCTTTAATCATTCCAGTTCTTGGTAAATGAGGTCCTCTGCATAAATCTGAAAAGTCCCCTTGTGTATATATTGAAACTGTTTCTGATTTTTCAGTTTTACCTTCACCAAATTCTTCAATATTTTTTATTATTTCTTGTTTGTATGAATTATTTTGAAATAGTTTTAATGCATCTTTAGTGCTTAATTCTATTCGTTTAAATGTTAAATCTTCTTTAACTATTTTTTTCATTTCTTCTTCTATTTTTTCTAAATCAGCAGGATTAAATGGTGCATGATCTATATCATAATAAAATCCGTCGTCGACAACAGGGCCTATAGTTAATTTGGCTTCAGGAAAAAGCCTTGTGATTGCTTGAGCCATTACGTGTGCAGTTGAATGTTGATATGTATTTTTTCCTTCTGGATCAGTAAGTGTTATTATTTTTATTTCGCCTGATTTCATAATTGGTGTGCTTAAATCGTAAAGTGCATCATCTATTTTTATGCAAACAGATTTTCTTGCAAGCCCTTCACTGATGCTTTTTGCTATTTCTTCTCCAGTTATTCCAACGTGCTGTTCTTTTTTAGTTCCATCTGGATAAATTAAAGTTATTTTATGTTCTTTGTGTTCCATGTTTATCAATCCTTTAGTTTTTAATTATTAAATTATAATTATTATGCAATTATTAATAGTGTATTGTTTAATTTTATAAAAGTTTTGTCCAAATAAGTAAGTGTTTAGCTTATCGTCCTACTTTGTAAGAATATGTGTTCCTTTTACCTGTAACTTTATATTTTATTATATTGGTTTTTCTAAGTTTTTTAAGTGACATTGTGACTGAACCTATGCTGACACATAAGGCTTCACTTATTTCTTTAGATGTGAACCAGGTGTTTTTGTTTTTACACAGAAAATCGTATACTTCTTGTTGTCCCATTTTTTACCTTGTTTTTTTGTTTTAATATGTTATTTTTCTTTTTATTTTATAATCCTTTCTATTTATTTTGTATTTAAACCGTAGCTATTTGAATTGTACTTGTGAGTAGTATTACTACAACTGAAGTTATTATTAAATAAATGAACATGGATAATCGTTTGTCTGACCATCTAATTTTTTTAATATCTGAATAATCTGCCATTCCTTTTAAAAATAATGTTGTAGTCATACAAGTTAAAATGTAATAGTTATTTGATATTATTGAAAGCCCCACGAGTGCAGGTAGAGCATAATATACTGAAGGAGTATCTTTTACAAGATACAATATTACAAGTACTAGCGCCGCAATTATTGTGCCTATAATATAATTAGAGTAATTAGATGCTAATAAAAATACTGTTGCGGCAGTTGTAAGTTTTAAAAGTAAAAGTATTTGTTTTCTTGTATTTTTTACTTCTGAAGGTGCAAGTGCGGGAACTATGCTAGAACAAAGATATATTGCTCCAAAAAATAATACTAGTAATAAATAATTAGTTTGCATTTTTTACTCTCCACAATAAGTGCTATTTCCTATTAAGATATCTTGGCCTTTTCCTATCGAACTTCCATTTGTCGTGTTTATTATTCCATTATTGTCAGTTACAAGTAGGATGCAAAAATCGCTAGTTATGCCGAGTTTTTGTTTTAATGTTTCATAATCTTGAGCGTAAAGTTTTTCGAGTTCTGTTCTTGATATGGTGTTGCCGTCTACTATTTTAGGAACACCATCATTTGTGTTGCTTTTTGAATCAAGTTTTGAATATATTCTATCTGCATCATCTCTTAATTGATTTTCCCTTGCAGGTCTTGATGCGATTAATGCATATATTATTATTACAATAAGGAGAAATATGACGACTCCTAAAACAAGATCTATTGACCAGGTTTGTGCTTTTTTATTTTTACCTTTCCCCAGATTCAAATTATTTCCTCCTCGTGCTATGAGGTCCCTCTTTTTTATACTCAAATATAACTTGATTTTTAAATTTTATGCACTCAATTGCATCTTTGTTCCTTTCTTTTGCTGATGCAGTATATATACTTTTCTATATGTTGTGTTTTGTTTTTTTTATATTCACACTATATAAAATTTTTGTAAAATGTTTTTTTTAGCGAAAGATTTAAATACTAGGAGCACAATTTCTTTATAAAACTAACATTTAGTTTATTGTCACCAAGCAATAAAGAATTTGCGAGTTGGGCTTTTGGGATTTGTTCTTCAAAAGTTTGGGGGGATTGAAATGTCATCAAAGTACGTTAAGAAGTGTCCAGAATGCGGTTCAGTGAATCTTCTTTGGAATAAAGAAAAAGGGGAAATAATTTGTAGGGAATGCGGTTTAGTTCTTGAAGATAAAATGGTTGATTTCGACCAAGAATGGAGAGAATTTGATAGTGAAGCTGCTGCAAATAAAAGAAGAACTGGCGCGCCAATGTCATACACTCAGTTTGATCAAGGTCTTGGAACTGAGGTGGGTTCAAAATCAGATTTTTATAAATTAGGTGGAAAAAACAAAAGTAAATTCTTTAGACTTAGAAAATGGCAACAGAGAATTTCTACTGCTATTGAACGAAATCTTAAATTAGCACTCGCAGAATTAAAAAGAGTATCTTCTTATTTGAAACTTCCAGGAAGTGTAGAAGAAGAAGCGTCGAGAATTTATACTCTTGCAGTTCAAAGAGGACTTGTTAGAGGAAGAAGTATGGAATCAGTAGTTGCAGGTTCACTTTATGCTGCATGTAGAAGGCATGATGTTCCAAGAACTCTTGATGAATTAAGTGAAGCATCGGGCGTTGAGAAAAAAGAAATTGGAAGAACATACAGATTCATAACAAGAGAACTTGGAATAAAAATACTACCAAGTAATCCGTCTGATTATATTGCAAGATTTGCATCGAGTTTAAGACTGAGTCCTGAAGCGCAAACAAAATCAGTTGAAATAATTGAGAAGGCTCAAAATGTTGAATTAACAAGCGGTAGGGGTCCAACTGGAATTGCAGCTGCTGCACTTTATGTTGCAGCATTATTGAATGGAGAGAAAAGAACTCAAAGAGAAGTTGCAGATGTTGCTGGCGTAACTGAAGTTACAATTAGAAATAGATATAAGGAACTTTTAGAAGAACTTGGTCTTGAAAAAGAAATAAAGAAGATTAAGAAAAAGATGGGCAACAATTAATTTTTTTATTTTTTATAATTTATTTCTAATTTTTTATTTTATATTTCTAATTTTTTGTTTTAGCTTTATGATTGTTTGTTTTATTTTTCTAATTTTTTGTTTTAACTTTTTGATTGTTTTATATTTCTATTTTTTTGTTTTAACTTTTTGATTGTTTGTTTTATTTTTAGATCTATTTTTTCACAATGCTTAAATAAAAGATGTGTTCTTTTTGTATTTATGAATATACTTTCACAAGTTTTAGTTTACATTGGTAATTTAAGCATAAAAATCATTTCTACTCTTGGATATTTCGGAATTGTTGTTTTGATGGCTATGGAAAGCATGATAGTTCCAATTCCGTCTGAATTGGTTCTACCTTTTGCGGGATTTCTTGCAGCACAAGGAAGTATGAATTTTTGGTTAGTGTTGTTATTTAGTGTAATTGGAACTGTGATTGGGTCATTTATTTCATATTACATCGGGTATTATGGTGGAAATAAAATTATTTTGAAATATGGTAAATATTTTCTTCTTGACGAAGAAGATTTAATAAAAACTGAAGAATGGTTCAGGAAAAAAGGAGAGTGGACTATTTTTGTTAGTAGATTTATTCCTGTTGTTAGACATATAATTTCTATTCCTGCAGGTATAGGAAAAATGAATAAATGGAGATTTGGAATTTATACTGCACTTGGTGGTGCCATGTGGAATGCAATTTTAATTTATGCAGGTTATTGGCTTGGAAAGAATTGGGCAATTGTTAGACAAAAAACAGAATTAGTGTCGATTATAGTTGTGATTTTGCTTGTATTGGGAGTGATTTATTTTGTTTACAAACACGTTGTGAGAAAAAATAAATATGCATTGAGAAAAAAAGTAGTGCGCTTAGAAAAAGAATTAAAATATAAATCAAAAAATAGAGATAAGAAGAAAAAATGATTTTTTAAATAAAAGTTAATTTAATAATTAATTCTTTAATAATTAAGTTAGTTTAGTGTTTATTTCTTCTCTTAATTTATAAAAATTATCGTCTGATTCATTGTTTTTGTAAATTTCTGCAAGATTAATTATTTTTTGTTTATCGAGTGTTATTTTTATTTTGTTCAATTCTAGTTCCATATTTCCTTTTGTTAGAAATTGACAAAATTGTGTAACATTTTTTGGTCTTGCAGTGAATTTACATCTTTCAAAATCTATAATGATTGGATTGACAATTATTTTATTTTTTTCTTTTTTCTCCTCTATTAATATATCTTTATGCGGATTTGTCATTTCGAGTTTATTCATTTTTATTTTATCCATTCGTCGACATTGATTAAGAATATTTAGAAGTATGGTTTTTGTTTTTAATTTTATATCTTCGTCTTTTTTATGTTTTTTTAAATATTCAAATATGGTGTCTCCCTCGACAAAATCTCGTATGATGAATTCTTGTTCTTTATCATAATAGAATATTTCAGGGCCAACATTTATCATATTTAATTTTTTATTGTTTTCATATTCTAAAAAAATTCTATTGTTGGCGTCACTTGTAGGGTTTTTTTCTTTAATGCAATATTTTTTATTTTTATAATTTGTTAAACTTATAATTCCTCTTTTTCCTCTTGAAAAAGGCGTTTTATTTTTGTATATTTCTAGTGCTTCGTTTTTGTCCATTTTCTAATTATTGATTTTTTTAGTATTTGTTAATTCGTGTTTTTTTTATATTTTAGTTTAACCGTGCTTTGTAAATAATTATATCTTCAA
Organism: Candidatus Woesearchaeota archaeon; assembly: GCA_041660865.1. Lineage (GTDB taxonomy): Archaea > Nanobdellota > Nanobdellia > Woesearchaeales > 21-14-0-10-32-9 > 21-14-0-10-32-9. The sequence continues at coordinate 52,565 of JBAZVO010000005.1, forward strand.
ATGAAATGTGTTTTTTTCTATCTATTGAAAAAGAATAATTTTCTTTTGTCATATGTTCTTCAAGTTCTGTAATTTTGGAAAGTGAACTTGCAACAAAAAATATTGTTCCTTGTTTTGCAAGAAATATTTTGGAATGTGTTAAAAATTCTTTTGTAGTTTCAATTCCGCTCTCGCCACTAGTGAGTTCTATGTCTTCTATTTCTTCTTTTTCTCGTGGAAGATATGGTGGATTGAAAATTATTAAATTTATTTTTTGATGAAATTCTTCAGGTATTTTTTCAAATAAATTTCCCGTATAAATTCGTATTTTTGATTTTATTTGGTTGTTGTTTTTTATTTTGTTATCTTCTAATTTTTTTATTTCGTCTTTTAAAAAATCAATTGTTTCTTTATTGATGTCGGTTAAAATTATTGTTTCAACGTGTCCTATGAGTGTTAGGCCTTGTATTCCTGTTCCGGTTCCCATATCGAGTGCTATGTGAATTTTTTTCTCGTTTAGAAATTCAATTATTGACTCTTGCAATAAATATGAATCTTCTTGTGGTTCGTACATGTTATGAAAGAATTGTTTCGGGCTTTATTTTATTTGTGTATTTTTTGTCATAAAATTTTATTTTGTCTTTTTCTGGAAGATGGGCATATCGTCTATGTTTTGAATAAAGTACATTTTCAAAATGCTTAGCATCGCCATCTTTAACATTTTTAAATGTTTGTTTAAACCTTGCAAGTGATTCTGCTTCTCTTTTTTTAACTTTAGTTCTAAGAGTATTCGATGTGTCCATTTTGGAAAATGTACTCTCTGGAATAATTTTGTAGTCTTTGCCTAAAATTTTATAATACATTTCAAGACATCGAGCCATATGAAAATCGCTAGTTATCACTCTGAATTTTTTGATGTTATTAGGTTTAAGTATTGTTTCTGCAATAAAGTAAATTTCACCCACTGTATCTAGGCCTAAATTGTTAGATAAAATATCTTTTGATTTAACGCCTTTTTTTAGTAAAATGCTTTTTATTTTTTTTTCGGGACTAAATGTTTCTTTAGGAAATAAATCTATCATTTCTTCCCAACCATTTTTTTTTGTGATTCCATAATATGTAGTTTTTGCAGAAAAAATTAAAGGCGCACTTAAGTTTTTAAAATATAGTTCTAATGCTTTATCTATTCTTGAGTTTGTTGTATCCATCGGGGTTTTATCTTTGTGAAACGGACCTAGATGTAAAATGGTTGGTAATTTTTTTGTTGTCATTCTTTCTTCTCGAGGAATTCTTTATCAACTTCAGCAACGTATTCTTTTACTCGAGAAATGATTGAATCTAAATAATATTTTTCAAGTTTTTCTTTAAATAAATCCAAAAGCATAGCATTTTCATTTATTCTATAATTGTTTCCTATTTTTTCAATTATAAATAAATCTCTAAGTCTTAGAACTTGTCGTCTAATATTTGATGGTGCAACTCCGAGAATTTTAAGATTGTATTTTTCTCTATTATCTATTGTTAGTCTTTCTATTTCTATACTTGTTAGTTCTTTTTTATTTTCAAGTAAAATTTGAAGTACATCGACAACAACATCTCTTGAATCTCCTGGTTGCAGTAATCCTAGGGATAAACATAGTTTTCTTATTAATTCTCGTCCTTTAAGTCCTTGGGGTTTTTCATATTTTCTAAGTGTTATTTCCGCAAGGGCTGTGTCTCTTGATATGGATTTTGCCATTAATTTGTAATCAATGAACAATATATATAAACATTTCTAAAAATTTGTGCATATTTTAAATTATGAATTTATAATTTTTGTCTGTTTACTCAATAATATTAAATAATAGTTGTGGTTTTTTATTTTTATGACTCTTTATTTCATAACTGGTAATAAAAATAAATTTTTAGAAGCGAAATCTATTTTAGGAAGTGTTATTGATGTTGAGCAATTAAATATTGAGCTTGATGAAATTCAAGAGATAGATGCTAGGAAAATAATTGAACATAAATTAAATGAAGCACTAAAAAAAAATAAAGAATTAAAAAATAAAGAATTAGACAAGAATAAAGAATTTATTATAGAGGATACGTCTTTGTATATAGATTGTCTTAATGGTTTACCAGGTCCACTTATTAAATGGTTTTTAAAAGCACTCGGTCCGAAAGGAGTTTATGAATTAACAAAAAATCTTGAAAATCAAAGAGCTGTTGCTAAAAATTTGATTGGATATTCTGATGCTCAAGGAAAATTGCATTTTTTCGAGGGAGAAATAACTGGAATGATTGTTGAACCTCGAGGAGAAACAACTTTTGGATGGGATCCTATATTTGTTCCTGATGGTTATGATTTAAGTTTTGCTCAGATGTCAAAAGAAGAAAAAAATAAGATTAGCCATAGAAAAAAAGCGTTAGATAAATTAGTTGAATTTCTAAACAAGTAATTTTTATCTTCTGTTTTTATTTATTAGTTAGATTGTAGTATTTAATATGATTAGTATTTTAATAATATATGCTGAAATAAACATATGATAACCTTTTTATAGATTAAGGTGTTCTCCTTTTGCTTATATGGCAAAAATCAATAGTACTGAATTAAAAGAGCAAGAAAATAATCATAACTTAGGTCAAAATTTCTCGTATGAAAAAGAGATTGTAAAACAAGATTTTCCAGGTGTTCTTGGGCAAGAGGATGTTAAGCATCAATTAAAATCCGCAATACTTGTAAGACGCCATGTTTTAATTGTCGGTCCTCCAGGAATTGGGAAAACAACATTAGTTAAAAGTCTTGCAAATATTCTTCCAAAAAGATTAGTTGTTGATAAAAAAACAGGTAAAGAAGTTTTGGTAGATTCTGTTTTTGTTAGAGTTCAAGGAAGTCCAGATTTAACAGCTGAAGATTTAATTGGAGATATAGATCCTATCAAAGCAATAAAATTTGGGCCATTATCAATGGAGGCATTTACTCCAGGAAAAATTTTCAAAGCCGACGGAGGAATACTTTTCTTTGATGAAGTTAATAGATGTTCAGAAAAATTACAAAACGCTTTACTTCAAGCACTTGAAGAAAGAAAAGTAACGATTGGAAGTTATGATGTTGATTTGGCTGCTGATTTTATTTTTGTTGGCACGATGAATCCTGAAGAATCAAGTACAGAACCTTTAAGTGATGTATTTCTTGATAGGTTTGATGTAATATTTATGGAACCTCCAAATAAACAAAGTGTTGAGGAGCAAATAGTTCTTTTGAAAGGAAAAAAATTAGTAGAATTTTCAAGTGAATTGCTTTCTGCAATGATTTTGTTTGTTAGAAATCTGAGGGCGAATGATGATTTAGAAAAAAAACCATCTGTACGTGCATCTTTAGGAATTTATGAGAGAGCTCAAAGTAACGCGTATCTTGCTGGACGAACAAGTGTTGATATGCTTGATGTTCAAGATGCACTTATTTCTGTTTTAAGTCATAGAATAAGGTTAAAACCTTCTTTGAAATATTTAAAGAGTGCGACGGATTATTTGCGTGAACAGTTTTCTGAATTCTGTGAGCAAAATAATTTAGCGAAGGGAGGTTCGCCGTAGCAGATTTGATGTTTCCGAAACTGAATTAATGGATAAAGAATATGGATCTGTTCCATCTGTTCCTGAAAAGGCCGCATCTGAAGAACTTAGTGGAAAGATGCGAAAAGATAATCGTTCTGATAAATTAATGCATTCTCAAGTCGAGGTTGATAAGGATAAAATCGATAAAGCAAGAGTTCTATCTGATGCAATTAATAATAATATGAGTAGTTTTAGTCCTGATTTGTCATTTGAGCAATTTGTTAATAATTTTAGTTCTGCAAAAAAATTGTATGGTGAAACTCTTGTTCGAGAATTAACAGGTTATGATTCTAATTATGTTGATAAAAATATGAAAGTTCCTGAGTTTAAAAGGGAATTAAAAGAGAGAATGAAACAAAATATTGAGAGGTTAAAGCAAGAAGGCTTTCTTGATAAGGAAGGATTTATTACTGATATGGGCTATAATTTTGCCGCATTATCTATGTTATCTGAAGAACTTGAGAAAATGGAAGGGCATGGATTTTTTGGAGAAAATATAAGTAAACAAAAATCTGTAAGTGGAGATATAAAAGATTATAGATCATTTAAATCAGGCGATAGTTATAGAGGAATTTCATTAAAACAAACTATAAAAAAAGCCGTACGAAGAGGAAGAGCAGCAATTGAACGTGAAGATTTAGTTTCAACTGAAAGAAATAGTAAAGGTAAAATGGAAATTGTTTATGCTCTTGATACATCGGGAAGTATGAAAGGAGATAAAATTGGTGTTGCAAAAAAAGCAGGTGTTGCTTTAATGTATCGAGCAATTTCTAATAATGATTGTGTCGGGTTAATTGTTTTTGGTTCAAAAGTTCAAAAAGCAATAGCGCCTACAAGAAATTTTAGTTTATTACTCTCTGAATTAACAAGAATAAAAACGAGTGGAGAAACAGATATTGTAGGGTGCATTGATGCAGCAATTAAACTATTTAGTATGAGAACAAAAACTAAACATTTAGTTTTAATAACTGATGCTATGCAAACTCTTGGTAAAAAACCTGAAGAAGAAGTTTTAGAGAGCATTTCTCAAGCGGCAAATTCTGGCGTTACAATAACGGTTGTTGGTATAAGTCTTAATAAAGAAGGAGAAAGACTTGCGAAAAAAATAGTTAATATAAGTGAAGGTTCGCTTTATGAAGTTAAAAGTCTTGATAATTTGGATCAAGTTGTTATAGAAGATTATTACAAAGTTCGTTCAAGAAATTCAACACTTTGATTTTAGTTTATTTTATTTTTATTTAATTTGAGTTAATTTAAATTTGCGTTAAAGTATGCTAAATTATTTGTCAAATTATGTCAAATTATGTGTTTTCACAGAAAAGTATATAAAGGACAATTAGGAGTTTGTCTATTAGATTTAAAGTAATTTAAATTCATATTTAGAATGTAAGATAGAATATAAGAGGGTGAGTAACTATGCGTTTTAATAAAAAAGCTTCTATGGAACTAGGTATAAGTACAGTTGTTGTACTTGTAATTGCAATGGTAATTATAGCAGGAGGAATAGCATTTATTCGAGGATTTTTCAAATTAGGAGAGGATAAATTAGGCGGCGCGTTTAATATTGCTGATTTTGGTGTTCAACCAACTTCAACTAATCCTCTTGTTTTGGTAGAAGGTGCTCCAACAATTAAAAGTGGAGATTCTAAACTTGTAAGAATTGCATTTTATAATAAAGGAAGTGCAAGTTATAATGTAAAAGTTACTGTGGGTGATTGTTCAGCCACGGTTGTGAATCCTACTTGTAAATTGCCATTAAGTCCTATGATGACTTCAGCTAGTTTAAATGTTGAAGCAGGTGAAGGAAAAGGATTTGAGACATATATTTCTACAAATTGTGAGACTACTTCAAATACACAACAGAAGCTTTTAGCAGGTAATTATATTTGTATTTTAAAAGCAACAACAACAGATGCTGTTCCAGTTGAATTAGCATCATCTCAAATTACATTGACTGTAACTAGTTAAAGAGGTGAAAATATGATATTTAAAAAACCAGAAAAAAAAATAAGATTAACGCCTGATGAAGAATTTCAAATATTTAAATTAATAATTGATAAGTATTTGTGGCTTGGAACAATAGGTGTTGTTGGCGGAATATATTGTTTATTTGATTCAACACTAAATCCAGGGTTTGGTTTAATGTTAACATTATTCGGTGGTTTAATTTTACTATTATTTACTGCAGTTATGGCTAGACATTTCGATTTCAAAAAAACCAAATAAAGAATTTGTCGAAATTAAATTATATTTAATTGTAGTACTATTTATAGCATTTATTAATTGTGCAATTAATATGAATTAGAAAGAGGAATAAATTAAATTGAGTGTCATGTCAAAGAAAGGAACTGAAATGTCAATAAATGTATTAGTTGGCATAATTCTTGGTATGATTATGTTATCTGCTGCTATTTTTTTATTTTTTAAAATGATGGATAACAGTAATGATACTCAAGCAAAGCTTGATGATCAAACAAGACTTAAGATGGTTGAGGCACTTGATTCTGGTGAACCTATTTATGTTCCTTCAAGTAATATAGTTGCAAGTAAAAATTCTGCAATTGTGTGGATTGGTATACGAAATATTGAAAGTGAATCTTTAAAGTTTAGAATTGATGTTACGGCATTAACGCCAACGGATTTTGATATGTCAAGAGTTGCATATATAGGACGCGATGATGCGAACTATAATAAAGTAATTGCTGCAAAAGATAATGATTTTGTAAATATTGCAATAAATACGAAAGGATTAAATCAAAAAATATCTTTACTTGTAACAGTTACTCAAATTAATTCTACTAATCAAAAATCGCAATATTGGAAACCAAAAATAATTACAATCCAACCTTAATTTATCTGATTATTTATTTTTCTTTATTAATTTGATTTTTTAAATAGTTTAGTTTTCTTTATTTTCAGTTATTGGTTCTGATGGTGCGGAAGCTTTTTCTTCTTTTTTTGGTTTTTCTTTTTCAGGAGTTATTTTACCTGTCATTCCATCAAGTAATTCTTTTATCGCTTTCTTTTGTTGTTTTGCTTTAACAATTCCTGATGCTACAAGTAATCCTTTTGAACCAAGTTCAATTGCTTTTTTCGCATCATCTTTTGTTTTAACGCCTGCACCACATAAAACTTTTATTGTTGGAACTTTATTTACCGTATTTGTTATAACTTCTGGTTTTGCTCGACTAACAGAAATATCTCCTCCAATTAATTCCGGAGGTTCTATTGCAATAAAATCAGGAGAATATATGGAAAATTTTTCTGCTTCTTCTGGTGTTTCTGCGCAAAGAACAGTTAAAAGATTATATTTTTTACATAATTCGATTGTTTTTTTTATTTGTTCTTCAGAAATTCTATGTTCTGAGTGATTTATTAAAGTTCCTTGTGCACCTGCATCTTTTATGGAGTGAATTGTTAAATGGCCAGTTTTATTTCCTTCTTCCATGGCATCTACATGTTGTGCAAATATCGGAACTTTTGTTTTTTTTGAAAGTGTTCGTATATCTATTGCTTGCACTGCAAGAATAATATTATCATTTGTGCACGCTTCTGCAGCTTTTAGTAATTTTGTTGCATTTTTACCTGTTCCTTCAGGATATGTTTTTAAATTTATTATTAATATTGGTTCGTTCATGTTTGTTCACCTTTTTAGTTTTTTTAAACTCTGATTCTTTTAATTCTAGTTTTTTTTATTATGCTTATTTAATTTATGTGAAGATGAATTTAAGGATTTTGAATTACTTATTAGATATATGGCAATTATTGAAATAATTGTAAATACTATGCAAAGATATTGAGTCATGGTGAGTCCTAGAGCAATTCTTGCTTCGCCTCCATCTCTGTAAAAGTCTATAAAAAATCTTAAGAAATTATAAAGAAGTAGCCCCCACCAGAATAGTAATCCTTTTTTGAGTTGACTTTTGGCTTTTATTATTAGGAGTATTCCTGCAACAGCAAAGTTTTTTAGAGACTCATATAGTTGGTATGGGTGTCTGCAACCTTGAGGAGGGTTTATGTATTGGCTATGAGTATAGTCTATGCAAGTTGCACTATTTGTTGATATTGTTCCCCAAAGTTCGCCATTAATAAAATTTGCAATTCTGCCTATTCCAAGAAAAATCATTAAAGTAATTATTGTGTTATCTGCGAGTTCGTAAAAATTTACTTTGTATATTCTTGAAAATATATATGTTGCAAGTATTGCGCCTATAATTCCGCCATGTATTGACATGCCTCCATGCCATATTTTGAATATCTCAAGTGGATCTATGAATAGTGTTTTTATGTTAAAAAATATAAAATCGAGAACTCTAGCACCAATCATCGCGCCTATCATAAAATAGATCATAAACAAATCTAGTTTTTCTTCATCAAAGTTTCCTATCTTTTGTGTTTTTGTTAAGTGTTTAAAGAAAAAATAAAGAACAAGAAATCCAATAAAATAAACAAGTCCATAGTATCTAATCTGTACAGGGCCTAATGTTAGAAAAACAGGATTTATGTTGTGTATGAACATGTGTTTTTTGTTTCCTCGTGAGGCTATTATTCTTTTTGTTTATTTATTATTTTTATTATCTTTTTTGGTTTAGTTATTAGGTTTATCATTTATTCAAATGCATTTTCTATTTTTCGTTTTAATGCATCTTTTGAATTAAGTCCTACGATTCTATCGATTTCTTCGCCGTTTTTGAATAAAATCATAGTCGGTATTCCTCTAACTGCATGCTCTGATGCTATTTCTTGAGAATCATCAATATTTACTTTTGCAAATTTGACATTTTTTATTTCTTTGCTTAACTCTTCAAATATTGGACCTAACATTTTACATGGTCCGCACCATTCTGCCCAGAAGTCTACTATTGTATTTCCTTTTGCTATTTGTTCTTTGAAATTTTTTGCTGTTAAATTTTCCATCTTTACCCCTCAGAGTTGATAATTTTGATTAATATAAAAACTTTCCTTTTCATATTTTAACTTTGATCTTTTTTATTCATTCTAGAAAGATTTATATAAGGAGGGTTTTTTTGATTTATAATGTTTTCAGGGTGGATTGAGAAGTACGGGCTTGTATTAGCGTTTTACATCATCGTCATAATTCTTATATACTTAAATAGGAAGAGATTTGAGTTTCAAGGCAAAATTGTTGCAATCTATAAAACAAAACTAGGTCTAAATTTAATGGATCGTATGGCCAATAAATGGCGTAGATTAATTTTATTCATAGGCTCAGTTGGAATATATGTTGGTTTTGCAGGTATGCTTGTAATGATTTATTTTATAGGTCTTGGCACATATCAATTATTTTTTGTTCCAGGCGCACCGCCTATGTTTTCACCAGTTATACCTGGGGTTAGTATTCCTGGAAGTCCTATAACTCTTCCACTTTTTGAAGGTTTAATTGCATTATTTATTGTCGTAGTTATTCATGAATTTACTCATGGAGTTATTTCAAGAGCATATAAAATTCCAGTTAGAAGTTCAGGCTTTGTTATGTTTGGACCTATTCCAGGAGCATTTGTTGAACCTGATGAAAAGAAATTAAAAAAAGCAAAATTAAAAACTCAACTTTCAATATTTGCAGGGGGACCTTTTGCTAATGTTTTATTGGCACTCGTTTTATTTTTTGTAATAATAGGTATGACTGCAGTATCAAGTTCAATGTATTCTCCAACAGGTATTGAAATAAAAGGTTTCACTAATGTATCTGATGGTTTAGAAGGGGGAAGACTTGCATCGTTATCCGAAGGAGAAGTTGTTTATTCAATAAATAATGTTCCAGTTCCAACGATTTTTAATATATCGTCAGCACTAGTGAATGTATCACCTGGAGATTCTGTTTTATTAAATACGAGTGAAGGAACTAAGTATGTTGTTCTTGCAGCAAGTCCTGATAATGTTAGTATGCCTTATTTGGGAGTTTTTTTAAATCATCATGTTGATGGTAAAACTAAACTTGCAGATAACAAGGTATTTTCGGCTATTTACTTTTGGTTCTTTGGTAATCCTTTCGATTTAAGATTTAATCAAGGCCTAGGAATGGTTGGTTGGATTTTTATAATAAGTTTAGGCATCGGTATAGTTAATCTTTTACCGCTAGGTCCTATGGATGGCGGAAGAATGTATTTGTTATTGCTTGAAAATTATATGGATAAAAAAATTGCTAAAAAGATTTGGTCAATTACAACGATGGTTTTAATATTCTTGCTTGTTGTATTGATATTCATTCCTATTGTTCGAGCAATAATATAAGTGACTTCGAAGAGTTCATTGATTCTTTGACATTTTAGGGGAAAAATTAATTTTTGATTATTGTTATTCTATTTTTATGAATAAAGAATTATTGTTAGAATTCATAACTAAAGCGCATAAAAATACTTATGCTGCAACAAAAGAAATTAAAAATCAAAATAAATTAAAAACTCCTTTTTTACCAGGACATAAATGTTATTATTTTAAAGATGGAGATTGGGAATATTTTGATGGCTATGCGGGAATTGAATGGGCGCCAGGTAGAGAAGTTATTTTATTTCAAGAAAAGCCAGTTTGGAGTATGGCGTATCATGGAGTATGGCGTATCAAGGTCAAACAATAAATAATTTATCAGAGGCGTTTGTTGAAAAAACATTTGATTTTCTAAAAAAAGCATTACGAAATATAGATGCTACGATGCCTTTTAGAGGACCTTCGCAATTTACAGATGGAGACTTTGAATATATTTTTGTATTGAAGGGAGATTATGTTTATTTTAGAGGAAGAGAAGCTGTAAACTATAAAGGTAAAGAAGTTTTTTTTCAAGATGTCATCGGAAGTTTAATTAAGTAAGTTTATTTCAGCGTAGTTAGGTTTGCAGAAGTAATATGACATAGGACTTAGCTTTTGGTCAAGTAATAATTATTTAGATAAATTATTTTGGGCAGAGCCTTCTTTTGGCAAGTTTTAAAAAGACCAGTATTATTCTTATGCTATGGTTATAGACTTTGAAGAGTTAAGAAGAAAAGCCTTGGGAATTACAAAAGATAAGATTAAAAATTCTTATTCCAAAGATTTAATGATAATTAATGCTATTAACAATGTTGAGGAACTTGAAAGATCAATAAACTCTATGGCAAGTAGGCTAAGAGATTGGTATATGATAAAAAATCCTGAACTCGAAAAAGCAACTCCTGATAATGAACATTTTGTTAAAGTGGTTTTAGAACAATCAAGTTTAGAAACTATTGAATTTTCGCAAATGGGTGCGAGTTTAGATAAAAATGATGATGCTGCAATTTTATCCTTAGCATTAATAACTCAAGGACTTGTTGAAACCAAAGTGTTTTTATTATTATATTTAGAAAAAACTATGAAGGAATATTGTAAAAATATTCATGCACTTGCAGGCACAACTATTGGTGCTAAATTATTAAGGGATGCAAAAAGTCTTAAGAAATTAGCTTCTTTGCAAAGTAGCACTATACAATTGCTTGGCGCTGAAAAAGCATTATTTAGACATATAAAAACAGGAGCTAAATCTCCTAAATATGGGCATATTGTGAACCATCCATTAATAATTAATGCTAAACGAGATGTTAGAGGAAAAGCTGCAAGAGCATTAGCAGACAAACTTAGTATTGCAGCAAGACTTGATTATTTTAAAGGTGAATTTCTGGCGGATAAATTGTATTCAGATCTTCAACAGAGGTTTAATCATTAGTTTAGGTTTAATCATTAGTTTAATTGATTGAATTAACAATTAGCGATTTAAGATTTATTAATATTTAAGTATGAAATTTATGAAGTGTGATTATCAAAATGGAAGAAATGAACAAAGTAGGAGTTTTCAGAGATAGATATGGGAGAAAAACCATGTATTTTACAAAGAGTTTATATCCTGGTTTTAGAGGATTTGATGAACGAATAGAAAAAATAAATGGCGTTGAATATAGGGAAGTTAAGCCTGAGAGAAGTAAATTTATTGCTGCAATTGCAAAAGGATTATCACAAACAGGAGTAAGAAATGGCTCTACTGTTTTATACTTAGGGGCAAGTCATGGATATACTTGTTCATTTATGTCAGATTTAATAGGTAAAGAAGGATTTATGTTTGCGCTTGATTTTGCGCCAAGAGTTGTTAAAGATCTTGTATTTGTTTGTGAAAAACGAGGTAATATGGCTCCTATGCTTGAAGATGCTTTGCATCCTGAAAATTATTCAACAGCAGTTCCTATGGTTGATGTTGTATTTCAAGACATTGCTCAAAGAGATCAAGTTAAAATATTTTTAAGAAATTGTGATATGTTTTTAAAACCTGGAGGATTTGGTCTTCTTGCAATAAAAGCTAGAAGTATAGATGTTAGTAAGAATCCAAAACAAATATTTAAAGAAGTGAGGGCAGAAATAGAAAAACATATTCTTATTGTTGATTACAGAGAACTCGAACCTTTTGAAAAGGACCACGCATTCTTTGTAGTTAAGAAGAAATAAGTTAACTTAAGTAAAGAGTTGAGTTAATGCAAAAATATAAACGTCAAATGCTAATTTCGGGTGTTGGAGAGAAAGGTCAGAAGAAGTTAAATTCTGCATGCATTGCAATTATTGGTGTTGGCGCAATCGGGTCTCTTTCTGCAGATTACCTTGTAAGAGCAGGTGTTGGTAAAATTATTCTTGTTGATAAAGATAAAATTGAAGAAATGAATATTCATAGACAAACTCTTTATTCAGTAAAAGATATAGGAAAAAGAAAAGTGGATGTTGCAAGGCGTGAGCTTTTAAGAGCAAATCCTGATGTTGAAATTATTGTTATAAAAGAATATATTTCAAATGAAAATGCACATGAAATTTTAAAGAGCGCAAGTCTTATTCTTGATTGTACTGATAATATGGCTTCAAGAAAAATTATTGATGATTATTGTCAAAAATCAAAGAAGATTTGGATTCATGCTGCTGCGTCAGGCACAAAGTGTAATGTTTTGGTTCTTGATGAACCTTCAGATTTCTCAAGGTATTTTGGAACAGGATCTTTCGGGAATTGTTCAGAGAATGCGATTTTAGGACCTGTTGCGGGCTTAGCCTCTTGTATACAATCTGCTGAAGCAATAAAAGTAATTGTGGGTTTACCTTATTTTGAACATCTTCAAAGGTTTGATTTGTTAAATAACAAACATGAAATAATAAAAGTTAAGAAAGTAAAGAAATAAGATAAAGAAAAATTAAACATAAAATAATAACAAAATTTATTCGATTACAACGTTAAATTCTGTTCCTTCTTCAAGATTTAACTCTTGAATTAAACCTATTGTTTTTATATCTTTAATTAAAGGTCCAAGTGCGTTTAATTGTTCTACATTTCCAGTTATTGTAACTTTTGAAAGTTCAGCTTTTAATGAAAGTTGTCTTGTGGATTTGTGTTTTCTTAATTCCGCAATAACTTGAACTAGTAATTCTCCTGCTTTTTCAGCGTGTTCATCAATTAATTCTGGATTATATTCTGGCCAAGAACTTACATGTATGCTTTCTTTGCATTCTATGTCTTTGAAATACATTTGATATATTTCTTCAGTTATGAATGGCATTATTGGTGCAAAGAGTTTTATTTGAGTAAGTAGAGCATAGTACAGAGTTTTTTGTGCTGCAATTTTAGATTCTTCATTTGTTGCATTATATGTTCTATGTTTTACAAATTCTAAATAATTATCGCAGAAGTTTTGCCAGAAAAATACATCTGTTTCACGTTTTGCCGCAGAATATTCGTATTTATCAAATGAGTCAGTTACATTTTTTATTATCTTCATAAGTTTAGAAACAAGCCATTTATCCATAACTTCTATATTTTTCAAATCAATATCTTTTAGAGGTATTGCTTTGTAATCTTGAAGATTCATTAATGTAAATTTTGATGCGTTCCAAAGTTTTGTAACTGTTTTTTTACCTGTTAATACATCTTTTTCTTGATAAGGTAAATCTTCTCCAAGTTTGGAGCCTGCAGCCCAATATCTAAGAGCGTCCGCGCCATAGTTTGTTAAAACATCTTGAGGAGGAATTGCATTTCCTTTGCTCTTTGACATTTTATTTCCTTTAGGATCAAGAACATGGCCACTAATAACAATATTTTTCCATGGAACTTGACCTTGATGATATAATCCTTTAACTATCGTATAAAATGCCCAAGTTCTAATTATATCATGAGCTTGAGGTCTAAGAGATATTGGATAATTTTTCATTTTTGAATCTTTTTCTGCCCAATTAAGAATTATTTGAGGAGAGATGCTTGAAATATTCCAAGTATCCATTACATCATTTTCAGGAATTAATTTGCTTGAATCTCCTTTGTAACTTGCAGGTTTATCTAAAAATGGATCAATTGGTAATTGAGATTCATCTGCAAGAATTACTTCGCCATTTGGAGTAAACCATAGTGGAAATGGAACGCCATAAAATCTTTGTCTTGATATGCACCAATCCCAATTAAGATTTTCTACCCAGTGGATATATCTTATTTTCATGTGTTGAGGATACCAATTTATATCGTTTGCTGCTAAAAGTAATTCTTCTTTATGATCTAGTATTTTAATGAACCATTGTGCTGTTTTCATGAATTCTATTTCAGTTCCGCATCTTTCATGAACATTAACAGGGTGAGTAATATTTTGTTGGTTTAGTAAAAGATTTGCGGTTTTTAAATCAGCAATTATTTGTTTTCTTGCATCTTTTATTGAGAGACCAGCATAATTTTTAATTGATGCTTCCATTTTTCCATCGCGTGTAAAAACAACTCTCAATGGAAGATCATATTTATTCCATTTTTCTATATCTTCTTTATCTCCAAATGTACAACACATCATTAAGCCAGTTCCTTTATCTATTGCAACTGTTTCATCAAACATTATTGGAACTTCATAATTAAATAAAGGAACATTCGCCATTTTACCTTTTAGATGTTTATATCTAACATCCTCGGGATGAGCAAATAATCCAACGCATGCAGGTAGAAGTTCAGGCCTTGTTGTTGCGATGATTAAATCATCAGTTCCAGATTTGAAAATTATATCATTAAAATGACTTTGAAGTTCAACATTTTCAAATTCCGCTTGAGCAATTGCGGTTTGGCACAAAGGACACCAAGAAATAGGAGTTTCTTTTCTATAAATTAAGTTTTTTCGATAAAGTTCTATAAATGATTTTTGTGCTGTTTTTTGACAATGAGGATCTATTGTTGAATATGATTTACTAAAATCACAACTCATTCCTAAATTTATCCAATCTTTTATGAATTCTTTTTTTAGTTCTTGTACTGTTTGAAGAGCTAATTTTCTATATGCGTCTCGTGTAAAATCTTTACTTCTAACATTTTTTGTTTTTTCAACAAGTTTATCTGTTGGAAGGCCATTATCGTCTGTTCCAAACGGATAGAATACATTTTTTCCTTTCATTCTCTGATATCGTACAACGTAATCTTGTTGAGCATAACTAAATGAATGACCAAGATGCATTTTTCCACTAACAGTTGGAGGAGGAGTATCAACACTATAGACTTCAGATTCGCTATTTTCATCAAATTTGAAAATTTCTTTATCTTGCCAGTAATCTGACCATTTTTTTTCTGATTCTGTCGTGTTATAGTTTTTTGGTAGTTCCAATATTTCCCCTCAGATATTACGATTACGGGGTCATTTAAATAATTTTCTGGATTTAATCTTAGAATTCCACGAGAAAAGAATTGAGGTGTCCTGATTATTTTTTTCTTAGTTCGTAGATTAATATTGTTGATTGCCAAATATTGTTTTTTTTGAAAAGTCCAATTTCTCCTTTTTCAATTAGTGGAAGATATTCTTCAAGGTTATCTTGAACGAAGTTTTTAGCAGGACTTGTCAGAACATCTAATAATTTAGGATAATAGTGCTTATTTATCTTTTGAAGAGTTGTGAGATATTGAGTTAAGGTTCCAACTGCAATTAATGCTCTTGAGTTTTTAGTCATATGTTGATGTGCACAATCTAGAAACTTTAATAGGTGTTCATTTCCTCTTTTTCCTCCATTTATTGTTTCGTTCAGAGCGTTTATTTTTTTTGCATAATTTTGAGTGATGATTTCTTGAGGTAAATTTGCAATGATGTAGTCATATGTTGAAAAGGGGGTACAAAAATATTCTCCTGTATGTCCTGAAAGTAATACATCATTAAGTGTCGCATTTTCGAGTGCAAGTTTCACTGCGTTGGGTGAAGTATCGCTAACATCAACTATGCCTCCTTGTTTGGCTGCAAGTATTCCAAGCAGGCCTGTGCCTGTGCCCATATCTAATACTCGTTCATGTGGTTGCGCTATAACATGTTCTGCGAATTGTAATCCTTGTTGTGAGGGACAAAATACATCTGGTGTGAGTTTAAGAGTAATTTGTTGATTTTTAATTATGTACTCTTTTGTTTCTATTTTATTTATGAAGTGAGTCATGCTTAATCACTAATTAGTAATTAATAATGAATATATCAAATTTATGCCTTTGTTTTTTTACAAAATGGATAACTATTTATATACTAAATGTAATAATAGGTTTTATGAGTGTTACAAAGAAAGACTTGGAAATATTGGGTAATTTAAGTTTAAATTCGAGATCAAGTCTTACTCAAATTGCTAAAGGTGTAAAAATTAGCAAGCAAAGATTAAGTTATAGATTAAAAAGTCTTTTAGAGGAGAAAATCTTGTTAGGAAATCATGCTGTCGTTAATACTTATGCTCTTGGTCAGACACATTTTAGATGGTTTATAAAATTTCATAATATGACTATTGTTCAAGAAAAAGAATTTTATTCTTATATTCATGATCATGCGAAGGTGTCATGGTATGCAATATGTGATGGAAAATATGATGCTGCAATAATTGTTTGGGCAAAATCTATTGCGGAATATGAACAAGTTTATAGAGAAGTTACTCGATTATTTGGTAATTTTTTTAGAAATACTCAATTTTCTATTGTAACAGAAATAAATTATTTCAAACATAATTTCTTGACGGGAACTCACGATGAAAAAAGTTTGCGCTTCGGTGTTGTTTCAAAAGAAATTAATCTAGATGAGTTGGATGACGCAATAATTTCTGAATTAAATAAAGATGCTAGACGAAATCTTGTTGATATTGCAAACAAATGTAATGTGTCAGTTAAATTAGTGCATGATAGGATTAGTAAATTACAACAAAACAAAATTATTTTGGGGTTTAATACAAAAATAGATCATAAAAAATTAGGGTTTACTCATAGAAAAGTTCAAGTATGGTTAAATGATACATCAGAAAAAACTATTAAGAGAATTTCAGGGTATTTAAGAGAACAACCTTCAACTATTTTTACTGTATTTTGTATCGGTGGGGCTGATTTAGAATTTGAACTAATGACTAAGTCAAACGAGGAATATTATAATATTATGAAAAAATTTAGAAATGCGTTTTCGGAACTCATTTCAGATTATGGTGAGTTTATAATTTATGATGAACCAAAGTCGGGATTGTTAAACTAAATTTGATAGGTCTATTTATAGACTAAATTTTAATTAAATTACTTCTTTTTTCCGACGAGTTTTAAAAATCTATGGATTGTATGTGGATGTCCTTTGATAGGCTTTGGTTTTGTATTGATGAATTTTTCATTCATGTCATGAAGTGCAATTATAAATAGCGATTCTGCCCATCCAAGAGGAGTATTTTCGTTTGGTTTATTTGTATGAGAATAATATAATTCTGGAACTCCTTCTTTTGTTTGAGTTTTAAGCATCTTATCAATGAAAGTTTGTGCTTTTTCTTTATTTCCTAAATGTTCATATATTATTGCAAGCCAGCTAAGTCCAAAGCACCATTCAGCTTCTTCGCTATACCCATCAGGATTTCTATTGTAATAATGGTCGTTTTTATATCTAATTACTCCTTTTTCTCTAAGAAGCAGATATTCTACATTTTCAAGAATTTTAACTCTCTGATCTTTTGTAACTATGTTGTATGGGTAGATTAATGAAAGTAATGCGAGGTCTACAAATTTTGTTTTTGATTCTCTTGGAAGTAAATCATTTAGTGTTTTTTCTCCACAAGATATTAAGTATTCTGGGACATTAATGCAAGGAAGTTGTTTTATTGATTGTAATCCTGCAACACAAGCGCCTACTGATGATGCGTGTACTTCTTCATTTTCTTCCCAAACTCCATTATCATCATCTTCCCAATATCTAACACTTTCAAGATATTTTACAAGTTTATTTACTATTCTTATTTTATCATCTGTATCAATGATTAATCTTCTGTATTTGTATTCTAGTTCGCCAATTGTGAAAAGAATAGCGCCTATAGAATCATTTTGTTTATTGCCCCAGTCTTCCCAGAATTCGTCAAATGTTTGAGGATTAAACCTAGCGTGAATGTGTTGATATTTGTGTTCTGGTTTTTTAGCGATTGCTTGATCTATTTTAGATTCGTGTTTTAAAAATATTTCAAGAAGTGCATGATATGTTTTTTCGACAGTTTGCCAATCTCTTAGAACTTCGAATGCTAGGCATTCATAAAAATTATCTCTTAGCCAAGATTTATCGTAGCCTGTTGTTACATTTTTTTTTGAAGCAGCAAATAAGCCTGATTCATATTGAAGATTTTTTAATATAGTAAGATGTTGTTTTACTAATCTATCTCGTGTTAAAATAGGTTTAAGCGCCGAACGTTTAATTGTCATATTTTCCTCTTTTTTTTAATTTTAATTAAAGTTAATATAATTAATTAGTTGTGTAACTAATTAATTAAGGATATATCAAGATTATTTTAATCCCAAAAATACTTGCTATGTTTAACTTTGAATTTTTCTATTTTTGTTTTTTCTATTGTGTCTTCGAATTGTTTAATTAAGTCAAGATATGCTTGTTTTTGGCCTTCAATAAATTCTTTTTTAGTTTGATTGGCTTGCTTTTCTAAGGCTCTTTCGGCATTTTCAAAACCTATTATGCATGCATCCATTACATGTTCTGTTGTTGACATAATATTTCACCTTTATTATTTTTGATGTTTATTTTATGGTTTTTTGTGAATTTTATTATTTTTTGTCTTTTTTTATTTATAAGTGTTATGATTTTTTTCTTTAATTTGTATTATAAATAAAGATTTAAGAGTTATGTTGTATATTTGTATGAACTAGAATAATAAAATAAAAAATAAAAGTAGTTATTGACTATTTGTTGTATTTGATTTGTTGATTTATTTTTTTGTCACTTTTTCTTCTTTGAAGAATTTTTTAGCAACCATAAATACAACAAATGCAATTATTACAAAGTTTATAATTGCTGCAAGGAATGCGCCCCAGCTTATAACAATTGGACCCATTGAAAATGTTGCAGTTTGCCATGCTCCTCCTGGAATGAATGGAGTAATTATCGGCATTATAACATAATCAACTAATGATTTTATAAGTGCTGTTGCTGCAACGCCCATGATAAATGCAATTGCAAGACCAATTACTTTGTATTCTTCTAAAAATTCTTTGAATTCTCTCATTAATTTTCCCATTTTTTCCCTCATCATAGTTAGATATTTTGTTTTGGTAAAGGTATAATATAAATATTTTTATAATATCAATATTTTAGTGATTCAAGGTGGCAGAAATACAAACAATGCTAGGGGCAGAAAATATGAGTTCTGGAAGTAATGAGTTTTTGTTAGATGTGCTTAGAAATAAAATTTTAAAAGAGCTTAAGTGTCCTCTTAAAGATTCTGCGCGTAATTTAGTTTTTGGAAAAGGTAATTCTTGTGCTAAAATATTGTTTATAGGAGAAGCACCAGGTGAAAAAGAGGATTTGCAAGGTGTGCCTTTTGTTGGAGCTGCAGGTAAACAATTAGATAAATTATTATCTTCTTTAGGTCTTAGTATTAATGATGTATATATTGCAAATATTTTGAAATATCGTCCTCCAAATAATAGAGATCCGACGGTCGAGGAAATAAAAAGACATACGCCTTATTTGGTCGAACAAATAAAGATTATTAAGCCTAGAATAATTGCGACACTTGGCAATTATTCGACGAAATTTGTTCTTGCTGATTTTGATCCTGACTCGATGAAAAAAATAGAAGGCATATCTTTTCTGCACGGAAAACATATAGTGAAAAAAATAGATGGCTTTGAATTCATCGTGGTGCCGTTGTATCATCCTGCAGCAATGTTGTATAAACCGTCATTGCGTACAGAATTAGAATCTGATTTTCTTGGTATGAAGGAAATTCTAGAAGATAAATGATATATTAATTTATAATTTTTTTTAATTAGATGCGTAGTTATTTATTTTCTAATTCTTCAAGTCTTTTTTTTGTGTTTCGTAGCGATAAGTCTAAAAGAATTTTATTTTGTTGTTCTAGGTCTACAATTCTTTTGTCTTTTTTAAGAAGTTCATCTTTGTAAATATCTATTTTTTCTTTATCGGTTAGTTCTTTTACTTTGGGAATTTTAATAATTTTTATTTCTTTAGAATTGTTTTTAATGTTTTCTATTTTTGGCTTAGACGTCTGATTTTTATTTTCAGTATTTGTTTCATTCTTTGTTTTATTTGACATTTGGTAATCATCCTATTATTTTATTTATTTCTTCTAAATCATCTTTAAAAACATGTGCTGAATTACTTATAGTTGATATATTGCCTCTTTCTATTTTGAGTTTTTCTGCAATAAATTTTTGTAAAGTATAAATTTGATATATATTTGCAGGCCATCCAAAAAATAAATCATTACTACGTATGTGGCAATTTAAACATAATTTGTTTTGTTTTATTCTAAATTGTATGTAAATTATTCCTGGAGAATTTTTATTAGTAATATTAGAATCTTCTATCGGATCATAAAGCACAATTACTGCTCTTCTTGAAGAGGAGTCTTCTTTTAAAAGAGGAATAATAAATGAATTTATTTGATCGAGTGTATCTCCAAATGAGAATATTCTTCTACCATAAGTATAATCATAAGTTGGTGCTTGATATTCTTTGAACATAATATTTGAAAGTTCATCTTTAGATGGATAAATCCATTTTTTGCGTTCAATCATGCGTTCTATTGGTTCGCTTATTTTAGGTGTGCTCTCGGTTAATGTGAGAACTAAATTATTTTCTTCAAGACATATTCTTCCATCGTTATCTTTGAATTCTTCACCTTGTTTTATGACTAATGTTAGTGCATTTTTCCAAAGGGCCATTACGTCATCATTTATTAGTTCCATTATTCATCACAAAAAACTATTCAAAGTTAATTCTCCTTTTAATGATTCAAAGTCATATGAAAATAATTGCAAGTTAAAAGTATTTAGTAAAAAATTGAATTCTGAAATTATTTCTTCAGAGGTGAAAGTTTTATCTCTAAAGAATCTAACTCTATCTCCTCCATTAAATATTCTTGCGAGATCTTCTCTTTGTCTTATTTGATTTATAATTGTTTCAGTATAGAAATCATCTAAAGATTTAATTGAGATTTTTTTGTATGTTCTAGGACTCATGAATTCTTTATCAAAGCGTTCGAATGCACTTGATAGTACTACTTTGTATCGTATTGGTATTCCGCAGGATTTGAATATTGTTTCTTCGGCTTTGCAAAATTCATTTAATTCAGTCATTGTGCTCTCGAGTAGGTTTCGAAATCTTTCAAATTTTTGATTTTCATCTTGAAGATTTGTAAGATCGATAAAGTTACTTCCATAATTCCATAATCTTATGTAATTGTAGGAAATTAGAAAAAATTTACTTGTATGATGTCCATTTAAATTATTTATTGTTTTAAATAAAATATCTGATTTTCGTCGTTGCATTGATGTTGCAAGAAGTGATGCTCGGGCACTTTTTAACAATAATTCTCTAAATTCAGAGTATGTGTGTTTTTCTTTGAAAAATTTATATACGTCGATATATATGCTAGTATTAGAACAACATATTCCAATTGTTTTGTTTTTTATATTTTCTTGATATTGTGTCCAATCATCATCATTGAAGGTGTATGCGCCAGCTCTACCTAAAAGATAGGGTGCTTTGTGTATATCTTTATTTTGTATGTTAATTCTTAATTTGTGTTCGGAAAAGTTTTTAATTATTTGAGTTGCAAGTCTTGTTTGATTTGCGAGTGTTTTTGAATTTGTTTGAAATATTATTAAAATATTTAGTGGTTCAAGATTTGCATATGAACTTAAAAAATCTGTTAGTTTAATTGGATTTTTTACTTGGGTTAAATCAATTATTAAATTTAAGTATTTATCATAATCTTTTGTATCTATGTCTATTTTTTTTAAAAAGTTAGTTAGTAATTCTAAATCTTCTTTATCTATTATGGTTTGAAAATCATTTAGTGCAATAACATCATTGTATGTTGGATAAAGATTAGTTAGCAGTTCATATATTTTTTTTGTATCTTGTTGAGCGGGTGATTCTATGATATATGAATTGAGTTTTGTGAGCCAATTTTGTGAATCAAATTTTTTTACGATTTTTTCTGTTTCATATTGTTCAAGGCCTGATAAAAATGAGGCTTCTGTTTTTATTGTGGAGAAACTTTCAAGTAATCTTTTTGTTTTTTCTTCTTTATCTGTTTTTATTTGTTTATCTCCATTTAATACGAAATATTTTTCACCTTTACCTTCAGATCTTGTGACTCTAATAAAATCTTCTTTTGCAAGGTTATTTAGATGATATAGTAGTTGTCTGTGAAGTCTTGCGTTGTTTCTTTTTCCATGTTTTATGAGCTCTTGATCTTTTTGAGAATTGTATAGATATTTTTTTATTTCTTCATATTTTTGAGAAAATATTTGTTTAACAAGATCTGATGTGGAAATTTCGCTTTCAGGTCTTGATGCGAGTATTTGAAGAATTTTTTGTTCTACTTCGTTCATACTTGTGTTTTTAGTATTTTCTTTATATAAATTTTCTGCAAATTTTGATGGTTTTTGATGGTTTTTGTGTTTTTTTCATATTTTTGTGTTTTTAAGTTTGTATTGTTGTGTCAAATCAGATTCTGAAAAGAGGTTTTGATTCAGAAAAGTTGGTTGTAAACTTGAATTAGTTTACTTTTTCGTATACTGGCTTTTGTTTATTTATGTTTAATTTTGTATTTAGAGTTTATTTGTTTCAGGGAAATTCCTGAACGAGTACATTTTGGGTCAGAAATAAGGTTTATATGATTTTGGAGATTTGCCTAGTTTATTGTTGATTACAGTTAATGTTTTTTAAATTTCAATTGAATTGTTTGTTAAAAATTAAGAGGTGAGAAAATAACAAAGATGTGTTGAAACGGAGGAAAAAGTATGTTAAAAGAAAAAGAAATGTTAATTTTGAGCCACTTTAGAACTGATGCGAGAATAAGTTTAACTAAACTTAGTAAAATTACTAAAGTTCCAGTTAGTACTATTTTTGATAAAATTAAAGAGTATAAGAAATTAAATATAATAAGAAAATACACATCTTTAATTGATTTTAAAAAATTAGGTTATGAAATAAGAACTCAAATATTGCTCTCTGCGGGTAAAGATTCGAGGGAGTCATTACAAAAATTTTTGGTTCAACATCCAAGAGTTAATAATGTCTTTAGAATTAATAATGGGTTTGATTTTTTAATAGAATCTTTGTTTAGAGATATGCAAGAGCTTGATGAATTTATGCGATCTTTAGAGGATTTTGGGCCTATGCAAAAAAAAGAGTTTTTTGTTATGGAAGATTTAAAACGAGAGGAGTTTTTAGGTAATGATATTGTGTTAGGGATAGTTAGATAATTTTTTTTTGTAGTATTTTTTTTGTATGTAAATTAGTTTACTTTTTTTATTGTTACTTATTGATTTTTATTGATTTTTTTTAAAGCTAAATTTTTAGTTTAGACTTATTTAGTTTTAGTTATTTTTATTTATTTTTAAATGTAAATTTATAGAAAAAAAGTCGGTGTTTTTGTTGAGGGTTTTGTTTCACCTAATACTCGATCAATTCGTTTAATGTATCTTAAATCATTTTCAGTTAAATTGTTTGTTGCAATAAATTCTGGATTTATTAGACAATCTAAATGATAGGGTGCGCTTTTGAAAATAGTTATTTTTGTTTGTTGATCTAGAGAAGTTGCGCAATTATGACAAGGAGTATTAACATATTGCTTGCTTATTTTTTCATTTATTGCGTGCATGTAATCTCTAAATTCTCTATCTGACACGTCGGGCATATGTGGTTGTTCACTTTCGAGTATTTTAGTTAATGTTTCTAAATTAGAGGATGCTATTTTTTCAGTAGAGTCTGGTTGACCTACTCTAAAACTTATGTTTGATTTTGAAAAATATGGTTCTATGCTATAATTATTATTTGCAAGCGCGTCATGTATTTTTTTAAATTCTTTTTTTGCTTCTTCTTCTGTTTTGAATGGTGAGTTTACGGTTTCTACTCGGTTAGAATGTGCTGAAGTTGATATTATTACAAAATAAGGATGTGTTGGAAACAAATCTCCCGGTCTTATGTATTCTTTTTTAGCAAGTTTTACAATTATTTGAAGGTTTGAACTTTTATATGTAAATTCATCTATGATTGCTTTATCTGTTCCTCTATATATTTGAGGTATAAACATTTTACGTGTTGCATTCATTTTAGTTCTCTTTTATTAGAAATAAAGTTTAAGTTAAATACTTTTCTATTTTTCTTCACTCTTAAGGGAAAACAAATAAGTGGGTTGATGAATTTTATTTTAAGTAAATTTGAATTTTGTTAATTGCATGTGATACTTAAAAAAAGGAGATTAATATAGATAAGAATTTAATATTTAAAATAAGTTATAAAAAATAAACAAGAAATAAAAAAGCAAAAATAAAAAGAAAATAACTTTGATTAAATGTTGTTTTAATGATTTATATTTTACCTACAAGATCAAGGCCTGGTTTTAAAGTTTTTCCGCCTGGTTTCCAATTTGCAGGACAAACTTCTCCATCGCTTTCTCGTACGAATTTTGATGCTTGAAGTTTTCTTAAAATTTCATCAGAACTTCGACCTATGCTATTATCATGTATGTCCATTGCTTTTAGTACGCCGTCGGGGTCTATAATGAAACTTCCTCTTAATGAGAGTCCTTCGTCTTGAATGTATGTTCCGAATTGTTTACATATTTTTCCAGTAGGATCTGCAAGCATAGGATATTTTACTTTGCCTATGGCTTTTGAACTATCGTGCCATGCTTTATGTACAAAAACAGTGTCTGTACTAACACTTAAAATTTCTGCATCTTCTTTTTTAAATTGATCATACATATTTGCTGCTTCTTCAAGTTCAGTTGGGCAAATAAATGTGAAATCTGCAGGATAGAATAATAATACTATCCATTTTCCTCTATAATCTGAGAGTTTTATTTTTTTTATTTTATTTTCATGATATGCGTCAGTGTAGAAATCATCTACTGTTTCTCCTATTTGTACCATTTTATTTTCCTCCAATCTAACAATGAAAAAAAGAAGTATTGTTTTAAAAAGCTTGTGAATGATTTAAAAAATAATAATGTGTACTAGTTTTAAAAATAGGTTTAAAAATCATGTAAATGAAGATGAGTGTTATAAAATAAAGAAACACTTTTAAAATAAAGTATATTTTTATATTTATATTAATACTTATATTTCCTAATTATAAATATGATGTTGGATTAAAATGAAGCACAGAATAATGATTGTAAAAAAGGATAAATGTAATCCTGAAGGATGTGGAGGCTATCTTTGTATGAGAGTTAGCCCTAGTAATCGTGCAGGTAAAGAAGCAATTGTAAAAGATGTTGATGGTAAAGTAAAAGTTAATGAAAATGTTATAACTGATGCTGATAGAATTGCTGCTAATAAATGTCCTTTTGAAGCATTAATGATGGTTAATCTTCCAGAGGCACTCAACCAAGAGCCATTGCATCGTTATCCTCCAAATGGTTTTGCATTATACAAACTTCCAATTCCTATATTTGGAAAAGTTGTAGGTATAATTGGAAGAAATGGAATTGGAAAATCAACCGCGATGAAAATTTTAGGTGGTCTTTTAAAACCTAATTTTGGAAATGCAGAAAAAGAAGCAACGCCTAAAGATTTAGTTCAACATTTTAAAGGAACAGAAGCTCAAATATTTTTTGAAAAATTAAGTAAAGAAGAAGTTGTTGTATCATATAAACCGCAACATGTTGATATGATTCCAAAGCAAGTTTCAGGAACAGTAAGAGAACTTTTGAATAAAGCGGATCAAAAAGGCAAAATGGATGAAATCTCGAAGTTATTAGATTTAGATTTAGTTCTTGATAATAAAATAAGTGAAGTTTCAGGTGGAGAACTTCAAAGAGTTGCAATTGCTGCGACTGTTTTAAAGAAAGCTAATTTGTATTTATTTGATGAACCAACGTCGTATCTTGATATAAAACAAAGAATAAAAGTTAGCAAATTTATTAAATCTTTAGCAGATGAAAATACTGCAGTTATGGTAATTGAACACGATTTAATAATTCTTGATTATATGACTGATTTAATTCATTTAATGTATGGAGAAGAAGGAGCATATGGTATTACTAGTCTTGCAAAGACGACAAAAGCAGGAATTAATACATATCTTGAAGGTTTTATTAAAGATGAAAATATGCGATTTAGAGATTCGGCGATAAAATTTGAAAAAAATCCTGATATGAAAATGTATAAAGATGATTTGTTAACGGATTGGGAAGGTATGAGTTATTCTGTTGGTAATTTTTCTTTAACAATTAATCCTGGTGTAATTGAAAAACATGATGTTGTTGGAATTCTCGGAGAGAACGGAATTGGAAAAACTACTTTTGCAAAGATTATTGCAGGAGAACTTGATGTTGGAATAAATCTTCTTGAGAAGAAATTAAAAATTTCATATAAACCGCAGTACTTAAAACAATCTGATGATTTAGTGGCTGAGCATTTAAGGCATGCGTTAAAATATGAAATACAATTAATGAGACCTCTTAATTTAAAGAATTTATTAATGAAAAAAATGAATGAACTCTCAGGTGGAGAAATGCAAAGAGTTGCTATTGCTGAATGTTTGAGTGGTGATGCTGATTTATATTTATTAGACGAGCCTGCAGCATATTTAGATGTTGAACAAAGACTTCATGTTTCAAAAGCAATAAAAGAGATGATGACTGAAAAAGGCAAAGCAGCATTAGTTATAGATCATGATTTATTATTTATTGATTATTTATCAAAAAAAATATTGGTATTTGATGGAGCTCCTGCAAGATTTGGAAAAACAGAAGGACCATATGCTATGGAAAAAGGTATGAATTCATTTTTGAAACATCTCGATATAACTTTTAGACGAGATGAAGAGAGTGGTAGGCCTAGGGTTAATAAAGATGATAGTCAAAAAGATAAAGAACAAAAATCAACAGGTCAACTTTATTACACGAAGTGAATTAAATTTATTGTGAAATATGAAAAAAAATAAATCTGAAAGAAAGTTTGAAAAAAAGCATTTAATAATATTTCCGAGAATCGTATTTTCTTTATTTATTTTAATGATTGTATTTATTGTACCATTAATTTTCATATCTGGTAGCAAATCATTTTATCTTAATCGTTTAAATGAAAATAATTGTTATGATATGATTAGCGAGAAGGATTGTAAGGATTTAGCATTAAATGCATTGAATTATTTGAAAGGAAAAGAAACTATTGATTCAAGATATAGTGTTCAAGAGCAAGGGCATTTTACTGACGTAAAAAAAATACTTGATTTCGCAAAAGCATTTTCTTTATTGTTATTAATATTTGTAATGGTTTATTTTATTTTATTTTATTTTTTGGATATAAAAGAAATATTTAACACATTAAAACTTGCAGGTTGGATGATTTTATCATCTGTGGTTTTGTTAATAGTTTTAATAACTATGAATTTTTCTGGAACGTTTTTATTTTTTCATGAGATGTTATTTCCTCAAGGAAATTGGACTTTTCCATTTGATAGTGTAATTATAACTGTGTTTTCAGAACAATTTTTTGTGCGCGCTGCATTAACATCATTTGTTTTATCTTTAAGTTTTGGTTTGTTAGTTTTAGGATTATCTTTTTTATGGTGTAAAAAAAATGAATAAAAATATATTTGTTGATGAAACTTTAGAAATATTAGATGTAGTTGATGAACATGATGTAGTTGTGGGTGAGATGAATCGTTGCGATATAAATAAAAAGTTATTATCTCATCGAATAGTTCACGTTTTAATTTTTGATAAAAATAAAAAATTACTTTTACAAAAAAGAAGTGCGAAAAAATCTTTTTGTCCTCGCAATTGGAGTACGTCAGTTGGAGGTCATGTGCAAAAAGGAGAAACTTATGAGCGTGCAGCGCTTAGAGAATTTGTTGAAGAATTAGGTTTCTCTAAACCCGTCGAGCTTTTATTCAAAACAAGATTTGATGATCCTCGAGGATTTTTTATGTTTCTTGAAGTATTCAAAGCAACATATGAAGGTGAATTTAAACTCGATCCTGATGATGTTGAATCTGTTGAATATTTTTCAAGAGAAGAAATAAATAAGATGATTGAAACTGGAGAAAAATTTCATCCTGAATTAAAATTTATTTTAAAAGAATATGAAAAAGTAATATTTGATTAAAACAGTTTATTTGATCAAATGTTTTATTAAATTCTTGATTTTTAAACGAGTAATTTAATGATTTAATTTTAATTTTTGAAATCGTTATTAATTTATTCAATTTTTAATTTTTCTAACAAAACTTAAAAATGCTGTATGTCCAAAATCTTTTGTAACGGGGCGTAGAACTTTTTCTTTAACGCTCCATTCTCGCTCTATTACTTCAATTGTTTGTTCATGTAAAAGATCATCTGTTAGAGAAATTATTGTTTGATGAATTTGATTTATGTTGGGTGCGTAAATTACAAGAAATCCTCCAACTTTAAGTGTTTTTGATGCGGTTGCAAGAGCATTCCAAGGTTCAGGAACATCGAGTGTGAATACGTCGTAGGTGTTTTCTTCAAAATTAGTCGAGTCATAGATGTTTTTCGTTGAAATTGTAACATTATCAAGAGCTAATATTTTGATGTTTTTTCTCGCCATTTCAAGATGTGCTTCTTCAATGTCGAAAGAATCAACTCTTTTTGCAATTTTTCCAAGAAACCCGCAAAGATGCCCGCTACCTGTTCCGGCATCTAAAATAATGCTTTCTTTATTAATTCCTGTGTATGTAATAATAGGACCTATGTCTTTATGTGTTATTACTTGTGCTTTTCGTTTAAGGTTGCTAAACTCATCTGAAAAAGTAGCATCAAAAACAACTATTGAATCTTTTTCACTCGTGAAAAATCCTCCTTTTTCGAGTTGTTCTTTTTTTGCAACGCCACCATTATAATGAAAATCTTTATTTTCAGTCACATAATATCTCTCTAAGTTATTCAAAACTATGCGTCTGCCATTATCTTCAACAACTCTTGGGAGTCTTAATAGTACTTTTCTAAATGCCATAATTGCAAGAAAGAGGCATGATTTTATAAAATTTTATAAATGGATTATGATTTCACGATTTATAGATAAATGGGCCTGTAGCGCAGCCTGGATAGCGCGACAGCCTTCTAAGCTGTAGGTCGCGGGTTCGAATCCCGTCGGGCTCATAGTATGGAACGGCGGTTTAAAACACGTATTTGTGTTTGCCGTCGGATTCATTTTTTTAATTCTTGTATTTTATGGTTTTTTTGAGAGAGTTTTATGTGTGCTGTATTGTGGCGTCTGGTTTTTTGTTTTTCATAGTCTTTGTTTTCATGGTTTTTTTTTGTTTTTTTTCCCTCTTTTCGTTTTTTTATTCTTTTTTTTTTGGGTTCGGTTTTTATTCTTTTATTTAGATGATTTGTATTTTTCTGCGATATATATTTAAAATAGAAATTTAACTAAACTATTTATGTCAAAAGTAATAATTATTGCAGTAGGTAAATTAAAAGATAAATCTATTATTTTATTATTAGAGGAATATGTAAAAAGGTTAGGGCCTTATATTAAACTTGAAATTAAAGAAATAAAAGATGAGGGAAAATTAAAAGAGTCAGAGAAAATATTAAATTTTATAGATGAAAATACATTTATTTTAGATGCTACTGGAAAAAATTATACGTCGGAAGAATTCTCAGAATTTTTAAAAAAGAATCAAGAAAAGGGAGATATCAAATTTATTATAGGTGGCCCTGAGGGATTTACGAATGAAGTTAGACAAAAATCAAAAGCTATTTCGTTATCTAAGATGACATTTACTCATGAAATGACAAGAATGCTTCTTTTAGAACAAATATATCGGGCAAAAATGATAGAGAAAGGAAAACCTTACCATAAATGAATTTATAAATAAACTTTTAAAAAAATAAATGAAATGTAGTTCTAAAATGAGTTAATTTAGTGATATTGGCGGGTTTTGATATTACTTCAACTTAAATAGAAGCCTTCACAACGTATTTATAGTGGCAAGTCTTTACAGTAAATATAACAACTAAGAATCAATAGGTTTGTTATTTTAAAAAAATTCAATAAATATTGAAAGAATAAATATTAAAAAATATTATGACTTTAAATGTCAGGGGATGAAAAAATGAAAGGAAAATTAATTTTAGGATTTTTTCTGATTGCAGCACTTGTTGTAACAGGATGTATTCCTCAAACGCCAATTAATGGAACTGAGGATTTATCAATAGGAACTCAAGAAGGTCTTCTTGGAAATAATAATGTTAAAGATAGTAACTTCAAAAACGTTGAAGAATATCAAGCATTCATTAAAGATCATTCTAGTGGAAGCGCAGGATATTATGGACGTCTGGGCGGAGTTATGATGGAAGCTACTGCGGCCATGAAATCTTCAGATTCAATAGATGTTTCAAATTCAGGTAGTGGTGTTGATTTTTCAGGCACAAATAATCAAGTTATAGGTGTTGATGAAGCAGATATGTTAAAAACTGATGGAGAATATATTTATACAATAACTGAGAATGTTGTATTTATAATAAACTCATATCCTGGAAAAGAAGCTGAAGTTGTATCTAAAATAAAATTCGATAAAGATTATCCAACAGCATTATTTATCGAGGGTAATAAACTTGCAGTAATTGGAACTGTTAATGATTTTAATTTTTTAAGCGCTCAAGGATTTTCAAGAAATCAAGGATATACATTTGTAAAAATCTATGATATTTCAAATAGAGCAAAACCAACATTATTAAAAGAATTAAAATACGAAGGACAATATAATGATGCAAGATTAATCGGATCTGATATGTATTTAGTATCTACATTTTATCCTGAATATAGAACTGATTATCCAACTCCATTATATTTTGAAGGAACAGTAAAAAAAGAAATGGCTGTACAAAATATACATTATTTCAATATACCTTATACTAATCCTTCTTTTGTTATTGTTAATTCTGTAAATTTAGAAAAACAAACAACGACGGATTCAGTTGCATTAACTGTTGAAGGATATCCTAATGTGTATATGTCAGAAGATAATTTGTATTTAGTTTACACAGAATACATAAATGAATGGGAATTTGAACAACAAGTAAGATTGGAATTAATTGTTCCAAAATTATCTTTAGAAGATCAAAAATTTGTTCAAAAAATAAATGCTGCAGATTCTGATATTTTATCAAGATATGAAAAACAATCAAAAATAATGCAAGTTGTTGAAAAATATGTGTATAGTCTTCCAGAAAAAGATAGAGATGCACTTCAAGTAGAAATAGATGCAATTGTTAAAAAAAGACTATCTGAATACAAATATGCAGAATATACAATAATAAATAAAATAGGAATTAACAAAGGTCAAGTTTCAATTGAAGCTAATGGAAAAGTTCCAGGACATATATCAAATCAGTTTTCAATGGATGAATTTGAAGGAAACTTTAGAATTGCAACAACCATAAGTCAAAGATGGTCAAGATTTATGACTGGTAATGATGTTACAACAACGAATGTTGCAACAGATGAAAAAATTGCAATAATGCCTCCAAATGGACGATCTGAATCAATAAATAATATGTATGTTTTAGATTCAAATCTTAAAGAATTAGGCGCAATTGAGGGTTTAGCCAAAGGAGAGCAAATATATTCTGTAAGATTTATGGGTGATAGGGCATACGTTGTTACATTCAGACAAGTTGATCCTTTCTTTGTAATAGATTTGAAAGATCCATCAACACCTGCTGTACTTGGAGAATTAAAAATACCTGGCTTTTCAAAATACTTGCATCCATATGATGCAAATACCATAATAGGAATAGGACGAGACGCAACAGAATCAGGAAGAGCTGAAGGATTAAAAGTTAGTCTTTTTGATGTATCTGATGTCGCAAATCCAAAAGAAATTGCAAAATATGTATCGGATGAAAAATATGCAAGTTCAACTGCAGAATGGGAACATAAAGCATTTTTATTCTCTAAAGAAAAGAATTTGCTTGTGCTTCCAGTATATAGCTACGGATACAATGGTGGGCAGAGTATGAATGGTGCACTTGTCTTTAAAATAACTAAAGATAGCATCAATTTAAGAGGTCTTGTTGATCATGGAAGTCAAAATAACTATGGTCCAACAGTTGAAAGAAGCCTATACATTAATGACGAGCTTTATACAAAGAGTCCATATTTATTAAGAGTTAATTCACTTGTTGACTTGAGCAGCATAAAGAATGTAACTTTAATTGTAAATGAAGACTCAATTATTAAAAAATATTAATTTTTTTATTTTTTTTTAAATTATTTTTGAATCGTTCGCTCGATGACTTTTTTTTATTTTCTTTTTTTTCGATATTTATATAAATAAAGCATTTTTCTTTTTTCTTAAACGCAATTGTTAATTGCGGAGGTAGCCAAGCGGCCTAAGGCGACCGCCTGCAGAAGCAGACAACTGCTGTATTGAGCACGAACGTCAAGTTAGTGCGATGATAAAACTAGACAGCGGTTATCCGGGGGTTCGAATCCCTCCCTCCGCTCTTTTTTTTCGTTACTTCTCAGTGACAATATACGAAAGATTTAAATAAGAGTTATGTTTCTATAATAAAATAATTAGTAAATATGGTGGTATTATGAATGCAAACAAAAATAATGGAAAAGGAATTTTGTCTGAATTAGTTATTTCTCTAAATACCACTACAACCACTGCATGAATGCAGCTCATTGTTATTCTATCTTAAAAAGAATCTCTGATTCTTGTTTTGTCTGGAGCTGGTAACTCTATAGATAAAATCTCAATCTTTAATTCTGATAAAAAACTCTGACTGAAAATTATAATTTTGAAAATAAGAAATAAGACTATAAAAAATAAAACACGGAGGTAACGAAAATCAAAGATTTTCGAAACCTCCTCAATAAATTCGGAGGTAATAAAAATGGAAAATAATCAAAAATTTAAGAATAGAGAAGAAATAGTAAAAGAAATTCAAAGTAGGCATCTTATTTTAATGCCTGATGGACGAGAAATGCTGCTGGATCTAAAAAATCCTGAAGAAGTAAAAAGAATACTAGATGAAGTTGGTGACGAAGAATTGAAAGCGTATATGCTCTCTGAAGAATTGAAGGGACAGCCAAAGGAAGAGCCACCTTCAATTAAAATGATGCAGCAACATGAACTCATAGGTTATGAGCCGTCGAGTGATTCAGGAAATTTTAGTATGTGGCCTAAAGGAAATTTAATATTTAGTCTCCTAAGAGATTGGTCGCATGAAATTGCTGTGAATAGATTGCAGGCAATGCAGATTGAGTCACCAGTATTATATGATTGGTCAGACCCAGAAATTCAGGAACAAGCAGGCTCTTTCCATGAGAGGCATTACATAGTGAAAGCTCCAGATGATGATAAGAAAGAATTCATCTTGAGATTTGCAGCAGACTTTGGTCTCTTCAAAATTATGAAGAAAGCCAATTTTAGCCACAAGATGCTTCCTGTAAGAATGTATGAATTCTCCAAAAGTTTCAGATATGAAAAAAGCGGAGAATTATCTGGACTAAAAAGACTTCGAGCATTTCACATACCTGACTTGCATTGCTTCTGCAAAGATATTCCTCAAGGATGGGTTGAATATCAGCATCTCTACAAAGAGTATGTTAATCTTGCAAAAGGAGCAGGCGTTAAGTATGCAGTTGGATTTAGGATTGTGGAAGAGTTCTACAAAGAGCACAAAGAGAGACTTGTTGAGTTGCTGCAATACTCAAAGAGACCCGCATTTATAGAAGTGCTCTCAAAGATGAAGCATTATTGGGCTGTAAAAAATGAATTCCAAGGAATTGATAGCGTCGGTGGAAATATGCAACTGGTAACTGTGCAACTTGATGTCAAAGATGCGAAAGTCTATGGCATCAACTATGTGGATAGTGACGGAAGCAAAAAAGGATGCATAATTTGTCATTCAAGTATTGGCAGTATTGAAAGATGGATTTATGCAATACTTGAGGAAGCTTTGAAAAAAGAAAAACCTCAGCTTCCACTTTGGCTCTCTCCATCGCAGATAAGATTGATTCCAGTAAATCAAGCACAGATTGAATATTGTAAGTCGCTTAAATTTGACGGAGTTAGAATTGACATCGATGACAGCAATGATAGTTTAGGAAAGAAAATTGCGAATGCAAATAAAGAATGGATTCCTTACGTTGCAGTCATCGGCAATAAAGAAATGGAATCGGGCAAACTGATGGTGAACATAAGAGAAGATGGAAGCAAAAAAGAATTTTCCATCGTTGAACTTGAGAATGAGATTAAATCTAAATCTCAAGGAATGCCATTTAGACCTTTGCCTGTGCCTAAACTTGTAAGCCAAAGACCAATATTTTACGGATAAGAACTTTTTTCTTTCTTTTTTTCTTTTGATATTTCTTGTTGGATTTTTTCGATCTCAAATTTTTCTTCAGTCGATAAAAAACAGGGATTTGAACGCTTTTGTAGTATTCCCTCCCTCCGCTCCTTATTTTAATTACTTGAAAGTGATAAACTTATAAATTGATTTGTATTTCTTTTTAAAATAATGGCTAATTTGAAACAAGATTTATTTATGGCTCATACGGCTTTGATGAAAAATATTGACTTGGGTGGCTTTTTAAGAGGATACACTTTACTTGATGTTGGCTCAGATTCTTTTGTGTATAAATCTAATTTAGAAGAAAAAATTATCAAAGTTTATGTCCCTCTTAGATTGACTTCAGGACAAGATTTTACTGTCGAGGATGTTTTTGAAACTGTTAAATTATATAATTCTGATACATTGAAAGCAAAGAAAGCAGTAGAAGAAAGTTGGGGCGCGGTCTCTGATGAAATCAGAAGCATTGTCCTTAATGGCGTAAAATATGATGTTTTGGTTTCTATTTTGCCTCAAGGCGATGTGATGGGTATGGTGGGAGGTGAAGCTCTTGCTATTGGTCAGAGATATATTGAAGGAAATAATTTAAAACAAATATTTGAACACAGTGAGAGAATTAAAGGGTTTGAAAATTTTTATAATGCACCAAATGAAAGTTCAACTAAAATTCGTCAAATGCTCGCTAATGCATCTATGTTAATAAATAACGCTGTCGGTGTTCCGTTTCAAATAGATAATAAAAATGTCAAGCCTGTTTTGTATTCTGATAACAAAGTTCTTGATTTAATAGTAACTGACTTAGCAGATTCTATTGTTGCCAATTATTGTATTTTGTAATTGTTTTTTCTAAAAGTGTTTGCTTTGAATTTCTTAGTTTTTTTGTTGGATTTCTTCGAACCCAATTTTTTCTTCAGTCGATGCGAATTCGGGATTTGAACGCTTTTGTTATCTTTCCTCCCTCCGCTTCTTCACTTTTAAGTGATAACAAATCGAAATATTTATAAGTCAGAAGAGATTATTTAATAGAATGTTGAGAGTTGAACCGAATCTACCATATGCTGGAATAGTAGTTGATTTTAAACTATTGAGAAATGAGCTTGTAAAAGTGTATTTTACAAATATTCTTGGACGTGATCCTAGTATCTATGAGTGGGGCACTTGCGGTTTATCACAAGATGATTTGCTGGTTGGCTTATCTAAATCGATTCCTGGGAAAGCTAATGTTGGTGTACCTCATATTGTTGTTTCATTTCCACATGTTACTGCAGTCTATAGGTGGGGAAATCCTTCTGAATCTAATGAACGAGAAACAAATATTTATCGTTTAGGTTTAGGTAAAACTGAAGAATTGACGGAAATAATATTTCCAGAACCAAAATTTCCTTTTGAGGTAGGATGTCCAGCAGAGATACATATTATTGGTAGGGAGATGGGATTTCGAAGTACAGCAAATACATTGGATGAGTATATGAGGATGGCGGTACCAATTGGAACTTCAATACCTATAGCAAATTCTAATATGATTTATCAATCACGTAGATAATAAAAAATTCCCGCTTCGAACGCTTTCACGAAGTGAAACAAAGCAAAACGAAGCTTTGCGTGCACAGAAAATTTTTAATTTTCTCGTGGCTCGGAGCTTTAGCGACTGAGGTTTTGTTATCTTCCCTACCTCCGCTCCTTTTTATTCTACTTTTCCGACGGTATAATTGTGTTAATTAAGATATAGTTTCTGAATTAATGTTTAAAATATTAGAAAATTAAAAAAACAGTTTTTACTTTTCGCATAACGCGATGTTCCAAACATTTCCTTTTTTTAAGTGGACTGATGAGAAATGCTGTTTTAGTAGTTTTTCAAACTGCGAGCTGGTCCAGTTTTGTAAATGCCCGGGAGAATTTCCAAAATCTGAGATGTATTTTCCTCTAATAAAATTTCCTAATCTGAAATATGGTTCATTTGGAACAGAAAAAATACTTTGTTTTTTCATAACTCTTTTAGCTTCATCTAAAAAAAGATGGGGGTGTTCTTGATGCTCTAATACTTCAGTAGCTATAACAAGATCGAAAGAGTTATTTTCAAAAGGGAGAGAATATCCGTTGCCAGTTATTGCTTTAAAGTTATATGTTTTACTACAAAAATTTATTTTTTCTGCAGATATGTCTATTCCAGTTACATCGTACCCATTTAATGTTGAAATGTAGTTTGTGATTTCTCCTTGTCCGCAACCTATGTCTAATACTGTTTTTGCATTTGTTTCTAATATTAATTGGTTTAGGTTTGAAAAATAAGTTTTTACTAGATATTTAATGATTGGATTGCCACTTCTTACATGATTGTAAAAATCTTTTTCTTCCATTTTTTTTATGAAAAACAAAGGCGTTTATAAAACTTTCCTTTATTAATCACTTAATAGTAGTTTCAAACCCAGAATTTTGCTCTCGTCGATGTAAATTCCTGCTTCGAACGTTTCAACGACAGTTGAAGCTCGGAACGCTTTTACGCAAGTAAAAGTTCGGAACTTTGGTGACTGAATTAGCGACTGAGGTTTTGTTATCTTCCCACTTTTCGCTAACGTTCTAAATCTATTCCAATTTCTTCTTCTCTTCTCGTTTCGGCAAAAAGTTATTTTTAGAAACTATGCTTTTTCCGAGGTTCAATTCGAGATCTTCTCGTGCTCTTTTAGCGATGTTGCCTCCGATGTTTGCTGACTCTTTGCACTCTTCGAGTCCTTTGGAATCTTTAACTTTAGTAATATCTGTTGTAGCTTTTTCTCCAAGCATGGTAAAGATTAACTCCCAATCAGTCATGTGATCGCGCAAATTCTGATTTTGTTTCTTCAGTTCTTTGAATTCTTTGTATTCGCCAACTGTTTTTCCAAAAGTCGCTTTAGAAATCTCGTTTGTCAGTATTGCGAATTCTTGCTCAGTATTTACTTCTCTATTCTTCCATTCATCAGTTAATTCCTGTCGCACAGCAATTCCGCGAAGTCTTTTATCTATCCAGTCTTTTGGATAACCTTTCAATTCATAATACTCTTTGATTCTATCTTGCCCAAGTTCTGGATTCTCTATCTCTTCAATTCTTTCGTATCCGACTTGCGCAAGCCATAATTTGAATGGTTCTGCTTTCTTTGATGGGATAGATTGAATTATGCGAAATAATGATTTTGTGTTTGCACAATCTGTTTCATAAAATTTACCATCAGAAGAGGCCAATTTCAGTTGTCGACAATTTGTCGATAACTCGACTCCTTGCTCCAATTCTCTTTTTTTTAATCTGTACCAGTAGTCTTTTGGGTCTGTACTTTCAGTAAGAACAGCAACAACATCTACAACTGAGAAATACCATTCATTATCATACATTATTCTTCTGATTTTTTGGTCCTGGAATACAGCTATTTTGTTCATAGTTACAGAAAAGCATATCTTGTTTAAATATTTTGAGTGTAAATTTGTCCAGTGCATCGACTCAAATTTTCTGCTTCGTTCGATTTTGTTCTCTTTCCTTCGCTACTCTTAATTCACTGGTCAGAATATGTCGAAACATTTATATAATACCTTAATTTAGGTATGATTGTACTATAAATAAGGTATTTGTATGTTGACGCCGAAACAAATTAGAATATTTGAAGTGTTTTTGAGAAAACCTTACAAGGAAGTTACATATAAGGAAATAAAGGAGTTTTCAAGAGAAAAATCAAATTCTATTATTCAAACTGCGTTAATAAAGTTTCTTTCTGACGAACTTGTTATGAAGAGAGGTGTAGGAAATATTAATTTGTACTCGATAAATTTTGAGAATAGTTCAGTTTTTGCGTACTTTGACATATTAATAAAAGAAAAAACTCCAAAATTATTAAGGGCTAGCTTGAAGATAATAAGAGAAGAACTCTCAAACGTAGAATTTATTTCAATAGTTATTTTTGGTTCGTATGCGGAAGGAAAACAAAAAGAAAAATCGGATCTGGACGTTGCGATTTTTGTGAATTCTGTAAATGATAAAAAAAGTTGCGAGTTCGCGATGAAATCGGCGGAGCTTAAATCAATATTGCCATTGGATGTTCATGTCATAACTAAGAATGAGATGCGACAAATGCTCAAAGATAAAAATGAGAATTTAGGAAAGCAGATAGCTTGCAAACATCTTGCGGTTTATAATCCGATAATTTTTTATTCCATACTTGCTGAGGGGATAAATAATGGATTCAAAATTATATATTCATAGGGCGGAAAATGAGATAAAACTTGCTGGAATAATTTTTGTTATAAGTGAAGAACCAAGCATACAAAAAGAAACTTTTAAAGTTAATGATCCTGAAACATATTACAGTGCAGTTATTGCACACAGCTATTATAGTATATTTTATGGTGCGAAAGCATATCTGGCAAAGAAAGGAATTGATGTTTCTGCTCCAGAAGAACATAAGAAAGCATTTGTTGAATTCAAGAAATTTGTTGAGAGTGGAGAACTCGACGTTGAACTCCTTAAAATATATCAAGAAGCGCTGGTTAGAGCAGAGTATTTGCTAGGACTCTTCAAAGAAGAGAAGAAGAAACGAGGAGAATTTACTTATCGAACAATGCCTCAAGCGAACAAAGAGCCAGCAAAAGAGAGCATAGAACATGCTAAGACTTTCTTCAAACACATGTATGCTATTTTAGGATAAGACTGGTTTGTTATCTTTTATGTTTTGTATTGTCGAATTTTTTATGTTGGTTTTTTCGAATTCATTTTTCATCGTTTGATGAGATGAATTTTTCGCTTCGTTCGTTTTTGTTATTATTCTTTTTATGCTATTTTATTACTCAAAAGTGGTTAAAAATAGAAAGATTTAAATAAGTTCTTGAGTTACACATATTTATGTTATTGAATGGAAGAATATTTGAACCTGAGGGGAATAATAATCATTATTTTCAAAAAACGTTGAAGTATTACAATTCTTTTGAAAGTGTGGTTTATGCTAAAGCTGCTTATGACGTGATCAATAGCAAAATTGGCTTTTCGAATATTAATTCAGTTAAAATTATGGCTTGCGGATTAGATCTGGCGGGTCAGGTTATTGCATACACTCATCCTAATATTCAAGTTCACACATCTGATATTGATACGAATGTAATTGGTGAATTATATTATAAAAATCCCTTCAAGAATTTGGAATTGAGTGTTGAAGATGCAGAGAAAAATAGGAAAGAACACATAGAATGTTTTGACCTTGTCTATATGAGTATGAGTCTTCATCATATGTATAATCCTGAAATCGTGATAAAAAATATGTTATCTTATTCAAAAAAGCATGTTATGATTGTAGATTATTTAAGGGAGATGGAAGAAGATGCATATAATAATATACTCTCTCTTGAAAAATCAGGGGTACTTTATGGTTCTTTAGTATCAGATTCAATTCAAGCATCTTTGTCGAGGAAAGAATATGGAGAAATAGTTGAATCTTTAAATTTGAAAAATGTATTAGAATTTAGCAGAGAAAAAGAAGGATTGAAAACAAGTGCAGCATTTCTTATGCTTGAAAAATAATATTTTTTGGGATAAACCTCTGAATGTGTATCTGGTTTAAATATTTTGAGTGCAAATTTATTTAATATTATTTTCTAAATTTATTAATTCGTTCTTGTTTGTTGTATTTCATTTTATTTGCTTCTTTTTCTTTCTTTTTGTTTATTTTCATTTAATTGTTATAATTCTTCTAAATTGAGAAATTTGGCGTTTTTTTCCGTAACGTGTATAAATGGAGGAGTATTACTATGTTTATGGCAACAGCATATTACAAGGTAAATAAAAAAGAGAATAGATTTTTTAATGATAGGGTAAGATCAAGTCCTGTTGCCAAAAAAACGGATTCTGAGAAATCAATTAAGGAATTACTAAATAGTTTGAGTCTTGATCAATTAAAAGTTATTGCAAAAAATCATGGTATTGTGCTTCAAGCAGTTATGGAAAAAGGATTGTTTGAAGCAAGAAGTGTTGAACCGACAAAATATCAATATGTTGAAAAACTTTTAAATGTTGTTGATTCTAAAGAATTAAAAATTGTACAAGTGGATGCTAAGGTTGTTAAAAAGGGAAGAAGACAATCAAATAATCCTTGGTAAATTTTTATTAATTCTGGTTTAAGAGTATTTTTTGATAATCTTATTTGTTAATAAGATGATTTTTACCAAATTTATAAAAATATTTATAAAAAGAACTTAAAGATAGATGTTATTTTAGGAGGTGTATTGATGAAAGCGTTATGGATTTTTGCATTAGTTTTGTTAATGTTGCCTTTTGCATATGCAGAAGAGTGTAAGTACAATGAAGATGTTTTAAGTTCGATGGATGGGGCTAATATTGCAGATAATGGTCTTGCTAAAAGATTGTTCGGAAAAGATACAGGTATAAAATTAATCATTTCTGATGAACAAAAAGAGTATTATTTTAGCATAACTAATTATACTGTCTCATACAAGGGAACAGAGGTAGTTGAAACCATAGGGTTTATAGTAACAACTGATGCCTGCACATTACAAAGAATTGATCAAGGTGGAGATGTTTTTAAAGAATATCAGGATAAAAACATAGTTGTTAAAGGAAACACTGGTGGGAAAAAAACCAAAATGTTTTTTGGCAAAATAGGTTTTTGGTTCTATAATGTGTTTAGTTAAATGATTTTTTTTCTTTTTAATTTTTCTTTTTTGTGTTTATTTATTGTTATTTGTTTTCTTTTTTTTTGTTTATTTGTTGTTTTTTTGAAGTAAAGTATATAAGATGATGACACTTTCCCTAGTTTGAGCTATCATGTTTCATTTTTCAAAAAAAGTAGAGTTTAAAGAACAATTAGAAGTCACGAGATCTTTTCTCGAAAGTAATGTGGGTGCTTTTCCAAAGTACAAGTGTCATTTATCTGCAGAATTTTTAAAAAGAACAATGGGTTTAGAAGTTAAAGTCGGCATATATATTCCTGAAAATATTAGAATATATTCGGAGCAGGATTTAAATATAATGTTGTGTTCGGGCCATGCATGGAATTATTCTCCTGAACAAAATAGAGATGTTGATCTCACATATGATCAATTTACTAATAATTCAAGCGATAGGATTAAAATTTTGAAAGTAAATGATAAATCGTTAAGGGAATTATCTGATGGTTGGATTCAACATATGATTGTTCAAAATGGTGAGAGTTTTAAATCAACAATTGATTATCTTGTGGATTCGTTTAAAAAAGAAGAATTTAAACTCATCGCCAATTATCTAGCTCGTCATTAACTTTAGCGACCCATCTTGAGGTTGTATCTTTTATTCTTTGACGTAGTTCTTCGCGTTTTTTTAATTGATAATGAAACAAGTAGCCTCCTGAATCTAAGTTTTCTTGTCGTCTTAATAATATTTCTTTTTCATGAAGGCTTTTTACGCATCTTTGAATTGTGCTTAATTCTAGTTTTAAATCTTTAGAAAGTTCTTGCGTTGTAAACCATTCTTTGTTTGTTGCAAGCATCATTTTAACAAGATTAAATTCGGCTTTAGTTAAACCTAGGCTACATTTTATTATTTCATCAAGATTAAATTCTTTGCATGCAAAATCTATCATAGTGTCTCCAATGATCTAGTAGTATTTATTTGTTTGTGATTTTTCAAAACAAATAAATTCGATGTTATTATTTGATGTTGTTATATATGATTCGCGTTTATCGTTCTTTATTTCTTTATTTTCGAGAGTGTGTCATCGATTTGTTTTTTCAAATTATCTTTTGGAACAAATCCTACTATTCGATTTATTTCTTCTTTTCCATTTATAATTGACAAAGAAGGAATTCCGCGTATATTGAATGTTCCTGCAAGTTCTGGTGAATCTTCAGTGCTTATTTTTACAAATTTTAATTTTCCAGTATATTCTTTGCTTAATTCTTCAAAAACAGGTCCCATCATTTTACAAGGTCCACACCATGAAGCCCAAAAATCTATTATAACTGGTGTTGTTGATTGTAATACTTCTTTATCAAAGTTTTTTTCATTTACGTTTGTTACCATTTTTTCCTCCTTGTACATTAATTAAATTAATAGTACGTCATTTTTTTAACAGTACTGTTAAAAATGGGCAGTTATATTTAAATGATGCGATGTACTGTATTTAAGACGTATTTTTTAACAGTTTAATTTCCGAAAGGTTTAAATATAAAAACAAATACCTAAATTCACGTTGACTTTAAGTCAACATCAAAAAGGGTTGTCGAACTAAAGTCATCAAGGAATATGTGTTGACTAATTGGTTTTGATATGTTTCAAAATTAAATCATGATTAATAAAGTATATGGATGGAAATTATATGAACAAAAAAGATAGTAACCAGGATTGTAAAACGGAAGACATAGAAAATAAGTGTAATTGTGATTGCCAGGATGATTTTAATTGTAATAAAGAAGAATCTTGCGATTGTGATGAATTATGTGGTTCTAAATCTAATGATTGTAAAAAATCTGATGATTGTGAAAATAAAGAAGGTAAGATTCAAAATCCACAAGATGATATTGTTAAACAAAATGAAAATTTAAAAAAACAATGTGATGAGTTTAAAACTACTCTTCAAAGAGTTTTTGCAGAATTTCAAAATTACAAAAAAAGAACTGTTGATGAAAGACAAAAAACTATGGAACTTGCAACTGTTGATTTAGTTAAAAGATTACTTCCAATTTTAGATACTCTTGAAATGGCATTAGCTCATAAAAAAATTGATGATGATTTTTCAAGAGGGATAGAATTAATTCATGTTCAGTTTGTTCAACTCTTAGAAGATGAAGGAGTAAAAACTATGATTTCAAAAGGTAAATTTGATCCTAAACTTCATGAAGTATTGTTAACTGAAGAATCAGATAAAGAAGAAGGGTTAATTTTAGAAGAAATACAAAAAGGATATACTCTTGGAAATAAAGTTATAAGACATTCAAAAGTTAAAATCGCCAAACAAAAACTTGGCTTGAAAAAATAATATTTAAGGAGGTAATAAAATGAGTAAAGTAATAGGAATTGATTTAGGAACAACATTTTCTGCGGTGGCAGTAATGGAGGGAGGTTCATCAACGATAATCCCAAGTTCAGAAGGAGAAAGAACAACACCATCAGTAGTTTCAATATCTGCTGAAGGCGAAAGAATGGTTGGAAGAGTTGCACGAAATCAAGCAATACTAAATCCTGAACACACAATAAGAAGTATAAAAAGACATATGGGTGAAGATTTCAAAGTAAAAATATGGGATAAAGATTATTCGCCTCAGGAAATAAGCGCGATGATTCTTTCGAAATTAAAAGCTGATGCTGAAGCATACTTAGGAGAAAAAGTTACAAAAGCAGTTATAACTGTTCCTGCTTATTTTGAGGATTCTCAAAGACAGGCAACAAAGGATGCTGGAAAAATTGCAGGCCTTGAAGTTTTAAGAATAATAAATGAGCCTACTGCTGCTGCTTTAGCTTACGGTATTGGAAAGGGGCATGAACATACAATTTTTGTATTCGATTTTGGAGGCGGAACATTTGATGTTA
The DNA here is from genome assembly GCA_041660865.1 of Candidatus Woesearchaeota archaeon. Classification (GTDB taxonomy): domain Archaea; phylum Nanobdellota; class Nanobdellia; order Woesearchaeales; family 21-14-0-10-32-9; genus 21-14-0-10-32-9. The sequence continues at coordinate 96,489 of JBAZVO010000005.1, forward strand.
GCATTCTTGAACTCGGAGATGGAGTATTTGAAGTAAAGTCAACTAGCGGAGATAATCATCTTGGAGGAGATGATATTGATGAAATAATAATAGATTGGCTTGCTGAAGAATTTAAGAAAACAAATGTTATAGATTTAAGACAAGATAAAACTAGTTATCAAAGACTTAAAGATGCAGCTGAAAAAGCAAAGATTGAATTGAGTTCAAAATTAAAAACTACAATAAATCTTCCATTTATTTCATCTGATAGCACAGGACCTAAACATTTGAATTTAGATTTGTCAAGAGCAAAATTCGAACAATTAATACAACCAATAATTAAAAGACTTGAAGGTCCAACAAAACAAGCTCTAAAAGATGCAAATCTTTCTCTTGATAAGTTAGACAAAGTTATTTTTGTTGGAGGATCAACAAGAATTCCTATAGTTCAAGAACTTGTTAAAAAATTAACTGGCAAAGATGGAGACAAATCCGTTAATCCTGATGAAGCAGTAGCTCAAGGTGCAGCAATTCAAGGAGCAATTTTAGCTGGAGAAGTTAAAGATGTATTATTACTTGATGTAACTCCTTTAAGTTTAGGAATTGAAACTCTTGGTGCAGTTATGACTACGATGATTGGAAGAAATACAACTATTCCAACAAGAAAGAGTCAAGTATTTAGTACTGCTGCTGACAATCAACCTGCTGTAAATATACATGTTCTTCAAGGAGAAAGACCAATGTCAAAAGATAACAAAACTCTTGGAAGATTTGATTTATTAGGTATTCCTCCAGCTCCAAGAGGCGTTCCTCAAGTTGAAGTTACATTTGACATTGATGCGAATGGAATTGTTCATGTATCAGCTAAAGATTTAGGAACAGGTAAAGAGCAGAAGATACAAATAACTTCCTCAACAAATCTTTCTAAAGATGAAATAGAAAAGATGAGAAAAGATGCAGAGCTTCACGCTGAAGAAGATGCAAAAAAGAGAGAAGAAATAGAAGCTGTTAACAAAGCTGATTCATTAGTTTATACAGCTGAAACTATGTTTAAAGATGTTGAAGGCAAAGTTGATTCAACAAAACTTGAAGAGATAAAAAAAGAAATAGCAACTCTAAAAGAACTTCTCGCTGAAGAGAACAAAGATGCATCAAAAATAAATGCTAAGTTTGATGAGATAAATGAGAAAATACAAGCGATGACAACTGAGATGTATGCAAAAGCATCTCAAGAGCATAGTGCTCATGAAAATTCTCAGAATCAAGACGCAGGTTCATCAGATAATGTAAAAGATGCTGAGTTTGAAGAAGTAGAAGACAAAGATAAGAAGAAATAAGTATAGATAAATTTTTTTATTTTTTTATTTTTTTTATTTTTAAGTCATTCATATTTACATTGTGAGTAGTGTATTAAATATTAAAGTAAAATTTATGAATAAATCATGATTTAAGTGATATTATGGGTAAGGACTATTACAAAATATTGGGTGTTGAGAAAAACGCAACGAAAGAGGATTTAAAAAAAGCATATAAAACATATGCTAAGAAATATCATCCTGATTTAAATAAAAATGATAAGGACGCAGAAAATAAATTTAAAGAAATAAATGAAGCCATCTCAGTTCTTGGTGATGATGAGAAAAGAAAAATTTACGATCAATATGGAGATGATGCATTTAAACACGGTGCAAGATCAGGTCAAGAACAAGGAGGAGATTTTTCTGGGTTCGATTTTGGTGCGGGCGATATAAATTTTGATGAAGTTTTTGATATGTTCTTTGGCGGAAATCCTAGACGAAGATCAAGAGCTAGAGGCAATGATTTAAGATATGATGTTGAACTTGATTTAGAAGATGCTGCATTTGGAGTTGAAAAAACAGTTAGACTTAGAAAAAGAAATAATTGTGCTAAATGTAAAGGCTTAGGCGGGGAGGCTCTTGAAGTTTGTTCAACTTGTCATGGTTCAGGTCAAGAAAGAATTATTAAAAGAACACCTTTTGGTTCATTTCAAGCAACAGGGCCTTGTGAAAAATGCAATGGTTCAGGAAAAATAGTAAAAGATATGTGCAAAGTTTGTGAAGGCAATGGATATGTTGTTGGAGAAAAAACTTTAAATGTTAAAATTCCTAAGGGTGTTGAAGATGGTTCAAGACTTAGAGTTGTAGGTGAGGGGGATGTTGGTTCTCGAGGTCAACAACCTGGAGATTTGTATTTATTTATCTCAATTAGAGATCATGAATTCTTTGAACGAGAAGGCAATGACATAAATATGGAAGTACCAATAAGTTTTACTCAAGCAGTTTTTGGAGATGATATAGAAGTTCCAACGCTTAAAGGAAAAGCAAAACTTAAAATTCCTGCAGGAACTCAATCTGGAACTTTATTAAAAATGCGTGGTAAAGGAATTCCTTATGCTGATGGTCTTGGTACGGGAGATCAAAATGTAACTGTCGTTGTTGATGTTCCAACTAAATTAACTGCAACTCAAAAGGATGCTTTAAAGCAATATAGCGATTCTATAGGGGAGCAAGTAAGACCACAGAAAACTTTGTTTAAGAAAATTTTCAAATAATTTTTTTAATTTTTTAATTTTGTTTTATTTTTTGTTTGTAAATTTTGTTCTATTTTATATTTTTATATTTTGTTTTTTTACGTTTCTTGTTTCTGAGGCATTTTTTATTATGTTAAGTGTATTGTTGGTTAAGTGGTATGAATTTTTGTTGTTTGTTAGTTGGTAGTATTATGTTGTTTAGCTTTATGACGAATTATTCAATAATGTTTGTTTTTACTTTATGATAGAAATATTTATATACTACGTATAAGTATTCTGGTTTAGTTAGGGTTTTTAATTTAAACAATCAATTAAAATTTCAAGGGGGAAAAATAAAATGAACAAGAGAAATATTGTGATTGCAGTTTTATTGACAATGGTATTAATGTTAACTGCGTGCCAGACGCCTAGTGTAGAAACAAATACTACTGAAAATAATTTTTCTGAAGAAAATGTTACTGCACCGATAGTTGATGAGACGACAAGCGAAAATGCTACGCCTCAAGAAATCGAACAACCAAAAGTTGATGATGTAGATTTTAGTAAAGCATCATTTAAAGTTGTTGGTACAGAAGGGGATTTAGTAAAAGTTCCAGTTAAAGCTGTAGATTTAGACGGAGATTCACTTAAATACACATTTGCGAAACCTTTCAATGATCAAGGAATGTGGTTAACACAAATTGGTGATGAAGGAAAATATTTAGTTAAAGTCACAGTATCAGATGGTCTTGTTTCAACGTCCGAATTTGTTTTAGTTGAAGTAAAAAGAGCAAATAGAGCCCCTACAATAGAGTGTCCTGATATAATGAATGTTCAAGAAACAGATACAATAAGAATAGATTGTAATATATTTGATGAAGAAGGAGATCCAGTTATTGTAGGTTATGAAGGTTGGATGAGAATTTCAACATATCCTACAACTTATGGTGATTTCGGAGAACATTCAGTTATTGTTAGAGCTAAAGATCAAAATCATGAAACAACAAAGAATATAAAAATAATTGTTGAGAAGAAGAATAGAGCGCCAGTTATAACTTCTCTTGAAACTCAAGAAATTATGGAAACTGAAAAGATTCAAATAACGCCTGAAGTATATGATCCTGATGGAGATGTTGTGTTAGTATCTTTTTCAGAACCTTTAAGTGCTGATGGTTCTTGGACTCCACAATATGGAGATAGAGGAGAATACACTGTTGTTGTCACAGCATCAGATGGAAAAACTAACGTTACATCAGAATTTAATTTAGTTGCTTTGAAGAAAAACAGAGTGCCTGTCCTTAAACAAATAGAACAATTAGAAGTATTTGAAGGAGACAAGGTAAGTATACCTGTTCAAGCATATGATCCTGATGGTGATGATATAACTGTTACATATTCTGGTTGGAAAGAAGTTGGCGAATTCACAACATCTTATGATGATGCGTATCCTGAAGGATGTAATTCTAAAGGATGTACTGCTACATATTATGTTGATGTAACTGTAAGCGACGGAACACTTGTTGCAACTCAGAATGTTAAAATAAAAGTAACAGATAAGAATAGACCTCCAGAATTACTTTGGGACTAAATTTTTATTTTTTTTATTTTTTTTGAATTTTGTTTTTCTTAGTTTGTTTTTCTTAGTTTGTTTTTCTTAGAGTTTTAATTGTTGTTCTTTAAAAAATTTAAAAAAGTTCTAGTTGCCATAAAAGTATATTAGTTACCATTTATGGTATTTATCCGAAATATTTATATAGTAGAAGTTTAGTAAATAGAACTTAAGTATTATAATTAAAAAGAGTATGGCGATTTAATTGCGCTTATGAGGTGAAAAAGAATGGGTAAAATATTTGGAAAAAAAGGACAAGCAGCGTTAGAATTCTTAACGACATATGGTTGGGCATTCATGGTAATATTAGTAATGATTGGAGCACTCGCATACTTCGGAGTTTTAAATCCACAAAACATGGTTCCTGATTCATGTTCAATTACAGCAGGTTTAACATGTGTTGATGCGCAAGTAAATACTAGTGATGCTAGTTTTTCATTCATAAATAATATGGGTGAAGCAATAACTGTAACTAATCTTGTAATTAATAGAGGCGGAACAGAAATCTTTAATGGAGATCCAGATGCTGTTTGCACATTTAATGTTGGTTCTGTAGGATATGATACTGTTACAGGAATAGGAGATGGAGAAACATTTTCAATTGCTGCATGCCCTTATGATGCTGTTGGTCTAGGAAAGAAAACTGGTCAGAAAGCTAAATTATCATTTACTTTAACTTACGCAAAGATGGTTGATGGTGCTTATTCGCACGATGCAACAGGAACTCTTACAGCAACAGTTAGGTAAGTAAATAATATTTTTTTATTTTTTTATTTTTAATTTATCTTTTAATTTTAGAGTTTGTGTTTAATTAATTCAGGGAGATGTTATTAAATGAAAAAAAAAGCCCAAGCAGCAATAGAATTTTTAATGACTTATGGTTGGGCATTATTGATGATTATTGGTATTATTTCTGCAATATATTTATTTAGTTCAAACCCAAAAGATGTTATTCCTAATTCATGTTCATTTGGTGATTCATTTGATTGTGTAGATGCACAAATTTTACAAACAGGTAAAGTTTTAGTTTCTTTGAAAAATTTAGTAGGAACTGATATTTTAATAAATTCAACTATATGTGAATACAACTCAAATAAAGTATTTACTCAAGAATCTAAAACTGTAGCGCCTGGTGAATTATTTCAATTAAATTGTAGTACTGGACAACAAATTATTGATAAAGCAAAAGTTGATTTTGTTGTTGTGTACATAAAAGAAGGATACACGTTTCCATCATCTTCTGATGGAGTAATTATTGCAGAGCCTAGTTCTTAAATTTTTTATGCTCTAGGGTATTTTATTCTCTAGTTTAGAAGAATTTGTAGAAAGTCTTTTTATGCCAGCGCCAGTTATCGATAATCATTATTTTTGTGGTATCGAGTCTAGTGTTTTATTATAATTATGTCTATTAACTGGCAAGCTGGCTGTGACTTTTTTTATAGAGCCAGTTTAGAAGAAATATTTATATAACGTGACATTTTTTTAATTATTCGAGGGAAAAATATGTTTAAAAATTACGATTTCAAAGAAGTAGAAGAAGCAATAATAAATCTTTGGACAGAAAAAGAAATATATCAAAAGACAAAAGAGAATAATAAAGGTGGAACGCCGTATTATTTTCTTCAAGGTCCTCCGTATACTAGTGGAAAATTACATATTGGCCACGCGTGGAATAACGCATTAAAAGATATGGTTCTAAGATATAAGAGAATGAAAGGTTTTGATGTGTGGGATCGTGCAGGATATGATATGCATGGACTTCCAACTGAGAGAAAAGTTATGGAAATTCATAAAATGAAGTTTAAATCAGACATAGAAAAATTTGGAATTCAAAAATTTAGTGAAGAATGTTTGAAGTTCTCAACTAATAATGCGCTTCAAATGAATAAGGATTTATTTAGATTAGGAATTTGGATGGATTATGATTCAGCATATATGCCTGTTACTAATGAATTCATGGAAGGTGAATGGTTCCTTGTTAAAAAAGCACATGAAAAAGGACGATTATTTGAAGGAGATAGAACTCTTACATGGTGTCCTAATTGTGCAACAGCAATGGCAAAACATGAATGTGATTACAAAACTGTTGAAGATACTAGTGTTTTTTTAAAATTTAAAATTAAAGGAACAGAAAATGAATATTTATTGATTTGGACAACGACGCCTTGGACGATAATGTTTAATTTAGCAATAATGGTAAATCCTGAACTTGAATATGTAAAAGTTGAAGTTGATGGCGAAAAATGGGTTATTGCAAAAGCATTAGTAAATGTATTTATTCAAGGCGTAGTTGGAAAGAATTACAAATTAGTTGAAGAATTTTATGGTGACAAACTTGAAGGAGTTGAATATGTTCATCCATGGTTTGATTTGTTACCATTTTATAAAACTTTGAAAGAGAATCATCCAAGAGTTCATAGTGTTGTTATGTCCTCAGAATATGTAACAACTGATTCAGGTACAGGGTTAGTTCATTGTGCTCCTGGCTGTGGTCCTGAGGATTTTGAAGTAGGATATAGAAATAATATTCCTCCATTTAATATAATTGATGAGAGAGGAATGTTTCCTCAAGAAGCAGGAGAATTTGCAGGAAGAGTTGCAAGAAAAGATGACGCTTTATTTATAGAAGATTTCAAAACAGCAGGAATGTTTGTTGCAGATAATCCAGTTGAACATGAATATGCACATTGTGAAAGATGTTCATCTCCTGTTGTTTTTAGAAAAACTAAACAATGGTTCTTCAAGGTAGAAGATTTAAAAGATAAAATGCTTGAATTTAATAGAAATATTTATTGGGTTCCAAAAGCAGGGCAGAATGCGTTTAACTCTTGGCTTGAGAATTTAAGAGATAATAGTATTTCAAAACAAAGATATTGGGGAACACCCGTTCCTATTTGGAGATGCAATACTTGCGAGCATTATGATGTAATAGGAAGCATAGCTGAATTAACTCAAAAGGCAGGAAAACTTCCAGATAATCTTCACAAACCTTGGATAGATGAAGTTAAGTATTCGTGTGTTTGTGGTGGAGAAATGAAAAGAGTTCCTGACATATTAGATGTTTGGATCGATGCTGGAACTGCAAGTTGGAATTGTTTGTATTATCCTCAAAGAACTGATTTGTTTGAAAAATATTTCCCTGCAGATTTTATACTTGAAGCAAAAGAGCAAATTAGAGGATGGTTTAATTTGTTAATGGTTGCAAGTGTTATTGCATTTGATAAGCCTAGCTTCAAATCAGTTTACATGCACGGTATGATTACTGATTATGAAGGTAAAAAGATGAGTAAGAGTTTAGGCAATGTTTTATCTCCCTATGAAGTTATAGATAAACACGGATCTGATACTCTTAGATATTATATGTGTGAAACAAAACCTGGACAAGATATTAATTTTTCATGGGAAGATGTAAAATTAAAATTTAAGAATCTTCAGGTTTTATGGAATGTGCAGAATTATTTATTTGATTTAACAAGAACGCACAAATTAAGTCCTGAATCTATAGGTTTAAAAGATATGGATGTTGAAGAAAAATACATTTTCTCAAAAGTTAATTCTGCAATAAAGCAAGTTACAGAATTAAATGAAAATTATTTGTTAAATGATATAACTCCTGTAATAGAATCTGCATTCCTTGCTCTTTCAAGAGATTACATACAATTTATTAGAGATAAAGAAAATAAGCAATTAATAGTAAATACATTGCATGATTGTTTGCTTAACATTGTTAAGATGTTAGCACCTAGTACGCCATTTATTGCTGAAGCCATTTATCAAAATATGAAAGAAGAATATGGTTATGAAGAAGAATCTATACATTTGTGTTCGTGGCCAAATTATGATGAATTGTATATTAATGAGAATTTAGAAACTGAAATGAGATTATCAAGAGAAATTATGACTGAAATTCTTGCAAAAAGAGAAATTGCTGGAATAGGTGTTAGATGGCCTTTACTAAAAGCAACAGTTACTCTTGTAGAATCTGATTCAATAAAAGATACAAAAAAATTAATCATACAACAAACAAATATAAAATCAGTTGAGATAAACAAAGGTCAATTTAGTGTAGAACTTGATACGCAAATGACGCCTATTTTAGAGCAAGAAGGGTTTATGAGAGAGATTGGACGAAGAATGCAAGCATTAAGAAAAAAATCAGGTCTTAAAAAGAATGATAGAATAAAAATGATTGTTGAAACCGAGTTTAAATTAGAACAAAAATTCAAAGACGATCTTAAAGAAAAAGTTGGCGCTGATTTATTGGATTTTGTTGTTAAGACAAACATCGTATCTGAATTTATGGATGAAGCAGATATTAAAGGCAAGAAATTTAAGTTTGTGTTAGAAAAAATTTGATGATTTTTTTTGTTTTTTTTGGCCGTAAAAAACTAGTCAAATAATAATAAATGTTTATGCGCTAGTGATGGTGATAATCTGGAATTTATATATAATTATTGTTTGCATGAGTTGAGTCATACTGTTACTAGAATTTTAAGAATTAAAAATACGCCTCATAATAACAAGAGGTCTAATGATAAATTTAACATTTTTTGTATTAATAAAAACTATCAGTCACAAAATAGACGTAGAAGAAGGCAAAATTCGTGCAAGTGGATAAGATTATATACTGTGAGAAGATTAGAAATTAATCTTGATGATGGAAAAAGAATTTTGATTGTTGTGTATACGATATTTTTCTTGTTTCTTTTTCATATTTTTTGCTACAATTACAAATTCACATTCAAATGTATCGAATTGTTGTAAATGTATTTTCTCAATGCCGAGTAAATTGTGCCCTATCTCTGGATAGATAATTTCAAGATTAAATTGTCCGTTATCTTGACCATAGTTAGAATTAGACGATGTTTTGCTACCATTAATTATTTTTTTGGACAATGTCATCAAAACGCATACTTTTTCAGCAGGAATTAGAGACGTATTGAAAGCAGTTATATTGAGTGAAGCTATTCCTCGAGAATCATTAATTTTAGTTAATTCTAATTTTAAATTGATGTCCGCATAGTTCTTTCTATAAAAAATATCTTGTACCAACAAGCCACTAATGGGGCGTGATTTGCCTTCAACTCTTGAAAAGTATTTGTAGCTAGATTGTCCATGACTAGCTTGATGTGGTGCATGCTCACTTTCATCAACAATTATGGCATAAAGATATTTGCTGTTATGTGGGATTTTTTTGACATAAAAATTATTGATTGAAGGTGTACAACTCGTGCAGATAACATCGCTAAGCCATTCTTTTTTAGTTCTGTTTTTATAAATATCCTCAGTTCCTATTTCAACATCGCCGTTATCAGTTACTCCTATTAATAAGATGCCTCCGCCATAATTAGAAAAAGCACTTATTTCTTTTGATAACATTTCTTTAATCTTAGAGGTATTTGTGTCAATATCATTAAAATCCGATATAGATTTTCGCTCAATTAGATTTGGTTCTCCTTTACTTGCTAACTCTTCAAATTCTGCAAAAGGCATAATTTCAGTTGAGTCATCAATATATTTTTTAATAAATTTATTAGGCATAGTAAATATATGGTGTGTCATATTAAATAGTTTTCCGTAGTATGTTAATTTAGATGTGTTTTATGGGTCAATTAATAATTTAAGTATAAGAAGAAAACGGAGAGTTGCTGTAAAGTGTTTTTAGTAGTATTTTTTTTATAGTTCTTTTTAATATTTTTTTATAGTTTTTTACAGCGATATTTCGTCGTCTAATTATTCGTCTAGTATTTCTTTAATTTTAGAATATATTTCTGGATTTTTATAAGGATTTAAAAGATTCATGTGCGCGCCACCTGTTAAAGAACAAATACTATTAAATGCGAAATTTTGAGAATAATTAAGAGGAACACTTGCGCTTTGCACAATTCCATCGCCGTCGCTACCAAATGTCGTACATCCTTCTCCTCTTATTGTAAAGATTGGAATGTTTGGAATTGGTTCTTGTTGTAAATTTATTAAAAAATCGCTATTTATTGTCATTTCATCACATTCTTTGTCTCGTCCAAAAAGTTTGCAAAATACTGTTGTTTCAGGGGGGACACCGTTATTTGGAGTTCCTACAATGATTATTTTATCAACATTATTTGTGCCGTAATTTTTTATATATTCTCGAGTTACAAGTCCGCCCATTGAATGTGCGATGATTATCACTTTATCTTTTCCTGTTTCTTCTTTTACATTTTCAATTATCGAGTTTATTCGACCAGCGAAAATAGTTATGCTTTCATTATTTAATAATTCATCAGGATAATATGACGCTTTGTAAACAAATGGGGCATTTATGAATCCGAGAGAATCAATTGTAATTGAATCATCTTTTTCTTTTATATATCCTGCAGGAATATATTTTTGTTCATTTAGAAGTATTTCTTCAAAAGAATTATACACTTGAGCAGGTGATGTGGGGTCATTACCTGAATAAAATCCATGTCCGTGAACAAGTAGCAGAGGATAATTGTTTGACTCATTATTAACACAAGGAGTGCATTCGTTTTTAAAACAACATAAAGGTTCTAGGTTAGGTAATGAATCAAGGTATGTTTGTGTTGCGATGTCTATTATTGTTTCATAGCTTAGATTAATATTAATAAATGAATTTGAATTTATTTGTGTGCAAGAAGTCATAGCTGTTAAGGTAAAATTTATAGGTAAAAAGAATTTAAATAAACTCGTATTAAAGGTAGGATTAATTAATAGTTGTTCGTTAATTGTTTGATTAGAAGTTATTTGTAAAATATAATTGTCGATGAGTTCAATAGCTCTTAGTGCTGCAAAATCAGTTCTATTTATTAGCTGTTGTTTGTATTGGGTTAAAATGTGTGTTCTATATTTTATTGATTCATTATCTACTGCCGATAAAAATTGAGATGTTTGATTGTTTCTATTTAATAATACTTGATTTAATATATTTGTTTTTTCAGCCTCTAATAAATCATAATTTTCGCACATATTTGTGAGTTTTAAATTTATTGCATCGTAATTTGTATTTTCAAAATTTATTAATTGTTCTGAAATATTTTGTGTGCATGATGAGAAATAATTTAAAAAATCATTATTGTTGTTATTGTTACGATTGTTGTTGTCGCGTTTATTGTTACGATTATTGTTGTGATTGTTATTGTTAGATGTATTATTATTTGTTGTGTTAGTTTCATCGTTGTTATTTGGAGCAATATCGCTATTTGTATAGTTTAATATTGTACAATAATCGTTAGTTGTTAGAAGAATATCTAAATCTGCTTTAATAAATTGAGTATTATTTATTAGATTTGTCGTATATAAATTTCTAGCGGAATCTAAAGATGTATCTACACTTAATAAAGTGAGTGAAAGATCATAATAGTTTGAAAAATCTTTTCGTTCAATGCTTCGATATACAAATAAAAGAAGAGATTCGGCTTCAGATATGTGATTTGCAATCTCAGAATTTACAGATGGTGTGAATTGTTCACTTTTTTTTGTCGTGATTTTTGTTAGTTCTGTTTTTTCTTTTAAGAAGTATGCAGAAGTTATTGTGTTATTGTGCGTTTCTATTCTAAGTTTTGTTTCATTTAGAATTGTATTTGTAGTCGCATTAAAATTAGTTGAAAGTTTAGTTAAATTTGTTGTTTGAATTGTTTTTTGTACTAATGTATGATTTCTTGTTAGCCAAGAAGATGTAGAAAGTGTTAAGGCGTTGCTAAGTGGTTGTATTTGTTTGTTTGCGTTATTTATGTTGAAAGTTATATCGTCGACTTTGGCATATTTAGTTTGCAAAATTATGTTTTCAGCTTTGTCTAATTTAGATCTGCCTTCATTGAATTTATCGTAGCTATTTTGAAGCAATGATTGTTGCGTGTTTTTCATTGAAAGTTCTTCAAGATCAAGTTTTCGTTGAATTGTAATAATTGCAGTTTCAGATATGGAATTATTTCCTGCAGGGCATGTTCTTGTCGCTATATTTATGCAAGATATGGAATAAACATAAATGTCCTGTCCTTCTCCGAGAATTGTTGGCGAAATGGTTTGTTCAAAACGTATATTTTTTGATGTTCTAAATATTATTTTTTCTGAGGACATTATTTTGTTTGAATTTATGTTTATGAAGTTTTGTGTGCAACTTGCTTTACATAATCTGCTCGTTTCTAAGTTAACTGGAATTGTGAGTTTTGCTGGATTCTCTTTTGTTGTGAAAAGTGAAATGTGTCTTTGAGTTATTGATATTTTCAAATCTTCTTTTACTGAAAATATAGCAGTTAATATGAGAAAAACAATTAATAAAAATATTATGCATGCAAGTGTTGTAATTCCTGTTTTTTTAATGTGATGTTTATGTTTTATCGCAAAATGTTTAGCTCTAAAAAGTAGAGTTATTGATTGAATTTCTCTCTCTAAAATATCTTTAACAGGAGAAGGGGTATTAGCGGGATTATGGTTGGGAGTATTTACATGCGAGCTATTCTGTTTTTTTTTATTTTTAATATTAGTCGTCATGTTTTCTCATTTTTTTATTTTTTAAAATTAATTTTTAAGCTTATTTGTATCTATGTGTGGTTATTTTAATTATATAGGTGATATTTTAACTATACGTATTATATTTTAACTATATTGATCATTTAATGTTTATGTGTTTTTATCTGTTTGCTTTTTTTAATGGGTTTTTTGGGGTATTTGTGTTTTTTTGAGATTTTTTAATTTTTTTATTTGTTTATATTTCATAGCGTATATTGAATTTTGAGGTAATATTTTTTAAACTAATCTAGTTTCTCATGTGTATTAATATAAATAATTAATTCAACTTTAAAAGCAAAGAGACATATGAATGGAAATTGAAAACATTAATTCAAATACAAATAGTGGAGATGTGTCTACTATTAATTTAACTATATTTTTAGAAAAACTACTAGAATTTATAAAAAGCAGAGGGGCTGATAATTCATCTAAAATAGATATTGCTAAACAAAAAGTTGTTCTTTGTAAAGAATTAAAGATTAAACGTATTCCGACGGATATAGAATTGTTTCTTAATGCAAAAAAAGAAGATGTTGAATTTTTAAAAAAATATATGCAAACAAAACCTATGCGAACAGAATCAGGAGTTGCAGTTGTTGCAGTTATGTCAGCGCCAGGTAAATGTCCTCATGGAAAATGTATATACTGTCCTGGAGGGATGGGAAGTGTCTTTGGTGATGTTCCACAATCATATACGGGTAATGAGCCTGCAACAATGAGGGGGCTTAGAAATAATTATGATGCCTATCTTCAGGTTATGAATAGACTTGAACAATATGTTGCAATAGGTCAAAATCCAGAAAAGGTAGAACTTATAATTCTCGGAGGAACATTTTTAGCATTTGAAAAAGAATATCAAGATAATTTTATTAGAGATATATATCAAGCTATGAATGATTTTTCTAAAGAATTTTATGCTGAATATGTGCAAGAGTCTAAGTTAAACTTAGACGTATGCGACTTAGATAACAAAGATATCGATTCAAAAACAGATGTTGTTCTTGATAAAGTTAAAGTATTTAATATTGATAAATTCAAAGAATTTTTTGAATTACCAGGTAATATAAAAAATAAAATTAGAACTGATTCAATAAAGTTAAAACTCATATCTTTGAAAAAAAGAAGAGAAGTTACTTTGAAAAAGGCTCAGAAAGAAAATGAATTATCTATGATTAGATGTGTTGGTCTTACAATAGAAACAAAACCTGATTGGGGATTTGTCACTCAAGGAAATAGTATGTTAGAGTATGGATGTACTCGAGTAGAACTCGGAATTCAAACATTAAATGATGATACACTTCAAAAAGTTAATAGAGGCCATTCTCTTAATGATACCAAAAAAAGTGTAAGAGAATTAAAAGATTTAGGATTTAAATTAAATTTTCATATGATGCCAGGGCTTCCAGGTTCAACAAAAGAAACAGACATAAATGATTTAAAAAATTTATTTGAAGATGAATCTTATGTTCCCGATATGCTTAAAATATATCCTACTATGGTGATGCCTGGAACTGGACTTGCAGAGTTATATAAACGAAAAGAATATGTTCCTCTTACACTCGAAGGTGCAGTTGATATAATTTCTGATGGCTTAAAGTATGTTCCTAAATATTGTAGGGTTATGAGAATTCAAAGAGATATTCCTGCAAAATTTGCAAATATTGCAATAGCACAAAATAATTTAAGACAATTAGTATCTTTAGAAGTTATAAGAAAAGGATTTAAAGAAAAAGATATAAAAGCAAGAGAAATAGGAAATAGAGAAATTACTATTCCAGTAGATTTTGAAATAATAAATTATAAATCTAGTGGTGGAGACGAATATTTTATTAGTCTTGTTGATTCTAAAGATATGCTTTTAGGTTTTATTAGATTGAGATTTCCGTCACAATTATTAAGAATAGAAATTACAAAAAATACGGCGTTAATAAGAGAATTACATGTTTACGGTAAATCTCTTGCCTTAAAAGGTGAAAATGGTAAAGTTCAACATAAAGGATATGGTCGTTTGCTTATGGCGAAGGCCGAAGAAATAGCCAAAAGTCAAGAAAAAGATAAAATTCTAGTTATTTCTGGAATTGGTGTTAGAGAATATTATAAAAAATTAGGCTATTGCCAAGAAGGACCATATATGGCGAAGAAACTTTGAATAGTCTTTAGTTTGGTTGCTTAAACGAAAGGTTTATATATCTATATCTTAATCGGTATACATCAAGCTTAGATATTAAGTTAGAGGATAAAACGAGATTTAGGAGGAATTAACAATGGCAGGATTCTTTTCGATGAAGAAGTTCACGAAGAAAGAGTATGACGCGGATGATGGCCTCGAAGCAGAGGATGAATATGTCGAATTGAACACTGATAGTTCAAGAGGAGGCGCTTCAAGAGTTATTGTGCGACCTTTTGTACTTGAAGACTTTGCAGACATAAAAGGCGTTCTTGAGGCATTAAGAGAAGGTAATACTATTTGTCTAGTTAACATAAGACCTCTTAAAGAAAAAGATATGGTTGAATTAAAAAGAGCAATAAATAAGCTGAAAAAGACCATAGAGGCAATTAGTGGAGACATTGCAGGATTTGGCGAAGAATACATAGTTGTAGTTCCTAGTTTTGCAGAAATATACAAAGCATCTGAAACATTGAAAGAATCAAAGGGTAACTCCTCGATGAAATCAACTGTTGAAGACGACGAATAAGTATTTGCGCATATTTTTTTCTTTTATATTTTTCTAGTTATTTTTAATGAGTACAAGATAAATTTAGATTATATTTGTTAACTAAGTATTTGTTAATTGAAAAGTTCAGTTTTTTTTGGGGCATTATTTTTTGAGTATCGGTCTAATTCTCGTATTAGCTTATCGATTTGTTTCTTAAATTTAGTTTTTTGGCTTGTTTTTCGTCTTTTTTGTTATTGTTGTTATAATTTATTTCTTAAATTGGGTTATTGATTCGTGTTTGGTGTTATATGTTCAAAGTTATTATCAAAACAAAATGAGTTTTCGTGCATAACAAAGTTTTTAAATTACATTAATAAAAAACATTTATTATGACTGATAAAAAAGAATCCAAACAAGCGTTAAAGACTGAAATAAAAAAGGAAGTTAAAAAAGAGGATGATTTCAACATAGACATTCTCGAAGGAGAACCTTGTCCATTTTGTCATAAAAATACATTAACTCTAAGACAAGCAGAAAGAGAAGTTCCTTATTTTGGGAATTTGTTAATTTACTCAATGGATTGTGAGAATAGTGAATGTAATTATCATAAAGCAGACGTTGAAGCAGATGAGCAAAAAAGTCCTGTTAAATTATCTTTTGAAATTTCTTCAGAAGAAGATCTTAAAGTTAGAGTAATAAAATCATCTAATGCAACAGTTAAGATTGCACACATAGGTAGCATTGAACCTGGTGAGGCAAGTAATGGATACATTACAAATATCGAAGGCGTATTAAATAGAATAAAAAAACAAATAGAACTTTTAAGAGATACTGCTGATGAAGAATCAGATAAAAAGAAAGCTAAAAATATGCTTAAAAAATTAATGAGAGTTATGATGGGACAAGAAAAATTAGTAATTACGCTCGTAGATCCATCGGGAAATTCTGCAATTATTAGCGATAGAACAATTAAGAAATGAAAACAAATATATTTTTTTTAGTTCATGAAATGCAGGGAAAAATATCTGGAGTAGATTTTGTTCGAAGAAAAAGAAAGAAGTCTAATAAATTATCTTCTCTTGAATTGCGATGTATGCAGCAAATAAATGAATATTTTAGTTGCTCAAGAAAAAAGTTTTCTGTGCCTATATTATTTAAAGGGACTATTTTTCAAGAGAAGGTTTGGCGAGAAATACAAAAAATTCCATATGGAGAAATTATTTCATACAAAGAGCTTTCACAAAAAATAGGTGCTCCAAAAGCATACCGTGCAGTTGCAAATGCCTGCAAAAAAAATCCTCTACCGATAATAATTCCTTGTCATAGAGTTGTTGCAAGTAACGGTCTTGGAGGATACTTTGCAGGAATAGAAATAAAAAAGAAATTATTAACGATAGAATCTTCTAAAAAAAATTAATTAAATTTTATTTGATATTTTTAAAGTAATTTAAGATGGCCAGTAACTCTATTTATTTTTTCTTCAGTATCAGGGCCGATGCCTAAAACAGTTGTTGTACCAGGGGCAAGACATGTTCGTCCAGCGTCATTAATCCAACCGACTTTTAACCCTTCGTTTTTTGCATTAATTAAAAGTTGTTCTAATTCTTTTAACGATTCAACTTTAACAACTGATTTTTTCATGCCTTGCTTTTTCCAAGCTTGAACGAGTTTAACGTCAGAATTAAGAACTGCTTCAACACTGCCATGAGCAACTTGAGCTGCAAGTTTACCTTTAGGCATTTTAAGATCATTTCTAACAACTATTACTTGTTTTAATTCCATATTTGTATAAATATAGTGTCTTCTTTTTTAATTTTCTCTTTTCTTAGGCTTTATAGAAAAAGTCTGCGCCTGTCTGCCAGTAATTAGACTAAAACATCAAAAATAACCAGACTCGGTTTTAAAATTAGGTAATATATCGATAACTGGCGCAGGCTAAAAAAGACTTTCTACAAAACCTTTTTTTAATTGAATTATATGATTAAATTAAAAAATTAATTCTAAAGTTAAATTAATTAAAAAATAAAAAATGAATTAAATTTGGATAAAAATTAAAATTTAATAATTGGAGTTGATTAAATAAATAATTATAAATCAAGATAAATAACTATTAAAATTAGAAAAAAATTATTTTTTCTCTGATTCTTTTTTTTCAATAACAATTTTATTTGAATGCATCAATAAATAATGTTGATAGATAAAAACATAAAGTATAAATGCTATAAATATTGTCTTGAAAAAATCTCTTAACTCAGGTATGATTGTTTGATTGTCAAGAATAGCTCCACTTAGCTCAAAAACAAAAAAAGATATGACTGCAACAAAAAGAAAAATCCAAGGAGTTCTATTTTTATGAGGTTTAGATTTCTTAAAAAAAATGTATGCAAATATCATTATAAAAAAAGAAATGAATACATTGGCCCATTGAAGTAAATGAGCAAGATAGGATGAATCTGGTATCATAAGTGTAATTTAAGAAGTCTGTTTTAAATAGTTTTCTTTAATTTGGAATTTGGGTGTCTTTTTTTTCTATTTTTAAGTAAAATTAAAATATTTAACAGTTAAATGGCCTATAATTATAAAAAATTATATAAATGAATCACAAGTCTTTTATTTTAGTGCCTCCGTGGCTTAGCGGTATAGCGCGACATTGGTATTTTTGCTGCAAGCAAAAGCTTGGAATGCAATGACAAAGATGTCGAGGTCGTGAGTTCAAATCTCACCGGAGGCTTATTTTCTTCATTTTTATTCTAATAAAATAACCTTTATATACTGATTGTTTGTTCTTTAGTTTTATGAGGAGGTAGCAAAGCCTGGTCAAATGCGCAGGACTTAAGTTGCCCGATAAAGAATGTCGGTTTGAGACATCCTGTCCCTTAGTGGGTTCAAGGGTTCGAATCCCTTCCTCCTCAGATTAATTGTGAGAAAGGTTTGATGTAATATTCACTTATTGCATTTTCCTTTCTCATTTTTTTCTTTTTATGATTGGCTATTCTTGCCAAATATTCTAATAACTCAATAGAAATGTTTAAAAAAGAATTCGAATTTACTATTATTTGTGAATAATAATGGATACTCTTGTAAGTGATGACAAAAAAAATAACGATAATTATTTGTTCTTTTTAGCACGAAAAAATGATTTAAATTATTTGAACAATATGATTAAAGTATATATTAACAAAATAAATAGAAGTACTGATTCAAATATAATTTATTTATCAGGGGTTTGTTCTCAAGGTAAGAAATATAGAGGTGAACAAAGTCAAATAGATGAATTAGTTTTACAAAAAATGATTGAATTGACGGCAAATAATGATAAATATATGGTTTTGCTTTGGTCTCACTATCAGCATGAACACGAAGAAATTGCATCTAAATTAAAAAAAATTAATGTAAATGCTACGCTTGTTGCAGGTGCATCAGAAGTTGATAGTTATAAATTATTATCAAAAGGCTTTAATGAAGTAGTAGAACATTTGGATTATATGACAATAGATAAAATAGTTAAAAAATATTTAAATTAATTTTTTTAGAATATAGTTCAATTTATTTTTACTTTATCTCCTATTTTTATGTTATATTTTTCTACATTGCCGAAATTAATTTCAAGAACATATTTAGCCGTCGAATTTGGGTATATAGGAATACAAATACTATCGTTGCAAGGAAGTGCATTTGTGTATATAAAAACTACTTCTTGACGTTCATTAACCCAAATTATGTCTAGAGGAATATATGTATTTTTCATCCAAAATGGATAAATCTTTTCAACTTCAAATAAAAATAGCATTCCAGAATCATCGTTTAAATGTGTACGATACATAAGACCTTTTGAAAGATCTTCTTTAGTTGAAACTTTTTCAACTTTAAAACATTTAGACGAGAAACAAACAGTGTTGTTCATGTAATTTAACATTAGTATTGTAAAAATAAAAAGTAAGATTAGTATTAAAATTAAAATTTTTGTTTTAATTGAAATTTTGTGTTTTTTCATGAGTATTCATATAGATGAGCTTTTGGAGTTATATTTTTTTTGTAAAAATTCGAAACTTTTAAAAGAGGATTGAGTATCCTTATAAAAACAGCGTGTGCGAGAGTAGTATAGTGGTTAGTATTTGGCCTTGCCAAGGCTGAGACACGGGTTCGAATCCCGTCTCTCGCATGCGAAACACGTGCTAAGAGGGTGTTGAGCCCGTAGCTTAGCCTGGTGGAGCGCCGGTCTTATATGACTTCGTTTCATTGCAGACGGCTCGAAGAGAGCCGGTGGTCGGGAGTTCAAATCTCCCCGGGCTCATGAAACTATGAGGCTGGGGGCTGAGAGCAAAAGCGACTCTGTCCCCGGGCTCACCTTCATCAATAATTAATATTCATTGGACTGTAAGATCAGGTTGCTCCTGTGGTGTAGTCCGGCCAATCATTTCGCCCTTTCGAGGCGAAGACTCGGGTTCGAATCCCGGCGGGAGCACTTCTTTTTTTATTAAGAATTAGGGCATTTTCTTTAGAAATACATTATTATTTTGTGAAAACTATTTTCGAATAATAATCAATTAGCTTTTGACCTAAATCAGTAATGCTCGCAGATTGTCTGTGTTTGTATTCATTAAATTCGGCAACGCATGTTTTCCACATGTCTTCTCCAAATTTAATTCCTTGTTCAACTAATTCAGGATTTTCTAAATCTTCTGGTTGCCATTTTCTGTGAATTAAACTAAGAGCGTAGTCCTTGTTAGTCCAATTATCTCTATAAATTAGATTTGTATAATCCAAACCAAAAAGATTAACTTTTTTGTTTAATTTTTCTCCAAGGATATTCCAATCTGCTTGTTTAGGGATGAAAATACCTTCTGATTCAAGTGTATTTATTGGAGCAACAAAAAATCCATATTTCTTGATGGCAAATTCTAAACCTATATCTTTTCCGTCTGTTAAAAAACCTAAATTATATTTTTGTATAAATTCTCCTTTTGAAAGTTTTCCCGCAGAAACATCTTCGGCCTTCTGCATTAAATAATTATGTGTTATTGCTTCTACGCCATACAAAAGTAATCCATGATTAAAACCGTGGTTGACATCTGTGCCAAACTTCAAATTTTCCAGAGTTAAGGAGTTCAAAGTATTTTTTAACATTATGTCTAAATCAGGCAAGTTCATGATGACTTGTAGTTATTTCTAATTTATAAATGTTTTGTTTTTTATCACTTATAAGTAATTATTATTTGTTTCGTTTTTCCTCTCTAACCTGCGAAATGCACGGCGGGAGCACTTCTTTTTTTATTAACAAAAAGAGCATTAAGTATTTGTTCTTGTTGAATCAGTTTTCCAATAATTATATAATTATTATAAGTCTTCTATTTGTTTATGGAATTACATGCTCTAATATCTGCCTTGAGAAAATCTTGGAATAAAGATACTTGTCATCTTTCTATATCAAATAACTGGTCTAAAGATAATAGGGCATATGGTCAATGTGTTGTCACTGCATTAATTGTACAAGATTATTTTGGTGGTGAAATTCTTCATTGCGAGCACACACATCATCACTGGAATAAAATATCCTCAGGAGAGGAAATTGACCTTACAAAAGAACAATTCTCACTAGGAACAAAAATATGCATAGATGATAAACCTTCTCGAGAATATTTATTAAATAATCCTGGAGCAATCAAATCTAAAACTATGGAAAGATATTTATTATTAAAAATGCGTGTTGACGCAAATTTCTAATCCATAACTACACTCACCAAAAGGCAGAAATAAACACTATGCCCAATCTATGCTCTTATGTATACTTGATATGTCTCGCTTCCAGAATCAATACTTTAAATTTTTATGGAATGTTGCTGAAAAATAAAATTTCGTTTTTCTGTTCTAACTATGAAATGCACGGCGGGAGCGCTTTATAATCTTCAATTTTTGGGATTGATATTTTTTTAAAATCAAGATTTATTTCTTTCTTTTTACATTATATAATTAATCTCTTCAAAACATCAAATGCTCTAGAAGAATCTTCATCTTTCACAATTAAATTAAGTTCTGTGTAAGTAGAAACTATGTCTATTACACTTATATTTTCCCAATTTAATGCTTTTGTAATTACATAAAACAAGCCGATTCCTTCTACGGCAGATTCTGATATATTTACAGAAACTATGCTCAGGTCATTTATTTTTTTCTTGATTAATCTTTTTGGAATTATTTTTAATATTTTAGACATATTTTTTTCATTGGTAATTATCATAAGTTCATTAATTCCTTGAGTAATTGTTAAAAGATCTCCTTTTTTAAAATTCATTATTTTGTATATTTTTCTTATATATTCAGAGATGTTGTCGTCCTTGTAAAGTACGATTTCGACAACATTTGATTTTAGATTAATTTCAGTATCTTTATTGAACTTTAAATTAATAACTGGTTTTACTTCAAGCCCTTCAGCCATTCTTCTTATTGCAAGATTAACTGCTGAGAATTTTACTTTCTTTTTTAATTCCTGTTCTAATTCTGGAATCATCTTTTGAGCTAGTGCAGCATTATTAATTATTCCATCTGACAGCGATTCCTCTAAAAAAGGCTTCTTTTCTATTATTTTTCTTGTTAAATGGGCTACTGTTGGCATTTTTATCAGTTTCTAAAAAATGTAAATTATTTTACATAAAGTAAATATATTATATAAAGCTTTCTAATTAGTACAAATAGGAGGTTTACAAAATGGGAATAGAAGAAGAAATAGTAAGAGCGGAACAATGGCATGTCCAAGATGAACAAAGAGGGAGAGATCTTGAATGGAATAATAGACCAAAAGAAGTTACAAGATTTCACGAACGTCTAATTGAAAATATGAATAGAATAATAACTGTTGCTGACGCAGGAAAACTTGATTATGTAACAAATTTAGGTGGATTCAGAATATATTTAGTGGAAAAAGAAAATATTCCTTACTACATGGAAGATTTTGAGGGACAGTATCATGCATGCGGCGAATACTTTCATTACAGGAGACTTAATGAATCTTTAATTGGAACTACGTTTTATGCTCTGCGATGCAGAGAAGGATTGGAAAAAAGTACATCTACGGAAAATGCCGCATCAGCAGTACAACAACTCAGGAGTTTATCAACAATACCTTTCCAGTCTACAGGTGATATTCCTGCAATTGTAAGAAAAATTGATGACGTAAGAGAGAATTATTTGGGAATAGAAAAACTACGAATGTATTAATTTTTTATTTTTAACTAAATAGAAATTATTCAAACAATACAAAAAAGTGATTAAATATGAAAAAATTAGATTAGTTAGTTTTTTTGAATGGCGGAGAATTAACTAAAACTGCTTTGAAACTTCCTTTGAAAGTATATTCAATATTAGCAGAAATAAAAACAACATCTCCTTTTTTTGCAATCATCTTATTGTTCACTATTAATTTGCCTTTTAAAATATAATAAACCCTATCGCTTGTCGTTTTTGTTGTTTCGTCATGATTTTCTGCAGTGCTTACGGCTAAACTTACTTTATCGCTATCATTTGCTGTAAGCAGATTTAATACAGAATATGACTCAGATATTTTTCTAATAACTCCATCTTCAGATTTTATAATTTTTATCGTCATAATATATTATTAATTAAAGAAGTTTTATATAAATTTAATGTCTTATTTGTTAATATTTTATGATTTAAGTGGCGGGAGTATTTTCTTTTATTATTAACGAAGTGAACAATCGATTATTATTTTCAATATATTTTTAAATTCTAGACTTTGATAATTATGTATGATTAAAAGAAACTATACTTCTGAAGATTTGAATAGTCATCATGCGATTGCAGTAATAATAAAAAATAAGAGAGGAGAAGTATTAATGCAAGAACATGCAAAATATGGTTTTTGGACAATTCCATTAGGAAAAGTGCATCAAAAACAAACTATTGAAGAAGGATTAAAACAAGAAATGTTTGATGAATGTAATATTTTAATAAAAGAGTTTAAAGAATTAAAAAATAAAAAATATTATTATAGTCGTTTAGGAAAAAGAATACTTGTTTCAGGTCATCTTTTTGAAATATCTAAATTTGAAGGGAAAATTAAAAATAATGAATTTCAAAAACATAAACAACAGATTTTTTTATCAATTGATAAAATAAAACAACTTTCTTATCTGTCTGATTTAACGTTATTATATTTAGAAACGATCGGTATTAAACGAAAAGCAAAAATTTAGAGTTCGTTTTCCTGTTCCAGAAAACGAAATGCACGACGGAAGTATTTATTTTATTAACGAAATGGATTTTAAGAACGTGATTCATTTAGTTTTTTAATTTGCATTTTTATATTATTAGATAGAGGATTCTAGAAGAAAAATATCTTCAAATGAATTTTTTTATATCTATAGTTTCTATTGGTATGCTCTCTAAATTTTTAGGTTTATCATTTTGTTTAAAATCATATATTGGTTCGGTGGCCGAATATAGTTTGTGTCCTGTATCCATAAATTCTTTAATGAGATCTATTGGTTTTTTACAAACATATATTTGGTCTTCAGCATAACTATACAAGTAACTATCTCTCCAGTGATTTAAACCAGAAGTATTAGGAAAATAAATTAAGTTATTATCAATTAATTGAACTAATCCTGAAAATGGTGCAATTCCTGAAATTGTTAATGGAATGTGGTCTTTATTATATCCTCCAATTGTTCCTTTGTCAAATTTTTGAAATGGTAAATCTATATTTTTCAGATTATTATTTAGATACTTGTTGTATTCAATTAATTTTTTTTCACTTTCAATATATTTGATTGAAAAATTATAAATATTTGTTTGTAATAGTTTTAGAATATATTTAGAAATATTTTCTTCTATTAATGTAGGAATTATTGTTCTATTGTGTAAAATTAAATCCATAATTTTATTCTCTTTGTATTATTTTATGTTGATGGAATCTATGATTATTTATAAATTTTATATTATTAACTATTTAATAGTAGATGTAAAATGAATGAACTTTCACATTTTTTTTTGTTTTTACAAAATAAAAATATGCAAAAGTAGTATGTCCTAATTTAATTTATGCAAAAACAACAATTAATAAAATTAATAAAAAAATTCTTAAATAGAAACATATTTGATAATAAAAAACCGTGGAGGGTTACAAAATGAAAAAAAGTGTATTAAATAAACTTTCTCCAGAACTTAGAAATATGATTATTCTTGAGACAAATAAATCAACAGGAACATTAAGTAATAATGTAAAAAATTCTAAAACTCCTGTCTCGACGTTTGCTCGAAAAACATTAAATCATACAAATGGTGGCGCCACAATGGAGGCAGCGTTATGGTTAAAAAATCATTTAGCTAAGGGTGGTAAACTCGTAATTACTCTTGCTGGAGCATTAAGCTCATTTCAAATAGGTGTTATGCTTGCAGAATTAATTAGACAAAACAAAGTTCATATGATTTCGGCAACGGGTGCAAACCATGAGGAATCATATTATAGGTATGTTGCGCATTCTCATTATGCAAATATTCCTAGATACACTGAATTGACGCCAAATCAGGAAGCAGAATTAAGAGATGCAGGTCTTAGAAGAATTACAGATACTTTTTTACCTGAGGATGAAAGTGTAAGAATTATGGAGCCTCATTTATTAAAAATGTGGAAAGATGCTGCAATAAAAAAAGAAAGTTATTTTCCGCATGAATACTTTAGAAGATTATTCAAAGAAGGATTAATAAGTCCTGATCCGTTAGCCAATCCGGCTGATTGTTGGGTACTTGCAGCTTTTGAAAAAAATATTCCAATAGTTGTTCCAGGTTTTGAAGATTCGACGATGGGAAATATTTTTTCAAGTTACACATACAATGGTAAACATAAAATAAAAGGCGATGTATCTGTTGATCCAAGTGTTATGAAAACAGGACTTGAATATTTTCATTTAATGTATGATTGGTATATGGAAGAGAGCAAAAATACTCCAATTGCATTCTTGCAACTCGGTGGAGGAATTTCAGCAGATTTCCCAATATGTGTCGTTCCATCATTAAAACATGATTTAAAAGTAAAGAAAGTTAGAGATTGGGCAGGATTTATCGAAATAGGTTCGTCTCCAATGTCATATGGTTCTTATTCGGGAGCTGGTGGAAAAGAAAAAATTACATGGGATAAATTATCGACTCAGAGTTATTATCAAATAATTCAAAGCGACGTAAATGTTGCATTTCCATGGATAGCTGCAGTTTTGCTTGACTTGTAAGTAATTTTTAATTTTTTTTTAATTTTTTTTTTGTTTTATTGATTAGTGTTTGTTTTGTGTTTTATTGATTTTTTTTTTTTTGTGCTGTTGTTTCTTGTTTTCATACTTTTGTTTTCTTTTTTTTCTTGTTTTTTTTTGTTTAGTAAATTTTATATATTAGGTGATTCGTTTTGAATATATGAAATATTTAGCAATTGATGTTGCAATAATTCCTCAAGAAATTATTTTGGAAAAACTTGTAGATATTAATAAAAATTTAAAGCAAAAATCATCATCTTATTTTGAACTTGGTAAAAAAGATTATTTACCTCACATAACTTTGGCTATGGGTGTTGTTAAATCAGAAGATGTTTTAAAAATAAAAAATATTATGAAAGAAATTTCTTTGAAACATCATCAAATAGAATTAATAGGCGAGGAATTTAAATCTAATTTGCAAGCAAATGGTGAGTGGAATTCTTCTTTATCAATTAAAAAAAACAAAGATTTAGTTAGTATTCATAAAGAGTTGATGGATTTAATTGGTGGTTTTTTCCAAGAACATTCGTCTCCTGAAATGTTTTATTCTGTGCCGAAAGTAGAAGAAGGATCAAATGCATTAAAATGGGTTAAAGAATATAAACAAATTGCAGCCTATGAAAATTATAATCCGCACATTAGTTTGAGTAAAGGAAAAATTTCTGAAGATGATTTATTTAAAATGAAAACTCCTTTTGAGTTTACAAGTTCAAGACTTGTAATTTCACATCTCGGAGTTCATTGCACTTGTCGAAAAATATTATTTGAAGTGTATTTAAGTAAATAAGTGAATTTGTATTTTATTCAAGTAAATTTTATTTAAAATTAATTTAATATTTTAATTCTTTCTTATTTTAGCGACGAAGAATCCTTCTGAATCATTATCTTGAGGATAAATTCTTAAACATTTCTCAACTCTAGAATCGTATTGTTTTCCGTTAAATGAAGTGACTGCAGGACTTCTAATAATGTCTAGTTTTATATCGAGAAGTTCGGCATTTGAAAATTCTTTAAGTAATCTATCGACGATTTCTTCATCTTCTTCAGGCTCTAGTGTGCATGTGCTATAAACTAATTCTCCTCCTGTTTTTAGAAGATTAAAAGAATTTTTAAGTAATTTGTATTGAACGTTTGACATTCTTTTAACAAGACCAGGGCTCCACATTTCAGCTATTTTAAAATTTCGTCTTATGGTTCCAGTTCCAGAGCAAGGAGCATCAACTAAAATTTTGTCGAATTGTTCTTCTTTTTTACTAAGTCTTTCGCCGTCCATTTTTGTAATTATGCAATTCATAACGCCGCATCTTTGAAGATTTATTCCAAGTGCGCTAAGTCTGCTTCCTTGTGAATCATTGGCGATAAGCAAACCTGAATTTTTCATGTATTGTGCAATTTGTGTTGTTTTACTTCCAGGTGCTGCGCATAAATCAAGAACTGAATCATTCTCATTAGGTGCAAGAACAACAGGAGGAATCATTGATGCGGCATCTTGAACATAAATATATCCTAGTTGATGTTCTGGAAGATTTCCAATATCAAATCTTGGGCCATCTTTATATGTTATCCAAAATCCGTCGGGGCACCATGGTACTTGTTCAAGTGTCCACAAGTCTCCTAGTCTTTTTTTAATTTCAGAAACGCTACTCTTTAGAGTATTTACTCTTATGGATTTTCTAATATATCTAGAACTACAATTAATGAATGCGTCATAATTATCTCCGAGAAGAAGTTTATATCTTTCTTCAAATGCGGGTTTGAGAATTGCTTTTCTCTTAAATGTATCTTCCATAATTAAACAAGAATAAATCTGGATTATTTAATTGTTATTTATTATTAGGGGGGTTAAAGAGAAATATTTATAAAATAAGGGTGTTTCTTCTCCTGTATTCTTCTAGTGATTTTAACCAGGGTCACTTTGGAGAGCAAAAAGAAAACAAAACTTATTTTTGTGTAGATATAAATTAAAATAATTATTAAAAAATAAGTTAAAATAAATTGATTAAAATAAATTAATTAAAATAAATTAATTAAAATCAATCAAAATTAATTAAAATCAATAAAATAAGTTAAAAATAAATTAATCAAAATAAATTAAAATAAATTAAACTGAAGGTGTAAAAATGAACATAAGCAAAGGAGATTTTATAGAACTTGATTACACAGCAAAAATAGTAGATGAAAATATTGTTTTTGATACAACTGAATTTGATGAGGCTAAAAAAGCAGGGTTATTTCATGATCATGCAAATGATGAGCCTAATTCTCATAATCACAATCATAATCATCTTCATAAGGACGATTTAAAACCAATTACAATATGTGTTGGAGAAAAACATGTTCTTCCAGGTCTTGATTCAAAATTAATAGGTTTAGATTTAGGCAAACATACAATAGTATTAGAGGAAGAAAACGCATTCGGAAAAAAAGACACTAAACTTTTAAAGCTTATGACTAGGGCATTATTTAAACAACAAAATATAAGACCTTATGTTGGATTAGTTCTTGATATGGATGGTTCAAGAGGAACTGTTAGAAGTATAAGTGGAGGAAGAGTAATTGTTGATTTTAATCATCCTCTTGCTGGAAAAAAAATAGAATACAGTTTAAATATAAAAAGAAAAGTTACAGATCATAAAGATCAATTAGCATCAATATTAAAAATGATAAAATTTCCATTTTCATCAGTTGATGTTGTAGGGTTAAATGCTAAAATTAATACTAAAATAGATTTACCAAAAGAAGTAAAATTAGCGCTTGAAACTGATCTTAAAAGATTAACAACACTTAATGTTGAATTAATTTCAGAACCAAAAATTAAAGATGATAAAAAATAATTGTATTAGAAAATAAATGAGTAATTTATGCTAGAGTTGGTAATAAACATAACAAAGTTTAAATATGTTTAAGTCCAAAAAAAATAAGTTACTTGCTGGGGAATGATTTTTATTACATCCTTTGGCCAAGGAGGATCATTATGGCAGAATCAATAAAAAATGTTAAAGCATCAGATGTTCAAAGAAAGACTAATGCTCTCGACGCTGAACTTGAAGATATGATTGAAAAGCAGAAGGCAAGAATTAAAGTATTTGGTTGTGGCGGTGGAGGAAATAACACAATAAATAGAATAACTGAAATAGGTGTTGTTGGCGCAGAAACTGTAGCACTTAATACTGATGCTCAAGATTTATTATATACATCATCTGATAAAAAAATACTTCTTGGTAAAACACTAACAAAAGGATTAGGTGCAGGAAGTATTCCAAAAGTAGGAGAAGAAGCAGCAAAAGAATCAGAGCATGAAATAAGACAAGCAATGGAAGGAGCCGATATGGTTTTTGTCACATGCGGTTTAGGTGGAGGAACTGGAACAGGTTCAGCACCAGTTGTTGCAGAAATGGCAAAAAAATTAGGTGCATTAACTGTTGCAGTTGTAACTATGCCATTTAAAATGGAAGGACAAAAAAGATATGAAAATGCAGTTTATGGTTTAGAAGGTTTAAAAAAACATGTCGATACATTAATTGTAATCCCTAATGATAAACTCTTAGAATTGGCACCAGATTTGCCATTGCATACTGCATTTAAAATCGCAGATGAAATATTAACAAATGCAGTTAAGGGTGTAGCTGAACTTGTAACTAAAGCAGGATTAGTTAATCTTGATTTTGCAGATATAAAAACAGTTATGGGCGATGGAGGAGTTGCTTTAATTGGTGTTGGAGAATCAGATTCTGAAAACAGAGCATCTGATGCTGTCGATAAAGCAATTAATAATCCATTACTTGATGTTGATATAACTGGCGCAACAGGTGCTTTAATTAATGTTGCAGGTGGGCCTGATTTAACTTTAGAAGAAGCAAGAAGAGTTGTTGAAAAAATATCTGAAAGAATAGATCCCAATGCAAGAATGATTTGGGGTGCACAAATAGCTGAAGAACTTCAAGGAACAGTGAGGGTTATGATTGTTGTAACTGGAGTTAAATCGACACAAATTACAGGAAGCTCAATTGGTACTAAAAATAAAAAAGAAGAAACAGGACATGAATTGGGAATTACATTTGTAGACTAAAATGGTGAAATAAAATGGCATTAAAAAAACTTAGAGAATTTATTACAGAATGTGGCCGAGTGCTAAGGGTTGCAAAGAAACCATCAAAACAAGAATATTGGACAATAGCAAAAGTATCTGGAATTGGAATTCTAGTTATAGGATTAATGGGATTTTTATTGCATTTAATAGATCGTCTTACATCTGTTGTAATAGTGTCTGTTTTAGTTGCAGTTATTGTATTAATACTATTATTTATGAAAGGTAAAAATAATTAAAATAAATGAAAAGAGTGAATTGATATGGAAGAAAATATTTTAAAACAAAACAAACTTGATGAAGGAGAAATACAGAGAATAAAAGAAATAGAACAACAAGAAGTAGATGATGATAAATTACTTAAGGAAAAACCTAAAGATAATAAACAAAAAATAAACACTCATCTTTTTGCTTTAAGAGTAACTGCGAATCGAGAAGATCAAGTTATGACTTTTGTTGCAAGCAATGTTGTTAGAAAAAAAGTTGCAATTTATTCAGTAATAAGACCTCATGCTATGAGGGGGTATATCTTCTTAGAAGCAGAATCTAGAAGTGATGCTGAACAAGGAGCATATGGTGTACCTTATGCAAGAGGAATACTTCCAAATGAAATTAATTATTCTGAAATAGAACATATGTTAGAACAAGCTAAAAAAGATGTTGACATAAGGAAAAATGATATTGCTGAAATTATTAGCGGTCCATTTAAGAGAGAAAAATGTAAAATCTCAAGAGTTGATAAAGCTAAAGAAGAAGTTGTCGTTGAATTACTTGAAGCTGCAGTACCTATTCCTATAACTTTAAAGATGGATGCTGTTAAGGTTATTAGAAGAGATTCAGAGGATTAGATTTTTTATTTTTTATTTTTTATTTTTTATTTTTTTTATTTTGAAAAGTAAAGTAGGTTGTGGCTTACTTAAGGGTTAATTGAAATTTTAATTAACATTTATTATTTATGTGCTCTAAAACGAAGTTCAAAATATGAGGTTCTAAAGGCACATAATCATCGGAGGAAAGCTTTATAAATTAACACTTATTCCGATAACAATCAAAGGAAGGTATTTATACTCATTTCGCGAGGGAATTAATTATGGCAACAAGTTCAGTTGAAGTATTGATAGAAGGCGGAAAAGCTACAGCAGCACCACCATTAGGGCCAGCTTTAGGTCCATTAGGTGTTAATATAGGTATGGTTGTTTCTGAAATAAATAAAAAAACCGTTGATTTTAAAGGAATGCAAGTACCTGTAAAGGTAACTGTTGATTCTGATACAAAAGCATTTACGATATCAATAGGAACGCCTCCAGCGTCAGGTTTAATAAAAAAAGAAGCTAAAGTAGAAAAAGGAGCAGGAGTTCCAAATAGTGATTTTGTCGGCGATTTAAAAATAGAGCAAATAATAAAAATTGCTAAAATGAAAGAAGATGCACTATCTGGAAAAACTTTGAAAGAAAGAGTAAAAGAAATCATAGGAACATGTCGATCAATGGGAATAAAAGTCGAAGAAAAAGAACCAAGTGAAGCAATAGCTTTAGTTAATGAAGGAAAATTCGACAAAGAAATAGCTGCAGAAAAAACAGAAATAACAGCTGAAGAGCTTAAACAAATGGAAGAAGAAAGAAAGAGAATGCAGAAAGAAATAGAAGAGAAGAGAGCTCATTACGAGGCTGCGGCAAGAGTTATAATGAAACAACTTGAAGGCAAATCAGTTGATGAAATAAGAAAAGCACTCGATCAAGCTAAAATTCCAGAAGTTATAATTAACAAGCTAGTTCCAAAAGTAGCTGATAAAAAAGGCGGTGCAGGCGGTAAAGGCGCACCAGCAAAGAGTGGAGGCAAGGGCAAGTAAGCCTTTGAACTAAAATGGCAAGAGTAGGCGGTTTAAGAAGAAAAAAAGTATCAAGATTCACTAAAACAAGACGAGATAGAGGAAAAGTTAGTCTCAGAAGATATCTTGCGGAATTCAATGACGGAGATAGAGTATCTTTAACTATAGAACCTGCAATATCTGAAGGAATGTACTGTCCTAGATTCATCGGAAAATCAGGAACAATAATTTCAAGAAAAGGAACTTGTTATGCTGTAAAAATAAATGATTTTAAAAAAGAGAAAATACTTATAGTGCATCCAGTACATATGAGAAAGTTAGTATAATTGAGGTTAAGAAAATGTCAAAGTCAGAAATCTTGGAAAAAACACCTTTAGCAATGACTCAGCTTAAAGCACAACTTGAAGCAGTTTCAAAAAGAGACACTGAACCAGGATTTAGAACAACAAAAACGTTAGAACATTTAAATTCGTTTAACTTAATTTCTCAATCTGAATTCAACACTTTGAAGAAAAAAATAGATGAGTTACAAGTGCCAAGGTTAAAGGAAGAACACATAGTAAAAATATTAGATATTATGCCTAAAACTGTAGCTGACTTGAGTGTAGTTCTTCAGGGTTATACGATAACTGTGAGTAAAGAAAACTTAAAGAGTATAGTCGATGTACTTTTAAGTCATAAAGGCAAATAAATTTTTCTTTTAGTTATTATTTAATTAGAGGTAATTTAATTATTAATAGAAGTATTCAACGTAAAATTTATAAACAGGTAAGTTACTATAATATTAATGCGATTTGATTTGGGGGATGAATATGATGCAAAGACAGAGAGAAGAGACAGTCATAGTGTTGGACTTTCTAATGAATGGATATGCAGCAGACAGAACACCAATGCATCTAAGAACTCCGATAGTTCAAGCTATAGGAACAAATAATTTTACAATTCTTGAACTTGTTCCAAAAAAAG
Source organism: Candidatus Woesearchaeota archaeon (assembly GCA_041660865.1). Taxonomy (GTDB): domain Archaea; phylum Nanobdellota; class Nanobdellia; order Woesearchaeales; family 21-14-0-10-32-9; genus 21-14-0-10-32-9. The sequence continues at coordinate 128,915 of JBAZVO010000005.1, forward strand.
GAATATTTTTACAACCATTTGAGAAAGTATACATTGGTGAAGAAAAAAGAGATCAAATACATCATATTAATGGAAAGATTCCTTTTGAAAAACTTACAAGTACTGCAAAGTCAGAACTCGAACATGCTGTAAAAAATATTGTATCTATGAATGAGAGTAGATTTGTTGATTTTTTTAACAAAGCTCAACCAATAAATACGAGAATGCATACTTTTGAATTATTACCAGGAATAGGAAAAAAACATATGGGTGAAATTGTTGAACAGAGAGGCGAAAAACCATTTGAAAGTTTTGCAGATCTAAAAACCAGAGTAAAATTAATGCAAGATCCTGATAAAGTAATTGTTAAAAGAATAGTTCAAGAACTTGAAGGTAATGAGAAGCATTCTTTATTTGTATATAAATAATTTTTTTTTATTTTTCTAATTCTTTGTTGTTTTGTTTGCACAGAGGTTAATTCTTAATGGTGGAATTTTAGTTCATAAAACATATAAACTTGAAATACCAATAAGTATGCTGAATTAAATGTATTTGGGGGTGGAGTATGACATATTTTAGAAATTTAAGAGTAGAACGTCCTTTTAGGTCGACAAATCTTAAATTGAATGATGAGTATTCATCATACGCTATTTATGAAAATGATGACTACGACGACACCGAAGAGGATGAATATGTTTAATTTTTTCTTTTTTTAAATTTAAAAAAATAATTAAAAAATTAATTTATCAAACTATTTAAGTTTATTTTTCGAGCTTGAATTCTAATTTCAACGTTTGATAAACTGTTTGAGGATAATGTTTTGCATTTATCTGCCAAGGTGCAGGGTGTTTTAATTCACGTTCAGCATAAACAGTTATTTGGTGTTTATCATATTTTCCGTTAGGGGTAATTTTTTCTGTTCCTACAAATGATTTTGCTGGCGTATTTAAAAAAGGTTCAAGTATTGCTTGAATTTCAACGTCATTTTGAGTTGCATTATTATGATAATGAGTTGAGTATGGCGAGGTATAGGCTATATCTAATTTCACATCAGGATTGTTAGTTAAAATTTCGCTTAAGTATTGTTGAAATGGTTTTTCTTGTGATAAATTTGTGTTTTCGTTCATTTTAAAATCTCCTCGTAATATGGAACGAATAAGTTATTTATATAGTTTTCTTTACTGGGTAAGGGTTAACATTTTTTTAAATTTTAAAATGCAAATTCAAGAATAATATGTTTGTTATTTAAGTAATTAAAAAAATTAAGAAAAAAATAAAATGAAATAAAAAATAAAAAAAATAATAGAAATTTACTTGCTATTTGCTCTCTTGCTAGGTCTTGTTTTTTCACTACCGAAGCCTTTTTTATTTAAGCCTCTAGCTCTTCTTGCTGCACTTGTTAAACCTCTAAGAGCTCTATTCTTAGTGTCATGTGCCCAAGCAGTATTTTGATTCAAGTAAACTTGAGGATTATCTCTTTCAACAAGAAGTACTTCATACCACGCATATTGTCCATTTTGAGTAACATAGTAGCTGTTTAAAACTTCACAATTTACAAATTTCTTGCTTGCTTTCTCCTCAGCAATTTGTTGATAATTTTTAGAAACGTATTTTCTTTGACCTGAATTAGATGTTTTTCTTCCACCTTTAATATCTGGTCTTTGTCTTCCGCCTCTGCTAACTCTTTGTCTTACAACAAGAAAACCTTGCTTTGCTTTAAAACCTAAAGCTCTTGCTCTATCAATTCTTGTTGGATGTTCGATTCTTAAAGTCGCTGGCTCGTTTTTCCAGTCTATTCTTCTCTGTCTCATTAAACCAGAAATTTCTTCCTCTTGTTTTCTCCAAGTGGCTCTAACGTATTTTATATAACCCATTTTCTTTTCCTCCATTGTTATTATCAGCGTTTACAACAAGTGTTGTTGTAAAATAATTGCTGTTGGTTTTCAGCGAAGTTGTCGCCACATTAACCATAATTCATAGAAAAGATTTAGCATTTATAAAGGTTTGTGATGTTTTTTGACGTTAAATATTTATAGTATGATGATTTTAAAATTTGATGGTATGGAAATCGAATTTTAAAAAAGGAAAAGAATTAATTTTAGCAACATCAACAAAAAAAGGACAACCAAATGCGAATATAGTTATGTCTTTAGGGTTTATTGATAAAAAAAGTAATTCTATTTTAATTGCTAATTGTCAAATGAATAAAACATTTAAAAATTTATTAGAAAATAATAGCTTGTGCGTTGTGAGCGGGTATTATAGAATAAAAGGAAATGTAAAAATATATTATTCTGGAAAATATTTTAATAAGTGTTTAGAAAATAATAAAGATGCTAAATATTTGCCTAAGTGTGCGATTATTATAAATGTAAAAGAAGTTTTTAATTTAGATAAAGTTAAAGTTGTATTTTAAGATAAAATTTTAAATTATTTGCTAAAGAAAATTTGCATAAAATATTTAAATGCTAACTTTAGTATGATTTTGTAATCGTGGGGGGAAAGATATGGATGAAAATGTAGAACTAGGGGGAAAAATATCTTTATCAGGATTCAAAGAACTAAAACCTGCAGAATTAGTTGTTGCAAAAAAACTTATAGGAAGTTATGCAAGAAAATTTGCAGATAGTCTGGAAAATTACGAATCTCTTCACATTTATTTGAAAGCAGTTCACAAAACTCCAGGTTCTGAAAAATATGAAATTCATGGTAAATTATTATTTAATGGTAATTTAAAAGTTTCTGAAGTTATAGATAGAAATTTATTTGTGGCATTAGATAATGTGCTTAAGAAATTAGAAATATTGTCTGAACATATTTAATAGTTCTTGTAATATTTATACAGAAATGAGAGGTAGTAAAAAATGAAAAATGGAAAATATTTGTTTACGTCAGAGAGCGTAACAGAAGGACACCCTGATAAAATGTGCGATCAGATAAGCGATGCTGTTCTTGATGCTGCATTAAAACAAGATATACATTCAAGGGTTGCAATAGAAACTCTAGTAAAAACCGGGTTTGTAGTTGTTGCAGGAGAACTCACAACAAAAGCAAAAATAGATTTTCAGAACGTAGTTAGAGACACAATAAAAATGATAGGTTATGACAAAGAATCAGGATTTGATCCGGATAGTTGCGGAGTTTTAATTTCAGTATCAGAACAAAGTCCTGAAATTTCTCAAGGTGTAACTGAAGGTGCAGGTCTTCATAAAGAGCAAGGCGCCGGAGATCAAGGTTTAATGTTTGGGTTTGCTTCAAATGAAACTCCTGAATATATGCCTCTTCCAATATTACTTGCGCATAAGTTAACAAAAAAATTAGCAGATGTAAGAAAGAAGAAAGTTCTTCCATATTTAAGACCTGATGGAAAAAGTCAAGTAACAATAGAATATGTTGATGGAGTTCCAAAGAGAATTCATACAGTAGTTATTGCTGCGCAACACTCACCAAAAGTTAAGCATAGTGTTCTTGTAAGCGAGATAATAAAAAAAGTAATCAAGCCAGTTTGCGGAAAATGGATGGATAAAAACACTATTGTTCATGTAAACGCAACAGGGGCATTTGTTATTGGTGGACCAGTTGCTGATGCTGGTGTTACTGGAAGAAAAATAATTGTTGATACATATGGGGGATATGGACGACATGGTGGTGGAGCATTTTCAGGAAAAGATCCAACAAAAGTTGATAGATCAGCATGTTACGCTGCAAGATATATTGCAAAGAATGTTGTTGCAGCAGGACTTGCAGATTCATGCGAAGTTCAACTTGCATATGTAATTGGTGTAGCTAAACCCGTTTCAGTTTTAGTTCAAACATTTGGAACAAACAAAATACCTGAAGATGAAATAGTAAAATTGGTAGTTAAACACTTTCCATTGAAACCTTCAGAAATACTCTCTGAATTAAAATTGAAAAGACCAATTTATACTAAAACTGCATCATATGGTCACTTTGGAAGAAGCGATCCTGATTTTACATGGGAAAATCTTGATAAAGTTGAAATATTAAAAAAAGAAGCAGGACATCTTTTCGCTAAGTAAATTAATTTTTATTTTTTATTTTTTTCTTTATTCTTTTTGTGTTTTCTATGTTGTTTGTGCTTTTTTGTGATTTGTTTTCTATTTATTTATGTTTTTCTTATATATTTTTAGAATGTTAATTTAAAAGTGAATTTACTTTGAAACTTAATACTTTCTCCTAAAGAATAGTAAATGTTTTATAGTTGTAGCGTTTTAAAAAAGTTATGACTCTAGAAAAATTAATTTTAGGAGTAGATGCTAATGGGGGAGATTGGTTTGGAGAGCATCCTTCGCGAAGAATTATGGAGGCTATATCTTTAGTACAACAAGACTATGAAAATGTAGATTTTGTTATTTTTGGAAATGAAGAATATTTATCTAAACATATAAAAAAAGAAAAAGATTATTTTGCAAGATTTAGAGGAAAATTTACTATAGATACTTCAAGAGTTAGTTTTGTTCATGCTCCTGCATTTTTTGCAAATAGAAAAAAAACTAAAGTACATATGGATGATAAAAATTTGGGAAATGATATTTCTGAAACAGCTGTTGTAAAAATGCTAGAACAATTAAAATATGGTAATATAAATTGTGCATGTACAATGTCAGATACTGCTCAGCTTCTTCAACAAAGTGTTAAAATAATTGGTATGATGGATAATCTTTCAATGACTTTACCTATTTTATTTCAAAAGATACCAACGAAAATTGCAACTAAAAATACTCTTTGGGGAGATCTTGGAAGTGATGTAAATGCAAAACCAGAATTTGTGTTTGAATATGCTTTAATTTTAAGTATGTATGCAAAAGAAGTTTTAGGTTGGCATAATCCATCTGTAAAAATTCTTGCAAATGGAACAGAACTTCATAAAGGTAGTTCTTTTGAAATTGATGTTTCACGAAAAATTCAATCATTTAACAGACAAGAAAATAGTTTTAAAATAAATTTTGATTTAGATCATCCATATGTAGAATCAAACAGAATATTATATTATGAATCAGATATAATAGTAACGGATGGTCGTCTTGGAAATGCGGTATTAAAAGGAATGGAAGGGGGAATAAAGTTTACACGCGAATATACAAAAGAAGTTTTGGACGCGCGAGACATTGCAAAGGAAGTGGTTGAAGACCCTTCTAAATTAGTTGATTTAATTTTAATGTTACCATTATCAATAACGTACCCTTTTGCAAAAATTTCTCAAAGATATAGAAAAAGCAACGCATTAATGGATCCACAAAGTTATAATGGTGCGCCTCTTCTTGGGTTAAATGATTATGTTGTAAAAATGCACGGAAATTCTACAACGCTTGGGATATATAATGGTCTTAGAAATGCGATTGCATATAGAAAATCAAATGCGATAGCTATAATAAAAAATATGTTTACTGAATCTTTTGATACAAATAATAAAATTTAATTAAATGTTAGCATGCTTTCTAATTAGATATTAAACTACTTAATTTAAAATATTAAAATAAAGAAAAAATAAAAAAATAAAAGAAATTTATTCGTCTTTTGATTCTGCTTCAGGTTCTACTGGAGTTTCTGTTTTTTTAACAGGTGCTTTTTTTACTTTTTTCTCAGTTTTTTCAACATCAGCTGATTCTTTTGTTGCATCTTCTTTAGCGCCCATTTTTTCAGCAAGCTTATCTTTCAAAGTTGTTGCCTTTTCAGTTTTCTCAGTTTGAATCTTTTCAACTTTGTAATCAAAGCCTTCAAGTTCAACAGTTACCGTATCATTATCTTTAGTCACTTTAACCTTAACTTTGCTTGGGGGATTTTTTATACCATGCATCCAGACTTTTTCATTTAGGTTTTTTCCAAGTTTTATGTTCTTTTCTTCAACCTTCATATGTCTTACAATAAATGCTTTGATATGATTTATAGCCCTTTTGCTTCTATAGTATTTAGGTACTTTGACGAAATTTTCCCTCAAGGGGATTGTATAGTTCCTTTCTAGTTTTGCCATAATGTGATCACCTTAAGCTTTAGTCTTTTTTCTTCTCCAGCTTCTTTTAACACTTGTGTGTCTTCCTGGATGAACTTTTCTTCCTGTGCCGTAAATTTTAGGAACTGTCCAGAATGGTGCCCATCTGGTTTGTCTTCCTTTCTTTACCAATCTCTTCTTTTTATTGATGTGTAGGAATCTAGCCATTAGTCATCACTCCGCCAAATCCTGCTTTGCAGGTTTTTCTTTCTTTTGTTGCTGAGGCTTCTTTAAGTCTTGTTTAACAGCAACAGGTTTTTCTTGAACAATTATTTTTTTAACAGCTTGAACTGGCGGATTTTTTATGAGCTCTTTAGAACACTCATTTATTAATCTTAAACCTTGAACTGTAAGAACTCGTCCTTTATGAACATCTTTATCTTGTTGTTTAATAAGTTTTCCAGCTTCTAATTGTTGCAAAATCTTTCTTATGTTATTAGTTGAACCTTTGGCGAACTTTTCAGGTTTGTACCCTCTGTTCTTTCTATTGCCGTATTTAACACTTAGTTTAGATACGCCAACAGGGCCTAAGTTCTGAACATGCAATAAAATTGATGCCGACCTTACGTACCACCAATCTTGTCTTATAGGTGGTCTTTGTTTTCCGTGACCTGTTTTTACATACTCCGCCCATGGAGGTGGAGTTACTGTAGGTTTTAGCTTTTCAGCTAATTTCTCAATCAAATGTTGGTGATTGACAACTTTCATAGTATACCTCTACTTGTTTTATAGTTAAATCTAACTCTTACTAAGAGAATTTTCTAACCCGTTCTTAGAAGTTTTAAGACATTTAAAAAGGTTTGGATTTTATACTAGTGTAATATGATGAGAGTTATTAGTGGATGTTTAAGTTGATTGTTGCATTGGGAGATTGTAAGTTTATGTGTTATTTGCTAATAAGGTATCGATGCCTATATTATAAGAAGGATGTTTTTTTGGGCTTGTTGTTTTTGTTTTTTGTTATTTCTTTTGATTGATGTTTTTGATTGTTTTGATTGTACTTCTAAGTTTATTGGTAACTATTATATATTATAAGGGGGCTTTTATTTGTAATGAAGGTTAAGCATTGCGAGTGCCTTCTTCAAAAATACTTAACTTTGGAGTGATGACTTGGCGAAAATTAGAAATTTTATCTAATTAAGGCTTTAAAACACTGCAAGGAGGGTGTGAGAAGTCCAAAGATTAGAAAACTTTATAAACCAAACATAATACTTAGTACTTACATAGGTTCAGCGAACCCTTAGTCAGGGTATGTGTGGGCTAAATTAATGGCCGACTTTCGTTGGTTGTTATGGGCAATCCATGCATACTAAATGAAGAAGTGGTACGCAAACAAAAGCGCTTATGTAAAATAGCATGTCTAACACGGAGGTGTGTTACCAATGAACATGAAAAAAACAGTAAGAAAAATGTCAGCAATCTTAGCTGGTGCAACAATGGTTGGAGCAACAGTTATGGGAGCAATGGCATACGATTTAAGTGATTACCCAAGTCCATTTATTACTGATGGGTTCTTCACAGGAAAGATAGTTGTTGGCGACAAAGCAATGCCTGCAGACATAATTGGTGCAACAGATATCGCATCAGCTCTACAAGCAGCAGCAGTTACACCAGTTGAATCTGATGGAACCACAACTACAAGCAACGTTGAAGGCGGATACCTATTCTCAGAAAGTGATGATTTGATATTCGGCGACGATCTTGTTGATGTAAATGCAATTGTTGATGACACAGAATTACCTGAACTTCTAGCACACGGACTAGTTGAGAATGATGATGGTGACGAATTTGAATATGATCAAGAAATACAATTGCAAACTTCAGTAGGTGGAGTAAATGCAGATGTATCAAACTACAACATAAACGATGAATCAGCTACACCAGTTATCTACTACGATTTAGCTTCGGAAGATTTCTACAAGACAGTTGTTGATTTTGAAGACACATGGAGCGCAACAGACTTTGTAAACTCAGAAAGCATAGAATTATTCGGCCAAATGTACACATTTGATCCTAACAATGCAAACGCAGATGATTTCTTAGTTCTATTCGGAACAGAATCAGAAGTATACATTGAAAAAGGCGAAAAAGCAACTGTTAAATACGATGGTGAAGATTACACTGTTGAAGTTATCGGTGGAAACTCAGACGGTTCATCAGCAATTGTAAGAGTAGGAACTGAAACTAAAACAATGATTGAAGGCGATTCAAAAACTATCGGCGGTTTACCAATCTACGTTAAAGATGTATTCATCTCAAACGTAGGTGGCGAGAATGTAGCTGTACAATTATTCATCGGCTCAAACAAAATAGAGCTTGAATACAGTGCAACTGCAGGAGACGTTAAATTAAATGGTAAAGTTCTTGATGAAGTAACTGTAGCAGTAACTAAGACAGGAACAGCAAACTGGCAAACAGTTTCAATGTTAACCTTTACAGTAACTCCAAACGATGGAGATGCTGAGACTGAATACATTGCATCAGGTGACAGCTACACTGATCCATTATTCGGAACTTTCAAATTTAACTTTGTTGGTTCAGAAGATCTAGAAGATAACAAAGAAGAGTTAAACTTCGCAAGATCAGGTGGAAAAGCTCAAGTAACTTTTGTACCTCAAGATGGTGAAGCATATACTTTAGATGTTGTAGAAGATGCAGCTTTAGCTGACGACTTTGTTGGAACAGGAAACTTAGACAACTTAGTTGAAGATAAAATATTCATCTACAATGACTTAGATGATGCTGAACAGGTTGTAACTCATGTCTTACAGATCTCAAAGATCAAAGATGGAAATAACCTATCAAGCGTAGACTTCGAAGTACAAGTTGATGACTTAACCTTTGACAAGACGTATTCAGTAACAAAATGTGAAACAATAAGCAGCGAGATTGCACTTTCACCTCAAGCAGGAGGAGCCGCAACTCAAATAGATTTCACAGCTGAAGACTCAGATTGTACAGGCGGATCATTGGCAGCAGGAGTTGTAGTATTATACTCTGAAGCAGGAGCTAAAGTTACAATGACTTTAACAAACGTTTCAGAACCAGTATTTACTGTAGATGAAGACTACCAAGATGACGACGAAACTTCAACAGGTCTAACCAACATCGTAGCAACAGGAGTATATGATACAGTTGATGACGAGTATGATTTCTCATTATCAGGTGGATTAACAACTGCTCTAGATGATGATGACAATGTCGATTACTACTTGTCAGACTTCGGAACATATGTAGCTGAAGAAACTGATGATAGTGGCGCATACATCAACATGTTTGTACCAGCTGAAGAAGTTACATACGATATGTGGCTATCACCAGTTGCATCAACAGTTGTTGTAGTAGGCGGAAGTTCAGGTGACGAGTCTTACACCATCAATCCATTACCAGTTGGTTCAACAGTCCTAGACAAGGATGCAATGAACTTAATAGGTAATACACCTTTGATAGTTGTAGGCGGACCATTTGTCAATACAGTAGCAGCTGAATTAATGGGCAATCCAACCGCAGAACAGATAAACACAATGTTTACATCTGGTCTTGGTAAGATTAAATTATACCCAACTCAGAATGCATTACTTGTAGCAGGATACAGCGCACAAGATACTCTTGGAGCAGCATACGTACTTGCACAATATGCAGACTACGACTTGACAGGAACTGAAGTTGAAGTAGTTGTTCCATCACTAAGTTCAATTAGTGTTAGAACACCATCAAGCAACTAAGTTAAGCCTTGAAGCCTGAAAGGGCTTATTTTTTTTATTTTTTTTATTTTTATTTTCACATTCATAACATTCACGCAGCTTTATTGGGGGTTGCGTTTTTTTCTTTAAGGGGTTTTATTTGTTTACTATTTTCTTTGTTTTGCTTTTGGTTATTGAGCGCAATATGAATAAAGCAAATATTTTAGAAATGTTAATGAAACTGTTCGTTAATCGTTAGGTTTATAAACTTCTTATGTTAGAATAATGTTCAAGGGTGATTTTTTGAGGGCCAGATTATTTGTAATGTTCGCAATGTTTATTTTGTTTGCAGGTTTAGTTTCAGCTGAACAAAAAGATATACATAATTCATGGCATGAAGCATCAGATACTTTCGTTCTTGAAGGAAGAGTATTTAGTTTAACTCTTGGATCAAATAATGAACTTCTTAAGGTTAATATTGATAATGATTCAATTATGTTTGTAAAACTTGGCAAATGTGCCGAGTATGATATTTACACTGTTTGTTTTCTAGAAAAGAGTATTGAAGTTGATACTGCAACATTTATTGGAGCAAGTGCAATACCTGGCATAAAAATTAAGGTTTTAAAAGAACTAGGGCCTAATTTAATTGCAACACAAGTTGTTCCTAAGTTGAATATTTTAGAAAAAAATAAGATCACTATTACTTTAAAAAATGAAGCAGAAACAATTGTTGATTCTTTTAATTACGAATTAATTATTCCTGAGGGGATTACTATTGTAGATAAGGGAGATTTTATTCTTGATGGAAATAAATTATCAGTATCGGGCGTTAGAATGAATAAAGGGGATGAAAAAACGTTCAAGTTTAACATTATGGTTGTTAATGGTGGAAATAAGCAAGCTAAATATTCTATTCAAATGACAGGAGAAGGAGTTAATAGAAATAAAACAGGAAGTATAAATATGAATTCTCCTCTGCCTTATGCTATAGCAGTTACTCTAAGTCCTGTAAAACCGAATATATTAGATGAATCTAAGTTATTAATTACAATAAAAAATACAGGTGTTAGTGATTTAAAAGTTGAAGACTTGAAAATTATTGGCTCTTCTCAATTATTTTATTTAAGTCAAAGTGAATTATCTCAAACAGGTATTGGTAAATATGCTTTAAAAAATGAAGATATAATCAAACCTAGCGAAAGTAAGGATTATTATTTAGAATTTAGTTCGTCATTTACTGGTGCATTTAATTTTACTGGCACAATTACTTTAGTATACGAGGGGAAGATTTTTAATTATAATTTAAGCAAATCAAATATTTACTCTGCAAATGGTATGGCTCCAAGTTTGCTTACAAGTAAATCTGACGTTCTAACAGGTGAAGATGTAGAAGTGGTTTATTATTTAGTAAATGATGCGGATGGTATGTCTTTTTATAATTTATCAGCAGATATAACTAGTGGTTTTTTCAATGAACATATCGAACTTGATAAATTAAGTCCAGGTAATAGCAAAGATGTTTTTAGAAAAAGATATGTTGTTCCAGTTGTTGAAAAGGATACTATTTATTCAATAAATGCCACGTTAGAATATTTTACTGTAACTAAAGAAAAAAAGAAGTTAGTTTCAACAAAGAATATCAAGGTTACAAGTAATGGAACTCTTATTACTATTGATCAAAAAACAAGCGTTTTAGAAGTTTATGCGGGGTCTGAATTTATTGTTGAAGTTAATATAAAAAATATGAAAGAAGAAGGATTTGATTTCGAAGTTAAAGATAGTGTTTCTGACGGGGTAATTTTTATAGGTGGTATGGATTTACGTAATTATTCATTAAGAGGCAAACAATCAGATTTGGCGTATGCATACAAGATTTTTGTTCCTTTGAATTATACTCAAAATATTATAAATTTAAGTTCTACAATAAGAATTCCGATTTATAATTATATAAAAACTGATGTTAGTTCAATTAAAGTTAAATTTAATTCTTCAATTAATAATTCAGGAGGAGTTGTTGGTAAAACCTCGGGTGAATCTAATAAAACTAGTCTTAATAATGAGGTAGAGGGGATTGATGTTAAATCATCAAATTCTGATGTTGAAGCCTCTGGTTTAAAGAGATTTTTCAAAAGTGTAGATACGTTCTTTAGTAATTTATTTGGATAATTAAAAAATAAAAAAGATTTTTTTCTTTATTTGTGAGAGTGAGAATACTATGCCCTTTAGGGCGTTAGATGAATCGCTCTCTCGCAAGTTTGAAAATGTGAATGTTAAATACCCGGTGCTTTAGCTCGAGGATTAATTCACATTTTCTTTATTTTTTTCAATTAGTTGAGAATTATATTTGTTTTAATTATTTATTTGTAATCTCGCCAAGTATATTTGCACTTTTTGCATTTTAAGAATTTTGTTTCAGGTTCATCGCCTGCTCTTGTTTGAATTAGCCAAAATACTGCTTTTGTGTGTTTGCATTTAGGGCATTCAGCATCTGTTTCTGGAAGAAGAGAATCCTCTTGATCATCAATTATGTCTATTTTGTCTTCTTTTAATTTTACTTCTTCTTTAAGTTCAAGAGCGCTTTTATCTTTAGAAGAGTAACCGCATTTACATGCAATTGAAATCATTAAAGCTCCACATTTAGGACAAAACATCATAGAATATGAAAATGTATTTTGATTTAAAAACCTTTCGAAGAGTTCGGCTCTGTAGAAAGTCTTTTTCTGCAGGCGCCCGCTTTTGACATTAAAATCGTATTTATTATCGAGTCTAATTTTTTCTAAATTGTTCTCTGTGTGCTGGCATGCCTGCACAGACTTTTTCTACAAAGCCGAAGAGTTGACATGGTTTAAACTCTTTTTTGATAAGATGTAGTGTGTGTTATTAAAGAAAGTATTATTATGAACTAGGTTTTGTAGAATATTAAAAGGGGTTTATTATTTTCTAAAAAATTAATGTTCTTAGAATCAAATCACGGATTTTAATGATGTTTTCATCTCTTCGTAGTAGTCACAATCGAAAGATTTATATATTCGAATATCAATAGTATGTCTATGTTTGATAATTTAAAGAAGTTCGGAGCAAAAGCATTACTAACCCTAAGTATGCTTGCTGCATTAAATTCGTATTCTCAAGACATAAATATAAATGGAACCGTTAAAGGCGCACAATACAAT
>JBAZVO010000006.1:0-91818 GCA_041660865.1 Candidatus Woesearchaeota archaeon
TGTTTTTAATGTGTTTGTCAAATAGCTTAATCAATTCATCCTTGCTCATAATTAATTCTATACCTGAAATAAGACACTTAAAAGTGTAATATATAAAAGTGTAAATATATTTAGAGCTTAAATGAAAAAAAGAATTAAAACCCTAATCAAACATCCACTTTTTTCAGGAAGTGCAATTATGTTTGTTGGTAACATGGGTGCAAATGTAATTAACTACGCATACCACTTAATAATGGGAAGGCTTTTAGGGCCTGTTGGTTATGGAATTTTAGCTAGTTTGTATTCGATTTTATATTTAGTCAGTATAATTCCATCTTCAGCCAGTGTTTCAATAGTTAAATTTATTTCTTCTGCAAAAGATAATGAACTTTATTCAGTATACGAGACGATAAGAAAATTCATATTTAAATTAGCGATAGTTTTGGCTTTGTTAGTGATTGTAATTTCACCTGCAATTTCAAAGTTTTTACACATTGATAATATCGTTCCAGTACTTCTTATTGCTCCAATTCTATTTTTCTCTTTAATCACTTTGGTTAATCAATCAACTTTACAAGGATTACTTAAATTTTCTGGATTTGTTATACCCGTTTTAATATCGTCATTATCTAAGTTATTAATTGGAGTAGCCTTAATTTTAATTGGTTGGTCTATTTTTGGTGCAATGTCGGCAATTGTTATTGGCGCTGTTTTGGCATACCTTTATAGTTTCTCTTACATCAAGAAACATATAGTAAAGACAAAAGTAAAAACTATTAATTTAAAACCATTTCTTAAATATTCTGGACCAGTACTACTTCAGTCCTTGGCTTTTACATCTATTTTTACAGTTGACGTTATACTTGCTAAACATTTTCTAGACCCTTTTTCTGCAGGAATTTATGCCGCACTTTCAACTTTGGGCAAAATTATATTTTTTGCGACTTCTCCAATTGCCTCGACAATGTTTCCTGTCATTTCTAAAAGAAAAGCTCAAAACCAAGGATATATGAAAGTTTTTATAGCTTCATTTTTAATTACTCTAGCTATTGCTGTAGTTATAACCCTCTTTTACTTTTTGTTCCCAAATTTAGCCATAGGAGTTTTGTACGGCAAAGATTATTTATCAGCTAAAACAGATTTAGTGTGGATGGGCATGTTTATGATTTTTTACAGTCTTTCAAATTTACTAGTTAATTTCTTTCTTTCAATTGGCAAAGTTAAAATAGTTTTTATTCCACTTGTTGGGGCTTTAATACAAGCTATTATAATTTGGTTTTATCACAATAATATAACTAATATTATTCATGTCTCATTATTTACAACTTTTATTATGTTTATTTGCTTAAGCCTCTATACAGGATATAATTTATACCATGAAGCAAAAAAATAAGCAAAGCTTGCCACTTCGTGGTAAACAATCAGAACTTCTTTCTGTTATTGTTCCTGCTTACAAGCAAGAAAAGACTATTAAGAACGATCTCTTAAATATCATAGATACACTAGAGAATGGCTTAACAAATACTGATTTTGAAGTAATTTGTGTCGTTGATGGAAAAATTGACAAGACATTTTCTGAGGCAGAAAAAATAAAATCTAAACATTTAAAAGTATATGAATACAAAGAGAATCAAGGAAAAGGGTACGCAGTACGTTATGGAATGAGTAAAGCAAAAGGGGATCTAGTTTCATTTTTGGATGCAGGGATGGATATTTCTCCAAAAGGGATAATGATGCTAATGGCTCACATGGATTGGTACAATGCCGATATAATAGTTGGTAGTAAAAGACATCCAGCATCTCGAGTTAATTATCCATTTTTAAGAAAAATATTAAGTTTTGGATATCATGTTGGTGTAAAAATTCTTTTTGGACTTGATTTGATGGATACACAAAGTGGTATAAAAATATTTAGAAGAGAAGTCGTTGATAAAATATTACCCAGACTCTTAGTAAAAACTTATGCCATGGATATTGAAATGTTGGCTGTAGCTAAATATTTTGGTTTTGACAGAATATACGAAGGTCCAATTGAAGTAACATTTAATAAATCAACAAGTGCAATTAGTTGGGATACTAGTTTTTGGATGGCATGGGATACCTTGGCAGTTTTTTATAGACTTCGAATTTTAAAATACTACGACAAATGAATATTTTAGTTTTTTCATGGAGAGATCCAAAACATAAACTTGCAGGTGGGGCAGAGCAAGTTATGCATGAACATATGAAAGGATGGGTTAAAGAAGGTCATTCTGTAACTTTATTTTCATCTCTCACCAAAGATACCAAACAAACAGAATACTTAGATGGAATAAAAATAGTTAGAAGTGGCAATCAATATTTAGGAGTTCAGATAAAGGCGTTCTTTTACTATCTTAAAAATAAAAACAATTTTGACTTTGTAGTTGATCAATTTCATGGAATTCCATTTTTTACACCTCTTTATGTTACAAAACCAAAACTTGCTGTACTACAAGAAGTTACAAAAGAAGTTTGGTTTAAGAATCCACTGAGATTCCCTCTAAATTTAATTATAGGCATTTTAGGATATATTTCAGAACCATTAGTTTTTCTTTTTTACCAAAATTGCAAGTTTATTGTTGGTTCCAATTCAGCCAAAGATGATTTAATTAAATTTGGTATAAAAGAAAAAAATATTACTGTTGTACCACATGGCATAATTTTGCCAAAAATAATCCCAAAACATAAATTAACAAATCCCAAAATGATTACTTATTTTGGCCCATTAACTGCAGACAAGGGGATAATGGATGCAATTACTACTTTTAATATTCTAAACAAAATAGGGGATTATAGTTTTTGCATAATAGGCAGACCAGAAACAGATAGTTATTATAAAAAAGTAATGCAAAAAGTAAAAAAATTCAATCTTAAAGAAAAAATAGAATTTTATAAAAGGCCAACAGATGAAGAAAAGTTTGAGATTCTTTCAAGGTCATTTTTGTTTATAAACCCATCCATAAGAGAGGGGTGGGGACTTGTTAATATTGAGGCAAATGCAGTAGGAACTCCTGTTATAGCATACCCATCTCAAGGGCTTGTTGACTCAGTGTGTGACAATCTAAGCGGCGTTATAACAAAAAACAGTACCTCAGGTGACTTAGTCATGGAAATTGAAAAATTAGTTAAAGATAAGGTAAAATACCAAAGGCTATCAACAGGAGCAAAACAATGGGCAAGTCGCTTCGCGTGGAACAAATCAAGAAAAGAAAGCTTAAAATTAATAGAAAAATTGGTTGATGGTAGTTGACAAACTACCTATTTACTTAGTATATTTACATCAATGAGAAAAGTTTTGATATTTATAATTTGTGTCTTTGTATTAACTCTCTTACCCGTTTCTGTTCTTGCTCAAGAAGATAATCAAACAAATGAATCTGTTAATTCTTTTGAACTTTTTTGGCCTGTAGTAGCAGGAAAGTCAAAGGGGGATACCTTGTATTCACTAAAACTCTTTAAAGAAAAAGTAAGAGGTTTTTTAATCTTTGGTAAACCGCAAAAAGCAGACTACTCACTATTTTTGACCACTAAACGAGTATTAGAAGCAGAAAAACTATCAAAAGAAGGTAAAAAAGATTATTCCGTACAAACTTTTGACATGGCACTTTCTCAACTTGCAGTGGTAGAGAAAAGCATTGAAGATTCAGGTGATAATATAAAATCAACTGTCGATGATTTAAATCTTAAATTTGACAATTTAGAAATATTTTTACCTTGGCTAGTTCCTCAGTACAAAGATCAAGAGTTGACTACTAAGGCTCAACAGGTTTTGGATAAAGTTGTTGAACTTCACAATAAAATATAATTATTCCTTAGTTTTTTTAACTAACAACCAGAAGAATGTGGGAGCAGTATATTTACTTAGTGGAGAAATAAACCAAGCAATTGTGTTTAAAGGAAATTTTACTAAATTATAATAACCAAATTCTTTTGGGTTTTTAAGTATTTTTGATGTATATTCTATTACCTTAAACTTCTTAGTTAATTCTCTTAAACTCCAGTAAGATCTAAGTGTTTCGTGATATCTAGATGCTTTACCTAGCATCTTGACGTAATAATTACCAAGATTTTTTGGTAGCCAAGATAGAAAAGGTAAATTATGATGAGGTTCCCATGGCCAAAATTTGTTTAGAGCTGCAAAATAACATACACCATTTGGTTTTAACACACGATACATTTCGTTAATTAACTTTTGGTCATTTGGAACGTGCTCGTATATTTGAGCACATATAATTACGTCAAATGAATTATTTTTAAAGGATAAATTCATTGCATCGTCAACTTTAAATGTAAGATTTTGTTTACCAAAGTTTTTTTGGGCAAATTTTATTGCATCTTTATCAATGTCTATACCAATAACATTTTTAAAGTGGTTAGCTAACTCATTATCTATTATTCCAGTTGATGCGCCTACATCAAGAAGTGTTAAATCTAAGAGTTTACCTTTGCCGTAATGGTGTTCTAAAAGTTTTACAACCCTTACTGCCTTTTCTTTTCTTGATTCTGATTCGTACATTTGAGGTCTACCTGCTGCATAATTGTGCTGATATTTATTCATATTTATTAGTATAATACAAAATAGTTTATTATGATGAACATATTAGTTACAGGAGCAACTGGTTTTATAGGTGGAGCTGTAGTCAAAAGATTGTTAGATAAACCTTACAATGTAAAAATATTAGTTAGAGAAAGAAAACGATTAAAAAATACGAAAGGAATTATAATCTGTGAAGGTGATCTTCGTGATTATAAAACTATTGAAAAAGCAGTTAGAGATGTCGACATCGTAATTAATTGTGCCGCAGCTCTTCCCCATCATAAATTAGAAGATAAAGATTATTGGAATATTAATGCACTGGGTGTACAAAATATTGTGAATGCATGCCAAAAAAGTAAAGTTAAAAGATTAATACATATTTCAACAGTTGGAATATATGATAAATATAAAGATGCTTATTCTAGATCTAAAATTGAGGGAGAGAAAATTATTAAAAATAGTTTATTTAATTCATCAACTGTAATTATTCGTCCAACTATAGCATACGGTCCAGGTGATGTAAGACCTGTTTTTTTAAAACTTTTTAAGATGGTTAAAACAGGAATAAATATTTCTATAGGCGGAGGTAAAAACTACTTTCATACTGTTTATATTGATAATTTAGTAAACGTAATCTTAAAAACTATTGAAGCAAAATCTGCATTGGGAGAAGATTTTATTGTAGGTGATATTATTTGTCCTAGAATGAAAGATGTTACTAAAGAAATAATTAATGTTTCTAATAAATTTTGTATAAATATTATAATACCTAACAATATAGCATCGTTAGTGGGAAAGATCATAGGTAAAGAAAGAATGGTAAAATTTGTTTCTGAAAATAGGAGGTATAAGATAGATAAGGTAAAGAAATATTTAGGGATTAAATCTGATATCGGAATATCAATAGGAATGAAACGTACTTTTGATTGGTATAAAGAGAATAATTTATTATGAATATTTGTGTATTAACTCATACTTTTCCTAAATTTAAAAAAGATACGACAGCTGCGTTTATGAAACCTTTTGTTGAGGGTTTGCAGGAAGCGAGTAATAATGTTTTTTTATTAACTCCGTACATAAAAAATTTTGAGAATACTGATAAAAAATATACAGTTATAAAATATAAATATATCTGGCCTGACAAGTGGCATAAGCTGGGATATTCGAGAGCTATGAAAGCAGATGTTGATTTGAAGTTAGTTAATTTTTTGCTTCTTCCTTTAATGTTATTGTTTGGATCGATCTCTCTTATTAGAACGATTAAAAAATACAAAATTGATGTTGTAAATGTTCATTGGATTATTCCTAATGGTTTAATGGCTTATCTAGCTTCTAAAATAACAAAAGTTCCTTATGTGATTACGATTCCTGGGACAGATGCTTATTTAGTTTATAAGAGCAAGATGTTTGCAAGAATAGCGAAAGTTATCGCAAATTCATCATCTGGAATAATATCAAACAGCCCTTTTTTATTAAAAAGAATAACCGACCTTGGAATTAAGAATAAGCCAACCGAGATAATTAGTTATCCCGTTGATGTTAATCATCTTAGAATTTCAAATAGTGGTGTAGTATCTTTGCGTAGCAAACTAGATATAGCAAACACTGATTTAATAATTATGGCAGTTGGGAGATTGGTTTATAAAAAAGGTTTTGAATATTTAATTAAAGCAATGCCTAAGGTTATTAAAAAATATCCTCATACAAAATTAATAATTGGTGGAGATGGAGATTTAAAACAAGATTTAATTCGAATGACAAAAGAACTAAAAATAGAGAATAATATTTTATTTACTGGGAATATTGAAAGGGACGAGATACTTGCATTTTATAACTTAGCTGATATTTTTATTGCCCCATCTATCGTTGACAGAGAAGGAAATGCAGATGGTGGACCAGTTGTGTCTTATGAATCAATGGCATGCGGTAAACCTCAAATTGCAACAGATATATTAGGAGTATCGAGTATAATTAAAAACGGTGTAAATGGATATGTGGTTAAACAGAAAAATTTTGTAGAAATATCTAATGCTATAAATAAGTTATTGGAATCTGGAGAGATAAGAAAAAGAATGGGTATCAAAAACAGACAACTTATATTAAAATCTTTAAATACAAAATCAATTGGTTTAAAGTATACTGATTTTTTAAAAAATATAATTAAAAATGAAAAATAACAAAATAACAGCATTTTTAATTGCATTTATTTTTTTTATAATTGCTTTAATTACATTACCTCATTATGGAATTAATTGGGATACCATCAATCACGCACCTCGAGGACAAGTATATTTACATTATTTTCTAACAGGAAGTAAGGATTTTTCTGATTTACCCCCTTTTTTTCTGGAATGGCAGAAAAAAGGTGAGTGGTATTGGCAAAAAGATAATACTCTTTTTTTTCAGCCTGACATAAACAAAAAAGATGTACCTAGATTAAGTTTATACCAACGAGCAGGTGTCGATTTTAATTATTTTATGGAAAAAGATGGCGGACATCCTCCACTAAGTGACATACTTTCGTCTGCTTTTAATCTAGTACTCTTTCAAAAGTTAGGAATAATTAATGATGTTGATTCATACAGAGTTTATGGTGTATTGTTGACAGCATTTCTGGTCGGGCTAATTTATTATTGGGTGACAAGTGTGTACGGAAAATTTCCTGGCCTTGTTTCAGCTTTGTCACTTTCTCTATATCCATTTTTTTGGTCCGAAAGTCATTTTAATACAGAAAAAGACATTCCAGAGACAGCTTTCTGGACCTTTTTCTTATTTTCAATTTGGCAGGGAGTTAGAAAAAAAAGTTGGAAATGGATATTGATATCAGGTTTATTTTTTGGTTTAGCTCTTGGAACAAAATTTAATATTCTATTTGTTGGTTTTGTAATAATACCTTGGATATTTATTACAGCAAAAGATATATTCATAAAACGATGGTTTATTTTGTCTTCAATAGGGGCAGTTTTCTTAGGTTTAGGTATCTTTGTTGGATCATGGCCTTATCTTTGGGCAGATCCATTAACAAGAATTCAAAAAGTTACAGGATTTTATAAAAGTATTGGGATGAATGACACTGTGGTAACAAATACATATGCTCTTTCATGGATTCTATATGCAACTCCTTTGGTAATTCTAGCTTTATCTGTAATTGGAATATTTTTTGCAATCAACAAAATGACTAAAGAGAAATATAGTTTATCTCTTCTTGTAATCCTTTGGTTATTAGTACCTATTGTACGTGTTACTTGGCCAGGAACAGTGATCTATGGAGGTATAAGACAGATAATGGAATA
The DNA here is from genome assembly GCA_041660865.1 of Candidatus Woesearchaeota archaeon. Taxonomy (GTDB): domain Archaea; phylum Nanobdellota; class Nanobdellia; order Woesearchaeales; family 21-14-0-10-32-9; genus 21-14-0-10-32-9. The sequence continues at coordinate 7,831 of JBAZVO010000006.1, forward strand.
TATTCCCGCAATGTCTATTTTATCTGGTTTAGGTGCGCTTACATTATATAATTTAGCATCTAAAAACAAAAAAATATTAGTTGGCTCATTGATAATAGCTTCATTTATTCCAATCACATTAAAATTAATTAGTATTCATCCTAATGAAAATGTTTATTTTAATTCACTTATTAGAGGTCTTTCTGGTGCAAAAGATAATAAATTCCCATTTTGGGGTAATAGTTTTGGGGCAGCTTATAGACAAGGTGCTACATGGTTAAATAAAAATGCAGAGCAAGGATCAAATGTCGTCTATGTATATGAACTTATCCCAAATATTCCAAGAATTTGGTTGAGAACCGATTTAAACCTTCATAACAGCAATAGAAGTGGATTTTTAAGAAAAGGTGAATATGCAATCACACTTCCATATCAAGGAACAGAAAATCGTTCTTACTATGATATGTACTTACACAAATTTTTAAATCCTGTTTACGAAGCAAAAGTTGACGGAGTTTCGGTCGTTACTGTCTGGAAAAATGAAGATAAATACTTAAAAAAGCCATGGGTAGAAAAATTTGATAATAAAGTGCTATTAACTAAAAATGATGAAGGTTTGATCTTTGATTTGGGTGAAATAAAAAATATTTCAAAGCTGGAAATTAATTATAATCAATATTCATGTCCAGAAATGGAATATGGTAATGCTCGTATTTCTGTGGATGGAAAAGTGTGGCAGGGACTTCCAGGATCACTTCCTAATGATTGGTTGATTTCTTCTATGGGTAAACAACCAAGAGATGGTAGTTTTATTTATCCATTTACTGGCCAAAATGTACGGTATGTCAATTTATTGATGACGCCAAGTGATACATGTCTTAAAAACATTAGAAACTTTAAGTTATATTATTTTTCAGATTAATTTTTCAGAAATATAATCATCTGTTGAAGCCTGTTTTGTTGAATGCACCATCATTTCAGCCAATAACCCAGTAGATATAAGTTGAACACCGATTATCATCAAAAGCATCCCCAAAAATAATAGTGGATATCTATATTGTATTGTTCCTGTTGTAATTCTTAAAAAACTTATGTATAAACCTATTCCAAAACCTGAAGTTAGAAAAAATAATCCCCAAGTTCCAAAAAAATGGGCAGGTCGTTTTAAGTATCCAGTTATGAAAACAATTGTTAACATATCAAGAAACCCTTTTATGTTTCTTTCCCAACCAAATTTAGATTTTCCGAATTTTCTTGATTGATGAGTAACCACTACTTCGCCAACCTTATAATTTTGTTTCTCAGCAAGAACTGGGATATATTTGTATAATTCGCCATAAAGTTTAATATGTTTCAAAACATATCTTTTATAAGCTTTGAAACCACAATTTAGATCATGTATTTTAATACCAGTCAACATTCTCGTGAGTGCATTACCAATTTTTGACGGTAGAGTTTTAGAGATAGGATCATGCCTAATTTTTTTCCATCCAGATACGATATCATATCCTTCGTGGAGCTTATTCAGTAGTTTTTTAATATCAGCTGGATTATCTTGAAGATCTGCATCCATTGTAATAACGATGTTTCCTGAACTATTTTCAAAACCAGTTTTTAGTGCGATTGATTTTCCAAATCCGCCACGCAAGCTAATGATCTTTACTTTCTTGTCTTTAATTCTTAATTTTTTAAGTACTTCAAGTGTATTGTCAGTTGAACCATCGTTGATAAAAAGAATTTCGTATTTTTTTGTAATAGATACCAAATTTTTCGTAATCTCTTTATACAAAAGTGGAATTGATTGATCCTCATTTTTTGCTGGTATAACAATTGATATATCTATATTTTCTTTCATTTTATTTCGATAACAAATGAATTATACTACATAATATCAATGAAAACGAAAAAAGATCCTCTAGTATCAGTAATTGTAACTACCAAAAATGAAGCTGGTAATATCAAAAGATTTTTTGAAAGTATTATTAGTCAAACTTATAAAAATATTGAATCAATAGTTGTAGATAACAATTCTTCAGATAAAACAGTATTAATCACTAAAAAATATACACAAAAAGTATTTAATTATGGACCAGAAAGAAGTGCCCAACGAAATTATGGAGCCAAAAAATCTAAAGGTAAATACGTTCTCTTTCTTGATGCAGATATGGAATTGTCTGATAAAGTGGTAGAAAACTGTGTTAGAACCGCGCAGAAGCTAGATTTAAAAATACTTACTATACCTGAAGCCACTGTCGGCTTGGGATTAATGCCTTCGATTAGAAAATTTGAGAGGGAAATGTATTTAGGGGACATTAATTATGAAGTACCACGATTTTTTGATAAAGATATTTTTCTTGAATACAAAGGTTATGATGAAAAATTAACTGGTCCAGAGGACTATGATTTACCTTTCCGTATGCGTAATAAATATAAATCTGGAAGGATTAAAGGTTTCATCTATCATCATGAAGAAGGTTTGACAATATTACGTCTTTTAAGAAAAAAATATTATTATGCACAAAATGGAGCATTTTATGCGTTAAAACACCCAAGTTTGGTTAAAATACAAGGCACAATTCTTTTTAGAAAAGTATATGTACGAAATTGGAGGAAATTTATCGAGCATCCATTATTAGGAATTTTATTTTTAATAGTAAGGTTGTTAGAAACAATATGGGCTATTGCAGGATTTATTAGTGCAGTCGGAATAATAAACTTTTTAAAGGCTGTTACTTATATCTTTGTAAAATGAAAAAAAAACCACAAGTTTCAGTAATTATTGTCAATTGGAATGGTGGAGAAGTTTTTAAAAATTGTTTAGATTCATTAAAAAAGATTGAATATTCAAATTGGGAATTAATTGTTGTAGATAATGGAAGTACTGATGGAACTCAAAAATATGCTCAAATTAAAAATAAAACAAATTTAGGTTTTGCTTTAGCTAATAACCAAGGAGTAAAACTTGCAAAAGGTAAATATGTTTTGCTTCTCAATAACGATACTTTAATATCTAAAGATTTACCTACAGTTCTAGTTTCAAAGATGGAAAATGATTCAACAATAGGCATTATTCAGCCAAAAATTTTAATGATGGATAAATTAGGTTATCTAGATAACGCGGGATCTTTTTTTACAAAAATCGGATTTTTAGAACATTGGGGATTTGGTCAAAAAGATAGTAAGAAATTTTCAAAAGAAACAGAAGTATTTTCAGCAAAAGGGGCGTGCTTATTGATTAGACATGAGATTATAAAAAAAATCGGCTTGTTTGATGATGATTTCGTGTCATATTTTGAGGAGTCTGACTTTTGTTGGAGAACATGGCTTAATGGTTGGCGTGTAATTTTTTACCCAGAAACAAAAATTTATCATAAAGTTGGTTTTACTATTCAAAGGCTTGATGTGGGAGAGATCAACTATCATTATTATAAAAATAGAATATCCTCATTGATTAAAAATCTAGGTACGTTAAATCTTATTATGATTGTACCAATCCATTTATTAATTTCTATAGGTATTGCCATGGCATTCTTATTTAGGAATAAACCTTCAAATTCAATATTGATTTTAAAAGCAATATATTGGAACATAACAAACATTCAAAAAATTCTTAAAAAGAGAAAAATAATTCAGTCATCTAGAAAAGTGTTTGATAATAAGTTATTTCCAAAATTATTAAGACCCATTAATTTGAAAAAATTCTACAATGATTTTAAGAGAGTAGAAAAGGACATAGATTTGAAAAATGTTAAATAATATGTGGCTTAGGGACTGGGATAATAAATTTTCCTCCACTTTTTTTAAACTCTTTTAATCTTTTCATTAAATCATCTGCAAAATTCCAAGCAAGCATAAAAATATAATCAGGTTTATCAACTTCCAATTTATCTGGACTATAAATTGGAATATGTGTTCCTGGGGTATATAAATTGTGTTTATATGAGCTATCGTCAACAATATAATCTAAAATTTTTGTATCAATGTTAAAATATGTAAGTAAAGTGTTTCCTTTAGCGGGAGCACCAAAAGCTACAATTTTTTTCTTTTTTGTTTTTAAATCTTTTAATATTTTCATTAAATCTTTTTTGTTATTTTTAATACTATTTGCATACTTAATATAAGTTTGTAATTTATCTAATTTTTTTTGTTTCTCAATTTTTATATATTTACCAACAGATTCACTTGTTTTATATCTACCCCCAACTCTTTGTACAAATAGTCGAATAGAACCTCCATGCACTGGTGTTTTAACAGCATCAAAAATTCCCATGTCATGTTTTTTGAAAAATTTAGCCAGCGGAGCAATTGCTAGATATGAAAGATGTTCATGATAAACAAGGTCAAAAAGGTTTTTTTCTACAAAGTCAATTAAGTATGGAAATTCAATTACAAAAACACCATCTTTTTCCAAGAGGTTTTTTACACCCATAACTATTTCATCTAAATCATGAATATGGGCAAAGACATTATTTCCTGATATAACTTTAGCCTTACCATATTTCTTAGATATTTTTTTAGCAATTTTAGAATTAAAAAAATAAGGTAATGTGTTAATACCCTCTAGTGTTGCTCTTTTAGCTACATTTCTAGCAGGATCTACACCTAATACTTTTGCACCCATTTTTTTAAATGGCTTGAGTAATACTCCGTCATTACTTCCCATTTCAACAACTAAATCACCTTTTTTCATGTCTAATTTCTTAAAAACCATTTCAGCATATTCTTTAAAATGTTCTCTTGTTACATGGCTTGTTGAAGATACCCAAACATAATTTCTAAACATTAGTTCAGGATTAACAACATGAGAAATTTGCAATTGACCACAGTTTGGACAAAAGTTCAAGCCCAGGGGGAAAAACAATTCTTTGTCTGAAAGTTGTTTTTTGTTTAAAAATGAATTAGCTAAAGCTGTTTTACCAAGGTCTAGAACTGAGATAATGTTTTTGCTTTTGCAAAGTCTGCAATATTTTAACTTGAATACTTTTTTAATCATTCGACAATTGTAATTCTGACCGTGTCCCCTTCATAGTTATCTGGATCTCTTTGCTCAGTACTAAATGCGTAGATAACAGAGTCTTCTAAAAATTTGACCGCGTGAATTATGTTGGGATGTGATAAAACTAAATCACCAGCTTTCATTATAATGGTTGAAATTGGTGTTTTAAGTTTGTTAGCAGGTTTTTCAGAGTATTCGCATTTTCCACTTTCGATATAAAGATAATGATAGTCTTTTTTATGATAATGATTAGAACGAATTGTACCAGCCTTACTTGTGATTCTTAAAATAGTTTGAATTTTGTATTTATTTTGATCTAGAACTCTGGTAATACCACCTCTTTCATCCACAAATTCCGGGTCAATGTGCACTATTTTTATAGCCATATAATATGAGAATTAATTATGAAGGGTGGAGTTTTTAAAGTCAATAAGTAGTTGTTTGATAAATGTTTTGTTTCTTGACTTAACTAAAGGTTTCCACCACCAATCATTTTTCTTATACCAATATACAGTCTTTTCAATCCACTGTTCAAATTTATATTTTGGTTTCCATCCCAGTCTTCTAATTTTACCATCATCTATTGCATATCTTAGATCGTTAACAGCTCTGTTGTTAACGTAATTTATCCACGACTCATCCTTTTTTAATATTTTTAATAAGTTATTAGTTACTTCAAAATTACTTCTTTCATCACCACCTACTACATAGGTTTCTCCTATTTTTCCATTGTTTAATACAATATCTATTGCAGAACAATGATCTTCAACAGCAAGCCAACTTCGTATATGTTTCCCGCTCCCTTCGAGAGGTACTTTTTCATTTTCAATTAGTTTAGTAACAAAATTAGGTATTAATTTTTCAGGGTCTTGATATGGACCGTAATTATTGGCACTGTTTGTGATAGTTATAGGAAGTCCGTATGAAGTGAAGTAACTATTGACCATTAAATCAGAAGCTGCTTTAGAAGCGGAATATGGACTTTTTGGATCGAGCGGAGTTTTTTCGTTAAATGGTGGATCGTTGATTTCTAATTCTCCATAAACTTCATCAGTTGAGATATGATGGAATCGTTTTCTTCCATGTCTTAAACAAGCATCCAAAAGAGTACAAGTTCCTGTTACGTTAGTTTTGGCAAAAACCATAGGATCTTCTATTGATCTATCTACATGACTTTCTGCTGCAAAATGAACTACTAAATCAACGTTTTTTATAACTTGATCAACATCTGATTTGTTAGTTATATCGCCCTCAATAAAATTATAACGTGGGTCATCTTCAATATCAGACAAACTTTCTAAGTGTCCCGCATAAGTTAGTTTATCAAGATTTATAATTGAATCATGTTGATACTTTTTTAACCAATATCGAATAAAATTGGATCCAATAAATCCCGCTCCGCCTGTTACTAATAATTTAGACATATTTTGTTATAACTTTTTTGTCACCATCTGCCACCATGTTTTCATCATACTTTTTAATGTTTTTAAAACAACCATTATATCGGTATTTTTACTAGCTCCAGCATATCTTGGTCTATATGGAGATGTTGCCTCTCCAATTCTTAATCCTTTTTCTCTGAATTTAATTAGGGTTTCAACTAAAATAAACATGCCACCTCTTGAATCTAATTTTAATTTTTTTAGTTCTTCAGTTTTCCATACATAAACCCAATGAACATCTTCGTATTTTATATTAAACAATAATCGATAAAGTAACATCCCTCCGTAAGAAAGTAAAAATCTATAAAAATCATAATCAATTCTCCTTCCTCTAATTCCCAATACTAAATCATATTGATCCATGATTTTAAAACAATTAATCATGTCACGAATCAAGTCTTGACCATCTCCTTGCATATGGGCAACATGGTTTTTTGTCGCTGATTTAATTCCAGTTAAAAGCGCTTTATTAAAGCCTGCATGTTTTTGATGAATTAAAAGAACTTGCTTATTTTTTTCTGCAATTATTTTTACAATTTGAATAGTTTTATCTGTTGATCCGTCATCGACTACAATAATTTCAAAATTACGAATTATTTTTGGTAAACTAGAAAGTGCGTCGTTTAAAACATAACCAATTGATTGTTCTTCGTTATATACTGGTATTACAATTGACAATGAATCCTTTTCCATACCCAACAGTATATAGTTTTTTTGTAAAAATAAAATAGGGGAGATCTATTTTAGTCTAAAAAGCCGAGTCTCATTTTAATCATTTCTTTAAACATTATATATGCTGTTTTTATATTTCCTAAACTAGTAGATCCTTTTTCTCGACTACGGTAATATGAACGAGCTTCTGTAACTCTAAAGCCTAATCTTTTTGCTTTAATAACTACTTCAGTATCAAAAAACGGAGTAACTGATTTGATTTTTATTTTATTAAATATTGTTCTACGATAAGCTTGTGACCAACCAACATCTTTATATGTAAGTCCAAAAAGAAGCCAAATTAAAAATAAATATCCATAGGATAGAATTTTACGAAAAAAAGTATAGTCAAATCGATAAGAACGTGTCCCTAAAACAAGATCGGCGTTTTTAATTTTTTTCAAAAGGTCAACTTGATCTTTAAATGGCTGTTGTCCATCACCTTCTATGTAAAGAATAATGTCGTTTTTAGCATGGCTAACGGCAGTTTTCCAAGCAGTGGCCAAACCTTTATTTTTTTTATGATGGAAAACCTTTAATTCTTTGTATTTTTTAGTTAAAGACTCTGCAACTTCTGCTGTTTTATCTTTTGATCCATCGTTGACAACTACTATTTCAAATTTTTCACAAATTCTTCTAGCATATTTCACCGTATCACCAACTGTATTTGCTAAATTACCTTCTTCGTTATATGCAGGAATTACAATTGAAAGCGATTCATTAAATTTATATCTTTTTATCATATATTATTGCTAGTTAAGTAGTATATATTAACATGGTAAAATTTGAAAATGTTAAAAAGTCATTATCAGGAAATTGCTAAAAATCAGGATAACCATTGGTGGTATAGGGGAATGACTGTGATTAATTTGTCACTTCTTGATTATTATTTAGCAAAGAAAAGAAATTTAAAAATATTAGATGCTGGTTGTGGTCCTGGGGTTATGCTTCCACATTTAAAAAAATATGGAGATGTATTAGGTGTTGATTTGTCTACCGACGCACTAAAGTTTGCCGAAAAAAGAGGGATTGTTAAAAAAGCAGATATAACAAATTTAAAAACTAAAGACAATACTTACGACTTAATAATCTGTATGGATGTGATGTACCATACATGGGTTAAAGATGTGAATAAAGCATTAGTTGAATTTAAAAGAGTTTTAAAAAAAGGTGGAATGCTTTTGATTCGTGAACCTGCTTACAACTGGATGAGAGGGAATGAAGATAGGGGAAGTTTAACTGCAAGGAGATTTTCTAAGGGTGACCTAGAAAAAAGTCTTATTAAAAATGGATTTAAAGTGAAAAAAATTAGTTATGTAAACTTTTTTCTATTCCCAATAGTTTTTGCAGTTCGAATTTATGGCATGATAACAAACAAAAAAGGTAGTAGTGATTTGTTAATTCCAAGTAGTTTAATTAATAATTTACTTTTTTTAAATTTAAAGATAGAATCATATATAATTAAATACGTTTCTTTACCTTTTGGCAGTTCGTTAATTTGTGTCACTATAAAAAAATAAATTATAAAAAAATAAAATGGTAGATTTAGCAAGACAAAAAGCAATTGATCTTTATTCAAATAATTCATGGGAAAACTTTCTTTCCTATTTTAAATTTTGGGAAGAACCATATGAAGTAGTCAATAAAATGATTCCAAAAAAAGGATTAATTGTCGAATTAGGATGTGGAGAAGGACTTTTAACAAATTATTTAGCAATTTCAGAACCAAAAAGAAAAATAATTGGATATGAATTAGTTCCCGAGAGATTAGCTGCTGCTAAAAAGAAAATAAAAAATACTACCTATAAAGTTGCTGATGTAACAAAATTAAAATTATCAAAATCTGATATCTTTATTTTATTTCATGTACTTCATCATTTACCGTCAAAAATCTCTCAAGAAAAATTATTGTTAGATATTAAAAAAGTGTTAAACAAAAATGGCAAACTAATTATTGTAGATGTTTACGTATCATTTGGTATCAGATATCTACTAGCATGGTTTGCGGATCATTTTTTGGTACCTTGGGTATTTGAGAAGAGATTTTATACAAGAGCTTATTTTAGGAACAGATCCGAATGGCAGAGTTTACTAAAGAAAATTGGGTATAAAGTTAAAACAAAAATAGAAACTAAGGGCCGTCCATTCCCAAATATTATCTTTGAATGTACTAATAGATAGACAAATACAATTTCTTTACATATAATCCTTATATATGATTCCATTAGTCAATGTTAAAAGACAACATGATTTACTTCGGAAAGAACTTGACTCTGCTATTAAAAATGTAATTGACTCCTCTGCCTTTGTGTTTGGTGAAGATCTTGATAAATTTGAAAGTGAATTTGCTAAATTTTGTGGAACCAAGTATGCCTTAGGAGTTGGTAATGGGGGTGATGCACTTCGGTTAGCAGTCATTGGTCTAGGAATTGGTCCTGGAGATGAAGTTATTAGTGTTGCTAATACTTTTACTGCAACAATTGACGCTGCTATTTTAGCAGGAGCAAAACCAATTCTTGTAGATTGTGATGAATACTTCAATATTGATGTTGATCAAATCGAGAAAAACATAAATAAAAATACTAAGGCAATAATTATCGTTCATTTGTATGGTCAACCAGCAAGAATGGATAGAATTATGGAAATTGCAAAAAAACATAATCTTTTTGTAATTGAGGATTGTGCTCAAGCGCATGGTGCTGAATTTAACGGCAAAAGAGTTGGATCGTTTGGTGATTGTGGCTGTTTTTCATTTTATCCTGGCAAAAATTTAGGTGCAATGGGTGATGGTGGAGCAATTGTGACAAATAATAAAAAATTGCATGAGAAGTTACAAAAACTTAGATTTTTTGGTATGGGTAAACATAAATATTATCATGATTTTGTTGGTTTTAATTCTCGTCTCGATAATATTCAGGCAGCTGTTTTGAGAGTTAAATTGCGTTATTTAAATAAATGGAACAATGAACGTATTATTGCTTCCAAGTTGTACTCAAAGTTATTGCGGGATACAGTTGAAACACCAAAAGTGATGAATAATGCCAAACATGTATATCATATCTATGCAATAAAAACCAAAAAAAGAAATGATCTTATGAAATATCTCGAAAAAGAACAAATTTTTACAGGCATGCATTACCCCGTACCACTTCATTTATTAAAAGCTCACAAAAAATTAGGTTATAAAAATGGTGATTTCCCTAATGCAGAAATTTACTCGAAAACTATATTGTCGCTTCCAATTTTCCCTGGAATTACAAAAACTGAAATTGAGACAGTCTCAAAAAGTATTCATAAGTTTTTTGAAAAATGAAAATTCGATTGTGGCTTAAAGAAAATTATCTTCTAGTTATAATATTAATTACTGCAATAATTTTAAGATTTATCGCTGTTAAACCTGGATATAACCAGTATCATGGTGATGAGACCGCAATTTGGGGTAGTGCTTCACAAATGGTTAAACTGGGAACTTTTGATCCAGGCCGTTATGATTATCCAGCAACGGCAATACTAATTAACGCTTTTTTATATAAAGTTTTTTTCATTCCACTTTTTTGGATCAAATATTATCTAGACAATATTGGACAGTTATTAGATGGAACTGTCAAATTTCCTCCAACAGTTGCAGAAGTACAAAGAATCTTTGGAATTTATATCATTGGTATAAGAGAGATAAATAGCTTGTTTTGGTCTCGATATATAACTGCAGCTTTTGGGGTAGGAACAGTATTTTTAACATATTTGTTATCTAAAAAAATGTTTTCTAAAAAAGTTGGTTTACTTGCTGCATTATTTTTAACGTTTAATTATCGCAATGTTATGAATTCTCACATAACTCTACCTGATATTTACAACGCATTTTTTATCCTTCTAGCTCTAGTTTCGTATTGGAATTTATATAAAAAACCTTACACTAAAAATTACTTGATTGCTGGTCTTTTGGCTGGCGTTGCCTTTTCTATTAAATATCAATATTTTGTAGTTATACCACTTATTTTAGTTCATTTAAAAATGGTGTTTGAGAACGGGTTTAGTTTTAAAAAATTATTTGATCTAAAAATTATTATGTCTGGAGTGACAATAATGTTAGTTTTTCTTTTAACCAATCCATACTTTTTTATAAATCTAGAAATTGTCTTAGTTAAAATGGAGGAAGAATTTAGAAAATATGGAATGGGGACAAATTCATTAAATTTATTTCCCATATCATACCTCTACCATATAGATTACGGTCCAATTCAATTTCTATTAGTTATTTTAGGCTTGATATATGGAGTGTTTAAGAAGTTTTATAAAAGCTTATTTTTACTTTCATTTGTAATACCTTCATATTATATGTTTATATATTATTCTCATGGTGGATTTTACGTACGTAATTTTATTCCAACAACTCCGATATTACTCATGTTTGCATCACTTGTAATTTGGCAAATTACAGATTTTATTCAAAGTAAAGTTGGTAAAAAAATAAGCACAGTTTTTTTGGTTATTATTATGTTTGCCGCATTGTATATTCCAGCCAGAAATTCTATTCTAAGTTCATATGGATACACATTGCCTTGGGGATATGAAGTTTTAAGACCTTGGATACAAGAAAACATACCAAAAGATGTAATTGTTGCAACTCATCCATTTGATAAATCAAATTTAGGTATAAAAAATAAGACTACAGAATTTGCACACACCCAAGGTTATGCATTGGCTGAACATATTGATAATAAAGCTTCGTATGTTGTGGTGGATTTAAATTGGGCCAGTTTACCATTCTATTTTTGGATGGATTATGGTTTTGATAGAGTTCGCGATTTATGGAACAAACCAATTGAAATATTAGAAAATACTTTCCATGGTCTTGCTGCAGAAGAACTGTTTCGTTATCAAATTAAGACTGTATCAAAACCATGGCAAAGTCCCGACACACATTTTGTAGTTGTTAAAGTCCCAGAGTGGCCAAAAGTAGATATGACAAAAATTAAAAACTTTGCATTTAGTGAAAATCAAGAGAACTGGAAAATACGTGGATATAAAAATGAAGAAGATAAAAAAAGATATGAATATAATCCTGCTGTAGGAAAATTACAAAAAGGGTCATTATCTTTAGTTCCTGGTGGAGTTACTTATCCAACAGTTCGAATAACTTCACAACCAATATCTATTAAAGCGAGATATTTATATAAAGTTTCTGGATTTTTAAAAACTGAATTGAAATTACCTTCGAAAGAAAGAGAGGGTTTTTTGCGAATAGACTTCTATAGTGATAATCCTGATTTGGAAAAAGTAAGAATTACTTCTTCTGTATCGTCTAGAGTATACGGAACAACAGATTGGGTAGAAAAAGTAGTTATGGACAGAGCTCCTGATAATGCCAAATATCTAACAGTGAGTTTTCAAAGTTATGCCACCTCTGTAACAAAAATTTGGATGGATGACCTTAATATATTTGAGTCTAAAACTCCAGTTGACGATATTACCTCACAACCTCCATATACAAAAGATACAATTGATTTAAATTACTTATATCCAAATTCTCATGGCAATTTATAGATTGGTGCTGTCTTGATGTACCATGTTGGCTACTTTTTCCCCCAGTTCAACTGCATAATTTCCTGACTTATCCCATTTAGTACTCAGTTTTTAAATTTTTATGATATTTATCCACATATGTAGCTAATGTGTAGTCCTTGGTTTCCATTCTTTTTGTAAATTTGAAGTTTGTTATTGTATCTTTTAGGGTTACGTCTATTATTTTCCAAATTTGTTCTACAATTTTTTAATTGATAATTTAGTATCAAATTCTATGATTTTTATTATTGCTAAAGATACAAAAATGGTAAATGTACAAATTACCTTAATAAAAATAATTTTTCTCAAGAGAAATTATTCATTATAAAAAGAATTAAATTACACAAACCCATTTTAGAAGAAATGAAGAATAAATATGAGCAAACTACGGCACAATGGAGGCTTATACAAGATAATATTAATTATTTAGATTTATATATAAACAAATTACATACTTAAAGCTTGGTATAAATTGAGTTTATTTGAATATCAATTAACTTTGTAGTCTACTATCTTTATTATTATTTTTGTGGTAATTTATAAGAAATGAAAAAGAAATATCCAAAAGAATATTTGAAAAGTTTTTTAAAAGAAGCTCCATTGTCACATGCGTTGTGGAGATCGATTGAAGCTTTGAGTTTTGAAAAAATTTCATTTAAATCACCAGTTTTAGATTTAGGCTGTGGTTTTGGAGAATTTGCTGGAGTTGTTTTTGATAAGATAGAGATGGGTGTTGATGTTAATGCTCATGACTTAGAACGAGCATTAAAAGGAAAAAGATATAATAAAGTTCAGTGGGCAGATGCACGAAACCTACCTTTTAAAAAAAATTCTTTTCAAACAGCTACGTCAGTTAGTGTTTTAGAACACATAGAAAACGCTCAAGAAGTGTTAATAGAAACTGCGAGGGTGTTAAAACGAGGTGGACTTTTTGTATTTAGTGTGCCAACAACTGATATCAAAAAACATTTATTAATTCCTTCTATACTTAGAAAATTAAAGCTAAATAATTTTGCAGAACAATATTACACTCTACACTGTAGAGCATTTAAACACGTTCATTTAAAAACTAAAAAATGGTGGGAAGAAAAACTAGTGGAAGCAGGGTTTGAAATTATTGAAAACCATGGTACTTTATCACCATTTGCATTAAAACTTCATGAAATATTTCTAATTACTGCTTTCCCTTATCAATTAGGTAAACTCTTGTTTGGAAAAAGATTTGTTATGGCAGTTGATTTAAGGTCAAAATTATTACCAATGTTTTTTACCCGTTTTGTTACTACTGATAAAAATTCAGATATTAATATATTCTTTGTTGCTAAAAAGAAATGAACTATATTCTTAGTTTTTTTCGAAAGAATTATATATTTATCTTATTTATTGTCGTTTTAATATCATATGGTCATTTATTATGGATGACTCCTTGGCAGGATGATCAAACATTATTTTTTAAACTCCAGCATCTTAGTGACAAAGCTGGTTATTTCGGAACTGGATCTTTCGGAGTTGGGGTATATAAATATATTATTACTCCATTTATTCCAGTATATTATTTGTTTGGCTTAAATACTGTTTATTATTATGCTTTAGCTTTATTTGCTTATTTTGTTGCATCTTTTTCAGTATATAAAACTTTTTCAGGGTTAGTAAATGAAAAAATGGGTAAAGTATCAGGTTTATTATTTGCAGCAGGCTTTGTATCATCAGATTCTTTTATTAGATTATTTAATTCAGTTGTTACTAGTTTAAGTGTTATATTTGTAGGCTTATTTGCCTTGTTTTATTGGAAGTATCACAAAATAAAAAAAGTAAAATGGTATTTTTTAGCCTTTGTTTTATTTTTGAGTGCAATGGAATTTGTTAGAACAAGAACTCATTATTTAATATCATTACCTTTATTAATTGAGTTTCTGTTTTTGATAAAGGGATTTACAAAAAAAAAGTTTAAATTCAGACTAATTATGTGTTTGGCTAGAGTTACCCCCTTTATTTATGTGTTTTATTACTACTTTATAAAAAACGCTGATAGCAGAAGTGGAAACATAAGAGAATTTATTACATTTCTTTTGAAAGGAGATTTTTCTGTAATTTATGGATTTTTATCATCTATTACTAATATAATTATTCCAGATTGGTTTTCAGCCCCCCTGGTTAATAAGTTAAACATAAATTACATTTACTTGGGATTATTTGTTATTGTGGTGTTATTATTATATAAGTTTGCAAATAGAAAATTTGCAATTTTATTATCAATTCTTTTTATACTTTGGTTTTTTGTATCAAAACAAGTATTTTCAACATCTATTCTGAATTTAAATGCAAAGGGAATTCTATTTCCGTTTGTTGGAGGAGTATTAGTGGTAACAATGTTTATTCGTGGATACTCTCTTAAAAATGAAGCTAAAATATTATATCTCTTTTTATTACTATGGATGTTGTCAAATCTTATCGCTTATTCAGCATATAATCCCACGTTATCGTACGGAACAATACATAGATATTTGACACATTCATTTTTACCCTTCGTGGGTATTTTAGGCCTTGAAACTTTTATTTCTACTGGTAAAAAAAGTAATAAAGCGAAATTAATTTTAATTTATGTAGCTTTTTGGGGAATTGGTAATTTAATTAATTCATTTATATACCAAAGAAATATTATATTAACCAGAAGTAAACCTGTAAAAGAATTTTATCATCAGTTAGGTAATAATATTATCAAATTAGAAAAGGGAGATCTTATATATTTTGATGTTGCAGATGAATCAAAGAACAATTTTAGTGATGCTTTTTCTGTAGCATCGATGCCCGAGGAGACTGCTATTGCCTGGCGGTATGGTATCGACCGTTATGATATTCGACGTTTTACTGAGTTTGATGCCTTTATTAAAACAATAGAACAAAATTCGATTACAGATATAAATAATAACAAAATCCTGATTAATAATGTCTATTCATTTTTTTATTCAAAAGATGGTTTGGTTGAAACTACAGATCAATTAAAAAGGGGATTAGAAAAAAAATATAATACAGAAAAGATAGAATTTAACACTAAACAAACAAACAATAGTTTGGAAATTGAATTTAATAAACCAATTAAAAGTGTTACTCCAATTAATTTATCCTTGGAAATAAAAGCAAACCCACCAAATACTAGTAATATCAAATTTCCTTTTATGAATAATCAAAACTTAGCAAAAAATCCAGTTGCAAAAAATGATGCTTTACGTCAAAAAGCTTTTAACTATCAAAAAAATAAAAATTTACTGTATCAAAATTACAATATAACCACTAGTAGCATTTGGAAAGAAGATTTAGGGAAAAACATGGTTGATAATAGAATTGATACATATTGGAGAGCAGATCGTGTTTTATGGTCAAAAGAAGGGGCTTTTTTCACAATTGACATTGGATCTATTCAAAACATTGACAGGTTTGTGTGGATTAATGGTTATGCAAACAATACACCTACAAAATACACAATCGAAACTTCAGTTGATAACAAAAACTGGAAGACTGTTTTTAATAAGGAATCTTCTAAAAGAATAGAACCAAACGTTTTAAATGTGGATAAATTTGATTCAATAAGTGCTCAATATGTACGTATGACTATACAAAATACTTTGAGTAATGATTCGGCAAGTATTGCAGAAGCATGGATTGTACCAATTGCTTTTAATGATCTTGATATCGCTAAGACTGAGGAATTTCTTACTTTACCTTTTGGTTATGTGCCCAACATTCAAAGCTACCAATCTACTCTTGTGGGACTAAATTACTTTGGTGATATTCAAGTTTTGTGGTTAGGAAATAAATCAAAAGACTATAAGACCCAATCAGATTCAATAATTAATATAAAATATGATAATGTTCCAAAAGTATATAATACAACAATCCCTGCTGGTGGAACTGAAATAACAAAACTTAAATTATCTCAGCAGCATATAATTGGAGAGCTTGAAATAAAAAACATATTTATAAAATGAAAAAAAATCCAAAAGTCTCGATTATTATTCCATTGTATATAGATTCTAAGCGCTTCTATGAAGATTTAAAGAAATTTAAAAAATTAAATTATCCTAATTATGAAATAATTGTTGTATCTGATACCGTCATTGCTGATAAAAAACTCAATATAAACGATCCAAAAATAAGAATTATAATTACAGGTAAGGAACGAACAGGTCCTGCAGAAAAAAGAGATATTGCAATTGCAAAGGCAGCAGGTGCAATATGTGCTTTTATAGATGATGATGCATATCCGGATAAGGATTGGTTAAAAAATGCAGTAGTTCATTTCAATCATCCTCAAATTGTAGCTGTAGGCGGACCTGGAATTACTCCAAAGGAGGATGGGTATAGAGAACAACTTACAGGGATAGTTTATGGCTCATTTTTTTGCGGTGGACATGCTCAACACCGTTTTGTTAAAAAACCAGCTATGTTTGTTAGAGATTATCCTGCATATAATCTTTTAGTAAAGAAAGATATTTTATTAGAAATTGGTGGTTATGATTCGCATTTTTATGGAGGGGAAGACACCTTTCTTTGTCTTAAAATTATTAAAAAAGGATACAGAATACTTTATGATCCAGAAGTGGTTGTCTACCATCACAGAAGGGCATTGTTTGTTCCATACCTAAAACAAATTGCAAATATTGGAACACATAGAGGATATTTTGCAAAAAAATTTCCAGAAACTTCAAGAAGTCTAAGCTATATGTCGCCATCTATACTAACTGCTGGTTTAATATCAGGTTTAATTTTTAGTGTGTATTTTCAGAATATTAGATTTGTTTATTTTGCTTTGTTAATCGGATTTTTTTTAATTGCTTTATTGTCTGTAATTAGAAAAACAAATTTATTAAATGCAACAATAGTTGCTTTGGGAATTATATTAACCCATTTAACTTATGGAACCTATTTTATTAAAGGATTGTTTGTAGATGAATTAGCGAGATAAGAACTTATTTAAAAATACTTGAAATTAGTTTTCTCCCACCTCGATTTTTAAGAAAATTATAAAGTATGATGTCTGTTGTGGTAAAGGAAACGATCGGCTGCCACATAAAAGCTAAATCTTTATAAATTATAGATTTTATTACTCCTTTACATGTTTCGGGTATAATTAAATTTACCCATATAATCCAAAATATTATTTTAAAAAGATCTTTAGGATCTTTTAGATCAAACCAAGTGTAGTATTTGTTTTGTATATTAGGTAAGTAATCGCTTTTTAAATTTCTAATTCTTTTATTAATTAAAGTTGATAAATCTTCTGCATGATAATGTCTAATTTTTGCTTCTGGTACATATGCAAAAAGTTGATATCCTACACGTGAGACAATCTCTAGTGTTTCAAGATCTATAAAAGATTTATTTTTACCAACATCTGTTTTTAATAATAATTTTCTTCTGTACATACTTCTACCAGCAGGGGGAATTTTTTTAGGAACAAATTTACATACAAAATAATTCTTTTCCTTCTTTATTATTGTTTGTTCTATTGATGGTGAAAAAAACTGATAGAGTGGATCCCTTTGTAGTGGATCATACGAGATAAACCTTAAAAAGGAATTTTTAATTGGGTATTTTGTGTCAAGTGCAAATTCTTTTGTAAACGACGCAAAAATATTTCTATTTTGATGTAATGGATATGAAAGTTTAATAAAAAAATCGCTATCAATTATTTCCATGTCGGCATCCATCCAATAAACCAGATCGTTTTTAGCTTTATACATTCCAATGCCTTTATTCAATTCAATGTCTCCAGTTTTAACTTTAATTACTTTTGCCCCAAACTGTAAAGCAAGTTCAACGGATTTGTCAGTGGAGTTATCATCTATAAATATATATTCAATTTTATTTTTTGGATAAGATTGTTTTTTAAATGAACAAAAAAGTCTTTTTAAGTTTTCCTCTTCATTTCTAGCATAAATAATTACAGAGATCGAAAGTATTGTTTTTTTATCCATATTGTTAATTATACTTGTAATTTATTTGATATACTAACATATGGCAATTAAAAACCGATCAAACCTTGATGTCTATGAAAAACATTATAACGACCCAATTATTATTAGGCAAAAAAATAAACAAGCTGAATATTTTGTTTACAAAACACATTTAAACCCGAGGAGTAAGACAAAATTTTTTGAACCTGGTTGTGGAATAGGAGTATTGGGTTCATTTATTAAGAAGCGATTTAAAGTCGATGTTTTTGGTATGGAGTTATCTAATACTGCAATTCTAAAGGCAAAGAAAAATGGAATATTAGTAAAAAGGGGAGATCTTAATAAAAAGTGGCCATATGAATCAAATACTTTTGATTATGTAATTAGCTCTCAAGTAATAGAGCACATACTCGATACCGACAATTTTGTTAAAGAAATAAAAAGAATTTTAAAATCTGGTGGAACTTTGTGCCTTTCTACTCCTAATTTGGCAGCGTGGTTTAATCGTGTAATTTTTCTATTTGGCTATCAACCCTTTTTTACAGAAATTAGTAATGAAGACAAAACTTTAGGATTAAAGTTTACCCGCTCACTTACTGACAATAGAACCCCATTGGGTCATATTAGGGTTTTTACATTAAAAGGTTTAATTGATATATTGGAATATCATGGTTTTGAAATAGAATGTAAGTATGGAGGAGAGATTGAATATTTACCCAACTACATGAAAACTTTTGACAAGTTTTTTTCAAATTTTCCATATTTAGCTTCTGACTTGTTTGTAGTAGCTAGAAAAAAATAACATGAATAATAAAGATTTTTTGTGTGAAGATATTGTTTTAGAATCTATTTCTATAAAGGATAGAAGAATATTAGATTTTGGTTGTGGTAATGGGATTTTTACTGAAAAATTGTATTCAAAGAATAGAGTGGTGTTCGGATGCGACGCTGATATCTCAGCCATTCAAAGTGCTAAAGAAAAAAGTAAAAATGTAAAGTACACACTTATACCTGTCAACGGAATAACTCCTTATAGATCAAATTTTTTTGATTGTATCACAATGATGGGAGTTTTAGAACATGTTGTAGACGAAAGCGAAACGTTACAGGAAATTCATAGAGTTTTAAAAAAAGGTGGCTCTTTATATATTTATGGTCTGAATAAGGGTTTATTTGGTTTTTTAGACACAGGAAATATTAAATTTAGATTTCCATATCTACATAAGATTTTATATAAATTCTTTTTCAATGAAAATGAATATAAAAAAGAATTTGTTCTAAAAAAGAAGCATGGTATTTTTGGCGATATTACTGTAGGTAAGAATTGGCACTCGCATTATTCAAAACAAGATTTAGAACAATTTTTAGGTAATAAATTTAAGTTAAAAAAACATTGGCTTTATTCTTTCACGTTACCAATCATATTAGCAATTGATTTTGTATATACATCGTTTTTTAAAAAAGAGAGCAAATTTATTATAGAACTCGCTCGCTTTGACCAGAAAATAAACATTGGTAATTTATCTTATTCATTTGTGATCAAGTGTGAAAAGAGATAATATAATTTGGTATTTTTTGCAACAATATTTATTTGAGCGAAGGCATTTTGCTTTTATATTTTTGTTTAACTTTATCTTCTAGCAACTTCGAAATATGGTTTTTGATCAAAGTCTAAATTTACCTTTCGTCTTGTAGATTCATTCATCATTTATATATATAATGCAATTAAATTAATGTAAATGCGTAAAAATATCTACATATTATTATTCCTGTCAATTTTAATTATTTGGTTGTATTTTCCTATTTTTAATAATTTTTTTCAACATGATGAATGGACTGCTTTTGCGATGTACTTTACTGATAAAAATTTTCTCTCAGACGTAAGTTGGTATTTTTTTAGATCAAATGTAGCACACTACACACCTTTAAATGGAGTGTTTTTTTATTTAATGTTTAAGTTTTTTGGATTAAATTTTGCAAACTATGCCTTTGTCAGCATTGCACTACAAGCAACAACTGTTTACCTAATATATTTATTAATTAGCAAACTTTTTAATAACAAATTTACAGGCTTAATAATTTCTGGTTTATTTGCAGTAAATGCTTCTTCATATCAAGCAACTACTTGGGTTGGAACTACAGTAAATACACATGGAGCTTCAATTTTTGGATTGTTATCAATTCTTGTTTATTTCAAATACATACAAAATTTTCGACATAGAAATATGTATTTGTTTGTATTTTCAATGGTATTATTATTTATTTCATTATTGTTTAAAGAAATTACAATAGCAATATTTCCAATTCTAATTCTAATAATTTTTTTATTGAATGAAAAGATTAAAGTCAAACAAAAAATTATTGAATCCTTGAAACTATTTTTGTCAGGATTGTTCTATGTTTTATTTCGTGCTTCCATGTTTTTTGCCCCAAGGGGGGATATTCAAGAGCAAATTGTTACAGAATCCCAATCAATTGCTGATTTGCTACGTAATTTTATTACTTTTCCTGCAAAGATATTTTCTCAAGGTTTAATACCTACTCAATTACTTTTGGAACTAGC
This sequence comes from Candidatus Woesearchaeota archaeon, assembly GCA_041660865.1. Classification (GTDB taxonomy): domain Archaea; phylum Nanobdellota; class Nanobdellia; order Woesearchaeales; family 21-14-0-10-32-9; genus 21-14-0-10-32-9. The sequence continues at coordinate 29,038 of JBAZVO010000006.1, forward strand.
AAACAAGCTTTCAATTATATTGCCCAATAGTATTACTGGATTACCAGGAACTACAGAGTTTGATGTATTTACTCAACAAATTATGCTTCAAATAATTAATTGGTCAATATTTATTTTAGCAACATTATTAATTTACAAACTATATTTAGATAAAAATAAATATTTTAAATTTGTTTTTTTCGGGTTTTTATTTTCTGTAATAAATAGTTTTATTTATATTATATCCCCCGGTAGAACTGGTAATATACCTGTGGTTGATTCTAGAAATATTTATTTTCCTGCAATCGGTACTACGATATTTCTGGTTTCTGTATCTTCATACTATGCACAAAAATATGGGAGAAAAGTTTATATTATTTTAATTGTTTTCTTTTTAATTAATTTGTTATTTTTAAATAAAGAGCTTAAGTTTTATGCGGATCAAGGAACTGAAAGAAGGCATATTTTAGAACAAATCGTAAAAACATATCCAGATTTACCTGATAAAGTAGTTATTTATACTGAAAGCGACACTTCGTATTATGGTATGCCTGAAACTGAAAAAATTTTCCCATTTGAGTTAAATTTTGGATACACATTAATGACATGGTATTTACCGACAAAGAAATATGATAATGAAATGGTTAAAATTGGTAGTTACATACATAAAATAACTGCTCAGGGTTATCAAGAAAAAGACGGAATTGGCTTTGGTTATTTTAGAGATATTGATAAACTTAAACAAACTGTTAAATTAAACAAACTTCCTGTAGAATCAATTATTGCTTTTAGATATAATTCCAAAAGCAAATTATTAATTGATATAACTTCGGAAGTTAGAAATGAACTAAATATAAACAACAAATAAAAATATGTGGTCAATCTTTACAACACTAGTTAGAGTAGTTTCAAATATGTTTGTGGTTTTAAAGTCAAAACTTTTTTATAGAAATGCAAAGTTGATACTTGGCTCTGATGTTTATGTCCATCATAGCTCAGAAATTAGAAGTTATATAGAGATTGGACATGGCACATATATTAATGGTGGGGTTCGTATTTTAGGAACTTCAAAAATTAAAATAGGAAAATATTGTGCAATCGGATCAGGAGTTCGAATAATTTCCTCGAATCATGATATTTCTCATGCCAACTTGCAATATAATTTTGAAAATAAATACTTTGGACGTAATGTGGACGTTTCAAAAGGACCTGTAACTATCGGAAATAATGTTTGGATAGGAGATCTTGTAATAGTTTTATCAGGTGTACACATAGGTGACGGATCAGTTTTGGCAGCAGGAGCTATAGTAACTAGGGATGTGCCACCATATGCTATAGTGGCTGGCAACCCTGCAAAAGTACTAAGATTTAGGTTTAACAAAATGATAATTAAACAACTCTTGAATATTAAATGGTGGAATTGGAGCGAAAGAAAAATTAAATTAAACAACAGTTTTTTTGATATTGATTTATCAAATCAAAAAACAATTAAATTAGACAATATACATGATTAACGAGGTATTAAATTTTTCCTCAGATAGTGTTAAGATAGCGTATGTATAAAAATATTTCTCCTGGTTTAATCTCTTTCGATACATTATTAACTAAACTTCCTGGGTTTTATTATTCCGATAACTTTAATAGTTATTCTAAGACAGAAAAAAGAAGTCAATTTCATTATCGCGTGTTTATAGATGATGACATTGTAATTCCTCGAGAATACGATTTCAGAGACGCTTTTTTTATAAAATCAAAGAGTAAATGGTATTATGAAAGAAAATTGGGATCAATAAGTTTGAAATTTTGTTTTGATCCTACAAAAAAAACATTTAGTTTCAATCGTATTTATACTCTCATTCCTTTTGTGATTGGGAATATTTTTCCTGTGGGTTTACATATAGCTGATTTTATCAGTCTAGACTTATTCTTGGCAGGAGTTACGACTTTCAAGGGTTGTGCTTTTAATTATAATCACAGAAACGTGTGTGTGTTGGCGCCTAGCAATAACGGCAAGACTGGATTAATTAGAAAGGTATTAAAAAAAGGAGGGAAATATATTGCGGAGGACATTCTTTTATTAGACTTACAAAAAAATATCGTTTATCCGAACTATATTCGATCCAGTCTATTTGCAAGAAAAACTGGTAAATGGCTCAAAGATCTTCGTAGCGAAGAATTGATTATAGAGCCACAGAGTATTGACATAATATATTTGGTCAAAAATTCCACTGTTAAATATCATGTTTCTCAAAATAATAATATCTACGACTTTTTTTATTTATGGCGTGTACCCTTCAATATCAACCCCTTATTAAGAAGCTACGTATTTCATGAACATTTAAGGGATAAGATTGACTTTGGGCTAAGTATGTTTAAAAAGAAGAAATCTGAGCTGACCTTTAAACAAATCAAGAAATTTAATTATGAATTTTTAGAAATATAATGAAAATGAAGAAAAACAAACAACATTGGGATAAGGTGGGTATTAAATATAGTAAATCTTGGATTGGAAAATCCAAAGAGCACTTGTCTCATAAAGAATTGGAGTTTATAAATAAATTTTTTTCTCCAAAAAAAGTTAAAAATATTTTGGATATTGGGATTGGAAATGGTAGGATCTTGGCGAATTATCTTCAAAATGTAAAAAATAGTGCGATATATGGAATTGATATTTCAGAAAAGATGGTAGATATCTGCAAAAAAAGATTTCACAATAACCCATCAAGCACCAAATTAGTAGTATGCGATTTCTCTAAAGAAAAAATACCCTTCAAAATTACCTTTGATTTTATTTCGGCGATAAGAGTATTAAAGTATAATAAAAACTGGATCGAAATGATTGACAAGATCTCTCAAATTTTAAGTGACGATGGAATAGCGGTATTTTGCATGCCGAATAAATACTCCTTAAATGTTTTTAGCTTTCACAAAACTCCATTTTACAGATCGAGTAAAACAGAACTCAAAAATATCTGTAAACAACATAATTTAGAAATATTGGATATTCAGAGTTTTACTCGCATTCCGGATATATTTTATTCCTTGTCTAATAATAGTTTGTGTGCTAAATGTGTTATTGGAATGGAAATATTTTTTAGTAAAATATTTGGGAAAACTTTTTTGGGAAGGATGCTATTTCTAGCAGTAAAGAAAAAATAAATCGATACCAATAATAAAATGTTTATCAACTTACGTTGTTCCATTAAACTTAGATTTGTACTAAAATAGGTGGATAATATGGAATTAAGAAATAAAAAAATATTACTTACTGGAGGGCATGGTTTTTTGGGTAGGTATGTTTATAAAGAATTAAAAAAGTGTAACCCAATAAACATATTTGCACCAACACATAAAGAAGCAGATTTAATAAATAGAGATGCTTGTGAGAAAGTTGTCAAAGATGTCGACATTGTTATTCATCTAGCTGCTCTTATAGGTGGAATTGGTTTTATAGACAAAAATCCTGGTGATTTATTTTATCAAAATGCTGTAATGGGAATTGAATTGATGGAGGCTTCTCGTAAAGCAGGTGTTAAAAAGTTTGTAACCATAGGAACGGTTTGCGAATATCCTAAGTATACAAAAATACCATTTAATGAAAATGATCTTTGGATGGGTTACCCCGAAGAAACTACTGCTCCATACGGTTTAGCAAAAAAAATATTAATTGTTCAATCAAAAGCATATAGAAAACAACACGGATTCAATTCAATCCACTTACTCCCTGTAAATTTATACGGACCTGGTGATAATTTTGATAAAAAACTTTCTCATGTTATACCAGCACTCATAAAAAGGTTTGTAGAAGCAAAAAGAAACAATGAAAAAAGTGTAAAAGTATGGGGTAGTGGATTGGCTACAAGAGAATTTTTATATATAGAAGATGCGGCAAAAGGTCTTGTCTTAGCCTCTCAAAAATATGACTCAAGTGACCCAATAAATTTGGGTACTGGGGTTGAGACATCAATAAAAGAAGTTGCTGAAACAATTAGCCAAATTGTTGGTTTTAATGGAGGAATAGTGTGGGATATGACTAAACCAGATGGTCAACCAAGAAGAAGGTTGGATGTTTCAAAAGCAAAAGAAATTGGTTTTGAAGCAAAAACTAGTCTTAAAAAAGGTTTAGAAAGGACAATTTCATGGTACGAAAAAAAATATTAAAACATTCTCCACTTGTATCTGTAAATATCAGAACTTTTAATTCAGAAAAATATTTAGAAGAGACATTAAGTTCAGTTAAAAACCAAACCTACAAAAATGTAGAAATCTTAGTCTCAGATGGTTACAGTAAAGATAATAGTATTAAAATAGCAAAATCATTTGGTGCAAAAATAGGGTATGCAGATAAATTAGGAGATGCTAGATATCAAAATTATAAAAAGAGTAAAGGTAAATACATTTTTTCTTTAGATTCCGATCAAGTGCTTAATAATAAATTAATTGCAGCTTGTATAAAAAAGGCAGAAAAAGAAAATCTTGATGCATTGTCAGTTTCAGAAAAATCTTTTATTAGTTCAAAAAGCACTTTTTTAGAGAAGTTGATAGCATATGATAAATGGCTAATTGACAAAAACAGAGATGACAATGCCTTATTTGGTACAGCCTGTCCACGTTTTTTTAAAAAGGAATTATTAAAAAAAGTAGTTTGGCCACCAGAACTTTCAATTTTTGACGATACTATACTATATGCAGAGATTCTAGATAAAGGTGCTAGTTCAGGATACTTGTCTAAACCTTCTATCTATCATCACGAAGTAAATAGTTGGCGGATATTTGCTAAAAAGTTTTTTCGCTATGGAAAAGGATATATAAAAGCTTTTGGTCAAAAACCTTCTACAATTGCAGCCCATTCACTTCCAAGAAGGTCTTATTTTTCTATGGCTGCGCTTACAAAACCACTTTATCTTTTTGGGTTAATGTTTTTGTACATTGTCAAAGTTATTTCAGCTGGTTTTGGTTCAATTGCTTATTTAGTAACAAAAAAATGAGATTATTTTTAGGGTCTTTAACAATAACATTACTTTCGTATTTTAAAATAATTAATGGTTTTTTCCAGCAGGATGAATGGTTTGGCTATTCAGAATACATATTAAGACGTGGATTTGGTTTCGATGGTCTATTAAAATATTTTTTTGCTCCTTCTGTTGTACACTACACACCTTTTACTCTGATGACGCTTTATTCTACTCTGTCTATTTTCGGTATGAATTACACCGCACACTCTATTATAAGTTTAACTTTGCATGTAGTTGTCGTAATATTACTTTTTAATTTATTCAAAAAGATATTCAATTCTAAATTTTTAGCAGGTATTGGAACATTATTGTTTGCATCTTTTTCTTCTGGCCAACAGGCAACTTCATGGGTTATGGCAGATATAGGCACTCATTGCGCAACAATATTTGGAATTTTATCAATCATTTTTTTCCTAGATTTTTTAAAGCTAAAATCTAATAATAAATTATATTATTCATTTCTTTTTTTGTTTATATCTTTGTTTTTTAAGGAAATTACTTTGGGATTATTCGCCATAATGTTATTTCTGATTTGGAGTGGAGGCAATTTCAAAAAGAAAGAGAAAATCTTTTTGATTAAAAAAATAATGTTGTGTGGATCTGCCTATGTATTACTGAGGTTATATATGATTTTTTTAACCTTTAGACTGAATTCTTATGCAGAACTCGTATTTGAATCACAAAGTTATGCAAAATGGCTTTATGATTTTATAACAATTCCTATAAAAGCAGTTTCTCAATCAATTGTACCTATCGAAATTATGCGTGGTTTGGCTGAGTTTGTTGCGAGACTCTTCCCTCAAAAAATATCAAATGAGGTTGGATCTCCCGCATTTGAACTGTTTGTAGTTAAAAGAGTAATGGAAGCTGTATCTTTAGTGATTTCATTTATGATTGCTTTTTGGGTACTAATCAAAAAGAATCGTTCTAGTATCTCAACATTAGGATTGATTTGGATTATAATTAATAGTTTTATCTTTGCCTTCTCTCCACTAAGGAACGGAATAACATCAGTTATAGATTCTAGAAATTTGTATTTTGTCTCTATTGGAGCAGTTTTAATTATTACAACAGTTTTTTCTCAAATTAGAAAAAATAACTATTATATATCTTTGATTTTTTTGTTAATTATTTTAATACCTAATTTGTTTTTTTTGAATAGAAACTTAGATAATTTTGTAAAATTAGGTACTTTAAGAAGAAACATTCTTAATAACATAACAACTATTTTACCAGATATACCTTCAAAAGTAGTAATTTTTACCCAAAGTAATCAATCTTATTATGGTCTTCCTATTGAAACAAAGATTATGCCTTTTCAGTCTGGTTTTGGACAAACATTATTAGCATGGTATTATCCAAAAGTGAATTTTCCTAAAGAATTTTTTATAAATAGATTTTTGTGGGAAATAGATAGTCAGGGATATAAAGAAGTAGGAGATGTTGGATTTGGGTATTATAGGGATTTGGATTTGCTAATTAAGACCGTAAAGCAATATAATCTCCCTAACGAATCAGTTATAGCCTTTTCTTGGGATGGAAATAAAAATATGTTGAGAGATATATCCGAAGAGATTAGAGTCAAAATACATGATTGAAAAAATTAAAAAAAATTGGTTGTTAATAATACTTGTTTTGTTTTCTTTAGTTCCTATTCTTTGGTTTGTTGGAAAAGGCAATGTATTAATTAATGGTCTTGACACTAATTTTCCACTTGACCCATTAATTTGGTTTAGGAGAAGGTTTTTTGTTTGGTATGATATTTCAAATGCGGGGAGTGATTTTAGCTCCTCGATATCAGGATTGTTTTTTCATTTAATTCAAGTTATTCCTCATGCTTTGGGTTTTAGTTTGCAAAAGGTAGAAATTATTAGTTTAGTTTTTTGGTATTTATTAATGGTATTTTCGTCTTTTTTATTTATTAAATCTGTTGGGGTAAAAAATAAATTTGCTCAATTGGTATTTGTTCTTGTTTACTCTTTTAACATTTATCTTTTTAACACCTGGGAAAACGTTAAAGTATCAAATCTCGCACTTTATATTTCACTACCATTATTTATGGCACTTTTAAACTTTCATTGGTCTAATAAAATCAATACATCTCGTTTATTTTTCTATTCCTTTTTAATATCAATTATTGCATCTGGTTCTGGTATTAATCCTGCTTACTTTATTGTAATTATATTAGGAATAGTTGTATTTACCTGTGTCAAATTAATATTTTCAAAGAAATATTGGAAAAATATTATCAAAAGTGTTGTGTTCTTACTTCTGACGCTTATTTTAGTAAATTTATATTGGATACTGCCCCTTTTTAGTAATTTATTTATTAATTCAAAAATTAGTAGTTTGTCGGATATAGGACTTACCAACTGGTTAGATAGTTTATCTCAAAACACCAGTCTTTTAAATGTATTACGTCTTCAGGGAGCTTGGGATTGGTATTCAACCAGTTCAGATGGCCAGCCTCTTTATCTTCCTTACACTTTGAATTATTTATATAAATTACCCTTCGTGCTTTTCAGTTTTGTTCTTCCTTCTCTTACGCTTTTATCGTTCATATTTATGAAAAATAAAAATCAAATCCAACATTATTTATTATTTGGAATGTTTTTGGTAATTGGAGTTTTCATGGGCGCGGGGACACATTATCCAACTGGACTTATTTATCGTTTTTTGGTTGATAAAATTCCATTCTTTTCCTTTTTTAGAAGTCCTTGGTATATATTTACACCATTTTTGACACTCGCTTATGCGGGACTGACAAGTTTATTGTTTGAGAATGTTTTAAATGTTTTTCCTAAAACAAAAATCAAAATTATGAAGATTTATACTTATTCAGTACATATTGTTGGTGTTGTTTTTATGGTTTCTTATCTTTTATATTCATACCCACTAATTACTGGTAAAATCTTTAGACCATTAAGACATGACGGTTTTTTTGTTAATTTTCCTCACTATGTGTGGGAAACACAGAGTTGGCTTGAATCGACAGGTTTAATAAAAGGGAGGATTATCACATATCCAGATGATCAAATAGAAGATTTTAGTTGGGGTTATAGGGGCACAGATACAATACTAGCACTATTTTCTTCTAAGGAATTCTTCACACCATCCTTTAATATAAGTAGCCAGGTTTTAAAAGATTTATTAGAGGGATTTTATCTTTCCATAAAAAATGAAAATTATGATTCAGCTGTTAATATAATGAAATATTTGGGAGTAGATACCATTTTTAACAGAAAAGATTTTATTTCAATTTCTCCGAAATTAAATGAAGAAAATTTGGTAGAAAAATATACCTCAGAAGTAAAAGAAATTGGGCCATGGTCTTTTGTTAATATAAAAGATAATTCAAATAATTTTAAAATATTTTCGCCTAAAACAATTTACATTAACAATTTTTCGGATAAACTTTTCACAGATTTTGCCAAAGTATCACCTTATGGCCAAGATTTAATAGTAAAGCTTCCAGATTCAGAATTTTCAAAAACAATTATTAATAATAACAACTATTTACACGTCGCTGAAGCGATTCATAATTTTAATGAAGATAGTCTTACTTCAAATATCCAATTTTATGCACTAGAGATCACACAATCTGGAAATTATAAAATATTTCTTGAAAAAGCAAAATTAGGTACAACTTTGATGATAAACAATGTTTCCTATTTAGGTCAGATTAGTCAAGAAAATTCAAATTATTTGCAGTTTGGTCCTAACTGGATGAACAAAGGAATTTACCAAGTCAAGGTGATTTTTCCAAAAGCAGAGAGTCTTATTGACATTACGGATTATCAACCGTTTTCTCCTAATAATTTACTAAGACCCGATGAATTACCAGTTGATTCTGCAAAAACATTGGTAGCATTTTCGGAAAGTAAGGTTGAAGAAAAAATAATTATTCCAATAATGGATTTTGATCCATTTAATAGATATATTTTAAGTTTTGATTATAAATATTTTTATGGCAAAGTACCTATCGTTGATGTAATACAGTCTATTCCAACATCACGAGTAAAAACCTTTCCAGATTATGTGGGTTCATCTTTCGATTGGGAACGAAAAACAATTACGATAAATCCTGTAAACTTAAAATCGAAATTAGAGGCATTCATAATTTTGCCCAAAAACGAGACAAAGGAAAGAAGTAAAACTTTTTTCGAAAACTTCGAATTACTTACCATTTTTAATAATCGTCTTTTTGCGGTGCAAGAATCTGGTATAGATACATTGGGTATCGCTAATCCAAAAGTATCTTTTGAAAAAATCAGTTCAGTTAAATACAATATATTTGTTGAAGGGGGAGTAAATGGTTATTATTTAGTATTTCTAGATAATTACAATCCTGGTTGGGAACTAACATCAAAAGACACCGAAGGGGAGGCTATTCATTTTAAGGCTAACGGATTTGCAAACGGTTGGTATATACCAGGTGGAGAGGTACAACAAAATATTAGTATTTATTATCAACCACAGATATATTTATACATAGGTTTTGGAATTTTTGTCTTAGTTGGGATTGCGGTCGCTTATTTAGTAGTTACAAAAAAATACGTCGATGTTAAATAAATTATTCGTTAAACAAAAAATACTTATAAAGAAATGGGCCGAAGAAAATATAGCAGGGTTATTTCTATTTAATTTAATAATACTACTTTTAGTTCTTTTGAGGTTTGCAGGATATTTTAGCCCCTTTTTGACAATCAACATTAACCTAATTTATCTGGTTAGTTTAATTCTTTCCGTTGTATTATTAAAAGCAACAAGCAAAATGATGTTTATTGTAGCGCTTAGTTTTTGGATATTAGCTACTTTCTTAAAATGTGTAAAAGTAGATATTTGGGCAGATAGAACAATAGAATATTTTTTTCAAGCCTTAGTGGTTGGTATATTATTATTGTTTTTTAAAAAATAAAGTAAGATATGTACCCAAAAATAAAACCTTTCTTAGTATGGGTATTAACTTTCTTTCTACTATTGGTTTTTCCAAATAATATTGAAGCAAAAACTGATGATCAATTTATCACAATTGTTAACCCAGTACGTGTATCTTCTTACACAGCTAATCCAGAAAGATCAATAGAAGTAGAGTATCGAGTAGTGGAAAATTATAATCTCCCAGCTACATGGCTTCTAAGCTACGATACTTTAACAAACGATAAAATTATAGCAATCGTTAAAAAAATGGATGACCAACAAGAGTTGGGGATTTTATTGGAAGTTAGTCCAGCTTTTGCAGAAGCAGCTGGGGTAAATTATCACAACACAGGTTTTTGGCACCATGCTAACGCATTATTTTTATCTGGCTATACTCAAGCTGAAAGACTTAAATTAATTGATACCGTTTTTACAAAATTCAAGGCTGTTTTTGGTTATTATCCTAAATCAGTAGGTTCTTGGTGGACTGATTCTTATTCTTTAGCTTATTTACAAAATAAATATGGGGTAACTGCAAATCTTGGGTGTTCAGATCAATTTGGAACAGATGGTTATTTTTTGTGGGGTCAACCTTGGATGCAACCTTTCTATCCCAGCCTTAATCACTCGGGCATTCCTGCAACAGATAATTCGGTAAAATTGAATATTGTTAATCTACAGTGGGCCGCTCGCGATCCATTTTTGGGATATAAAAACAGTTTGTATTCTACTCAGGATTACAAACAACTAGGTAATTCTTATGACATAACCTATTTTGAGAAATTATTAGATATTTATGGTTTAAAAAACCTAAATAGTTTTGGACAAATAACTGTAGGTTTAGAAGCCGATTTAAGTCCAGAAACTTATGATAACGAATATACTAAACAACTTGATCTAGTTGCTAAGAAAACCCAACAAGGTATCTTTCAGGTTGTGACCATGAATCAGTTCAGCAATTGGTATAATAATAAATTTTCAGACTTATCACCTTCAGGTGTAATAGTTACCCCTGAAGCTATTTGGTATCAATCGCCCAAATATAGAATCGGTTTAACTTTTGATAAAGCTTTAGGTGAGTTGACAGTAAGAGATTTACGAACTTATTCAGCTAATTTTCAAGAACCATATTATTTAACGCCCAATAGCCAGTTTAACCTTACGATTAATAATCCTTCTATCATCGATTCAGCAAGTAATCCCCAAGAGGCATGGATAATAAATGGAGTTAACCAAATTAATATCTCGGGTGATTATTTAGATTTTAAATTGGAAACAAATCAAATTAATTTTGAATTTTTACCAGACAAGTTATTAATAACTTCTTCATTAGTTGATGTGCCAAAGTTAGTAACTAATTTACAACCAGGACTTAATTTTTCTTATTCTACTGAGGGCTATCCCTTTAAGGTTCTATTGCCCGAAAAACCTCTTATCTTAAGACACAAGCGGACTTTTGGTGTAATTCTACTAGTAATGCTTATTGGTTGGTTTTATTTGTGGAAAACTAGGAAAAGTAAGTTTCTGAAAATTATTATAGTTTGTTTACCTTTGTTGGTATTTGCTCTAGGTTTAGGATATTGGTATTTTTCCTCTAATCGAAGTTTTTTTGTTAGCCAAGCAGAAGTAGATACCTTAATTCGTTTGTCACGGATGGAAACGGGAAAAGTAGTAGTTTATGATCGAGAATGTGTAAATTGTCAATGGATAACTCCATATAAACCAGCTGTTTTTTCTAATAAGCGAGACTATGTTACAGATATTAGCCACCAATCAATTGTCTACAATAGTCGCATTTTTACTACTACTTCAAGAGAGGAAGGTAGACAGGAATTGAAACGCATAGAGGCTAAGTATATTTATGTTGTACGTTATGGTGATTATCAGGAGATAGTTCCATTTTCACCAGGTGATTACAATTTAGAAAAAATTTATGAAAATGCTAACTCCATACTTTGGCAAATAAAGCCTCTGTAACAGCCTTGTTATAAATCATATTGAAAGTATTTTAACTGCTTCAATTGTTCTTGAGTAAGAGTTAAAACCTTGGTTTTAAGTAGATACAAATCTGTATTTTTACCATCCCTTTTTATTACATCGTATTGAGGTAAATAATTTACAAAACTGCTTTGAGAACACTTCTCACAATAAAAAAAAGTGGGTGGGGATTTTATAAACATATCGTTTACTGATTTACTAAACTTTGGTATTTGAGAGAGAACTTGAAAATAACCGAAATTTCTAAAACCATGGTTTAAACCACTAGACCAATAAATAAGCCAATTGTCAGGATAAACAAATAGATTATCATTTGGTGAATTAGATAGTAGTTTTATTACTTGACCATACGATTCCTCTTGAGAGTAATTTACGTAAAAATCTCTTTGTTTATCTTGTGTGGGTAATAAATATTTTATAAAAATTAATGATGAGAGCAAGATAATTACTCCCAGTTCTCCTACTATTAATATCCTTACTAATTTTATGTCTATTTTTTGAAAACTTTTAATTAACGAGGAAAGACTAAGGTAGATCAATAAACTAAACCAAGGTAGCGAATGAAACCCTTGATAATAATCTAGACCAGGTGTATAGAATCGAAGATTGGCTAATCCTAATAATACAAAGGTAAAAATTATAGGACGGTATTTATGTTGAAGAAAACTAATAACAAAATAGGTTAATAGTCCTACGACTAGACCCCTTTCTAGCCAAAGTAATAAACTACCATTTAGGTGAGTTAAAGATATGAGAGGGGCAAAAAAACCTTTCGCGAAGGTCATATACCAAGGTCCAAAATAGCTAGTAGCAGGAATCGTATATTTAAAATTATTTATTATTGTGTGTTCCCAGTACTTGAGGGGATCAAAAAAAGGAATAACAACTAATAAAACTGCGATAGAGCCTAACAGAAATACCCATCTTTGTCGCAAGTCGAATTTTTTAACTAGTAAATAAGCTAGATAAATTATTAAGGGCCAGATTGGTGCTAAAAGAAATAAACAACTAGTAATTAAAATTCCATAAATGAATGCATGTTTATAAGTAACACGAATTTTTTTTGTAGCGAAAATAACTAAAAAAATTAATGGGTAAGTAATCAAAGATTCGGCGATAAATAAGTTGCCGAATAGAAGTATTTTTGTAGTCTCAAATATCAATACAAAAAGAAAACCTGTAAATCCTGCGCTTGCCACCAAGATAATGTCCCATATTACTGAATAGATGATTATAGCTTCACGGTGGCGTTTTATAAGCATTAAAAGATTATCAGGGTGGCTTACTTTTTGCAAAACAGAACTGGCAATAGTTGTTAAGGGTTGATGGCTAGTAATCAAATCCGAATATAGGTGCTCTTCTTGATTTAGGTACTTACCAGCCGCAAAAGTTTCTTCTTCATCAAAAAAACGTAAAGCAAATATTTGCTTATGGTAAAAAAAGGCTAAAAAGAGGCAAAAAAATAAAGTTATAAATATCAAAGCAACTTTTTTAATCATAATTTGTTTTCATTGTAAGCATTATTTTAGTATAATATAAACTACATTACATATATATGATACTAAAACCATTTTTAATAGTAACTTTATTAGGGTTTGTTGGTGTTGGTATTTTACTACTGACTAATCATCCTGGATTTGCAATAAAAATTACTAATTATCTTTTTTTTATTTTGTTTGCAGTAATAGTATATGAAAAAGTTTATTAAAAATAGTTATTGGTTATTACTTTTAATACCTGCATTTTTCGTTTTTAAAAATTTGTTTTTTGGTAATCTTTCTTATGGTGGAGATGCTCCCTTTTTCTATCCTAATGCTTTAAGGAGTCTAGTGTCAGATCCTCATGTTTGGACAGAAAGAGGCTATTCTTTTGGTGGTGTAAATCTAACTCTTTGGCTTTCTCCCATAATGCTTGTTTATGGGGCAATGGGTAAATTTTTATCTCTAAATAACGATATGATTGTCAAAATATTATTTATTCTTCCGTCTATCGCCTTATCATTAATTGGACCTGTATTTTTAACAAGATATTTAAAATTGCCAAATACAGTTCAGTTTTTTACTTCCCTAATATACGTATTTAATACTTATTTTTTATTATTATTAGATGGTGGGCAAATTGGTGTAGCTTTGGCCTATGGAATTTTCCCTATAACTCTTTTGTTTTTGAAAAAGTTTATTGACAATATCAGTAAAAACAATTTTATACTCGCATTATCATTCTCAACATTGCTCTCAATAGTTGATCCGAGGATATTAATAATATGCTTTTTGACCATATTTATTTGGTCTTTATTAGATAGGAAATTTACGTTTTGGCTTGTATTAATGGGGACTTTGTTAATTTTTCTTAATTTTTATTGGATATATCCATTATTCAAATTAGGCTCTGGTGATATCAGTAGTTCTGTTTCAAGTTTAGGACTATTGTCTCTTATAAACCCTCTTATGCTTTTCTCTCCACATTGGCCGGCAAACATATTTGGTAAAATTAGTTACCCTCCATTTTATTTTATATTAGTTCCAATAGCTATTTTTTCTGGACTAATATTAAATAAAGATAAGAAATACATAAATTTTGGATTATTATTTTTAATCTTTGCATTTTTAGTAAAAGGAGAAACTCCACCCTTTGGAATTAACTTAGGAATATTATTTAGAGATAGTAGTAAGTTTTTCATGCCTCTACTTTTATTTGCAGGATTTTTAATTGGAAATACCCTAGATTTACTAAAAAGTAATATATTCAAATTTATTTGTTTTGTTTATATATTATTCTTAATTAGCCCTGCTTTTCTTGGAAAAATGAATTTTATGATGTCTGGAAAAACAAAGGATAATAGTTATTTAGAAATTTCAAAAGAAATTTCTTCCCAAAACCAAGAATTTAGGACGCTTTGGTTTACTAATAAGAACCCTCTTAGTTATGAATCTAGAAGTAATCCAGCCATTGATGCAAGCAGTCTGGTTAGTTTTTCTCCCTTCGCTCAAATAAATGAATCTGAAGATGCTTTTAATTTTTTAAATAATAACAGTTATATAGATTGGCTTCGGGTATTGGATGTTAAATATGTTTTTTTGAATGGTGATCATCGAAATATTAACCCAGACCAAACAGATATAAAGAATTGGAACACGATAATAAAACTTGTTGATGATTCCTTTGCTGGTAAAAAGTTAGATTGGGATTTAAATTTTAGTGGATATGAAATTACAAATCCTTATCCAAAATTTTATGCAGTTAGTAATCTGACTGCGGTAGTTGGTTCTGGGTATCCCCTAAGAGAAAAATCATTTATTCCTCCAATATATTTTGAAGATGGGAAATGGGATCCTTCTACACTCTATGAAAAGAAACCAAATTCACTAAAAATATATTTTACAGATGGAAACAAGACAGATTTGGCTATGAGTTTTTTGCAGAAGTATTTTGTTTCTCCTCTAACTAATAATAAATCTGAGTGGTCTGTTTTTAATAAAAATGAATATTTAAAGTATAAATATCAGCTATTAATACGGGATTATAAGTTTTTAGATTTTGATTATGGACAGGGAATAGCCTTTTCAACTAAAAAAGGAGAATCGATTAGTTTTAATATTAAAGTGCCTCAAGATGGTGATTATGTATTAGCGAAAAGAATTTCAAATCAAGTTACTCAAAAGCTTTCCTGGAAAATTGAAGAGAAATATTTAAAAAAGGGTAGATATAAATTTATAGTAACGAACGATGAAGATTTGTCAGTGTTAAATACCGTTGCCTTAATACCCAAAAGTGATTATCAAAAAGCATTAACTCTGACAGATCAAATGTTAACTAAATTTGAAGTTGTTACTAAAATAGATAATATTTCAGACATTATGAGTATAGAGGTTAATAATTTTGGAACTTCTAAGTACTCGATAGTTTCCAAGAATGTTGGATACTGGGTAATTTTATCAGATAACTATAATAGTTGGTGGAATTTAAAAAGGGGATTAACCTATACCAAATCGTATCCAGTTTATTCTATGTTAAATGCATTTTATATAGATCCTGAATGGAATAATATGACCATTGAATTTACAGGGCAGACAATTTTTAGATGGGGAATCTGGGGTAGTGCATTAACAATTTTGATTATAGCAATTTACTTTTTATACAAAAAAGAAAATTAATTTTATTTCTTGCAAAAAATTGACAAAGTAATGTATAATATTTCTACAAAGACCTGTATCTCGAACTGTTACCGGATGGTGGCGTGTAGAGGACAACTCTAATAGAGACGTGGTTGGAAAGTCCCAAAGCAATTTGGGATTTTTTTATGACGAAGTTGAATCCCATTACTTGAATTCCCAACAATCTTCAATTCTGTTTTTAATTTTTGACCAATATTTTACTGAATCTTCTTTCTCTCCCTCTTTATATCGTCTAATTGTTCCTGCAATCATATCTGCAAGTTGAATAAGTACATTTGTTTTTGAATCAACGAGGGAAATATTATTAATTACCTTTTGTTGTTTTGAATTTAATTGTTTTCTTAAATATGTAATAAACTTTTTTCTAAATATTCTGTCTCCACTTCCATCAATCCTAATTTTTGCATTTTTAATCGTGCCCTTGTTGTGTTGAAGAACCATTTTAATAAAATAACTGTAAAATGATTGTTTGTTGTTTTTTAGTTGCCCACTTGTAATATTTGTTTTATCAACTACTAATATTCGTACTCTAAAATTGTATTTGCTAACTTCTTTTAAAAATGCAATTCTTGTTTGAAAGTTAGATCCGTTAAATTTAAATTCAACTCGATCTGAGAAGCCAAGCTTGCGCCTTAATTCTTTAATTGTGACAGCTACCTTTTCTGCTTCGAGTTCATCGTCAAAAATAATACAACAAATTACAAAGTTTTTACTTGCACCTTTGTCTATTTTAAAACTTGGGTCACCTGAGTCGTCAATAAAAACAAGCATAATTTAAATATACTCCAACTGTTTCTATTTTGGAAACAGTCGGGTAGAGGCAATATGCAAATTATGCATAATAGTATTAGATTGCTGGATACTACGAGCTAGATAGGCTAGAATATAAGGAATGAAAAAAATAATTATCTTATTGTTTTTATTAGCTTTTACCCTTCGTGTTTATAGTATTTTCCCCAATAAAATAATTTTAGGTTATGATCAAATAAGAGACTTGTTTGCCGCAAAAAATATGTGGGTAGATGGAGACTTAAAAATTATTGGACCCACTGCCGGAAATAATCTTAACCTACATCACGGCGTGGCCTTTTTATATTATGTTTTACCTCCAATTATTATGTTTAATGGTAATCCCTTTTGGATAAGTGTGTGGAATTCTTTTATTAATTCTTTAGCTGTAATTATAATATATCTTTTTTCAAAATCTCTTTTTAAGGATAACGTTTCTGCAACTATTGCAGCTTTCATTACGGCAGTTTCGTATTATTTTGTATCTTATGCTGGTTGGATAGGAAATCCAGCCCCTACATTAGTTACTGTGCCATTATTTTTTTATTTTCTGTGGATATATATAAATGGAGATCAAAAATCGTTAATTTTGTCATCTCTCTTTTTGGGTCTATCAATTCAATTTGAATTATTTTTTATATACCTAATACCAGTATTAATAGGGGTATTAATACTCTTTAAACCAAAACTTCCAAGTAAGAAAATTATTTTTCTATCTTTGTTTGTATTTTTAATGACTGTTTCTACAATGATTGCTACAGAAATTAAATATAATTTTTCTGGAATAAAAGATATTTTTGGGGCAGTCTTTCTAGGAAAAACACAAGGTCAGGGAATGGTTAATAATCTTATATTTATGTTAAATGGGTTTGCTGAAACTTTCTCTAGCAATATTTGGCCTGGAAAGATTATCTTTGGAAAATTGTTTGCATTATTTACGATATTATTTTTCTTAATTAAGGCTAAGGAAAAATCTTTTTCCTTTTTACTTATTTATCTTTTATCTCCTTTTATTATGTTAATAGCAGGTTTTCATGGTTCTCCATGGTTTTTAATTGGTTTATCTCCAGCAATTGCAATTTCCACGGGTTATTTCATATCAAAACTTAAATATCCAGTTCTAATCTTTATAGCTTGTTTTTTTATTTTTTATGTAAATTTTGGAATAGATCTTAATTTATTAGGGGCTGATAAGTCTTCTATTTTAGCTAATCAAATAGCTGTGATAGATTATACGTATGAAAGTTCTGATCATAAGAATTTTACAATTAATTCAGTAACAAATCCTTTATACATAAACTATCCTTGGGCATACAACTATGGATGGTATGGGTTAAAAAAATATGGCTATCTACCTACTTGGACAGGAGGCGAGCAACTAGCACCTTATGATGTTCTTTCAAATAGTAAAAATGATGAAGAATATTTGTATTTAATTATAGATCAAACTCCTAGAATCCCAAATATTTATAAAGATAATGCTTATAACTGGGTTAAAGAAATAAGTTTGTTGGTTGAAGAGAAAAAATTTGATGGTTTAATTGTTCAAAAACGTCAAAAGTACCATTAAGACTATTGACAATAATAATCGTTTTAATTAATATATAAACTGTAGGTTAGGTTAAACCTAACCTTTGGTTTACAAAATATGAAAAAGGGAGAATATCTTAATAAATTATTAAATTCAGACAAATCAATACTTACAAGTAAAGATATTGCTATGATTTGGCAAGATACAGACAAAAATACTTTTAAAGTGAGACTGAATTATTATTTGAAAAAAGGAGATTTGTTTAAAATTAGAAGAGGGATCTATTCTAAAAATAAAAATTATGACAGGTTTGAACTTGCAACTAGAATATTTACACCGTCTTATGTAAGCTTTGAAACCGTGTTGGTCAAAGAAGGGTTAATATTTCAGTATTATGAAAGAGTAGACGTCGCAACATATTTAACCAGAGAATTAAAAATTGAAGGCAATATATTTTTATTTAGAAAAGTTAAAGATAATATATTAACTAATTCATCAGGAATTAATATCATTAACCATACGTCAATAGCTACAAAGGAAAGAGCATTTTTAGATACACTTTATATCGATGGAAATTATTATTTTGATAATTTAAGGTCACTAGACTGGGACAAGATTTTTAAATTACTCCCTATTTATCAGAATGAAAGCATGTCTAAAAAAGTAAAGGAACTATATGACATTAAACATATCTAAACACAAGACAATTCTTTTTCAAATATTAAAAGAAATATATTCTGATACAACAATTGCTCCTTACTTGGGGTTTAAAGGGGGAACAGCAAGTTTAATGTACTATGACTTAGACAGATTTTCTGTAGATTTAGATTTTGATTTACTTAATGAAAACAAAGAAGACTATATTTTTGAAAAAGTTAAAAACATTGTGAGTAAATTTGGAAAATTAAAAGAATCATACAAAAAAAGATTTAACCTATTTTTTTTGGTATCTTACGAAGAAAGTTTACAAAATATCAAGATTGAAATAAATAGAAGAAATTTTGATTCTAAATATGAAATAAAGACATATTTAGGAGTTTCGATGCTTATAATGAAGAAAGAAGATATGTTTGCTCACAAATTGATGGCGATGTATGAAAGAATGGGAAAAACTAGCCGAGACATATATGATGTAAATTTTTTCTTAAAAAATAGATTTCCTGTAAATGAAGAAATTATTGAAAAGAGATCAGGTTTGAAGTTTAAACAATTTATAAAAGAATTAATATCAAAACTTGAAAAATTTGATAACAAAAATATATTAATAGGACTTGGTGAATTGTTAACCCAAAGCCAGAAAGACTTGGTAAAGTTAAAACTTCGGGAGGAGACAATTCAGCTATTGAAGCTTCAATGAAAAAATATATTGATAAAGTAAAATTTTTGATTTTTTCTGATACGTCACGTGATACTGTAACTCTTTTTGTAGGCAACACGCTGTCAGCATTTTTTGGTTTTATATTTATTTACTTACTTACTCAAAAGTTATCAGTTTCCGAATTTGGAATATTTTCTGCTGCAGCTAATTTGATTGTAATTATTTCCTCGTTTACTGATCTAGGAATTACTACTGCAATGATTAATTTTGTTTCGACTAAATTAGGTAACAAGGATGAAATTGGTGCAAGTAGGTACTTGAAAGCATCTTTTGTAATTAGATTTATTTCAATTTTATTAGTATCTGGAATTGTTGTTTTAATTCCTAAAATAATTTCGTTAAATTTGCTCGCTACAACTGATTATACTGTGTCATATTGGGTTGCAGGTATATCTATTGGACTCACGGCTTGGTTGACTTTTCCTTACGCTATGATGGCCTACAAGAAGTTTTGGCAATCTGTTGTCTTGGATTGGTCATTGGGAATTCCTAGGATTCTAATTTTCTTAGGATTAGGAATGATGTTTCCTATAAATCTAAATCTAGCTCTTGCCTCGTACGGCTTAAGTACTATATTACCTATATTTATTGGTTTTAGTGTTATAGGTATAAAATTTTTACAGTCGAAAACGACAACAAGTGATTATATTGATTTGGCTAAATTCTCTGGTTGGCTTGGTGTAAATAGAGTAATATCATCAATCTCAGGTAGGCTTGATATTACCATGCTTGCTAATTTAACTACTGCAGGGATAGTTGGACAATATTCAATTGCATCAAGGTTATCATCTTTTGTAATTGTTTTGTCATCAAGTTTAGGTTCAGTTTTATCAACGCGATTTGCGCGTTTCAATAACAAGGAAGAAGAGAAAAAATACTTAATTAAATCTACACTCTTTACCTTACCCATAATTTTAGGAGTAATTATCTGGATTTTAGTTGCTAAACCATTTGTTTTAATCTTATTTGGTGATAGATACTCGGATGCCGTAAAAATTTTGCAGTATTTATTACTTTCAATGATACCTTTTGTTATAGCTACCCCTGCGGTGACTGCTATTGTTCACTCAATGAGAAAACCTATATATATAGGTACATATTCATTTGTACAAGTCATAATGATTTTTGTATTTAACACTTATTTTATTAATTTGTTTGGTGGAATTGGCCCAGCTATTGCGTTTTTAGTATCAAACTCAGTCCTAGCAATATATTCATGGATAATTGTTATTAAATATTATTATACAAAGTGAAAATAACTGCACATGTACTTTTAAAAAATGAAGAAAATTTTGTTTGGTATGCAATCATGTCTGTAATTGATTACGTCGATAATATTTTAATCTATGATACCGGAAGTACCGATAAAACAATTAATATTGTAAATAAAATAAACAGTAAAAAGATTATCTTTAAAAAAATAAAGTTGGAAAAATTTGATGAAGGGATAATTCGTCAACAAATGCTTGACGAAACAGATAGTGATTGGATATTGATATTGGATGCAGATGAAATATGGTGGAATGATTCAATTAAATTAGTTACAAATCTAATTCAAAAAGACGGAGATCGATTGGATTCGATTGTTGTACCGACTATTAACATGGTTGGAGATATGTTTCATTTCCAAGAAAAAGAAGCTGGTAGATATAACCTTGCTGGAAGAATTGGACATTACGCTACAAGAGCCATAAATAGAAGAATTCCAAATCTTCATGGAACCGGGGAACATGGTGTTTTTATGTGGGCTGATATTACCAATACCAAAATCGAGGATATTAACTCAAATAATATAAAATTTATTGATGCGCCATATGTTCATGCTACACATCTAAATCGATCGGACAATGATCGCGATGTATTAAAAAGGTCAATGAAGTTAAAATATGAAATTGGTATTCAAACCTCACTGGATTTTTATTATCCCGAAGTTTTTTTTAGAGATAGACCAAACATTGTGAAATCTCCGTGGCAAACGCCTGATTTAAAATATAAACTTATAGCCATGATTGAAACGCCGCTTAAAAAATTTAGACGTAGATATTTAATGAAAGGTGTAAAACATGGATATTAATTACAAAAATTATCACAGGGATGATGAGTATAATAAAAATAAAGATTTATTTAGAAACATATTTTTAAAAAGATATAATTTAATCTCTAAATATACAAATTCACCTAAAAGGGTTTTGGATATTGGATGTTCAAACGGGATTTTTTTGGATCTATTTAAACATAGTGAAACTTGGGGAGTGGAACCGTCCAGAATAGTACAAAGTACACAGTACAAAGTACATAGAATAATCAATACAAAGTTTGAGAATGCCAAACTACCTGAAAATTATTTTGATTTGGTGATAATGAACCACACCTTAGAACATGTTAAAGATGCTGATTTAGTTTTAGAAAAAATATATAAGATATTAAAAAAGGGCGGGATTTTATTCATAGATGTCCCAAATGCTGGGGGATTAGGGTCTAGGATATTAGGTGATAAGTGGGCATATAAATTGTCAGATGAGCATAATTATCAATTTACAAGAGCTTCGCTCTCAAAGAAGATTAAAGATAGTGGGTTTAATATTTTATATTGGGAGTCAAGATCTGGTCTTTTTGAACTAGCAAACCCCCTTTTAGATCTATGGCAATCGTTAATTGGTCTCAAAAAACGATTTATAACTAATGTGTTAGCTAGCCCCTATCACCTAGTTTCTAGTGTCTTGCAGATGGGTGATAGTATGAGTTTTGTTGCTAGAAAAAATTAAATGGTTCGTATTTAAAATCCACAAATTTAGTATCTTTATTAATATTTACAGTTCTTGTTTTGTCTATCGTTTCAAAAATAATTACTTTTTCTGTGCCATTTAAATATGCATTCCAATCACGATTATATACTTCTGGAATTACTAAATTATCAACTTCATTAACTATTTTTACACGGATAAAATTTGGTTTATATATTTCATAATTTGGATTTATATAAAGCATATTTTGATATATATAATAATTCTCAACTTTAGTTAATAAATCAAGATTTTTTACACTTACTTCATACGGAGAGATAATATACTTAACTCTGTACGCACTTAGCGCCGGTGGATATGGTTTAAATTGTTCATAGAGATAATTTTGAAACGGTGGAAGTGATAATGTATATTTCTTCTCCCAGTAGCCTTGTGCAAGTTGCTGACTGTATTCAAAATAATTTTTTTGTTGCAAAGTGCCATATCCTTCAGCAAGTTCAATGTCATGTAATGCGGCATCCTTTTGGCGAATGCATTTATCTAAACAAAAAACTCGATATATATCATTATTTTTTTCTAAAAAGTTAATTATTGCTTGTGGTGTAGGGGGAATATATTTAATAGGTTTTTCAAGTATATATTTAGCTATTAATAAATATTCAAGTAGAGCAAATACTCCAAAAAATACAAATAACTTGTTTTTGCTAATTAAATAATCAAGTCCTTTTGCAGCTAGATATAAACAAATTATTACTATTGGAAACCAAAATCTTGTTGAAACTCTAAATAAAATAAACCAATCGTACCCCAAAATATTTAGTGCTAAAAGTGAAATCGTTAATAGCGATACCAAAACATATATCTTATATTTTTTACCTAATTTAACATATCCAATTAAACTTAATAATATAACTGTTATACCAGCAGTTATATTTTTTTCAGTATCATAAGTTGCCACAAAAATATTTTGTATAAATTCTCGTTTACCATTCCATATTGGATATGTTTCAGGATTTTCTAATAGTAAATTTCTTGTTGTTTGTGATTTCCATCTGACTTGAGGAATTAAAATTGGTAGAGAAATAAATAATAATATTAAATGACTGATTATAAACATTTTAAATGCTTTCTTGTTTTGAGTTAAAAAGAAAATAGAGTTAGTAACGACTAGAATTAAAAAAATTAAAATATGGCTTGTATATACAAAATACAAAAATATTGTGAGTAGTAATACTGACTTAAAATTTTTGTTTTTGTTTAAATTAATTGTTGCCCAATAGATCCATGGTATAAATGCCCAAGACTGTATTAGTCCCAGATGACCTGCTTCAAGATATGAAAAGAATTTGGGTGATATAGCAAATAGAATTGCAATTATTATACTTGTTAATTTTGTGAAGTTGTTTATTTTGAGAAGCAGATACATTCCTATTCCTGCAAGAATAATATGAATAAATATTGAAATTAGTATTCCGGTATCAATAGGTAAAAACAAAAAAATAATATTAAGTGGGTATATAAATAAATTTTGTGGATCAGGTAATAACGGTGTACCTGAAAAAAACATAGTATTCCAAAGAGGAATTCCATTGCCTAAAAGAATTTGATTTTTAATATAGTAGAGAATAGGCCAGAAAAATTCTGTTAAATCGTTGCCTCTGTCTAAAATTATGTTAAACATTTACAATATTAGTATGATTCTAGCAGTTTTGATAATGATTCACATAGTATTACTTCTCAATTTGAGATTTACTGCTTGGCCTGAAATGTTTTCTTTCCCTTATCTTTATAATAATGGATTTAATTTATATAAAGATATGGTTCATCCTTATACACCATTACTTACAACGTTATTAGCTTATCTATATAAAATATTTGGTTATAATATCTGGGTAGTCAAATTTCTTACTTATTTTCTTATCTTAATAAACGACCTTCTTATTTTTAAAATTGTTTCAAAAATCACAAAAAATTCTAAATATGGTTTATATGCAATACTATTTTACCTATTAACGCAACCCTTTTTAGATGGCAACCAACTATGGTTTGATTTTGCCATGTCAACACCAATACTTGTTGGTTCATTATTAATTTTAAATAAAAAATATTTCTTAAGTGGTGTAGCTTTTGCTATTGCTTTTTTAACAAAACAAAATAGCGCATTATTTTTGATATTTGGGTTACTCTTATCACTTAAACATAAAAACTACTTTAAAATATTACTTGGCTCTCTTTTGCCTATTATTCCATTTAGTATTTATTTATTTCAAAAAAATACAATAGTGGATTTTTTCAATTGGGTATTAATTTACCCATCTAAGTACTGGACCAACTTTCCAAATTATGTCCAAATGATTCCTAATAACAGACAGCTTTTCATTCTCTTAATTTTATTCGTGCCTACAATTTATTTATTACTTAAAAGTAAACTTAGAAACAATCTTTTATTGTACGGATCATTAATAATTTCACTTATTTTAATATACCCAAGATTTTCATTTTTCCATTTTCAGGTTGGATTAGCTTTTTTGGCAATTATTTTTGGTGTAGTGTCATCAACTGTAAAAAAACATTTTATTTATTTATATCTATTTGCATTATTTTTAATTCTTCCAAAAGATTGGGGTCGTTCTACTAGATTTATAGATGATAATAAATTACAAATAAATCAATCTGAAAAGATATATCTATTAGGTTCTCATTCCTTAAATTATGTAACAAGTGGCACTTTGCCACCTAAACCATGGATTGATAACTATGGATGGTATTTTGAAATGCCAAACATGCAACAAAAAATGATTGATGGTTGGAAAATCGATCCACCACAATATATTTATTGGTCAATTCCCCAAAATGGAAATTGGTATGATTTGGGAACATATCAACCAAAAGAGGTAGTAAAATATATCATGGATAATTATAAAAAGATTGGTCAACAAGAAAGTGTAGAGATATGGAAATTGCAATAATTAATAAGTATCAAAATAAAGTTAACCGAGGGGCTGAGACTTTTGTGTCTGAGCTTTCTAAAAGATTATCAAAAAACCATCAAGTAGATATTCTTACAAAAATTAACTTTTTTAAGAAATATGACATTGTGATACCTACAAATGGGAGACTGCAGGTATTTATTGTGAGAATTCTTACTTGGCTAACTGGTTCAAAAATGATAGTTTCAGGTCAGTCTGGGGTTGGCTTAGATGACAGATTGAATTTATATGCAATGCCAAATGTGTTTGTTGCGATTTCTTCATATGCTTTAGATAAATCTAAAAAAATAAATCCTTTTGTAAAATCTCTTTATATTCCAAATGGTGTTGATCTAGATAAATTTAAATTGCAAGGTCCGACCTTGCAATTGAGGCTAGAAAAACCAGTTATCTTATGTGTTTCAGCTTTAGTTGACTGGAAACGACTTGATTTGATAATTAAAGCAGTGTCGAAGCTTAAAAAAGGATCGCTACTTTTGGTTGGTAAAGGAGATCAGGAAAATAATTTGCAAAAATTGGGAGATAAGTTACTACCAAATAGATTTAAAATATTAAGTTTTGAGCATAAAGATATGCCAAAAGTATATAAAAGTGCTGACTTGTTTACTTTTTCTACTGTTCCATGGGAATCATTTGGAATTGTGTTAGTTGAAGCAATGGCAAGTGGTTTACCCGTTGTAGCAACTGATGATCCAATTAGAAGAGAAATTGTAGGTGATGCTGGGTTATTTATAGATCCATCTGATACTGATGCCTATGCAAAGGCTTTAGAAAATGCGTTAAGTATAAATTGGGGAAGTAAACCTAGAAAACAAGCAGAAAAATTTAGTTGGGATAAAATTGCATTAGAATACGAAAAATTATTTCAAAAATTATGAAAATATCTGTAATTATTCCTATATATAATGAAGAAGAGGTGATCTTAGATTGCCTTAATTCATTATCAAAACAATCGTTACAAGACTTTGAAGTAATAGTTGTTGATGATGGATCGGCTGACAAAACTTATGAAGTTTTGCAGAATTTCCAATTTCCAATTTCCAATTTCCAATTTAAAACATTTAGGACAAAACATCTTGGAGCGGGAGCAGCTAGAAACTTAGGTGCAAAAGAAGCTAACGGGAATATTCTGGTTTTTGTTGATAGTGATATGACATTTGACAAGAACTTCTTAAAAATGCTTGTTAAACCAATCTTGGCAGGTAAATCGAAGGGGACCTTCTCTAAAGATGAGTATGTCAGTAATTGGAACAATATTTGGTCTAAGTGTTGGAATAAAAATGAAGGCTGGATGGACAAAAAGAGGCATCCAAAGAACTACCCAGATCATCAAAAGGTATTTAGGGCAATATTAAAATCTGAGTTTGATAAAGTAGATGGTTTTACTGCAGGTGGATACAATGATGATTGGAGTTTGTCTGAAAAATTGGGATATGAAGCAACTGTTGCTCCTAAGGCTATTTTCTTTCACAAAAATCCATCTACCTTAAAAGAAATTTATAACCATGCAAAATGGGTAGGGAAAAGAAGATATAAATTTGGTCTGCTTGGTTACTTAGTAGGCTTAGTAAGAAGCTCTCTACCCGTATCAATTGTCGTTGGCATTCTACGTTCTACATACTACTTTCTACCAGCTTATTTAATTTTTAAAATTGTGTACGATATGGGTGTTTTTATTGGAATAATTAGTTATATGTTTACCAAAAAGGGTGCAAAATGATATTTACAATTTTAATATTTGCTTTTTTACTTCGTGTAATTAACCTTAATCAATCTTTGTGGCTTGATGAGGCAACAACAGCACTTGTTGCAAAAATGCCTATTTATGATTTTTTTACTAAATTTATGCCTGCAGATTTTCACCCACCACTTTATTACATGATTGTCAGTTTATGGTCAAAAGTCTTCGGCTATAGTGAAATAGCTCTTAGAATACCGTCTATAATCTTTGGAGTTTTAACTATTTATGTTGTTTACTTGATTGCAAAGCAAGCAAGATTAAAATATCCACTTCTACCTGCGTTATTTTTGGCTACATCTGGACTTCATGTTTATTATTCACAAGAAGCAAGAATGTATGCCTTAGCATCTTGGTTGGTTAGTTATTTAGTATTGACTTTTATAAAGCGAGATTGGTTAAAGTTTTCTATTTTATTGCCACTTATTTTTTTAACTGATTATGTTTCACTTTTAATACTTCCAGTTCTTTTTCTGTACAAATATTCAAGAAAATTATTTTATTCTACTATTCCATTAGCCTTTACTTTTTTGGTATGGTTGCCCGTTTTATCAAAACAATTAACTGCAGGAATGTCTATACAAGAGAGTGCTTGGTGGAATATATTGGGATCTGTAACCTTTAAAAACATTGCTCTAGTACCAACTAAATTTATGATAGGTAGAGTTAGTTTTGATAATAAACTTTTATATGCATTAATAATTATTATAATTTCTGCTATCTTTATCTATGTAATAGGCAAAGCAAAAAACAAGCTAAACTGGTATTGGTTTGGATTAAGTTTATTATTTGGAATATTACTATCATTTTTTATTCCAACCTTAACTTATTTTAGATATTTATTTATATTACCTACTTTTTACTTGTTACTCTCTGAGAGCACTAGTAAAGTATTTATAATTATTATTTTGTTTATAAACTTATTATCTACTGGTTTTTACTTATTTGATTCTAGATTCCAAAGAGAGGATTGGAGAGGTGTTGCAAAACTAATTGCTGATGAAAAAGTTGTTTTTCCTGCGAACTCCCAGAAAGAAGCATTAATATATTACGGGAAAGAAAGCCAGATAATTAGTAAAGAGCAAATTACTAACAATTATAATCCAATTTGGTTATCAAGATATGTTTGGAATATTTTTGATAATGGTGATTCTACACGTAAGTATATAGAGGATTTAGGATATAATAAGGTATCAGAAGTTAACTTCAATGGTGTACTCCTGTATAAATATGAAAATCGCAATTGATTTGTCACAAATTATTTACGGGACCGGGGTCTCGCATTATGGTATAAACTTGGTTAGAAACTTACTAAAAATAGATTCTGAAAATGAATATGTTTTATATGCTGGCAGTCTTCGAAGAAAGCAAGATATTTTAAATTTTTTTCCTCAAACCAAAGTTTTCCCTATCCCCCCTAGGCTTGCACACTTTGTGTGGAATAAATTACACATATTACCTATTGAGAAATTAATCGGTCAAGTTGATGTTATTCACACCTCTGATTGGGCAGAACCACCATCTAGTATAAATAAAATAACTACAATCCATGATCTTGTGGCTTTAAAATTTTCTAAAATTACACCAAAGATAATTGTTGAAACTCAAAAACTACGCCTTAAGTGGGTTCTTAAAGAATCAAAAATGATTATAGTTCCAAGTATTGCAACAAAAAATGATCTTTTAGAGCTAGGATTTAGAGAAAAAAACATTAGAGTAATTTATGAAGCACCAAACCTTAAGAAAGCTACAACTGATGAAGTTTTAGAAGTAAAAAAGAAATATTCAATCCGTGAAGATTATTTGATTGCAATTGGGGTTAATCCTAGAAAAAATATTAAAGCGATTATTGATGCATACCATCTTTCTAAGTTTGGGAAAAATTTGAAATTAATTATAGCTGGGGAAAAGATAAATACTAAATTAGAAGATGAAAGGGGAGTGAGATTTTTAGGTTATGTTCCAGATGCAGATTTGGGTGCACTTTTGACTGGTTCAAAAGCCTTAATATTCCCTTCTCTGTATGAAGGGCTTGGTATTCCAGTACTTGATGCATTTAATTGTGAAGTACCTGTAGTTACCTCAAACATTTCCAGTATGCCAGAGGTTGCTGGTGGAGCTGCAGTTTTAGTTGATCCATATGATATAAATTCTATTGCAGCTGGAATTGAAGAAGCAATTAGTAAACCTAAAACTTTAATTGCAAAAGGTTTAAAACATGTGTCTAATTTTTCTTGGACAAAAACTGCAGAAGAAACACTGAAAGTCTACAAGGAAGCAAATGAAGTTTAAGCGAAGGCAAAGTGTTTTTTGATTTTTTCGATATCCTGTCCATGTTGATCTGACCGTAACTGGTTTGCTTCGACTTTTCTTTCGATACTATCTAGTTGGGTTTGTATATCTTGAATATCATCTTTTAGTGTTATTTCTAAATTATTAAGATCTGCTTTAGAAGCCAATTTGTCAAGTGCTGGTAATATTACTTCCTCAATGCCTTGGTTAAATAAGTCAATTATTTCTTTTTTGTCTTTCTTTGTCATATATTCATAATAATACTGATTTAATTCTTCGTCAATGATACAATCTAGGTACATGAACATTGGTATTGATGGGAATGAAGCGAATGTAGAAGATAGGGTAGGGGTAAATAAATATGCCTTCGAAATGCTTTGGGGTTTAAAAAAAGAAAATGAAAAAAAACCAAAACCAAATAGTCTCATAGTTTACCTTAAAAATAAACCTCTTTTTGATCTACCTAAAGAATCTAACTATTTTAAATATAAAGTAATTAATGGACGAGGCGTGTGGATTATTACAAAGTTTACTCCCTATCTTTTAAAGAACCCAGAAAAAATAGATGTTTTGTTTTCTCCAAGTCACTATATTCCATCGTTTTTGGCGATTCCTCGTATCTGTTCGGTAATGGATCTGGGTTATATCGAAAATACGACACAATTTGAAAAAATGGTACTTTGGCAGTTAAAGTACTGGACTGCTATTTCTGTTTTTGCCTCAAAACAGGTTTTAACTATATCAGAAGCTAGCAAAAATGATATTGTACGACATTATCCTTTTGCTTCAAATAAAGTGACTGTTACTCATTTGGGATATGATAAAGATAAATTCAATTTAAGAGTTTCTAATAATCTTGTGCGACAGCTAAAAAACAAGTATTCTATAGTAGAAGATTACATTTTGTTTGTGGGGACACTAAAGCCCTCTAAAAACATCGAGGGTTTAATAGACGCATATTCACTATTAACTAAGGATAAGACTATTCTTGACATACCACAGCTTGTTATAGCAGGCAAAAAAGGATGGATGTTTGATGATATCTATAAAAAGGTTAAAGATTTAAATCTTACAGATAAAGTTATCTTTACAGATTTTATAAAAGAAGAAGAAAAACCAACACTTATTGCTGGATCAAAACTTTTTATACTTCCATCTTTTTGGGAAGGTTTTGGACTTGATATTTTATCTGCCTTTGGCTGTGGTGTTCCTGTTATTGCTTCAAACGTCGGTAGTTTACCAGAAGTTACAGGTAAAGCTGCAGTTCTAATTGATCCAAACAGTATTGAAAGTATTACAAATGCTATCGAAAAAGTTTTAAAAATGAATAAAGAAGAATATAATAGTTTAATAAACCTAGGGTTTGAGCAAGCAAATAAATTTAGTTGGGAAAATTGCTCAAAGAAAACGTTAGAAGTAATTGAAAATGCTATACGACAAAAACGGTAAACAGCTATCATTAGATGAAGCATCATCTAAAATAATAAATAGATTATCCAATTATTTATTAGATTTTGAATTGATGCTTCTTAGGTGGATTGGTCATGTTCCATCTCATACTATTAGAAACATTAAATATAGATTTTTTGGAATCAAGATTGGAAAGGGTTCAACTTTCCATATGTGGGCGAATTTTTATGAACCTAAAAATATTAAGATCGGATCAGATACGATCATTGGAGATCATGCTTTTTTAGATGGTAGAGATAAACTTACTATTGGTAGTCATACTGATATTGCATCCTCTGTGATGATCTATAATTCAGAACATGATTTAGAAAAAGAGGATTTTTCTGCAATAGTTGCTCCAGTTGAGATTGGTGATTATGTTTTCATTGGTCCAAGAGTAATTATTATGCCAGGAGTTAAAATTGGAAAGGGAGCAGTTGTTGCCGGTGGAGCAGTTGTAACAAAAGATGTCGATCCTTTTACAATCGTTGGTGGTGTTCCTGCAAGGCCAATAGGAGAAAGAAAAGAGAAAAATCCAAATTATCGCCTTGGAAGGGCAAGACTTTTCCAGTAATGACGAACAAATTGTTAAAGCTATTCTTTTTTTTAATTTCTGTATTTCTTCTAATTTATATTCTTCCTAAAAGTCCTGAGTTTCCAAAGCCACCTGAAGGTTCTGTCCAATCTTTTGAACCTGCAGATGTTGAGTCATCATTAAGACGGGCATATTATACAAATCTAACAAGAGCAGAAGTAATTAATTATTACACAAATGAATTTAATCGTGTATTTAATATGTATACCCCTAGACTTAATTATCCACCTGAAGATGCACCTGTTTTTATCAGAGATCAAACAAAAAGCACTTTCTTAGAAGAAATTGTCCATCCTTTAAGAGAGTCAATTTACATTAATGGATTTGAACCTAAATCAGAGGAATATGCTCAGTATTATAAAGGAATTAGATATAATCAAAAAATAATTATTAGGTATATACCAAGTTCTGTTTGGGTTAGAGTTTTAATTTTAGTATTAACAATGGTTTTTAGTTATCTTTTGTTTAAAGAATATCAATATGCAAAAAAAACAAATTGATCTTTCAATAATTATAGTTAATTTTGGAAATACCAAAAACTATACAAAAAAATGCCTCGACTCGTTAGAAAATGCTGTCAAAAAAATAAATACAGAAATCATCGTGGTTGATAATATCTCCTGTGACGGCACACTTCAAATGATTAAAAAAGATTATCCAGAAGTTATATATATTAGAAAAGAAAAAGCATACGGATTTGGAGCTAATAATAACTTTGGTATTAAAGTTGCTATTGGTAGATATGTTTTATTTTTAAATAATGATACAGAGATAATAGATAAGAATATATTTAGTGAAATGATCGAATGGATGGATAAAAATCCACAAGTTGCAGTTTCGTCATCCGGTCTTTTAGACCCAGACAAAAAAACTATTCAAGCTTCAGGCGGAGCATTTCCAAATTTGTTTAGGGTAATAGCATGGATGACTTTTTTAAACAACTCATATCATCATAATCTTAACTATTATAACAAAGCGCATAATCAAGACTGGGTAACTGGGGCATTTTATATGGTAAGAAAAGAAGTTTTAGACAAAGTTCGTTACTTTGATGAAGATTATGATGCATATGTTGAAGAGGTTGATTTGTCTTATCGAATTAAAAAATTAGGTTATGAAATTTCCTATCTTCCTAATTGGAAAATAGTTCATTACGGTGGAATATCGTATGGTAGTGAAAAAGCATTGATTTATGAAATGAAAAATTTGAAACTGTTTTATAAAAAACACTATCCAAAATGGCAGTTACCTGTTTTAAACATTATAATTAAATTTGGTTGTTTATTAAGAATAATTATTTTTGGTTTAATTAATCCAAAACTTTCTAAAATATATGCAAAAGCTATCAATACTATTTAGTTCGTATTACAAATATGTAGTCACTGCTGTTTTAATGGTTGTGCCATTATTTCCAAAATTTCCTGCTATTAAAATACCTGGGATATATGTTGCTATACGCTTGGAAGACTTTTTGATTTTATTTACATTATTAATATTTTTAATTCCTATGTTAATTAATTTTAAAATCTTTTTTAAAGAAAAAGTTTCAAGAGCTATTATTTTATTTTTATTAATTGGTTTTATCTCAACAATCTCTGGAATATTAATAACGCAAACCGTAGTTTCTTCAATCGCCCTTTTGCATTTTTTTAGAAGAGTTGAATACTTATCATTATTTTTTGTAGGATTTATTTTTATTAGACAAACAAAAGATGATTACTTTTTTGAATACCTAGTTAAAATTTTATTAGTAATTAATTTGTTAGTTTTCCTTTATGGGTTTGGGCAAAAATATTTTAATCTTCCAATAATTATTACTCAAAATGAAGAATATTCTAAAGGTGTTGCCTTAAGTTATACAGTAGGAGCTCATATTAATTCAAGTTTCGCAGGACATTATGACCTAGCTTCATTTTTAGTCTTAATAATGCCTATTTTTATATCAGCGTTTTATATACTAAAAGACAAGATATCAAAAATTATATTAGCCATATCTACATTACTGGGATTCTGGTTGTTGTCTGCTGCTGTTTCAAGAATTGCAATCGTAGCTTTTATAATATCCACCACTGTCTCACTTTTCCTTCTAAAAAAATATAAGGCAATTGTAGCAGTTTTAGTAATAAGCGCGATTATTTTCGGTTTTTCATCAGACCTAAAAGTTAGATATGGCAGAATAATAGAAGTTGTAAGAGAAAAGATAACTTCAGCAATTGTTGTCTACGCGTCTAGCGATGTATCTGCAGAAGGTAGTGGTAATGTAAATGAAGATAGATCAACTTCAATCAGATTTAATGTAGAGTGGCCAAGGGCTATAAGAGCTTTTAGTAAAAATCCACTTTTAGGAACTGGATATTCATCAATAACACTGGCTACAGATAATGATTATCTAAGAGCTTTAGGTGAGACTGGCATCTTGGGATTATTTTCTTTCATTTTAATATTTGTATCACTATTTAAAGTATTTTCTATGTATAGATTTGAGAGTAATTTAGAATCTGTTTTTCTAGCGAGTTTTATTGGTTCAACTGTTGGAATATTAATAACAGCTCTCTTTATTGATATCTTTGAAGCATCAAAATTTGCTACAATCTATTGGTTATTTACTGGGTTTACTGTAGGTAAAATTTTACAAAATAATAAATTAACATGAATACTTTAATTATTCGCATGAAAGCAATCGTGAAAAATGAGTATATTATTCTATCAATACTACTTATATTTGGCTTTATTGTTAGGTTATATAAAATTGATAATCCTGTTGCTGATTGGCATTCTTGGCGTCAAGCTGACACTTCAGCAGTATCTCGTAACTACGTTAAAGATGGTATAAATATTTTTTACCCTCAATACGATGATATTAGTAGTATTCAAACAGGGATAGATAACCCAACAGGAATAAGGATGGTGGAACTTCCTGTTTTTAACGTATTACATGCGTTGCTATATAATGCAATGCCCCTTTTTAGCCTTGAAAAATGGGGAAGACTCCTTACTATTTTTATTTCTCTTGTAACTTCTGTTTTTCTCTTTTTACTAGCTAAAAAACATTATTCGTCAAAAATTGGTCTACTGACTGCTTTCTTCTTTCTGTTTTTACCTTTTAATATATATTTTAGTAGAGTAATTTTACCTGACCCATTAGGAGTATTGTTTGTAGTCTCTGGATTATATTTTTTTGGAATCAATAATACAGTTTCTGCGGTTTTATATGCTTTTGCTCTTCTTCAAAAACCATATTTAGGTGTTTATTTGTTACCGTTAATTCCTGAGTTTCTAAAGAAAGAAAAAATGAAGCAGCATTTAGCATTTTTATTTTTAGCGATAGCGCCATTTATGGTCTGGCGTTTTTGGACGGGACTTCATCCTGAAGGGATACCTTTTTATAAATGGGCATTTAATGGAGATAAAATAAGATTTCACCCATCTTGGTTTAGATGGTTATTTGGTGAAAGAATAGGAATTTTAATTTTAGGTACATGGGGATTGGTACCTTTTGCTTTCGGACTAATTCGAAAATTCAAAAACAAATTTAGTCATTATTTTATTTTTTCAGCACTTATTTATTTAGTAGTTGTAGCGACAGCAAACGTAAGGCATGATTATTATCAAATTCTTATTATTCCACCAATTGCGTTGACTTTAGCGCTTGGCACAAATTGGTTATGGAAAAGATCTAAATTAATATTAATTATTAGTTTAATAACAATGTTTCTTATCAGTTGGGATAAGATTAAACCTTTCTACCAAATTAACCATTATGAACTTATCACGGTTGGAAAAATTGTTGATGAACTTTTACCAAAGGACGCGAAAATAGTCATTCCTTATAATGGCGACACTGCATTTCTTTATCAGACAAATAGGAAAGGCTGGCCTGCAGTGGACGACTCGATTGATAACATAATAAAAAGGGGTGCTGACTATTATGTATCAATTAATCTAGGAAGTACTGATAGTGTCAACTTTTCTAAAAGATTTGAAACCATTGCCAAAACAGACCTATATCTAATTCTTGATTTACACAAAGAAATTAAAGAAAAATAATATGAAAATAATGTTTCTTGATGAATCTGGAGATCACAACTTAGAGAAAATTGACCAGACATATCCCATGTTTGTACTTTCTGGCTGTATTTTTGACCTTGATTATTATAGAAGCTTCGTTGAACCAGAAGCAAGAAGGCTTAAAATTAAACATTTTGGGAATGATGACGTGATATTAAGATCATATGACATCAGAAAACAAAAAAGAGGATTTGCGAGTTTAGTAGATAAGAAAAAAAGAGAAGATTTCTATGGAGATTTAAACTCATTTATCTCAAACCTAGATTTTAAAATTATTTCTGCAGCAATTAACAAAACAAAATTAAAGTCACAATATGTAAAACCTGATAATCCATACGAAATATGTTTACAATTTATTCTTGAAAGATCTGTTATGTATTTAGGTCGCACAATAGATCCTCTAATGTTTCGTATCGAATCACGGCAGACCCATAACGATGAGAAACTTGCAAAAGTTTATGAAGATTTTAGAAATAGAGACCACCAATTATTTAAAAAAGACGAAATTCAGAGGAAATTGCTTGATTTATCTTTTAATCAAAAAACTCAAAATGTAATAGGAATGCAAATATCAGATTTGGTTGCTTACCCAATAGGTAGGTGGGTATTAGATAAAAATAAGGAAAATAAACCCTTTGAAATAATTGAGCGTAAGTTTCATAATAATCCAAAAACAAGAATGTATTTAAATTATGGGCTTAAAATTTTCCCATAAAAATGGGGGCCCAGGAAAGCCCTAGTCCCCCAAATTCATTAATAAATATACTATATAGAAAAAATATCAAAATGTCAAAAAAAGACACAAAATATACAACAAAGAATAAATACTCTTGTGTTATTACTGCATTTAATGAAAATCTTAGAATTCTTGGCGTTTTAAGAGTAGCAGTAAAAATAAAAAATGTTGATGAAGTAATTGTTGTTGATGATGGATCTAGTGATAATACTTCTAGTATAATTAAATCTAACTTCCCTCAAGTTAAATTGATAATTCACGAAACAAATAAGGGTAAGGTTGAAGCAGTTAGAACTGGAGTTAATGCTTCTAAAAATAATAATTTGCTTCTTCTTGATGCTGATTTAATAGGTCTAGTTGCAGGTGAAATTGAAAAAGCCTTGGATATTTTTGAAAATGATAATCTTGATTGTTTAGTAATGTTAACCGAAGCAGATAGATACAATAAATTAATTAGAAAAATATTTAAAGGTACAAGTTATGTTGCAGGAGATAGAATTATTAAAAAGGAAATTTTACAAAATATATTGAAGGATAAAACATTAAAAAACTATTGTTTGGAGATTGCAGAAAATAAATATTTATTTAAAAATAATTGTAAAGTAAAAAGATTTCAACTCTCTGCAATTGACCTTGGTAAAAATTCTAAATACGGAATTATTAAAGGAACAATTGGAGAAATTAAAATGTGGAGAGATATATTTAAAACTGCAGGGTTTAAATTTTTCTTTGAACAAAGAAAGTTATTTTCAGATACAATATATTACCCATGAAAATATTAATGTTAGTTCCATTTCTTCCAATTGACCAAATGTCTGGTGGTCAAACACGCTGGTATCATTTAATTAAATTTCTTTCAAAGAAACATAAAATTACTGTCATGTCACTAATTAGAGGTGATAGAGAAAAAGAATTAACATATTTGCCTCAGATTAAAAAGTATTGCGAAAAAGTACTTGTTTTCGATAGGCCAAAATCGCCCTGGACAGTACGAAATTTATTTTTAACTTTTATTAGTATGAATCCATTGGTTGTTATAAGAAATTTTTCACTTGAGGAAAGAAATGCAATTAAAAAAGAGCTTCAAGATAATCATTACGATATGATTCACGCAGAAACATTCTATGTCATGCCACATATACCAAAAAC
Source organism: Candidatus Woesearchaeota archaeon (assembly GCA_041660865.1). GTDB lineage: Archaea > Nanobdellota > Nanobdellia > Woesearchaeales > 21-14-0-10-32-9 > 21-14-0-10-32-9. Next base: position 66,584 of record JBAZVO010000006.1, read on the forward strand.
CAAGGTCCCAATCGTTTTAGTTGACCCAACTATAGAATTTTCTGTTTATCAACATTATATAGACAACGAGGTTCCATTTATTTTCAAACCAATTTATTTATTTGATATTATTAAACTTAAGTTTTGGGAGAAGTATTATTGGAGAAAGGCAAATAGGGTATTTGCTGTATCCGAGGAAGATAAAGAAATTATGAAAAATGAACTTCCAAATATAAAGGTTGGAATTATACCAAATGGCGTTGATGTTAGTTATTTTGAAGACAAAAAAATTTTGAGAAAAGTACCTCCAAGAATTTTGTATCATGGGGATTATAAATGGATGCAAAATGTGGAAGCTGTAAACATATTAATTAAAGAGGTTTGGCCATTAATTAAAAAACAAACTAAAAATGTAAAGCTTTGGATTTCTGGTAGATCAATTCCTAATGGAATAATTGAACTTGCAAAAAAAGATAAAGATATTGAAATAAGTGAATCGCCTAAAGATAATCGAGACGTTTTTAAAACCGCTTCGGTACTTGTCACACCTATTATGAGTCCCGGTGGAACTAGATTAAAAGTGCTTGAGGCAATGGCATCAGATCTTCCTGTTGTATCTACCCCTGTAGGAGTTGCAGGATTGAATATTATTTCGGGAAAGCATGCTTTGGTGTCGAACTCAGTAAAAGAAATGGTTGATATGACAATTAAAATATTAAATGATACAAAACTAGCAAAAGAAGTGGCTACTGCTGGAAAGAAATTTGTTTCAGAGAATTTTGACTGGAAAACAATTGTTGATAAACTAAACGATGTATATGATGAAGCCAAAATTAACAATAATAATTCTTAGTTATAATACAAAGGAAATACTTCTCAATTGTTTAAAATCACTTGAAAAAGTAAAGAATGAGGTTCCTTGTGAAGTTATAGTTTCAGATAATGCGTCAAATGATGGTAGCCCTGAAATGGTTTCAAAACTTTTCCCCGAAGTTAAATTGATTACAGGTCCTAATATTAGTTTTTCTAATGGAAACAATAGGGCAAGAGATATCGTTAATGGAGAATATGTTTTATTTTTAAATTCAGACACATTAGTGCATAAAAATACACTTAAAAAAACGATAGAATATTATGATTCAGATAAGGATATCGGCGCCTTAACTTGTAAATTAATACTAGCTAATGGTAATTTAGATAAAGATGTAAGACGAAGATTTCCTACTCCTTGGATTTCCTTTAATAGATTATTTTTAAAAAACGGTAGAAAATATTGGTATTTGGATGTCCCAGAAAATCAAATTCACGAAGTTGATGCAATACAAGGTGCATTTTTGCTTACAAAGAAAAAAATATTAGATAAAATCGGTTGGTTTGATGAAAAATTTGTTTTTGATGGTGAGGATTTAGATCTTTGTTTCCAAATTAAAAAAATGGGATATAAAATCATTTACTTCGGAGAAGCTTCTATTATCCATCTTAAAAAAGCAACCAGAAATAAGATTTCAGATATTAATTTAAAAAGAAAAATGGAAGGTGTTAATTCAATGGAATATTTTTATAGAAAAAATCTTTGGAATAAATATCCACTAATATTTAATTATTTTGTTTTACTTGGTATTAAATTTTTGAAGTTAATTAGATTTATACAAGCAAAAATATGAAGATACTTATAGATGCTAGACTTTATGGACCTAAAGATACTGGAATAGGTAGATATACTCAAAAACTTGTTGATAATCTGTCTCAGATTGATTCATCGAATTTGTATTTCATATTACTTAGAAAAGATGATTTTAAAAATCTCAACTTACCAAATAACTGGACTAAAATATTTGCAGACTTTAGACATTATAGTTTTAGTGAGCAATTTAAACTTCCTTTTTTATTATATAAATTAAAACCAGATATTGTTCATTTTCCACATTTTAATGTTCCTCTTTTTTACTTTGGAAAATATATTGTAACGATACATGATCTTATTATGCACAAGTTTAAGGGTGGAGAAGCAACAACAAGAACTTTTCCAGTTAGAGAGATATGGAGACTGGGGTATTATATTGTGTTTGCCAAAGCTGTCTATGGGTCTACAAAAATTATAGTTCCAAGTAATGCAGTAAAAAACGAACTATTAGATTATTACAAAATTAAAAAAGAAAAAGTGGAGGTAACATATGAGGGCTGATTATTTTGTATATATCGGTAATGCATATCCTCACAAAAATTTAAGTAGACTTATTGACGCTATAATTCTTGTTAATACAAAATTAATAATTGTTTCTGGCAGAAGTATATTTATAGAAAGATTACAAAAAGAAATTAATAGAAAAAATGCATCAAAATTAGTTGAAGTTTTAGGGTTTGTAACAGATAAAGATTTAAAAAATTTATATAAAAATTCTATTGCTTTTGTTTTTCCAACATTGTCTGAAGGCTTTGGACTCCCACCTAAAGAAGCAATTGAAGCGGGTACTTTGGCAGTTATATCTGATATTCCAGTACTTAAAGAAGTTTATGAAGACTCAGTTTTATATTTTGATCCCTTGGATGTTAATTCAATTGCAGATGCATTACTAAAAGTTGTAAATATTAAAGAAGACGAAAGAAAAATAAAGATACTAAAATCTCAACAATTTGTAAAAAAATATTCATGGTCTAAAATGGCAAAAGAAACATTAAAAATTTATGAAAGTACGAAATAAATATGTATATTTTTATTGACGAATCAGGAATACATAAAACTGTTGGGAGGTCAACTTTTTCAGTAGTTTATGTCGAGATTCCAAATTTAGATAAAGCTCGAAAACAATTGATTGAGATAAATAAAAAATTAGGTATTGATTCATTTCATTGGGCAGAACAAAGATGGATATATAGAACTAGATATTTAAAACGAGTAATTGGATTAGACTTCATATTCAAAATAGCAACCTTTGAAAATCCAGTTAATACAGATTTAGCATTTAATAGAATTTTTGAACATTTGATACAAGAAAGTAGCATAAAATCAATAGCAATAGATGGGAAGAAACCTAAATGGTATGAAAGAAAGTTAAAAAAAGAACTTAGAAAGCACGGAACCAAAGTTAAAAAGCTTAGAACAATAAAAAACGAAGCTTCAGAACCAATTCTTCAACTTGCCGATGCACTAGCTGGCTTTTCACTCTATGTTTATGAGAACCAAGATGACAAAACTAACAAAAGATTACTAGAACAGTTTAGAAAGTTAAAAAAGTTGCTTGTGGAAATGCATTTCTATTAAATTAAAAACCCCGCATCAAAGCGGGGTCAACCTTCCAAGTAGCTTTTTATAGCTCGGCCCACCGGGCCTTTGTCCTTGGGGGCTTGTTACTGTGTATAGTATAACACAATAGTCAAATGATTGAAACAAAATTAGATAATCTTAAAATTGCAATTGTTTATGATAGAGTCAATAAATTTGGTGGGGCAGAGAGGGTACTTTTGACCTTACATGAAATGTTTCCCAATGCCCCACTTTACACTTCTATCTATGATCCTAAGAAAACTCCGTGGGCTAATGTTTTCCCTAAAATTTATACCTCATTTTTACAAAAAATTCCCGTTCTAAAGAACTATCATGAATTAATGGGTTGGTTAATGCCAGTTGCTTTTGAACAATTTGATTTTAGTGAATATGATTTAGTTATTTCTGTCACATCAGAAGCGGCCAAAGGAATAATAACGGGAACTAATACATTACATGTTTGCTATATGTTAACTCCAACTAGATATTTATGGAGTGGGTATGATGAATATTTTAAAAATAAAATATTAAAACTTATTTCATTTCCTTTTATTAATTATCTAAAATTTTGGGATAAAATAGCGGCACAAAGGCCGGACGTTTTGATATCTATTTCTAGTGAAGTTAAAAATAGAATTAAAAAATATTATGATCGTGATTCTGAAATAATTTTTCCTCCCGTTGAAACTATTCGTTCGCATCGTAAAAAATTACTCCTTCGTGGGCCTTCGGCAGCCAGTCATAATTTTTTTGACGATACTTACTTAATAGTTTCAAGATTAGTAAAATATAAAAAAGTAGATTTAGTTATTGATGTTTTTAATGGGCTAAAATTACCATTGGTAATAGTTGGGACAGGATCTGAAGAATTTAGATTAAAATTAAAAGCAAAGAAAAATATAACTTTTTTAGGTAATATAACGGACAATGAGCTTGCAAAAGTCTATCAAAATGCAAAAGCATTTTTAATGCCACAGAATGAAGACTTTGGAATTACATCAGTTGAGGCTCAAAGTTTTGGAGTTCCTGTAATTGCCTATAGAAAGGGTGGAGCACTTGATACGGTAATTGACGGTAAGACTGGGATATTTTTTAATGAGCAAAATAAGGCTAGTTTGATGTCTGCAATTGCAAAATTTGACACAATAAGCTTTAATAGTGGATACTTAATAACTAATGCTAAAAATTTTTCAAAAGAAAATTTCAAGGGAAGATTACAAAGATCACTTGTACGCAATTATTCTAGCTGGAGGGGGGGGTACCCGTCTTTGGCCTCGAAGTAGAAACAAAACTCCAAAACAATTTTTAAAGCTTTTTGGGAATAAAACTTTAACCCAGATCACTTTTGATAGATTTAAAAAGTTAGTCCCTGCCGAAAAAATTTATTGTGTTACTGTTTCTGATGAATATAAAAAAGAGATAATTAAAGAAGTTCCAGAGTTTGTAAAAGAAAATATAATTGTAGAACCCGAAAGAAAAGAAACTGGACCAGCACATGCCTTAGGAGCTTATCTTATTAGTCAAAAAGACCCTGATGCAGTAATTGTTACTGAAGCTGCAGACAGGTTAGTTGAACCAGCTCAGAGATATATTCAGGTTATGAGTGCATCTGCTGAAGTTGCATATTCAGACAAAGTGATGGTTGCAATGGGTGTTACCGCAAAATATCCACATACAGGTTTAGGCCATATTAAAAGAGGTATCAAAAAGATGACCATCAAGGATGTTCACTTTTACAAATTAGATAAATTTGTAGAAAAACCAGAACTTTCTTTGGCAAAAAAATATACAGAATCTGGAGATTATTATTGGAACGCCGGCGAATTTGTTTGGAGAGCTGATGTTTTATTAAATGAAATTAAAAAACATGCCCCACAAATATATAAAAACTTAATAAGGCTTGAAAAAGAATCTATAGAAAATGTTTATAAAGATATGCCTAAAATCTCTATTGATTATGCCGTAGCTGAAAAATCAGATAATTTTTTTGTTGTACATGGAGATTTCTCTTGGTCTGATATTGGTGATTGGAATGAAGTTTGGGCAAATAGTAAAAAAGATGAAAACGGGAACGTGATAATTGATGGAGATGAAGAAGGTGGCGAAGTAATAAATATTGATACTTCAGATGCATTAATCCATAAAGATGGTCGGATGATTGCAATAATTGATGTTGATAATATTATAGTAGTTGATACAAAGGAAGCATTGCTTATTTGTGCCAAAAGCCGTGCTCAAAACGTAAAGAAGGTTGTAGAATTATTAAAAGAACAAAAAAAGGTGGAACTTCTATAAAAAAATATGCCATTTGAAATTATAAAAAGACTAATTGATATCATCGCCTCAATTTTTCTTATTATTATTTTTTCTCCAATAATGATTGTTACAGCGATAATTATAAAATTAACTTCATCCGGACCAATATTAGTTGAGTTCCAAAATACACACATGAAAAGATTAGGTAAAAATGCAAAAATTTTTAGACTCTTCAAATTTAGATCAATGAAAGTTAATTCAGATAATTTAATTACCAAAGATCCACGGTACAAGAAATTGTACCGTGAATGGAAAAATACTAATTACAAATTGGTTAAAGATCCAAGGGTTACAAAAATTGGCAAGTTTATTCGTAAGTATTCAATTGATGAGACACCACAATTTTTTAATGTCCTACTAGGTGACATGAGTCTTGTAGGACCGAGACCATATCATGCAGATGAATTAGAAGCTCAACAAGAAAAATATCCAGGAACAGATAAATTTGTTAAAGAAATGCATAAAGTAAAACCTGGAATAACTGGATATTGGCAAGTTGAAGGAAGAAGTGATGTAAATTTTGACAAAAGAATTGAAATGGATGCATATTATGCAAGAAAAAAGTCTTTATTCTTTGATTTATTGATAATAGCAAAGACTCCATGGGCTATGATTAGTGGGAAAGGTGCTGTATAATTTTAAAAAATATGGAAAGTGAATCTGCCATCTTAATTCCAAAGATTGATCCAGTAAAAAATGATATTGATCTAGATCAAAAACAAAAAGTTAAAGCAAAATATATAGTTATTCCGTCTGTCGTCCTATTAATTATTTTGATTTTTTCAATTCCTGTAATATTGTTTGCAAATAAAGCTAAAAAAGTATATTCAGATCTGACACCTATTTTTTCAGCCTCAGAATTTGCTGACATTGAAAAGATAAAATCAGATTTTAATGTTACTAAAAATTCAATTACAGAACTAAAAAGTTCATATGGTTTAATTTCTTGGATGAAACTTGTTCCTTTTGTAGGAACTTATGTAAAAGACTTAGGACATGGTCTTAATGCCTCAACAAAGGTTTTAGAAGCTGGAGAAATAACATTTGTGACCTTAGATCCTTTTCTTTCAGAACTTGGGTTTAAAAAAGATAACGGTACAGAAAGTGCAGAAAAATCAGCTCAAGAAAGAATTGATTTTGTTGTAAATTCTATTCCTGAGATTCTTCCTAAAGCTGATGAAATTACAAAAAAATTTGAGGAAGCTGAAGTAGAACTTTTACAAATTGACCCAAATAAATATCCTGAAAATTTTAAAGGAATAAATGTTAGAGAAAAATTAAAATCAATTTTACTTTTATTTGAACAAATTTCATCATATGTCTCAGAAAGTAAACCTCTTCTTGAAAGTACCCCCTATCTTTTGGGAATGGAATCCGACAGGAATTATTTAGTTTTATTTCAAAACGACAAGGAACTAAGACCAACAGGTGGTTTTTTAACGGCTTACTCAGTTATGAAAGTTTCAAAAGCAAAATTTGAACCAGTTTCATCAGATGATATATATAATTTAGATGCTAAATATAAGCCTTCCTTTCCCGCACCTGATGCAATAGTTGATCTTATTAAAGGCCCATATGTTTTGTCTCAAAATATTCGATTAAGAGATATTAATTATAGCCCTGATTATAAAGTAGCTATGGATTTATTTTCAACAGAAGCAGAAAAAGTTGGAATGAAAGGGATTGATGGAATTATAGCAGTTGATACTGGTTTACTTGTTAATCTTTTAGATGCTCTTGGTGAAATTGGAGTTCCTGGATTTGGAAATTATTCAACTAAAATAGAACCAAAATGCAATTGTCCTCAGGTTATATATGAACTTGAAAGTTTTGCAGATATTGAAGGACCAATCATCTGGGATCCATTAACAGGTAAAATTATATTAAGACCAGCGAATTCTGACAATAGAAAGAAAATAATAGGACCTTTGATGAATTCAATATTAGCCAACGCTTTTGCACAACCAAAAGAAAAAATACCAGCGCTATTAGATTCTATTTTTAAGTCAGTGCTGGAAAAACATGTTCTTTTCTACCTTTTTGATGATAAAGCTCAAATGGCTGTCGAGGGTTTTGGTATTGCTGGAAGAATTGAGGAGTATGCTGGTGACTACCTTCATATTAATGATTCAAATTTAGGGGGTAGAAAATCAAATTTATATGTAAAACAAGAAGTTGAACAAGAGATATCAGTCAATAAAGATGGAATGATTGAAAAAAGTTTAACTATTACTTATCAAAATCCAGAGAAATATGATGGTTGGCTTAATTCTGTCCTTCCAAATTGGGTCAGAGTTTACGTCCCAGAGGGGAGCCGGCTAATAGCAGTAGAGGGTCTTGAAAAGCAATATGACACAACCACAGAACTTAATAAAACAGTTTTTTCAGGTTATTTTAAATTAAGACCAGAAGGAGTTTCAAAAGTAACTTTTAAATATCTACTGCCATTTAAAAGAGGTAGTGGAGATTATCGTATGCTTATCCAAAAGCAACCTGGAACCAATGCCCCACTTTATACTGTTAGAAGTAGTAAAACAGAAGAAGAATTTCTGTTAAACAGTGATAAAGAATTAAGAATTAAGTTATGAATTACAAGCTTTGCTTATGAGATCAAAAACATATTCTTCAGAGGGGATAATATTATCCAGAAAGAATTATAGTGAGGCAGATAGAATACTAGTTGTGTTATCAAAACATTTTGGCAAAGTAAGTTTGCTTGCAAAAGGAATTAGAAAAATAAAATCTAAAAAAAGAGGTCATTTAGAGATTTTTTCCAAAGTAAAATTTTCAGCTGCTAAGGGTCATGGAATGGATATTGTTACTGAAGTAGAAACACTAAATGATTTTGCCAAAGTCCGAACTAATTTAAATAAAATTTCACTGGCCTATTATTTTTGTGAAGTTATTTATAAAATAACTCATGAAGATGGACATGCGTCTACGGTCTATGGTCTACTGTCTACGGCTTTAGGGCAACTAGAACAAGAAACAGAACTTAAGAAGCTACGCATGAAGTTTATCTATGATTTACTTACAAATATGGGTTATTGGCCTGTTGGTAAAAAGCTAGTTGAAGCAGATATTGTGTTAGATGATGTAATAGAGAGAAAAATTACCTCTGTTAGGGTTGGAAAAAAAGTATTAGAATGATTAATATGAAGGGCTACAAAGCAAACATTGAAGAGTTGACTTTAGCCAATTCTTATTTTCGTCAGGTTCTTCACACGTCTAAAAATTTTCAATTAGTGGTAATGGCCTTAAAACCAAATGAAGACATTGGTTTTGAAATTCATAATGATAATGATCAATTTTTTAGAATTGAAGAAGGTAATGGTAAAGCAATAATTGATGATACTGAATACGAACTAGGTGATGGTGATTCTGTAATTGTTCCAAAAGGTTCAAAACATAATATTATTAATACTTCAAATACTAATTATTTAAAATTCTACACAATTTATGGACCTCCACACCACAAGGATAAAACAATTCATAAAACAAAAGAGGAATCACTATCTTCTGAAGAAGAATTTGACGGCGTTACTTCTGAGTAACTTTGTAATATAATGTTCATATGGACTTAATGGAAAAAATTGTTAGCTTGGCAAAACGCAGAGGTTTTATATTCCAAAGTAGCGAAATTTATGGTGGGTACAAAGGTTTTTGGGACTATGGTCCTGCTGGAGTAGAACTCAAGAAAAATATAAAAAATGAATGGTGGAAAAGCATGGTTTATGACAGAGAAGATGTTGTAGGAATTGATGCTTCAATTATTATGAATCCTATTGTTTGGGAAAAATCAGGTCATCTAACAGCCTTTACAGACCCCTTAGTAGAATGCAAGGAATGTCACAAAAGATTTAGAGAAGATCAAAAAGATACTCATGAACATAATAATTGGACTGAAGTTAAGACATTTAACTTAATGACTGAAGTTTTATTAGGGACTACTGAACCAAAGGATTTATCTTATTTAAGAGGAGAAATTACTCAAGGAGTTTTTGTTAATTTTAAAAATGTAGTTGACTCCACAAGAGTAAAGATTCCTTTTGGTATAGCGCAAATTGGAAAAGCATTCAGAAATGAAGTAACCCCCGGAAATTTTACATTTAGATCAAAAGAGTTTGAACAAATGGAACTTGAATATTTTGTAAAACCAGACGAGAAAGAATCAAAGAAAACATTTGAAGATTTTAAAGAGATAAGAATGAACTGGTATAAAAGTTTGGGAATGAATACCAAAAAACTTCATTTTGCAGACCATACACCGGACAAAATAGCTCACTATGCAAAATATGCAACAGATATAGAATATGAGGCTCCATTTGGATGGAGTGAGATGGAAGGAATACATCACAGAGGTGATTATGATTTAAAAAGTCATACTTTAATATATAAAGATAATATTTCAAATGAAGAATATACACCTTGGGTAATTGAAACTTCAGGAGGAGTAGACAGAGCAACTTTATTTTTCTTGATTGATGCTTATACAGAAGATAAAGATAGGATATATCTTAAACTTAATCCAAAAATTGCTCCATACAAAGTTGCAATATTCCCACTTTTGGGTAATAAACCAGAACTTACTAAAAAAGCACGTTCTGTGTACTCTGTACTACGTACTAAGTACTCGTGTGTTTGGGATGATAGGGGAAATATTGGAAAACGTTATTTTGCCCAAGATGAAATAGGTACTCCATGGTGTGTTACAGTTGATTTTGATAGTTTAAAAGATAATTCTGTTACTGTTCGTGACCGTGACACAGGCAAGCAAGAAAGAATAGCTATTGACAAGCTCTCAAATTATTTTCAAAATAGATTAGATGAGTAATACAAAAAAATATCTTCCTTTAATACTTCTTGGAGTTGGTATTCTAATTTTAGTCTTGGTTTTTGTTTTTATTAAAAACAAAAAGAATACAGCTGTAGTTGATGAAAGTGAGGTTGCTATCGAAGTTGCTTTTGTAGATCGTCCATTTGCCTCTTTAACCCCAACATCTGATGGACATTATATCAACTTAAAAATAGATAAAATAAAGCTCCCTAAGGCGGTCTCCCTTGATTATGAGTTGCTTTATACACTTCCTGACGGCAGAACGCAGGGAGTGCCTGGTACAGTTGATTTAAAAGGAGAGTCGTCATTTGAGAGAAAACTTCTCTTAGGCTCAGAATCATCAGGAAAATTTAGATATGATGAAGGTGTAACTGATGGTAGTTTAACTGTCAGATTAAGAGATTCTAAAGGAAAATTACTAGCTAAATTTTCTACAAAATGGCATTTGCAGTCAACGGATCTTGAACTGACTTCAATTGATCAAAACTTTACCTATGTTTTGGATAAGAAACCAAAAGGGATGTATTTTATAACCATGGAAACATTTGGCCTAATGGATAATTCAATAACTGAAGTAGCCTCAGGTCCATACGGCATCTTTACTTCAGATACACTTCCTTCAGGTACAGCCGAAGGCTGGCAAGTAGTCACTGATAACATCTTCTTTAAGTAAAGCTATATCTCTTCTATTTTTACCGTGAAATTACCCCTTGACAACTCGTGAAAGAAATATCAAAATGGTTAGTAATGGTGAGAAATGGAATGATCACCAAAATAAATAATTATGAAACTGCCCATTTCATACATAAAATATGCTATTAGGAACATATTCAGCAAAACTTGCCGAAAATCACAGGACTTCTATTCCAGCGCCATTACGAAAAGATTTAGGACAAGAATTAGTAGTGGCCAAATGGTATGAAGAATGTTTGGTTTTAGTATCTAAACAGGCTTTAAATGCACTTTTAGAAAGAATAGTTGGAAATAACAATCTTGTTACAAACCCTGTAAGGGGCTCTGAACATTTTATTTTTACTGGAGCGTATGAAATTGATTCAGACGATCAGGGACGAATTGTAATTCCTGAAAGTTTAATTAAATATGGTCATTTAAACGATGATATTTACTTTTTGGGCGTTGGGGATCGTGTTGAGATTTGGAATAAAACTATTTGGGATGAAAGACTTGAAAAAATAATAAAAGATGCACCAAGTTATATTGACCAACTAATTAATAAAAATGAATAAGCAAAGCTTGACTTCGTTAAAGCAAAGCTTGGCCAGCTCCGCTGGTAAGTATCATGAGTCGGTGATGGTCAAAGAGGTTTTGGAGAGTTTGCACCTTAATACTGGTTCACAACGAGGTAAATACATAGACTGCACATTAGGCACTGGTGGGCACACTGAAGCTATAATCAAAGCGGGTGGAGATGTTCTTGGTATAGAGGCAGATCCTAAAATGCTTGATATTGCTAAGAAACGCCTTAAAAGTAGCGCAAAATTAGTTCTTGGTAATTTCAGAGATATAGAGCAAATTGCAAAGAAAAATAATTTTACAGAAGTTGATGGAATACTTTTTGATCTAGGTGTTTCAAATTTACACCTTAAAGATGATGAAAGAGGTTTTTCATTTAGTGACGGTGAGCAGGATCTAGATATGAGACTTAATCCAGAAATACAAGGAGTTAAGGCATCAGATTTGTTAAATGCTTTAGATCAAACACAATTAACAAGTCTTTTTGACAACGTAGTTGTTCATAAAGACGCAAAAAGAATTGCAGGTAGAATAATGTCGGTTAGACCTATTAATAAAGTTTCAGAATTAATAAAACTTTTAGAAGGGCTACCTCACAAAGAAAAGCTTAATCCTGCAACTTTACCTATGTTGGCCTTGAGAATTGCAGTTAACAGTGAACTAGACAACTTAAATGAAGTGATACCAACAGCAATTGGTTTACTTAAAAAGAAAGGAAAGTTATTAATTATTACTTTTCACTCAGCTGAAGAAAAAATAGTTGAAAAATATATGAATGAGAGAGTGAAGATTAGAATACCGAGCTATGAAGAGATTAACAAAAACATTAAATCAAGGAGTGCAAAATTATATGTTTATACAAAAAATTAGATACATTTGGGCAATAAATTTAATACTGTTTGCAACGGTAGTATTTCTAGGCATAGAACAGGCTGGAAAAGGAGCTGAAATATCAAATCTAGAAAACAAAATAGAATTATTGGTTACAGAAAAAAGAGATTTATCTGAAGGAATATTTGATTCAGGTTCAGATACAAAAATTAACAAACAAAGTGAGGAATTAGGCTTTGTGAAACCTACTAATGTCTATTATCTTAAAACAGAAGAAGTCTTTGCCCAAAGATGAGGCTGAAATTTACATCTCTTGTTTTTATACTTCTCTTTCTATCAATACTTTCAAAATTATTCTATTGGCAAATTGTTAAAGGAAGTGAGTTAAAAAAAGAAGCAAGTTATCAATATAAAGGTACAAAAACAATCACCGCTCCAAGAGGAAATATATATGCCAACGATGGAACATGGCTGGCAGTAATGCGTACAAATTGGCTTCTTTTTGCAGAAACTACATATCTTTCAAAAAGTTCAAAAGAAATAGCAAATTTATTAGCCCCAATTTTTGTAGAAAAAGATGATTTATTATTGGAAATAGAGAGAATTGAAAATTTACTTAATCGTGAGGGAGCTGTTTGGGTGCCGATAAAACATCGTTTAACAAGCGACCAAAAACAAAAAATTATCAAGATGGATATAGATGGCTTAGGTTTTGAAGCTGAAGAATCAAGATATTACCCTGAAGGTTCAGCCTCAGCCCAACTTTTAGGATTTGTGGGTAAAAATGATAAAGGTGACGATACTGGTTACTTTGGACTTGAAGGTTATTATGATATTGCTCTTTCTGGAAAAGATGGTTTTTTACAAAGGGAGAAAGATTTAAGTGGTACGCCACTTTTATCAAGTGGTATATCTGAGATAAATTCAATTGCAGGAACTGATCTTTATACTTTTATAGATAAGAGAATCCAAAACTCTGTTGAAGAAAGACTTAAGGAAGGTATGGAAAAATATGGAGCTAAAGAAGGATCTGTTATTGTTATGGATCCTAAAACTGGAGCAATTCTTGCCATGAGTTCATATCCATCATATGATCCAGCTCATTATAACGAATACGATCAATTGTTTTACAGAAATCCAGCCATATCTGATACTTTTGAGCCTGGGTCAGTTTTTAAAGTTGTTGTAATGGCAGCAGGTCTTGATGCCAAAGTAATCGAGCCTGATACAGTTTGTGATATCTGTGATAAACCTTTTAAAGTAGATAAATATTTTATTGAAACTTGGGATAGAAAATATCATCCAGATTCAACAATGACTGAAGTTTTAGTCCATTCTGATAACGTTGGAATGAGTTTTATCGCTGAGCGTCTAGGAAGCGATACAATGTATGATTATTTAGATAAGTTTGGAATAGGTAAATTAACAGAAATTGATCTTCAGGGAGAAAGTAATATTAAATTACGTAAAAAAGGAACATGGAATATTGTTGACCTTGCCACAAGTTCCTTTGGTCAAGGTGTTTCAGTAACCCCAATACAATTTATAAGGGCTGTATCAGCAATTGCTAATAATGGATATCTTGTATTACCCAAAATTGTAAATACAGAAGAAAAAAATAAGCCTGTACAAATTATTTCAAAAGAAGCAGCAGATCAAACAACGGCAATGATGATTGAATCGGCAAAACATGGAGAATCTCAATGGACTGATCTCAAAGGTTTTAGTGTTGCTGGTAAAACAGGTACAGCACAAATTCCAATTGCAGGACATTATGATGCAGAAAAAACCATCGCTTCCTTTGTTGGTTTTGCACCAGCTAATAATCCAAAGTTTATAATGTTAGTTACCTTAAAAGAGCCACAAAGTAGTCAGTGGGCATCAGAAACTGCAGCACCACTTTGGTATTCAATTGCAAAGGATTTATTTAATCATTTTGGCATCCAGCCAGAAAATTAGAAGGTTATTTAACAACACCAAATACTGGACTTAAATTCTTTGAATAACCATAAAATTTCATGCCATACTTTATAGCAAGAATTCTAGTTGCCTCTGATTCTTTACGCACATCAAACATGTTTGGGTTTAATCCTAGTTGTTCTATTTCATTCCATGGAACCTCAACTCCAGTTACTTTAGTTTTTTGATTTTCATCTTTTCCGTTTATTTCACCTTCCCTCTCAAGCATAAAGTTAAGTAACTTTTTGCCATGTTCTTGCCCTGCAGCATTTCCCATAGCAATTGTAAATAAGAAACTGGACACTGTATCTTTCTTTTCAACAAAAACATCAAGTGGTTTATTAAACAATTCTTTTCCAAAACCTTTTCCTCTCACTTCAGGTTTAACCCAATAATATGCAAGTTCGGCTACTATTTCAATTTTTACTTCTGCGTTTGGTTTTCCTATTTCTTTGCCAAGTTGAGATAAATAAATAGATGCTATAGTCTTGCCATCCTCTTCAAACTTTGGAAAGAAATATAGCTGTGGTCGTATCAAATCATATTTGTAATATTTAATTTGAGAAACACCAACAATGCCTGTTTCGTCTGTAATTGTAAACATGTCTCCACCAAAAGACTTATCTTCCGTGTTATTTAAAAAACTGTTTGAATCGTAAAGTGTGAATTTTTGATTTCTAGCTACAAATGCTTCAGATATCTCATCAGGATAGAATTCTTTGCGGATCACTTCAAGTGAGGCAGTTTTTTGAGCCTCATCTGATACCACAACTTGTCGTAATAAAATTTCCATTTCAGATTATCTTATAGTTAGTGTATAATATACCATGACGATGCAAAAAGAACAAATTAATCATAATTTAAGAAGCAATCTAGCAGAATTGTCCGAAGTCCCCAATGCACCCTTTTTATTTGATCCTGCTGTTGGATTCATAGCAAATAAATTTGACCAGCTTGGAATACCTAACATTTCGCCACTAGAAACTGAACATTACAACACAAGTTACTGTGAAGATGAGTTTGCTGTATACCTAAGAATAAAAAACGATAATAGTAAGGATCGTTTAGTATTTACCACACATTTAGATCACCCATTTTTTGTAATTAATGATAAAAAAGAGGGTGATGCTTTAGGAAGCGTATATTCAGAAAGAGTAACTCCAAATACACCTCTCCGAATTTATTCCAGAGAAGGAGATTTTCAAGGAATTGATTTAATTCAAAGTGTTCACAAAACAAGAAACGGAAATTCAATTGTAATGGAAGGAAATGTAAAACTGGATAAAAACAATCATGGAATTTGGAATCTTGAACCTGTTGATTATGATTATGGCAAAATTAAGATGCTTTCAGCTGATGATGTTGCTACGACAGCAGTGTGCTTATCAGTTATTGAAAATACGATTAGAAATTTAAACCAACCAGTTAATGTAGAATTTGTATTTACTAAAGTAGAAGAAGTACGTCAACTTTCTGCAACAGGAATTGCAGTTAGAGGATCAACTCCATATGGTAGATTTGATGACAATACTACAATAATTCCATTAGAATGTGACTATGTTGAAATGTCAGATCAACAGAGAAAGCTGATTAAAAATTCTGGATTTAGATCAGCAGATTATGATTCTGGCTTAATTTTAAGGTTAAATGATAATAAAATTGTTTATTCTCAATCAGCACTTAGCAGAAATATTGCTGAAACTAAAATTTTGAATTCATTGCTAAACACAGATACACAATACCAACAAACTTTGGTGGGTGGAGCTTGTGATGGAACATCATTTACATTATTTACTGATTGTCCAAATGTCGCAGGTATCACCATACCTACAAGATTCAAACACAACATGGGAAGAAATGGTGAGGTAGTACATGAGGAAATAAAAATCTCTGATTTAATTGGTTTAAATAATGTTATTACACAATTAGTGTTAGATAGCGATAATCACTCGTCAAAAGAAAATGGCTTAGAAATATTTCCAAGGCTAATGAATTCACGAATTGTTGCAAATAACCAAAACTTACATTCATTAAGATCTGAGAGGTTAAAAACATTGTATTCAAATTTTAGTCAGCTAAAAAATGGGTCATATTTCCCTGAAAACATATCTCAAAAAACAACCTTTTTATTAGGAAAACTTAACTCTAGAATCAAAACTCTGCTAAAATAAGTATTACAAAATATGGAAGAAATATTGATATATCCAACTGAGGAAATAGCAATTGATCAGCCCTTTGGTCTAGACAACTCCAATCATCCAATCAAGAAAGATTTTTACACAATATTTGACAATAGACACTCAGGAGTTGATTTTCCTGTTGCAGTTGGTTCAAAGGTGTATTGTAGTTATTCAGGGATAGTTGTTAGACGGGAGTTTCACAAAGGAATGGGTAATGTTGTTGGAATAAGAAATGGAAATATAGTTTTTCTATATGCACACCTAGATAAATTCAAAGTTAAATTAGGTCAAATTATTAAACAAGGCGAACAGATTGGTCTTTCAGGAAAAAGTGGTGCAGCTTGCCCAACAGCCCACCTTCATTTTGAATTAAGAGATATATCTAAACCAACACTTAAAGAAATGGTATTTGAGCCAAAATTTAATCAAAAACTTGCAAATCACAAAGATACATTTTCATATATTGTGAACAACACAAATACTAAAAAATCATTAGCTTCACTTTCAAAATTATATTTTGGTCTAGTAAAATATTGGATACTTATAAAAAATTTAAACTTTCTTTTGTATAAATATGAAAAAAATGAAATTTTAACACACAACACAAAAGTTATCATTCCAAATTTTTGAAACTAGTTATCGACTATGCTAAGACCAATTTTATGAGCTGTGTATTTTAGTACCTCGACTTTTTTACGATCCTCAATGGGTAATTTTCCGACTTCTTCATCAAATCTTATAAATTCTGATTTATTTTCAACTAAAACAGAGAAACCCCCACCTTGAGCTCCTTGTGGTCTAATTATTATAACTTTTTGTTCTGCTGTCATAATTAATCACCTTCTTTGAAAATTGATTATAGTGTATACCTTTTTTTAATATTTACAAATTACTCGATAGTAAGTATCATGATACCTATATGAGTAGACTAAATATCATAATTTTATTTGGTGGCGTCTCACCCGAACATGAAGTTTCAGTGATTAGTGGCTTACAAGTAATTGAAAATATTGACAGAACAAAATTTGATGTATATGCAATTGAACAAACACAAGAAGGTTTGTTTAACTATTATGAAGAGCTTTTTTGGAAGCAAGATTATTTAAAAATTAAACCAAGATTAATTAATTTTGGCAGGGATAAAAAAGGTGCATTCTTTACAACCTTGGGAATATTTAAGAGAAAAACATATGTTGATATTGCATATCTTGCATACCATGGCGGAAATGGCGAATCTGGTCAGGTTCAAGGGTTACTTGAAGTATTAAATATTCCATATACATCCTCAAATGTAGAAAGTAGTGCTATATCTATGAACAAAGTATTAACAAAAGAAGTACTTGAAAAGAATGAAATTATGACGGTACCTTGGACAAGGATTTTTAGTGAAGATGTAAAGAATGATGTTAACGGATCGATAGATAGAGTTTTAGATAAACTTAGTTTGCCTATAATTATTAAACCAACACATTTAGGTTCTAGTATTGCGATAAATATTGCAAAAAATAAAGTAGAACTTAAAAAATATTTACTTCAAGCTTCACAAGTTGATTCAGAAATATTAATCGAAAAATTTATGAAAAGATTTGTTGAATACAATATTTCAGTTAGATGCATAAATGGAGTTGTCGAAACAAGTGAAATTGAAAAACCAATATCAAAAGATGAAATACTTTCCTTTGCAGACAAATATAAAAAGGGTGGAAAAAAGATTGGAGGAATGGCGTCGCTTGATAGAGAATTACCTGCAAAAATTAACATATCGCTAAAAAATAAGTTGCAAGATATTGCAAAGAATGTCTTTAGATTAATTAGAGCAAAAGGAATGTTACGAATAGATTTTATGGAAGCTAAAAATAAAGTATACGTTACAGAAGTTAATCCAATTCCCGGATCAATGGCATTTTATTTATGGGAGGCAAGCGGAATAAGTTTTAAGGATCAAATAACTAACCTATTAGACGAAGCAATTATTGATGATGAGAATAGAAAATCTAAGTTTTTGAAATACGATTCTGATATTGTAGAAAAATTTGCAAGAGATTAATAGTATAGGTCATTAAGTTCTGGTTGCATTAAAACTAAATATTTTTTAGGATCAAACTTTTTAATTTCTTCTAAACCATCTTTCATTGAATTTACTTTAATTATCAAATTTTTATTTTTGATACCCGCCTCGACTTCTTGATGTAAAGTTGATTTCAAGAGAATAATTTTATTTGCATATTTATTTAAGATATTACCTAAATTAAAATTACCATCTTTGTTTTCCTCTCCAAGTTCTGGTATTCCAGCAGTTATAACAATAAGCTTTTTTTTAGATTTTTTAGCCATATTATTTGCATATTCAATACTAGATTTAGATGTAGTTTCGCTTATATTATATGAATCGTCAATTACATTAAAACCATTTATTTCAATTATATTTCTGCGTCTATCTGGAGGTTTTAGATATTTAAGTGAACTCTTAATAATGTCTTTTGGTATTTTAAGTAAATTAGCAATAGATAGCGCATATTCAAGATTAGTTTTTTTGTTCTTAATTTTAATAGCATTTGGTTTTGAATACTCAAAAACTTCATATAATGCTTTTTTTAAGTTCAATTTATTTCCCAGTCTTTCTAAATGTTGATCACCAACGTTTGTTAATATTGTGATATCAGATGGTGTAATTTTTAAACTTTTTCTGATTTCACCAATGAAATATGAATCAACTTCAACTATAAGTATTTCTGAACTTGGATCAAATTTCTCAAGAATCCAATTTGCTATACCTGTTGGGGTATTGATATTCCCCGGAATCATTTGTGTTTTATAATTATATTTAATTAATTCATAAATATAGTTTTTAGTAGTGGTTTTTCCATAACTTCCAGCAATTGTTATTACTTTGGTTTTTCTATTAATTTTAGAAAAATAAACAGCTGCTTTTCTTTGAATATTTAGTTTAATAGCTGAAAAATAAGGATTAAGTATGAAATTTACTAACCCAATCCAAACTGGAGTTAGTGGTGGAGTAATAATTATTAGTGGTAATGCAAAATAAAGTGTGATCTTTATCCTTTTTGTATAAACTAGTTTACCTCGTTGTTGTAAGTTTCTTCGCCAAAAGAACCTCTGTAATCTATAAAAATATCTTTTTGTTTCATATTCTTCAAGTTGAAGAATATATAAAAAATCAGATATAGGATATATTTTATTTAATACTTTCGATAAATTTTTTAACATATCCATAAAATAAATTTGGTTTATCTAAAAATGAATTATGACTAGCACCATTTATAATTTCTAGTTTTGAATTCTTTATAGAATTATTAATTTCATTAGCAACATGCAAAGGAACAGACAGATCATTTTGTCCCCAAATTAACAATGTTGGAATATTTATCTTTTGTAATTGATTAATTTGGTCATAATTTACTACATTTCTAAATACATTTTCTAATCCTTTTTGTTTGGCACTTATTAAGTCTTTTGTAAAGAATAATGACCTGACGTTTTTAGGCACAAAGTTTTTAACAATTTTATAAAATCTTATTTTAGCTTTAGTTTTAAAAGTGGGCCTATATAAACATGGCGCACCTGAAAGGATAATTGCACGAAGCCATTTTGGATTTCTACTAGCAATTTCAGTTGTTACTCTTCCGCCGAACGAATGTCCAATTAAAATTACTTCTTTATAATTCTTTACTATGTTAGTTACCCAACTGGCGTATTCTGGAATTCCCCAGTTTGGATCAACTGTTTTTTCATCGCCAAATCCAGGCATATCAATAGCACTTGTATTGCTACCAAGTTTTGAAGACAAATTTGCCCAAAATATTTTGTTTTGCCCCCAGCCGTGTAAAATAATTATCTTCATGTGGTAATAGTATGATATATTATATAATAGGAAAATAATATGGGAATTAATAATACATTACCACTTGCTTTGGGGCTTATTATTTTTTCATTTTTAGTAAATTCTATTTTAATCGTTCCTTTTATTGATTATCTTTATAAAATCAAAATGACTAGAAAAAAGGAGGCTGGAAGTGGTAAAAAGTTTATGTTTGACAAAATTCATGATATTAAAGCAGGCACTCCTGTAGGTGGAGGTAATTTCATTATTATTATGACAATTCTTCTTTTTGCTGTAATTTTTCCAATTTCATCAAGACTTGGTTTGTTTGTCCAAACAGCCTATAACTTAAGAGGTGAACTTTGGGTTATATTTATTACATTTATAGGTTTTGGATTATTAGGATTATTGGATGATTTAATTAAAATTTTTGGTAAACCAGAAAAAGGTGCTATGGGTATGTGGGTAGGGATGAAGAGAGGTCCTAAATTTATGTTACAAGTTTTAGTCGCGTTAATTGCAGCCTTAATTATGTACTTTGATTTGGGGATAAGCATTTTACATATTCCACTTGTTAATATCACTTTGAATTTAGGTTGGGGCTACATACCCTTTGCAACCTTTGTAATAGTTTCATTTTCAAACGCCTTTAATATAACCGATGGACTTGATGGTTTAGCCTCCGGACTTCTTCTTATTTGTCTTCTTGCTTTTAGTGTTATAGCTGCAGGTAATCTTGATACACCATTATCCATTTTTATGGCAATTTGGGCTGGAAGTTTAATTGCTTTTCTTTATTTTAACGTTTACCCGGCCCGTGTATTTTTAGGGGATGCTGGAGCTATGAGTTTTGGCGCTATGCTTGGTCTGATTGGACTTCTTACAGGGAATGTTATTTCACTTTTAGTTATTGGTGGAATTTTTATAGTTGAAGTCTTATCATCAGCAGTTCAAATATTTGGTTGGAGAGTATTAAAAAAACCAATATTACCCTTAGCACCATTACATAACACCTTTATGGTTAAAGGATGGCAGGAACCAAAGGTTGTAATGAGGGCTTGGATAATTGGAATAATTCTAGCAATTTTTGGCCTCTGGCTTGCTACTATATGAGTAAAAAGTTTGACAAGACATTTTTTTACTTAATACTTTTATTAGTAGCAATTGGACTTGTTTTTATTGCAGACATATCAACTCCACAGGCTCTAAATTATTTTAATGATAAGTTTTATTTTTTGAAACAACAAGCTGTTTGGGCTAGTTTAGGAATAATTGCTATGTTGGTTATTAGTAAAATCCATTATAATTTTTGGAAAAAAATTGCAGTACCTTTCTTTTTTTTGTCATGTTTGTTGCTTATTGTCGTTTTGATTCCTGGGTTATCACTTAAAGCTTTAGGTGCCAGACGCTGGATATCTATAGGAAATATCAATTTTCAGCCTTCAGAGGTTATTAAATTATCTCTTGCGATATACCTTGCAAAGGTTGCAGATAGTAAAATAACAAAACCACTAGCTTTTTTTATTCCTTTAGCAGTAGTCTGTGGTCTTATAATGATCCAGCCAGATTTAGGTACTACTTTGGTAATAGGAACAATAGGTATGGTCCAAATATTTATGTCAGGTATTGCCTTAATTCCTTTTTTGGGATGGATTATTTCAGGTATAATCTCAGTTGCTGTTTTAATTATGACCTCACCTTATAGAAGAGATAGAATAATGACATTTTTGGAAGTGGGCTCAGATCCTCTTGGAAAGGAATATCATATAAGACAAATATTATTAGCATTGGGTTCAGGAGGACTTTTTGGTTTAGGAATTGGTCAGTCTAGACAAAAATATCTATTTTTACCTGAGGCTTCAACTGATTCTATCTTTGCAGCAATTGCAGAAGAAATTGGCTTTATTGGATCAATTGCATTAGTTTTGCTTTTTGCCTATTTTGTTTTTAAGGCAATTAAGATTGCCGCAAATGCTCCTGACCAATTTTCAAAAATATTAGCTATTGGAATAGCAGCTTGGATTGGTGGACAAATTATTCTAAATCTTTCATCGATGACAGCTTTAACTCCTTTAACAGGCATACCTTTACCATTTTTCTCGTATGGTGGAACGAGTCTATTAATGATTTTGGCATCATGCGGTATACTATTAAATATAAGTAAATATGGAACGCAAAAAATTACTTCTCGCAGGTAGTCATGCAGGTTCAACTGCAATTGCCGTTATTGAGGAGATTAGAAAAAGAAATTTACCTTATGAGATTCATTGGTTGGGGATGGAGTATAAAAATCTATTAAACATAGGTGTAATTTTTCACCATTTAGATTCTGGAAAAATTGAAAATAAAGCTACAAAACATACAATTTCTTCCCTTTTAAAAATTCCATTTGGAATCTACAAAAGTCGTAAATTAGTTAAAGAAATAAATCCAGATTTGGTTTTATCTTTTGGAAGCGCAGCCGGAGCACTTGTCTCATTTTGGGCAAATATGTTAAAAATTCCTGTAATAATACATGAACAAACTGCCACTGCTGGTAGAGCAAATATATTTTCTTCTTATTTTGCTAAACTTGTTTTAATTTCAAGAGAAAGTTCTTCTACCTTTTTTAACAAACACAAAACAAAATTGGTTGGTAATCCAATAAACAATAATATTATTGGAAATATCAAAAATGAAGTCCGTTCAAAAGTAAAAACAATATTAGTCACAGGAGGATCAAGAGGATCAACTTGGATTAATGATGCCTTAAAACCAATACTGCCACAACTTCTTCAAAAATATTATGTAGTCCATCAAACTGGTAGTGGAAAATTATCAGATAAAATTAAAAACAACAAATACTTTGCTTTTGAGCAAACTAATCCCAAAAATATGGCCGAAATTTTAACTAAGTCTGATATTGTAATAGCAAGAGCTGGTGCAAATACTGTTTCTGAATTAATTGCCTTAAAAAAACCTTCAATTTTAATTCCTATTCCTTGGACATATAACAATGAACAAACAGAAAATGCAAAATATATGGAAAGTTTAGGCCTTGCTAGAATCTTAACTCAAAAAGAGTTAACAGCACAAAAGTTATTATCAGAAATCAATAAACTGGTAGATAATTATTCTACAATTATTAAAAATTCTGTTGATGTTGTTAGCCCCGATCTTTTGGCTTCAGAAAAAATAGTAGATATTTTAGAAGATGAGATATAAAAAACAAAAATTTAATATTTTTAAAGCACTTTCTATTTTATTAATTATAATTTTTGTTATTTTGATCCCAACCATTATCCAAAAGTTAATAAAAATTGAAAAAATAGAATGTGAGAGTCAGTATGGGCAATGCCCTGAAGCACTAATTTCCAATTTACAATTTACAATTCCCAATCAATTCTTAATTTCCAAATCGCAAATTAAAAAAATACTAGAACAAAACATAATAATTAATAGCTATTTAATACAATATCAAATACCAAATAAATTAAAAATTGATATAAATTTAAAAAAACCAAGATATGCCATTTTTAATGGTAGTAAATATTTTTTAATTGATAAAGATGGATTAATAATTGAGGAAAGTAGCGAAACAAACCTACCAACATTAAATAAAGAAAATGTAAATTTAGTTGTTGGTGAAAAAATTGAAGAAAAAGATAAATTTGCTTTAAGTATAATTAATGGTTTGACCTATTTATATTCAATTAATTCAGGGAATATCATAAATGATGAACTTAAAGTTACAAATAGTGAGGGTATAATAATTAGATTTCCACTTGAAGGAGATAAAGATGTATTATTAGGAAGTCTAAGGCTTATATTTTCACGCTTGAATGACGAGACAAAGGGAATTAGAATAGAAGATACTAAAGAAATAGACTTAAGGTTTAAAAACCCTGTCTTGAGATGATACCATATCTAAAATGAATAGAAGTAAAATAATTGCAGGAATTGAATTGGGTAGCAGTAAAACTGCAACTGTTATTGCCCAAGTTACAACAGAAGAAGGTTCAAACCAAGAAAATATAAACATAATTGGTGTTTCGCAAGTATCCTCAAGGGGAGTTAAAAAAGGTCAAATTGTAAATATTGAAGAATCTGTTGAGTCAACAATATCTTCAATTGAAGCAGCGGAAAGAATGGCAGGTCACAATCTTGATTCTGCTTTTATCTCTTTAGGAGGTGCACATATTCATTCTCAAAACTCTCATGGAGTAGTAGCTGTTTCAGGCGCAACTGGTGAGATTGTTTCTTCTGATATTGATCGTGTAATTGAGGCGGCTTCCGCCATTTCCCTTCCTGCTTCTCGCGAAATTGTTCATGTCTTACCTCGTGAGTTTGTGGTTGATGGTGAATCTGGAGTTAAAGATCCCGTGGGCATGAGTGGCGTAAGGCTTGAGGTTGAGACACATGTTATAACCGCGTCTAATGCGGCTGTTAAAAATCTTTCTAAAACATTAATTGAAGCTGGGGTTAAAATAGATGACATTGCATTTTCAGGCCTTGCCTCTTCCTATGCAGTTTTAACAGAAACAGAAAAAGAATTGGGTTGTGTTTTGATTGATATAGGGGCAGGTACAACTTCAGTTGTGGCATATGTTGATGGATCTCTTAGTTATTCTGGAGTAATTCCGGTAGGGGCAAAAAATGTTACCAACGATATTGCAATTGGACTTCGCGTGTCGCTAGATTCTGCTGAAAAGATAAAAATATCACTATCTACTCCTAACGAGAAAGAAAAAGATGGAAAAGATGAGTTAGACCTTTCTTCACTTGGAATATCTG
>JBAZVO010000007.1:0-63922 GCA_041660865.1 Candidatus Woesearchaeota archaeon
ACTACAAATGAACAACAAATCATATGAATTTAACTTCATATTAGTTAAAATACCAAAAGCAAACATTTAAATACTAATTACTATTAAATATATTAGAAGAAACGCTAGGGAGAGCCTTCCGGAGACGCAAACTAGGTATCGATACTTTGTATCCATTCTTCTAAAAAAGAAAATCGGTCGTGCCTTTATTTCGAATACAAATTCCAGTAGATTAGTCTACTATATATCAAACGAAAACCTAAATCAAGTTTTCCACTCTTTGCAAGGAGAAGAAGGTTAGTAGTTATTTAGCCCATATCAAAAGGAGAACAACAGCTAGAAGTTTTTTGATGTTGGTATAATCTTTAATTTTTTTGCTTTTCTGATTCTAATCTGTTTCTTTATTTTCTTATTAATCTTTTCAACTTTTTCTTTAGACAATAATGTTGGAACACACTTAAACAAATGTTTTCTATCTTTATTAAATCTTAACCCGTCGTTACAATATTCCCATTCGTCCCAATAGATAGTTGGTTCAATTTCATCTTCTAATTCAATAGAATTCTTTCCTAATAATCTTCCTTCAACTCTTCCTGAGTTTCTTCTATCTTTTTTTGATACCATTTATTATTCCTCATAACTTTTTTCTTTTATCTCATCGAACCAAGAAGAATTACAAGGCAAATCATTTGATAAAAACTTTTTAAATTTAATCTTTTCTTTTCTCATTTTCATAATCATTTCCTTTGGGTCTCCATATCCCATCCATCTTGGATAATAAAAGCAATCGTATTCTATATCTTTATATTGAAACATTCTTTTAATTTTAAATAATTTTTCAAATTTATCTCTGTCTTCCTTACTTGGAAATTCAACGTTAAATAATAAGTAACCGCCCACGTTATTCCCCGTGCCTCTTCCCCTTAAAATCTGAGAACATGTCTATTCTTAATTTGCACATCTGTCCGGTTTTTAAATTATGAAATACAACTCCTTCTGGTTTTCCATCTATTCCTCTTTTCTTTAAATAAAGAGAAAATATTCCTCCATCTTCAATTGGAGATAATAACCACTTCTTTAAATTTTCAAAAGTCTTAGGATATTTGTGAAATGATTTATAACTTAAATGTTCTCTTACATATGAATTAAATGGTATCCATAAATGTTCTGTTAATTGTAAAGGATTTCCATTAAGTTTTGGACCGCAGACTTCTCCAAAGTATTGTCCATCTGTAAAATCACAATATCCTCTTTCATAAGATTTTAATATCGCTTCAATTATGAAACTATGTCCTTTGTTAAAAAAAGGTATTTCATTTGTTCTATTAAATATTCTTGTAATCTTTCCATTCTCAATTATAATACTTACATCAGTTCCATTTAATTTTTCGGTGCAAAGAACATCCTTTTCATCCCCTTCAAATACCCATTCACATCCCTCAGTTATTTTATCTGTAACTACATAATCTCCATTAATTATTTCCCTTATAAAAGGACTTTCAAGTTTAGGCATATCTTTTATTATCATGTTATTCCCTATTAATAAATTCTAATACCTCTTTACTTTTAAATATATCTTTTGCTGAAAACTTATATTTTAACATTAAGTCTACTTCACTAACATTATCATTCATTAGTAATAGTATTTGAAGTATTGTTATTAGTTCTGTCATTTAAAACATTCCCCTTGATATCTAGAATAATAAATTGGTTTTTTTGTAATGTCAAACATTAGTCCATAATATTTTTGTTTAATTGTTTCTTTTTTACAATATGCTTTCAGGTGAAATAATCCAAACAGTAATTCTCTTATCATTTTATTCTTTTAAGAGTAATATTTTTATTTAAATTAGTTAATACAACAGTATCTCCTTTATCCATTTGTAAAATGTATAATAGTATCTCTTCATATTTTTTTAAAGTTAAATTTATTTTATCAAATCTATCATCTAATTCATCAAATATCGATTTATCTTTCATTTTTAAATTCCTTATATTTAATTTCCTTTCCTTCTTTTGATGCAATCATTATTTTTGAAAATATTTGTTTATCCAAAAGCCATTTTAATTTTAATTTTTCTTCTTTATCCAAATACCCATTTGTCTTTGCTTCAACTCCGATTACCTCATATAAATTCATTTCTTCTATATATTCTTTTAATTTTTGAATATCTTCTATTTCCGAACTATTAATAATTTTCTTTCTATGACATTCGAAATCTGGAAAGCCAGTTCCAAGAGTCATTATTTTTTTATAAGGATTAAATTTATGTCGTGCGGGTATTAACTCTCTAACATATTCTCCTATGTCTTGTTCAAATACTTCTGAAACATTGTTATTCCATTTAGAAACTATCCAACCATTTGATTCCAGGTCCTTACGCACAAGCAATTCAAATTTAGCCCCATTTATTTTATTTCTTTTTCCTTGTTTTACTTTTTCTTTATCTTTCATTTTAAACGAAACAAACTCCTAATTTAGTTCCTTCAAGATTATAAGAATAGTGCCTTTCTTTTTCATAATGTTCTCTTACTTCTTTCATCCCTTTTAATTGCTTATTACAATCTTTACAAGTAAAAATATCTTCATTTTCTTTTACATCGGAAAGATGCTCAAATAATTCTTCTCTTTCTTTAAACTCTTTTCCACATTCACATATTATCTTACCGGTTAATTTATATTCTTTAAATAGCAAACCATGTGTTCTTTTCTTTTTTACTTCAAAGTATTTACTATTCTTTTTTATTTCCGCCGCTAACTTTTTATCTTTCTTGATTATACTTTTATTTTCACAATCTTCACATAACATTATCTTACCGGTTAAAGGACTAATCTCTCCACAAGTTACGCCAAAAAATTCTGGTTTGAATAATTCTCCACAACCTTTATTTTTGTTATCTATTTTTTTAACCATTATCTTAAGCTCCCAAGACTACTAACTGCGTTATCAAATTCCCTTTTTAATAAAAATTGTTTTTCTTCAAAAGTTAGATTTTTTTCACATTTATTACAAAAACATTTAACATTTTCTTTAACTGCTCTTTCACAATTTAAACATTCCTTATTCATTTATTTAATCTCCTTAATTCTTCATAATCTTTAGTCTTTTTATTTAATTGTATTTGTAATGAATTATTTTCATTCTTTAATATTGTATTTTCTTTTTGTAAATTTTCTAAAGGAATATCATTACATAAAATTCCCATACCATACTTATCTATAAAATCTAACATTAACTTTTTACAATTATCACAATACTTTCCAGAAATACTTGGACCACAAGCACAGCTCATTATCTTCTTATTAAATTCTTTCAATGCGTCTTTTTGTTCTTTATTTAATTCCATTTTATAAAAACTCTCCTTTATGTATTTTCTGGTGACATGGGTTACATAACACCATAAGACTTCTATATTCTGAATAACTACATCCTCTTCTTATTCTATGTATTCTTAATTCACTAATTGGAAATTGTTTTTTACATTTTTCACAATAATTATCCACATATTTTACAAGTAGTTCTTTCTTTGATTTTGATATTCCCATATTACCACTTCTCCTTAATACTATTTAAATCATCTATAAAACATTCTTGAGATACGTTTAACTTTTGTTTAGAAAATAATTTGTATTGTTCTATTAGTTTATCCAACCTTTCAATGAAGTCCCTATTTGCTAAATAAGTTATAACTGCAAATTTATGTAAACAAAATGCGGGGGAATTTGAGTTGTATACTTCATTTAAACAATCACAAATTAATAAGGTTGCTCCATTACGCTTCTGTAATTTTACAGAATGGTCTTCAACGTTAAACATTGTTTTACTTATCTGAACAACTTTTCCATGACGGACTAAATCTTTGCAATATTTAATTGTTGATTCCATCACATAACCGCCAAGACAATTAAGATAAGTGAAATAATTGAAGCAACATACCATAACTTTACATTTAATTTTTTAACAAATAATCCCCCGTCTAATGGTCCAAGCGGCAGGACATTAAGCAATAAAACTGCTAAATTAAAAGTGAATAGATAATCAAAGAAAGTATTCCTAAAGAAGATATAAAAAATCATAAAGATGATTACCCCAATAACATTCATAAATATTCCAGAACTAATAATTGAAAGATAACTATACTTACTTGCTTTCTCTAACTCTTTTTCATTGGGCTTTACGTAACCTAAAGGAATTATTGGAATAGAACATATTGCTAATGCTCCTAATCCGTATTCATCTACCTTAACTCCAAATCTACGACAAGCAATATAATGTCCAAATTCATGGATTGTTCCTATTATACAAATTATCGGAATTAATAAAAAGAAAGGAATAAAAACTAAGTCTCTTCGATTCTTTGAAGGGATAATTCCTGATTTTGTTTTATTTACATCTTCCCTTATATCTTTAAAGTCATCTTGTGATATTGATGGAATAACTAATCCAACTCCGCTTATTGTTAAATTTTTTGGAGTATTAAGTTTAGTATAAACTCCGCTTGAAATTAAATAAACTGAACCAATCATAGATATAATAAAAAATATTATTGCCAAGAAACAGAATACTTTAAGAAATTTAGATTCTATCTTTTTATTATTTTTATTTTCAAATCCGATGGTATAAAATCCTAAAAGATATTTAGTCCAATTCCATTTTTTATCAAATGCTTCTTTCTTTGATTTATCATCTTCATCTACAAACGGATTTAATTTAAATTTCATAATCTATTATTTCATTTAACTCTTTCACTTCTCTTTCTAATTCTGTTATTTTAATAAATAATATTAAAGATAGTTCAAAGAGTATCAAGTTAATTAAAATTAAAATCATGTAGGAATTAAAGGAACTTCTCCCCCATTTTCTCTGTATCCTGCTAAGAAGAATAACCAAAATAATTCTTCTGTCTCTGGACTTATCATCTTCTTCTTTTTAATCTTATCTATCATTATTCTAAACTTGCTTTTTAAATCATGTAGGTCTGTCATTTTACTAATAGTAATAAACCTCTTGTGAATATTTATCATTATCTTTTGCAAATGCCGATGCTTCTTTGTACTTACATTCATTTTTTAATATTTTATATTCTTTTTTATAAGGCATACAAATTCTTAAATTATCTTCTTTCTTTTTCTCTTTTATAATATCATCTATTACAGTGATACATAAATTTATCGTGCTTACTAATAAAAAGATTATTAAAAACCAAATCCAAGCTGATGCAAAGTCATTCCAAGTTATTTTTGATAAAGATTCTAAAATATATTCACTCATTTTAATTTAGATGCTACCTCTGAAAGCATATCTGCTTCTTTTTGAAATCCACGATAAATTAAAACATTTTCAAATCCTTCAAGCATACAGCCAAGTATATGGTTAGTTTTATCTAAATAACTTTTAGAGGTACAATCTAAACCTATGTTAAATCCTTTATCATATGCTATTTTACATCTTATATGAGATTCATTATTTGAATTTCCAATAGACTTCCCACAGATATTACATTTTAGTTTATTCATTTTCTGCCATTTCCTCCGCTATCCTTCTTTCTTCTCTTTCAATTTCTTTAGCTAATTCTCTTTCTCTTTGGATTCTAATAGACTCTTGCCTTTTTGTTTCATAATCTTCACTAGCCTTTTGTATTCTTTTTTCTTCTGCTAATTTTTCTTCAGCTAATTTTTCTTCTTTATCTTTTTGTTG
Organism: Candidatus Woesearchaeota archaeon; assembly: GCA_041660865.1. Taxonomy (GTDB): domain Archaea; phylum Nanobdellota; class Nanobdellia; order Woesearchaeales; family 21-14-0-10-32-9; genus 21-14-0-10-32-9. The sequence continues at coordinate 5,679 of JBAZVO010000007.1, forward strand.
TTTATCCATTAATTCTTGATGTGCTTCTTGTTTTAACTTTCTCTTCATTTGGTCAGCATTTTCTTTTATTCTATTATAAGAACTGTCTGGTAATTCTCTCTTTGCTTCTGATAAAATTTCATTAACATCTGAAACAGTATTTACATCCTTAAATTTATTACGATACACAGTTTCTAATTTTCCAGATTCTTTTAATTGTTGTTCTGCTTCTTCTTTTGCTATGCGTTCTATTCTATCATTTATTATTCCTAAAGGTTCATCCTTACCAAATTTTAACTTACTTGCTTGTACTGATAAACTTTGTAACTCTGATAAAGACGTTGATTTTTTTGCTTCTGAGGTTATATTTAAACTAGATTGTAATTCTCCCCCCACTTTAAGTGCTGCTAATTCATAGGCATTTCCGCCCCCTTTTCCACCAAAACTACTAAGCCACTCTATCCTATCTTCATCCCTACTAAATTGTTTTTCAGACCTAGTAAAAATTTCTTCTTCGTAACCCAAATTATTCTCCGAACCTCATCTGGTTTATTTTAATTGGTAGGTATTTCATCTTTGAAAGTACTAATTGTTCAGATAACTTTTCGTCATACTTTATTTTTATTAAAGTTATCCCTTTCATTTTACAAAGTTTCTTTTTACATCTATCCCTATATAACTGATATTCAAAGTCTTCTTTTGTTCTATTTTTAAAACAAAAAGAATCAAAAGTTTCTTTGTTGTAATGCTGTTTACCCATATATTCAAAAGCTAATTTTAATTCTGGAAGATAAATGTCTAACTCTAATCCCTGTAAACCCCAGCCACCTAATTCTTTTCTGTGGTGAGTTAATATCTCATAATCTTGAAACAGATTGTGTACATAAACTAGCAGTTCCATTTCACACATAAAACCTTCTCCAACTAAAGGTAATCCTAATTTTCTTCTTCTTTTATTTTCTTCTTCTTTGTATACTTCATACCATTTTTTTGAATTTTTTATTATTTTATCTTTATTTTTACTATAATATTCTTTGTTATTTTTTTTATATAATTCTCTGTTTTCTTCTCTCCATTCTTTACTTCTTTTTTTAATTTTATCCATGTTTTCTTTGTAATGTTTTATACTATACTCTTTAAAATGAATAGGGTTAGAAATCTTTTGATGTTTATGGGAACAATATGATGAACAGTATTTTTGATTAGGGCTCTGTTTTGAAGTTAAGAATAGTTTATTACAACATAAGCAATTTTTCTCTGATTGACCTTTTACTTCAATAGGTGCCCTTATTCTTAGATAGTAATCTCTATCACAACATTTCTTAGAACAGAAATTACCTTTTCTTTCTTCTGGAGAGTTTATAAGAAAGTCTTCTCTACAGTATTTACATTTCTTTTTATATGGAACAAATTTTATACTATAACCTTTAAGATAATTTCCAACCGTTACACCAGAACAAGATAATTTATTACCAATTTCTTCAGTTGTTAAATGTTCTCTATTATAAAAGTATTCCAATTCTTCTTTTGGAATATTCTTCTTATTTATTGGAGATTTTTTTCTGTTATAAATTCCTTTTGGCATTTTATCCTGATGCAGTAACATATTCTACATATGTTACATCTTTAATTGTTCCATCATCTTTGTTTGTATATTTAATCAAATCTTTTGTTTCAGGGTATAGCTCATTAAATGCCTCAAGATGGCTGTTACTTATCTCTTGATTATGTTCTTTTGTAGTATCACCAATAATACACTTAAATTTAGGCTTAGGACGATTTATCTTTTTACCATCACTTTTTTCACTTAATCTAGCACACCAACATTTAAATCTATAAAGCAACGGAATTTTTTTGAATGCCTGGTCACAAGAAAGCTTATCTTGTATATCTATAACCTCTTTGAATGTGCACTTCTTAAAATTATAAAGTAAATAATTTCCATATAAATTCCCATCCGGGTCTTGCTCCTCAAAAGTACTAACTACATACCACGGGGGTAAATTATATTTTTCGGTGATATAAGAAATTTCATCAAAAATTATTTTAAAAAGTATATTATCATAATCTACAAAGGTTACATGACTTGTTCTATGGTCTTTCCCAGTTACCCTGCTGCTCCATCCCTTTATGTTCATATAAGGTAATCTTTGACAATTAACAAGTATAGAATAATCAAGTTTATTTACATTAGAATCATATTCTGCTTCCTTACCAAGATTTTTTATATTTTTTATAATACTATTATAATTTTTTTTATTTACCTTGATAGTTATATTTAATCCATTGTTTTCTTTTTTTCTTATGTCCATTTTTCTAAACACCCTGCAAAACATATTGCAATGACTCTACAAATTAGTTAATATTGATAACTATTTATACCTTTGCTTTTACATAATTCTCATACCATTCTTGCTGACGTTTCTCTAAAAAGAAAAGCTTTTTGTCAACCTTTTCTAATTTTTCCAATAATTTATCAAACTTATCAATCAAACAGTCGAGTTTATTATTTGTAAGCCCTAGACCCCACACAGCTATTTCTTGGCTTGGTTTTGGTCCTAACTTATCTTCCTTTTTAATTTCATTTTCCATTTTACCAAATTATAAAATCCTCCTTTTCTTCTTCTATTGCTTCATCCATATTTTTTAAATCATCCCTTAAAAGTTCTTTTGGTCCAAAAGCTATTGCAGTATCATCTACAACATCTAAATCTTTTCCATTATCTTTTTCTTTAAAGGCATAAAATGTTCCGACAAAGCCTACTTGATTTTCATGTTTCTTCATCCACTTATCAATAGCAGTTAAAATATTTTCCATTTCTTTACTTCTCTTTTCTTTTTTTTCTTTAGTCATTTTTATAAATTGTTTTAAATTTAACTTCTTTAGGGATAACTGCTTCTTCAATAGTTTTTAAATTACCAGTAAAATATACTTCTTCTTTATTAATCTCTCCATCATCTTGTTGCTTTGTCCATCTATAAAAATTTTGAATACAAGAAATTAAAATGAATAAACCGATTACTAAATAAGCTATGACTCCTATTAAAAAGAATCCACTACCAAAATAATCATCCATGTTATTCAAAACCTTGTCTATCATCCTAAACTTTGATGTGAATAGATAGAATAATATTCCAAATAGAATAAATTGTGGGAAAAAATTATACCACATTATTTTTCTTTCATAAGTTATTTTGTAATCTTTCTCTTTCATTTCTTTTCTCCTTTTTTCTTATCGTCAAGTTTTATGCTTCCTTCAATACACTTTACAAACTTATTTTTTAATACCTTTTCTATTAATTTATTTCTTTCTTCTTCTGAAGTATTATCTTTCATTAATACTGTAAAGCCATAGTGCCTATTTAATTTATTCATTATTTACACTCCATGCATTCATCACATCTTAATTTATAATTCTTAGGACAAACATTTAGTAAATAATCTGCTACTTCTTTATATAATTTCCTTTTTTCTTTTAAGGAAAGTCCTTTAGATTCTTCTATTAATATTTTTTCAAGTTTTAAATTATCCATTAATTTCTAACCTCAATTTTCCATTTCTTTGGAACTTTAGATTTTTCAAATTTTAAACTTATAATTAAGTCGTCAAAATCACAATCATCGTTCCGTCTCATTTGTTCCAAAATAACTTTATCATTATAATCCAATCTTCTAATTTCATGCTTATCTGATAGAGCATAGTCATCATTATTTCCATGACCAATAACAGTTCCTAATACTTTAACTTTATAAGGAATTTTTAATTCTTTAAGTAGTTCAATTGTTTTATCTAACTCGCTACAATTCCTTGTGTTCTTATCCCAACTCATATTAAATTATCTCCTGCTAATTTATCTATTTTTCTAAATGCCTCATTTTGTCTAACGCCCATACAGCATGGTTCCGGGTCATCAAAGAGAACTTTTTTTAAATTCTTAATAAATTCTTGTACATCTGCAACAAATAAAACTTTTGCTTCTGGTAAAACATCTTTTGCTTCAAGTATCTTTTCACTTAAACTTAATTCGTTTTTTACTTCTTTCTCTTTCTCGCATTCTAATAATCCATCAGAAGTTTCTTGTAGGGAATTATCTTCCTCAGTAGTGCTATCTATAGTAGCCCCTGTTATCTCTTCCTTTGGAGTTTCAATATCTTCTTTTAAACTACATTTTAAATGAATTACTTTATCTTCTGTTTTTAATTTCTTTTGAAAGAACCAAATTCTCTTTCCACAAATTAAACATTTATTCATTTTTTAACCTCTTTATTTTCTTTTGAACGATTTAATATTTCTTGTCTTCTCAATTCCCAAACTATTTTCTCTTTCAATTTGTTTTGTTCTTCTTCTTCCATTATTTTTGTAAGCACTCCACTGCAATTATGTTTATAGTTAAGTTACCATAAGGTAAAGGTACCTGTTCACAAGTTGCTGCTTTTTGAGCAATAACACTTGCCGCATAAAATGCCCCATAGTTTAAGTTTTGAACATCTCTCTTTTCTAAGTAAGGTGTTAATACAAAAAAGTAAGAGAGGACTAATGCTAATACAACTACTCCAATAATAATTCCAATAAATAATTTCTTTTTGTTTATCATGTTTAATCCTCCTACTTTTTCTTCTTCACTTTCTTAGTGAATTGATTCTTACATTCTCTGTTATATGGTTTAACTTTAATAAGCTTTCCACTTGGACTTTTGTAAGAATATCCTTTTACTACTTTTTCCATTTTTTACTCCTATTTAATTTATTTGAATCTGAACTAAGACTTATTGAGATAATTATCAAAGATGTACAAAATAATATAACTGCTGCTATTTCTCTTTGGGTAAATAAAAAGAGAAATCCTAAGAGGGCGGTAAATGCTGATAAGAAGATTATGATATTTTCTTTTTGCATACCTTCTATAAATAATGCACCTATTTAAATCTTTCGGTTGCACTTTGTATACAGATACATTTAAATACATATCTTTACATATCTTTGGATGAATAAGAAACTTGAAGATAAAAGGACAACAATAAGCTGTAAAACTTCTACCAAGAAAAAACTTAGAACTTTTGAATTACATAAAAGAGAAAGTGATAATGATATAATTTTAAGATTGATGGAGAAAACAAAATGAATAACCTAAATAAAATTACAAAAGAACTAAAACAAGAGCTGGATAGTTTAACTGTAAAAGAGTTAGCAAGTAATAAAGATAAAGTAGTAGAACAATTACAAACTATAGTATTAACAATACAAGATTATTTATCAATTATCAAAATAAAAAAAGGAGGTATGGTTTTACCAGATTAAAAATGAAAGTAGAATTTAAAGATTTAAGTTTCTCCTTAAAGACTTTAGTTATATGGGCTTGGTTTATTATAGGCTTAATGATGATTAATGGAATTTACCTAATAATTAAAATGATTACGGGTAACTATTAAAATGAATTCAGAAATAATAAAAGAAATTGAAAGAGAATTAGAAGTAAGAAAGCAACAAATATCTGCTCTTGGATGGTTAGAATTCTGGGATACTCTTGAAGAAAAATTAAGCAAAGAAGAATTAGAAACACTACATAATGGGATTGAAAGAATAAAATTAGAAAAGAAAATAGAAGGATTTAATATTGGAATAAGTGAAGCAGTTGAATTTATAGATAATCAAATAGCAAGTATGAAAGATATGCTTAAATGTAGGCAACCTAATGATAGCAGTTATTCTTTCTTAGATAAACAAATTAGGAACTGGGAAAAATTAAGAAATGCTATAAATGATAAGAAGGTAAAAGATGGATAAAGATTTTATACCAAAGTTTTCAGAAATAGAAGATAATGCTAGAGAAAGATTAAAGAATGATATTTCAAAGTATTTACCTAAGAAAGAAAAGATTGAAGTAGAAAAACCAAAAGAAGAAATCAAAGATAGTCATCCAGAAGAAATAAAGAATTCTAACTTAACCTTGGATAACTTGAAGTCTTCTGGAAATGACAATAAAGAAAAATGGTTAGATAAGCCTAACTTTCTCGGATTAACTAAATTAGAATTTATTTTAATAGCATTAGTTTTAGTTATTGGAATTGGATTTTATGCTGGGTATAATTTAGGTAATGATGGAAAGTTAAGTCCGACAGTTAATTATAATTCAACTTGTACTTTGCCTAATATTACTATACCTGCCTCACCAGCTTGTAATTGTCCGGTTCAAACTTGTTCACTTACTTGTCCAGTACAAATTATAAATATAACCGTTTCTAACCATAGCTAAAATGAATAAAATAAAAATAACGGTATTTATTATAGGATTAATTTTAGTCATGGTTAATTTATTACTCGTTGTAATATCACCACAATTATTATTTATAGATGAAGAAAGTGGAAAAATTATTTGTATGAGTATTTGTATAGAAAATGAAATTGAATCACCTTGTTATTGTGAGGATGAAACAACCCGCAATTGGAAACCTTTAGGATATTTTTTATTATTTGTACCTCTTACTCTTTTAATGGTAGGATTTTTTATGCCTAATAATTAAAATGAAATATAAATGTTTAATCTGCAAGAAAAATAAAGCTGTTCGTTGGTTAGGCATTCTTTATGTTTGTGATAATTGCTACTGGAAAAATAAATCTAAAATAAAAAAGAAAAATGGATGAACCTTTTTTAAGTATGACTGGAAATGAAAAGATTTCTAAAGAAGTAAAGAGTAAAGAAATTATTTCTTATTCTGAACCAAAACTTGATTTAAGTTTATTGCGTAAGCAGGGTAATAGTAAAACATATCCTGGAATGATGATTCAAAAAATGAAAGAGGCAAGAGCCCAAAGTAATTTAGATGTTGCAATGTTAATTCAATATTTCTATAAAGAGTATATAAAATTTGAAAGAATTAGAAATCTTCCATTAATAAAAATAGATATAATTGATGGATGGAAAGGTAAAGATAAAATTAATATTTCTATTGGTTTTGAAAATGATTTTTTAATAGAAACTCATAATAAAGATAAAGAAACTGGAAAGATTTCTACAAGTAAACATACTATACCTAGAGAGAATGTTAATAGAATTTTATTTTTTATAAACAAATGGAAAATTGGAGAGTCACATGAATGTTATGATTTTGCAACCGTCATTGGAGAAAGAGATTGGGAAGAAGTTTGGAAAAAAAGAATGAAAGTTTATTTTCCTTGTTATTATTATCCCGTTAAAATTCTTGAAAAATTAGGCGTGATAAAATATTCTGGAAGAGGGACTATTACTAGATTAAAATAGTAATATTTATAAAGTAAAGAACTATTTCTTTATATGTTAAAATTATGCTTATTCTGCGGAAAAGAACTAGATGGTAATAAAGAAATGTATTGTTCAAGTAAATGTAAGTATTATTATAATCGGGATAAGAGAGTAAAACATCAAAGAATATATGACCGAGGTAATAAAGAAAGAAAAAATTCTTATGAAAGAGAAAAAAGAAGAGGAGAAAGATATAATTTTATAAAAAGAATTCAACATTATTCAGAATTACATCACTTACCATTGTTATTAAAAAAATTTAATAACCATTGCCAATTATGTTCTTCTAAAAAAAGGTTACAAGTACATCACTTAAAATATACCAAGAGAATTGAAGATTGTATGTTACTCTGTGAAGAGTGTCATAAAAAAATTCATAGAAAGATTTAAATATTGAGCATTCTATTCATGTAATATTCACCTCTTTTTCATAAGGGGAAGCGTTGGGTTATCTTTTTTTGCTGACTTGAAGAATCTCCTTATGTTATAATATTTTAAAAATAGGTAAATAATCTAAATCGATTATTCTATTTAAATCTTTCTACATTATTTTTGATACATAATATATTTAAAGAATAACTTACTTTTTATTCTGTGCCAAGGTGGGTTCATACCTCTACCTAATTAAATTTAAGGTAGAACAAACTCTTGGCAACACAACTAATGGAAATAATAAAACACCAAGATGAAAATGGAAAGTTTGATGGAAGAGAGATTTACTTAGCAGAAACAAATGATATTTCTAAATTAAAAAATCAACTAATGACTCTTGGTTTTAATGGATTATTTTATAGTCCTTTGGCAAAAGATATACGAGAAAAAATACACCGATTAGAAAATGAAGAAAAGAAATAAGAAATGTCCCTGCTGCAATTCTACTAGGACAGGGATAAATCATAAAGCGGAATTTTATTGTTTACATTGTGGCTACATTCATTCAAATGAAAAGTTAGCCTGCTTTGTTGATTTTCAAAATTTTATGAAAGTTTAGTTATTCTACTTTTTCTTTAAAACTGCTTAATGGAAAATTTAACTCATAATCTGAAACTTCTAAACTCTTTAAAGAATCCATATATAAAGTATGTGCTCTTTCAACATCTATTAATTCAATATCTTCGCTTAATCTTAATTTTGCAAAACACTTAGACGCCCTCATATATGCTTCTGTAATTCTATTTGAAATGTAATAACCATGAACTTTTGTTCTTAAAATCGATACTAACTCTGCTATTTTATTTACAGACTCTTCTGTATGAACAGGGTCCATTTTATTTTTAACATAATAAATATATTTTTTTATGGTATCTAATTTATATTTATAAACCTCATTATTAGTTGCCCTCTTCTGAATAGCTAATGAAATTTTTTTATTTGTCTCCATATCAGCAACATCTCTAATCCCAATTACAAAATCGCATCTTGATAAGAAAGCTAGATTAGACTCTGCTTTTCCAAACTTATCTATTTCTTGTTGAACCTGTTTATATATTGGACTAGCATCAAACTTATCTGCTTGTGGATTTCCTATGAAAGTCATACAAATATCAAGATTTTCATTAATGTTAAATCCAACTTTATTATACTTTAATGACTGCGAAGCTAATACATCATGAAGACTTCCCCTTGCCTCTTTATCAAACTTTTGAATTTCGTCAATTACAACGATTGAATTATTTGCTTGTGCTAATAATCCTCCAGAAACAAATCTTTTATTTTCAAATGTATCCATTCCTAATAAAAGTCCAGCAGAACTTGCTGTTGACCCATTTACTGATTGAATTGATGGGTCTATTCTTTTAGTTAGAGCTTCAATCCTTCTTGATTTATTAACTGCTGGGTCACCATAACAAAAAAGTGATACTGCTTCAATTTCTTTTGTTCCATCCTCATTTATTTTATTCTTTCCAGTTACTGCTTGAAGAATAAGGGCATTGCTTAAAACTTCTTGTCCAATATGAGAATAAATTGCTGATGGAAAAATAATATCTCTAATATTTTTAAATCCATTTTCTGAGAAGTCTCTTCCAACTTCTTCAATTTTTTTTATATCTTCATCGGAAATATTTATCTTTTCTTCAATAGTTGATTTTATTGATTCTGCTAAAATGTATCCAGTAAGTTTAGTTGATTGTTGATTCCTAAGATACTTTGGCTTTGTTTTATAAACGCCTACAATTTCTATTGACTTTCCATTCCCAAGTTTTTCATTAAGATAATTAATCATATCATCTCCTTGTATCTCCAAATAAAGCCTTGTTCTTGTCTTTGTTATATCCTTGTTTCTTATAATCACTTCTAAGAAATCTATTGTGCTATCAGATAAGTGTTTAAATCCGCCCCTTCTACCGCAAGAACATCTTAATGGTGCTTTGTATATATCTTCATTTTGATTAACGGTTATGATAGTCCCACAAGAACCACATTCAAATTTAGATTGTAGCACCATTGCCTCTTTTGAATCAGAACGATATTCTATTGTAGCAATAGTTTTTATTAACTTCCCATCACATTTAGTAGATAAGTCTTCCATATTTACTTCACAAGAATTAGGTAGATTAAAAGGTCTTATAATTGGTTCCTTGTCAAAATGTTCTATAACATATTCTTTAATCTTTTCTTTAGCTTCTAAAAAGTTTTCTAAGAAGAAATCACAAAACTTAGGATTTAATTCTGACAAATATTTACAATCAATGTTTAAGATTGGTTTTTCTTCTAATCCTAAAAGAATTCCTTTAAGATTTAAATTAATTATTATATCTGGTATCTGAAGAGTCAAATCTTCTTTTGATTGAAATAATAATTTGTTTTTTATTTGACTATCTACTTCTTGCTCTATTCTTTTAATTCTTTCAACTTCATTATCAACAAATAATTTACCTAAGGAAGACAATTTCCAAAATTTTTTATTTAACTCTTTATGGTCTTCTTCAAAAAGTTCTTGATTTCTTTCTATTACCTTTTGACAGCAATTAATACTTAAAGAAAGTTCTGTATCTATCTCCTTAGGAGACCTTACTTTATTGTAAAGATAACCTAAAATATACTCTTTATTGCCTTGAGATTTGAATTTTTCCAGAAGCAGGGGTGTCAAAGTAGGTGTCTTAGTGTCTTTATTGTCTTTATTGTCTTTATTGTCTTTATTATTATCTAAGTCATTTAAGTCTATTAAGTCATTTAAGCAACTAAGACACCTAGTTGTGGGGTCGCCTTTCTCCACTGGAAATTTAGGTGTAGAAGAATTAACATCAATATTATCATTTAATTTTTCATCTTCCAAATAATTTTCATAATCATCTTCATTCATTTTTTATTTAACTCCTCATATTTATATTCTTTAACTAGCAAACCATTATTATCTATCTCTCTATTTTTTTTATATTTTTCTTCTAAGTAATCAATTCCTTTTTCTCCATTAAGCCATTTCTTTTTTTTATAATTATTATTTTCATAGTCTTCTTTTAGTAAGGTAAACAATTCTATTATTCTATCTGGATTTTTATAAAAATTTCTTGTATCAAAATAATCAAGCTTTTTTAAAATAGATATTATTAATATGTCTATCTTAGTTTTCTTTTTATGGCAAGAATTACATAATAGGTTGAGATTTCTCCAGTCTATTATATTTCCACAAACTCTTACAGGTATTTCATGGTCTAATTTTAAATCTTTAATATCAAAGTATTTAAGGCATCTTTGGCAGTATCCATCATATAATAATTCCTTTAAGGAGTTTACATCTTTTTCAGGATATTCAAATTTGCCCCTGTATAAATCAGCATAATAAATGATAATTTTTTCTTCAGTCATTGGTCAACCTCTTCAGCAGTGATTAATATGCTCTTATTATAAGAAAATTCTTTTCCATACTTATCTTCAAAAGTTATGAGTGTTCCATCGTCATCTTTTATTATCGCAACGTAAACTAAATCTTTCTCATTAATTTTAAATCTTAAAATATATTTAGAACCAATTTTTAATGTCATGTGATGTATCCTTTATCTTGTTAATGTATTGTATCATCTTACTTATAGAAAATTATACTATTTAAATCTTTCTACAAGAACATAGTAACACAAGCATTTATAAAGGATAAAAATATATACCATTATGAAAAAGATAACAATCGGAATTGATAAAGAAATCTGGAAAAAATTAATGCAATTAAAAATAGATAAGACACTAAGAACATTTGATGAAGTTCTAACTTATCTTTTAAATAAAAAATGAAAGTAACTTTGATTTGCGGATGGTGTCATAATACTTTTGAAACAGAAAATCAAAAGATTAAAGAGGATTATCCGGTAAGAAGTTGTCCATTCTGCGGAAGAACAGTAAGCGGTTCTAAAAAAGAATCAACTGGAAAAGTGGTTGGAAGAAAGCATTCACATTCAGATTCGAGAACAGGGGAGGTAGTTTAAAATGACAGAAGAAACCAAATGGATTTTAATAGGATATATTAGTATTTTTCTAGCTGGTGCTTCATTTATGTTTGGAATGTTAAATTTATTTGGAGTTTTAAAATGAAAAAATCAACTGAGATATTAATAATTATTAGCATAATGATTTTATTAATAAGCATTGTTTGGATTGTAGATACCATGGTTAAAGATAGTAATAAATTTTTAGTTTATGATAATGTCTGTGAAAACAAAAAAGATTTTATTCCCGAAGATTGTCTAGTCTTATCTAAAGATAAATTAAATAGTAATTGGTTAGATAACTGTAAAGTATTATTACGAGATGGAGAAAATAAGTTATATAATTGTTCAGATGATAGATATATTGTGGAGATTGTAAAATGAAAGATAATCTATCTGGGCTAAGTAAATGGGCTAAAGAATCAAAATGTACTCACAGAAGGACTGGTAAGCATTTTCCACACGGAAGAAATAGTGGGGCTGAGATATATTGTAAAGATTGCGGAGCACATGTTTCTAAATTAGAGATAAGTAAAAAGAAACAACAAGAAGGAAAGGAGAGGAAATACTAATGGACTTTAAACAACAATCAACATTTCCTTGTCCAATTTGTAAATCAATGAATACGGTTCATTGCCAATATGCTAATAACTGGAAATGTAATGATTGTGGTGTACACTTCAAACTTTATAATTTAGAAGAGGTAAGTAAAATAAAATGACTGAATCAAAAACATTCTTTAAGTATTGTTCTAAATGCGGAGATAAATTCACTCCCAGTGTTCAAGGAAAAATGTGTAAGAAATGTAAAAGGAAAAGTTACACTTTAATGCACCTTGAAAGAATAAAAAAGTCAATAAGTTTAATAATACTTCCAGAAAATAATTTGTTTAGTTTATCTCTTCCATCTTTAGAAAAAAAGCATCAAGATAAAATTAAAGAAATAGTTAAAAAAATAGAAGAAGAGATTAAAATATTACAAGGAGAATTGAAAGTAAAATGAAAAACAAAAAAGTAAACTTCAGAAAAACTGTTCTTATTTCTATGTTAATATTTTTAATAGGCTTGCCTTTACTTTATGGCTTTTTTCTTCTTGCTGGAGAATTTATCACTTATAAACCTACTTTTACAATTATAGAAAATGAATGTCATAATGAAACAATCTTTGTTCCAGAAGATTCTAAGTTAATTATCTACAGTGATAGTGTGTTTCATTTTGAAAAAGTATTAAATGTTTCAAATGAGATGGCTAAAGTAAAATATAAATTTGAGAGAAAAGTTTGTGAACAAAAAGAAATTAAACAGAAATCTTTAAAAGAAGCATGGAATATTTGTTGGAACGATAAAATAAGTAAAGAAGATTTTGTTTTATGTTCTTTAATGGAAGAAGGAAAATTAGATTTTGGTTCTGCTGAAAATGATATAGACTGGCTTGATGAAAATTGCGAAGTAGCAAGATGTACGACTTGTGAAGATTTATATTGTAAGAATCAAAAATGTGATTTATATTATTGCGAAGATTATGAAGTTGAGGTAAAAAGATGAAACACTTATTATCTGGAATACTTACTGGTATATTTTTTGCATTTGGATTTATTTTTATTCTTCAATCTTTTTATGGAATAGGATTAATTTTAGGGACAGCACCAAACAATCTTCCAGTTTGGTTATTAGTTTGTTTTCCTGTATTAGGATTTATCTTTGGTTTTTGTGAATCAACATTTAATATTGAAGAGGAGTCAAAGTAAAAAAATGAAAAATAGTCAATTCTATCAAAACCTATTATATTATAGTATATTATTAAAGTCCAGTTCAAAATATTTGAAATTTAAAAAAGATTGTAAAAAGATAATCCAATAACGATGTTTCAAAAAGGAAATAAGGTTAACCTTGGTAGAAAAAGTAAAAAGAAGGGAATTCCTAAAATTGAACGTACTCAAGTTCGCATATCCAAACAAACAAGAATAAAATTAAAACAAATGAAAAAATTATTTAGAAACATAAACAAAAAACAGTTTAACAATTATGACGATGTAGTAAATCATATAATAAACTTAGCAAATAAATATGCTCACGGAATAAAATGAAACCAGAAACAATATTTAAATTAAAAACTTTCTTACTTGCTCAATTAGTCGAGCCATGGACCGATTCTTTTTCACTGCCAAATGCTAGAACAATCTTTCTTATACTTGGAGCAATAGCATTATTATTAAAAAATAAAACTTTATGTATCATCTCTGCAATTGGATTCTTAATATTCTACGAGATAGATTATTATAAATCTGGAAAATATATCGCATGGTATAGACAAAGAAAAATGAGTTCTTGGAATGAAGCAAAGAAAAAAATAAAGCAAGAAAAGAAAGATAAGTTAAACGGAATAGAAATTCCTACATTGGAAAAAGTACAGCAAGATTTATAAAGGGATAATATATTATATTATAACATTACACACATTTCCACATGAAATTCACAATAGTACCTGAATTAATAAATTCAAAACACATGCACTTCTACGACGAGAGAGACATAGAAATATTTTTATGTGAAGAAACAGATTCTAATTATGTTAATCAATTTCAAACACCTTTTATTGTAATTAATAAATTTGCACAGAAGACAACAAAAAAAGAAGATATAGTTATTTTAGATATCAATGAATTAAAAGTTTTAGATTATGTAGTTGTTGCAATACAGACTAGTAGAGGTTATCAAAAAAGACAAAGAGTTATTTACAGATTAGAAAGCAAATCAAATATAAGTCCAGGTTCTAGAAAAATTGATTATGTCCCAACTGACCATAAAGTTGAAAAAGATATACCAAATAAAAGAATTAGAATCGTTGGTCCAAATGCTGGTCCAAATGGTTTCGGTTCATGGAACGATATCAAATGAGCCATGAGGGAAATCCAAATCTGAATGGGCAAAAAAGTAGTTTGAAATATCACTCAACTGTTTCTACAACTGAATTAAAAGCAAGAGCATTCGGGGTTGGTTTTGTTAACCCTTTAGACAAATATAAAAAACTTTATATCGACGACATTCCAATAATGATAACTAATCAAAATGAAATACTTTGTATCCCTAAAGAGAATGAGACTACTCACTGGGGGATTACTGGGCAAACTGGGACCTGTAAAACTATATTAATAAACTCTACTCTTTCATGGGATTTCCATCATACAAAAAGAGTTTGTATAAACTTAAATGATATTCAAAGCGATAGTTTTGAATGGAGTATGCCGACTAATTCTTTTTTAGATATTTTAGATAAATTAAATATTAAACCATGTCCAACACCAATAATTTATGTATTCCCTTCAACAGATTCATTACAGATAGATAAAAAACAAAGAAAGTTTCCATTTATAAAAATGTCAATTCCTTTAGAAGAAGTAATAAGAAACATAGAAGATTATTATCCTTTAGATAAGAGTAAAGTTTATGTTGGAAATCTTATAGACGATTTAATTGAATGTTCTTCCATAAGTGAAATAAGAAGTATTATAGACGAGAATATTCCTGAAAAACACATGCAAATGAAATTTAAAATAATGAATATTTTTGAAGCAATATTTAATAATAATATGCTAAATGTTTCCGTTCCAGAAGCACCTGCTTATTTAGGATGGACAGATGGAAAAGATACTTATAAAAATTTTACAATTCAAACATTGATGCGTGCAGGATTTGTTCCTTCTATTCAAACAGCTGACTTAGCAAATCAAGATTATTTTTCTGCCTATATGGCTTTTATTGTTAAAGAACTTTATAGAAATCAAAATGAAGACCCTTATTTTAAAGAAAAAATTGTTTCTTTATTTGTTGATGAAATAGACAAATTATGGAAAGGAGATAACGGAAAGTTAATAATTAAAGCATTATGTTTTATTGGAACAAATGGTAGAATGGCTAGAATAGGTATGAGGTGGTCAACTCAACATTATGAGTTAGTTCCAGAAAAGATAAGAAACAACACTAAATATCTTTTCATTTCTAGAAAAAGTGATGCAAAAGAAGTAAAAGAAATAGAAAAAGATTTTGGTATGCCCAAAAGTATGCAAGATGATATTTTAAAATTAACGACAGATAAGAAAAAAGGATTATTTGAAATGGTAGCAGTTACCACGGAAGAATTTGTATTATATGATGTAATAACTGGTAAAAAAAGAAGAACCTCCCAACCGCAGAGGGGATTTTTAATTCCTCCAATGGCTAGGCATAGAGTTCCCGGAGTAGAAATATGAAAAGAATAACAATTGAAATTGACGATAATCTAAATAGTAGAGTAAAAACTGAACTTGAAAATATGCAACCAGTTCATTATTCTATTGCTATCTCCGAATTAGAAACAGCAAAATTAATGATGCTTGCTCAAAGAAATAAAATGATTGAAATTAAACATGAATAAAAAATTTATATTTTTAGCATTAACTATTTTATTAGTTTTACCTTTAATCTCTGCCAGTGATTCAATAAGCAAATCAGATTTTATTCTAGAAGTTTTTAATAACACCATTCATATTACTAGTAATGACTATTCCGGTAATAATAAAGATTTTACTTTTGGAATTTCGAATAGAAGCGATTTTACTTTAAATGGAACAAATATATCTGAATCACTTTATGTTCCTTATACTAAATTTAATTTTTCATTCCTTTTTGTAAATAATATTTCAATAGGTTGGGATATAGTTGATAAATATACTACTTGCCTTAATGAAACAAGTGCTTGTCAATTAAATGCAGCTTCTAATTATACAACTTGTGCTTTAACTTATCAACAGAAAGATAGTCTAATTACTGCAAAAGATACAGAGATAAATACTTTAAAAACAAAACAAACAGAAACAGAAAATCAGAAATGGCTATTTTTAGCAGCAGGTATTGGGGCTGGAATATTAATTTGGATGTTAAAGAATGGTGAAATAGGAAAAGGATTTAAAAATAAAAAAGCTGAAGAGTTTAATAAACACAGCACTGCTTAAATGCAAAATCCCTCAGAAACAATTTTGGAGTCGCCTGGCTGGGCAACGTTAATATTTGGCGATGGTTATTTAGCTTTAATGCAAGGGGGGATAGAAAACGAAAATAGTAATGGTGAAAGAATAGTTTCTGTAACAATAAAACCACATTCTAGTTTAAGAAAAAGATATAATATACAAGAACAAGATTTAAACAATAGTGGGAATATTGAAAATTATCAAATGCACAAAGAGGATATAATAGTTTTAAATCAATGGGATGATGCTAATAGAACTATCCTTTACATAAAAAATTATCTCCATCAAGAAACAGATTTATGTAGGGTTAACTGGGAATTAAGAAAACAGTTGCAAGAAGAAAGAACTAAAAGAGTTATTATAGAAGGTTACTTAATTAGACTAAGTGAAGATTTAACTTTGGCAAAACAAAATCCCGCAGAATATATTTCTCAAGGACTGGAACTTATTAAAGCTCTTAATGTTGATTTAATTGAATCTATGCGTGGAAGAAAGGAGGATGAAAAATGACAGAAGATGTAGAAGTAAAAATTGATGAATTATACGAAAGCAAATTAGATTTTGAAACTATTATAGATAATCCAATACTTCAACCAATTTCTAAAGTTAACACAATATACCGTAGTCAAAGTTTGATAGTACAAAGAGCATTATGGGAATTTGAACAAATAAAAATTAGGATGGATGACATGATTAAATTAAATCCAGTATACAATGAAACATTAATATTTGGAGAAATACAACAACTAATTAATACTATAAAACAAATTATTCATTCTCAAGATGTTCAAAGAGGATTAATCAAAGAAACAATAAATGAAATGGTTAATGTAAGTGGAAGATATTATTCTTTATCTAAAAATAAAAAAGAAGAACCAGAAATAAAAAAAGTAGAAGAAAAATTAGTTCCAGGATTTTATTCTGATGTAATTGGAAGAGAAGTAGAAATTCCAGATTATGGAATTGAAAGACCTAAAAAAGGAAGACAAAAAAAAGAAGAAAAGAAAGAAGAAATTAAAGAAGTAAAAGAAGAGAAGACTAAAGAAATACCAAAAATAAATGGCGAAGAAATAATTGATATTCCTAAAATTAAAGGACCAGATATAATCTGGGATACGGATATAGATGAAAAGGAGGTAGGATGAAAACAAAAAATAAAAGTGAAGAATATTCTGAAGGATTTGAAAACTATTTTGAAGATGAAAAAGATAAAGGAAATACAGTAATAATTGCTGGAAGACCAATAGAAGTTTATACCCAAGTGATAATAGAAAAATTACAAAGATTTGACCAGATAATAATAAAGGTTGCAGATAAGTATCGGGAAAGGGCTTTAAGAGTAGTTGCATTATGGCAAGCCGTTGGTGTAATGCCTACAAGAGATTATACTAGAAGTAATGGTTCTATCTTTTTTACAGCAGATGCAGAAGATATAACTCCTAAAGATGGAAAGCCAGTTTACAGAAAAAATATAAACAAAATGGTTCTATCAAAGATTCCAGACTTATTTAGATTCACAAATTTGAACATATAAAATGAAACTGAAAAAGTGGAATATGAATAAGTATTGTATAAATTGTAGAGAAATCGTTACTATTAAAATAGATGGATTAAATGGTTATTGTCCTTATTGCGAAGAGATATTATACACCATAGACAATAAAAAGAAAGGATTAAAAGATGAATAACAATCCCCAAGAAGAATTTCAAAAATGGAAAGATAAAGAAAAAAGTCCATTTACTACAATATCTAGAAACGTAAAACCAATCTGGATTATATTATTTTTTTTAGGAATCTTTGGGGCTAATTGGTTAGTTACTTCTGGACAAGTATCAAGGGGAACTTTCTTTTTATTTATTGGGGGAATGTTATTAGTTATCATTTTAATAATCACCAAAGGTTCTCCAGAGCCAAAAGAATTATCAGAACAGGTTTGTAAGCAAATAGCTTTAAATGCTATGGAGGTAAAAAGAAAAGAAGGGATAGAATTTCCTTCAGATTCTGTTATTAGAACAACTCCTTTATTTGGTTCTTGTTATGAACAAGACGTAATGACTGGGACTTCTGGAGTTGTAAACAAAGAAGTCGGTGTAGAGGTTATAATTAAAAATAGGTATAAAAAAAGTTATGTTGTTCGTCTACACCCAATAAATGGGACAATCAGAGATATATTGCCTAGACGTCTTGGAATAAATACAGAAGAAGCATTAGTAAAGGATAGGAAAACAATTCCAGTACAATTCTTAGATAATAAATCTTAGGCTTCAATAACTTCAAAGTTTAAACAATCTAATTCATAAGATTCTACTTTATCTGTTTTCTTTAATAAAGTAAAGAAATAAAATATTGAAGCCACTCCGCCTAGAACATTAACTATTTCAAAGAATCCAAAAGTACCAAAGACAATTCCATATAATCCCACTAAGGTAGCAAACAAACCAATTATTAAATATAAAAATTTAGTAAACTTTTTTCTTGCTATAATTATTTTTAATTTCATCTGAAACTTGGAAATTTGTTTATTTGCTCGTCGATGACTTCTTTTTTAATATCACTTTCAACTTTTTTAATTTCTTTTTTACTTAAAACATAACCAAATAAGAATGAAAGTATTGGAAGTAACATAGAAAGTAAATCTTTAAATCCAACATTTAATCTTGATAAAAAGAAACAACCAACGATGGAGATTCCCAAAAATATTAATTTAAATATTTTCTTCATAATGATTCCTTAATATTTTAGTAACTATTCTACTTCTACTAATTCCTTTTTCTTTTGAATCTTCGACAACCATTTCAATTACATCCTCGTCGATAGTGTAAGATTCCACTTTTGTTTTTACTTCTTTTACCATTTTACTTTAATATTATAATATATTATACTATTTAAATCTTTCTAACAAAAAAAGCATACCTTTATATAGTGCCAATATAGAGTTATGCTATACAACAGCCGAATCCCTCGGATTTGACTTGTAATTATCAGACGTGAATTGATTTTACCTGATACACAATACACACAAGTTAGTTTTAATTCTACACAAGATGATGGTAATTATCTATTTGATTTGCCGACGATAAAAAAACTAAACATAAAAAAAATTAATATATGAAAAACAAAAAAGGAGCAATGTCATCAGGAGCTGTTATTTTAGTAATTGCTATCTTGTTAGGAGCATATTTCTTTGTACCATCTGTTAGCACAACTGTTAATGGATTATTCAAAGGAGCACCCGCACCAACAGAAGCACCAATCTATAATAGTATCGTTCCGATAATCACTGCAACCGCTGTAGATAGACAATCCGCTGGAACTTCTGTAGGAACATCTGGAAACCAATATTCCGTTAATAGCGGAGCATTTGGTGCTTTAACACTTGGAACTACAACAGCACAGCAAGGACAACTTATTGATATATTGTTTGTGAATAACACACAATACCACAACAAGCTTGTTACAGGAGTAAAATCTACACCAACAACTTTCCCAATTTCTGTACAATTAGATAAGAACGCAAGCGTTACTGAAAATATGTACAACACAGTTGGACAAGTTATGTCTAACGGTTTAGGTGCTTGGACTACAAACCAAACAAGATTAGGAAACGGTGCTACATACAACTTCAAAGATGAAATGCAAGCAGCTTCATTAACTTCTACTGGAGATATGCTTTGTGTAATCGAAATTGTTAACGGTGTTAATGCTTCTACAAGCCCACTTGGAGCAGTTCTTACTGGTGGTCCTGGAGTAACTTTCGTAGGTACTTCTAAACCAACTTGGTATACAACAAATACTTCCAATTCAAATGTGTACTTGTACGACGTTAAAGCTTTAGACAGTTCAGCAACACAAACATTCAACTTACAGATTAATTCTAAGACAACTGGAGAATTCGGTGCTTCAGCTGGTGGAAACTTCGGTGTTTCAAAGATTTGTTACACTAAAGAAACTTTCTTAGACCCTAACTCTGGAAAAGTAGTAACTGAAGTAGCTGATAGTAATGGTTTATTGAAATCAATTGCTAGATACGAATACAAGGTTGCATTTACATAAATAAGTGAAATAAGAACTTAATTTTTATATTTTTTTTCTTATTTTTCCCACTCACAATCCGCAAGGATTTCACAGTTCGAAAGAACTAATCAAAAAATGAAACAAACAAAACAGAACAATGAAAAATGAACAAAACGTACTTCAAGGAAATTGCATACACGGTAGGGACATTCTTTTGGTTCTTATTTGTAGCAACGAATGTAAATCAAGTATTAGGTCAAACATATCAGGGATTCACTGCTCTCAGTGGTCTTCTTTTAATAATAGGTATCGCAATATTCGACAAGAATTTAAATGTAACGTATGCAAAGCAGACTAAATTACTTAATGCAATATTAGCTGGTGTTGGCGGATACGTCGCCTTATTATTTACATCAGTAATTGTGTTAAGGATAATCTCACCAACAGCAAGTCTAAGTTCGGTGTTATCATTAATGGCAACAACTCCCGCATTATCAAATAGTAAAGTAATTAATTTCCTTACGTTTGGTTTGGTAATTCCTTTTATTGAAACAACTTTATTTGCAAGGGTTATGGAACTAATTGCGGATAGATTTAAAATACAAATTAATAGGCAAAATATAACTAAATTAGGATTAATATTTATTATAATCTTACTTTCAATAGGTTTTGCACTTTTTCACATCACCAGCAAGGGGATAACTGCAACGGGAAGTTTATTGATTGTCTTTATAATGATGTTTTATAGTTTGCTAATGGTAGTATGGTATAACGGAGATACACGTCCTGCTATTTTACTGCACATTTTCGCAAATTCGGTTGCAAGTTGGCTCGCATTATTCAGTGTAGGGGAATTAATGATGTCCATAGCATAAAAATGAAACAAGAATTAATAAACAAAATAGAAAACACAAACGTAGATGGAACTATAAAATTTTTCCCTAAAACTAGGAAAAGAAATGATGTCAGAGAAAAAACAGAAGAAATAATAAACTTATATCAAAAAGATTTAATTGATGTAATAAAAATAAGTAAATTATTCAATTGCCATGCTGATTTAATTTATACAATTTTAAGAGAAAATAATGTGATGATGTCTCAATCAGAAAGGAAAAAAATTTTATTTAATGCTGGAAAGTTAACTTACAAAAAAAGAATGGGAAATATCTGGGAAAGAACCGAAGAAATAATAGATTTATATAAAAATAAATTAATGAATACCCAAGAGATTGCAAAAATTATAGGATGTAATCCTTGTTTAATACAAAGAATATTAAGGAAAAATAAGGCTTGTTTTGGTCAACCAGAAAGAATAACAAAATTATATCATAGTGGAAAAATAAAAGTGTGGAATGATGGATTAACAAAAGAGACTGATGAGAGAGTAAAAAATCTTTGCGAAAAAAATTTAGGTCAAATTAGACAAAAAACTAAAGAATGGCATAAAAAAAATAAAGAATCTAAAAATCCAATAGGGATGTACCATAAAAAAACTATAGAAAAAACAAAAATATTATTAAGAAAATCAACTAAAGAAAGATGGAAAAATATGAATGAGGATGATTATAAAAATATTTGTGAAAAGATAAGCAATGCCTTAACTGGGAAAGCAAGACCAGACATGATTGGAAATAAAATTATGAGTAATTATATTAAAGAACATCCAGAAACTATCGAAAGATTAAAAGAACAAAGAAGAAATCAAATATTTCCAAAAGTAGATACAAAAATAGAAGTTAAAATACAAAACTTCCTTAAACAATTAGGGATAGATTTTATGACTCACCAGTATATTAAAGAAATTGAACATGGCTACCAATGCGACATTCTAGTTCCTTCAATGAATCTTGTAATAGAAACAGATGGGGATTACTGGCATAAATATCCCATTGGAAATGATATTGACCATGTAAGAACTTCTGAATTAATTTCTAAAGGTTTTAAAGTTTTAAGATTATGGGAATGTGAAATAAACAAAATGTCTATAGATAAATTTCAGGAACTAATAAAAACAAAATGAAATTCCCCTCAATTAAATTAAACAAAAAAACAATGAACAAAACAAATATAGTTTTATCTATTTTTGCGATGGTATTAGTTTTGACTCTGTTACCAATTGTTAGTTCAGCTGTTACTTATGCTGGAACAATGTATTCGCCAGTAGCTGGTGGAAATTATTCCTCTACTTTAACATTTGCAATAAGTGCTAAATTAGTGAATTCAACTACACTTCAATACAATGCAACATTAGTTTGTAACAGTTCTGGTGGAACAGCTAGTGCTTTTGTTGGAGCAGATATTGTTAAGGTTGTAACTATTACAAATAAGACATCATCTCCAGCAGGTCCTTTAGTATCTGATTTGAATAAAACAGCAATTTCATTAGCTTCTTTAACTGACTTAATGACTTACAATTGTAGTGGTTATGTAGACAATGGAACTGACCAGGAATGGGCATTTATGACAACTGCTAACTTAATTACAAAAGATGCAACAAGTCCAGTTTGTACTGTTAGTGTACCATTAAGTAATGTACCAAATCAAGGTAGCCAAGTAGTTACTTGGAGTATTACAGACGCTTTGAGTTTAGTTAGTAGCAATCAGAATATAACAGGTCCAACAGGATTTACTACATTGACTTCAACAAATGCAGTTAGTTCAACAGAATTCAGTTTACAGAACTTAGTAGGAAGTTGGTCGTCTGATGTATTAGGTACTGACAGAGCAGGAAACACTTGTTTAGGAACTGTAGACTTTACTTCATATAATAATGATTATGGAAGTAATTACATCCCTCCAGTAACTCCTGGAACAGATTTCAAACCAATACTGATATTAGCAGGAATAGGTGCAGCAATTTACTTTTTTATTATTAAAAAGAAATAAATCAAGGCAATCACTTTAAATGATTACTTTGTAGGGGGGAAACCTCCTTCATATTCACAAATACAAAAAAACAAAATGAAATTCCAACAATTAAATTCAAGGAGTAAAAAATGAATTTTAAAAGCATTCGATGGAAAAATTTGGCTTTCTTAACTGTAGCCGTAGTAGCTGTGCAATTTTTATTGTCTAAGTTCTTATACCCTTTAGTATTTGGACAGACAGTTCAAAACTTGTTTAGCATTACGCCGCAATCAGCTTTGACTAGCACTTCTATTGGAGACAAGTTAATTGGATTCTTAACTGGATTAATTCCATTTAATTTCGGAGATGTTATGAGTTATGTTTCTATGTTTATAGGAACAGCAATTCTTTTATTATTAGGTATGTTTGTTTATGACAAATTACCAAGAGTAATACAAGGTAATAACAAATTCCAAAAATTAGGAGTTATCTTAGCAGTAGGTTCAATAGCTTTATACCTATTATTGTTAGTAACAAAGATGGGAGCAGTAGCAAGTGTTACAAGTGGTTTGTTAATCGGAACAGCAGTAAATTACGCAATAGTAACTTTAGCAGTTGTTATGATAGCAAAAACCAAATTAGGTTCAAAGATGATTGTAATATAAAAAAATGAAAGCTCAAAAGACAGTCCCAATTTTGGTACTGATTAGTTTGTTATTAATCAGCGGAGTATGTGCTTATAGTGTAACGTCTAACGGTGTTACTACTGAAGTGAATGCTCCGTCTGATAATTTATTTACTGATATAGTTAATTGGTTTAAGAATCTATTTGGAACTAGTGTTGAAGACTTTACAATTGTTGGACAAGATAGACATTGTGATACTTATGTAAAGGAGGGTAATACCCAGTATTTTAATTATAATGTCTTAATGAATGTTAACACAATAGATTATTGTTCTCAAAGTTATGGATTAATTGATGTTTATGATAAAAAGTGGAATAAAAAAGGAGAATATAAAAACTCCATAAATTTTAATTGTGATGATTCTGATGGTTGCATTGTTGAAATTTATTGCTGTCCTCATCCAGAATGTACTTCTAATTCAAATTGTGAAAGTTGGATTGGAACTGGGAGTAAATGTATAACTAAAAATGAAGTAGATTCTTTGCTTCCATTAAAAGATAATAATCAAAATATAATTTCTTCTTATAAATATTGTACTCCCAAATGTAGTGGTACTTCAATAAATTGTTGGAGATTAGAATCTGGAGTTTGTAATAAAAGAACTTATGATTGCTCTTATTCTACTTATCCAAATTGTCCAACTACTTATCCTTTCACTACTGAAGCATCTTGTAAAAATACTATTCCGGTTAATCCCCCAGTTACGCCTCCAGTAGAACCACCAATTGCTGGTTGTGGAGATAGTGTTTGTACCACTGGAGAAAGAATGGGTGCTCCTTTTGGGACAATATGTAATCAAGATTGTGAAAACGTTGCATTAAAAGATAATTTAGAGATTTATAATGTAAATTATTTAGATATAAATGGAAATAAATTACCCGATAAATTAGTACCCGGGCAACAGATTAAGGTAACATTTTCAGTTAGGTCAACAGATTATTTTAAAGGAACTCCTTATATGGTCGAAGTTGGAGTAATTCCCTTTTCTACAGCAGAAACATGGGGAATAGCACAGCCAACTGGTTCTTATTCAATATTTGATTTATTTTCAGTTAAGGAATCAGATAAAGATGCTTGTTGTATTGGACAATCAAACTTTGCAGATAATTCAGAAGAACTAAAAGCAGTAACTAACTTTTGGACTGGAGAAGTAATTCCCAATACAAAAGATTTTGTTTTTACAGTAATGGTACCAGATTCAACAACAACAGACCTTTGCGGTTCTGAAAAATATTGGGATAATAATAATTCAAAAGAAGTAATTTATGTTATAGTTAAAAACGGATGTTTTAAAGACGGATATAGAAGGAATACTTTTATTTCATCAGTTATTCCTTTAGATACAAATGCTACAACTTCTCAACAAGGAAAAACATGTGAATTTGATGGACAATGTGGGGTTGGAGAAAAGTGTTTAGATGCTCCAGGATTTTTTACTGGAAAGACTTGCCAAGGGGGAACAACAAGTGGTAATTTAAGTCTGATTGATACTAAAAAGATATCATTAACAACAGAACAAATATCTTCAGCAACAACCGAAACACTTCTATCTTCTGCTTGTTTATATGATAGTGAATGTTTAATAAATAATAATAATTATACTTCGTCATGTGTTTCTATTGATAAATTAAGGCAGGATGGAACATTATCTGAAGCAACAAAGAAATCATTTTTTGATAAAGCAAAAACAATAACTAGTGGTACAGTGATAGGAGCAACAGCCGGAGTTATTGGTTGTACAATAGTCTGGGGAGGGGTTGGATTAGTTGTAGGCGGTCCAGCAGGAGCAGCTTTATCTGTAGCAAATGTTTTAGCAAATCCAGCAACTTTAGGGGGTTGTGCGGCAGTTGGAGGTTTACTTGGTGGAACCGGTACCGGTGTTGCAGTGTCTATTTCTCAAGACGATGCTCTTGTTAAAAAATTAGGAGCAAGTGATTCAAGTTCAGTTGGAATTTGTACTTTATCAGAAACCGACGGATTTTCAGATTTGTTTAAATCCCTTGCATTATTTGATATAGATGGAAATGGTAAAAAAGATTCAACAGATGGAATGATTATATTATTTGGTGGAGTAGCTTTATTATTTTTAGCAATGTCAATGGGGGGAAGAAAATGACCGAGGTAGTATATCAAAGGGGTAAAGGTTATGGCGGAGGATTTACGTGGGTAATGATTGCAGGAGTAATTTTACTTATCTTCTTAACTGGTGGAGGAGCAAAAACTATATTTGATTTGGGTCAATTTGCAAGTAAAGTTCCAGTATGGGTATGGGGAGTTTTAATCGTCATATTCGTATTCAGGATGAGAAAATGATATTCACAATTATAAATTTTATCGGAGGATATAGATATGCCTAAAAAAAAGAAAAAAAAGTAAAGTGAGGGATAGTATCCCAATATAATTACAGAGTGTTTTGCTGTTCACGCTAGAAAAAAATAACAGCATTCATATTCATAAAATAAAAATGATAAAAAATAAACAAGGAGCAAAAAAATAGAATGGTATTCAAAAAAGGAAATGTACCGGTTAGTAAAAGATTAGATATTTTAGAAAATTCAAAAGAAATAATAAAGTTTTACTCTGAGGATTTAATGAGTTGTAAAGAAATAGGTAAATTATTTAAATGTAGCGAAGGACCAATTTTCAATGTCCTGAAAGAGAATAATGCTCTAATGAGTTTATCTGATAGAAGAAAAGTATTAATTAATAGAGGTAAAATAAATTTTTATAACAAGATAGAATCTTTAAAAGATAATTCTGGAGAAATATTAAGATTATACAATGAAGAATTTAAAAATCCATCACAAATAGGAAAGTTATTTGGTTGTAGCGAAGGACCAATTTATGAGATTCTAAGAGAAAATAAAAGTATAAAAAATCAATCAGAAAGGAAAAAATTGTTGTCTAAAAATGGGGTTATAAAAGGATGGAATATAGGATTAACAAAAGAAACTGATGAAAGAATTAAAAATTTAGCAGATAGTTTAAGGGGTAAACCTAAATCAGAGGAACATAAACAAAAACTGAAAGAATCATGGGATTATAATAAACATTTTACAGAACAAATAAGAAAAAATATGAGTTTAGCACATATTGGGAAAAAACAATATGAAATGACCGATGAAATAAGAGATAACATTAGTAAATCCAATATGGGTCAACATCATTCTCCAAAAACAGAATTTTCAAAAGGACACATTCCTACGAGTGGATTCAAGAAAGGGCAGATTTCTCTTATGAAAGACAAAACTTATGAGGAAATATATGGTTCAGAAAGAGCAAAAGAAATAGCTTTAAAGGATTCTGAAACTAAAAAAAGAAAGTTTGAAAATGAAGATTATAAAGAAAAATACCTATTAAACAATAAGGGAGTATTTCAAAAAGGTAGAAATAAAAATAAGACTTATGAAGAAATATTTGGTTCAGAAAATGCTTTGAAAATGAAGAAAGGAATAAAAGAAAGATGGGAAGACCCGGTTTATAAAGAAAAAACAGTTAAAGCAATTTTGAAGGGTTTAATGATAAGACCAACTTCTTATGAAAAGAAAATTTCAGATTTGTGTATAGAAAATTCTTTACCTTTTGTTTACACTGGAAATGGGGCTTTCTTAATTAATTTTAAAAATCCAGATTTTGTAAATGAAAAAGATAAAGTTGTTATTGAAGTTTTTTATTCTTGGTTTAAAATTAGGGATTATGGTTCTGTTGAAAATTACAAAGAATTTTGTAAAAAGAAATATAATCCATCTGGATGGAAAGTTATCTTTATCTACGAGACTGAAGTTGATGTTGACAATTGGAAAGAACTATGTTTAAATAAAATACTCGAGGTAAAAAATTAAATGGCAAGACAACCAATAGAACCGAAAAAAGTATTTGAATTGAGTATTATTTCATTTGTAATTTTAGAAGCATTATCTTTTTTATTGGATAAGTTAGGATTAATGTCTTTTATAAAAGCGGGGTGGATAATTTTTATGTTTTTGTTAGTGATAATTTTAACAATGTTATTTAATTTGGGAATTAACTTATCTCAGATTCGTACTAAAGAGATAGTCCTAAGTTTAATAGTACTTCTACTAACAATCTCCGTATATTTTTTTATACCTTTAGTACTTCCTCAAATTTTCAGTATAATTCCCGGAAATGAAATTAGAAGTCAGTTAGTACAAACTTTAGGTTCTGTTGCTGGAATCGGGACGGGTATAATTTAAAATGGAAATATTTAAAAAAATAATAAAAAGAATAAGTAAAATACTTTTACTACTTGGGGGAATAAATCTTGGTTTAATGGGAGCTTCTAATTTACTTGGCTTACAAAGTTTTAATTTAATTTTAACATTATTAAGTTTCGTTAAGTTATCAAATTACATAAATTGGGTATATTTATTAATAGGGATTACATCTATTTATTTAGTAATTAAATGCTTTAAAGATAAAGATTATTAAAATGAACAAACAAGGAAAAACAAATTTAGTAGCTGTTTTATTAGTAGTTGCACTTGTAATAGTTGCGGGATATTACTATTATACTCAAACGCATATAAAAACAATTACTGAACATGCTCAACCAGCAGATATTTCTAAGGGAGAAAGTGGAACTGGAATGAGTGCAAGATTTTTTGATTGTGGTGGAAGAACTACTTATAGCGATGAATATTGTACTGTCGTAGAAATTCCTTCTTGGTTTTCAACAACACAAGGTTCTGTATCCAATGTAGGGGATTTTGCTATTGCTAAAAGCCCTTCACCAACTCCATGTCCAACTGGATTAAAAACTGAATGTGCTGGTTATGCTACAAATCCAAATATTATGTGTTGGAATTTACAGTGCGTTCTTGGAAATTTAGATTTATTAGCATTAGATTATTCAATAACAAATACTGGTGCTCAAGGAATAGTTTTTAATAATGTTCAAGTATATTCAGCAAGACCTGAAATATTTAATTCATCTGTGAATAAGTCTATAGTAAACGGATTAGGACCGGGTCAAACTGCTACTTTCAAAATGGCAAATATTAATACTATGCCAATAGCAGCATGGATTGGAACAAATCAAACTTTTGTAATCAATGCAAGCGGAGTAAGCAATTATGATAATACTGTTTACAAAGCTTCGGACCAATATATTTTGGGGTTCTACAACAATCCAGTTGGTTCATTAAGTATCAATATAGTAAAAGTAGTTTAAATTCACTCAATTAAATTAAAAAAACAAAAATGAAAAAACAAGGAAAAAGCGATAACAAAGTTATTGTCGGAATAGTCGTAGCTTTGCTTTTAATAGGACTAGTTTACTATGTATCTATTTCACAAAAGCAAACTCCTAAAGCAGTTGATTTCAGCGATACAACTAGTGAAAAAGGTGGAACTTCAGTTGGATTAGTATTTGAAAATGGAGACCGTGGAACTATGGCAGATGTATTTTATAAAATATCTGGAAGTGCGGCACCATTTAGTATTATCCGTGGAGCAACAACTGTATCTTGTACAAGTAATGCAATATGTACATCTAGATGTCCAGTTGGAGATACTATTTGTAATACTTACATAAAATGTTATGATAGCAAATGTGGATATAGCCAAGTTACTGCGATGTATCTTAATACTAGTGTTTTAAACAGTGGACAAGCAATATTGAATGTAACTTTTGATACTGCAACAACTAATCCAGTAAGTACAGCTTTTAATACAGCTTATCTAAGTCAAATCGGTAAAAGTGTAATCTTAAATGCAGGACAAAGTTATAACTTTGGTTCAGCAGATATACCATTATCTAGTTACTCAACAGGAGCATTGACAACATTTACTAGCGGAGTTTATGCAATAAACCAGTATACTGGGGCAAGAATTCCAGCAACAGGAAGTCAAACAAGTAACGTTGGAATGATAATATACCTAGACCCTGTTAGTGGACTTACTGTTACAATTAGCGGATTAGGCGGACTTTAAAAATCCTTTAATTTTTTAGGATTTAATATTCGTAATTAAATAAAAATGGAAAAAACAAAATGAATAAGAAAATTTTATGGAGTTTGGGAATTGCAATACCCGCATTGACTGCTTTAGTTTTATCGAAAGCGATAGTTCAACCAGAAGTCAATTTGTTTAGTACGGGACTTACTCCTAATACTTTAATAATTGTCGGACAGATTTTTTTGCTATGGGCAATTTTTAAGAAACACATATAATGGGAATCGTTGAAACAATTAATTCAATAATGGGAAATGTAAAAGGATTTACAGCTGGAGCTAGAACAGCAATTTCGTCAGTGATTGGAGAACCTTTCTTAATGATTATTATGTTTACTATTTCATTATTCTTAGCTTATCTAATTGCAAAGAGAAGCATAATTCGTCCACTGTCTGGGCATTACATAATTCAAACTTTAGTAATAACAATCTTAATTTTCCTTATTTTAATGTACCTATGAAAAAAATATTTACAATTTTAATAATTTTCTTTTTAATGGCTTCAATAGTTGGAACCGTTTTTATATCTGCTCAAGAAGTTAATCCTCCAGAAACAATAACTCAAGATTCTTCATTTTCTTTAAAGTCATGGTTTTCTCATACTTTTGGAATACAGCAATTTTCTATAGTTGGTGATTCAAGACAATGTAGTCAAACTCCAGATTATAATACAATAGCCTTAAATGGGGTTCATTACACTAAATCAGCATCTGCATATTGTTCAAGTGGATACGGAATATGGGATATTTTCAGTCCTGGATGGAATCCATATAAAGAATATAATAATAATGTTGATGTAACTTTTGGTTCAAGCGGAGGAAATGTTGAATTGTACTGTTGTGACCATCCAGAATGTTCTTCTGATTCACAATGTCAAGATTGGGTTGGGGAATATTCTACTTGTAAAACTGCTTCTTGTTCTTCTTGGCTAGGGGGCTATAAATGTACAACAGATTTTGGAACTGAAACAAATATTCCTTATTGTCGTTCTTCATTTAAATATTGTTCAGCAAACACCCATAAAGATTGTTATTATGTAAGTGGAAGTTCTTGTATTAAACATACTTATCCGGGAGTAACTTCTTGTCCATCTTCTTATCAGGGTGCAGCTTTATATTCTTCACTTTCTACTTGTAACTCTAATATTTGTACACCCGTTACTTGTTCTTCTTTGGGAAAGAATTGTGGGTCTGCTTCAAATGGATGCGGAGGAACATTAAATTGTGGAACTTGCGATGCTACAACTTCTTGTAATTCAAATGGTTATTGTCAGTCATTAAACACTACTGAAGTTCCTTGTAGTACTGCTAGTATTGATATAATTGATATACCTTGTACAACTAATACTTTAAGTAGTTGCAATTCAGTTTGTCCAACTGGATATATTGCGGGCACTTTAGATTCCTGTGGATTTCATAATTGCGTACTTATAGAAAGTGAAACAGAAGTTCCGATAATTATAACTCCCACAACAGAAAAATCTTTTGATATCATGCAAAAAATTTTTGGAATACCTTTGCTTTATCTAATTATTGGATTTTTTGGATTATTATTTTTATTAAATATGGTACCTAAAAAATGAAATTATTTTCAAAACCAAATTGGGGAGATTTAAGAGAATTATATAACAACAAAAAATTATCTTCTTTTAAAATTGCAAAAATAAAAGGTTGTGTAAAATCAACAGTATTAATAGAATTAGAAAAACAAGGTATAAAAAGAAGACATGGAAAAGAAGCCGTTTCAGAAGAAACAAAAATAAGATTTTCAACAGAAAGAAAGGGAGAGAATAATCCATTTTATGGAAAAACTCATTCAGATATATTAAAGAAAAAGTGGTCTGAGGAAAGATGTGGGGAAAATCATCTTAATTTTGGTAAAGCGATGCCTTTATCAACTAGAAAAAAGATTAGTGAAACTTGCATAAAAAAGGGGGTTTCTGTTGGAGAAAAAAATCCTAATTTTCAAAATTGGAAATCAAAAGAACCTTACAATGAAAGATGGACTCCTGCTTTTAGAAACTCAATCAGAAAAAGAGATAATCAAGTCTGTATGAATTGCGGGGTACATAGAGAAAGATTAAACGAAGCTTTACATGTACATCATGTAAATTATGATAAAAAAATGAGCATACAAGAGAATGGTATAATCCTATGTAGGCATTGTCACTTATTAACGAATTATAATCGTGAATACTGGCAGAAATTATTTCAAGAAAAACTTTCTAAACATTATGGTTACCAATATTCAGAAGATGGAAAAATAATTTTAAATTTAAACGAGGTAAAAAATGAAATTTCACAAAATTAAATTTGATATAAGACTTTGGTATATTGGGCATATAGTTGGACTAGTTGGAATAGCATTTATTGGTGGACATTACTTACAAGATTTTATTTGTACAACAAGTAAATTTTGTATTGAACAGCTTCCAACTTCAAAAATGTTATTATACAATTTAATATACTATTCAGGACTTGCATATTTATACGACACAATCTTTCATAGTGTTACAGGGTTAGACTGATGGCAAAAAAAGATAACGAATGGATAATCGGAATAGATAAGTTTAAATTAAAGAAATACTTTAAAAAAACATGGAACAAGAAATAATAAGAGACGAGAAAGGAAGATTTATAAAAAGAAAGTTTCTAAACGAAAAAGAAATTGTTAGATTGTATACTAAAGAACATAAAACTTGTAAACAAATAAGTGAACTTTTTAATTGTAGTTATCCCCCTATATATAATATTTTAAAAGAAAATAATATAAACACTTCCTCTAAAGGAAAAACTTATGAGGAAAAATTTGGAAAAGAAATAGCAGAAGAAAGAAAAAAAAAGTTAATTGGGCATAAAGTTTCAGAAGAAACTAGAAAAAAAATTAGAGAAAAAGCAATTAAACCAGAAAGGATAGCAATTTCAATAAAAAATCTTCCTAAAGGGCAAGAAGGATATTGGTTGGGCAAAAGAAGACCAGATATGTCGGGGGAAAATCATCCTCTCTATGGAACACATCGTTCAGAAGAATCAAGAAAAAAATCAAAAGATTCACGTTTTAAATATCTTAAAGAACATCCAGAATCAATAGAAAAAATAAAAGAAGCAAGAGCAAAACAGGTTACCCCATTTAAAGATACCTCTATTGAAGTAAAAATTCAAAATTTCTTAACTTTATTAAAAGTGGAGTACATTGCTCACAAATATATTTCAGAAATAGAAAATAGATATTGTTGTGATATTTTTATTCCATTACAAAGGGGGATTAAGCAGAAAATTATAATTGAATGCGATGGAGATTATTTCCATGCTAATCCAGATTTTTATTCTAATGAAAAGTTAAACAAAAGACAAATAGAGCAAAGAGAAAGAGACGAATTAAGAAATAAACAACTTACTGAAAAAGGATATAAAGTAATCAGACTTTGGGAACATGATATTAAAAGAATGGAATTAAATAATTTTGAAAGCATTATAAAATGAAAAAAGATAATACAATAATTTTTTGGGTAATTGGCATTTTACTAATTATAATTGTAGCCCCTAATTTACCTTTAATTGGAAAGGGTGCATTTGCGATTGTTACGACTACCACATGTTCCCCTGAAACAATTTCTAATTATCAATTTGAAGGAAATATTTTTGACAGTAATAATTTGAATACCGGAACTAATTTTGGAGGGAATTTTGTAAACGGGAAATTCTCACAAGCAATTTCTTTTAATGGAACTTCTTACATTTCACTACCTACTTTCTCTGGAGATAAATCTGCTTGGATAAAAACAGGAACTTCTGATTTCTCATTAGTTAGTACAATAAACGGAACAAATTATGTTAATGCTGTTCAAAGCAATTCAATATTAATTCCAGAAGTTGGACCAACATTTGGTTTAGGAACAAATTTAATAGTGGATGATTTAACAACTTATTCTTCTTTATCAATTACTCAAATGCAACAGATTTATTCAAGTGGAACTGGTAATCCAGCATGTTATACTGAGACTATGAATATTAACGTAAGCTGTTCGGATTATGCAACTTCTCAAATTTTAGATAATTCTACTGGCTCACTTAGTTATTCTAATGGAAGTTATCCAGATTGTACCTTTACTTGGAAAGAAGCACAATATAAAATAACCAATAATCTTTGTTCAAAGAGTTTCTTTTATACAGATTCTTGTATTGCTTCAAACGGATGTTATATAGATATGACTACTTGTTCTCAGAACTTAAAATATGAATGTTATGTATTTTCTAATAATGCTTGCTTACCTAAAACAGATTATACTTCTTGTAGAACTAATATAACTTATGCTTATCCTTTGCTTTCAAATTGTCAAGCTCAAATTAAGAATGTAACTGTATCAACTCAGGGAGCAATAACTACTTCTACAACTACTTCTCAAGTTGGATTTTCAGAATTAGCAAGTAAAGAAATATTTAATTTATTCGGCTACTCAATAACAATTATACATATCATTTTGGCATTCATTCTAATTTTAGGAATTGCTTATTTATTAACAGGGAGGAAATAAATGGGGAAAAGTAATATCTTAGTTTATGTAGTAATTGGAATTATAGCTGTTTTATTTTTATCAAATTTAAATTTTATTCCTAAAGAAGAAAGTGGAATCAAAGCATTTTTCTATGATTCAAATGGTAACCAAGTTGATTTTAATCCTTATAATTACACTGAAGCAATGAAAAATACTAATAAAGAAGGATTTTCTATATTTAAATTATTCAGTATTTCCGGAGCTCCGGAAACTAAATCGGAAGTAGTAAGTTATGATTCTCAAGGAAATTTAATATCTTCAGATAATAAAGAAATTACAGAAAAGAATGGGGTTAAACTTATAAATACTAAATATTCTTCAACTGAACAGGTCAATTCAGATAAATTATTTGGTTTGTTCTCTTTTGTAACCAATACTTATACGGTAGACATCCCAATTTCTGATTCATTTACAGTACAAAATCAATTTAATACCTACACTGAGAATAATAATGTCCGTTCTGCTAGTTATAAATCTCCTTATTCTGGTTCATTTTATTACAATAAAATTGTATACTCTTGGGATAGTGCTACTTTAAAAAGTTATATTCCGGAAGGAGCAACAATAATTTCTGACCCTATATTTCATTTTTACGTTGAGCCTTCTTATAGAAGTTTGATAATGGGGGTTTATCCCCTTCCTAATGGAAACAATTATCGAGGAAACCCCAGTTATGCTTGGACTTTATTAAGTAGAGGTTATCCTACTTTTGGTTGTATTTATGGATGTTCTGTTCCTCCTGCTGGATGGAATACTTTCTCAAATTTATATCGTCCAAATAGGAATTATAGTTATTCCTTTGGTTTTGCAGAAAATTATGACCAATCAGGTACTTCTGAAACTAGAACCAATATTTATAATGTACCTTATTTAACTATTACATACACTACTCAAACTTGTAATCCTGAATCTTGTTCTACTCAAGGAAAAACTTGTGGAATTTGGTCAGATACTTGTTCAGCAGTATTAGATTGTGGAACTGCTCCTTCTGGATATTATTGTAATTCAACAGGACAAACAGCAATTTTACCAACCTTAAAACTTCAATTAATAATGACTAATGATGGAAGTGTTCCACTAAAGGATGTAACTATCTTTGAAAATAAACTAGTTTGGACAAATTTAGGAAACTCAAATACTGGAAATTTATATTCATTCCCATCTTTAAATTATACAATAAATCCCGGACAAGTAGTTAAAGTTAATACTAGTTTAATGAATATTGACCCTTCTTGGATTGGAAATCAAGTTAAGTTTATTTCCTATGTTTATGCAAATAATACTTATACGGGAGGTTACTTAGAGAAAATTGCTACTCCGTTGACTTTGCAATTTTAAATTAAATTTATAAAGATGAGAAAGAGATAATAATATGAAGAAAATAACTTTTAGTAATGATGAGGAAGAAGAAATTGTAAAAATGTATACTGAAGGTAATAAAAGTATAAAAAAAATAGCAGAATTAATGGGATGTGACATATGTGTGATAAATAGGGTTTTAAAAGAAAATGAAATTATAATTAAACCAAATAAGAATTATACTATAAATAATTTAGGAAAATATAAAGAAAAAAGACAAGACATTTGGGATAAAGAAGATGAAATAATCAAAATGTATACTGAAGAAGATAAATCTCTTAATCAAATTAAAGCTATATTTAATTGCAGTTCTAAACCAATATGTAAAATATTAAAAGAAAATAATATAAAAATGAAAAATCGGGGAGCACAAAAGGGACATCATTCTAATGCTAAATTTAATAGGGCAAAAAACTTTGGTAAATATGTAGAAAAGATAGTATTTACTCCTGAACAAAAAGAGAAGATTATTAAATTATTTGATATAGAATTACTCAGTGCTAAAGAGATAAGTAAATATTTTAATTGTTCTTGGGGTACAATAATAAGATTTTTAAAAAAAGAAGGAATAGATGTTTCAAAAAATCATTGGAAGAAAATAGGTAATGCTTTGAAAAATAAGGAATTTACGGAAGAGCATAAGGAAAATCTCAGCAAGGCAATGAAGGGCAAAAAACTTTCAGAAGAACACAAACAAAAAATAAAAGATAATAATCCAAAATATTGGTTGGGAAAGAAAAGGGATAAAGAAACAGTAGAAAAAATGAGTACCACAAAAAAAAGATTTTTCTCTGAAGGAAAAACAATCCCCTGGGCAAAAGATAAAAAATTTACTGAAGAACATAAAACAAATATGAGCAAAGTAAGAAAAGGAAAACATTATTCTTCAAAAACAGAATTTAAGAAAAATGATGAAAGATTAGTTGGAAAACCTTCTTATGAAAGAACTAAAGAAATAAGAGAAAAAATTAGTTTAGCACATTTAGGAAAGCCCAATTTAAAAATAAGAGGAAAAAAGAAATCAGAAGAGCATAAAATTAAATTAAGTTTAGCAAAAAAGGGAAAACCTAATTTAAAATTAAGGGGAACACATCAGTCAGAAGAACATAAAAAGAAACAGAGTGCTGCCAAACAAGGTATACCTTTAGATGAATGGAAAGGATTTTCTAGTTTTTTTCCTTATCCCCAAACATTTACTAAAGCATTTAAACTTGCAATAAAACAACGTGATGGATTTCAATGCCTTAAATGTGGAATGCGTGAAGAAGACCATATCAAATTATTTAATCAAAAAGAACCAATACATCATATAGATTATGTATATGCTAATACTTTTCCAGAAAATTGTTGTGTTCTTTGTAGAAGATGTAATCTTGAAGTAAATAAAGATAGAAAGAATTGGAAAGTCCATTTTCATTCACTTCTTTCAGAAAGATATGGCTATCAATATACTGATGATGGGAAACCAATAATAAATATTGAGGTTAAAGAATAATATGGGGTTATTTAAATTCTTAGAAAAATCGGAAGAAAAATATTTAATTTTTACTTCTGTGTTCGCATTTTTTTATTTTTTAATTTTACTTCCCGCAGCTATCAAGTATTTTGATTTCAAAAATATCTTTATGCAATTTTTATTACTAAATATTGGGTTGCTATTTGTAATAAATTTATTTTTAAAATATGCTGCTTTAAATAAAAAGCCTAAACTAAGAAATGTTCTAGGAATAATGGTTATGATATTTGCTATATCAATTTGGACGCCTCCGTATTCGACGCTGATGTCGGGGTTGCAAGCAGTTCCGTCGGAGAATGGTCCAGCAACAATTTTAGCAGCTTCTGATTATGTAATCGGTTTTTTCTGGAATCATGTAGCTGGGATAACTGGGGGATTTACTTTACCAAATTTTATTCCTTATATTTCAGGGACATTCATATCTTGGACTTTTTTGCTAACGTATATTATCTCACCATTAGGACTTTTATTTTTGTCAAGTAAATTACAAAAAGATTTTGTGAGGAACGTATGATACAACAAGAAAAACAAGAAAAAAGATTTTATAAAAAGTTTGGAAACGCAGAAAAAGAAATAGATAATTATACTTTGCAAGTTACAACCTTTGATGGAAAATATCCAGTACTAATTATATTTCCAAAGAAATTAACAAAAAAAATAAGAGAAGAAGTTACTGACTTCCTAATGGGTGAACTCGATGACCACGAAGGTTTTGACAAATTTATGTTTTTATGTGATTTATATGACACAGCAAAAAGAAGAAAAATAAATTTAAAAAATAATGAATTAAAAAATGTCAATAAATAATCTCCCCCGTAAACTATCTGGATTAGATTTCGCTTACGGTTCAATGATACCGACGACAAAATTAAAACAAGAATTAAAATTATGGATTAAAGATATGGAAGCAGAGCAACCTTATAAAGAGCATACTAAGTATGTAATAATATTTATTAAAAATTTTATAGGAGAAAAAATATAATGCTTTGGGAGATACCTTTAATCAGTAGAATAAAAAGTAAGCATATAAAGATATTTATCTTTTCAGTTTTAAGTGTCTTATTAATTAGCTTACTAGACATTTTAAGTATGAAATCTGGCATCTTTGGAAATATTTTAGAATACACAAATGGTGCATTCGGTTGTGATTGGTGGTCATTGTTTTTTAAGATTGGAGCTATTATGATAACTATCCCCGCCGTGATTTATTATTTTTTCGTAAGAAAAGATTTGTCAGAATCAATTTCATTTATAGTTAGTAGTTTTATTTTATGGTTCACTGGAACTGCCGACGCTGGTTACTTTTTATTAACTGGTTCAGAAATACCTTCATCTTTACCTTGGCTAGACGGAAGTTTGGTAATTGGTTGGGTCAGTTTAAATATATTTAAAAGTTCGGTAACTAATTTAACTTTAATTGCAACTGCTTTAGGCGGATTAATTATTGCTTACTTTGTAACTAAATTGCTTGTTAAAAAATTCTAATGAAAGATAAAAAAATAAAAGTTAATCATCCGACAAAAAAAGAAATGAAAGAGTATATAGAATTCTTAGATGAAGCAGGAAAGAATTTTAAATTAACTGCTTTAGATTTGTCTAACCTTTTTGATTTATTTTATATGGTTATACCTGAATATGAAAGCACTCTTAAATTAAATAAAATGGATAAATGGTTTGATAAATTATTTAATAAAATAGATGAGATAGTGTTAGCAGATAGCCCAGAAGATTATAAAAAAATATTAACTAAATTAAAAAAGGAGAAAAATGGTAGAGTACAGAAGAAA
This sequence comes from Candidatus Woesearchaeota archaeon, assembly GCA_041660865.1. Classification (GTDB taxonomy): domain Archaea; phylum Nanobdellota; class Nanobdellia; order Woesearchaeales; family 21-14-0-10-32-9; genus 21-14-0-10-32-9. The sequence goes on from JBAZVO010000007.1 coordinate 45,097, forward strand.
ACCTAAATTTTATGTAGACTCTGAAACTAAGACTGTTGCTATACAGGACAAATTTGGAAAAATGAAAGGTCGTAGATTGGTTCATCGTGGAGAACGTTCAGATATGACTCATCCAATCAGGTCTTATGAATCAGGTGAAATTTTTGGTAGGGCACCCAGCAGAATTACAAAATTTCCTATAAAAGCGGATTCAAATAAGAGAGCAACAACTAGAACATTGCGTAGGAGTTTATAGTGTTAAATCCCGAGTGTCTAAGAAGAAAAGAAAATTTTAAATTGATAGATTCAGCAGGAAATATACTTATGAAATTTCGTTTAATAAGTACGGCTAGAAGATGGAAAAATTACATAAAAAAGAACTACCCAGATGAATTAAACATAGAAAAAATTTGAATAGATTTAAAAATATAAGTTTACTCAATAAAACACATAAAATACATTACACACATGACAAAAATAATCACAAAAACAGCAATAGTTTTATCTATATTTTTATACATCTTTTTAACTTTCTCTTTTATTAATTTTGTTAGCGGAGGAGAAGGAGATAGTATCTTAAGCGGAGAACTTGAACCAATTTTAACTCCATCTAAAATAATTGAGTTAACAACCTCCGGATTAACTACCTCTACTAACTTATTAAAAACTAGTGGTTATACTGGTATGGAAATAGTTAGTTACAACGTGGATAGTACAATAATTACTGATGAATCTTATGTGGGTAAGGCAGGTTCAAACTTCAATTTTATTTCAGAATTAAAAAGAGAACAGGGTGGAATTTCTCAAAATATTTTCTTAGCTAATGATTTATTAATAGGTGTCCAAAAAAATGTATCTATCTTAATAAAAATAAATTGTACTGAATTAAAATTAAATAAAACTAATAATAATCTAACAATAAAATCTCTTGAAATAAGGTGGAATGGTAAAAAATATGATTTATCAGAATATCCTATTGATAACCCACTTAACCTTTCTAAGGTGAATATTACAGAATATGACCAAGATGGAAAACCAATAAATGTAAGTATAACCCCCAGTATACTCTTTGATAGCCAATTTAATAAAAAAATAGATTATAAAGATGTAACTGCTAAAGGAGGATATGCTTCGGTTTATTCTAATAATGGAGAGTGTTTCGTTAACTTAAAAATAGATAATTTTAGTTTACCGGCAAAATCATTGGTGGAGGGAGTAAAATATCTCCCTGTTGACCCAGTTTATTATAATCAATCAGATGGATTTTCTATTTCTTCTGCTGGAGATGGTACTTATGCTGGGGGAATTTATTTTAATAATTCTAATTTTTGGGTTGTTTCTTATTTGGCTTCTACTGCTGGAGTAGTTTATTCTTTTGATAAAAATGGTGCTAATTCCACTTATAGTTTTTTTACTAATAATACGGCAAGTACAAATAAAAATCCGGTAGGTCTTTGGGGGAATGGTTCAATATTTTTTATTACAAATAATGTAGTCGATAATATTTATCGATATAATCAAACAGGAGGAACTTATCTAAGTTCAGTAAGCACAACTGCTTTTGGTATTGATAGGGCTTATGGTATCACAGGTAATTTAAGTGCTTATAATGGAACTAATCTATGGGTCGTTGATGATACTGACAATTTCGTTTATCAATTAAGAAGAGATAATAGTAGTGTATGGTACAATCAGACGGGATTTGACCCAACTCCTTCCGGGGCAGGAGATGCTAAATATATTACTACAAACAATTCTGACTTTTGGATTATAGATTCTACAGACAATTTCGTTTATCATTTAGATAAATTTTGGAATAATATGTCTGATGGATTTTCATTAACTCAGTTTGGAATAAATTCACCTGGTGGAATTACTACTAATGTAACAAGTGGCAGTCCAAGAGATTTTTGGGTTACTGATTCAGTTGATTTGTTTGTATATCATATTTACATAGATTATGAATTACAGATAGTCTACCCCCTCAATAATTCTTATCATAAGGTAAATAATATTAATGTAAATTATACCGCTCAATCAACAATTCTTAACTGCTGGTACTCTAATGATTCTTATTCAAAAAATACCTCTCTTGCTACTTGTGGAACAAATATAACCGGATTAAATTGGAGTGAGGGATTTCATGAAGTAACTATTTGGGGAAATAATTCATATGGGGCTATTCCAGTAAAGATTTCTTTTACAATAGATACTATAAATCCAATCGTTTCATTAATTACTCCTTTAAACAACACTTTATCTAATATAATATCTCAGGTTTTTAGTGGGAGCATAATAGATTCTGTTATCAAAGGGATGGTTTTACATATTTGGGATTATTTGGGTAATGAAGTAACTACCAACGAAACTTGTTTTCAAGAATTTACTAATAAATCCACAAGTTGTGGGGGATTAAATACGGGTACTTATACTAATTTAAGTGGGTCTAATCTTGAACAAGGTGGAAGAGTTATAAGTAACTATTATGATGGGGATTGGGGAACTTTTGTATCCCAAGATGCTGGTGGAAATGGCTCTCTTTTTATAAATTACACCAAACCATTAAATGCTAAAGTAACTAGCTCATGGAATATTATGTATGGTTCAACAGCTACACCGATTAATGCTTCATTAAGTATCCCTTCTGATTGTTGGAATTATAGTTCACAAACTATTTCCTTTAGAGTAATCTCTTGGAATTTTGGTTCTGCGGGTAATATTTCAACTTATTGTTATAATGGTACTTGGAATATGTTAACAAACAATTCTAATGATAATGTTTTTTATGAAGAAGCAATGTTTTGGGATTTATCTGGTATACCTGCTAATTTAACCGGTACTTCTAATCAAACTTCTTGGAATTATACCTTATCTGATGGAAATTATACTTGGAATATTGAAGGTTTTGATTATTTAAGTCATTCAGCTTGGAATACTGTCGGTAACTATGCTTTAAGAATAGATTCAACTAATCCGTCAATTAATTTAACCAGCCCTTATTCTATCAACTATGCAACTAACACTTCATTAAATTTAAACTTTACTTTTGTGGAACCTAATTTAGATTCTTGTTATTATAATATTATAAATAAATCTGGTGGAGCAATAATTGTAAGCAATACTTCATTACCTCTCTGTCAAAATATAACATTTAACTTATCTAATTATGATGGAAATTATAATATAACAGTTTATGTAAATGATACTTTTGGAAATGTAAATAGTTCTAGAGTAACTTTTGGAGTAAGAGTTAATTCTCCGTCTATTAATTTAGATAGTCCATCTGATAATCAATTTTTTAATCATAGTGAAAGCATTTATTTTAATTTTACTGCTTTTAGAGATATTGGAATAGATACCTGCGAATTATATGGAAACTTTTCAGGAGCATTTGCACTTAATTATACTTGGATTAATCCAACTAATAACACTATGAACTTCACAATTCAAAATTTAACAGAAGGAAACTTTCTTTGGAATGTAAAATGTAATGATACACTTAATAATAATGGTTGGGCAGTTAATCGAACAGTTTCAATTGATACAATTTATCCCGATGCTTTAATTAATTCAATAAGTGTATCGCCAGGATATTTAACTATTATTTTAAACTCTTCAACAAATGATACTAATTTAGATTATTGTCGTTATACTGTTTTTAATTCATTAGGTTTAGTAGATGGAACTCTTAATAATACATTTACTTGCAACTCATTAATTTCATTAACAGTTTCTTCTTATGCAAACTATAATTTAACTTTTTACTCTTTTGATAAAGCTAATAATTTAAATAAAACAACTAATAATTTTACAATAAATCCACCAGTTCCCGCACCTATACAAGGGAGTGGTGGTGGAAGTACTCCATCAACTTTATTACCATTAGCTACTAAGACTTTCTGCGGTGACGGTGCCCAGCAGAATCCAAATTCATATGGTTTAATCGAAGATTATTGGTCATGTCCCCAAGACGCTCCGGGAGTCGGGGGTAATATAGATGACTTTTTTGAATCACTATTTGTTTTTTGTTTAGATAACAATCCCAATACAATTTGTGGAGTTTCATCACTTTTTTCAATACTTTATTCAACTCAAGGAATTGAAGGAAATTTAACTAACTCAGATATCATATTGCCATTTAATTTAGATACGGCTGGGCTTAACTGTTTATCTGCAGAAAAAGCAAGTGAATGCTACTGGAATACTCAAAAGGGAGGAGTTACATTCTTGATTTCTTTTATTATCATATTTATTATATTAACGGTAAAAGTTATTCCAACTAAGGGTTCAAAGACAAGAGAAAGTTTTCCGAGATACATAATTTACCAGACAAAGAAGAAACATAGAAAACGATAACTCTCTTCTATTTATTATTAAGTATTAATACAGATAGATATAGATATGGTTGGTTTCACAAGTAAGTAATACAATGTATTACTATAATAATAGAAAAATAGCATACAATGTATTACTATAATAATAGAAAAATAGAAAGATTTATAAACTTAATAATCTTAAATTTATCATGCTTAAAAAAAGAAAAGTAAAGCAAGATATTAATTTCAGAATAGACCCAAATATTATAAATAAATTTAAAGTTCTTGCAGTTCAACAAGGGAAGTTTTATAGTAGTTATGTAGAAGAATTAATTAAAATAGAAATAGACAAACAGGAAAAAAGGATAAAGGAAAATGAATCTCTTCAAAATAAACCAGAAATATAAAATAGTTTTAAAAATAGGCAATGAATTATCTTATTATACTATAATAGTTATTGAAGAAGATTCAACTCACTTTAGATTCAAAGATAAGTTCAAAAAGGAGTTTATTTTCTCAAAAGATTTAATTAAATCTGTAAGAGAGATAAATAATGACGAGACTTATTAAGTCAATATCCTTGCCAGTAGAATTAAATGATATTATAAATAATAACATAACTGACTTTTCAAATTATGTCCAAGAATGTATTGAAAGGGATTTTATTGATGAAGAAATGATAAATAAAAAAATAAAAGAGTATGAACAAAAAATAGAAGAATTAAAAAAATTGATTCCAAACATTAAAAAAGAAGATAAAGAAATAGAAACAATGACTAAAATAGAGAAAATATTTTTGAATAATGCTAAAGAAATAGTAGAAAGAAATCCAGAATTTTTATTCGGACAATGGAGCAAATATAAAAATGATTATGGAAGAATAATTACATTAAATAAATTTAAAGAATTAATTGAATAAAATGGGATATAAATATATAACTGTAAGGGAACATAGAAGAAAGGTTAAAACTCCAGGATGTTTTATTGCAACAGCTTGTTATGGAATTGACAGCAATCAAGTTAATATATTAAGAAATTGGCGGGATAATACTTTATTACAAAGTCAATTAGGAAATAAGTTTGTAGATTTTTATTATAAGATAAGTCCTCCAATGGCAGATTTTATCGTGGATAAACCATCATTAAAAAAGATTGTTCGTTGTGGATTAAATCCCCTAGTAAATTTGGTTAAAAAATGAAAACAATTTTATTATTATTTTTGGTCTTACTTAGTATAAACTTTATTTCTTCTGCTGATTTAGATATTCAATTAGTTGAACATTTTTATAAGGATGGAGTTTTAATAGCTAACACTCCAGATTTAGTTCCATCTGCAATTTCTTTTGAAGTAATAGCAACAAACAATCTTGCCGATTCTCGAATATTATCCATTTCAATAACAAATTTTTCTTCTAATTTTGGAGATTCTTTACCAAAAAAAACAATAGAATTTTTGAGAATTAAACAGACCACTACTTTATTCGAATCTTCTATTATCGATATTTCAAATTTAACGGGAAATCAATCCTTTAGTATAAGCCTTGCGGGACTTAACGAAAAGAAATGGAATCTAATTACTGCAAGTACAGAGAAAATAATACAACTAAAAAAAGATAGTTTGGTTAAAAAAGATTTTATCTATGAAATTGGAAATTTAATTATGCCAAGTAATTACAAAATGGGAGCGGGAATAGGTTTATTAATTGCGATAGTCTTAATATTTATAATGTGGTACACTAGTTCCTATCAAAAGATTAGCCAGTGGAAACAGAATCAAAGAAGGAAAAAAATGTTAAAAATTCAGCAAGAAGAGTATTACCGGAGGCAACGTGGCTAAAGTTTTACTTATCTTAATTTTATTTATCTCTTTAATTGGGATTATCCCGGCAGATGACCAATTCGTACAAATATGTGGCGGAGATAATGAACTTCAAGTGCTTTGTCTTGGAGACGCTGAAAATTCTCCAGCAGGTTTTTTACCGGTTGTAACTTCTCCAATTGGCGGAGCGGGTGGTGGACCAGCCCCGGAAATTCCAGAAGATTTAATTTCTTTGATAGAAAGCAAACCAACTGATTGGGGATTATGGATTTTAATCATACTGATAATTTTGTTATCCTTTTGGTGGTTTTTCATAGTTTGGAAGAGGCGTAAAAAGAAGAAAAAAGAAATTGGAGAGAAAGAAAAATAGGGGGGTTAAGTTTATAAATGTTCACTACTTCAACTAAATACACATTCGACACATAATTTCCCTATGACATACAAAAAAATACTTTTATTAATTAGTTCTATATTATTCTTATCTTTAGCATCAGCGGGAAATTTATCCATTATTGTTAATCCGGGAGTTGCAGGAGTTAATTACGAGTATATGCTAAATTTTTCCCAAGATAATACTTGCTCTGAAATTGTATTTAATTATTATCAAATTGTTACTACTAATTCTCAAGGGTTTAATTATATCTCAATACCTATAAATAGTTCACTTGAAAATATAACAAAAATAAAGTATATATGTGAATACAGGGATTGGGTACTAAGAAAAATACATCCCACCGGAGACCTGTTCTTTTCTAACTTATATGCTCAAAATATAACAACTTCATCCCTTCAAGTAAACGGTAACATAAATTCTTCTGGAAATATTCAATCCAATAGTATAAACGTTACAAAGAATGTAACTGCTAATTGGTTTATTGGTTTATTTTCTTGGTTAATCAAACCGGACGTTTCTTCTTCTTATTTAAACTTTAATGGAAGTACTCTTGGTCTTAATGAGTCTTTTCTTAATTCAACAATCGACCAGCGTGCTTTGACTTTTAACGGCACTTCAATGATTCTCTCTGTTAATACTACTTATAATATTCAACAACTTCTTAATTCAACAGGAATTTATGATTTTAATTATAATCAGACAACTGCTACATTTAATCTATATGGGAGTAACTGGTATAATCATACTTTAAGTTCTTATAATCAATGGGGAAATTTCTGGTTTAATCAAACAGCAAATTTAGTTCTTGGAATAAATAATTTAACCGCAAGTATGATTTCTAATCTTTCTATAACTCAAATGAATTGGACTTATTCTCTAATAGCAAATACCTCTTTTAATCAAAAAGCAAATACAACAGTTCAACAATATGTAGATATGATAAATAATACCAGAACAGCACAGCAATTGCTTAATGGAACTAATGCTAATTTTTCAAGTATTATTGTTTCTGGAAATGTAACTTCTGATTGGTTTAATGGAAAATGGAATGGGACTTCTTTTGACGACTGGTTAAGTTCAAATGGAAATACTTGGACTTTTAATTCATCTAAACTTCAAACAACTTATTTGAATGCTTCTTTAGTTTCTACAATAGCAGGAACTCCTCAAGGTAATGGAGGATGGACAAATTATACTTATGATGATATAAGTTATAATGTTTCAGAGGTTGCAACTAACCCTTCATTAGATATAAGATTTAATTATACTGGGATTACAAATTTTAATCAAATACTAATTCGTTATCATTCTGATGTAGGAGAAAATCATATTATGTATATTCAACTTTATGATTATTCAACTACTACATGGGAGAATTATCTAACCTCTGGAGAAGTTATAGATTATAAATTAACAACTATGGGAGTTATTGACCCAAGCGAACATATAGAAAATGGAGTAGTTCAATTAAGATTTTATCAACCAGTTAATGGAATAATAACTCATAAACATTATTTTGATATGGTAGTTATTGCAAGTGGATTAACCTCATTGGCAGGACAAGAAGTAGACCCTCTTTCTTGGCATAAGAATACAAATATAGAAATGAATGGATACAACATTACAAATGTAAGTTATGCACAAGGAAATACATTAAACTTTACAACTCTTTGGCTTAACAATATAAACATCTCAACTTGGATACAAAACATAAGTAAAAACTGGACACTTGATACTTTTAATAATTGGAATAGTTCTTGGGATAATAACTGGCTTACTCAAATGCTTTCAGCAAATGATACTGCTTTGAATACTTCAATTAAACAAGCACTAACATTTAATACAACTTATAACATTGGAGTTTTGTATAATTATACAGCAAGTATGATTTCTAATTTCTCCTTTAATCAAAATGTTTTAACTTATAATGATACAATACAAAATAATAATGCTTGGAACCAATCAGGAACAAATGTTATATTAAATAAAATTGGAAGTAATGTAGGAATAGGAGAAACTGCCCCCTCTTATCCTTTATCTGTAAAGACTTCTACGGGAGTTGGGACAATGATACAAGCAGGAGCATCAACAGGAGGGTCTAATATTCTATTAGGTGGATGGGCAACAATGGGAGAAATTAGAGGGGGAAATGGTGCATATTTCGGACAAAATGTTGTAGCATCAACGACCGTCTCTAATCAATTAAATATTTTAAATAATGCGACATCAGGGGGGGCAGATGCAGTAAGAATTAGAACAACAGAAGGAATAACTTTCCATACACTGGCAGGAACAGTCGTAGCAGGAGATGCATTTTCAAGTGAGAGAATGAGGATTAATGAAGCTGGAAATGTAGGAATAGGAGCAACAAACCCCACAAGTTTATTATATGTTAATTCAAGTACAAATAGTGCATGGGCTACACAGATTTTGAATAATGGGACAACTAATGCTCACGGATTATATGTTTATCTTGGTGCATCAAGCACAGGTGTTCCTTTTAGGATAGATAAAGGAACTACAACATATCTTTTAATGGATACTTCTGGAAAGGTGGGAATAGGGACAACAAGCCCGACACATACTTTGAATGTCGTAGGAAATTCAAACTTCACTGGAAATGTTAGTATTAGAAGTAATTTAGGAATATCTGGAATTGCATCAAATACAATTGAAGGTTCTGCTCCTTATGTTAGGTTTTCGTCTGTGAGTTCAAATAATTATACAGATATTCAACAAGGTGCTGGAGGATTAGACTTTTGGACTTATACAAATACTTGGAATAATAGAATGAGAATAAGTGAAACTGGGAATGTAGGAATAGGAACAACAAGCCCAGTTTCAAATGGGGGAGCAGGAAGTAGAATTTTACAACTTAATACTGATACTGCCGGGGTGTGGTCAATCCTTCATATAACAAATGCTGAAACGGGAGCTTTGGCAGCAGATGGAACTATACTCGGACATCTTGGTGATAAAAATTTTCAGATTTATAATTATGAAAATGGAAATATAACTTTTACTACGAATTCCCAAGTTATGAAATTAACTTCAACAGGCAATGTCGGCATCGGGACAACAACACCCGGGGGTAAATTAGATATTAAAACAGAAACAGATACAAATGGACTTTTAATAAGAGAAACAACCGACACAAGTTTAACTCATAATTTTTATATTGACGCTTCGGATAATGGACAAGCAATAATGTATGCAAATGGACAAACTGCAAAAATTGGATTAAACACTGCTGGAAATTCTTATTTTAATGGGGGGAATGTAGGAATAGGAGTAGCGGCACCAGGATATTTATTAAGTGTGGAAGGAGCAACTAATCCAACAATACAAGTAGCAGATACGACTAGTGGAACAGGTGTTTCTAATGGAGTAATACTCCAAGCCGCAGATGCAAAAGCATATTTATGGAATTTTGAGAATGATTGGTTGCAGTTAGGAACAAATAATGCAGCTGCTATGACTATATTATCTGGAGGAAATGTCGGAATAGGAACAACAAGCCCGAGTTCTCTATTGCAATTAGGAACAGCAGCAAATATTTATGCTGGAACAGGAGCAGGAACAGCAGCGAATTGGATGGATATAAGTTATAACTCTTATTATTCTGGGGGATACAAAAAAACAATGGGAGGTTATTCTGAATTAATGGAAATGTCTAATGGAACAATTGCATTTTATCATTCAGGACAAGGCACAGCAGGTTCAACACCAAGTTGGCAAACTATGCTGATTATGGATGGAATGGTAAATAATAGTTATTTCCCTACTGGTAATGTAGGAATAGGAACAACAAGTCCAGCTTATAATTTAGAAATTGCAAATTCAGCAAAAGGATTAAATGTTTCTGGAATGTTATATGTTAATTCAAGTAATGTTGGTATTGGAACAATTAATCCAACACATAAATTAGAGGTTAGTTCTTTAAGTGCTGTGCCTTTTAATGTTTATCTTGGTGATAAGACTGCAGTTCAAACATATACTAATGTTGCAGGACTTCAATTAAGTAGTTATCAAAGTGAAGGAGGTGCACCTTATACAAAATTAGCAGATATTGTTGCTAATGCAGACGTAACTGCTGCAGCAGCAATGAGATTTTTAGTTACACCAACAGGAGGAACTCCAACAGAAGCTATAAGAATAGATAAAGATGGTAATGTAGGAATAGGAACAACATCTCCCGTTTATAAATTAGAAATTGGAAATTCAGAAAAAGCATTAAATGTTTCTGGAATGCTTTATGTTAATTCAACAAATTTATTAATTGGAACAACTATCCTACGAGGTTGGGCTTTGACGGTTAGTTCATCAAAAGGTGGGTCAGCTACTTATTCAAATGGGGATATAGGTATTCAAGGAAATGGGACAACCTCTGGAGTTTATGGAACTTCCTATGCTGGAAATGGTGTTGAGGGTTCTTCGGAGTTTGGATATGATTTTTATACAAGTAATGGTGCAGGAAAAAGTCTTTTTGGGGGAGATGTTTTTCTTGGAACAGCTGGACAAAAAAATGATATAAATATTACAGGGGAATTATGGATTAATGGGATTAATAATACTGCTCCAGATTATGTATTTGAAAAAGATTATAAAGTTAAAACTTTAGATGAAGTAAAGAGTTTTACAAAAACAAACCAACACTTACCCAATATAAAGAGTGCAGAAGAAGTTGCAACAAGCGGAATAAATGTTGTAGAAGATAGAAATAGTTTATTAGAAAGTATTGAAAATATTTGGTTACATTTATTTGGAATAGATGATAGAATTAAAACATTAGAAACAGAAAATACTTTATTAAAAAGTTGTATAAAGAATTCAGGGGACTTTGAAGCAATGAAAAAATGTTTTTAAAATGAAACTGAAAAATATACTATTAACAATTCCTTTAGCACTTTCGATTAGTTGTGCTACTTTAGATAAAAATAAATTAAATAGTTTAGAAAATGTGGGAATGTTAGTACAAAATTGTAGTTTAATTAATGAAGATATAAGGTTAACTAAGGTAGGAACTACCCAATTTGGAGTAGGAGAAGCTAATCCTATTGCTAAAATATTTGTAGATGATAAAAGGTGGAATGAACTTTATATTTACTCTACTGGAGCAATGATATTAGGAAGTTATCTTTCTTATAAAGTAGATAAAACTGGACTTCTCGCTAAAGTAGTTAATGGAACTATTGCTCTTGCAGAAGTTTTTGCTATTTCTATGTGGATTAATTTAGATTATAGCAATTATGAAGTTGCAAATAAAAAATGGAAAGAAAATACATCAAATAAAAATAGATATGTAGAGATATTCAGATGGGACTATTAACCATCTAACTAATAAATAAATAAAATATATAAGACTATGAAATAGATTGGAGATAACTTCACTTTTTCAATCACTTTTTTTAAGAAAGGATTAACATTTAACTTCTTAGGCATTCACAGAAGTCTTTTCACTTTTTTATTAATTTTATTTAAACCCACGGGAGAACTCTCTGATGCAAACATATCAGACTTTTGGCGACAACTCAAATGTCTTTGGTTCTCCTTTTACTTGCAAGTGTGGACTATCTTTTCTCATATCAAATATTCTCGGAAAATCTTTTGGTAAATTATTACTTCTGTTCTCATTAGGGAAAACTATCTTTAAATTTTTCTTTCTGTTGTCAAAAGTATTATGATTTATATGGTGAACAACTTTCCCATCTGGAGCACTTAATAGCAATTGGTGCATTCTTACCGTTTTTTTGTTAATACAAGTTCTGGCATAATCAGAAGATAAACTCCACTTATAATTTTTTATTTTATCAATATCTTCTATATCAATAATAACCTTTGCTACAATCTTCTTTTTATATGTTCTCGGCAAAGAAAACTGATTGATTTCAATCATCAGATGAATTTGCCTTAGTCTGTGCTTGAATATATTTCTGAATGCTCTCAGCAGTAACTATTCCAGCAGTTCCAACATAGTAGCCTCCACTCCACAAATGTTTTCCCCAAAATTCCTTTTTTTGAAATTGTGGGTACTTGACAAATATTAATCTTGCTGAAATTCCTTTGAGCTTTTTTACTATTTCTAAAGGAGATTGTTTTGGATGTGCTGAAACAAATAAGTGAATATGGTCTGGCATAACTTCCAATTCGAGAAGTTTCCAATCATTAGAAGATATTATTGACTTAAAAATAATCTCCAAATCTTCTTTAACTCCCTCACTTAACACTTGCTTTCTATATTTGGGACAAAAAACAATATGATAGTTAATATTGTAAACGCACGAATTTCCTTTAGTATTTTCTACTCTTAATAGATTAGGTAATTGTTCAACCATAGCATACACAGAATAGTAAAGTATATAAACTTATCTCTCTTGTGATTTCTATGCAAAGAACAATTAAAATTAAGCTTACTGAAGATAATGATTTAATAGACACAATTAGGATATTTTCTAAAGCAAGGCAATATGTAAATGATGTTGGATTCAAAAAGAAGATTTACAATAAAAATAAACTAAACAAACTAACTTACAAAAAGATAAAAAAACTATACCCAAACTTGCCAACTGGATTAATCCAGACTGCAAGAGATGTTGCCTCTGAAAGCATAAAAAGGGAAAAATGTAAAAGACCAATAAAAGTTAAGGAATTTTCTTCTGTGAGATTAGACAAAAGAAATTTAAGAGTTAATCTGGAACATAAACTAATTTCTATATCTTCGGTGAATGGAAGGAAAAAAATTACATTTCAAACTAATAGGCTTATTGAAAAATATAAAGACTGGAAACCAGTAGCTGGAATGTTATGTTACAAACAAAAAAAACTATATCTTAATTTAGTTGTTGAAAATGATAGTCCTAAAATAAATCTCGGGAGCATAAACATAGAGAGAGACTTAATAGGAATAGATAGGGGAGTAAATAATATTCTTGTCTGTTCTAATAATCAATTTTTTAATTCAAAAAATCTTAAAAAGATTAAAGGCAAATATCAATACTTAAAAGCAGTATTGCAGAAGAAAGACACTAAGTCTGCTAAGAGACATTTAAAACTCTTAAGCGGAAAAGAAGCACGGTTTGTTTCTGATACAAATCACAGATTAAGCAAATTAATTGCTGATAGTGATTTTAAAGTATTTGTCCTTGAAGATTTAAAAGATATGAAGAGTAAGAAAAATGGAAGAAGATTTAATAAGAAGTTAGGAAGTTGGAGTTTTAAGCAATTTGAAACTTTCTTGAAATATAAATGTGAAGAAAGAGAAAAGTTAGTAATTTCAGTTAATCCAAAATATACAAGTCAAACTTGTAGTCATTGCGGATATAAAGATAAATTGAACAGGAAAAGAGGTAATTTCAAATGTTTAGAATGTGGCTATGAACTCCACGCAGATTTAAATGCTTCCAGAAACATCGCTGAACTTGGTAAATCTGGATTCAGTAGGTTGTTCGTCAATCAACCAATAGTAGAAACGCAAGTTAGTTACAAGCCAACTATTTTAATGGTTGGTAATTGACTATTCCTTATAACAACTTCAGAATATTCTTCATGAATATAAATATCATTTGCAGTCCAAGTTGTTCTTTTTTTACTCATAGAACAATTAATAATATAACCTTTTTAAATGTTTCTACAAAATGCCCGACAATTATCTTGACATTTATTCCGACAATTATTCAAAAATATCTTTTGATTTAAATTTGGTATCAACATCTTTAATGTAGTCTAACTCTATAACTCTTTCATAGTCTTCATTAATAATCAAAAGCTTTTCAGGTTCTATACTTATATCATTTATACACTTAAATCTTCCATTATAGCCCAATACAGCTTCTTTTAACTGGCTTCCACAGATTAAGTCCTTTAGTCTTAAAGATTTCAAAGCCCACCTTTCTATTTTACCGCAGATTATAGAATTAAACTCCCTCAAATTTGGAGAACTGAAAATAACCCAATTATTATTATGATAAATAAAATCTATAAAATCATTAAGTAAATCTCTATATCTTCTATCGTTAAGTCTCAAACGCTGAAATTCGTCTAAAATTATTAAAGAATCCTTTTTATCTCTTAACTGCTCTAAAGAACTAATCTCAAAAACATTTTCAAACTTTTTAACCCAATTTAAAACTTGCTCTTCTAATCCAAAAACATAAATTTCTGTTGTTTTATTCTTATTTCTAAAGTCCTTTAAAAGAGCCATCAAATTGTTAGTTTTACCAGAATTTTTTTCTCCTGCCAAACCTAATACTCTTTTATCACCAAATACTTCTTTTAGTTTTATTTCTTCTTCTTTTTTATTTTTTTCCATCTTTCACCTCTTTATAATATAACCTAAAAAATCAATAGGTTCCAATAATGATATAGTATAATATATTATACTATTTAAATCTATCTATTCGTCTTTCCAATACATTCCAAATTGTGTTTTGACAAGTTTTCCTTTTGAGTTTTGAGTGTGGCAATTTATGCAAAACCACGAGTTCCCGCTTCCGACTCTAATCATTGTAGATAGTTCTTCTTTTTCTCCTCTTGCTAAAAGTTTATGACAACTTTCACAAAGACATAGCTTGTAGTCAATATCCTCATTGCCATTTCCAGTTTGGTCTTTCTCTTTCCAAGTTTTTTCTATAATTTCTTTTTCCATATTTTTTTACCTCCGTAAAATTTTTATTTTCCTCTTTTGATTATTTTTTTACTTTATACACTTTATCTATAAGTAAGCCATTACCCTTAATAAATGCGTTTTTCCATTTTCTTATAGTTCCATTAAACAATTCATAACCTTTTGATTTCAATTCATTTTCTGTTAGAGCATATAATCTTTTGAATTTTTCTCTGTTTCTAAGATGAAAATAGCATCCCCGAACCCAAAATTTATGGTTATACCCAATTCTCTTAACTCCAAAGTTTATTTCGTTAATATAATTTCTTAACTGCATTCCGTGAATATATATCCTTTTTGATACCGGTAAGGGCATTCTCCCCCTTTCTTTTCTTCTTTCATTATTCTTTGGGTTTAATTGTGTTTCAACAAATTTTACTTCTGGAGAATTTATAAAATTAAGAAAAGCAAAGATAAACTTTCTTATTTCTTTATGATAAGGGTTACTATGATATAACTTACTAGTTGTTTCATTTAAATCTAAAGCGATAATATCTTGTTGTAAATGATATTCTCCATTTTTGTCTTTTTCTGCATAGCAAGTATTTACTAAGCGATAATTTTGGTGTTCTTCTTCTTTTGTAAAATAATAAGAACCAAGTAAAAATCCAAGATAAATTCTTTCTTTGTTATTCCTATTAAATGCTACCTGACAATCAATAGCAATACTAGGGAATGGGAAAGTTCCATCTTCTTGGTCATGTAATTTTAACATGGGTATTACTTCATCATCCAACTCAAATAACTTAAAATTTTCTAATACTGGCTTTACTACCCAATTATATGTTTTTAAATATACTTTTGAATACTCTTTTTGCTCTTCTGTTCCAAGGTATAAATCTTCTTCACAAGTTTTTCTTTTATTTTCAATTAGTTTACTCAATATTTGGAAATTCTTTAATCTATCATTTTTTGGGATATCAAACAATTCAAATGAACCATCAAGCTCTGTGAAGTCTATTGCTTCAACTCTTGCAGTATAATCCTCTACAGCTTCTTCTATAACTTCCCCCTCGTCTTTTTTTCTTATCTTTACAAGTTCATCTAACCTTTTTTGTGTCTGCTTATTCATATTCACAGACAATTCCACTTTTCCATCACCACAAGATTTTAACTCGGGGTCTTTTGGTCTTTCTTTTAATAGATTATTAATTTCATCCATTTTTTATTATAATAGGATGTGAAATACCCTTACCTAACATTCCGTTGAGGTTAGGGCTTCTTGCTTCAACGAGTTTCCTTGCTTCATAGAAGTATTGGGAATTCTCTCCACACAGGACATTTCCTGCCCTGAATTTAGAATATTTATAGCCGAGTTGTAATCCCTGTTTAAGACAAGTCCACAATCGCATTCGTATGTTCTTTTGTGTAGGGGCATATTTTGAAGATTACCGCACTTAGAACACATTTTAGTTGTATTCTTAGGATTTACCTTAACTATTTGACAACCAGCACTCTCAGCCTTGTAATCAAGTAATTGAGCAAATTTACCCCAAGAAGCATCCATCATATTTCTTGCATTGAAATATTTTTGTTGAGACATTTGTTTTATTTTCAAATCTTCCATTACGATTATTTTACAATCCTTAACCAACTTTGTTGTTAGTTTATGTAGGAAATCATCTCTTTGATGAGAAATTTTAAGATGGAATTTTGCTAATCTGTTCCTTGCCTTTAATCTATTCTTACTTCCTTTCTTTTTTCTTGATAATTCTTTGTTCAAATGTTTTAATTTTTGTAAATTATTTTCTAATATTTTAGGATTTTCTATTTTATTTCCATCACTATCAACAAGATAATTATTTATGCCTAAATCAATTCCAATTATTTTTTCTCCACAAGTAATTTGTGTATTTTCATCAGTTATTATGATAGCATACCATTTATCAAGTTCTCTTTTAATTTGAATTTGCTTTATGTTTCCATTCACTTCTCTATGAACTTTAATTTTAATATCTCCGATTTTGGATAAGCATAATTTGTTATCCTCTAAAGAAAATCCACTTTGATTATAATTTATAGTTTTGAACCAACCTTTTCCTTTGAACCTTAATCTCCCTACTTTTCTTTGATTTCCTTTCAAAACTCTTAACGCTGAAAGATTAGAAAATAATCTATAACATTCATATTGCAAAGTTTTTGAATATACTTCTCTAAATCTTGGTTCGCAGATTTTCATATCTGGTAACATTGCTTGTATCATATTTCTGTCTATGACAACTTGGTCGTTCAATTCTCCCAACATCATATTATATGCCTGTCTACAAGTATCTAAAGCAAATTCTAACTTTTCAGTTTGTTCTTTGTTTGGATATAATCTAAATTTATTTGATAACATTTTTAGGTTCTCCTTGACTTTCAACATACTTTTTTAGAATATCTAAAGTTACCTGCCCTGAAGTTATAAGACAATAACTTCCACTCCAAAAAGTGTCTCCCCACAACTTATCTTTTAATTTATCTTTGAATTTATTTCTTAATGCTTTTGAAGTTGCCGACTTCCAATTATTTACAAACTTCAATAAATCAGTTTGGGGTTTAGCGATAAATAAAATATGAATGTGGTCTAAATCACTTTCTATTGCAGTTATCTTTATTCCATAACTTTCTGCTATTTTATGAGTTCTTGTTTTAAGTTCATCAATTATTTCTGGAAAAGATAATACTTTTCTTCTGTATTTTATGCACTGGACTAAGTGGTAATTCAGTGTATATACCGAGTGTGCGTTCTTATCAAATTTATATATCATCTTATTTTGTAATATTCTCTACTTTATATATCTTTCTGTTTGGTTATCCCAATTCATCTATACCCTAATGGGATTGAGGATATAGACTTCTTGGGACGAAGTTAAAAGAATACCAAAGCTTTTTTTTACATTTGCTCCAAATCCATACCAAAATAATTTTTGATTGTTCATTTTCTTATATTTTCTATCTCCTTTTTATTTTCTTTTTCTAATTCAAGACATCTCTCAAAATAATCCAATGCTAACTCTCTATCGGCTTTTGTAATATATTTTAATAACTTATCAAACTTTTCTTCTATTGTTTTCTCTTTAATCATTCCATCTTCTCCTTTTTATTTTCTTCTGCCTTTTTTGGTTCTTTCAATTTATTAATTCTTTCTTCTTCTAATTGATTGATAAATTCGTTTAATTCTATCATACAAGAAACAGACATATCAATATTATTTTCATAAGAAATTACATAACATCTCCAACCACTTCTCCAATGAATTTTACCTAAATAATCTTTTGAATGATTAGAATAAACATTAAATCTCTTTGTTTTTCCTTTAACATCTTCATCTTCTATAAAAAATAAGTTTTTCATTCCATCTTCTCCTTTTTATTTTCTTCTTTTCCACACCAATATTCTTTAGGATAATCTTTACAGATTTCACAATTTTCTTCTGCCTTTTTTGGCACGAAAACCTTTCCTAATTTAATTGCATAGCAATCTTTTCCATCAAATTTGCCAAACCCAATTCCTTTACATTCTACTTCTATCTTTGGAGAAGTCTTACTATAACCATTTGTAAAAATAATTCTATCAAATTTCTTTCCTAAAAGTCTTTTTTCCCAATAAGATTTAACTTCCCTATATTCTGTTTTCTTTTTTCCAGATTTAATCAAATCAAACCATTTCTTTTT
>JBAZVO010000008.1:0-33187 GCA_041660865.1 Candidatus Woesearchaeota archaeon
CATCAACTGAATAATCTGTTTCATTATCATTAAAAGTTGAAAGTGGAGCAATTACACTTTTGTTTGTTATATTCATTATTGAAACATAATCGTCATAATAAGAGGAAGTTGCTAAGTAGTTTCCATCAGGAGAAAATGCTAAAGAATAAATCGCATCAACTGAATAAGCACCAACTGAATCTGTGTAAGTTGAAAGAGGAGCAATTACACTTTTGTTTGTTATATTCATTATTGAAACATAATCGTCATAATAAGAGGAAGTTGCTAAGTAGTTTCCATCAGGAGAAAATGCTAAAGAATAAATATAATCAACTGAATAAGCACCACTTGAATCTGTGTAAGTTGAAATAGGAGCAATTACACCTTTGTTTGTTATATTCATTATTGAAACATAATCGTCATCATAAGATGATGTTGCTAAATAGTTTCCATCAGGAGAGAAAGCAAGAGACCGAATACCATCAACTGAATAATCTGTTTCATTATCATTAAAAGTTGAAAGTGGAGCAATTACACTTTTGTTTGTTATATTCATTATTGAAACATAATCGTCATAATAAGAGGAAGTTGCTAAGTAGTTTCCATCAGGAGAAAATGCTAAAGAATAAATCGCATCAACTGAATAAGCACCAACTGAATCTGTGTAAGTTGAAAGAGGAGCAATTACACTTTTGTTTGTTATATTCATTATTGAAACATAATCGTCATAATAAGAGGAAGTTGCTAAGTAGTTTCCATCAGGAGAAAATGCTAAAGAAGAAATATAATCAACTGAATAAGCACCAACTGAATCTGTGTAAGTTGAAACTCCAACAATCTCATAAGATGCCCACTCTAAAATATTAATTCCTTTTATATTTCCAATCCATTCAATTTTCTTATCTCCTCTTGTATCTGTGAATAATCCTATCTTAATATTTTTATTTGGAAGTTCTTTTAAATTATCAAATCTTATCCAATTTGTTTTTGTAACATTCTGGCAGAAAGTTCCATCTTCTTTTATGTCTGGTTCAAATTCACTTAATTTATGACATTCTTCTTCAATATAATCTGTTCCATACTTAAACCAATATTCTTTTTCTTTTATTTCGTAATCTTTTTTAATGTCATAAAAATTTATTGAATCAAAAATATTTTCTAAATTATTATAATCTTCCAAATAAAATTCTGCGACTAAAACATCTTCTCCTGCTCCTGTTTTATAATTGTAAGGAGTTAAAAGTTTAGATTGAATTATAGTTTTTCCTGAATCATTTATCTTAATTTCTTTTTCTAAAGAAGTATAAGTTTTTGTAATATCTTCTTTTGTTTCTACTGAATCTTGTTCTCTAATTTCTTCTATGTAAGAGGAGTTTTTTATTTGTTCTTTTATATTTTCAGTATTTATTGTTTCATCTTCAATAGAAAACCAAGTTAAAGGATTATACCAAACAGCACTTACAAAACTAACTAAAAAAATTCCTAAGAATAAAAACAAAATAAATTTCTTTAGCATACTCCAATCTTTCCTCCGTTTGTTAAAATTATACAACCAACATTCGTAATATTATTTCCAGACATATTTTGATTTTTTGTAAAAGTATTTGAATTATTTACATACGCTAAATTAGTATTATTATAAGAAATCTTTGCGTCGTAAGTAGAATTATAAGTTGATAAGTAAGAAGCATTATTTATTAATCCTGCGTATGTTGAATTATAAGTTGAAGTAAATAATGAAGTGTTTGCTAAAATTCTTGCATCGCAATAAGCATTTGAAATAGTTGTTTGATTATAAGCCCATTGAATACCTGCGTAAAGTAAATTTGCTCTTGATTCATTCCAAGAACTATTTTCTCCTGTTGTTGAATAACCTTGTGCAATAACCCACAACGCTAAAGAATTATTTATTGAATTTGTATAATCATTTGCTGGTGTAGTTTGATTATATGCCCATTTTATTTCTGAATATCTTGCGTCAGCGTCGGCTTCTGTAATCCAGTCTGCAATGTTTGCTGTTAAAATATTATACCAAGAAACAGGAATATGATAATATTGATTTGTTGCTCCCCCTTGAAGTCCTGTTAAATTATTATGAATTATATCTTCTGTTGAATTAATAATATAAACATTATTGTATTGTGTTGTTGTGCCTGTTCCAAATTCGTTTTCAAAATTATAAGCAGAAATAAAATTAATAAAAAATAAACTAACTACTAAAAACATCACTAAATTTTTTTTTTTAAACATCTTTTTTATTTTCTCTTTTTATTTTTCTTCTTTCTTTTTGAAGATTGTATTAAAGGTCTTACAGATAAACCAACTATATCTGGTTGCTTTACTGATGTTATCCCCAACGCAGACGCTGTTAAAGATGGCTGGTATCTTGTTGGTTGTTTTCCTATTTGTGATTTTGTTCTTTGTTTTTCTTTTACTTTTAATTCTAAATCTAATTTTGGTATATAATTATATTTTTTTTGTGGCGTATAAGATTCTCCGTATGAACTTCCATAAACATTTGAAATATTACTTTGTCCTAAATATGATTTTGAACTTTGTTTAGATGAGCCACCATAAACTTTTGATATATAATTATCAAAATAACTTTTTCCAGAACTTCCATAAATATATTCTCTTGAACTTTTTTTAACTGAACTACCTTTACTATAATCTTTTTTTCCATAAGATGATTTTAAACCTAAACCATATTCATAACTTACTAATGAAACTTCTTTTGGTAAACTATAATCATATGATGAAAAAACTTTTCTTTTACTTCCACCAATTTTTTTTTCTGATTTAATTTGTTCTAATATTTTTGTTTCTCCATATTTGAAAACATCTATTGGAACTTTAACATTCTTTATTTTTGTATAATATTTTCCAGATTCAAATAAATAATTTCCTGCTTCTGGTCTAAATATTGCTTCTATTTCTGTTTTAATACTTGGAACATCTGCATAACCTTTTCTTAATGTTTCTTCAAAAAAAGCATAACCTTTTCCCTTTATTCTTTTTTGTCCTTCGAATATTTTTGTTTTGCTAAATTCAATTTCTCCATATCTAAAACCTTCTGGTTTAATATAAGCAATACTCGGTTCTCCAGTAATCCCCAATAAATCTTGAATACTTGGAAATAGTTTTGTTTTTACACTACCTGAAATTCTTGCAAATGGTGTTGAAACTTTTGTTGAACCATATAGTCCTGCTAATTCAGAAGTTCCTTCTGCTGGGATTATCTCTCCACCTTTCCAAAACTTTTGTGATGTTGTATGAAATGCTCCTGATGTTTCTCCTAACTCGGGTATCACATTTTTTTTAAATAAATCTAAATGTGTTTTACTTGGTGATGCTGGATATTCTCCTTGTTCTGTTTCTAAAAATGTTCTTCCTCTTGTTGTTTTAAATCCTATTCCTATATCAACTGCTTTACTTCCAGCATATCCCCCAAGTATAACAGCCCCAGTTTCTCTTGTTGCCTTTCCTATTATTTGTGACTTCTCGTACGTTCCTTCTGCTTGTTCAAATTGTGTTGCAACATTTATTCCATATGCACCAGTAGAATATAATCCTGCACCATATCCAAATAATTTAAATCCTTTTGCTGAATATTCACCAACCTTTGGTATTTTTCCTAATATGTATGAACCTCCCTTTATTCCTGCACCTATTGCCCCCCCAAGTGCTAATGCCCCAGCAGTTGTAAGTAATTCTCCTTTTGTTGATGGAACTAAACCAGTAACAACTCCCCCAGCAACTTCTCCAACCTTACCATACTTAGAAGATAATTCTTTAGTTCCAGAAACATCAATAAATTCTTCTTCCCCAAATTTAGATAATTTTCCTTTTGCTTCTCCAAATTCTCTTTTTATTTTTGATGGTGCTTGTTCACTTGCTACTTCCTTATATGCTTCTGAACTTTTAATTAAATCTAAATATTCCCTTTCCTCTTTTGTTGCTGGTCTTGAACTATAATCTTCTTCAACATAAAAAGTTGAAAGAACTGGTATTTCTTCTTTTCCTCTTTTATAAGTATCTGTTTGTGTTTCGTAAATCGTATTTGGAGAATAAACTTGTATTTTTCTTTTATAACTTTCATCTACTTTTGTTTTTGACTCAGATGGTAAAGCAGAAGTATATTCTTTAATTGTTGCTCCTTTTAATGTTTGAATATTTGAAGATTGTTTATTTTTAAGTTGTTCTGAAATTGTTACAGGACTTTTTTTATTTGTTGCACCTAAAACATTTGATGTATCTAAAGATGAAGATGTTGATGTTGTTCCCGACGAAGAACCTCCAGAACTTCCTCCTCTTGAACCTCCACCACCTCTTCCAGAAGAATATGATTTAATAACATTCCCACCAGAAGAAACAACCTTTGTTCCACCATCAGAACTTACTACATAATTCCCAGATGTATCTCTTGGTGTTGATTGTGTTACACCTTGTTTAGAAAGTTCTTTTCCTTTTTCTACTGCTTTCTCAATTTTCTTTTCCTTAATATAAGATTTAATAGATGAGATTATTCCCATTTATTTCTCCTCCTTATATACGAATAAAAATACTAAAAAACCCAATGCAAATGTTCCTATAAAAGAAGAAGGAATCCAATAAAGAAAAGTTTCCATATCAAACTTTTTATTTAAAAAAACTGGCAATAAAAAAGAACCTAAAATTAAAATTATTCCAACTGGTATAAATGATTTTTTTTCTTGCTCTATATATTCTCTAAATTTCATTTTTTATAATCCTCCTAAAATGTTTACAATAATTTATTTTATAAATCTTTCTTTTGTCATCACTTTTAAGTTAATATACATTAAATTATATTTTCAAATATACTTTCTTTGTAAGATTTTATTTTAAAATTAGATAAACCAATTTCATTATTTAGTTTACTCTTTTCTCTCTTTACTATTTTTCTTTTTATAGAATCATTACAATTTATTCCTCTTAAATTTTGAAATTGATAATTAATGGTTCTCTTTGGAAGAGAGATATTTTTAATTTGATTCTTTAAAGTGTTTATTCTTTCCTGCTCAAATTTTATCGCTTCATTATAATCCATAAGTTGTTTTGTATTCTTCTATTTATATATATTTTATTTTTTTCTACAAATATATATAAAATTAAATTTACTTTAATTTTTGACAATGACTAAATTCCAAACAGAAGAATCTGCTTTTAATTTTGCAATAGAATACTTAAAAGATATTTCTACAAGTTTAAAGATGTGCAAACAATATTCTTCTTTAGGTAATGCAGACGGATGGGTTGCGTGGTTAAGAATTGCTTATCGTGAATTATCATGTAAGACAAACAAAAAAGAAGATGAAGATTTTGATAATTATTTTAGAACAATAAATAAGTTAATGAATAATCGTGAACAAAGAATTATTAATAGAACTCAAATACTTTATTTATTAGACCAATTAGAAATTAAAATAAGAAAAACATTACAAGCAAAAGGTATGCTTCTTCCTTCTAAAGAAGACCCAAGATTTGCTGTTCTTCAAAGATAAAATGACTCGTGTATGTATTGATTGGTTTCCTAAGGGTTGGGATTCAAGACAAAGAAAAGCAGGTTTCTATTTAGATGATGCAATAAAATCACAACTTGATTTGTTACTTAAAAATATTATTAATGATTGGGATTTTACAATTATCATAACTGGTGGAGGAGAAGTAAGAGTCGGTAAATCTGTTCTTGCTATGCAGATAGGAGCATATTGGTCTTATGAAGTTCAAAGATTATATAAAAAAAATATAGTTTTTGATATAGAAAATAACTTTGTTTTAGATGGAAAGAAATTAATTGAAAGAGGAAACTACTTGGGAAAAAATTATCCTTTCTCTGTATTAATATTTGATGAAGCAGGTGCAGATTTGGAAGGAAGAAAAGCAGTTCAGACACAAACACAAGATGTTCTTGACTTTTATAGAGAATGTGGGCAGTATAATTTATTAAATATCTTAGTTATGCCTGATTACTTTGACTTACCTAAGGGTATTGCATTGAATAGAAGTATATTCTTATTAGATGTGTATTATAATTGCAATGAAGAAGGTATATTTGAAAGAGGATATGGTAAATTCTATTCAAAACGAAATAAAAAGCAGTTATACCTTAAAGGTAAGCGTGAATTAAACTATAATGCCCATCCTTACAACTTCTCTTTTAACTTTCATCCGTTCTATCCAATAGATGAAGCTGAATATAGGGAATTAAAGCAAAAGGCATTGTCATCTCGTGAAAATAGAAAGCGTAACAAGTTCCAGATGCAAAGAGATGCGTGTTGGTTCTTGTTATGGAGTGAGTTCGGTATTAAACAAGAAGAAATAGGAAGAAGGATGGAGCAACTCACTGGTGTTTTTGTTCCACAAAATACAATAAGTGACGGAATTAGGCATTACACTATGGAAAATGAGTAAATCGGTTATCGGTAGCGTTCATATTATATTATCTTCATAGTATCTGAAATTAAACTAAAAAATGGCAAATGTAGACCTTACAAACAATAAAATATATGGATGTAAAGAAGGAAGTCCTGTATATTATCATGAGCAGGGACACATTTTTTTCTGTAATAAAGAATCTGGTGTTAGAATTAATTATTATCAATCCTTCTTTCAAATGTTAGGTTTGTTTTTTTTATCTCTTGGAGTTCTTACAGACATCTTATTAATTAAAGTAATTGGATTTGTTTTTAGTTTGGCTGTTATATTATTTTATCTTTATGAAGAAATATGGTGTTGGGTTTACGCATATAAAAAAATTAAATTAAAAACCTCTTCTGTTCTACAAACAAATTAATTAAATTTAAATCTGTTTCCTCTTGAATGAATTCTTTTGTTTCATTCTCGCTTTCTTGAATCTGTTTTTTTATTTGTTCTTGTATTGTTGTCATTTTAATTTAAAGGAATTATTAAACCTCGCTTACAATTTTTATTTAAATTATTTCTTGCTTTTCTTAATGTATTAAATACAGAGTGTGACAATTCCGAATTATCGTTTAAAAGGTTATTTCCTTTTATTAGTTCTTCAATAACAGAATAATTATAATCCCCATTATTGAAAGTATTTAAAACTAATTTAAATCTTAAGTTTCCCTCTTCTCTTATCTCTAAAATTTTTGTTTCCATTGTAATATTTTGTTTAGGTTAAAATAAATTGAAAACCCTTAAACTTGTTTTCTTCTTTTGAGTTAATTGCTTAACCTAATTATTCTAAGAATATCTTATTTATAAATGTTTCGTTTATTAAGTTCCAGTGGAAATTGAGGAGTTGCCGACGATAAAATAAAATTTCGTTTACAAAGATAAAATAAATTCATAAATTATTTAAATATTGAAACAAAGAATAAGCGTTTTTTCTATACATAAATAGATAGTGTTTTCAGTGAACAAAATAAACCCTTAATCTTCTCTTGCTTTTGTATTTTATATTAGCCGTTTCTTTATCTATTTCTAAGTAATCTATTTCTTTATAATGAAGAAGTTTTTTTATATCTCTGAAAATTTTATTAACATTTTTCTCATTAATTTTATTTGCTATCTCTCTTATTGAAAGAGGATTTTCTATACTGCTTTCCTTTTCAAGCAATTCTAAAATATCACCTTGACCCATATTTCACCTTTTTATGTGAGAACATTATATATTATTCTTAGTATAATAAAAAAAATTAAAATAATAAAAAAATTATTCCAACTCTTTGTTCCAAATCCAATTATTATTGCTAACATTATTTGAAAAACAAAGAATTTTGAAAAACCTAACATCTTATCTTTGTGTTGCTCTGAAAAAAGCTGATTCTAATCTTATAATTCTATCCTCGTTTTTCTGCATTACTCCATATAACATTTCAATGTTTGATATAATTTCTTTTATAGAAGGTTCTTCATTTTTTACTTGCTTTTGAACTTGAGGAACTAATTTTCTTTTAGGAATTTCAACTTGTGGTTCTTCTTCCTCTTCTTCCTCTTCTAATTCTTCTTCATATTCTTCAACTTCTTCTCTTATTTTTTTCTTTGGTTGGAATACCATTTTTTTATAACCTCCTTTCACCTGTTTGAATTTAATTTTTTAGATTCATTTCTTACAAATAATATAATTATTATTAAAACAACTCCTGCAATAAATAAAACTATGTAATTACTCATTTTAAACCTTCTATTTCTACTTCTCCTTCTTTTTCTTTTAATATTTTATTAATTTTTCTTTCTTCTTCATCTTCCACACTCATTTTTATCCATGCTTCACTTAATCTTCTTATAATTCCTAATTTAAAAAATAAAACAATTATTCCTATTGCTACTAAAACAATACAAATTTCTAATAAGTAAGTTAAAACAAAGTTTAAAACTTTTCCAAATAATTCAAATGGAAATCTTATATATTCTGAAATTTTACTTACATCTGGCATTTTCTTATTTTATTCTCTCTTTAAAGCACCTACAAATATCATTGCTAAAGATACTATATTAAAAATTAAATAACTTGCTCCCAATAAAACTTTTCCATTAACAAAACTCCAATTAAGAGATGTTAAAAATAGCAACATTATAACAAGTAAGTGTATAGATTGAAACACTATTCCTGTCCAAAATAAATTTTTATTCATTTTAACCTCCTTTCACTTTCATTTGTGATTTTAATTTTCTAAATATCCTTTTAATTTTTTAAAAGCATTTACAAAAAAATCTATAAATTTTGTTCCCATATAAAAAGCAATAACTCCATAAAAACATATTTCTTTAATATCCCCATTAATACCAGCCTTACTTAAAAGTCCTATTGAATATAGTGTTGCAGATATGCTAATGAATAATAAAAAAATAATGCCTATTGAAATTATAAACATCTCAAGTATTCTTTTTAATAATTCTTTTGTTTCTTTCATTTTGCTTCTCTTTCTATTAGATATTTTTCTAATCTTACTATTCTTTCTTCAATTTTCTTTATTCTTTCTACAATATTTATTAATAATTTTATGTCACTTCTTTCTTCTGCTTTTTCAACTTGGAAAAATCTTTTAAAATTCATCTTTTATTTTCCATGTTCTCTATTGTATCTTTCTCTTGACCTATTTAATATCTTATTTCTAAATTCTTCGTCTGTTCTGTATCTTTTTCTATAATTTTCTTTAACTCTTTCTATTTGTTTTTTTCTGAATTCTTCGTCTGAATGATATCGGTTATAAAAATATAATTTATTTTCTTCTTTTCTTTTTTGATTGTTTTCTCTTATTTTTTCTTTAGATAAATTTCTTGAATATTCTTTTTGCTTGTTTATTTTTTTAGTTCTTTGTTTTTCATTTTTCCAGTATCTTATTGTTGAAGTTCTTACTTTAAACTTTTTAGATAGTTCTTTTGTTTTTTCTTTTGATTCTTTTATTTCTTTAATTTGTTCTTTTGTTAGTTTCATCTGGTTTCATATTCTTTAATTTAATTAACTCAAATTCTAATTTCCTTTTTCTATTTAGTAAAATCTCTGTATCTTGTTTGTTTCTTTGTAAATTTCTTAATATTCTTTTTTCTTCTTTATTTATTTCTTCAGAGTTCATTTTATTTTTTCCATTTTATTTAAATCATAATATACTTTTACTCCATTTCTTAAATCGTAACATTTTAATAATATTTCATCTTCAAGTCCAAATGTTATGTTATTACTTTCTTTAATTTCTTCTTTTTCTAAAGAACCTTCCATTTCAAATATAAAACCTGCTGATTCGCACAAATTTCTGTAATTATTTGTTATATTTATTTTTCTTTCGTATTCTTTTTCTGGATTGTAAGTTAAAATTCCAAAGATAACTGGGATTAATACTATAACTGCTAATGATACAAAAAAAATTAAATCATCTTTTGTTTCTGCGTTCATTTTCTATATTTTAAACTATTTAATTTTAACCATGCGTAAATTACTAATACTATAATTCCTAAGATAATTATTCCTGCTCCAATGTAACCAATCCATTTTAAAATCTCTGGAACATATTGTTTTATTTCTTTTCCTAAAATATAAATTTGAGTAATTGCAGATAATCCAAGTAAAACTTCAAGTAAACATTCTCCTTTTCTTTTTGCTGTATGCCATAAAATATTTACATCTTTTTTTAATTTTTCTTTTGGAGATAAAATAAATAATAATTCTATTAATAAAAATATTCCTATAATTAAAAATAATATTGGATAGAAACCTGTTAAGAAAGGTAATGCTTCTGAAAAATTATTTAATATAACCACTAAACCAAATACTAAACCAAATACTAAACCAGACACTAAACAAGACACTAAACCAAATACTAAACCAAATACTAAACCAGACACTAAACCAGACACTAAACAAGACACTAAACCAAATACTAAACCAAATACTAAACCAGACACTAAACAAGACACTAAATTTTCTTGTTGCTCTATATCTAATTTATTGTAAATTTTACTTATTATCATTTTAATAATCCATTCCTTCTTCTTTTAATTCTTTAATCATTTTTATTGCTTCTAACTTTGTTAATCCTGCTGGAACTTGTTTTCCTAATTGTTCTAAAGCGTATTTTTGTTTATCTGTTGCAGGTTCTTGACCTTTTGTTAAAGGATTAATTGTTCCTTTTTTATATGGAGTAAATTGTTTTTTAGGTAATTCTTTATATTTATTTATTTGATTTGTATTTAATATTCTTGTAGAAAAATCCATTAGTTCTGAATCAGATAATTTTAAATTCTGTTCTAAACAAACTTCTTTTAAATTATTAAGTATTTCATTTAATTGTTCTTTCATATAATCGTCTCAAGGATACCCAATCTCTTTAGGGTTGGGAGGAATTGAGACACCTCAAAATTTAGTGTTTTGCTTTTTAAACCTACCGAAAAATTCCCTCGTTCTTTTTTCTTCTTTATAAATGATTTTTGCATATTCATCGTCGCTGATACCTCATTAAAAATATATTAAGTTGATTGACTTTATTATATTGGAGGTAAACATCAAAAATGGAAAAACTACAAATTGGTTCACCAGAATGGAGAAAGGTTTGTGATAGATTGAACGAACTTGATTCTAAAGGATGGAAGAACTTATCTAAAGAAGAAGTTGCTGAACATATAAAATTATTCAAACAACTTTGAATTTGACTTTCTCTTCTTCTTTTTTTTTGCAAAATCTCTTGTATTACCATATTTTCTCCTTAGATACTCCACCCTTTATGGTGTGAGAGTATGTCATTTTTTTACCTCTGCTACATTTGATAACCTTTCTAAGAAAGATAATAATTCATTTGCTTCGTTTGATAAATCTATTAACTGAATATTTAACTTTTCAAAATTTTTAGACATATCATTAAATTTATCTGCATACTTATTGTATGCTTTAATAAAATCTTCTTTTAATTCTCTTATTGCTTTTGTTTTCATATTAACTTTTTATTAATCATCTTTTTGTTTATTCCAGAAATCTCAAAGAAAATATTGTAATCAAAATTAGGTAATTTAATTAATAATTCAACATCTTCTTTATTTGCTTTTTCAAAACTTTCAATAAATGATTTTTTATAATCTTCTCCAATTTCAAAATAAATAAAATTAGGTTTTTTACAATCATCCCAAATTAATTTTTCACAATCTCTATTAAAAACTTTAATTATTTTTACTTCTTCTGTATTGAAAAAACCAGTATTAAAATTAGAATTGTTCCAGTCTCCTGTGTTCCTGTATCCTGTGTTCCTGTATCCTGTGTTCCTGTTTCCTGTGTTCCTGTCTCCTGTGTTACTGTTTCCTGTGTTCCTGTCTCCTGTGTTACTGTTTCCTGTGTTACTGTCTCCTGTGTTACTGTCTCCTGTGTTACTGTCTCCTGTGTTACTGTCTCCTGTGTTACTGTTTCCTGTGTTCCTGTATCCTGTGTTACTGTATCCTGTGTTCCTGTCTCCTGTGTTCCTGTATCCTGTGTTCCTGTATCCTGTGTTCCTGTTTCCTGTGTTCCTGTCTCCTGTGTTACTGTTTCCTGTGTTCCTGTATCCTGTGTTACTGTCTCCTGTGTTCCTGTCTCCTGTGTTACTGTTTCCTGTGTTCCTGTATCCTGTGTTACTGTCTCCTGTGTTACTGTATCCTGTGTTCCTGTCTCCTGTGTTACTGTTTTTGTCAAAAATTGCTTTTACTTCTTTAATAAATCTAAATTTTCCGCATACATATTTATCAATAACTCCCACATCATTCTTTTCTTTTAACTCTTCTACTTCAACTTCAAAAATTCTATTATCTTCTGAACTAATCCACATATTCCAGTAATTAGTTATATGATAACCTGAATTACATTCTGAAACTTCTTTAATTAAAGGCAACCATTTTCCTTTTTTATTTCCTTTTGGTAAGTAATCTGTATAATCAAAATTTCCTCCATGAATCGCTTTGTTATCTTTTGAAATAACTTTGTAAAATATTTTCATATTTTAATTGTGCTCCTTATTATTCTTTTAGTAAAATTTATTTGAGTTAATCCATCATGAAATGTTGAATATGCCGATTGCTGTATGCAATGTCCTTCATCTTCCTGAATATGTTTTCTTACTTCTTCCATTGTATCGTAATGTTCGTATGTAAATTCTTTTTTCATATTATTTTTTATACATTCTCCTTTATATATCTTTCTCTTTATTATTTAGTAGTGAAAGTTTATTCATTATTCAACTAATTTCTGAATATTTTTCTGATAGTGTTTTCCTCGTTGTAAA
The DNA here is from genome assembly GCA_041660865.1 of Candidatus Woesearchaeota archaeon. Taxonomy (GTDB): domain Archaea; phylum Nanobdellota; class Nanobdellia; order Woesearchaeales; family 21-14-0-10-32-9; genus 21-14-0-10-32-9. Next base: position 12,705 of record JBAZVO010000008.1, read on the forward strand.
TTAACGATTAAATTATGAACGCTTTCCATTTTAGTTTCTTGAAAAACAAAAAATAACGAAATAATAAGTTTTGGATTAATATTTACCTCCTGAAATTATAGATTGCTCAAGTTCTGTTAAATCCCAACTTCCAAGTATTGCAAAAAGATTTTCACTTATTCTTTTTAGTAACAATGGGTCTTTTGTTTCTGGTAATTCTTCCCATTCGTTTGTTTCCCAAAGGATATAATAATTTTGTAAATTTCCTTCTGGTAAAATTTCTATTGGAATTATTGGAACTTTTGTTTTAAGTTCTTTACTTTTTATATTCCATGTTTGACCATCTATTCTTTCCCAATGAACTTTGAAAGTATTTTGTGGTAATGCTACATTATCCTTTTGTCCTCCCCAATTCGTTCTTTCAGCAGAGAAAAAACCTGCTCCTTCATCTTGTTTTATAAAATAAACAAATTTTAAATCTGCCCTTGCAATAGCAAGTTTTGGTTGATTGTTTTCATTAAGCCCAGTTTGTTTCATAACTTTATATATATCTATAAGTTCATTTCCTTCTTTCATTTGGAAATAAGCATCTTTCATTACTTTCAAAAACTTTTCTTTTCTTTTTTTAAGAACCTCGCAATATTTTTTCCATTCTTCTTTTGCTTGTTCTTTAGGCATTTTTATTTTTGAAATCTCTTTTATTGTTTCTTTCTTTTCTTCTAATTCTACTTGAACAATTTCTTCTTTATCTTCCATATCTTTAACCTCCTTTTTTTCTTCTATACACTTTCCATCAGGATATTCCTTTTTGTGTCTTAGTTTTTCTGCTTTTGACTTAAATATTCTTTTACAATTTATACATCTACTTTGTTTCATTTTAATATCTTTACATAACTCTCCTCGTCTTTTTGTTTACAGGCAAGTTTGAAACCTTCGAGTTTTGCTTTTTCTTTGTCATATTCTCTTAAAGTATAACTATCTCTATCCGTTAATAATTTAGAAGAAGCATAATCTCCGTAATGTTTTGTTTCTTTTATATGTTCTTCGACTTCTGCAAAAGAGTGCATTTTCTTTTTACATTTTGGACAAAAGGCATTTCTTTCTTTATGCAATTTTTTATCTAATCTCAAAACTTCTTTTTCAATTTCTTTTAAAGTGTCCGACGGAGAAGTTTTGTTCTTTTGCGAGACAGGGCTACCCATATCGCTTTCGGTCCCCCTATGAAATTTAAATATATGCCAAATCATAAATATTGAAATAACAAAACTAAAACCACTAAAATACATTCCAATAAATAATGCTGTTGATTCGCTAATCATTTTTAATTATTACCTCCTTTTCCTCTTTTTAATATTCCAATTAAATTCATCTTTTTAATCTTTCAAATATTCTTTTTAATTTAAGATAACTACTATTTTCATCCTTTTCATAAGTCATTATAACCCAATACAACCCGTCTTTCACAAATATTGGTTCAATTGTATCATGTCCTGCTTCAAGTAATTTATTTGCTTCTTCTTCAAGTTTATATAAAACATTACTTTTAATAATTATTTTTCCTTTCTTCGCACTTCTAAAAAAACTTTTTTCTGTTGGTTTTATTTTCATTACTTCAACTTTTCCTAAATTCATTTTTTTTAGTAATTCTGGATTATCTCTTTCACATATTGCTATTTCAAGTTCGTTATTCATATAATCGTCTCAAGGATACCCAATCCCTTTAGGGTTGGGAGGAATTGAGACCTCCTTTTTGTTTAACTTTTTCAATCTTTTCTTCTACTTGCTCAATTAAATCTTCATAAGAACTTTTCCATTCTTCTATAAAATTTAATTCTTCTTGTAAATCTATTTTAATTACTTCTAACATATCCAGTTCTTTTTCTTTTTTTATGAACTTCTTCCATTCCTCTATTTTATCTTCTGGTGTTTCCATTATTTCTCCTTAGATACTCCACCCTTTAGGGTGTGAGAGTATGTCATTTTTCTTTTAACTCCTTTTTCGCTTCTTTTTTAGCCATTTCCCAATTCCATTTTATAAATTTATTTATTGGATTAATTATTAAATAATAAATTAATGCACCAACTAAAAATAGTAAGAGAACTAATGTTATTAATGAAAGCACCCCCAAAATTCCGTATCCTATATAATCTGAAAAACTATTAAAAGATTCAATTTCTAATTTGAATCCAAATTCTTTTAATAATAAAATGTCAAGTTTTCTTGTTATATATGCTATTCCATAAAATAAAGAAATTAAAAAAATTAATAACCCAGATTCTTTTAATTTGAACATCCAAAAATATTTCCATGTTAATTTTTTTAATTTTTTATTCATATAAATCGTGTTTTTCGGATACCCAATCCTTTTAAGGTTGGGAGGAGAAAAACTTACCTCCATTTCTAAATATTACAATCATCAGAGGTTTGATATATCCTACTTTACCTTTTGGGATTTCTGCAATAGTTCCATCATCATTACCAAAATTAAAACCTTGTTTTGGTTTTTCCAAAAATCTAATTTCTGCATTTGGATTATGATAAATGAACTTATGAAAGTATCTTGTGTGAGTTGAAGCAGGTAAAAGCATCACTGTCAAGCAATCTGAATTAAATGCCTTCTCAACAAACTTTCCTATATGCATATCAAATAATGGATGTAAATAAACTACTTCCCCAGTCCAATCCTGCTTTAAGCAGTCTGTTTTTTCTGTGTAATATTTCGGAAGTAAATGATTTTTATCGGAAGCACAAGCATCCAGAGTAAAACTAAACTCTTTAGATAAACTTTCCCAAATATCTTTAGGAGTTCGTAAGAATTGCATACTCTTACTTGTACTGAAACTTAGTGTGTTTTTTTGTATTGTTCTCTTCATCGTTTGTTCTCCGTTAAGATACCCTACCCTTTAGGGTATGGGAGTATGTCATTTTTCTTTTTCTCCATTTATAACTCCTGAAACATAACCCATACTTACAAACTTCTTATGATTATTTTTATTCCAGTAAAAAACTGTCTGACAAATTTCTCTATAAGTTTTATCTTCTTTAAACAATTTTATAATTTCTTCATCTACTTTTTTTGAAATAGATTTTCTTCCCCATTTGTTTCCTTTGTATGAAATTGATTTTTTACCATCTTCTTTTCTTACTGCAAGTTTAATTCTTTGAGATTTCTTTCTTGATTCTTCTTCTGCTTGTTCTCCTGCTTGTTGAATCATAAAATCCCATAAGGCATTAAATAAACCTTTTAATAATTCATTGAATACTGGATTGTCGGAATGACTTTTAGACATCATTTCCCAGAAAGACATAATACTTGGTTCTGTAACAGAATAAACTTTTGTATTGTAAACTTCAAACATTATTTTCATAAATTTATAAAATTCTGCTCTATTTCTAAAAGAACGGTCATACTTCCATACAATTACGTCTAATTTCTCTTTCTTAGCCCTTTGGATAACACTTTCCCATATTGGTCGTGTCTTTTCTAACTTGTATGCCGAACCTTGCTCTGAAAGACAATCTACAACTTCTGAACCTAATTTACTGGCGAACTCTATACAATCCTTTCTTTGAAGTTCTGGTTCTTGTTCCTTTGTTGAAGTTCTTAAATATATTATTGATTTATTCATTCTCTCTTTTCTCCACTCTTTTTACCTAATTTATATCCCCATACTATTCCAAAGATAAATGAAAATATTATTCCAAAAATTATTCCTATAAACTGTGAAGTTTCATAACATACTGTCATCCTCTCTTTTCTCCCTCGATTGATTTTTTTAATTTCTTAATCATTTCCGTCCAATCTACCATCTCGTTATAATTACTTTGTAAACTATTATCGGAAGAATCTGTATAAAAATTCTCCGAAACAAATTCTTCAATATTCCTCAAAAACTCCTTTTCTTTTTGTTTTTTCCCTGTTTTAACACCTAATTTAAAAGATTCAAAAATTAAACTATTCATATCTTTGTAAATATCTTCTTTTAAGGTGTCCGACGGAGAATATCTGACGGATTCAGAAGAACAACCTTTTTCTTCATAGGGAGTGGTTAATCTCTCCGACAGCTTATCCGTCTTGCTTATGATTTCTTCTCTCGCATCTTCGAGAGGTTCAAAATAATTTATCTTTGTTATAGGACAATGCCTGTTTAAATGTTCGTGCAATTCTAATCCACATTTTTTACATTTTGAGTTTTTCATTTGCAATCCTCCTTTATTTTAATCATATCCTCTTCAGTGTATTTTTCATATTGAGTAAATCCAACACACTCCTCTATTAAACTATATCCACGACCATTTCCTATATTAACTACTTTTTTATAACAGCAATTATAATGGTTTTCATCAACATATACATAATAAGAATCATTTACCTTTGAACAACAAAATATATTTTTATATTTAGTCTTCTCATATTTATAAGAAAGAACTATTGACATAAATAAAACTAAAATTATGAATAAAATAAAAAATTTAATACCATCTTTCTCTTTCATTCTCTCTTTTCTCCCTCGATAGATTTTTTTAATTCTTCTATATCATGAAGACTAACAATATTGTAATCCAATTTTTGGAACCACCTATCAATCTTCTCTAAAAACTCCTCGTCTTTTTGTTTTGAAAATGATTCTTTAAACCAGTCATCCATATATTCTAATTTATTATTAATGATTTCTTTCCAACTTATTTTACTTAATTGTTCAGATAAATTTTCAACTTCTTTTTCTACATTCTTTAAAGTCCACTTTTTTAAAGTATCTCCGTAATGTGCGCAATCAAATCCCCATATTCCATTACTACCATAAGTTAATCCTCCGTGAATTCTAACAGGAATATCTGAATAATTTGGAATCTCATTGGTTATATTTTCTTTAGAAACTCTAACATAACCACATCTATGGTCACTAACAAAAACTATGTAACAAATATATCCTTCTTTACTTATCCATTTCTTTTCATAAGTATGAAAATCTTCTTTTTCAATTTCTTTAATGGTGTCCGACGGAGAAGAGTCCACTGTTGTAGTCCTTGCAAGATTTAATGATTTTTTCTGCTCCGTCGAACTATCAGAATTATCCCTCCTGATTGGAATGTCGGCACAAGGCACAACTTTATTCCGACCATTGTCCGCTTTCACGCTGTCGGGTTTTTTCTGAATATGATTTTCTTCTCTCGCATCTTCGAGAGGTTCAAACTTTTTACAAGAACAATAAGGATATTCACATTTTCCTCCATATATTACATGCCAATATTCTTTGTGCATGCATTTACATTTTGAGGTTGTCATTTTAATTTAATAATTTCATTGCTTCTTGAAATCCTCTTTTTAAATTATTTAATCTTTCTTGTTCTTCTGGTGTTTTATCATAACAATCGTTACAAATATTATCATCATACATTTCTATATGACAAGTTATTCTTTTACATTCATTACATTGAAAATTTCTTGCTTGTGGTGTTGTTCTATTTGTTAGTTTCATTTTAATTAACCTTTTGTTTTAATATTTTTTCTATATCTAAAACCTTTTTTAAAATAACCATAATAATTATACTTTCAGGGTCATTATGCATATTACTATCAGCCCAAGCTTCATAACCATATTCTCTTATTATTTTTTGATATTCCTTTTCTGCTTGTAATATTTCTTTTTTCTTCATTTTTCATACTCCTTTATACCCTTTTGGGCATTTATTTTAATCATATCCTCTTCATTACATTTATTATAAACATTAAAATTATATTCAGAACAAGACTTCTCTATATCACAAATTACTTCATTTATTTTATTACCAAATTTATCATAACAATTACCTTCTTCTACCCAATGATAAGTTTTACCTTTTAAATCTGAATAAATACTTCCTATACTCAATAAAATAAAAAGAATAATAGATAATCCAACGACTATAAAAACGCCCTTTAATAATATATAATCTAGTTCCATTTTATTTTTTAACCTCTCTATTTCTTTTTAACATTCCAATTAAATTCATATTTTTAATTTTCCAAATCATAATTTCTGATTTTGTTATTTTTAATTCATCAACAAACTCTTGAGGTATTGTTGCTCTTGTTTGTCTTTTGTCTTGAATTATTTTTGTTTCTTTTTCCATTTTATTTTATTCCCCATTTACATATTAATTTTATTAAATAATCTGATTCAGCAGCAACAGCAGCAACAGCAACAGCAACAGCAGCAACAGCAACACCAGCAACAGCAGCAACAGCAACACCAGCAACAGCAGCAACAGCAGCAACAGCAGCAACAGCAGCAACAGCAACAGCAGCAACAGCAACACCAGCAACACCAGCAACAGCAACAACAGCAACAGCAGCAACAGCAGCAACACCAGCAACAGCAGCAACAGCAGCAGCAGCAACAAATAAATAATTTCCATTTTCTATTTGCTCTTTAATTAAACTTGAAAAAATTATTAATAAAATATCTATTAAATAAGAAAATCCTATTAAACTCCAAACTAAAACTTTTACTTTTGTTTTATCTTTGTAAAGTTTTTCTAAACATTCTTCATATCTTTCTTCTTTGTAAAGTTGTTTTGCTTTTTCCATAATTAATTTAATACTTCGTCCTATTTAAATGTATCGTCCTACGCTTTCGGTGTTACTTTCTCGTGGTGTTGTTTATTTAAAAGTAAATTCTTTTCTAACTTCTTTATTTTATTTTTTAGTTTAATTATCTCTCCCATATGTTTTGCACAAACTTTTCTCACTATCTTTAAATAAATTTTAGAACATTTTTTAGAACAAGTCACTCTATTATTTCCGTTTTTCTTTGGATTTAATTTTTCACAGACTATACAATACTTTCTTTTAATTTTCATTTTTCTTTTCACCATAGAATTTTTTAATAATTTCTTTTTTTAATTTATCATATTTCAAAACTCTTTGGTCTGTCGGCATTGTTTCTTTAAGCGTCTGCTCGTCATTTTCTTTATATGCTTTATCAATTAGTTCTCTTCTTATTCTTGTAAATGTTTCAGGAGAAGGCAAATTTTTAATTTTATCTTTTGGAATTTTTAAATAAATATTATGTTCGTCTTGATTGAATCCTATGAATTTACATTTTGAAATTAAACATTCTATATCTAAAATTCTTTTATTATTTCTTGCGTTTTCGTCTTGCTTTAAAACTCTTTTTACAATATGTCTATCTCTTATGTTTTCTTCTTTAAAAAATTCAACAAAACAATTTTTTATATTTATTTTTTGAATTATAGGTTCTTCTTCTATTTCAACCGTCCCACATTCTTTTACTGTAACCATTCTCCAATCTTTTCCTTTGTTAATTAAAAATTCTTTTGTTTCTGGTTTCATTTTAATCTGTAAGTAATATATCTATAAACATCTTGGTATATTGAAGAACATCTATTGCAACAAGTTATTTTATTTCTTTTATTCTTTAAATTTAAATCCTTTCTACAAATTAAACAAGTTTTTCTTCTCATTTTAATCCGTCTACAAATTTCTTTTTATTTAATTCGTTGTCGTTTCTTACTTTGAAATCTTCTTTTAATTTTTGTTTCTTTGCTTTTTTCATCAAGTAATTATCTGCATTAATTCTTTTGATTGCTGATTCTTCTGAAAGTCCGTTATGTTTTAGAATATCTGTTAGAATTCTTTTTTCTTCTCCGTCTATTTTATATTTTGAAACTCTATATTTGTTTCCACTTCTTAATGGAAAATCATTTGGATGTAAATTAAATTTATTTTCTCCATATCTGTTTAAACATATTTTACACCAAAGTTCTCCAGTTAATTTATTTGGTCTTAACTTTTTTTTATTGTAAATCTTTCCACATTTTTCACACTTCTCTTTTATTGACATTTTATTTTCTCCAATCCCCAACAGTAAGGACATTGTAAATATTCTTGATGCTTATTTTCTTCTAACCATTTATCAAAATCTTCTATAATAATTTTTTTACAATAGATACACCTCTTTTCCATTTTAACAAATATATTTATCTAACCAAGTATTTATTTCATTAATATCATTTGGACAATCTTTTAATTTAATAGGAATCCAGTCAAAAGCAAAATAAGGAACTTCAATTTCATTGTATAACTTATCTCTTCCTTTTACCCAGTTTTCTGAATAGTTCTTTTGAATCTCGTAAGCATAACATTCTTTTGTTTTTATGTTTTCAAAGAATACATCGCAAATTAATTTTTCTTTTTCATCAACAATCCATTCGGTATAAATTCTTATATTTTGTTTTGAATATTTCTTTTTTAATTTCATGACAATAATAAGTTTTACGATTTCGTGCTTTTGGAAAGAATCGTCACAGTTTGCTAAATTAATTTTAAATAAGTTTTTCCAGTCAGTTTTTTGTTGAATTCCTGTCATGTTTTTTTTAATACTAACTTGTTTATATATATTGTTTTTAATTTTTAAATAGTTAAAAATTTGTTTAATTATAAAGTAACAAATTTATTCTTTTATTATTTTTACAATCTTTTCTGCTTTTTTTAAATAAGGAAGTAATCCGTTCTTTAGAACTTCTGCTTGTCCGTTATCTAAAAGTAAAATTGCTGTCTGCAATATTTTTAATTCTTCTTCTTTCATTTTTTATATTTTTCTTTAATTTAGTTAATTCATTATAATTTTTTACACCCCACTTTTTACATAAAAAATTTCTATATTCTTTTTGTGAATTAAATCCTCTTTTTTTATATCTTATTAAATAAACTTCATGTAATGTATTAAAACCTTGAGAATTTACTTTCTTTAGCATCCTATCATATCTTGATTTAAAACCTGCTTGTTTTGCTTTTACTGTTTGATATTCGTTATAAGTCTTTACTCCTTCTGATGGGGCAAGATATAATTCAATATATTCTTTATCTGAATTGAAACCTCTTTGTTTTAATCTAAATTTCATATAATTCCTAAATGTTCCAAATTTCATTGTCATTTCTAATTTTAACATTCTTAATGCTTCATTCCATAATTCAATTTGTGTTTGTCTATCAACTTTTCTATAAACTTCATTTCCAATATATCTATTTACAATTCCTGCAATCTGTGAAGGTAAAAAATAATTATTCGTCATCTTTTATTATAAATCCACTTCCTCCACATTCTGAACAATCACTATAAGGATAAGTTTCTATATTTTTTTCTCCGTAACAATTTGTGCATCTAACTTTTTTAGTAATTTTTTTACTTCTTATTTCATATAAATGTTGTAAGTTTTCTATTTGTTTTTCCATCTTCTTTATTCCTTAGATACTCCACCCTTTAGGGTGTGAGAGTATGTCATTTTAACCATTTCTCGAAATCTTCTATAATTATCTTTTTACAAAATTTACAAGTTCTTTGCATTTATAATCCTGCCTTATCTAATCTTTCGTTTATTTTTTTAAACGCAGACAATATTTCATCTAATACTTTTTGGTGTTTTACTTCGTTTTGCATACTTGCTCTTGCAACTTCTAAAACCGCTTTTGTTTCTTCTCTGATGTTTGTTAAAGTTATTGGGTTTTTTCTTAAATCATTAAAGAATGGTGCAATTACATCTATGTCGTCTGTTGCTTTTTCTGGATGAATAAATTCTAATTCATCTGTTGAAAAAGAAAAATCTGTTATAAGCCAAATCTTTCCATCTTCTCCAGTTAAATAAATTCTATTTCCTTCACTTCTGTATAATTTTGCAAGAGCATCCTGAATTTTAGCGTATTCTTGAGAAATTATTTTTATATTTGCTTTGTAGTCTTTTATTAGTTTAATTTTAAATTGATGTTCTATTTTATATATTGAATCTTCTAAAATCTGCATTGCCTGAACTACTGCAAATTCCCAATTTTCTGCATATATTGTAGGCATCTTTATTATTATTGATTTTGTTGTTGTTTTTACTTGTAATTTTCCAAAACTAAATATATCTTGTTCATTATTTTTTAATTTTATTGTTTTAATATGATATGGAAGAAACCTAATTTCATTTCTCTTTAAATCCCAATTTCTTTTTGATTCTAATACTTTAATTTTAAGCCATAAGTTATGCTGTCTTAGTTTATATCGTAACCCCACGAGAGAGTGTAAAGTCTGTGTTCCTTTGTCTGTTAATTCGTAAACAGCGTAACCTACTTTTCTTACAAGTCCTTTCTTTATTGCCGACGATAAAATACTATATATTGCCTGTCTTGAAACTTTTCTATATTTAGCAATTTCAGAAATAGAAAGACCTTTTTGAAGGCATTTTAGTAGTTCAAAATAGGGTAATTCAAGTCTAAGTGTCAAGTCTCTTTTTTTCACCATGAACTCTTTTTAGAATAAATCCTTTAAATAAATTAGTTACGATTAGAAAGTAAATATTTAAATAATGTAACTACATTGTAATAACAGAATAAGTGGGGGTTTCTTAATTAAGAGAACCTCCCCCACTACTTTTTTTCTTTTCCTATTACCTCCATCTTTCCATTACACTTGTAACAATACCTTTCATTTGAATTGGAATAAATCTCTGTTCCACAACCTTTACATTTCAATATATATCTTTTAATATCCATTTTAAAATTATTTAGGCATCCTTGAAATTACTATTGCGAACCCAACTAAGTTCATAAGTAAAACCATCCCCATTGCAAGTAATGCTCCATGTTCGCTAAGCCAGTTCCTTATTGAATAAGCCATCTTTGCTTCTCGTTCAAAACTATTCTTCCACGATTTAGATTCAGAAGTATCTATTACTGCATTAATTAATGCTCCCTCTTCACCTGTCTTTGAATCAACTAACTCAATATAACTTTCATCTAATATTGGTCTGTAATCTTCTATACCTATTTGAATAACTGTTAATATGTTTCCAGTGGATAAATATCTTTTAATGTCAAAAGGTTTCATTGGAACAGCTTTCTTTCCTTTTCTTTTTATATAAACTACTCCTTGTTTTGCATTATAAAATCCTTTACCCCATTCTTTATTTATTGTTCCTATTGTTGAGAAAGAGCCATCTTTATTTATTACTTTCTTTATATTTCTTGGTATCTTTATTTCTACTTTTAAATTCCATTTCTTTTTTTTAACTATAATTAAATATACACCAAAACCACAACCACATAATACAACTGCACCAATTATCATAATCATTATAGTGCTTAAAAAGCCTCCACCACCAAAACTTATATTTCCGAATAATTCATTTATTGCTGACATTTTAATCTACAAAATGACCAATTTTCTCTATCATTTGGTTTGTTTTGATTGCTAATGCCCTTTGAATTTCTGAACCATTCATTCTATTTCTAAAACATTCTACATGGTAATATGCTTTTGATTTTATAGAATCTCTTTTTGAATAATGTTTAAATTCACAATATTCTTTTTCTAAATCTATTGCTGTATGACAAATTAAACAAATTTTATCTTTCATTTTTTCTTTTTAACATCTATTTTAAAATCAAAATATTCTTTATATAATTCTCTTCTTTCTTTTAAAATGATAATATTATATATCATATCTATAATAAAATAAAGAAATAACATTAAGAAAGATAATTTTAAAGAAAAAATAATCATATTTAAAAAATAATCATTTGTTTCTATTATATATGCACTTATTGAAAATAACATTAGAAATGTTCCTATTGAAAGTGCAAACTTAGATGAATCTATATTTATATCTCCAATTTCTATATATTTTTGTCTAAACTCAATTCTATCTAATTGTGATAATTTATTAAATTCTTTATTATTTATTTTCATTTCCAAAATTGCATAGCTTGACTTAATTTACTTTTTTGAGGTTGCTGATTAAAGTTTTCTGTTAAACTCATTGCTTTCCACATTCTTTTTGCTTCTTGTCCGTTTAAGGCTCTATTTAAAACAAAGAAAATAGAATTTAAAACTATGTGGGCTATTCTTGTTCTTTCTGTATAATTATTTTCCAAATCATATATCTTTGCGTTGCTGTCTAATTCATCTGAAACATAATTAATAACTAAACCCATTATATTATTTACTTGATTTTCAGAAAGATTTGATTGAGTTGTATTCTGATTCATTACAGAAGATACATAAGAAATAAATCTCATTATTAATAATTTTGGTGGCTCTGGGGAATCCTCGTCTATCTTTTCCCATGAACCAGTAAAAACATTTTTTTTATAACCTCTTATACGCATTTCAATTTCTTTTAATTGATTCTCTGGGTCAAGTTGTGCTATAATATTTTTTATTCTATCTTCTTGAATTGCGTTTGCATAAAGTTCATCGGAAGAAACAGGAACTGTTTTATAATCAAATTGTTGAGGTGTTTGTTGTTCGTATTCATCTCTCATTAAAAAATAAAATAAACTCTATTTATATATATTTGTAGAAAAATATTATTTCTTTTTTTTTCTTCTTACTTTCTTTTTCGCCATCTTTATTTTTTCCTCCTTTTTATTTTTACACCTTTGAAAGGTGTATTTGGATTTCTTTGTTTTACATTTAAAGGAGTGAAACCTTTTTTAGTAAATTCATATTTAACCCAAGCATTAATTCTATTGTTGTAAGATTGCCTTATTACCATCCTAATATATTATATCTCCCTCTATTTGCTACTCCCTGGAATTGATAACTTGGTGAAGTTCTTACTGTTTTTATTACTGTTCTTCTTTTCTTTCCCTTACCAACCTTTGTTTTAACTTTTTTAGTATTAACTATTCTTGGAGAACCATAAACTGAACCATAGTTTCTATATTCTGGAGCAAGAGGGGTAGTGAATGAGAAGTTTGATTTTGGTCTTTGTAATTCCTTTAATTTTCTATTATATTTTATTTGTTCTGATTTTTTAGCAAATTCTATTTCCTGTAATTCTCTTTCTTTAAATCTTGCTTCATTTGCTTTCTTTCTTATAGAAGACATAATATCTGCTTCTGCTTTTCTTTCCTCTTCTGTTTTTCCTGTTGCTATGTATTTTAATTTTTCTTTAAATCCCATTTTAAATTAAATATTATTATATTTATATATATTTTATCTTAGGCAGATTATTTCACCACCTAAGATAAAATAAAAGAGACAAACACTAAATCCTATTAGTTTTCCTGTTCATTCCCATAAAGACACCAATCAAGATAGTCAGCACAATTCCAATCAAAGATATTGTTAATACTATACCTGCAATAGAAGTGTTGTTACTGATTTCAGTTTCTAAGTCGCCAGTTACATTTGAAGCGACTGTTGAAGCAGAATAAGTATAAGGATAGTTTACTTTCCAACCTGTTCTTGGATATAAAGCATCGCTTGTCGTATTTTGTAATAAACAACCTGTTTGAGTATAGTTACCTGCACTAATTAAAACATGATTAGTTGCATTATATATAGCAGTTATTGCTCCACAAGCCACATTTTCTTTATTGTAAGCAGAAAGATAAACTCCTGCTGAAACTGGATTTACTGATTCATTAATTGCTGTTGCAGAAGTATCATCTACATCTAAAGCGTTACCATACTTCTCACCTATTAAAGCCATTGTTGCCATTACAAGAAATACAAGCCCAACTATCATTACAATAGTCGGAGCATCTCCAAGCCCCATTTGCCCTTTTATTCTTTTTCTTTCCATATTTTTTACCTCCTTACAAATTTAAAATTTATTTGAATCTGAATCCTACAAAACATTAGGATAATAAAAATAAAATAAGAGAAAGAGAACTAAAAAGTTCCCTTAAACTCTTGAAGTTCCACCTCTAACACCGATGAAAACACCGATAAGTATTGTTAGAACTATTCCTACAAGTGAAATAGTAAGAACGATACCTGCAATAGAAGTGTTGTTACTGATTTCAGTATTCAAGTCATTTGTAACATTTTGAGCAACTGAACCATCAGTCAAAGCGTCACCATACTTCTCACCAATGAAAGCGATAGTAGCCATAACTAAGAATACTAAACCAACTAATAGAACAACTGTTGGAGCATCTCCTAATGTTAATTGTCCTTTCTTGCTAATTTTCTTCATTTTCTTTTACCTCCTTACAATCTTTTAAATTTAGTTGAAGAAATAAAAAAAAATATTGTTATGTATATTTGTAGAAGTAATGTTACTAAATGTAACTAAAAGTTACGAAAGGTTATATTAGTTTTTTTTCTATAACTTTCTTGGCAATTATTTCTCCTGCTTCATAATCACTTGAAACAACACAGCCGTATGTAACATTATTTATCTTTTCTTTTTGTTTATCTAAAACTTCCCTTAATAATTTTCCTATTTTTATTACATATCTATTTGTTTCTTTTTTATTTTCCATTATCCATCCTCAAATTTTAACCATACAAATCCTATTAGCGTCATAAATATAGTAAGATACATATATTTTGGATTTATTAAATCTAATACTGCTAAAAATATCCCCATGATAGAACAAAAGAAACTTGCAAAAGTAAATGCTCTTGAAGTTGAATATTGTTTCAATGCCATAAATGCTATTATCCAAATTACTGAAAGCATTACCACCCAAAATAGACCACCAGTTACACCTTCACCATTTACATAATAAAATATTCCATAAATATCCATACTATAATTTCCTGTTGGCAATTCGTAGTAACTCATAATCTATTTCCCCTTAATGAATTTATTACTGAAAATACAACTAAAACAGTTAATATAGCAAATAACATTGTCATCATTACTATTGATGCTGTTGAACTAAATCCAAAATATGTTGGGAAATGAAATAAAATACTACTTGCTGTTCCTACTGATTTAAACACTAATGTTATTACAGAAAATCCTGCTGTAAAGAATAATTCACTTGCACTTATCAAACTTAAACCACCTGGTTCGTTCATTGCGTCATACATCTCACCAGCGTTAGATGTTGTTTCTTCAAACTTATCAAAATTACTTTGAAATTCTTCATCTATCACATTTGGATTATCATAATCATTTGCCATACTTCCAACCATTATAATAAATAAAGAAAGACAACCTCCAAATATTATCATAGCCACTATAAAATTCTGTGCAGTAAAACCATTTTTATTTTTATATATATTTTTCATTTTAAGTTTTCATTAATATTATTCCTATGAATGAAAGAAAAATCATTGCCCCAATAAATGTTGGAGACAGTGCAATGAAACCTATTATATTTGTAAAAATTATTGCAGCGTTTATTGCAATTATTCCTGCTGTTGGATTCCAAATAAAAGCAAACCCTGCAACCATTATAATAAATAACCCTAAAATTAATCCCGTCTTTCCAAATATATCTCTAACATTTGTAATAATAAAACTTAATAAATCGGTTGTCTGTTCATTTAAAATTCCGTAAGCTATCGCAACTCCTTCGTAAGAAGAAACATCACAAGTTAATGTTGCAGAAGATTCCGACGAAGTAGTATTACAAATAACTGTAAAAGATGAATTTGTATTAGATTGCTGTATTACCAACAATCTTCCAATTGAAACTCCTCCAGTTAAATCTATATAAGTGAAAGTTACTAACGATAAATCTTTGTCATAAGTTAATGTTGAATTTATTGTTGAGTTCTTTTCAAATATTGCCCAAGGATAATCTAATTGTGTTCCTACTGTAAAAGTTAAAGTATAAGGAACTGTTTCACCAACTACTTTTCTTTTATCTGTTAATAATAATACTTCTCCATTTTTCATTATTAAAAATCTATAATCAACTGTTTCTGTTTCAAAAAATGCAGTTGTCTTTCCGTTGCTGTCTGTTTTAGAGATAGATATATTTTTATAAGTCCCATCTGATGGATAATATCTTTGAACATATATTATTGCATCTTCAACTGGTTTCAAAGTTAAATCCTGAACTTTTAAAATGAATGTAGTGCTTTCTTCTACATCCAATAAATATAAAGAAATGTTTTGAGTTACATTTTTTATTGTATTGTTTTGAAAGAAGTAATTTCTTGATACATAAGATAGTGTTGAATTTTCAAAGGCATATTCTATTTCTCCTTCTACTTTTATTGTTTTATCGTATGGGAAAATACATAAATTTCTTTCATATCCAGATTTATTTGTTATGCTATAACTTCTTTTTATATTTCCGTTTCCAAGCCATATATCAAAAGTCCCATCAAATGAAAATGGTTTTATCCTTAACAAACTCTGTTCATCCCAAGCAGTAAAGTTAAATGTGCTTATATTAAATGTAGCATTACATTCTGCTAATCTTATTCTTGAAATTTGTTGGTCTAATGTTGATGTTTGTAAACTATATGAAGTTGAACCATTATATAAAGTTAAATTCCAGTAAAAACTTTTATTTTGTGTCTCCCCAGATGTAATTAAAGGCAAATCTAATGTTGTTTTAAAAGAACATAATCCAACTGAACAACTTGAAGTTGCTATATATTCTGTTCCATTGTAAACTAATTTTCCAGATTGGGATAAAATATTTTGAGATGTTGTTATATTTATCTCAAAGTATTCTGATTCTGTTTCGTAAGTTATTAAATTATATATATTACTCCTATAAAAGAAAACATAATCCCAACTAAATGTGGTATAATTTAAATTTCCTACTGAATCGTTAGCCCAAAGTATTGCAGAATAATTTCCGTATTCTAATTGAAAATTAGTTGTGTTTGTTGCTCCTGATGTGCAAGGAATAGTTGTATTTGTTCTGTTATAATCTAACCAACAAGATTGTAACTTTGTATCTGTAATTGTATAATTTATTGTATGGTTTGTTGATAAATCCCCGTAATTTTGAGTTCCATTACCTGAATTTATTATTATTGTAGGGGGGGTATTATCAATTGTAAAAGTTCTGTTTGCTGCAGCAAAAGTACAATTAGCGAAAGTACTATTTTCTGCACAACTTTTTACATTCCATAAGTAAGACCCGTCTGTAAAGCCAGACATAATCCAAGATGAATCATTTGTCAATCCCGATAATCCTGTAGTAATATTTGTAGTTGTTGTTGTCCCCCAAATATATAAAGTCATGTTCGTAACATTCCCAGCAACTGCATTTGCAGTAGCTGAAAAATTAACAGTAAATGTTGTATTAAAATAATCTACTGGAGAATTTAATGATGAAGAAATTGAAAATGGAACAATATAAGTTATTCCGCTTCCTCCATTATATAAATCTGTTATTTCCTGTGATGTAAGTGTTCTGTTCCAAATATAAACTTCATCCATAAATCCATCCATATAATAACCAACCCCAGATGTAAAACCAACAAGAATTTTATTGAAATTAAAATTTGGAGCTGAATTTATTTTTCCTGCGTTCCATACTCCGTTTTGCCATACAGTTATATTTCCATTTCCTGCAGTATTTGTAATTAAAACAATATGATACCATGTATTCGCCGACGGCATAATTGACAATGCTAAATCATTTGCTCCACCACCATAAGAAACAATATCTTGAGCAATAAACAAATAAGTTCCCTCTCCACCTTCTCCAAGTGAAAACAAACCTTTCCCTGTTCCTGTTCTTTTAGCCCAGAATGAAACAGAAATATTTTGATTTCCTGTTTGAAATCCTTGTGGACTTGAATTTATAGACCTATTATTTCCAACAAAACCAACAGCTTTTCCTATCTTTCCACTTGCAGTTCTGTTTTCTTTTGTCATTACCATTGTATTATCCGCTAAATTCCCAATAACAACATCAGAGATTAAATTTCCTGATATTTCTTCCATATTATAACCAGAGACAAGACCAACATTAAAACTGTCTGTCCATGCCGCCCATTCCTCTATTTCAGTCCCGAATATTGTAGGAATCCATTCAACATAATCTCCTTTTTCTACATCTGTAAAAAGACCAATTGTTATTTTTCCTTTTTTAAATTCTAATTTATCTAATGGTATCCAAGATTCACAAGTTGTTTTTTCTTTGTGTGAACCTATTATTTTTTCTTTGCAAACTAAAGAATTATTTTTATCTGTTGAACAATCTTCTATTCTATCCTGAACTTCTTTTTCACATTCTGAAATTAATTTATATTTAAAAGTTATATCTCTTGAAAACTCTTTTCCGTTTCTCTTATTTATTAATTCAATTTTCTCAAGGAAATTTTTATAATCTTCATTTGAATTAATTGTTATCTCTGCGAACTTTCTATCTTTTCCAGGCATTAAATAAACTATTTGTTGAGTATCTAATTTTGCTGTTGCAATAGTTTTACCAAAACCAAAAGAGTTTATTATAGTTGCTGTTTTAGTTTCTTCATCATAAACTTTTTGGTTATCAAAATTAAACGCAGAAATATTTCCAATTAGTAAAATACTTAAAAACAAAATAAATAATATTCTTTTCATTTTACAAATCAACATTTGAGTTTCCACCTCCCCCAATTTTACCAAATAAAATAATAAAAGATAAAGCACCAACTGCTAATAAAATCTTTGCTATGTGTTGCATTACCCAAGTTATCATTGTATATTTAACTGCAAATACTGAAAGTTGAGGATTACTAACAACCATCTCATAAGCGTTTGCTAAATAAACAGATGTAAAAATAGCCATTACTAATGTAAATATATATATAAAAATAAATACTGGATGAACTCTAACAAGGAAAGATGAAACTAATATTCCTATACAAAGTATCCCAAAGAATAAAGTAAACCCCCTTTGAACTACAAAAGAATTTATATAATTAAAACTATCGTTAATTGATTCATAAGCCCCACTTGAATTTAACTCTGTTGTTGATATTATTGATTGTATTTTTGTATTCATAAAAAGAGCAACTACCATACTTACTGCTAAGAAGAAAACTATTACTAATAAAAATACTATATCAACTGGGTTACCTTTTTTTGAATTTATCATTGTTTACTCCTAATAAATTTATTTGTGGAATACTTATCCTTGAAGAAATTATATTTGTTGCTTCTACTTGAGAAATTTTTATTCCGTTTAAATCATATTTCTTTCTTACCTCTTCTATAAGATTATAAAAATTTGGATGTGCCTTTATTGAAACTGGTTTACTATCTCTTTTTATAAATTGTATTCTTCTCATTCGTCGTATAAACCTCTTTTTATTTTGAATAATTTAACTAAGATTAATATAATAACTATAAAGAAAGCAATTACTCCAACACCAATTAACATTTTAATTACGAACCAGAATGTTTCTATTCCACTTTGTATACTTTCAAATCCATATAATGTTTGCTGAATTATTACAACCGTATATAAAATTGACATAATCATAATTATAGAAAATAAAACATAGAATGTTATTTTCATTACTTTGTTTTCGCTTTTCACTGCAACAAATAGAAGTATTAAACTTACAATAACCATTAAAAATAAAGAACCAATTAAAGTTGTTCCATTACCAGAACCAAGTATAAATCCATCTGGAGTAACTTCAAAATATCCTTCTTCATTTTGTGTTGTTGAATCTTTGTCTCCTTGTAAAGTTATATGATATGTTCCAGTTAAACTTGTATTACAAAAATTATAAAAGAATTTTGTTCCTTCTTTAGTCATTTCATAATTAACATTTTCTCCAGTATTATTTGGATAAGAAACATAAGTGATATTTACATAAGTGCAAGTATCACAAGATTGGTCTAACATAATACATTCTCCTTGTTTTACTTTATCGTCTTTTGGTGTCCAATCTATTTCAGCACTAACTAAAGAAATTAAAAACATACTTAAAATAAATATTGAAATTAATTTTTTATATTCCATATAAATTTCCTCTTAACCATCCCGTAGGTTTAATGTGAAAAATTGATGGACTTGTTAAACCAGTTAAATTTAATCTTGATACATTAAGCGTCGACGAAATGTTAAATGTTCCTGTTCCAATGAATGAAACATTTATCGGAGAGCAGTCATAAGTTAAACTACAAAAATCTGTTAAGTTAATTATCCAGTTTGTGTTGTTCGTGCAAGTGCAGGAATCTGTTGGAGGAGAAACGTAAGCAGTTACATTTATTGAAATTAATTGTGAAGCAATATTATTAAGTGTATCGTTTACTGAAATATTTTTAACATAAAATCCAACAGGCAAATAAGTTTTATTCGTTAAAACTCCGTTGCAGTCAATATTAAAATTTGTTGTGTCGTTAATTGCGAAACAGGATATTCCCGAAGCGTCAGTTGCATTAACATCGTAATAAACTGCTGTAATATTATTTACTGAAATATTTGCAATATTTGTAAATGTTGGCGGAGTTGTTTCTTCTACTACCATTAATTGCATTATTGAAACATAATCGTCATCATAAGATGATGTTGCTAAATAGTTTCCATCAGGAGAGAAAGCAAGAGACCGAATACCATCAACTGAATAATCTGTTTCATTATCATTAAAAGTTGAAAGTGGAGCAATTACACTTTTGTTTGTTATATTCATTATTGAAACATAATCGTCATAATAAGAGGAAGTTGCTAAATAGTTTCCATCAGGAGAAAATGCTAAAGAATAAATCGCATCAACTGAATAATCTGTTTCATTATCATTAAAAGTTGAAAGTGGAGCAATTACACTTTTGTTTGTTATATTCATTATTGAAACATAATCGTCAT
>JBAZVO010000009.1:0-26166 GCA_041660865.1 Candidatus Woesearchaeota archaeon
AAACCCGACCAACAGCTAAAAACTCACCCGTACAACTAACTGAAATTTTACAATCAGAAATATTCAAAGTAGACGCAGGAGGATCAGGATTCGTACCCGCAAAAACAAAACCCACACAAAACAAAAACGCGAACCCTAATAAAAACCCTCTTTTAAACATAACAATAAACACGAAACAATCTATTTAAATAATTTTCTAAAATTAGGCTCTATCCCAAATAGAATCTTTTTGTATACTGCGCTCACCGATTGAGTTGGTTTCTCGTTTGTTATCGAGTCTATAAATTTCAATGTGTTTTTTTAGTGGTGAGCTAGGCAGTATACATCTTGGAACAAAGCCTAAAATTACTTCAATTAACGCAATCATACTTTATAGGCGGATTTTGATTCGCATTGAATATGTATTTACATTCTTTGTTTTCATACATTTTAAAATAAGGTATTTTTGGCCATTTATTTTTTGTAACAAGCCTGCACTCTTTATCGATGTATGATTCGTAGTCTTTTGATTTCATCCAAATTTTGTCATCTTCAGTAATTATGCTAACATCTCCTTTTGTGAATTCTATGCAACATTTTGTTAAAGGAGTTGTTTCATCAAGGCATGCATTTTCTTTAAAGAATATTGTAAATTTATTTTCTGTATTAAGTGTTGTATCGCCTAAATTTAATGTTTTGAAATTATTTCCTGCATCTTTGCAATCAAGAGGACAGGTTAAAAATATTTCATCTTCCACGCATTTTCCATCTCCGCAATAATTCGTTGAATCTGATACTGATTTTACAAACACTAAATTATCTTTTGAATCATAAATTCTTATTTCATCTCCTATTGGAATATATGGAATTACTATTGTTGTGATAGCCGTTTCAATGTATTCGTATGAAGGAATTGGATCACAAATTGTATCATAGTATGAATTTCCAGTTTCCAAATTTATTTTCAAGCATTCTTCTTTTCGTGCATTAAATTTTTCATGTGTTAATGACGCACTTGTCGAATATAATTCTTGTCCTGTAAAATATAATCCTACAATATAATCTCCCGGATTATATGTTCTTCCTGATATAAATGCAGGTGCCTTTTCTATATTTTCAACTTTTATTTGACCCTTTGTTTCAGATATTGTTACAATGTATGAATTTGTAAATTCATCTGAAGATACAATTATAGAACATAGAATTAAAACACACAATATACTTGTAATATTTTTTATTTGAAATTGCAAGGCTCTATTCCTCCTTTTCTTTGTTCATTTATATTTTTCCAAGAATATGAGTTGTATTCATAATGCCAACCTTCTAGTTCATATCTAACAAATCCTGCCTCGCATAATAATCTCTCCGCAAATGCTACATCTTCTTTATCATTATTATATAATCCTAAAGATTTACCATTAACAGTTATTGCAACATCAATTGCGCCACCTTCTGAATGTGGACATGGACTTCCTCCATCAGCAGGATTACAAACTCCGCAATTAGGTTTTCCTGAACATTTTTTCTTCCAACTTTCATATTGAACATCTGGTCTTCTATATGCGTCACCAATTTTTATGATTATATTTTCTTTTTGTAATCTCTCATCTGATAATTTTTTTAGTGCCTCAATTAATTCTTTATTTGCTCTACAATTAACTGATTTTTTATCACAAATTACATTTGTTATGTTTTCAATTTTACTTAGTGTTTTCATTTCAGGGTACACTGATAAATCAATAAATGGTATAGTTTCAGAGCGTATAGGCATCACTTGAGAATTTTTTGCATTTTTTATTGATTGTATTTCAACTGCAAGTTTTGAATAAACACCATTCTCTAAGTATTCTTTCATAAGTTCAGTATTTATAGGACCGAAGGCAGGAGAGAGTTCAAATATTGCATAAATAAAATGATTGTTCATAATTGAATTCCAAGTAGGTCGAACCCATCTTTTATCGTAATTGCACCCTTCATAATATCCTGGAACAGTCATATACTCTTTATTATCAGATGATAAAATATTAGAATAAATATCAGATATATCTTCTCCTTTGTTTATTCTCTTAGATATACTTGTTGCAAGATCAATATAATATAAGTCATTTGCACTAGCATTTGTTTTATCAATTGATTCGACATATTTTAAAAAATCTTCCACTCCTTTTTTTTGTTTCTCTTTTGCTTCTTGAAATTTTTGAGAATCAACTAATTCACCCCATTTTTGAGATGCGACATCTTGCGTTTGATAACAATTAGCATAAAACTCTTCTCTTAGTTTTCCTTGTTCTACATATTCATCATTTAATTGAAATACTAAATGACCAAATTCATGCGTAAAAACTAAACCTGTAAACTCATGTATTGTTGGATATTTAGGTTTTTCTTCTTTCATTAAGATTGTTGATGATGCAGTTAAAAAACTATTTTCATTATCAGGCATTATTAATCTATCTAAGAATATTGCATTAGCTCTGCAATTAGAACTCACACCTTTTATAATTACAACATAATAATCGCCACCATAACTTCTACTTAATCTTGATAAAACTTGTTCTGCATTCGTCTTTATTGCTGAACTAGACTCGACGCAACTACACTCCTCTTCCATTCCACAAATAATTGTTGTTTTTTCAGCAGAATAAATTAATGCATTCATAGCCGGTGATGATAAATCTTGAATAAATAATTTAAATTTAAAATCATCTTCTTGTCCATTTAATGCATCCGAACTAAATAAACCATATTTACTCTCAAGTATTCTATTAGTCATCTCTAATAATTCTTCTTTAGAATCATATCCTTGTCCGAATATTATAATTGTTTTTGTCGAATTTTTTACTCCCTCATCATAATTAGGATGATTTTTTAAAAGTTCTAACGGTAATTTATTTACTAAATTTTCTTTGTTACTTATATTATTACCATTAGAATTTGCATTATTATTATCATTATTATCATTATTATTATTTTTATTATTTTTATTAAACCCTGGTAACTCCTTTGGATTTATGTCAATTATATAATCTTCTTGATTAATTGAAAAGTTGCTCGCTAAATAATAACAAAACGTTAATGTGTTTTTGAAATTTTCATTTTGAGTATAATAAGAATTGCCATAAAGTGCATTTGCAATATTATTTGCATCTTCTACTTTTTGCATTTGCATATTGCTCGGAATCAAATCATTTTTTAAAAAATCACAAGTTTTTTCATTAGTTGTATAAATTAATTTTGGTAAAATATATTTAACAAATATTGTTTTTCTATCAATGAACGATGAAGAAGAACTATCTATTTTGAAATTATTCTTTAAATCAATTATTTCATTCTTAAATTCTGTTTTTGTTAAATACAAATAACTATTTGTATATCCTATTGATTCAGTTATTTCAGCAGCAATTATCCATGCATAAATATCAAGACCTATATCTTTAGGTGCATTTATACTATTACTGGACGCCATATCACCCATAACTGACCCGCCATTAGATGAACTAGACTCGCTATTCACTTGATTGCCAATAAGATTCACATCAGGATTATTTTTACAAATCCTGGCAAATGAATAATATCTTCTCGCCAAATCTTTTAATTTATGTACACTACAATAATCATTTTGACAATTTTTCGCATCAGATGTCATGTCTAAATACGAGTTTAAATTACATTCAACTACAACTAAAGATAATTCGTTAAATCTACTATTTTTAGAACGTTCATCATCAATCGCTATTTGTTTTAATTGTCCTTGTATTGGCGCGAGAGATAATTTATTATGTCCATTTAAAGTATAATCATAATCTTCTTCATAATTTGCATATATCCATGATGCTATCCAAATACTATCTTTTACAACAATATCGTCCATAAATTTCGTTGCATATTTTTTTGATTCATCGTTCATCTTTTTATCTTTAGCAATAAGATACATCAAAAAATCTATTTCTATTTCTTCATCCATTTCAAGAAAATAACTAGGATTAATATCATTAATCGTCTTGATTTTATCTTGAGTAAATATTTGTGCTAAATTAATATAATCAGAATTTGCATATTCTACATCTCTAGAATAAGAAAACGAATAGTCATCAGAGATCTCCATACCGTCTATAAATTCACTTTTTTCAGCAAGATAATCTGCAAATTCTATTTTTTCTTCAAGCATATCAAGTACAAAAACATTCATTTTTGTTAAATCGCCATTTGCTTGAATTTTACATAACAAATAAAATTCGTTAAACACTTTTTCTCTATTTTCATCAATATAACTTGTTTTTATCCATTTTTTTTCTTCATCAGAATAAAACGGCTTATGCGCAATCAACTCATCATATTTTTCTTCAGTTTGCTTCAAGTTATCTTCTTTTATTTGAGCGTATCCTTCGTTATCACAATTATAATTTTTTTCTTCTGCGCTAACAAATATAGATGAAATTATAACTAAGCTTAAAATAAAAAATACTCCTGTAAATATGTACATTAAGCTAATCAAATTTGTTTTTTTAAAACTAAATTTCATCGTATAATAAACTCCATTTTTCTTTCATTATTTAAGTCATAAAATATTTTAATTTTAGAAGGCCCGCCTTCATACGTTATCTCGTATAAAAGATTTCTTTTTTGAATTTCTTCTGATACAAATCCTATTTGAAAATATCCTATCGTCGTTAATTGTTTTGTAGAAATAACCTCAAGTAAATTATGTTTTGAATTTAAATCATAATCTAAAATATATGCAAAGGACTCCTTTTTTATTGTTTGTTTTGAATTTGTAGCAGAAATAGGATATGTTAAATTAATTAAAATTAATGTTTGATAAAATTCTACATTAGATGATGGTTCTCCGAGAGTAATTGTGAAATCACTTCCTACTTCATCGTCTATTTTTGATAAACATTCTTTCATAAATGAATTAAATAAAAATTCGTAATAATTTTGAGATTGTTCGATAGTCATCAAATTACTTTTTTGTCCATCAACTAACAAAGGCACTCTTTTAATTCCTACAAGAATAGTTTTTTCTTTAGTTATATTAATAAACGCAGAGTCTACAAGAAGATAGGCTGTTTCTTTTGAATAATCTTCCATACAAGTTTTAACATAATAGTCAGTATAAGATGAGAAATCCATTCCTTTGTATGCTTCGCGTAATGCGACATTATCCTTATTAGAATTTATATTTTTTATAATGAATAATGCGAAAACCAAAACAATCACGAGAACTATTCCTAAAATTACAAATATAGTTACTTGTCCCCTCGAATTACCCATGTTAGGAGATTAACTTTCTCACTATAAAAATATTACTACTCTTCGGCTCTTGTTTAAATATTTGTCACTAAAAAAACAAGAAAAAAGAAAAGTGAAAACAAAAACAAGAACAAAAAAGAACCCTCAAAAAAAACAAGAACAAAAAAAACCTCAAAACAAACAAAAGTAAAAACAAAAACAAAAAAAAGAATTAAACAAAAAACGCAAAAAACAAAAGACTCCAAACTCAATAATATTTAATCAACTTGAATTATTTCAACTCATCGTTGGTTAATAATATTTGTAAATTTTCAGTTGCGATTTTCGCAAGTTCTTCGTAACCAAAAACTCTAATTAATGACGCGTATTCTTTTTCGGCTCTAAGATTTTCAGGTTTTGTTGCAAATGAACATATTATTGTATCTAATTTGTATTTTTTTGCAAGCATCAAATTTTGTGTCATTCGTCCTAAAAGAAATTCTTTTTGTCTTAGAGATGTAAATATCTTTTCCATATCAAAGACCATAACTTTATTTTTTTCTTTCATAATATTTGCTAAAACTTGATTCGCGCCACTTCTTCTATAATGAAATGAATCTTTTTGTTCTATTTCTTCAAAATCGTACATGAATCTAAGATTTCTGTTCTCCATATTTTGTTGTTCTCCTTTAGCAAACATTATTCCAGGTTTATTCGTATTTGTTTTTACTATAAGCCCCGCGTATAATTTTAATTTTGTTTTTTCTCTAAGCCCTGATAGATTTTTTTCTTGTTTGTCATATAAGAATAATAATCCTGAAGTTCCAAGCTTTTCAGCTATCTCTATGAATTTTTCTTCATTATCTTTTGGTAAGCATACATCTATGAACATTTTTTTACCTTAATATTTGCACTTGTTATTTTAATCAACGCCACACTACACTGGTCACTTCCAGAAAGAAGGTTTTTATAGTTTATTATGATTTTGGTTTTATGCTAATTGTGCGATGCCCAAAATGCGGAAAAGATCAAAGAACTGCCCCTATAATAAAACAAGAAGGTGATTTGACAAAGAAAGTTAAAAGATGTGTTTATTGTGGACATTCTTTTAAAATTCATTCAACACTTTTAACGTCGAGAATTGTTAAAACAGAATTTAAAAGAACGCCTTAATTTTTCACACAAATTAAATTTTTTCTACTTTTTGTAAGTCTAATCGGACCTTTTTTTGTAACAAGAATTGTATCTTCTATTCTAAGCCCGTATTTTCTTTCTTTGTAAACTCCAGGCTCTATTGTTATACACATATTTTCTTTTAAAATATCTTTCGATGTAGAAGTTAAATTTGGAGATTCATGAATCTCGATACCAACGCCGTGTCCAAGATTATGAAGAAATCTCTCCCCGAGTAACTCTCGAACAAATAAATCTATTTCAGAACATTTTTTATTTGGATTCACAAGTTCTATTGCTACATTTTGTATACTTAACAAATCTTCATACATCGCCATTTCATCAACAGATGGTTTTCCAACATATAATGTGCGAGTCATATCAGAACAATATTCATTAACCTTACATCCAAAATCAAGAATTAGAAAACCTTTTGTTATTTTTCCTTCAGGAATATGATGCACATCAGATGAGTTTTTTCCTGATGCAACTATAGGATTAAATGATGGCTCAAGTCCTTTTTCTCGTATTTTCATTAAAATAAATGTTGAGAGTTCCTTTTCTGTTTTGAATTTAAAATTCTTTATTATTTTTAAGAAAATTTCATCACAAACACTACACGCTTTTTTTATCGACTCTATTTCTTCTTTTTCTTTTACTGCACGAGCATTTACAAGATCTTTTCCTATATTAATGAATTTTATTTTATTTTTATTATTTAGTTTTACTATTGATTTAATTTCTTCAAATTGTGAAACTGTTAATATTGATGTGTCAACACCAATAGTTTTTACATCACCTATACTTTTTTGAAAAAGTTCAACTCTATTTTGTTTTGTTAAAATTTTAGTTGCAATCTTTGTTTTTTTTGCTTTTTCAAATTCTATAGCTGAAACTATAAGTACGGGTTCTTTTTTCATTACAAAACTTCCAGTTCCCATAAACCCCGTATAATAATAAATGTTAGAATTAAAATTAGTATCACGACTAGTAGTTAAAATTATTGTATCTAATTTATTTTTACTCATTATTTTTTTTAGCAAATTTAATCTTTGTGTTTTCATTTAGTTCACGCAACTATTACGTTTTTATTAACTCATCACATTATTTATTTTTTAGAATGTTTCTTGTTTCTTGTTTATATTCTTCAACGTTTGGTTGATTAAATGGATTAATATTAAGTAAATGTGCAAGAATAACAACTTTGAGCATTTCATATTGCATATATTGTCCTAAATCATATTCGTTTTTGGTTATATTTATTTGATTAAATGGCCTTTTGCTTTTAATGAATGCTAGTTTTGTTCCATTATAAATTGCATTCATTATTTCATGCATCGATTTCCCTTGGAGTCCTTCAACGAGCTCATTGAACTCTTTTTCTTTCGGGATTTTTATTTTATTTATTGGACTAACATTTACAAAAGTTATGAATCTGTTTCTCGGACCTGAAAGATATAATTGACCCATGGAATGTAAATCAGTACTTCCTATAGAAACTGTTGGCGTTATCCCTTCTTCGACTTTGTAATCTTTTAAATTATATTTTTTTCCTAAACTTTCTGCGATTAATTGACGATACCATTTTCCGAGTGATTCTAAATCATTTGAAAATATAAATAAATCGTGTATGTATTTCCCTTCCTTGTAATTACAATATAAATCTATAGCCCCTTGAGCAGCAGGATTTTTTGATATTTCTTTAAAACATAATTCATTCATATTTGATGCGCCTTTAAGAACTTTTTTTACATCAATTCCTAAAAATATTAATGGAAATAAACCCACAGGTGAAAAAACAGAATATCTACCACTAATAGCATTTTCAACTTCTAGAATTGAAAAGTTATTTTTAGATGCAAATTGATATAATTTATTATCTTTTTTTGTTGTTACAACTACATATTTTTGATAATCTTTTCTATGTTTTTTTAATAACTCGAGAAATATTTCAAAATTAGCGATTGTCTCTGTCGTCGTACCAGATTCTGAAATCGCATTTATAATAATATTTTTTTCTGATTTTAAAAGAATTTCAATTATTTTAAGTGAATTATACATTGAATCAGTATCAACTGTATCTATGAATAAAACTTTTATTTTTTGTGTTTCGTTATGAAGCTTTCCTCTCAATGATTCGTAGATTGCTTGAGTTCCAAGTATCGAACCACCAATTCCTATAATTACTATTGCAGATATATTTAATGTTTGTTTTTGTTTTACTAATTCTGTAACTTGTTCAATGATTTTTTTTTCATTTGGAAGATTGAGTGCTTTGTACCACTCTTGTTTTTTTCCAACAGCCTCTTTTATTTTATTTAGTTCAAGAATTGTTTTTCTTTTTGTTTTTTCAAAGTCTGTTGATCTTACAAGACTATTTTTATTGTTAAATATTAAGCCCGCCATTTGATTCATCTAGTTTTATTTGAAATTTGCATACTCAGGAACTATGTCTTCGATAAATTTTTTCATGCCATCAACTGTTTTTTTATGTTTTATTAATTCAGTTATAACAGGATATGGAACTGTTGCTATGTGCGCACCTGCAAGTGCTGCTTCTCTAACTTGTCTTGTATTTCTAAGAGATGCAGCAATTATTTCTGAATTTAATTTATGAATTTTTAAAATGTCAACACATTTTTTTACTAAATCTATTCCTGATACTATTCCATTATCATCTTTTATTTCAACATTGTTTAGACCTTCTGCTGGAAAATAATCAGTCTTGTTGTATTTTATTTTGTTTTGATCTCGTATAAAATCATCTATTCTTCCAGCAAATGGACTTATGTATTTAGCGCCTGCTTTAGCTGCCATAAGTGCTTGCTCTGGCGTAAAAATAAGTGTTGCATTAACTGGTATTTTTTCTTTTGAGAGAAGTTTTATTGCTTTAAGTCCTTCGAATTGTGATCCTTCATTATCAATAGCTGTATTTATCGGTATTTTTATGCAAACATTTTTTGCTGTATGATTAAAAAATTTGAATAATTTTTTTCCTTGTTCGAACATTTTATCGGCTTGTGTTTCTGTAACTTCCAAACTAACAGGCGTTCCTTTTGCAGCTTTTAAAATTGTTCTAATATAAATTTCTAAATCTATACTTTCTTTTCTTTTATCAACTGCAATTTTTAGAAGAGATGGATTTGTAGTAATTCCATCAACAACACCCCAAGTATACACTTGAGATATTTCATCAACATCAGCACTATCTAAAAATATCTTCACTATTCTCCCCTCAACCTAATTATAAAAATAATATGTTATTTCTTATTCATAAGCTTTTCTATTTTTTGCTTTAAAATCAAATAAAATTAATTTTAATAATTAATTTTAATGAGCACATTCGATAATCACATTCGATAATTACATTTAATAATCACACTCGATAATTACATTAAATAATTACATTCAATAATTACATTCAATAATCACATTTAATAATTACATGCAATAATTACATTCAATAATCATACTCGATAAGTACATTTGATAATTATTTTCAATAAAGAAATGTTTACTAATTAAAATTATAAATATTAATCACAATTATTACTAATTATTAATTAAAGCCGCACCCTCTAAACAAAGAAATTTATCATCAATGATTTTAATTTCTTTTTTAAATTTCTTTTTTAATATCTTAGAATATAGAGAAAAGAATTTTTTATTTCCCGATATAACTCCTCCAAAAAATATTATTTTTTTTAATCCCTTATCTTTATGTTTTGAAAGCATTTCTTGTATAAACTCTTCGAGGAAAAATAAATAAATTTCTGTAAATTTATCCTTCGTTAAAATGACTTTTTCTTTTTTAAACAATGTTAGAAGAACATTATATTTTCCAGATAATACTGTTTCATAATCAGGGATATTCACGTGATTAAATTCTGAAATATTTAAAAATGATTCTCGCCGTATTTTATTATGTCCCTCTTCGCTTGCAACAACGTCACCTTTTCCAGATATTATACTAACACCCAATCCTGTACCTGGACCAATAAGTAATGAACCTTTATTTTTTTCCCTTAAAGAAAAAGCCGCAGCCTCTAAATCATTTATGAGTTTTACTTTAACTCCTAAACTCGTAGATAATGATCTTTCATCAAAAACTAAATTTGCATGAGTCATAATAACTTTACCATTTTCTACAGGCCCCGCACAAGCTATTCTAACTACTGTAATTAGTCTTCCTGATTCT
This sequence comes from Candidatus Woesearchaeota archaeon, assembly GCA_041660865.1. GTDB lineage: Archaea > Nanobdellota > Nanobdellia > Woesearchaeales > 21-14-0-10-32-9 > 21-14-0-10-32-9. The sequence goes on from JBAZVO010000009.1 coordinate 10,583, forward strand.
AAAATGATTTTTTTTATATCTGCTAAAGTAAATTCTATCGTCAGTATTATTTTTTTAGAAACTATTTTTTTATTTATTAAAAAAGCATATCTTGTCCACGTCGCTCCGACGTCAAAGAGAAGAATCGCTTCGTTTTTCATTTTCTCCTCTTTTTATTTTTAGAGAGTAGTTTTCGCGTATTGATTTTTTGTTTGTTGATATTATTTACATTATTTTTTTTTATTTTAATTTTGTTTTGGATTTTTATTTCGCTTTTTATTTTATTTTTTATTTTATTTTTTGAAAATAATTCAGAAATTATTGAATCTGTAATTCCTTGCGAATCTAATTTGTATTTTTTGTATAATTCAACATCCGTTCCTGATTCGCCAAAAACATCATTTATTCCTAAGAACAACATTTTTTTAGGATTATTTTTAGAAAGTAATTCTGCAATAGCGCCACCGAGTCCTCCTGCTATTTGATGATCTTCGACAACAACAACTAATTTTGCATCAGATACATGCTTGAGTATATTTTCTTCATCGAGCGGTTTTATTGTGTGACAATTAATTATTGTGCAAAATATTTTTGATTTTTCAAGTTGTTTGGAAGAGTCCATAACATTTGCAAGTATTGGTCCTGTTGAAATTATAACTACATCTTTTCCTTTAGAAAATAATTGTATTTTTCCTATTTTAAACTCGGTATCTTCTGTTGTTAATATCGGTGTTTTTTGTCTAAAGACTCTAAGATATGTTGGTTTATTAGTTTTAGCAATAGCAATTGTTGCTTTCTTTGCTTGAATAGAATCACATGGAACTATAACATCCATATTTGGAAGAACTCTCATCAATGCTACATCTTCAAGCATTTGATGTGTTGCGCCATCTTCACCAACACCAAGTCCTGCATGACTTCCAACTATTTTTACATTTTGATCATTATAACAAATTGTAGTTCTTATTTGTTCCCAATTTCTTCCTGGGCTAAATGCTGCGAATGCTGCTGCAAAAGGAATTTTTCCACCAAGTGCAAGTCCTGCGCAAACAGTAACTAAATTTTGTTCCGCAACTCCCACATCTACAAATCTTGTAGGAAATTCCTCAGAAAATTTAGTCATACCAACGGAACCTGCAAGATCAGCCGTTATCGCATATATTTTATTATTCTCTCGTGCCGCATCTAAAAGCCCTTCACCGAATCCTTCTCTTGTTGCTTTTTTTTCAATTACAACATTCAAATTTAGTTTAGACGTTAAATCAAAGTTTTGTTTCGAATTTAGTTTAGACTTTCTCTCTTTTTTTCTCTTAAAATTATTTAATTTTATCAGCAGCCTTCACCCTTTTAATATAATTATAAGTTAACGTGTGTTTTAGTTTATATTATTTACTATTAACTATCATAATTATTACTAATGTGCAAAACTATTTTAACACCCTACAATTTATAATTCTAATGGATGAAATAGAACTTAAAATTCTTGAAATAAATATTAAACAAATAGATAAAAAAATATTAGCTCTTGGCGGGGTTAAAAAAGGTAAATTTTTTGTAAAATCTGAATCTTATGATTTTTCAAATAAACTAATAAAAGAAAAAAATGAGCTTTTAAGATTACGACAAGTAGGAGATAAAGTTGAATTAACATACAAACAGCATGGTCGCAAAGAAGGAAAATTTAAAGTTTGTAATGAATTAGAAATAAATCCTAGTAATTTTAAAAAAACAAAAGAAATATTAAATGCGCTCGACCTTAAAACTCAAAATTACTGGGAAAAATATAGAACTTCTTATGTTTTAGGAAATGTTAAATTAGAAATCGATGAACTTCCAGGAATTCCTCCATTTCTTGAACTAGAAGGCGATAAATGCGATATTGAAAAAACCGTAAAACTTCTAGGCTTTTCGATGAAGGATACAACAAATTATGCGTTTAAAAAAGTTTTAAAAAAGTATAACAAAGATATTCATAATTTAAAATTCTAAAAATTAAAAACATAATAAACTTAAAACTATGATGATAAATAAACTATTTCTTCTGTATTGACACATATTCGAAGAGTTGATCGCAAACATTATCTATTGTAAAATCTATTACTTCGCGTTTTACATCAAAATTATTTCGTTCGCCTTTTGACATACGCCCATAACATGAAGCTAAATCTTCCTCTATTTTTATTATTGTAATTAAATAATTCGTTCTTAGCACATCTTCTTTTGCAGATTTATTTACCCTGCCTAAATTGTTTTCTGAATTTTTTAAATAAATAATATCATACATTTTGTCAAATACTTTTACAAAATCAGAATCTTTAAATTCATAAATGTTCTTTAAATTTAAACTGCTCTCTGTAATTAATTTAGACTCTTCTTGTGCATACATTTCTTTTCGAGTCATAAATTTAAATTTTTTTGCACTCATAAAAGTTTATTTCACAATTTAGTATTTATTTATTTCGATAAAAACTTGAAAATCTTCAAAAATATTATTACCTCAACAAAAAGCACACTAATAAAAAAACAAAAAAACAAAAAAAACAAAAATAAATAGACAAAGTCTAATTTGTAGTTACTTCATCTTTTTCAAATTCTCTCGTCGTTTTATCGCATCTTGTTCTGCTTGAGCGAATAGTTTTTCTGCTCGCTCAGGATATTGCGTCTTTAATGCAGTATATCTTGTTTCTTTTGAAATATATTCATTAAATGATATTTTGGGATCTGGTGAATCCAAAGATAAAATTTCTTTTGCAGATGGATTAAATCTATATAATGGCCAATATCCTGAATCTTGTGCGAGAACTCCTTCTTTTTGTGCATTTTTCATATCGATACCATGCGCTATGCAAGGAGAATATGCAATTATTATTGCAGGACCATCATATTGCTCTGCCTCATTTAATGCTTTAATTGTTTGTAATCTATTAGCACCTAAATTTATTGATGCGACATAAACATAACCATATGTCATCATCATCGCGCCAAGATTTTTCTTCGGAGTTTCTTTTCCTGCAACTGAAAATTTAGCAGTCGCTCCTCTTGGTGTTGATTTTGATGTTTGCCCACCAGTATTTGAATAAGTTTCAGTATCGAGAACTAATATTTTAATATTTTTACCTTGAGCTAAAACATGATCAAGTCCGCCAAAACCTATATCATACGCCCAGCCATCTCCTCCTAGAATCCAAACAGATTTATCTGTCACATAATCTTTTAATTTATCAAATTCTGTAAGTATTGATGTGCTTGTTCCATAAACTTTTTGTATGGCTTCTGGAAGTGCTAATTTTATTTCTTTTACACTTTCTTTTTGGTCTATTCCTTTTTTATCCCAACTAGAAATCATATTTTTTAGTGCAATTGTTAATTTTTCTGTAGTTCCTGATTCCAATAATTTTAATATTATTTCTTTTACTTGTTCTCTTTTTTCATCTACTGCAAGTCTCATACCAAAACCGTACTCTGCATTATCTTCAAAAAGTGAATTTGCCCACGCAGGACCTACTCCTTCTTTATTTGTAGTATAAGGTGTTGTTGGAAATGTTCCACCATAAATTGAAGAACAACCAGTTGCATTTGCAATTATCATTCTATCTCCAAATAATTGAGTTAACAATTTAACATAAGGTGTTTCTCCACATCCTGCACATGCACCTGAAAACTCGAAGTAAGGCATATGAAGTTGAGATTCTTGAACTGTTCCAGGTATTGCGCCATCAAGAACATCATCTGGAAGATTATCAAAAAATTCTTGATTTTCATTTTCTCCATTAACTCTTGCTTGCTCTAAATCAATCATTTTTAATGATTTATTTTTAGTAGGACACATTTCAACGCATAAATTACACCCAACACAATCTTCAGGATAAACTTGAACCTTGAATTTTAAATCTTTATCATTCTTTAAACTTGATTTTAAAACGTTAAATGTTTTTGGTGCATTTTTAAGATTTTCAGAATTTATTTGTTTTAATCTTATTGCTGCATGCGGGCAAACAAAAGAACATATTCCGCATTGAATACAATGTTCGGATATCCATTCTGGAACATTTGTTGCAACTCCTCTTTTTTCAAGTTTTGCTGTTGCAACAGGAACTATTCCATCAAGAGGCATTTTTGAAACAGGAATTAAATCTCCTTTAAGATGCATTATTGGACTTATTATTTCTTTTGCAAAATCTGATGCATCATCTTTTATTAATTTAAGATCGGGTGCTGAAATAGTTATTTGATTTTTAGACTCAGGAATTTTAACTTTGTTCAAATTTGCAATAGCAGAATCCACCGCATTATAATTCATTTGTATTACTACATCTCCTTTCTTTAGGAATTGATGCTTTATATGTTCCTTTGTAAGAGTCATTGCTTCTTCAAAAGGAATTATGTTTGCGATTTTGAAAAATGCCGCTTGCATTATAGTATTTATTTTATCGCCAAGACCTAAATCTCTTGAAATTTTATACGCATCGATTGTATAAACTGATATATTTTTCTCAATTATTATCTCTTGCATTCTTCTTGTGAATTTAGAAAATACTTCTTCAGGCGTCCATGAACAATTTATTAAAAATGTCCCATTTTGTTTTATGCCTTCAAGTATATCGTATCTTCCTATGTATGAAGGTTTATGAAGTGCGATAAAATTAGCAGTTGTAACTTCATATTCTGAATCTATTTTTTCTTTTCCAAATCTTAAATGAGAAATGGTTATGCCGCCTGATTTCTTTGAATCATAAGCAAAATGACCTTGAACATACATATTTGTTGAGTCGCCAATTATTTTTATTGCATTTTTATTAGCACTAACAGTTCCATCAGAGCCATAACCCCAGAATTTACATCTAACAACCCCTTCAGGTTCTGGGTCTAAATCTTCAGTTACTAAAAGTGATTTAAATGAAACATCATCATTTATTCCAACGATAAAATCATGAGTGCATTTATTTTGTAAATGATCAAATACTGCTTTTACCATGGCTGGAGTTACTTCTTTAGATGAAAGACCATATCTTCCCCCGATAATTTTTAAATTTTTAAATTGTCCATTTGAACTCACTTGATTAAATGCTGCAACAGTATCAAGATACAGTGGTTCGCCTATACTTCCTGATTCTTTTGTTCTATCAAGAACTGCGATTTTAGTTACGCTTTGAGGAATTGAATTTATGAAATGTTTAATTGAAAATGGCCTATATAGATGTACTCTTAAAAGTCCGAGTTTGTAACCATTCAAATCTTTATTTTGATTATTTAGATAATGAATTGTTTCTTCAATTGTTCTTGTGGCTGAACCCATTGCAATTATTAATAAATTTGCATCTTTTGCACCAACATAATCAAATAATTCATATTTTCTTCCTGTTAATTCTGCAAATTTTTTCATCGATAAATCTACTATTTCAGGCGCTGCATCATAGTATTTGTTTGCTCTTTCTCGTCCTTGAAAATAAACATCAGGATTTTGTGCGCCGACTTTTAAATATGGTTTTTCAGGCCTTATTGCATTATTTCTAAATTCGTCAACAAGTTTTAAATCTATTAATAATTTTAATTCTTCATCACTTATATCTTCTATTTTTTGTATTTCATGACTTGTTCTAAAACCATCAAAAAAATGCATAAAAGGTATTCTTGCACGAATAGTTGACATGTGTGCAATTACAGCCATATCCTCTACTTCTTGAACTGATGATGAAGAAAGCATAGCAAATCCAGTTCCTCTTGCCGCCATAACATCAGAATGATCTCCATAAATTGAAAGTGATTGATATGCAAGCGATCTTGCAGCTATATGAAAAACCGCAGGAAGCATTTCCCCTGCAATTTTAAACATATTAGGCATCATAAGAAGAAGACCCTGAGATGCAGTAAATGTAGTTGTTAAAGCTCCGGCCGTTAATGAGCCATGTATTGCGCCCGCAGCGCCTGCTTCTGATTGCATTTCTTGCACTTTTACTATTCGTCCAAAAATATTTTTTTTCTTAGATGCAGACCATGCATCAGCTGATTCGCCCATGGGAGACGACGGAGTAATCGGATATATTACTGCAACTTCACTTAATGCGTACGCGACTTTCGCAGCGGCAGTATTTCCATCAATCGTAATCATTTTCTTAGATATAATACTCACCTTTTACTCACCTTCAAATTTAAGTAGATGTCTTTTTTTATAAGTTTTGTCATGAATGAGACTTATTTAAATAATTTTATAATCTTCTATTTTAATATATTTATTTTAAATAGTATATTTAATATTCTAACTCTGATAAATTTCTAATGATTTTATTCTAATTCCTTTTTCATTTTTTCAAGTTCTATTTTAGACGCGCGCACTAGTCTTGGAATATTTTCATAGCCAGATACAAGCGCTCTTAAATCTCCTTTACTTGGCCAAATATGAAAGTGCAAATGTTTTTGAGAACTATGTTTTCCCGTATTTAACAAAATTAAAGAATCTTCTCCATATGTTTTATTTATTTTATCTTTGAATTTTTGACATAATACTAATAGATCTTTTGCTTCTTTTGAAGTTAAATTTTTTAATTCTACAACATGTCTTTTTGGAAGAATTAAAACATGTCCCGGCTTTAGAGGCTCTATATTTATTATACAAAAAGATAATTCTGATTCTCCTACCAATCTATGTTTTTCAGTTAACGCAATACATAATTCACAAGTCATATTTTTTGGCTAGAGCCTCACTATTTATTATTTGCGTTTTTATAACTTTTGAAGACATTCTTTATTTTTAGAAATCTATTTAAACTACTAGTTGTGTTGTTTTCTTATGGTTGAACTTAGACGACTTACAATTAATAATACTCACTATTATTATTTGTTTCATTCTATGCATAATGAAAATAAATTCTTAAAATTCAAACATTATATAGGTCTTAAAGAGCCATCTCATGATGAAATGCTTAAAATTGAAAAAGAATTTCTTGAAAAAATTGAAAAAACTCCAGAGCAATTAACTATTATTGGAAAACAAAACATCATAAGAATTCTTCAACAAATCATGGAAAAAGAAGGTTACATTTCTGAAGAAAATTTTGTTAAATTATCAAAAAATTTTGATATTCCGCTTGTTGAACTTGTAAGTGTTGCTAGTTTTTATTCACAATTTAAATTTAACAAACCTGGTAAATACACAATAAGTATTTGTGATGGGACCGCGTGTCATGTTAAAAAATCATCTGAATTAATTAAATATTTAGAAGAACTTTTAGAAATAAAACCCGGCAAAGTCACTAAAGATGGCAAATTTGGTTTGGAATGTGTTAATTGCATCGGTGCTTGCGCAAGAGCGCCTGCGATGATGATTAATGGAGTTGTTTATGGAAAACTTGATAAGAAAAAAGTTAAAGAAATCATAAAAACTCATTCATAAATTAAGATTAATACATAAAATTAAAAAATAAAGAAAAGACAAAAAGAAAATGAACATTAATACAACTAATGCAAAACATGAACTTACAAACGATAGAATCGTTGTAGGTATGGCCACATGCGGTCTTTCTGCGGGAGCAAAAGAGACATTTGATGCGATTGAATCTGCAAAATTAGACATCCCTTTAATGAAATCTGGATGCATTGGAATGTGCTATAATGAACCAGTTGTAGTTGTTGTTCAAAATGGTAAAACTACTTATTATGGAAATGTTACAAAAGATAATGTTAAAGGACTAATTGAAAGTGTTCGCAAAGAAAAAAGATGTGAAGAATTATTTGTTTGTGAAAACTTAGAAGATTTAGATTTCTATAAAAAACAAGTAAGATTAACTCTTGATAATTGCGGAATTATTGATCCGTTCAAAATAGAACATTATATGGCAAGAGAAGGGTATTCTGGTTTAAAAAAAGCCATAACCTTAACGCCTAAAGAAGTTATTTCAAATGTTGATAGCGCAGGAATAAGAGGAAGAGGAGGCGCAGGATTTCCAACAGGGAAAAAATGGACATTTATCGCAAACCAACAAGGTAAAAAATATATTATTTGTAATGGCGATGAGGGAGATCCTGGTGCATTCATGAATAGAACTTTAATGGAAAGCGATCCATTTAGAATTCTTGAAGGTCTTGCAATAGGGGCTTATGCAACCGGCGCTGATGAAGGAATCATATACACGAGAGCTGAATATCCTCTTGCAATAACAACTCTTCAACAAGCCATAACTACTGCTTATGAAAATAATCTTCTTGGAAAAAATATTCTTGGAAAAGAAGGATTCAATTTCGATGTGTCAATACGCGAAGGTGCAGGCGCATTTGTTTGTGGAGAAGAAACTGCCCTAATTGAAAGTATAGAAGGAAGAAGAGGAACGCCAAAACCAAGACCTCCATTTCCAGCACAAAAAGGATTATATGGAAAACCAACAATTGTTAATAACGTTGGTACATGGGGAGATGTTTCAACTATTTTCAAAATAGGTGTTGAAACATATTCTAAGTATGGAACTGCAACAACAAAAGGAACTAAAACTTTATGCTTAAGCGGAGATATAAAAAGAACAGGAATAATAGAAGTTCCTTTCGGAATAACTCTTAAAGAAATTATTTATGACATAGGTGGTGGACTTCCTGATGGAACTACATTTAAAGCATTATTCCCAGGCGGTCCTGCTGGAGGGTGCATTGTTGAAAAAGATCTTGGAACTCCTCTTGATTATGAAACCATGTCTAATCTAAAAACAATAATGGGCTCAGGTAGTTTTATTGTTACAAATAATAAATCCTGTATGGTTAGTCTCGCTAAATTTTTTATTACATTCACACAATCAGAAAGTTGTGGAAAATGCACACCTTGTCGAGAAGGAACTAAACGATTATTAGAATTATTAACCGAAATTTCAAGAGGCAATGGAACTATTCAAGATATTACAAGAGCTCAAGAATTAGCTGAATTTATTAATAGAACTTCACTTTGCGGTCTTGGTCAATTCGCGCCTAACCCTGTTCTTTCAACAATAAGACACTTTAGAAAAGAATATGAAACGCACATTACTGATAAAAAATGCCCTGCACATGTTTGTGAAAATTTACTAACCTTCACAATAACTCAAAGCTGTACTGGTTGCGGTAATTGTAAAAAACATTGTCCAGTTAATGCAATAACAGGAGAATTAAAAAATCTTCATATTATTGATCAGGATAAATGCATACGTTGTGGTAAATGCTATGATGTTTGCGCATTCAAAGCAATAACAAGAATATAAAATAAATGAGATCTCAAAATGACAGAACCCATAACTCAAACATCAAAACCTGTAAAATTTAAAATTAACACTCTTGATGTAGAAGGCTATCCGGGAGAGAAAATAATTGATGTTGCAAAACGTTATGGAATTAATATTCCTCATCTTTGCATGCATCCAAGACTTGAAAGAATTGGTGCTTGTAGACTTTGTATAGTTGATATTGAAGGGGTTCCAAAACCTGTAACTTCTTGCAACACAGACTTTAAAGAAGGAATGATTATAAAAACACACACACCAAGAATTTTAAGAGATAGAAGAACTATTATGAAATTAATTCTTGCAAATCACGATTATAATTGCGTTACTTGTTCTCAAGATTTACAATGCACTTTACAAAAATATGCTGAAGAAATGACTCTTCTTGAAAATGAATTTAAAGGCGAAGTTAGACATTCAGAGCCTGATTTTTCGAGCACATCAATTGTTCGCGATAATAAAAGATGCATTCTTTGCCGAAGATGTATTAGAGCATGTAATGATATTCAAACAGTTTACGCCATAGGCGTACAAAATCGAGGATTTTATTCAGAAATAAATACTCCCTTCAAAGTGCCTCTAGCTGAAAGCTCTTGTGTTAATTGCGGACAATGCGTCGTTGTTTGTCCAACAGGCGCACTTGATGAAAAAAGTGGACTCAATGAAGTTATTGAAGCCCTTAATTCTGGAAAACACATCTTTGTTCAAACAGCTCCTTCAATTAGAGCAACCCTTGGCGAATGTTTTGGTTTACCTTTAGGAACTCCTGTAACTGGTAAAATGGTTAGTGCGCTTCGAGAAATAGGTTTTGAAAAAGTATTTGATACTAATTTTGCAGCAGACATTACAATTATCGAAGAAGCAACAGAATTTATTAAAAGATTTAAAGAAAAAAGAGATCTTCCATTAATAACTACTTGTTGTCCAGCATGGGTTAAATTTGGAGAACAATTCTTTTTTGAAGAATTGCATCATATGTCAACTTGTAGAAGTCCTCAAAGCATGATGGCGTCACTCGTAAAAACATATTATGCAACTAAAATGAACATTAAACCTGAAGATATAATGCTAGTTGATATAATGCCTTGTACAGCAAAGAAATTTGAAATTCAAAGACCTGAATTTAAAGGAGAAACAGATATTGTTTTAACAACAACAGAACTTGGAAAATTAATCAAACAGTTCGACATCGATTTTAATAGTCTTCCAGACTCAGACTTTGATAATCCTTTCGGAACAAGTTCTGGCGCAGGCGACATATTTGGTAGAAGTGGAGGAGTAATGGAAGCTGCTCTTCGAAGTGCGGCCGATATGCTAACTGGCGAAACACTTCAAAACATAGAATATAAAACAATTAGAGGAACTGAAATTTGGAAAGAAGCCGAATTAACAATTGCTGATACAAAAATAAAAATCGCAGTAGTTCATACTCTTGGTGGCGCTAGAAAAATCATGAACATGATTCGCGAAGGAGCTTGCCCTTATCATTTTATAGAAATCATGGCCTGCTATGGTGGATGTGTTGGTGGAGGAGGCCAACCAAGATATGATGATTCTTATATTCTTGAAAAAAGAGCTGAAGCTCTAAATAAAGAAGATTCAGGAAAGAAAATAAGAAAATCCCATGAAAACCTTGATGTTATTAAACTATACAAAGATTATCTAGGTGAATTCGGCGGTGAAACCGCACATAGACTTCTACATACATGGTATAGAAAAAGAGAACACTTGTAGACTAATTTACATTTTTTACAAAATTATTTAAATAATCTATTCCTTAAAATAAAAAAGGCAACCATCATGATAGAAGAATCAGCCATTTCAGAAAATACAACAAATAATTCCTCTAATAATGTTCAAAACTCATTTCCTCCTAATTGTATTTCTTTGGAATTAATTCTTGTAACTTTTAATTTAAAAAAAGTTGAACTAACTCCAACACAAAAAACAAAATATATAGAAGAAAATAATAAAAGATATTCTTGGATAGGTACAAAATATGAACAAGCGGGTTTTAAAACCACACAACTTACAGAAAAAGAATTCTATATTACGGAATTAAACAAAGCATTATCATATAAACAATTATTTAAACGTCTAGACCAATGCCAAACACAAGGTCATATTGAATCTAATGGCCACGTAGTAAATGGTGAAACATATGCTAAATGTAAAAGATGTAAACTCACCTATTTTAGACAAAGCAGTTCTGATGAAATAAAAAGATTCATACAAAATTCGCAAATTCCTTTATAATATACTAATTTTAATCTAAAATCAGATAAAACCCTAACATTAATAAATTCTAAAAAACGTAAGAGATAAAAAGAGGAAAAGAGTTCGTTAATTTATGAAAATCTTCAAATTTATAAAAAAAGAGCACAAAACAAAGATTCTAGACTATATTAAGACGAAAGCAAAAACTAATCCTAAGCGAATCGTTTACCCTGAAAGTGAAGATGAACGAGTATTAAAAGCTGCAGCCATTGTAAGTTATGAAAAACTCGCAGAAGTAATTCTTATAGGAAACATAGAAGAAATTCATAAAAAGGAAAAAGAACTAAAGATTAATCTTAATCACGTAAGAATTGCAGATCCAACTGCACCTCAAAATGCAGAAAAATTAGAAGAATTCGCTCAAAAACTTTTCGAACTAAGAAAACATAAAGGTCTAACAATAGAGCAGGCACGAGAACTTCTAAAAAAACCTGAATATTACGGAACGATGATGGTTTATACTGGTGAGGCTGATGGCATGGTATCAGGTGCTAATCATACAACTGCAGATACTCTGCGACCTGCTTTGCAAATAATAAAAACCAAAGATGATGTAAAATTCGCATCAAGTTTTTTCATGATGGTAAAAGAGGATAGTGTTTTCTTTTTTGCCGACTGCGCATTCATAGAAGATCCAACTGTTGAACAATTAATAACTATTGCTGAGCAAACTGCTGATTCAGCAAAAAGATTTGGATATATTCCAAAAATCGCGATGCTTTCTTTTTCAACAAAAGGCAGTGGAAATAGTTTAAGTGTTGAAAAAGTTAGAAAAGCAACTGAAGAACTAAAAATTAAAAGACCAGATTTGATAATTGATGGCGAATTACAATTAGATTCAGCGATAGTTCCTGATGTTGCTAAAAAGAAATGCCCTAATTCGCCAATTAAAGGCGAAGCTAATGTTTTAATATTTCCGGACTTAAACTCTGGAAACATAGGCTACAAATTAGTCGAAAGATTTGGCAACACAAAAGCAATAGGTCCTATTGTTCAAGGTTTAAAAAAACCAATCAACGACCTTAGTCGAGGTTGCTCTGTTGAAGATATTGTACTTACAACAGAAATTACAGTAATAGAAGCTCAAGAAAATCAATAAATTTCGAACAACACACTCATAATTAAGAGAAAATTAGAACACAAAAAAATTTTCAAAAACAATCAAAAATCAACACTAAATTAAAAAAGAGATGAAATATAAAATGAAAGTATTAGTAATAAATTCTGGAAGCTCGTCAATTAAATTCCAATTATTAGATATGAATAATGAACAAGTATTATTAAAAGGTGGAATTGATAATGTAAATCTGCCAAGTTGTAAAATAATTATTAATGGAAAAGAAAAAAGTATGCTTGTAAAAGATCATGAAGAAGGAATAAAATATATTCTTTCAATAATACCAAAACAAGACATAGATATTATTGGACATAGAGTTGTACATGGTGGAGAGCACTATTCGCACGCAACACTAATTGATGAAAAAGTCAAACAAATAATTAACGAACTATCAAGTATTGCCCCTCTTCATAATCCTCCAAATCTCGCAGGCATACTTGCATGTGAAAAATTACTTCCACAAATTCCACAAGTTGCAGTATTTGATACTTCATTTCATCAAACAATTAAAAAAGAAGCATATCTATACGGAATACCTTATGAATATTATGAAAAATATAAAATAAGAAAATATGGTTTTCACGGCTCATCTCATAGATATATTATGCTTGAAACCAAAAGAATACTAAAAAAATCAAAAATCAGCATGATTAGTTGTCATCTTGGAAATGGCTCTAGCATAACCGCCATACAAGATGATGAATCAATCGATACAACCATGGGTTTTACTCCAGCTCCGGGTTTAATTATGGGAAGTCGAGCAGGAGACATAGATCCTAGTATCATAACTTTTCTTCAAAAAAAAGAAAATTTAACGCCTGATCAAATAGATTCACTACTAAATAAAAAAAGCGGATTTCTTGGATTATGCGGAATTTCAGACATGCGATTAATACATGAAAAAGCAGAACAAGGACACTTAAGATGCCAGCTTGTTCTTGACATATTAGCATATGATATTGCAAAATACATAAGTTCATATCTTTCAATTTTAAAAGATGTTGATGCTATAACGTTTACTGGCGGAATTGGGGAAAATGCATATTATCTACGTGAAAAAGTTTTTGAATATATTCACGGAACGCCTCTTTTAAATAAAACAAGAAATAAAAATAATGAACAAATAATTTCAGGAGATAACGCCATTACAAAAATTCTTGTTATAAAAACAAACGAAGAATTAATGATTGCAAGAGACTCTATAGCTGTTTTGAAAAGAATACAACACATCTAACTAATTTTTAAAAACTATTTCTTCCTTTTTGATTTTTTAGTGGACGCGCCGAGGTTAAGTTCAGATTTATTCTCATTATTATTATCATTCTCATTTCCTGCCCAAACTTTCTCTAAATTAACTCTTGTCAAATTATAATATTTTTTAAGTTCATATGGATCTGCAATTTTTAGCACATCAAGTTCAGGACCAAACAAATCAGAATATCTATCTCTTCTACGAATAAGTTTTGTTGTGCCATCTTTTCGTATCATTATAATCGGCGGTCTTTTCAAATTATTAAAATTAGACGCCATAACATAACTATAAGCCCCGCAATCCATAACTGATAAAAGATCATTTTCCTCAAGCCACGGAAGATTTTCATTATCTTCAATAACATCAATACAATCACAAGTTGAACCAACAACTTCATATTTTTGAGTTCGTCTTTGATTCATCTTTGTTATAGGAAGTATATCATATGCACATTTAGAAACCAAAACATCAGGAAACATAGAGTATGTTGAACCATCAGTTATAGCTGCATATTTTTTTCCAAGTTCCTTTATGCTTACAACTTTTATTATGCCAATTCCTGACGTTGCAACCATTGATTTACCAGGTTCAAATACTAAAATAGGTTTTTCTAAATTATTCTTTTCAAATAAATTATGAAATGATTTCATAAAAATTGGAGCGAAATCTTCAGCATCAAAATACTTTCCAGGCCTATATGCTTTTGGTGCTTCAGGTGGAAATCCTCCTCCAAGATCTAACATGTCTATTATTACGCCTTGTTTTTTTGCAATTTTTACAAGATTAATTAATTTAGTTAAAGCTAAAACATAATTTTTTGGGTTATAAGAATATGACCCATGAAAATGAAACCCTCTAAGTTTTATATTATTTATCTTCGCTGTTTTTCTTATAGCTTTAGCTACAAATTTGTAAGGTATACCATACTTTTGATTCTTAGTTGTATATTTACCATCTTGAATCATAGGATTAACTCTTAACATTATAGGTATGATTTTAGCTCCTTTATTTGCAACTCTTATTACCTTATCTAACTCCTCTAAAGAATCAACAGTTATAGCTTTTACACCGATTTCTGAGGCAAAATAAATATCTTGTTCGCTTTTGTAAAGATTAGTAAAGGTTATTTGTTCAGGTTCAAAATCCGCAAGAAGCCCGAGAATTATTTCGCCAACACTACTAGCATCAAATTCAAATCCTTCTTCACGAACAATATTTAAAACTTCAAGATTGGAATTACACTTGCAGGCATATTGTGGACTAAATTTATCGTAATCAAAAGCATTTTTAAAAGTTCTGAGTTTAGAACGTATTTCATCCTCGACAAATATATATATTGGCGTTCCATATTTTCTAACAAGGGTATTAACTGAAATTCCTTCTATATGCATGGTGCCATTTAAATCCTGACTTAAGAAACGTCTCCATCTCTTTTTATTATACCTTGGTGATAATGCTCTCAATCCTTGTTTACTCAACTTTAGCCTCTATGAATATTTTACAATTAACAATTTATTTACTCTCTTTAACTTATGATGATTTTTTGTTAGAAAGTATAAAGTGTTCAAAAAATCGAGTATTTAAATATTTACTTTTTAGGGCTCTGTCCGGAATGCTTATTGCTCGTAAGAGCAAATGTAAATAAGCTTTTGCTTGTTTATTTAGTAATTCTAAATTATATGTTAGTATGTGCCAACCAAATTCCCTTTTTTTCATGAAATGAAGT
>JBAZVO010000010.1:0-17751 GCA_041660865.1 Candidatus Woesearchaeota archaeon
ATTTCTTTTCCTTTTACCAATTTTTTTTGATTGATAAATTATGTACTTTGGAATTGTTGTTTTTGATTTGCCTTTAGTTGGAATCTTTAAAGTCATTAGTATAAATATTAAAACAAATCCAACAAGAAAAATTATTCCACCAGTAGATGTTTTCCATACACATTGTTTATTTATATTTTCATCTTTAGAAAAACAGTTCATTAATAAAGTATCGAGATTATACTGTCCAGTAAATGAAGTAGACGGTCCAACTGTTGGATTAGATATAGAACCGATTATAGAAGTCCATAAACAAATTGTACTTTCATCAGAGTCAAAACAATTTTTTAGAAGTGTATTAAACCATTCATCAAGATTTATTGGGCTTGTACAATCATTTGGACATGTGTAAAAGTCTTCCTTTTGTAGGAATCCATTGATTGGCTCGCACAGCCCGTCGCCACAGAATGATTTAGATATTGTGGTATTAATTGTTGAACCTCCACCTCCGCCCCCAGTTGGAATAGTTCCACCAGAAGAAGCAGAAGTAACAAAAATTTGTTCAGAATAAATTTCATTACCTGCTTTATCTTCAGCATAAACTCTTAATGTATAAGTACCATAAACTGATACTAAAGAACCGACTGCCGTATTTGTACAAGTAAATGATACATTATTTCTAGTTCCATCTATTGCTCCTAATGAATTATAGACAGAATATTTACAAATTGATAATAAATAATTATCTGTATTATTTGAATTAAATGTTATAATAAGACTTCCTGGAATTGTTGTTATACTGTTTATTGTTACAGTAGGATTAGTTAAATCAATTGTAGTAGTAAAGTTATTTAATGCCCAACCAAAGTTATTTAAGGTATCATTTCCACCAACTGTCCAATTATATCTTCCTTCTGCTAAATTTAAAATTGTAAAGTTCATTGTATTATTAGTTGGATTAATCCAAGTATAGTTTAATAATCCATTTAAATATAAACTAATTGTGTCAATTCCAATATCTCTAAAAGCAGTAAAATTAAAATAGATACTTGTTCCATTCTTAAAATACTTGTTATCTGATGGATAATTTAATGTAATTGATGGAACATTCATTTTTATTCCAAAATTTACTGAAGTATAATTTAAATTATTAAGTGTATCATTTGAATAAAGTATTAACTTATAATTATTATCTAAAGCAGTAAGATTAAAAGAAGTATTTTGACATACTCCAGAAACTATTTGGATGGTAGTATTATCAATTACAATTCCTCCACCTGTACTATTTAATATACTATACCAACATGAACTTAATCCAACACCTAAATCTATTACAGAGATATTTAAATTAATTGATTCATTGTTAGCATAGTTTTGTGATAATGGTAATAAGATAATTCCATTTGGAGCAGTAGTATCAATTGTAAAACTAATTCTTGAAGCATTTTCATTTCCAGCAGAATCATTTGCCCATATTGTAACATTGTGAAAAGCATCAGACCAAATAATTGAAGTTATGTTCTGTCCACAAGTTAAAGAAGTGTTAACTAAATAAGTATCATTTGAATACCAGCAACTTGCTAAATTTGAATCTGAAATTGTGTAAAAAACATCTAATGTGTTATCAGAAGAATTAGAATTATTTAATGGAGAAGTTATATTTATATCTGGATTTATTGTGTCTATTGTAAAACTAATTCTTGATGAATTAATATTTCCTAAAGTATCATTTGCATAAATAATAACATTATGTTTAGCATCTGACCAAATAACTGAAGTAATATTCCCACAACTTGCTAAGGTTGTATTTGATAAGTAAGTATCATTTGAATACCAACAAGATTGAAGATTAGTGTCGCTTCTTGTATAAAAAATATCTAAGAGATTATTAGAAGAGTTTGTATTATTTATTGGAGAGGTGATATTTATATTTGGACTTATTGAATCTACAAAGAAAGTTACTGAACTTGAATTGATATTATTATTTGAATCATTAACTCCAACCAACCAAGTATTAGAACCTTGAGAAGAAGTTAATCCCGTTATATTTAAATAACAAGAAGTAGTTATATTATTTAATCCTGAATCTATTGAGTACCAGCATGTATCTAAATTTATATCAAAGGTAGTAAAATTTATTTTTGTTTGTATTGAATTATAAGTTGTATTTATTGGGAAGGTAAGATTTATGTCTGGATAAATTAAATCTGATGAGATAGTTAGATTATAAGTGGTTGATGTAAAACTATTTCCTGATAAATCAAAAGTAGTATAAAACCAATTATAAATTCCTACGGCTAATTTAACAATTGTTCCAACTACTGTTTCAATAGGATTAGATATAAAGTTAGTTGTTGTTTGATTATATAATGGATTTGTTTGAGTAAATGTAACGTTATCTATCTTACCCATATCTGCTCCTGCAGTGACTGAACCATCTTTTGCATAACACCAAGTAAATGTATGTAATCCAGCATTTACATTCTTTGAAACTATACCGAAAGTCCATACTCCATCAGAAGAAGAGGTAATTATAGCATCTGCTGTTCCAGAAGTACCAGAACAAGTACACCCCGTACCACCACAGGGATTATCTATACAAAAGCATAAATTATCATAATTCTTTTCAGAAGATACATTCCAAAAGAATGAAACATTTCCATCTCGATTAAAAAGATAAGTTGTATTTATCCAAGTTTTTTGTGAATCAATAATATCACTACTTCCTGCTGATGCTAATCCTATATCTGGTTCAGTTATATTTCTATGCCAAATAGCATCTCCACCAGTAAACCAACCAGTTGGTGGAAAAGTTACTCCTTCAAAACTTTGATTTGTGATATTGCTACCAATCTTATAAATAAATAAAGTTGCATTTACTAAACCTCCCCCATTGAATAAAGTTCCATTAGATAAATTAGCAGTAAAGTTTATAGAACTATTTGAAGTAATAGTATTATTTATTGGATTTAATAAAGTTGCATTTATTGAATATATTGTTAGAGTATTATTTCCAGAGTTATAATAATGATTAACAGTATCAAATATTCCAATAGACCAATTATATTTACCTTCAGCTAAATTAACTACTACTCCGAATAACCCAGAGGTTATACTTCCTCCATAAGAAATTGTTGTTTTATTAACAATATCATTTGATGAGTTTATAATTAATAAAGTAGCATTATTAATTGCAACGTTATCAGATAAATTAGCAGTAAAATTTATAGAATTATTTGAAGTTAAAGTATTATTAATTGGAGTTAATAAAGTTGCATTTGGATTTATTGTGTCTATTGTAAAACTAATTCTTGATGAATTAATATTTCCTAAAGTATCATTTGCATAAATAATAACATTATGAAATCCTTCACTCCAAGTTATGTTTGTAATATTAAAATAAGTTCCACCAGAACCAAGAGATTTGGTTATAGACATCGAATCATTTGAGTACCAAATAGAATCTAAGTTTAAATCACTAAACGTATAATTAATATTTAAATTTGTATTTGTTGAATTTGTATTATTATTTGGATAAGTTATTGAAATTGCTGGTTTTATTGTATCAATTGTAAAACTAATTATTGAATAGTTTTTATTACCCACAGAATCATTTGCCCAAATAATTACATTATGCTGACCTTCACTCCAAGTTACCGATGTAATATTCATACAATTAAAACCAAGAGAAGTATTAACTGAATAAGAATCATTAGAATACCAACAATTTGTTAATGGATTAACATCACTTCTTGTATAAAGAATCTCTAAAAGATTATTTGATTGATTGGAATTATTTATGGGGGAGGTTATATTTATATCAGGATTAATAGTATCAATTGTAAAAGAAACTAATGATGAAACATTTATTTGAGGGGAAATAGCAGTAGAAGTATTTGCATAGATAATAACATTATGTCTGCCCTCACTCCAAGTTATTCCAGTAATATTTGTTCCACAAGTTGCAAGAGAAGTATTAACTGAATAAGAATCATTAGAATACCAACAATTTGTTAAATCGGAATTTACTCTAGTGTAATTTACATTTAATTGGGTATTTGTTGAATATAAATTATAAGAAGGATAGTCTATAGTTAAATCATATTCGGCAGTTATGTGATAAACAAATAAATCAACTGAATCAGTAACCCAAAAATCTCTTGGACTGCCACTTGTTACATTAGTAGTAATTCCACCAGGTGAATTTATTCCAAATTGAGAAAGAGAAAATCCATTTGAAAGATTATTACCAAAAGAGTCCATATTATAAACAAAATTATCTGTAACATCTATAATAAAAAATGTATTTCCATCTGTTGTTGTTATATATTGAGCATTTCCTGCCCCGGAAGGAGTTGGGTCAAATCCAGTTTGATTGTACCAAGTTCCGCTATTATCTCTTCTTATTTGATAAACAAAGTTATCAGTATCATCAACAATCCATAAGTTTGTTCCAAGAGAATTAGACAACTTTCCAGTAAGACCATATGCTCTATCCATACCAAATGAAACCCTTATATCAAAATTACTTAAAGGATTCCCTGCAGAATCATATTGATAAATATTATCTAAAAGATTATTAGTAATCCAAAAGTCTGAATTATTACCCCACAGTCCAAGAGGATTTCTATTAAAGACTGTAGAAGTATTTGTAATAAACCAATAAGTTGAATTAGCTCCAGTTTTATCAAAAGAATAAACAACTCCAGTTGCCCCTGCTGATAGATAAGAAACAACCCAAAAATTAGAATTGTTAAAATAAATTCCAGAAGCAGTAGTTCCACCACCAGCAGAAGTAATAGAAAATCCATCTGTTTGATTTGTATAAGTTGGGTCAATCTTTTCTTTTGTTAATGCATTTACTTGCTTACTTATTTTTAATTCAACATAATATTTACCTTTGTCAGAATAAGCAACAGCATATCCACCTTGTTCAGCAACGTCTTGATAATTTATTCTTTTATTAAATTTATCATCAAAGAAAATATTTGGGACAATTAACTTTCCAGTTTCTTTATCATGATAATGGATTAAATTAAGTGAGTTTGATTTGGCATACTTAGTTAAATCATACCTTGTTCCATTCCATCTTATCTCAGGATAATCTATTTCAATAATAGTTGAAATATCAAAATCTTTACTTACATCTAACTTATTAGTTAAATAAATATCTTGTTTAACACCATCTGTATTCTTTGTATAAGTTGTTTCTATTTTATAATTTGTTATTTCTTTGCTTAAATTTTTAGATTCTTCTCCATTGATTGAAAGATTAACTATTCTCATCCCAGAAATTCCATTTGATGAAAGTATATCTTTGGTGGTTGTTACTTTTTCTATTGCTCCACTTCCACTACCGCTTACAAAATTAATAAAAGAAAAAGTTAAGAAGATATATAGAAATGCTAAAGATAAAACTATGACTGTCTTTGTGGCTGCTTTTTTATTATTTATTTTCATGTCTTGTGTGTAATGTGTATTTATTTAGGTTTATGTCTTTAATTAATTTATCTTTACTTTTTTAACTTCAATTATGTCACTTTCTTTCCAAGTTTCTGTTTCTTTTTGTTTTGGTATTGTTACAGTTTTTTGTCCGTTTGTTTTATTTATTCTCATCTTGCTTATTATCTTCATAAATTAATATAGTATATATAGTATTTAAATCTTTCTATATAACCTTCCCAACTATTTGTCTGAATTTTTCTTTTTTTAAAATCATTAATGAAATAATTACTAAGAGGGTGCTAATTCCAATATATACTAGTGCAACTCCAAAATTAAATTGTCCAATTAAAGGTAATGTTAAATTCTCATTTAAGAATGAGGGAATCATTTTATAAAATATCGATTCTGGAAATAGATTAAATGAATTGTTGCTAAATTCTCCGTTCTTCAAAAGTATATGCGGAAGCGAGATTATGGAAAACCCGGTGGTGATTAAAATTCCGCCAATTACTCCTTTGAAATTATATTGTTTGTATAATAAAAATATAAATCCTATGTAAACCGGGTTAAGTAAAATAGAAGCAAATAATATCATCACGGGATGTAAGGTACTAACAAAATTAACAATTTTATCAGAGAAGATATAAAAAGCAGTTGCTAATACAAAAAATAGAAATATCATTATTTTTGAATTGTTGATTCTGAACATTTAGGTTATTACCATAGAGAATGGGAAATTTTCATTTAATTGTGAATAAGTATTATAAGCAGATACATCTACATATAAATTTTTTCCTGAGTAATCACTAACTGGTATTAAACTTGATGTCCAATTTGTATTCTCTCCTGATTTAAGTGAAAAGATATTATGTGGAAAATAATTATATAAAGTAGCCATCTCTCCACCAGGAAATCCCACATCTACACTTGCTAATTGAATATTATCATATTGAACAGCCCCCGCATTAACTACATTAATTTGATATACTTTTGAAGTGATTGGAGAGGTAATATCCCAATTCATTGCTTCTTCATAAAGTAAGTTATCTGCTGTAGAAGTATCTATTAATTTCCAAGCCCCATTCCAACAATAAGCCATTGAATTACCATAACTTCCCCCATGAAAAGATTCTAATTTTAATTGGATTCTGTCTGTGAATGCTCCCCAACAATCTGCTGGTATTGTTAAACTCTTTGTTGTACTTGTAGTAGTTCCATATTTTATTTGCCATAAACTTGAACCTTGGGCATTTAATGGTTTATAATAAATAGAGGTTAATGAACTTGTACCACTTGTATCTCTTGAAGCACCAGTTCCCCAATCTCCATCATAAACAGCACTTCCAGTGCCAGAACCTGCTCCAAAATTATTACTTGATGTATAACTTCCAGTACTCTTTCCCCCACAAGCAGTTGCAACATTAGCACTTTCTTGATAACACATTCCAGTAGTTGGGGGAGTAACACAAGCACTTCCACAAGTTAAAGTAGTTCCACAACCATCTAAAGTTGTCCCACAAGTAATTCCTTGAGAGGCACAAGTTGTTGGAACACAAGCAACAGAACAAGTTTGAGAAGTTGCTGGTTTATTTATAGTAGTTCCACAAGCATTTGCATCAGTACAGGTTCTTGTTTGAGTATTACCTGAACAAGTTGTCCAAGCACCACAAGTCCAAGATTCTACACAAGCAGTATAAGTACAAATATTTGTTTTAGTATCTGTTCCACCAATTACCCAAGGAGCAGTTGAAGCAAATAAAGAAATAGTCATTCCTCCTTTTAATTCAAAAATTGGATAACCTCCAGAACAAGTTAAAGCACCATAATCTGTTACTCTTCCAGTAGCAGTAAAAGATGCACCAGTTCCTCTTCCTAAAGTATATGTCGGAGTTGTTGAAGTTCCAACACCATTAGTAATACACTGGCTACTGGCAGTTAATGAACTTCCTGTTGAATAAATATTATAACTATCTGCTGTTCCCCAATCTGTTGGGCTTAAAATAGTTTGAGCATAAAATTTGTAACAATTGCTTGTACTTGTTAAATAAGAAGATGTCCCATATAATGTACCACGATAACTAGAACTATAAGACATTAATCTATTTTGGACTTGAGTAAAACTTCCATAAGTTCCACAACCCTCTGGGGTTATCTTAGTACAAGTTCTAGAACATTTATGAGTTACATCATCGCAAGAAGCAGAACCAGCAGTATATCCCGAATCACAAGCCGGAATAGTACATTGAGAAGTATATGGTATTATTGCAAAATTTCCAACAGAACCCATTAATTTTAATATGCTTCCAAAGAAACTACTTGTACCATTCTGCTGGGTATAGCCAGTTATTTTATTACTAAATAAATTACTAATTTTATATTGAATATCTTTAAAGAAATCATTTAAATTAAATCCAGTACTTTCAACTTTAGGATTACAATCTATTTGAACTTTGTTAATGTCATAGCAAGTAACAGTTATCCCTGTTTGAACTTCTTTATTTTGATTAATTAAATTGGGTAAAGTTAATTTATTTCCCTGAGTTATTATTAATATAAAAATTACAATTCCAATTACAACGAAGAATACTGTGTTATCTGTTTTTCCTTTTTTATTCATTTGTTTTTCTCTAATTCTATTTATGCAAATCCTAAAAAATTAAAGGATTAAAATTAAAAAAATAAAAAAATATAGTATTTGCTTAAACCGGGCTGATTACACTAACTACTAATGCTCCTGTTGGGTCTGCACCGAATGTTAATTGCATACTATCTGAAGCGGAAACTGCTGCTCCAGTATATTCATTTGTTCCAGTTACTGTTGTGCTAAAAGTTTGTGTTGTTCCTTCCCATACTGCTAATGGCAAAAGACCTGTTACCCAACTTGATGTTTGTCCTGGACTTAATCTTGCTGTTGCAGTCTTACCTAAACTTGTATAAAAAACTGCTGGTAATCCGGCTGTTGGTGCTACATTTGTGAAGCTCAACTGAGAACTTGATGGATTTGTAACACTAACTCCCATAGTGATATCTGTTACAGATTTCAAAGCACAAACACCTGTCCAACAATCTATTCTTGGATTTGTTGCATATCCTACACATGATGTTTTAGTAGTACATGTAACATCAGAATGTTTTACTACAGTAAATTCTCCAACTGGTGATATTGAGGCTACCTTAAACCAATCTGGAATAACTACTTCTTCACATTGGTCAACTGATGTTCTTCCTGGAGGACAATCATATAACTTTAAGTCCAATCCAGTTCCTTTTTCACTTTGACTTATGTCTGCTGGTTGCTTATGTTCATTAACAGTCTTTATAGGATTACTGTTAGTTGTTATTATAAAGTATGCCGCAATGACTAATGCAATTATTATTATCCCTACCATTACATTATTTGTTTTTCCTTTTTTATTCATTTTACCTCCTGAATTTTACTTTGGCGAATTTGTTTTTTGTTCATTTTGTATTTGTTTTAATTTTTTAATTAAATCTTTAAAGTTTATTTTTTCTGTTAAGTCAGTTGCAAATTTTAATATTTCTTGATACTGTTCTAAACTATAGTTTGATTCTGTTTGTTCTATTGAAAAGGATTTACTTTTATCAAAGTCATTCTTTCCACCATTTCCCTGCTTCTGGATAATTACTTGTCCAAAACGTTTCTTACAAACTTTCATTTCAGTAAGATATATTTGATAGTATTTAAATCTTTCCTAATGGTATAATTAATGGTTTAACCCCTGGTTTAACCAAAAGCAAACATTTAAATACTCCCCATTCATAGTTAAACTAAGGAAATTTTATCATGTTAAAAAAACATAAAATGAATAAGAAAGGATTTGTATTTGGTATGCCTTTTGTTCTCACAGTAATAGTTGCAATAATTGCTTTTGTAGCATTTGCTTCTGGAGGAATAGGTGCAGTATGGAATACTGGACAATTACTTTTTAAATTAACAAGTTTCCTTTCTAAGATACCGGCAGTTGCATGGATGGTAATAGGTTTTTTCTTTTTATTCTTAATGATAAGAGGTAGAAGATAATGGCTATGTCAAAATTTGATTT
This sequence comes from Candidatus Woesearchaeota archaeon, assembly GCA_041660865.1. GTDB lineage: Archaea > Nanobdellota > Nanobdellia > Woesearchaeales > 21-14-0-10-32-9 > 21-14-0-10-32-9. The sequence continues at coordinate 9,489 of JBAZVO010000010.1, forward strand.
AAAGAGTTTATTTATTACTTTTATCGTCGCAATTTTTATTTTGCAAGTCGGTAGCATTGTAGTCTCAAAGATTGTTGATGTTCCTGTACTTAAATTAGGATTTGCTATTCTTCTTATTTTATTAGCATCCGCACTTTCTTTAATTGTAAATATTATTTTTAATATTGATTACTTAAAAAAAGAAACTATCTTTATATTCTTTATTGTAGTCGGAATGTTAGTTGCATTATTTATATTCCTTCCACAATTATATCCCGATATATTTTCAATAATGGGGGGTCCGGGAATATTTAGTGTAGTTTCTCCTTAATAATAAAATGACAAAGATAAATATAAAACTAATATGCTTGAGCATAACATTAATCTTTTTAATTGGAATTGTAAGTGCAGAAACAGCACAATATGTTAGTCCAAGCGTAAGTCCATTAACAGCATTCTTTAATAATTTATTCCATTCCCAGACTACTTTTTCAGTAGTTGGTGATTCTCGGTCTTGTGGAACATCAGGAGGAAACGCAAATTATGTTTGGTCTGTTGATGCTGGAAAAAAATTAGATGGTAGTCAAGGAGTTTTATCCGGGTCTGTCCCAACTTCTTTACCAACAAATTATCTTGTTGATATTTTTATAAAAGGTTGGACTCCCTTAGTAGAGAAAAAATCTTTTGATAATTGGATTTGTGGAGAGAATGATGCTCCTTGTAATATTCAGATTTATGCTTGTCCAACAGTAGAATGTACATCAAGTAGTTGTGGTTCTGGAAAAACTTGTAATTCAATAATCTGTCCAATATTATCTGGAACTTCTTATTATCAATGTCCAACAGAATCAAACATTCCATATTATACCAATTCATACTCTTATTGTACACAATCAAATACAATGAAATGTTATTATCAATCTGGAAATGATTGTGGTTCAAGAACTTATGATAAAAGTTTATTTCCAAATTCCTGTGAATCATATAATTACAATAATCAAAAGTTGTATTCAGATTATACTACTTGTAAAAATACTATTTGTATTCCCAACTTATGTGCTTCAACAACTTGTAATGGACAAACTTGTGGTGATGGATGCGGTAATTATCAAATAGGAACAAAAGATTGTTCTGTTACTCCTGGTGAAAATGTAAATAAGGGAGACATAGTTATAAATGGAGAAGTAAGTCTTTCATTTAAATTATCAACAATGGATACTCCAGAAACTATTAATGTTCCAGTGAAAAATTTTGGTTCTGCAACCGAGACAGTTAATATTGAAGGAGGATTTTATTCTTCTGCTTATGCAAAAGATACTGCTAAGTTATATGCTATCTCTAATCAAGGCTCTATAGTAAGTACCCCAAATTGTAATCCTGCTGAAGACTTTGTTAAGACTCAACAAGTTACTTTGGCTCCAGGAGAAAGTGCCGTAGTAAAAATTAGTGTAGTACCATCTAATGCTTTAAAAACTTATTCAATTGGTAAACATAACCTACAATCAGAACCTTTAGTTTGGTTTGCTGGGATATACAAAGAATGTCTTAAAGGATATACTAATGAGGCTGGTTCAGTTGGAAAAGGAGTAATGTTTGATTATGGTAATTTTGGTACTTATTGTCAATTTAGTTTTTTAGGTATTGGTGATGCAGGTATCTATTGTAACTCAGAACAAATAGGTACTTGTGAAAGGAAGATTACACAAAATGATATTTTAACTTTAGATAAGACCTGTGCAATAACCTTAACAACAGATGTTATTCAAAATAAGACAACCGCAACACAAAGTGTAGTTTCCCCAGCATTGGATATAAAATCAGCTTTTAGTTGGGCTGCTTGGTTTGATATTAATGGTGATGGTAAAGCAGATGGTACTGATGGAATGATTATCATCTTTGGTATATTTATAGGATTAATTATATTAACCTCAATTGGTAGTAAGAAATAATACTCTTTCTATTTGCAAATAATTTGTAGAATATGTTTATGGGAGGATATACTTGCGATGGTATGTCCTTCTCGTAATAATTTTAAAAATAATAATAAATAATTTTTGTTAAGAAGTAGTTAATTTACTTTTTTTTCTTCTTTGCTTTTTTCTTTTCAGCCATATTTGTTTTCATTTTAGATTTAATTGATTATGATATTTAACCCAAAGATTGAACTTATCAAGTATGTGTTTTAATACATCATCCATATTATTGAACTGCTTTTTATTTGCTTTCCTGAATAATTCCTTATATTCTTTTAATCTTTCGTTTGTATCTCTTAATATTGCCGTATGTACTAACTGATTTTTCTTTCTTCCATTTCTTGGTCTTTTCTTTCCAAGATTTACTTTGTCCCCTTTCTTAAATGTCATATTTTAATTGAGAAACAAAATAGTTATTTTTAGTTTTATAATATTTTGAGCCTGACTTCGCTGATTTAGTATAATAGGGTTTTAGATTGAAGTTAATCATATTTTAAAATTTTTTAATTTCTTTTTGTTAGCAGAATCAATGTTCTTCTTTACTTTTCTTAATACGGAGTCTAATCTTTTTAAAGAGATATTTTCAATATCAAATTCTTCAGTAATTGAAGCTGCTAAAATAATGTCTTCATTTGTTAGTCCATAGATTTTTTCTAATGAACTTAAAAGTTTATCTCTATTTTTATGGTAAAGGTTGTATGATTCTTTTAATTCTTTTAATTCACTTTCAATGTTTTCTTTATTCATTGTTTTTTCTCCAGAACTTTTGGTCTAATAGATGAATTTGTACCAACAACCTTAATCTGTAATGGGGCTAGGGCGAGATTTAAGGCATTTAGGCACGACTTATGTACTTCTATCAAGTTATTTATGGTATTGGCATTAGAAGTAAGTATCTTACACTTAAAATAGAATTGAACTAAACTTTCTAAATCACTAAAAAAGGCTACTGCTCTATTACCTTCCGAAAGAATAAATTGTCTTGAATCACTTTGAATCTTAAACTTAGAATCAAGTGGAATATTAATTGTCATTGTTTTTTTGTATAGTTTCCGAATTTAATTTTTTAACTGATTCATAATAATAACTTTTACAGCGAGGACAAGTTGCTGGTTTTGCAACTCTTGATTTCCATTCATAGTTGCATCGTTTACATTTATATTCAGTTTCCATAGTATAATTATAATCTTTATACTATTTAAACCTTTCGGTCAATGCAACCTAAGGCATACATTTAAATAGTCATTAGTATTAGATAATCTATGATAACAACAATTGGAGAAAAATATCTATTAAAATTTAAAATTAATGGACAAGAATTTATCTATACTGCAAAATTAAAACAAGATAATGATAGTTATTTAACCTTGGATATAGTTAGTGCCCCAGGGAATAATAATTTATTATTAATCTCTAAAGTAAACTAATGGAAAAACAATTAATAGTAAAGGTTTGGTTGAAGAACATAAATCATCAAAAAATGTTGACAATACCTTCAAAGTCAGAAATACAAGCAGGCGATTATGTTTCTATCACAAAGGTTGAATCACCAAAACCGAAAGATTTAAATACTTTAAATACCACTAAATAATATGAAAAAACAATTTAAACATATTGCCGTCGGAGAAGATGTTTTAAAACAATTTGATAAATTGAAAATATATCCTAGAGAAACAGATGAAGAGTTACTATTAAAATTAATAAATAGATATACCGGGGTAACTAAAAAAACTTAGGGATTTTTAGAAAATGACAAAATGACAAATGAAACAAAATCAACATTACAATTCTTTAAAGAAAATAAGATAAAGATACATATAAATATTATTTCTGGTATAGATGCTGGAAGATTTAGAAATGGGTATATAATAGAAATTTATGAAGATGGTTTCTTAATAATAGATGATATTCTTGGAAATAAAAATTATAAGTTTAGCGAGATAAATAACCAAATTATGAGATATAAACAGGAGGTTGACAAATGATTGCTGGTAAGATACTTAGTGATGCTGAATTTGAAGCATTAAAGAATCCTGAAGTGTTTGATGCTAAAGTAGAAATAGAAAGATTACTTGAAGATAATAAAATATTCTTTACCAAGCAGGGGGCTACTTATGAGGATTTAATTTCTGTTGGACTTGCTCCATTAGTATATTACAAATTAAAACAGTTCGTTGAAAGTAAAAAAGAAAATGGATATTATATTTTAGAAGTTAGAAATCCTGAAACTAAACAAGAATATAAAACTGAAATTAAATATGAAGGTAAGGGGAAGATAGTTGAAGAGATACAAGAAATAGAAGAAAGTAAAGAAGAAGAAATAAACTTTTATTATATTGATGAAAGGGGAAAGACAAAAGTTTCTATATCAGAGGTAGTAAAATATTTGTTTAATAAGTTTTCATTTAAAACTATTTATGGAACAAAAGGAGAAACAATATATTTCTATGATAGTGGTATATGGAATAAGAGGGGAAAAGAAATAATACAAACAGAAACAGAAAGGATATTAAATGAAAATTGTAATTGTGATATTATAAAAGAAGTTTATGAAAAAATTAAAAGGTTAACTTCTATTTCACAAGAAGATTTTGATAACATACCAGAAGAATTAATCTGTTTGAATAATGGAATACTAAATTTAAATACAAGAGATTTTATAGAACATTCTCCAGTCTACTATTTCAAAACAAAAATTCCAGTTGAGTATGATAAATTAAAAGATTGTCCAGAAATTAAAAAATTTATTGAAGAGATGGTTTATCCTGAGGATGTTCCAGTAATTCAAGAATGGTTTGGATTTATGCTGTATAGAAGATATTTTATAAAAAAAGCAATGATTTTATTTGGTGAGAAAGACACAGGTAAGACGATACTATTAAATTTGATTATGAAATTTTTAGGTAAAAGAGAAAATACCTCTGGAATAAATTTACAGAGAATTTCAAGTGGAGATAAATTTGCACTATCTTCATTAAAAGATAAATATGCAAATATTTTTGATGATTTATCATCAAAAGATTTATCTGATAATGGTGGTTTTAAAATAGCCACTGGTGGAGGATATATAACTGCCGAATATAAGTTTGGGGACTCTTTTCAGTTTATGACTTTTGCTAAGAATATATTTGCAACAAATAAGATACCCAATGTTCAAGAAGTAAATGATGATGCTTATTATGACAGATGGATTCCAATTCCTTTTGATAACCAAATAGAAAAAGAAAGCCAGGATAAATTCTTATTAGATAGAATAACAACTAAGGAAGAGATGTCTGGTCTTTTAAATTGGTCTTTAGATGGATTAAAAAGATTGTTTGATAATGGAAAGTTTAGTTACAATAAAAACTCAAAAGAAATAAAAATAATTATGGAAAGGCAGAACAATCCTTTGGTTGCTTTTGTTCAAGATGTGTTAGTACAAAAAGATGGAAATTCAATAGAAAAAGAAGTTATGTATCAAGTGTATTGTGAGTACTGCAATATGTATAAATTTTCAAAGATGAGTAAGGAACAATTAGGTAGAAATTTGGCTAAATATTCGTATTATATTGAGTCAAAAGGTGGAAATAAGAGAGTTTGGAGGAATGTTAGCATTTCTGACACTTATGACACATTAATATTTAAAGGTTTTAAGGAGAACAAAGAAAATGATTAAAAATAGGACACTTATGACACATTATTTTTTATCTATATTCACGGAAAAAAAGTATTATCTTATTATATAATAATATTTCAATATCCGTCATAAGTGTCATAAAAAAATGGAAAAAAAAACAACAAAAATGAAACAAAAAAATAACAACAAAAGAAAAGAAAATTACAACTTTATTTTTTACTGGGGGTACCCACTAATCTTAACAGGATTATTTTGTTCAATAATAATATTAAAATTAATCTGGGAGGTATCAAAATGAATTATAAAGAAAGACCAAAATGTAGGGAAGTAATAAATAATATCTTGAAAGAGAATAAAGGAATAACTTTGAAAGACATAGCAGAATTTGGAATTGGTAAAAGAAAAGTGTTTATCTCTTATGGAATTAAAGTACAGGCTAAGAAGATGTTGGATGAAAAGAAAGGAGTTAAAAATGGGAAATAAATTAATACCATTTATAATTGGAATAGTGTTTTTATTATTAATTATAAATGGTAACAACAAACAAATAACCGAGGAAAATACAATCTATGGAAATAATCAGGTAAAAAAATGTCCTTTAGGAACAATAGAACTTAATCAATTATGTTATAAAGAACAAGATATTATAAATAATAACCTAACCTACAAATTTAATAAATATACAGAAGAAGAATTATTTAATACTTGTAGTAGTCTATCTTTTTTAGAAAAGATTAAATGTATTAAAGACTTTAGTTATCTTATTTATAAATATAGATTTACAAACAATAGTCTTGAAGACCCAAAGATTTCATTTGAAGAATTAAAAAATAATGGTGGAGATTGTTTAGATTGGTCTTTATTTTATAAAAACATATTTGATAGAATGGGTTTAGTTTCTTGGATTTCCAGTGTACCAACTAAACCTGAAGAATATATTTTAAATGGAAAAATAATAATAGTTGAGCATCATGCTTTTAACTGGGTTAGAACTAATGATGGTTCAAATCAATATTGTGTTTATATTGATATAATCAATCCAGTATGTGGTACATATATTGGTGATGCAGAAAAGGATATAGATTTTCCTATGAAGGTGATAAGTATTAATTCAATAGAATCTCTTAATTCACTTTATAATAAATTAGATATGGAGGTGATAAAATGAAAAGACATAATATACATGGAAGGGGTCGCCATAAATTAAGAATTAAATATCTTCAAAGAAAAGAAAGAAAAAAACAAATGGGCTTAAAATTAGAAGAGCCAAAGATATTTAAAAATAAAAAAGATTTTTTGAAAAAAAGAAAATGAAAGAAAATACAAATAGATGTATGACCTGCAACAGAGAAATAAATGGATTAATTCCCTGTTCTTGTAATGACCAAAAAAATAATATTTGGGATGTAAGGGTTAGAAGGATTGAAAGAGAAAGAAATAGAAGGAGAAGATATCAAAAAATTAAAGGAGTAATAAATGGAAAGTAAAGAATTTGAAGAAATACAAACCACAAGATTAGACAAGTTTGAAAGATTTATTGATAGAATAAAAGATAAACCATTTAAGTTCCTTTTTATAACTTCTTTAATAATTGTTTCTCTTGATTTCTTTAGTACCTTAATTAATATAAATTTCTTTGGTGGAAAAGAGTACTCTCCAATATCTGCTTATTTATTTTCATTAGGTACCTGGGGAATTATTGGAGCTTTTGCTTTAGGTTTATTAATGAGAACTATTCTTTGCTTTGGAGTTACTATCTTTGGATTCTTTAGAAAGAAAGTTAAAGTAAAAATTATAAGAGCATTTTTCTTAATGTTACAATTAGTAATTTTATATGCTTGGGCATACCTAACTCAAAGACAATTCTTTCAAGGATTCTTAACAACAGTAAATTTGATTATAGGAAAAATTTCAAATGGATAATCATATGACAAAAGAAATTGCTGAAAGTTTGTATAATAAGAATAAGAAGGTATTCATAAAAAGCAAAGGAGATGATTATTTTTTTTGTACTATTGAGAAGATAAGTCAAGATAGATTAACAATCCGTTCTTTTTCCGGAAGGAGGGTTGGAAGGACACAAGAATTACTATTTGAAAAAATTGCTGGTATATGGGAATATCAAAATCGAAAAGATGGAAAATAAAGAAATAGAACTAATTAAAAAAATAGCAAATGGATTTTTTGTAAATATAGAAAAGGTAACCAAAGATGGAAGATAGAAAAATTGAATGGTTTTATAGAATCTTAATTCTTTTATTATTTGGGATTATATTTGTTTTAATTTATCAATTAGGGAATCCTCCAAGTTATGTTAATAAAAATTATAATGGAACAGAATCTATACCCCTAACCTTTACTGGAAACTTTACTACTTCAGAGAAGAATTATTATAAAGAAACTATTGTTGGAAAACTTAAACCATTATATACCACCTTCATTCAAGAATTAATAGTTTATAACAACTTAGATGAACTTCAAAAGATTTGTAGTGATAGTGCAATAGCCTGTAATGAACAAAAGTGGGGTAAGAGTGTAATCTCAGTTTATACAAGAGGAAAAGAAATAGAAGATAAAAATGTATTATGTCATGAGGTTCTTCATTCAGTATTCAATAGTGAGAAAGAGCAGGAGCACGCAATCGTTTATGACCTTGAGTCTAAACTTGTTTGTTACACAAATTCCCCAGAGA
>JBAZVO010000011.1:0-7377 GCA_041660865.1 Candidatus Woesearchaeota archaeon
AATACTTTTCTTTTGTTTACATTGTTTTTGACCAAAAACTTTGTAATTATAAGAGTGACAATAAGTGAGGCAATGACCATCAAAACTATATAAAAATCAAGGTTTATGAAAAAATAAAGCATGACTAGAAAGTTAATCAAAACACCCAACATTTTATGATGAATATCGTGGAAAAATGAATAAAATGCACCATCTCCACGCTTAAAGGCTGAGATTAGGCTACCAGTAGATTTACTACTATGAAATGCAAAATCTAAATCTTGCACTTTTTTGAATATTGTAACTCGTGATTCTATAGCAGATCTAAATAAAATATAATCTCCAACCCAGAAAGTTAACATATCGGTAACAACAGCGGAAATCCTAACTAGCATATAAAGTAGTAAAATTTTAAATAAAGCATTTTCATCTAAAGAAGGAATCGTATCTACAAACTTTTTGTAAAAAACAGGATTTAGGGAGAATAATATGTTTGAAATTATAACCAAAAAAATAAAACCGATGAAAATCAGCTTTCTTCTAAACACAAAAGAATAAAAAGTCTTTAATACCTTTAACATAGACGAAGGCTAAATTATACCATATTTGACAAAATATTTGTTTTATTCTACAATTAGTTAATAATTTAACTAATTATGGAACAAATAGATAAATTACCATTTTTTAACAAAGTCACTTTGGGTGTGGCACTTAATAAATCTGGCCAGAATCTTGATTATTGGATTAAGACAAGGCTAAAAAGTGGAGAAATTGTTGCCCTTAAAAAAGGCTTGTTTGTTTCAAAAATGTATCTGGCTAGAATCGAAGAAAGTAGCGGAATATATGAAAAATATATTCAATTTATGGCAAATATTTTAAGATATCCTTCATATATTTCGCTTGAATACGTGCTTAGTTTGTATGGTATGATTCCTGAAGGTGTTTACGTTATTACCTCAATTACAACAAAATCTTCAAGGCTTTTTACAAATAAATTAGGAAATTTTAGATACCAAAACATAAAGAAAAGTTTATTTTTAGGATACAATGAAGTTGATTATAAAAATAATCCTGTAAGACTTGCAAGTCGTGCAAAAGCGCTTTTTGATACAATTTATTTAAGAAGTTTTGGAAATTCCAGTTTAGAATATGAACTTATTGAAGGTTTAAGATTAAACCTAGATGATTTTATAAAAGATGATATAGATGAGTTTAAAAGTTATGTTGATTTAAGTAATTCTGTTAAGATGAGAAAGACGGTTAAAATACTAAAATGGTAATTATAGATGAATTAAAAAAAGTAGTTGAAAATAATAGAAGTAATCCTAATCCTGAATATAGAAGGAACTTGTTAAAAGAAAAACTTCAGGCTTATGTTTTGAATTTTATATATACTTCAAAATATAAAAACTTAATATTTACAGGTGGAACTGCTCTTCGCAAGTTTTATGATTTACCTCGTATCTCTGAAGATCTTGATTTTAATGTTGAAAATGATGACTTTGATTATAAAAAATTTCAAAAAGATTTAAGTGATTACTTTATAAAACAAATTGGCTTTAGTAATTTTAGTTTAAAGTTTAACGGTAGAACTGTGTTGATTAAATTTCCAATACTGCGTGAAATTGGTTTTGCTGGTTCAAATGACTCTGAGGTTTTATATCTAAAGATCGACTTTGCACCAAGTAATGGTGGTAAAACAGAGGATAAAGCATATATAAAAGATGGTTTTTCTTTTATTGCAAGATGTTACGATTTAAATACACTTTTTATTAACAAAGTTGATGCCTTTTTAAATAGAATTTACAAAAGAGGAAATATCCAAAAAGTAAATTTCAAAGGTAGGGATGCCTTTGATGTTTACTGGATGCTTAATGATGGGATAAAAATAGGTATTGACTCAAAATTAATTACAAAGAATTTGGCAGAAAGAATCATTAAAAAGTCGAAAAAAATAAAACCAGACGAGCTTTATTCAGATTTAAGTAACTTTTTTAACGATCAAATCTTTGTAAGGCAATTTTGTGATAACTTCTATAATCTTTTAGAAACTAGCATTAAATACATATAATTTGCTATACTATACACATACTTTCTTAAAACCCTATGGATATTTTCTTTGTTAAACATGCTATCGATAACTCTATTGCTTCAGGTGTGCCTGAAAATACAATAGTACTATTGTTATTGTTGCCAATTGTGGCTACAGTTATAGCAGGTATTCGTCAAATCATAGGAATTCGTGGTTTTGGTATATTTTTACCTGCCGCACTTTCAATTACATTTGTGGCTATTGGTCCAATTTTAGGAATACTTTTATTTTTGGCTATAGTTGCAATATCTACAGTAGTAAGGTTTGTAACAAGAAAACTTAAATTAAAACTTCAATATTTACCAAGAATGGCACTTATATTGTGGTTTGTGTCACTTGGGGTTTTGGGTATTATTTTTACAACAAACATAAATGTTTCTATTTTTCCAGTTCTTATCTTAACTTTATTGGTTGAAGACTTTACAAAAATACAACTTGGAAAATCAGTTAAAACTGCAATTGGTATAACTTATCAAACTTTAATACTAGCTCTTGTTTCATATCTACTCTTAACTTATGTACCTTTTCAAAAGATGGTATTAAATAATCCTGAAATAAGTTTACTGGGAACTTTAGTAATAGATATTATTTTGGGTAAATATTTAGGGCTTAGATTTACAGAATATTATAGATTTAGAAAACTCATAAATAGCAAATGAAAAGCTCGTCAATTTTAGGACTAAACGCTAGGAGAGTTTTGTTTACTGGAAAATATAATAGCCGTGCTTCTAAGAAAATTGCTGATTCAAAACTTCAAACTGATAGGGTCTTAAGATATGCAAATGTTCCTCATCCAACTATATTTAAAAAATTTAGAACGCCAGCTGCTGTTTTTGATTTTAAATGGTCTGATCTACCTGATGCTTTTGCACTCAAGCCTTCTCGTGGACTTGGTGGCGAAGGAATTATAGTTGTCAAAAAAAGAATTTCTGATGATGTATGGTTAACAAGCTCAAAGAAAAAAATAACTGCTGAAGATTTAAAATTACATACATTAGATATTCTTGAAGGAGCTTTTTCAATGGGAAACGAACCAGACAGTGCTTTTATCCAAGAATATGTTGGCAGACACTCAAGCTTTAGAAAATATGCATTTCGTGGAACACCTGATGTTCGCGTAATTGTTTTTAATAAAATTCCAATAATGGCGATGCTTAGACTTCCGACAAAAGAAAGTGGGGGAAGAGCAAATTTACATCAAGGGGCACTTGGACTTGGTATAGATATTGCAACAGGAATTACAACAAAGGCCATACAAGATAACAAAGAAATAAGCCTAAAACCCGGTACTTCTAGGAAGTTGCGAGGAATTAAAATACCTTTTTGGAACAAGATATTAGAGACTGCAGCAACAGGACAAATAGCTTCAGGTCTGGTTTATGCAGGAGTTGATATTGTTTTGCATCCTGAAAAAGGGCCACAAATAATTGAGTTAAATGCACAACCAGGTCTTTCAATTCAGCTTGCAAACATGGAAGGATTAAAAAGAAGGCTGGAAAGGGTTGATGATATTAATGTAATAGACGCTATACATGGAGTTAAAATTGCAAAAGCACTGTTTGCTAGTAAATTTGTAAATAGAGTTAAAAATAACGACGATACTAAAACTATAAAAGCGATTGAGGAAGTGAACGTCATTGACGCTAATGGAAAGCATGAAAAAGTATTGGCAAAAATAGATACAGGCGCATGGAGTTCTACAATTGATATTAGTTTGGCTAGGAGACTTGGGCTTTTAAGAAAAAATAAAATTATAGCAACAAGGAAAAAATTATCATCTCTCGGCGAAGAGGAAAGACCTGTAATAGCCTTAACATTTTATTTATCAGGTAGAAAAATAATAACTCGAGCAACAGTGTCAGACAGAAAACAGTTAAGATACCAGCTTTTAATAGGTAGAATAGATTTGCAAGGGTTCTTGATTAGTCCTATAATAGATAAAGATAACTTAGTAAAAGCAAAATGGTAAGCAAAAAAATATTAATTTTAACATCTGGAAATGTAGCTAAACTTGATGGGTTCAAGGAAAAAGAAGGTGTGACCCTTGGTAGCTTTTCTGATATTAATTATAGTTCAAACTCGGATGATTTAAGATATAAGATCTATGATCTAAGAAGCTACAACCTTATCTACTTCCGGATGGTTGGAAAAAGTTTAGAAATTGCAACATTAGTTGCTGATTATGCAAGACAAAATAGCATACAGATTGTCGACAGAATGTATGAAACAGCTCATCTTCTCCCTGTTTCTTTAGGTAAATCTATAGAGATGAAAAAATTAAAAGAAATGGGGATTCCTATACCAAAAACAGTTTTTGGTTTATTCGAAGGGATAGATTTTCCATATATTGTAAAATCAACATCAGGACAAAAATCAAGAGAAGTTTGGCTTGTAAATAATGAAGAAGAATTGAAAAACTTACAAGCAAAGTTTGTTAAAGGTAAACATTATTTTGCACAAGAATTAATACCAAATGCAGTACGAGCTAGGTTATTGGTAATAGGTGATAGAGTGGTGGGTGGAATTTTAAGACAAACTAAATGGAATAAAGATGAAACAAAAGAAACATTAATGCCAGTTCCTGGAGATATGGCCAGTTTGGCCACATCTTCGGCCAGAGCAGTTGATTTAGATATTTGTGGAATTGATATTTTAGTAAATAGTAAAACAAATGAAAAATATGTGATAGAAGCTAATGCAGCTCCAGCATGGAAGCTTATTAATAAATATTGTGGAGTAGTTGTAGAAGATGAAATCATTAAATATTTATCGAGACAAATTTAAAAAATTTGGAGTAAGTCCAGAAGCCTTGCAATGGAAAAGTAAGGGTGCGGCACACCAAAGATTCCGTCAGTTTTGGGCGGAAATTAATTTTGACAATAAAAATGTTTTGGATGTTGGTTGTGGATTTGGAGAATTAGGCAATTTCTTAACCAAAAGGTATAAAAACGTAGCATATAAAGGTGTCGATATCATGCCAGAATTTATTGAAAATGGAAAGAAAATTTACCCTAGCCTGAACCTTGAAATGGGTGATTATTTTAACCATCCAAAAGGCGAAAAGTACGACACCATAATTTGTTCAGGTGCGTTAAATAGTAACTTTGGAACAAAAGAAGAAAATAGAATTTTTAGAGAAAATGCTATAAAACAGATGTTTCTTCATACAACAAATGTATTAGCATTTAACATGCTTGGAGGACATCCCGCAAAGGAAAGCCCGCCTGACGGCGAGGCAGGCAGTAATATTTGGTATTCTGATAGCTTAGAGATTTTAAAATATTGTATGACTTTAACTCGTCGTGTGATCCTACGCCAAAATTATCACCCAAGCGACTTTACTATATTCATGTACAAAGTAAAAAACCTCAAAAATTAGGCATTATTGCAAGGTCAGACCTTGCAATTATGATTGTTGTATTGAAATTTGGTCAGAAGATAAATCAATATCTTCATTCACGTACTTAAATTTTTCTACAAATTCTTTGTATGATTTTACGTTATTATGTTTCATAAATGTGCTTTCATTAAAGTAATCCAATACTATGTTTTTATTTACCCAAGAGGTATTATTTAAACCTAAATATGTAGAGTACGAAGAATAACCCTCAACTAAGTTTTTGGTGTATTTCAATGGATTTTTATGAATATAGCGCGACACATCTAATAGATAATCTTTATTTATTACATTTGTAGCTTTGTATCTACCTTGGAATAGAGGACCAGATCTTTTATATTTTCTATTAAAATAAATTGAATATCTAGTAAATAAAGATTGAGTAAACTTCTTAATTGAATCTTTATCTTTTTGATTAATTAAAAGATGAATATGATTAGGCATCAAGCAGAATGATAACAATTCAATTTCGCCATAATAATTCTTTGAGGCGTGATATTGCAAGGTCTGACCTTGCAATGTTTGACGTTTGGGTTCAGTTTCTGGGTTTGATAAATATTGCTTAAGGCAGGTGAGGAAGACTTTGTAATCCTGTTCATCTAGGAATATCTTACGCTTCTCAACGCCTCGATTATAAATATGATAAATCGAATTTTCTCGATATATTTTAATAGCACCTCTAGCTGGCATGTTTTAATCATACATTGCAAGGTCTGACCTTGCAATACTAAGTTTGTTTAAATGCTGTATAATATAGGGTATGCACAAAAAGATGAAGAAAGTTCTTGTTTTAGTGGAGTCAAAAAGTTCTAGTAAAAAAAAGTTAGTCAGATACCTAAATGCTAATTCTAAAAATAAATACAGAGCATTTCTTCATCCTTTTTCTGATTTGTTTTTTAACATCAAACCCGGCAAGGTAAAAATAAAAGTAAAAAACATTGATATAACTAATTTTGATTTAGTTTTTGTGCGTCGTGCTGGTAAGTATGTTAGATACATGGGTGCAATATCAAAATATTTAGACTACAAAAAAATTAAGTTTATTGATCCAGCATTTCGAGAAATTGGCATGAGTATGGATAAGGCCTCAAGTACTCTAAGACTGGCAATAAAAAGAGTACCTGTACCTCACACTATTTTTTGCTTTAAAGAAAATATTATTCTTTCTAAGAAAAGAATAATTAAAGCTTTAGGTTTTCCAATAATTGCAAAAGCAATACTATCTCAGCGAAATCAAAATATTTATATTTTAAAAACAGAAGACGACTTTAAAAAACTCTTAAAAAAGTCAAACAAAGAATTTATATTTCAAAAGTTTATTGATATTGAGAAAGAGTATAGAGTTTTAATTATGGGTGAAAAAATTATGGTTTTAGAACAAAAATTCAAAAGAAATTACAAAAATTTAAAAGTTGAATATTTAGATTTAACTGGACCATCGGTTTTTCTAAATTTAGATTGTACGACGCAGAAAGCAAATAAGATCTCGCTTAGAGCAGCTTCGATCTTGGGTTTGGATGTTGCAGGTGTTGATCTTGCAATTGAAAAAGGAACATGCAAAAACTATATTATTGAAGTTAACAAAGGTCCTGGAATTGAACCCAATTCCAGGACCTCACCTGAACTTAAAGCTTTTTCTGATTATTTAAAATCAATTATCACGAAGTGACAAGCTTTGCTTATTTAAGCTCCACTGTTGCACCAGCTGCCTTTAATTTTTCTGCAGCGGACTTTACGTCTTCAGGTTTTGCGTCTTTTAATACTTCAAAAGGAACATTATCTGTTGCATCTTTTGCTTCTTTAAGTCCTAATTGTTGATTAATTTCGCGAAGTGCTTTAATAACTGCAATTTTTGTTGCGCCTGAATTTGTCATTACTACAGTTTGATTTCCACCAGATTCTTCTGCTG
>JBAZVO010000012.1:0-5535 GCA_041660865.1 Candidatus Woesearchaeota archaeon
ATCAATCTCAACTTATGAAATGGTTAAAAAATATCAAAGGTGTTAAAAAGTTATTTTTAACTCATGGAGATAATGAATCACGAGAAGCTTTTAAAGAAAAGGTAAAAACAGAATCAGAAATTCATGATATTATTCTTCCCAACCAAAACCAAGAGATTTTACTTTAAGAGAGTTCCAAATGAATAATCACCTTTTATTGCTAAAGGTAATTTGTCTAAATCTTTTATATTAAAAACAAAAATAGGAATATTTGATTTCTCACACATTGTAAACGCTGTTGTATCCATAATTCTCAATTTCCTGTCAATTGCTTCTTGAAATGATAATTTATCATATTTTTTTGCATTTATATTAACTTTGGGATCTGAATCGTATACACCATCCACAGTACTTGCTTTAAAAATTATTTTACATTCAAGTTCATCTGCAAATTGGGCAACGGCTGAGTCAGTGGTGAAATTTGGCATTCCTAAACCTCCGACTATTACTACTAACCTGTTTTCATTTAAATGGTGCCTAGCTTTAGGTCTAATGTAAGGTTCAGCTAACTCTGAGATATTAATTGAAGTCATTAGTCTTGCGTTTTTTGCACCATTTCTAGTTAACGCTTCTCTTAACCCTATACCATTAATGATAGTTGCTAACATTCCCATAGAATCTGCCTCTGTATGATCAATCTTAATATCAGCCTGTCTTCCTCTGAAAATATTTCCACCACCAACAACTACTGCTAACTGAACTTGGGTAACTTTTTGAATTTCAATTAATTGTTTAGCAACCAAATCATATTTTAAAAAACTAATATTGTCCCCATTATTTTCAAACAACTCCCCGCTTAGTTTTAAGATAGCTCTTTCTGTGTTCATTTTTTAGTTATCAACGCTAAATACTCTTTGTTTTTCCCTTTTTCCCCAACTAATGGGGATTCTATCAAACTAATTACCTTTCCGTTAACAGCAATAATATCATTTTTTGTCTTTTCTAGCACTTCATCTATTTTTTCGTCTTTTAATTTACCTTTATATAGATATTCTTTAGGTGCTTCATAATGTGGCTTTATTAAAGAAATTATTGTTCCATCACTTTTTAAATTTTTTAATGCATTTGGAATTGTTAATATTTGTTTTGTCCAAGCAGTATCAATTGTTACAAGGTCAACTTTTTCAGGTAGAACAACGTGCATTGCATTTGTTCTCTCCATGACAACAACTTTTGGATTATTGCGAAGAGTCCAAGCAAGTTCGCCGTAAGCAGTATCAATTGAATAAATTTTGGCAGCTCCATTTTGAAGTAATGAGTCAACAAATCCACCAGTTGAACTACCAAAATCAGCTACAGTTAAACCGTTTACATCAATCTTAAACTGATCTATTGCAAACTGTAATTTTTCCCCTGCCCTTGAAACATAGGTATTCATTTAGGTATATTATATATTAATGACAATTAAATCTTGGCCAAAATTACTAATTTCTATTGTAGTCGCTCAATCTGCTGGCCTGATTGGATCATTCTCTACAATTTCAGCCATACCTAATTGGTATGCTTCTTTAAATAGACCTGTTTTTTCTCCTCCAAATTGGGTTTTTGGACCAGTTTGGACAATTCTTTATACTCTAATCGGTATTGCCCTTTATAAAATATGGATTAAAAATAAAAAAGGTTCATTAAATTTATTTTTCTTTCATTTATTTTTAAATGCAATTTGGTCTCCAATTTTTTTTGGTCTTCATAATTTAATCTTGGCCTTTTTGGTTATTATCTTAATGGATATTAGTTTAATTATTATCATCAAGAAATTTTATAAAATAGATAAAATTGCTGCCTATTTATTAATTTTTTATTTATTATGGATAAGTTTTGCTTCAGTTTTAAATTTCTCATTTTGGCAACTTAACAAAGAAAATTTAGTTAAAAATATCTTTGCCCAGGATTTTACTTTTAATAAAGCTAGAGAAGATTATGTTTTTACAGAAGATAATTACAAAAAAGATTTAAATGATTTTAACCTTAAAAAGGCTTCCTATCAAAAAAATCCAACTTTATCATTAAAAGAAGAATTAAGAACCTCTTTATATAAATTTATAGGTTCAAGAAATGATTTAGTTAAAAATTACTTGACAATGTTAAGAATGAAAGGGCTGGAATCAGTAAATGCAAAAATTGATCCTGAAGTTGTTTGGTATCAAAATAAAAAAAATAGTTATTCTGTAAATGATTCTTTAGAAGACATTTTAAGCAAATCAAAAGAGGAAGATGCATATTATGAAACTGACACGCTACTAGTTATTTATTTTGCTCTTTCAAATATTAGCCTTAATCAAGTAAAAACTATAAAAGAAGATCACCTTAAATTGTATAAAAATTTAAAAAGTGAATCTGAAGAACTTATTAAATTGGGACGAGCTGATGCGAGTCTTTTTGATAGATGGTTTAAAGATATTGATCAGGAATTAGACAGGATCAGCATAATTGAAAAAGATACATTAACCCAAATTGAAAAGATAACAGGAAGTGACGAATACCAAAGAAATAATGGATATAAAAAAGCTATTGAAACATTAGATCCAGCAAAGACAAACCTTTTAAAACTAAATGGATTTATTAAAGAATTAGAAAATGTAATTGCAAGTAAAAGATGAAAGAAAAAGTAATAAAAATAATTATGATATTAGATACAAAAGTTAGTACTCTTGTTCCTAATCCAAAGACTAAAAAAATATTTTATATTGCAATTGGTTCACTCTTTGGATTTATGTTTTTAATTATAATTTTAGGATTAATATTATCTCCATTTAGAAATCAAAAACAAGAAACTGGTACAACTTTAAATAAACCAAATATTATTGTTTCAAGCCCAAAACCACAAATTGAATTATCTGATACTGAAAAGGTAATACTTGACCTAGAAACAAAAATAAAAGAGTTGAAGTTTCCAGAAAGTATCTTAAATATTCCTCAGATAGAAAGAAATCTTTCTATCTAATTAATCTAAATAATCCTGAAGTTTTTTGCGTCTTGATGGATGCTTCAATTTTCTTAAAGCCTTGGCCTCAATTTGCCTTATTCTTTCTCTTGTAACGCCAAAGACTCTACCTACTTCTTCTAAAGTCATTTGTTTTGTTCCTTCAAGACCAAAGCGAAGTTTTAAAACCTTTGCTTCTCTTTCAGTTAAGGTTCCAAGAACTTCATCTAAGTGATCTTTTAATAGTTGTTTACTTGCTTGATCAACTGGTGATAATTGACTTTCATCTGGAATAAAGTCTCCTAAAATGCTTTCCTGATCTTCTCCAACAGGAGCTTCAAGAGATGTTGTCTCTTGTGCAATTTTAAATATTTCTCTTACCCTGTCTGGATCAAGTTCCACTTCTGCCCCAATTTCCTCAGGTGTTGGTTCACGACCCAATTCCTGCATCAATCTTCTACTTATTCTATAAAGTTTGTTTATGGTCTCAACCATGTGAACAGGAATTCTAATGGTTCTGGCTTGGTCTGCAATTGCACGTGTTATGGCTTGTCTTATCCACCAAGTTGCATATGTTGAAAATTTAAATCCTTTTCTCCAATCATATTTTTCAACAGCACGAATTAACCCTTGGTTACCTTCTTGGATTAAATCTAAAAGCGACAAACCTCTACCTATATATTTTTTAGCAATAGAAACAACTAAACGAAGGTTGCTTTCAGTTAATTTATCCTTTGCTCTTTTATCCTCTTTTTCATATCGTTTTGCATATTCTATTTCTTCTTCAGCGTTTAAAAGTGTTACTCTTCCAATTTCACGAAGATATTGTCTAACAGGATCTGTTGATTCAATTCCCTCAAGTCGTGTTAAAAGTTCGATCTCTTTATCTAGTTTTTCTTTTGAAGTATCTATTGAATCACCTTCTTCAGAAGTTACTGATTCAAAAACATCTATTCCTTCAGATAGCAGTTGATCATACAAATCATCTAATTCATTAATTCTAACTTCTGCATCTGGAAAAATTTCTAAGATTTCATCTTGGGTTAAAAAGCCTTGATCTCTTGCTTTTTTAATTATTTCAATTACTTGTTTTCGAATCATATTATATATGATGGTATATCATCTCCCGTATTATACCTAAATTATGACTTTTCTTAAAGGGTGGAAAGTTTTTTACTTATTTCACTAAATTCTTTTAATAACTTACTGTTGTTTTCTTCTATTTTAATTTTTTCACCCAAAACTTCTAATCTTTGTTTTGTATCTAAAATAGTAAGTTCTTTTACGATCGTCTCGATCGCTTCTTCATCAGAGTTTTCTAAAATCATTTCTGCATAACCCTTTTGTAATTCGTCTGGTAAAGGAAATTTATTTTTTTCAAGATAATTAATAATTTTTTTAATAAATTCTGAATTAATTAAGTCTTTTGTTTCTTTTTTAAAAAGAATCTTTATATCTTTTTCTATAGCATTTATTAATAACTTTTCTTCTAATAATTGTTTTCTATTTTTTTCTTGTTTTTCTGGATTTATAACCTTTTCCTCTTTTTTACTAGTATCTATTTTTTTTGAGACTTGGTCTGCTACAGCTTCTGTTGGAACAGATAATTTTCTAGCTAAAAGTTCTATATAATGTGCCTGAACAATTTTATCTTGTATTGTTGAAAGAAGTGGTGTTATTTCAGAACTTATTTTTGCCTTATCATCTCCAGAATTTATTCCATACTTTGTTATAGCGCTTTCTATTATAAAATCCCACAGCGAAGCTGCTTCATCTATTGCCTTTTTTAATTTTTCAGGTTCTTTTCTTGCAATTTCATCAGGGTCTTTGTACCCTTCAAGGCGGGCTACTTTTACTTCAAAATCCATATTAAATGCCAAGATTGCACCTCTTTTAGCGGCTTCATCACCCGCAAAGTCAGAATCTAAACAAAGAACTATTTTCTTTGCAAATCTTCCAATTAGTCTTATCTGATCTTCTGTTAATGCCGAACCTTTAATTGCTATTACATTTCTTACGCCAGCCTGATATGAAGAAATCATGTCAAGTTCACCTTCGACAACTACTGCATATTTACTGTCTCTAATTTCTGATTTTGTAATATCTAATCCATATAATATTTTTGACTTGTGATATGCCTCCGTATCAGGTGAATTAATGTATTTTGCTCTGTCTTGTTTTACCCATGGGAGTATTCTTCCTGCAAAACCTACAATATTACTTCGATGATCTGATAATGGAAAAATTACACGACCTTTAAATCTATCTATCCCACGACCCACCAGTAAACCTGCTTTTGTAAGCTCGGCTAATGTGAATTTTTTCTTTTGCATTAAATATTTTGAGAGTGCATCAAAACTCTCTGGTGAATAACCAATCTTAAATTTTTTAATTGTGTCTGTTTTTAATCCTCTATCTTTTGTTAAATAACTTAGAATTTTTTTACCCTGTGGATGACTATGTAATACATAATCGTAAAAATTATGAGTATTTTTATTTATTTCGATAATTTTTTCTCTTTCAGTTGAAGCCTCTTGTTTAAATTCAGTAAGTTTAACCCCAGCTTTTTCAGC
>JBAZVO010000013.1:0-4954 GCA_041660865.1 Candidatus Woesearchaeota archaeon
ATGGGGCGCTGATATTCTCGTAACAAAGATTGTTCCCCCAGGAACAGTATATGCTTGTGCGGATCCTGAGTTCGTTGGTGTAATGCCGATCAGACAGGACTGCGAAGTTATGCCCGCCGACGAGCCGAAGCAGTTAAAACTAGGCTGGGTGGTAAGTGAGATTATTGGTTTGGGTATCGTGAACCCACGCGGTTGTGCCCGAGGTAGCAAGAGCGTCTTAATAGGCGTTTAATACTAATTTGATTTAGTGTAAAAAAGAGGCCGCTATGCGGCCTCTTTTTTGTTATATAGTGGGAAATGTGTGCTGTATCTTGATATATACCAAAACATGACTGATTTGAAATATGTAGGCGTACAAAGACAAACTAAGGCTAATGCTAAAATTATGGTTTGTTTGGATTCGATAAATAATTTATATGAAAATGGTTATTCTGTTTCTAAAATTAGTCGAACATTAGGGATAGACAGGAAGGCTATTGCTCGTTTATTTAAAAATAATGGTGAAGTTACTAGGCCGGGATTTTCATATGCTAGAAAACGTTTTTTAATAGATGAGCATTATTTTGACAATATAGATACAGAAATCAAAGCTTATATGTTGGGGTTTATATATGCTGATGGAAATTATTTAAAAAAGAAAAATAGAATATCAATTAAATTAAACAGTAAAGATCGTTCTTTATTAGAAAGATTTTCTTATATTATATATGGTAAAGAATATTTAAATGATTTTACTAAAGTAAATGCCAAGGGGATAAGATTTCATTATACTACTTTTAATATTTTTAATAAACATATGTCAGAAATGTTAGAGTGGCATGGAGTGGTAGAAAGAAAATCTAAAAAAATAATATTTCCTGAATGGTTAAACGAAAATTTATATAGACATTTTATTAGAGGTTTGATTGATGGAGATGGTTGTTTATCTTTTCCCGCCAAGCAAAGTCCGGTTACAATTTTAATTAGCACAACAAAAATGAATGATTTTATCAAATCTTATTTAGAACAAAAATTTTCAATTAAGTCTTATAAAATTAAAGCGTTTAAACAGGATATTGAGCAGATATATTATTTAAAAATTAAAAATTATAGACAAAATTCTATTTTGCTTAATTGGCTTTATAAAGATGCGGAAATTTATTTAGATAGAAAATTTAAGTTATATTTAAAATTTAAAGAAAAGGCCCACTCTTTAGGATATTAAAAAATGAGACTTCGTGAGTCAGAAATTGAGGAAATTATTTGCCTATATCAAAGTGGTGAAAAACCAAAAGTAATAGGTGAAAAATTTGGAATATATAATAATAGTGTTACCAGAATTTTGCGCAAACGTGGAATAGATAGAAATCAAGTTAAGAAAATTTCACAAGAACAAAAAGATTATATTTGTTCTGAATATAAGAATGGTAAGAATTCCGAGGTATTGGCTAAAGAATTAGAACTTGCTGGTGTTACTATTTGTAGGGTTCTTAAAACTAATAACATATTAATTAGGCCCGCTATTGAAAATAAAAGAAAGCTGAAATTAAATCTAAATTGGTTGGATGTTATTGATGTTGAAGAGAAGGCTTATTTCTTGGGATTATTTTGGGCGGACGGAAATATTAGCAAGTATGGTAATGGAATAAGTTTAAGATTGCACATTAAAGATTGCAAAATATTGACAAAATTATCACATTATTTTTATAATACTGATCACGTACATTATCTTATTGACGGTACAGGTGAAACAACTTCAATGTCAAGATTATGCGTATATTCTCAGCATATTAAAAACAGACTATTAGAAATTGGATTATTTCCAAATAAATGTAAAACCGTAAAGTTTCCTTCTAAAGAAATAATTAACGATAATTTGTTGCCACATTTTCTGAGGGGATTGCTGGATGGTGATGGCTGTATTTGTGTTAGAAAAAGTGGCAGAGTTACTGTAGATTATACGGGAAATACTTTTGTAATACACTCGATACAAGATATTCTGAATGTTAAAAATATTAAATCAAAAATATTCTATAGTCAAAGGAAAGATTCTTGGTCAATACAAATTAATAATCGCAAAGAAGCGGCAAAATTTTTAGATTGGATATACTTAGATAGTACAATATATTTAGAAAGAAAATATAACAAATATTTAGAATTAAAGAAATTAGAAAATGATATCCTGTGATAAATTAAAAGAATTATATATACAGAAACGGTTAGCTACTTACGAAATTGCTCGAATATATAATGTTAATAGGAGTACAGTCAGCAGGTGGAAAAATTTGGAATTGAAATTAATTCAAAGCAGCGAAAATTTGAATTAATTAAAAATATTCCGTTAGATTTAATACAGCGGCAATTAGTTTTTGGTACATTATTAGGAGATGGCTGTATAGCCCCACATGGTCGTAAAAATAAATCGTATAGATTGTTAATTGGTCATTGTGAAGCGCAAAAAGAATTGGTTTTATGGAAAAAACAAATATTAAATGATTATGTTAATGTAATTAAGAAAAATATAGATAAACGTGGAAATTCTATAATGTATAGTTTTTCTACGATAACGCATAATGATTTTAAATATTTTTATGATTTGTTTTATGAAAATGGAAGAAAGGTTATTAGAGAAGAAATGGTTCAATATTTAACACCATTGGCGTTAGCTGTATGGATTATAGATGATGGCAGTAGGTATCAAATGAAAAACATTATGAGAATTGCCACTGACAGTTTTACTAAAAGTGAAAATGAATTGCTCCAATATTTTTTTAAAAATAATTTTGATCTTCAGGCCGAAGTACGTGGATATATAAGAAACAATAGACAATTTCACTATTTGTCATTTAACGTAAAGAATTCAATTTTGTTATCAGATATTATCCGGCCGTATATAATTAATTCCATGAAATACAAAATAGGTGAGAGATGATTAGTCAGATACGAGAAATGTGTGGGGCTGGTTTTTCAGCGAAACGAATTGCCAATAAGCTGCAATTAGGGCATAAAGAAGTACAGGATATTATTAAAGAAAATCAATTTTCGCTTAAAAATGAAGTATTTACAGATGATGAGATTCCGCGTATAGTTCAATTATATATTGATGGTGTGTCTGCCAAGAGTTTAGGACAGAAGTATTCTATCGATAAGAGGCGCGTGCAGCGCTGGGCTAATAATCAAGATGTTTTACGTTCTAAAAATGAATCACATAGAGTTACGCCGCTCAACGAGACCTATTTTGATGTTGTGACTGTTGGTATGGCATATTGGCTTGGATTTTTCTATGCCGATGTATATAATAGTCAATCGGTCAATACAGTTACATTGGCACTGCAGGCCAGAGATAAGTTACATTTGGAAAAATTAGCCACTGTACTTCAGTTGCCTTTAGAGAAAATAACGTATTCAAAAGTTGATAAACATGCACACAATACTCTTAAAATGTATAGTAAATATATGTGTGAAAAATTGACTGAATTGGGTTGCCCACAAGGCAAGAGTTTTCTTATTAAGTATCCAGATTGGCTACCTTCTGAACTATATAATCATTTCATACGTGGTTTATTTGATGGCGATGGTTGTTTAACTTTTAGGAAAAAACAACGGGAGTGGAAATGGTCATTAATGTCAACCAAGGAGGTTTGTGAGGCAATTCATGATATTTTTATGAAAGAGTTGGGCCTGAATGTGCCTGTTAGATATGCATCTGAAACTGGACATAATACATATAATATGGAAACTAGCGGCAATGAAAAAATTGCTAAAATAATGAAATGGTTATATGCTAATAGTACAGACGATATTAGGTTAACTAGAAAATACGAAAAATATGAACGATTAGCAGAACAACAAAAAAATCGTAATATAAATCGGCCTAATTATTTGTTAACCGA
Organism: Candidatus Woesearchaeota archaeon; assembly: GCA_041660865.1. Taxonomy (GTDB): domain Archaea; phylum Nanobdellota; class Nanobdellia; order Woesearchaeales; family 21-14-0-10-32-9; genus 21-14-0-10-32-9. Next base: position 3,873 of record JBAZVO010000013.1, read on the forward strand.
AGAGCAAAAACAACAAATTGCTATATGTAAAGATCCTATGTCCGAAATAACTACCAGGTATCAGATACATGAGAAAACGGTATATCAGATCAGAAAGAAATATTCTGTTTTGGAAAGTTAAGTTATGATAATTACAGGCAAATCATATAGTTCAGTTTTAGAATGTGATAGGCAGCCATTAGATAAGAAGTATATAATGAGTCTTTCTGAATCTGCGCGGGAAGATTTAATTGAGCCATTATTTGTTTATTTTAGAAATATAGGGTGGATGTATCCGGAAGTTACGATTGATGTATTAGCCAAAGAATATAAAAGGCTTATAGATTATAAACCCGATTTATTTTCTACAATATTATTTAATAATAGTTCTGTAGCGACTAAAATTTGTAAATATTTTTGTAATAGTTTTTATTTATCTACTGAGCGAAATAAAAAAACGATGGAAGAAGTCTGGAATGACGATGATTTATTGAGAAAGCTAATAAGAAATAGATTGGCGTTGAATTGGAAGATCGAGAGTAGTTCAGACGTATTTGCAATTTCTTATAGGATGATGGTTCAGGGGATGAGATCGATGAGGTTAGTTCCGTCTATTTCTATATTTAAACCAGATATTGCAAAATACATATGTATGAAGTATAGTTCAGAGGGTGATATTGTTGGTGATTATAGTGCGGGATTTGGTGGAAGGTTATTAGGGGCAGTATCATGTGGTAGGAAGTATATGGGTATAGATCCATTAACGGTGCCGGAATTACAACAAATGGTTGAGTTTTTTGAATTTAAAGATGTAACATTGATTGAGTCCGGGTCGGAAAATTATATTGGGGATGAGAATAGTTTAGATTTATCATTTAGTTCACCGCCATATTATGATCAAGAATTTTATAGCAATGATCTGACACAGGCCTACAATAATGGCGCAAATTATTTTTATAACACATATTGGAAAAAAACATTAGATAATATGAAGTTTATGTTAAAACCTGGAAAATGGTTTGGGTTAAATATAAAGAATAATGAAATGATGTTGAATATGGCCATTAATATATTTGGTGATATAGTTGAAAAAATTGAATTAA
>JBAZVO010000014.1:0-4373 GCA_041660865.1 Candidatus Woesearchaeota archaeon
GAAGTTAAAAAAGTATTATCTAGAAGGATTAGAAAGTTTTTAGGCAAAGTAAAGAAAGGAACAGGCAAATGAGTAGAGTAAAATCAAAAGCTGCAATTAAACACAGAAAAGTAAGAAAACTTGCTAAAGGTTATCATGCAGCAAGATCAAGAAGATTTAAACAAGCAAATGAAGCTGTTATGCATGCTGGTGCATATGCATTTCATGGAAGAAAGTTAAAGAAAAGAGATTTAAGAAGCCTTTGGATTGTAAGATTGGGAGCAGCATCAAAATTATTAGGAACTTCATATTCAAGATTAATTGCAGATCTTAAAAAAGCAAAAATTGAACTTGACAGAAAAATACTTTCAGATATAGCTGCCAAAAACCCAACAGTTTTTGAAAAAATAGTTAAACCTCTGATAAAGATATAATCATCATTCTTTGTGTGGTAAAATATTTATCATGCAAGAAGACCTCCAAAATTTAAAAAATCAGGCAATTGCTCAAATTGTAGACTGTAAAGATGTAAAAGAGTTAGAGCAAATTAGAATTGATTTATTTGGAAGAAGTGGAAAATTTACCTTAGTTTCAAAAGAAATCAAAAATTTAAAAGATGAAGAAAGAAAACAAGCTGGAATTATTTTAAACGAAGTCAAAAATACTTTGGAGGAATTAATTCAAACCAAAAAAAATGATTTAAAAATAGATATTAGAGAATGGTTTGATCCAACGATTCCACCTTTTAAAAATAAAATAGGTCATTTTCATCCAACATCTATTGTAATTTCAGAAATGACTGAAATCTTTAAAAACATGGGTTTTTCAATAACAGAAGGGCCTGAAATTGAATCTGATCATTATAATTTTGAACTTTTAAATCTACCCAAAGATCATCCTGCACGGAGTTTGCAGGATGTTTTATATATAGAAGAACCTGAAGTTTTACTTCGAAGTCACACCTCCTCAGTTGAAACTAGATCTATTGAAAAGATAAAACCACCATTCAGACTTGTTGTGGCTGGAAAATGCTACAGATTTGAAAATGTTAACGCAAGTAATAATGCTATGTTTTATCAATTTCAAGGTTTTGCAGTTCAAGCGGGACTTTCTATGGCAGATCTTAAAGGAACGCTTATTTCTTTTGTAAAAAGCTATTTTGGACCTACTAGAAAAATTAGATATCGATGTAAATATTATCCGGAAGTTGAACCGGGGGTTGGCCTTGATTTAGATTGTCAATTTTGTAATCAAAAGGGGTGTTCTGTTTGCAAGGGTAGAGGTTGGATTGAAATGCTGGGTGCTGGAATGATACATCCTCAAATTCTTAAAAATTTTGGCTATAACCCTAAAGAAATTTCAGGTTTTGCTTTTGGAATGGGGCTTGATCGAATTGTCATGGATAGATTTAAAATTAATGATATTAGAAGTTTATATAATGGAGATATTAAATATCAATGAAAATACCACTTAACTGGCTTAAACAAATAGTTGATTTACCGAGTGACGTTAAAAAATTAACACATGACTTAACTATGGTAGGTCATATGTTGGACAAAATAGAAGTTATAAATGGAGAAATAATACTAGATTTAGAACTTCGAGGGAATAGAGCAGATTGTTACAGTATATTAGGTATTGCAAGAGAAGTTTCAGCAATTTATGGCACAAAATTAAAAAACTTACCAATTATCGACATCAAGAAAGTAAACAAACTACAAAATATTAATTTAAAAGTGCTAACACCACTTGTTAAAAATGTAGAAATTATTGAAATTAAAAATATTAAAATAGAAAAATCACCAAAATGGCTTTCTAGTAAATTAACAGCCTACGGAATAGAAACTAAAAATAATATTATTGATCTTACAAATTATGTAATGATTGAAACAGGTGAACCAATGCATGCTTTTGATTTAGATAAAATTGATTCAAATCTACAGATAAGGCTTGCAAAGACAGGCGAAAAAATTATTACTTTCATGGACTCAGCTCTAAGTTTAAATGATGATGATTTGGTCTGGGCAACTAATGATACAATTCTTTCGGTTGCTGGAGCTATCGGAGAAAAACATCATTCTATTTCAAATTCAACAAAAAACATCCTATTAGAAGCTGCAAATTATGATCAAGCTAATATAAGAAGAACAGTTTATAGACATAAACTTCTAACAGATGCAGGAATAAGACACGAAAAAGAACTTGATCCTAATATGGTAGGTTTTGCTGTATCTAGATTTTTATACTTTATTAAAAAATATAATTGGGGAGAATTTAAAACAGAAGTTTATAGTTATTATCCTAAAAAAATAAATCCATGGAAAATAAATCTAAATTTTAATTATTTAAATAAATTAAGTAGTTTAAATTTAAAAACTAATGAAATCAAAAAGGTTTTAGATAAACTACAATTTAAAATAGTTGAAAAGAATAAAGAAAATCTAACCGTTTTAATCCCAACTTATAGAACAGATGTAAAATTAGAAGAAGATTTAATCGAAGAAATTATTAGGATTTATGGATACGATAATATTCCTGCCAATACACTATCATTAGAAATTCCAAAAAATATTACTCCAGATTATATTTTACAAGAAGAAAGATTAAGAAATTCTGCAGTATCTATTGGTTTTGATGAAAATATAAGTTTATCCTTTATAAGAGAAAAATATTTATCTCTACAGACAAATAAAAATAATAATGTTACATTAATAAATCCTCCATCACCAGAAATTAAATATTTACGAAGTAGTTTGTTTCCAAATCTTTTGGAATCAGCAAAAAAAATAATGAATGAAAGGGGAAAATTGGTGCAACTTTTTGAGATAGGAAAGATTTACACAAAAAGTAATAATAAATATGAAGAAAAAAGAAAAATTGGATTTATATACACTAAATATCATAATAGTTTCACTGAATTTAAATCTTTAATTTCATCTTTTTTTGATAAAGCAGATATAAATAATCCTCTATATATTAGTGATATTTTAGATCTTAACTTTATAAACTCATATAAATTAAAATTAGATAAACAAGAAATTGGCTGGGGTGGAAAATTTGGAGAATTTTACTATACTGAAATTGATTTAGATAGTATTTTAAATAAAGAACAAAAATATAAAGTAAGTTTATGGCCAAAATACCCACCACAAATAGAGGATTTGACTTTAGTTGTTCCTAAAAAAACATATATTGGAGAAGTAATAAAAACAATAAAGTCAATTAATCAATTAGTCAATAAAGTAGTGCTAACAGATATTTATGAGAATAGTTACACATTTAATATTGAGTATCAATCTAAAAATCATACACTTAATGATAGAGAAGTTAAAGATTTAAGAACCAAAATACTATCCTCACTAAAATTAAAATTTGGAATTGTTACTAAGGAGTAGCGTCCCAAGCAGAATTAACTCCAACAGTTAAAGGATGAGCCGATTCGTTACCTCCTGTATCCTTTGCTGTAGCTTTTAATATATGGACTCCATCTGCTAAGTCTGCTTCATAAACATATGGAGGTCCATCAAATGTCCTTCTTTTAACTCCATCAATTTCAAGTACTACTTCTACAATTTTGCTTGTTGTTTCAGCAATCATCTTTATATCAAATTTATTAGGTAAATTACTAGTTTGGTCTGTTGGGCTAACTATTTCTACATTGATTGGTTTAGTTTTTCCACAATCATCACTAGGAGACTTATATCTACTATCTCCTTGACCAGAAATCCAATTTAATATTGCTTCCTGCCATCTGTTTTTCCCATCTGTTGAAACTGGATCTTCTTCTTTAATTATGTAAAACTCTTTATTACAAATCGCTAGCTTCACATGAATATCATCATCATTTGGTTCATTACCTTTAATAAAAATCTCAGTTCGCGACGGAAAACCATCGTGAGCTCTTTTTCCTGAAAAACTGTCAACTTCAATTTTTGTAATTCCATCAGGTTCTACAAAATTAACAGGGTCAAGATCTTTAAGAGATTCCATGGTTATTCTTCTCCAAATAGGGGATGATCCAGAGACACCAGAGGCAACATTTAACATTGGGGAGTTATCATTATTCCCAACCCACACTCCAATAGCACGCTGTGGGGTTCCTCCAATTGTCCAGTTATCTCTTTTATCATTTGTTGTACCAGTTTTAACTGCAACTTGACGGCCAGGGATATTAAGCAATGAATTTGTCCCAAAGGTGTCAGCTCTTGCAGAATTATCTGATAATATATTTGATATTAGATATGCTTCTTGAGGATCTAGCACTTCTTTACCTTTTTTGGGTTTAGTTTCTTCTAAAACTTTACCATTACTATCTTCAACTTTTAAAATTGCAAATGGTTCTACTTTTGTCCCACCATTAAAAAATGCAGAATATCCTCCAGTTAATTCAAGCA
>JBAZVO010000015.1:0-3954 GCA_041660865.1 Candidatus Woesearchaeota archaeon
GAAGGTAGAGGAAACGATAAACGAATTATCATCATACGAAAGTTTATCTCCGGGAATTAGTAATTTATTAGAGGGGATTGCGGATAAGCATGAGACTTTTGTGTATTTGTTAAAACAACGTGCTAATTAGAGGGAATTGTAATGTTTGATAGGCGGCTATTTTTTAAAAGGGTAATTGCGGAGTCTGAGCTTGATGGGTCAGAAAAAAAGCCTATTGAGCCGCAAAAACTGCCAAAAAGAAATACGCTTAAAAAGAATGTTCCAATTGATAACAAACAAATAATTGAGAAAAAACCTGAGAAAAAATCACCACGTTTAATTGATTATGGTGGATTGGGTTGGCTTACAGAATATCAGTATAGAAAATATTCTAAAATTGAGCGACAATTACTAGATCCCAATATAAAAACGGTAGAGGTATCAAAACAAGATTTAGACATTCTGCTTAAAATGCCAATAGCAAGACGATTGATTATTGAAATTTATAAAAAGGTACCAACCGTTTCAATTGATGAATTATTAGATGTGGTATTACCACTTATTAAAAATAAACAGGATATTATAACTATGTTGGTAGAGATGGCAGCGATGCCAAATGCTCCAATAGATAAATTGACTGATATATTTTTGAATAACGATCCTGAGTCTTATTACATAAAATATTTTATTGAAAAAATACCACACGCCCCAATTGATAAATTAACTGATGCGTTTTTAAATAAAAAGCCCACAACATATGATATAATACAATTTATTGTATATATACCTACAGCTCCAATTGATAAGATAGTTGATGCTTTTATTAAAGCAAAACCTACAGAGTTTGAATTAATAGAGTTTATAACACGTGTTCCTAATGCGCCAATAGTAAAGTTATTTGATATATATGTTGATTTAGTAGATTTAGATAGTGCGTTTTATGCAAGGCCATTTAATTTTAATAATGCTGATATCTATCTAAAAAAGATAGATAGAAAAAATCCAATATGGAATAAAATTGTTAATAAATTCATTGCTTGTGATGCCTGTAATGAATTTTCATCTTGTCGATTATGTTCATTTATAAATAATTATCGTATTCCAATAACTGATGATTTAATTAATAAATTATTAGATTTTTATAAATCTAAACCAATACGTTCACATGAACTTATTAATTTATATAATATACCAGGATCTGAGAAGCAAATTAATTTCTTATTAAAGAAAAGAAAAAATACTAATTTTAATCTTATAAACTTTTTTTATGAATTAGAGCCGATTGTTAAGAAGAAAGAAGACGTACTTACGTGTATGGTTTTAAATTCTTTATCAGGCGGAATGCTTCGTTTGTTGGATATTTATAAAAAAATATCTAATAAAACATTTACACAAATATATTATGAGGCTATATATAATCATCAATTTACTTTTTATAAGGCATGTGAGAACATTTATGCCTCTGTGTTAACAGATGAGGCGTGGTTGTTGGCGGAGGAAGCTGCTAAAATTTCTAGTCAAACGAATCATTATTTGAAATATTGCCAAAGACTTGCCCGTATCAATAAGTTCCAGCATAATCAGAATATAGAATATAAAGTTATAAAAGCTTTATTTTTAAACACATCTATTGATTTGAACCAAAACTATATTAGTCATTTTTTTACAATATACGCATATTTACAAAAAGGAAATATACAACAAAGTGTACAGACCGCACAAAGTATTATGGAGGAAAAAGGCGCGTCTGGTGAATACGTAAATATAACACAATTTTTGGATAATATAGATAAATTTAAACATATTATTGATTATTTGACAAACATGACTTCAGTCACTATGACTACAGAAATGCTTGACTTATTAAAAGTATTAGATACACAGGTAAGTAAAATACAAAAAATAGATATGATAGTTAAATTAATTGATATTGCAAAGCCTAAGAATAAAGAATTATTTGATCTTAATTTAAAGATTAATGATTTTGAGTTTTCCGTATTAAATTATTTAGATTCTTATGCGTTTGATGTTGGGGCTGATACTGGGTGTTGTCAGCGATTTAATGGATTTGGTGAGGCCGCTGCAATTGACAGTTTTATTAATCCATTGGCTAGTGTTTTAATAGTACGCTATAAAGGGCATTTATTAACACAGAGTTATTTCCATTACGTTCCGGAAGATAAGTCTTATGTATTGGATAATATAGAGCATAATTCTGTAAATGTGTGGAAATTAGGATTTAATGAAGATAAACTTGCGAATATATACGCCTTGTGGGCGGATATAATTAAAAATAAATATCCTAATATAAAATATATAAAACTAGGATTGGCACATACTAAAATTAATGAACATATGTTTGAGCAGATATCTGAATCTAATGATCCAAGACATTTTGAATATAAAAAAATATATACGGATTATAAACCAAATAAACATGTAGATTTACTAAAGCCAAAAGGGCCAATAAAAAAAATTAGATGAAGTTAAAGCTAATGTTAAATATAATTTAGTTAAGCGAAACTCATTTAGGCCAATAATGTTACGAATCATATGTAATCGTCTTAATTAAATGGCTGGCTATATTTTGTCATTGTATTAGGTGTACAATGAAATCACACAAACAATTATTGCCATTATTGCAACGCGTAAAGGACAAAATTAAAAAGTCCGATACGGTAAAAGATATGTGTAAAGAATATGGCCAAGATGTTGATATTGTTGATTTGGTTCCTATGGCGTTTGCGGATTTAGATGTATCGGCTCGTACGGATAAGGGGGTTATATATTTTAATTATTCTTTATTGGATACGCCAGAAGAAATAGATAGTTATGCGGCTCATGAGCTTACGCATTTTTTCCAGCAGGCATTCGGAGATGGTCCAACATCTGGATCAAACGATAGTGAAGATTATTTAGATAACGAATTTGAGCAAGAGGGATTCCAAGCGCAAACTGAATATTTATCTGAAACCCGCGATGATCAAGCCGCAATTGATTATGTAGAAAAGGTTTTAGACCATCATAACGTTGAACCTAAAGATAGGAAAAAGCGCAAAGATGAATTGCTTAGTATAGCCCAACAATTTTTTTTTAAACAATCTGGTACGTTTAAAGTGCCGGAAGATGTTTTAAGTATTATTTCAAATTGGGTTAATCAGATTGTGGCTAGTTGGGTTAAATCTTTTATGCCTAATATGAATTTTTCTGAAGATAAATTAAAAAAATATTTAGAATCTGATTTTTCAGATGATATGAAAAATAGACTGGCATTAAATTTTGAGGCAAATAAATATTCTGATAAGACGCTTAGTAGAGAGACCAGACGAACGCTAAAAATTCCCCTAAAAATATTTACCCATCCAGATTTTAATATTAGTCAGGAAGATATAATAAATACCATTAAGAAAAATAAATGGGGTGATGATATTTATATTAATTTATATCCCAATAAAACAGCCGGACCATTTGCACAAAACCCAAATTTGGAAGGGCAATGGAGTGACCGTACGCAATCTGTATTTTTGTATGTTGATGTAATTAATATCGACACGGTACAGGAATTTTACGAACAATTAGACGAGGTTAAAGAAACATTACATCATGAATTGCAACATATAATGCAAAATTTATTATCTAAAATAATTGGAAATTCTGTTGGGGCCCCTACGCGCAAAATAATGACACAGGATATGGCCAAACAACATCCTAATAAGTATAAAGATCAAATTGTGCAAGATGATTTAGATCCGGCGGAATTTCAACCAAAACTAACTGATGAAATAATGGCCTTTAATCGTATGTATAATGGGTTGGATAAAAAATTATATTTTAAAGATTATATTAGTAATTCTAGATTTTTTAATAATTTAAAAAAACATGATCATTTAAGATGGCAGAAAGCAATAAAAGAATTTGTCAAAGCAACTGAAACGGTAACCTAATGGGAGTTTGCACTTTTACCAAGCCAATGTA
>JBAZVO010000016.1:0-3871 GCA_041660865.1 Candidatus Woesearchaeota archaeon
TAATTAATAATTAAAATTCGTTTTTTATTAAATTTTTACTTACTATTAAATTGTGTTTTACCAGATTCGACATTTGGTAAAAATAAAAGCCCGGTTCGGTGACAGGACTTACATATAGAATGCTACCGCAAGAGTGTATTTTAGTCAATATTTACTCTTGCTTCTAAACTATAGAACTATCACGTTAACATTGACAATATTATGTTTTTGTTATATTATTTTAATTGAAATTAATACTAAAAAGCTATGGAAAATTCTTTGACAATTGGAATTCCTATTTGGAATGAAGAAAGAAGTTTACCTAATTTTGTAAATAGCTTAAAAAGATCATTAGATAGACTAAGTTTAGATTTTCCAGATTTAATCATTGAACTATTTTTTTGTTTAAATGGTACAACTGATGACTCTGAGAAAATAATAAATGAAGCTATATCTAGTGGACATTTTTGTAATGCAAGTATCTTATTTAGTAAGCAGGGTAAATTGAACGCATTATTTGAAATAGTAAAAAACATAAAACTATTAAATAGATGTGTCTGTTTTATCGATGCCGATGTTGAATTAGATGAATTTTGTATCACAAATCTTTTTAATGAATTAAAATTAGATGAAAACATCTTTTTGACTTACTCCTGTGTTTTTCCTAAACAATACGAGGCAACAAGTTTTGTTCAGAAAATACAAAAAACACACTACTCTCTAAGAGATAATCTTAACCCAAGAAAATATTTTCATGGGCGAGCATATATGATGCGTTCTTCTATCTTGCTAAGCAAGGAACCTAAAAAAATACCCAATTCTTATTGGAGATTAGAAGATGGCCCGTATGTTGATGATATATATTTATCTCGTTTAATTGTCCATTCTTATGGTTTAAACTCAATCAAGGAAAGTAAAAATTCAATACTTTGGTTTTTACCACCCAAAAATTTAAAAGATTTTTATTTTGGGCAAAGGAGACTAATTTTTGAAATAAAGAGATTAAATTTACTTTACCCAGAACACTCTTACTTGCAGTCTTTATTTTTTAAGAAAAAAATAAATTGGAATTATTTTTTGAGTGTAAATATTAAGCACTTATTAAATTATCTCAAATATTATTTTCTCGAAGAAGTGATAAGATTATTTGTAAAATTAGAGGTATATATGATATCTCTAAGAATAATTAAATGTAAAAAAGTATGGAAACAATTAAAAACAACTAAGCAATGGAAAAGTTGATAAAAATTAATCTTGGGTGTGGTAGGAATATTGAAAATAAATTTCCTGAACCGTGGATAAATGTTGATTTGAGTGGTGATTGTGCAGATTATTATTGTGACATAAAAAAATTACCCAAAGAATGGTCTGATAAATTTGATGAAGTTAGAGCATCACACGTTCTTGAACATTTTTTTATGGATGAGTTTGATTTTATTTTAACAGAATGGTTGAGAATTTTGAAACCTGGTGGAACACTAAGAATTATTGTTCCAGATTTTGATATCATCATCCAAGCGCTTGTGTCAGGATCCGACTCAAAAAATAGAAATGCCTTATCTGTTGATGAGACAACACCAGTTTTAAGTCAAATTTTTGGGGTGGGTTACGAATCTAGAATTACTAACCCAGAGTGGAGGCATCGTTTTGTTTTTAATAAAGAGTTATTGAACAATCTTCTTGAAAGACAACCAAGTATTGGTACAATTTCTTTTTATGAAAAAGAGAATGACCCAGCTGCCCTATTAGGGATAAAAGATGATTCTCAAAACCCTTTCTCTTTATGTGCAAGCGCAATTAAAGTCTCAAATGGAAGCAATAATTATTGATTCATTAAAAATTGTTGATAAAAATGATTTTATTAACAACTATGGTCTTCGTTCGTATATATTGTGGGTTTTATTGAGGCATTCAAATGAATTAGGTTTTAAAGTTCCAGATTCACATTTAGTAAGCTCTAGTTTGTCAGTTGAATTATCAAGATATTTTTCTAGTCTTAATATTCAAGTAGAGAAATCTATGAACTATCTTACTTCCAGTGAATCAATAACCTCTTGCTATTATAACTATTTAAAAGATAGATATAAAAACTTAATTGATTTAGCTATGTCTGTTGATAAAGGAAAATTACCGATTATACGCGGGACATCATGTGCAGAAGGTTATAATAATTTATCTTTTGCTGGTTTTTGCCACTCATATATTCCTAAAAATAATTTGTCATTCGAAGAAAATATTTTTAGGGGTTTTGCCAAGGTTCTTTCAAGTATTTACAGTCCTTATTCTCAATACTATTTTAATTCTCATAACATACCAGAGATTGGAAAAAATATTGGAATTATAATGATGCAAATGATATCAAGACCCTTATTTCATGTCACGGCTTATGTTTATCCAAAAGAAATAAGAATCAAGTACTTTTTTACTCCTATGGTCGGGACCTTATATAAAGGAGGCGGAGATGTGATCATAAATGGCAATAATGAAGATTATATTCTTAATTCTGAATTTGGTGGATATGATGTTATATGGAAACATACGATTAACGTTCTACGTAAATTGTCTTTAGTAATTTATGAAGATTCAAGTCCTATAGATGTTGAATTTTTAATAAATGAAGATAAGGGTGTACTATCACTGAACATTGTTCAATTACGAAAATTAAGTGATATACATATAAAAAATTATGAAGCAAGCAGGAACTCTTTATTTAAAACAGAATTACGGTCAATTAATGATATCGTTATTAATAAAACATATCTATATCATTCAGTAATTAATTGTTTGGCCGAAATAAATGTTTCTAGTGTTTATATTGATAATTATATGAAAGACATAATTCGTGTTTTTGTTGTTAATTATCAATATGGGGTTGGTCTTTTTTCCTTTCTAAATTCTTTACCTAAAAAAATGGAAAGAAAAATTGGTCTTATAATATCTCATCCTAGCGAACGATCACATGATCATTTACAGTATTCTATCTATGAAGATTCAAGAATTAAATTTGTTATTCATGTTAATGGTGAATTAACTTCTTGCTTTAAAGATGGTATGATTATCCATATGATTTCGGATGGCAATAAAGTAATTATCAGAGAAGAAAACAAATTTGTAATTGATAATGTAAATATTAGTTTTGTTGACAGAAAAACATTACCAGATTCAAATACAATAACAGCGGTATTTCTTGTTGGTTTTGTTGGAGAAAAAATTATTGCAATAAGAAATGAACGTGGATGGGATATTCCTGGTGGGCATGTAGAACAAACAGATTTAAGTCTGGAGGATGCTTTAAAAAGGGAAGTTGATGAAGAAGCAAATACAGCTTTTGAAAATGCTAAACCCTATGCAGTTATTCAATTTGAGGGAAAAGAAAAAGCAATGCTTTTTTATGTTTCAAACAATTGTAAACTATTTAACTTTGTACCAAAGAAAGATTCTTTTGAAAGAGAGCTCATGACTATTCCTGATTTTTTAACAAATTATAATTGGAAAAAAAGTGTAATTGAGTTGTTAATTAAAAGGGCTTTACTTGTAAGTAAATAATTAAGTTTTTATAAAAAGGTGGATAATTATCCACCTTTTTTGTTTTATCCTGTTTTATATCAATTTTATTAAAATTCTTTATCTATTTCAGCCAAGAGTGATTCATTGTCAAAGGTCGTAGCACTATCGATGGATTGTGTAACCTCTTTTGATTCACCATCCGTGACGGTAGTTTTGGTTACGACATTTAGAGTATTCCCCTTGGTATTTTCATTTATGACTGGCAATGCTTTATTCTTATTACGTATTATTAGGAAGGCTACAATGGCAAGGATAATAATTAAAATTATTACTATAATTGCTTTTGTTTTATTTTGGTTTGTATTTGTTGTTGGTTCCATAATAT
>JBAZVO010000017.1:0-3217 GCA_041660865.1 Candidatus Woesearchaeota archaeon
TTTATTTTTATGCTTACAACAATTGCGATAGTATTACTAGTCTTGTGGCTAGTTGGTTTTATAGGTTTTCATGTTTTAGGAGGATTCATACATGTCCTTCTAGTTATTGCTGTTATCTTATTCTTGATCCGTGTTATTCGTGGAGAAAACCCACTTAAATAATTTGTTATAACTCATAAGGTCTAAAAAAAATAGCAAGAATGATTCTTGCTATTTTTCAAATACATTTAATTTTTATTTGTATAATCAACCATCCATTTTATACCAAACTTATCATCAACCATTCCAAAATAATCTCCCCAGAACATATCCATCATAGGCATCTCGACCTTACCTCCTATTTGTAAGGCACTAAATAATCGATCTGCTTCTTCTCTAGAATCTGTGTGGATTGATATACTAATATTGTTTCCAACCGTAAGTGTATGTCCCATAGATTCTAGAGCATCAGTACCCATTAATACATCATTCCCAATCTTAAGTGATACATGCATAATTTTTTCTAAATCAGCTGCATTCATTTTTTCTTTCTCAGGTAAATTTTCTACATCTTTAAATTTTTGAAGAATTGAGAATTCACCACCAAAAACTGATTTATAAAAATTAAAAGCTTCTTCTGTACGACCCATAAAATTTAAATAAGGATTTAGTTTAATCATATTTTTTTAATTAGTTAATTAATAATAATATTTTACGTATTAAAGTATTACTAGTAATGTAATACGTGCGATACGTATTGTTTTAAATGGAGAAATTTCGCATCTTTATTTTATTATGGTATTTGAGTTAAATCAAGTGCAGGTATGTTAATTACTTTTAAAATGCTATAATTGAATGTAGTGTCGGTGGTATAATTATTAATATTTTTACAAATAAAACTATGAAATATAAAATTTTAGCAATTATTGCTTTAGTAATATCTTTTACTTCAGCTTCATATGTATTAGCTAGGGGACAAGATGACTCAAGTAAGAGTAGTATCAATGTAAATATTCAAGGATCTGCACAGGTCTCTGATGAAGATGAAGATATAGAAACAGAAATAAAAGATGATGAAAATATAGAAATTGAAGATGATGATACAAATGAAGCGAGTTTAGGTGTAGAGTTAAAGACAAAAATACAAAAAGAATCACAAGATAAAAATAAAGATGATATTAAAGATCAAGAAAATGACCAAGATGAATCGGATGATGTAAAGGATAATGATAGTGACGGAGATGATGAAAATGATAATGATAATGAAAAAAATAATGCAATTGAAAGAAGAAGTCAGGTTGCGAATGCTGTGCAAGAAATTTTAAAAATTGCTGATAAACATAAAGGAATAGGTGAGCAAGTCAGAGTTATAGCACGAGCTCAGAATCAGAATCAAGAGGATATCGAGATTAGCTTAGAGAAAGTACAAATGAGAAATAGTTTTATCAAGTTTCTTTTAGGTCCAAAATATAATGAGATAAAAAAAGCGGAGAAAATACTAGAGCAAAATCGTGAACAAATAGCTCTTCTCAATCAGGTTAAAAGTGAAGTCAAAGTAAGTGGAGATTTGAAAGTACTGACTGATCAGATAACCCTTCTTGAAAAAATTAATTTAGAAATTGAAACCAAATTAGATACATACCAGAAAGGGTTTAGCTTGCTAGGTTGGCTTTTCAAATAAAATAATTGAAACAAAAAATACCTTTAAATAAGGTATTTTTTGTTTATTGACTAATTTTTTAAAGAATTATAAAATCAGTATGCGATTAATTCTCGAATTTAATAAAGTTTTAGGCTTGTATAAATAGGCCATGTGTTTTTATCTCAAAAGTGTTATTTAAAGAGGTTGGTTTTGGTATTTTATAAGTTAATGTAAATAAATTATATGAATAAAAAGGTTATTATATGGATTGGTGTCATCATTGTTATTGTAGTTTTTATTTTCTGGTCAGTAAGTAAAAATAATAAACAATCAATAAATGAGAATATTACAAATAGAATAGAAAATATTGAAAATACAGAAAAGAGTAGAGAGATAGTAAAAGAATTTTCTATGACTTCTTTTGTAGATATGTCAGGAAGTAGTCCAAAGCCTCAATATTCCCTAAAAGAGATCGTGGTAAAAAAGGGGGATAAAGTGAGGATAAAAGTAACTGTTACAAGTGGTATGCATGATTTTAAAATTGATGAGTATGGTGTATATGCAGACACTCAGTTGAACAAAGAATCTGTTGTAGAATTTACGGCCGATAAAACAGGGGAGTTCGTGTATTATTGTACAAAGCCTGGACATAGGCAGTTGGGCCATTGGGGGATTCTAAAAGTTTTAGAATAAAAATTTAATTATAATTACACATAAGTACTCTTTAATATAATTAAGGGGTACTTTTTGTTTAGTTATGCTATAATTTTAAATATGAAGAAAGATGGTATTGAATATGCAGACGATGATAAGGAGTCAGTATGGACTCTAATGAAATTAAGAATTCCTTCCCTTGTACTAGGCTTGATTCTTGGAGTTGCTTTATCTTTTGTTACATCTCGATTCGAAGAAGTCTTGGCTAAAAATATATCAGTAGCCTTCTTTATTCCATTTGTCGTTTATATGGCTGATGCTGTCGGTACTCAAACTCAGAATATTTATAGTCGCGATTTAAAGTCAGGGAAAGCAATTTTTAAGAAATATCTTTTAAAAGAAAGTATTTTAGGTGTAACTTTAGGACTTATATTTGGTCTAATAATTTTACCAGTTGTTATTTTGTGGTTCCATTCTTTCAATCTAGCTCTGGCTGTGTCTATTTCGACTTTTGGGGCTATAGCTTCTGCTCCCCTAATAGCCTTAATTATTACTGAGATACTTCAGCTAGACCATCTTGATCCTGCTGTTGGGGCAGGTCCTATTGCTACTGTTGTCCAGGATACTGCTAGTATTTTGATCTATGGTTTTATAGCTAGTGCGATTCTTTTATAAAATTAAAGATCTGATTTTATCGCCGTTACGACAATCCTTTTATCGTGAGTACGTAATTCCGGAATCCACTTTCCTCCGCAGGTGATTAACTTCAAGTATGAGTTATCGTTTTGATTGAAAATTTCATTAGTAGGGGCATCAAAATCGTACGTAGAAATAGAAACAACAGCAAAACGAGTTTTAACTCCTTTTTCCATTTCTACATATATTTCGTCTCCATCTTTTATATTCTTTAGGTTACCAAAGACAGCCCTTATCCCTAGTCCA
>JBAZVO010000018.1:0-2974 GCA_041660865.1 Candidatus Woesearchaeota archaeon
CCAAAACATTTCGTCATTTCAGGAATAATTTCTTGCATTAAACCAGTTTCTTTAAGGTGGAGAATACCAGTATAAGGATTATTACTTTTTAAAATTTTAAATAATTCATCTTTAACTCTTTCCTTTGCAATTTTATTAATAAGTGCTGAATTTGTTTGAATTGCTTCAATAGTTTTTTCTTCAATTTTAAAATTTAATTCTCCTGCAATTCTAACTGCCCTCATCATTCGAAGTGCATCTTCATTAAATCGTTCTGATGCATCTCCAACAGCTCTTACTATTTTATTATCTAAATCTTTTTGCCCGTCGTATAAATCAATAATCTTGTTACCATCAAAAGCCATTGCGTTAATTGTAAAATCTCTGCGTTCCAAATCTTCTTTTAATGTTTTTCCCCACGACACAGTGTCGGGTCTTCTGTTGTCAGAATAACCATGCTCAGTTCTAAATGTTGTTATCTCAAATGGTTTATCATATCCTTCAACAGTTAAACCAACTGTCCCATAAATATTGTCACAAAACCCATCAGGGTATATTTTTAATATTTCTTCTGGAGTTGCATTGGTTGTAAAATCCCAGTCACTTACTATTTTACCCGTTAAAATATCTCTAACTGCTCCACCAACTACATATATTTCAAAATTTGCTTTAGCAAATTTCGTCATAATTTCCCTTACTTCAATGGGAAGTTTAAAGGTAGTCATATATGTTATTATATCAGAGTATGAAGTGGAAAATCTTAAATACAAACAGAAACAATATAATTAAAAGTCTTTTAGAAAATAGAAATCTTAAATCTAAAAAAGAAATTAAAGATTTTATAAACCCCAAAGACCCTGCTAATATTAAGATTCAGGATTTGGGAATTAAGAAAGAAAATATAAATAAAATACTAAAACGGCTTCAGATTGCAAAAAAGAACAAAGAAAAGATAGTAGTTTTTGGTGATTATGATGCAGATGGAATATGTGCTACAGCTATTCTTTGGGAAACTCTTTATAAATTAGGTTATGATGCTATGCCATATATTCCAGACAGGTTTAGCGAAGGTTATGGAATTAAAACATCAAGTATAGTCAAATTAAATAATCCCAAATTGATTATTACAGTCGATAATGGAATAGTTGCATATGATGCAATTAAAGAAGCTAAAAAAAGAAAAATTGATGTAATAGTTGTTGACCATCATCAAAAAGGAGTTGAAAAGCTTACTACATCCTACATCCTACATTCTACTGCTGTCTGTGGCTCAGCTTTGGCGTGGTTTTTAGCACGAGAACTTGGTGTTGATAATAGTTTGGATCTCGTAACTATTGGAACCATCGCTGATCAAATGCCCCTTTTGGGAATTAATAGATCACTTGTTAAATATGGATTATCTAAATTATTAAAAACAAAAAGAGTGGGACTTCAATCATTATTTAAAGATTTAAAATTAGATAATATCGGGGTATATGAAGTTGGTTATTTAATAGCACCAAGAATTAATGCAATGGGGCGACTAGCAAATGCCACTGACTCTTTAAGGTTTTTATGTACCAGAGACTTAAAAAAAGCAAATGATTTAAATAAACTTCTAAATGAAACAAACATAGAAAGGCAAAAAATTGTTGACGAGGTATTAATTAAAGCACTTGAAAAAGTAAATGAAGACAAAATAATAGTGATATCTGGTAAATATCATGAGGGTGTAATTGGTCTTGCATCTGGTAAAATAACTGAAAAATTTTACAGACCATCAATAGTTTTGTCTGAAAACAAAGATATATCAAAAGCTTCTGCAAGATCTATTTTTGGATTTAATATAATAGAAGCAATTAAAAAGACGGGGTTAATAATTGAAGGTGGGGGGCATCCAATGGCTGCTGGTTTTTCAATTGAAACAAAAAAGATATCAGATTTTAGATCTAAGATAAACAAATTATCTAAAAATAAATTAACAGATGAAATATTAGAAAAAAAATTAAAAATAGATTTAGAAATCAATTTTGAAAGTATAAATGATGCGCTCTTGAAAGAGCTAAAAGAATTAGAACCAACAGGGTATGGAAATTCTTCACCAATTTTTGTGAGTAAAAATGTAGAAATTAAAGAAATAAAACCGGTAGGAAGTGAAGGAAAACATTTAAAATTAAAACTATATCAAAATGGAATTAAATTCGACGCAATTTATTTTGGTGGATCGACTAATAGTCAAAAGTTAATAGCTAATTGCGTTGTTAACTGTGCCTATACAATAGAAGAAAACATATGGAATAATAAAACTTCAATACAACTAAAAATAAGAGATACTAAAATTTAAGAATCCTTTTGTTTTTCAATTTCCTTTTCGACAGGTGTCAATATTACTTCTCCCCAACCTTTATCTTTTATAATATATTCTTTTTCTACTGGTATAAGTCCACCATTTTCGTCGTCTACCCAATGTGTTTGTATTACTGTATTTTTTTTAGGTATTATTTTTTCTTTCATATTATTAGTTTAAAAAAGATGTGAGTATTGTCAAGAGGCTTTCTAGAATCTACAATATAACTATGCAAAGAACTTTAGTCAGTGAATCAATAGAAAAAACAGGAGAAACAATTACTTTAAGAGGTTGGATTAATACGATTCGTGATCATGGGAAAATAACATTTTTAGATTTAAGAGATAGAACTGGATTTATTCAATGTGTAGGTCAAAATTTAGAAAAAGTGACAGTTGAGAGTGTGGTTGAAATAGTCGGTAAAGTGGCTGAAAGACCTGAAAAATTAATAAACCCCAACATTGAAACAGGGAAAATTGAATTACAAATTGAAAAATTAAAAATTTTGTCTCTAGCATCAGAACTTCCATTACCAATTGATACAGATGGTTATGATATTGATGAAAATGTAAGAAACAAGTTTAGATATCTTGACTTAAGAAGGCCAAGAATGAATAAAAATATTAGGATTAGATCTAAAGTTACACAATTTTTAAGAAACTATTTAAC
>JBAZVO010000019.1:0-2913 GCA_041660865.1 Candidatus Woesearchaeota archaeon
GCAGAAGATTTTAAAATCTTCTTTAGTTTTAATATCTTCAAGTGTCTGGAAAAAAGTATCAATTATTTCTTTTTGTAAAGCGTTCATATAGTTCGATTATTATACCAAGCCCAGCTATTAATATTGCATTTAAGATATTTCCAACTCCAAAAAACCTAAAGATTGCAAAAATAGTTAAACAAACAGAAATTAAAAAACCTCTTTTAGAATTGCCAAAAGTTAGTGAGAATAGGAAAAATAAAAATATAAATAAATTAACAAAGAATAATGGTACAAATAATGAAAATCTTGGATCAGTAAAATAGACAATACTAATTAAACTAATAAAGAGAAGAAAGGTAAGAACAAGGGAGGGTAAAAAATTTTTTCTTCTTAAAATTATTTGTTTTCGTATTTCTTTATGCATACTATATAATTATCGTATGGAGACCATACTTCTAATTATAATACTAATTGTTTTGATTATTTTGATTTTTTTAATTTTTCGACAAAAACCTTCAGGAGATCTTATTGAGTGGTTAAAATCAACAAATGCTAGAATGGATGGACAAAGTAGGGCAATTGGCGATAGATTGGATAATACCTCTAAGGTCATTAATGATTTACAAAAAAACATTGCTGAGTTTAATCAATTTTTATCCTCTCCTAAATTAAGAGGAAATATCGGTGAGCAAGTATTAAAAGAACTTTTAAAGCAATTTCTCCCAAATGAATCATTCAATCTTCAATATACTTTTAAATCAGGGGAAAAGGTGGACGCTGCAATAATGACCTCTGCCGGAATAATTCCAGTTGATTCAAAATTTCCATTGGAGAATTTCAAGAAAATATATTTTAACCGATGAGGGGACACTAGATTATGCCTTAATGTATATACCTTCTGAAGCTGTTTACTATGAAATAGTTAATAATCAATCACTTTTTGACTATGCTCAATCAAAAAGAATTTTACCTGTTTCTCCAACAACTTTTTATGCATATATAAAAGCAATTTTAATGAGTTTTGAGGGGCAAAAAATTGAAAAACAGGCAAAAGAAATTTTATCATCTCTTAGGGCTATCAAAAAAGATTACGGGAAAGTAGAAGAAAATTTGGGAACTTTACAGAAACATTTAGTTAATGCCACAAATATGATGGGTAATGTGTATTCCAGCTTTACAAATCTAGGTAATAAAATTGATAACACACAAAATTTAGATACGAGTATAAATTCAAGCAAAATAGCTTCGGGGACTTGACAAGACACCAAATATTGTATATTATAAGAATATACAAATGAAATGGACGATTTATTTAAGAATATCGAAGGTTTTGAATGGGATAAGTGGAACAAAGAGAAAAGTTGGCTTAAGCACAATATAATTTACAAAGAAGCAGAAGAGGTGTTTGATGATATTTACTCATCTATTTCAGATGATATCAAGCACTCTCAAATAGAAAAGAGATATCAGATTTTAGGTCTGACCAAAATTAACAATAAGTTATGTATAATATTTACAATAAGAAATTTTAAAATAAGGATAGTCTCGGCCAGAGTTATGAATAAAAAAGAAAAAATTAAATACGAAAATGAAAAACAAAAAATTATTACCAATTCCTAAATTTAAAAACGAAGATGCAGAAAGAGACTTTTGGGATAAAGCAGATACCTCTCTATATTTCGACTGGTCAAAAGCTAGACATGTTAAATTCCCAAATTTAAAGTTTTCCACAGAAACAATTTCTTTAAGAGTTCCTGCTAATATGTTAGATGATGTTAAGATTCAAGCGAATAAACGCGACGTTCCTTATCAATCCTTAATAAAGTTATATATAAGTGGGGCCTTGGAAGCAGACAAAATCAATAAATTCCATTTTGCTTCATAGCATATGTAAATATGAAAAACTGGAATACAGATACAACAAAATTTAAGACTAAACTTTCTAAGAAAATCTGGAAAATCTCCAAGGATAAAATAATCACATGACACTCAAAAATAAAGTAATTGTAATAACTGGAGCAAGCCAGGGGTTTGGTAAGGCACTTGCCCAAGCATTTAAACAAGAAAATGCTCAAGTTATTATTTCAAGTTATGACAGGGAAAATTTAGAAACAACAACAAGAGAATTAACAGTTGATTGTTTTCTTGCTGATGTAACTTTGTTTGATAATGTCAAAAAACTTGGAGAATATGTATTTAAAAAATATGGAAAAATAGATTTTTGGATTAACAACGCTGGAATACAAATTGCACCAAGTTTTGTTGAGGAAGTTAACATAGAAAAATTGCATTCTCTTTTTGATGTTAACTTTTTCGGATATTTCTATGGTTGTCAAATTGCGCTCACGTATATGAAAAAACAAAATAACGGTGTGATTATGAATATCAATTCTACCGCTGGGCTGGGTGGAAAACCTAAAATATCCGCCTATACTTCATCAAAATTTGCAATCAAAGGTTTGACGGAGTCGATTCGCCAAGAATTAAAGAATTCAGATATTAAGATATTTGGTGTATTTCCTGGTGGAATGCAAACTGATATCTACAAAGAAAAATACCCCGAGGACTTTAAAGATTATATGAAAGTTGGAACGGTTGTTGAAAAAGTAATGGTTAACCTAAAATCAGAAAATCCTGAAATCGACCTTGTAATTAAACGACCAAGTAAATAATTCTACATTCGTGTTAAAATCCAGTAATGGATACTTCAGACAAAAAACTTAACGAACAACAACTTCAGGCGATTAAACATGGGGAGGGGCCGCTACTAATTATTGCAGGGGCGGGGACGGGGAAAACTACAGTTATCACGGAGCGTGTAAAACATTTAATTATCAAAGGTCTTGCAAAGCCTGAAGAAATACTTGCATTAACTTTTACAGAAAAAGGTGCGACTGAGATGGAAGAAAGAATTGATGTAGCTCTTCCACT
>JBAZVO010000020.1:0-2818 GCA_041660865.1 Candidatus Woesearchaeota archaeon
ATCTATCTTCTGTTGGATAAAATTTATAAGTTAATTTATCTTTCTTGCTATTTATCAAAGTAATATTCTGGATATAACCAGCTGTTAGAGATATATTTTTAACCTTATATTCACCAATTCCAAGTAAGCCCTTTTTAAATAAAGGTTTGGTTAAAATAATTGGAAAAGCAGAAAATTGACTATCAAGGATAAATTTTATTTGATCACTATTGGGTTTTTCTATAATTGCATCATTAAATTCATAATTTATTTCATTACTGCTTATTGCTTTACCATCCTGCCAGGTTATATTTTTATCTAGATTAAAAATCCATGTTTTACCACCGTCTAATGTTTCCCATGATTTTGCTATATTTGGAATAACATTACCGCCTTCATCAGTTTTGGTTAAACCACCTGAAATTTTAGTTGATATTTCTTCAGGAAGTTTATCTACAGTATACCTACCAACAATTCCAATTTTAGTTTTGGTAGAAATCATGTCCGGTAATAGAAACGTTAAAAACAAAAATGAAATAATACCCAAAATAACTCCTAAAAATATAATTGCCTTAAACCTTTTGGTAAAAGCTTGTATTAGCCTGACAAGATATCTTGGGTTATATATATATCGAAGTGACATATTAATTATTTAAAGGAATAATGACAATGCTGACATTACTAAAAACAACGCAGTAACCACAAACGTTAATCTAAACACTAATTTTTCTATACCACGCCTAGTGAAGCTAGAGGAATTTGTGCTTCTAGAAAAACCGGTACCACGAACCTGAAGAAGAACAAATATTATTAATAATATTGCACTTATAGACTGTGTTACTTGTACTATTTCTTTCATTAGTTGATTATACCAGATTAGCTACTTAACTAGCCAATAAATGAAGGATGAGATTAACGAATGTAAAAATGAAAATGCAAGATAGGCCAGAAAACCACTAAAGATGACAACTGGGAGGTCAAACCAAAGATTACTATATCCTGCAAAGTTAAAATTAACTATATGAAACCCAGGCACAACTAAAGTAACAATATAAAGAACTGCTACAGCTGAAACCCAACGGAAAAGACCAAAGGTAAGTAAATTAACAGGTAAAAGCAAAATATTAATTACTGGTTTAGCAATTAATGAGGCAATTGTTAAACCAAAACCAGTTAAAAGCAGTGTTTCTATCCCCTTATCAAAAATCATACCAGATGCAATTGAAGAGACTAAAAATATAGATACAGAATCAATTACAAAATGTCTTAGTATTCGCTTCATGTATTTAGTGTAATAGTTTTTTGTTTACAAGTAAATGGTGATATCTTCTGGCAAATCTATGTGCCTCATCACGAATTCTACTAACCAATTGCAAGGTGAGACCTTGCAACTTCATTTTCGATCCATCTGGGAAAACAAGTTTATCAGGATTCTTAGCTATACCAACGACTGAAATATCATATTTTTCATACGCTTGATTGAATATTTTCACTTGCGCTAGTCCCCCATCGACTATTATTAAATTAGGCGTGCCCCAAGAATCTAAATATTTAGCTCTCCTGTTTGCTATTTCTCTCATACTATCTACATCACTCTGTCCATTTATTTGCCTTATTTTAAAATGTTTATATTCACTTATTTCTTTTTCACCATCAATAAATACAACCATCGATGCAGTAGCACTCACACCCGCAAGGTGTGATACATCGTAGCATTCAATACGTTGAAGATTTTTGATATTTAATAATTTACTTAAACTTTTTATTTCTAATTCTCGAATATCCTCAACTAGATATGGATTTTCTAAAAATTTTTGAGTATCTATTTTTTCCTGTGTTATATAGTCCAATGTTTTTATTTGATCATAAATCTTCTTTGCTTCTTCATATTTTTCTAATTTTGATAAGTTTTTCATTTCTTCTTCTAAATTTTTTCTAACTAAATTAAATTTTCTTGATAAAACTAATTTTATATTTCGTATATTTTGCATGTATTTAATATTATTTAGTGCAGTATTTGGGCAGGGATTACATAATCCTATATGGCTATAAAAACATGGTTTTTTGCTAATTTGTGATCAGAATAAGGAAATATTTTTCTTAACATTTTCAAAATTGTTTTAACATTGGTGCTATTTGGAAAAGGACCATAGTTACCAAATTTTCGTGAAGTTAAAACTCTAGGAAATTTCTCTTTTGTAATTACGATATACAATGCATGCTTATCGTCTTTTAAAACTATGTTATATTTTGGTTTACATCGCTTTATAAGCGATGATTCGAGTAACAATGCTTCTAAGTCAGAAGTTACTTGAATATATGTAACAGAATTAGCTTCACTCATCATCTGAGATGTCTTGACACCTAAATTTAGTGCCAGATAACTATTAAGACGCGACTTTAAATTCACTGCCTTACCAATATATATGGGGAGGTTTTTCTTCCAAAAAGTATAAACTCCTGGTACTTCCGGAAGTTTTACAAATGCTTTCGTGGAAATTTCCATTTCTTTAATCTTATAAGTATTGTTAATAATACAATAATTGAAACTACAAATATAAAAAGAAGGTTATATATAACTACTTGGGTTTTATTTGTAGCCACAACAACTTCTTCTCCTTCAATTACTATTTTAACTTTTTCTGGAGTTTTTGCCCCCAAGAATGAAAATGGAATATCAATATATGTTTTATATGTTTGAAAAGGCATTAGAATATCAAAAGAATTATCTGATTTAATAGCTACTTCATCAAAATAAATTTTTGGCACAATATTATAAATTGCGCTAGGGCCAGGGTTACTTATTGCTATATCTAACTTGTTGGCAACAAGAGGTATC
>JBAZVO010000021.1:0-2741 GCA_041660865.1 Candidatus Woesearchaeota archaeon
TTCGTCGAAGTCGAGAAAGACTTAAGGATGGAGACGTAGAAGCTAAACAAACTTTATACTTTGTTCTAAAAACACTGGTAACACTTATGGCGCCATTTACTCCTTTTGCTTCGGAAGATATTTGGCAGAAATTAAAAAACGAGGAAGACAAAGAGAGTGTGCATCTTGTGGATTGGATTAAAGAAAGTAAATATGATGTTTCTGTTTTGACTAACATGAATATTGTTCGAATGTTGATATCATTGGGTCTTCAAGAACGTCAAATTAAAAATATAAAGATTAAGCAACCTCTTTCTAAGTTTACTATTAAATATAATAATAAAATGATTGTTGATTATTTAGACTTAATACAAGATGAATTAAATGTAGAGGAAGCATTGTTTATTTATTCAGATGAACAGAAAGTCCCACAGGTTGAATTAGATGTTAATATTACAGAGGAACTAAAACAAAAAGGGAATTATCGTGAACTTGTACGTGCTATCCAGGATATGAGAAAGAAGGCAGGATTAAATCCAAATGATATTATAACTCTTGAAATTGAGGCTTCTGTTGATGGAGAGGATTTAATAAATAAGTTTAAAGGTGAACTTCTAAAATCTGTAGGTGCAAAAGATATACAAATTAAGGATAATTCTGGTACTGAAATAAAAATAAACAGTTTAGTATTTGTTGTAAATTTGGTAAAATAAGAATATGAAAAAAATATTCATAATACAAGGATTTGGGGGTATACCAAATGGTGGATGGATTTCTTGGGTGATGCAACAATTTTCAAAAGAAAAGATTTATGTATGTGCCTTACCTATGCCGAATCCTAAAACCCCAGTTTTATCACAGTGGCTTGAGGAAATTTCTAGAGCCGTAAATAATTCGCAAGATGATGATGAAATTTATATAGTAGGACATAGTCTTGGAGCTACGGCTGTACTCAGATATCTTGAATCTAATCCTGAGAATAAAAAAATAGCAGGTGTTGTCTTGGTCTCTGGAGTTATAAGCTCATTGGATATTGATAACAAAGAAAGTATTTTTAGAAAAATTGATTCTTTTCTTATTCCCGAAATCGATTTCAGTAAAGTAAAAAATAATGTAGAAAAAATAACAGTAATTCATAGTAAAGATGATCCTATTGTTCCATTTGTACAAGGAGAAGAATTATCTAAAGCATTAGATTGTGAATTTGTAATAACAGAAAAAGGAGGCCATTTCTATATCCTAGCTGAACCTGTTATGTATGAATTCCCTGAACTTTTGAAAATAATAAAAGAAATGTTAATTAGTTAACATAAACAATCTAGATAAATCAAGAAATATAATATGGAAAAAATACCAAATATAAATTCTAAAATAGAAAACATCAGAACACCTGAAGAATGCATGAGGGAATTGATGGGTTTTCAGTTTGAATATTTAGAAAGGATTGATAAAGGTATTATCAAAAAGCCGAATATAAATAATACAAAAAAAGAATACCCAAATCAATTTTTGAAAATATTGTCAGAACACACTTCAATTGAGGGATATTTAGCAGATGAATATATAAAAAGACTTAAGAATGTTAATGATAGAGAAAAAGAAGATTTTGATTTTACCTTGGGTCATTTTGTAGGAGTAATTACAGGTCAGATATGTGAATTATATTTGAATGATAAAGAAAATTGGAAAAACAAAACTATGGAATTACTAGATAGTAAATTAAACGAACTTGGTCCTGTTGTGAATGATCTAGATAAAATAAATAATAAAAAAGAGAATAGGTGTGGATTAA
Organism: Candidatus Woesearchaeota archaeon; assembly: GCA_041660865.1. Classification (GTDB taxonomy): domain Archaea; phylum Nanobdellota; class Nanobdellia; order Woesearchaeales; family 21-14-0-10-32-9; genus 21-14-0-10-32-9. Next base: position 1,772 of record JBAZVO010000021.1, read on the forward strand.
TAAATTTTGATTTTATTAAAATTGGAAATCCTAAAAATTTAGAAAAACTGAAAACTTTTGGGTTAGATTCAAATGATAATTATATAAATATTCATTTCAAGAATTTATTTGAACAAAAACAAAAAGACCCTAATTCTAAAGCACCATCTCTTTCAGAGTCTTTGAATTTATTAGCAGAAAAGATTGTAGATGAATATCCTCAAACTAAAGCTATAATAGGTAGATCTTGGATGATGGACTCTGTAATAGTAGAAAAACTTAAATTTAAAGTATTTGATAGACATGATAACTCTGTTTATACTAATGGTAGTTTTTGGGGTCAATTTATTGATCAAAACGGAAATATAAAAAAAGATGAAATGGATAAATTTTTAAATACAGGTGAAGCAAAATTTTATCTAGCAGAAGGTATAATGATGGTTAATGATTTTCTTAAGGAATATTTACCAGAAGATAAGAAAAAGAATGGATATGTAAAATTGATGGACTATACAGATGAAGCAAAAAAGTTTGAAAAAGAAATTAATGAAATTAAATTAAATATAGACAAAAACTTCAAAAATTTTTCATATGATGAATTAATTATGATAATTAGGTCTAATGAAATTATTTCTAATTATTTAGATACGGAAGAAGGAAAAGAATTTCTAAGAATGTTTAAATACATGAAAGAAATTGGGGTTAAATCAATGGACAATTTAGAATATGAAGATAGAGATAGGATAAAAAACAATTTTAATTCATTTTTAGATAAACATAAAAATGAATCAGTCGAGAAAGAAGTATTTATTGGAAATAAATAGTCCTAGTCACTAGAATCTAATCACTAACAACTAATCAATAATGCATCACATCTACCACACACAAGGATTTATATTGAGCTCTAGAAATAAAGGCGAGGCCAATAAAATGCTCACTGTCTATACTCGCGAGATGGGTCTTGTGCGTGCGATGGTGCAGGGGATAAGAC
>JBAZVO010000022.1:0-2623 GCA_041660865.1 Candidatus Woesearchaeota archaeon
CTGAATCATATACATCAGCGGATAAATTCTTTAAAGGAAAAAGAACTAAAGGAAATGATGCTAAAAAAATAATTGAGCCTAACTTGTGTTTTTTTGGGATGAGTACGGAAAGGCAGATATTTGATGGGTTAAGAACTTCTGATTTAGCTGACGGTTCTCTTGCTAGATATTTAATGTTGTTTGGCAACAATGGAATGATGCCGAGAAGGATTAATAATTATGATTTATCTATACCACAAAAAATAATAGATGGGATTAATGAATTAAAGGATAAATATTGTAATCAAAACTTTATTTCATCGGTTAGTTTAGATATTAGTAGCGAATATGATGATTTTAAATTCAATCTAATGTGTGATATGAAGGCAAGAGGAAATATATTACGCGAAAAAGGAGGAGATAAAGCTTTTTTCGTTCCATTCTACAACCGTATAGCAGTTAGGAGCGTTCAAAGTGCAATGCTTATCGACCAATGCCAAGACATAGAAATATTGAAATGGCTGGCTAATCTTGATTTACAGTCGAGTGAAGTATTTATGAAGAAGTTCTTGCATCTTGGATCGGATAATGATAATGAAAGATTATCCAAGCTTTTGAATGCTAAAATTAAAGAGTCAGGAAAGAAAGGAATATCAGCAAAAGACTTAATAAAGATCACCCAGCAAATACAACCGCACATAAGAAAATCAATGATTGACGAATTGCTTTTTAATGATGTTATTTCTACTAAATTAGTAAAACTAAACGGTTCTCAGCGCAGCTCTACGGTTTATTTTTGGAATAAATAATTTCTATCTAATATATATATTGACAATGAAATCTAAAAACCAATCACAATTAAAATACCTAGCAAATATTCCATCACATATAATGGATAAGTGGAAAAAGGATCAAGCAAAGAAGATATATGATAGAGCATTTTTTGCATGGAAGAACAATGTTATTAAAGCTCATACAAAAGCTATTATAATGAACGCTAAGTTTGATAAGAAAAGAAATAAAAAGTTGTTGCGTGATTGTGTTAAATGTATTACTATTGACAATTAAATAATCCTATGTTATGATGTGTTTATCTTTTGAATACATCGTACAAGGATACATTCAAAAGGTGTAAAAACCCCAGCCTCTCACTACCTATCTTGTACATAGTTAGTCGTAGAGGCTTTTTTATGCCTATAGGAAAATAATTTATGAGTAAATATAAAGATTTATTAATTGAAATATCAAAAATATGTCGCGATTCAGTTGATGATCCTTCTAATTTTGAAAAACACTATAATGATTTAGATAATGCTATGTCAACTGTTGATATAGATTTATCTCCATTAATAAGACTTGCTGTCGGTAATTTAATTTGTCAAAGCCATATAGAGTATATGCATGATGAAATTATTAGAAAAACAAATAAAAGTGTATATTTTTTACTTGATGTTGAAAATAATTTAGTAAAAATAGGAAGCTCTTTTAAACCAAAAGATCGTATAAAACATATACATAAGATTGCAGGGAGAAAACTTGTATTAAAATTAGTTATAGACGGATCTTCAAAAAAAGAAAGTGAATTACATAAAAAATATAAAAAATACAATCACCATGGTGAATGGTTTAATGTTGATGGAGAATTAAAAGAGTTTTTATTTTTAAATTCATAAATAAAGTTACTTTGTCTATTAAATATATTTTTATGCCGCATAACAAGCGGCATTTTTTTGTCTGCTAAAAAACTCAGAAATGATTAAAAAAACCCGAGTTTTGACCCGAAACCGCTATAACAGTATGATTTTAAAAAAGAAAATTATAGGTTATAGGTTTTTTTGGTATAAGTACTAAATGGATATAGATATAAGTATTTATACTTGCATAAATTCTCGCGGGTGAATGTGTTAAATAAATCTAATAGAAAATCTTTTATTTCTATATATTATATATTTTTTTTTTTTTTTTTTTTATTATATATAAGGACTTACGACGCTTTTTCACGAAAACTCAGGTTTAAACTCAGCTTTTTTTTAAAAACCCGAGTTTTATGTTAAAATTTATTTTTGTTTATTATTTATAACCATTACTTAGTTAGGCAATTCTTATACAACACCCACACAACCACACCACTTTTTAATTATCGAGCCACCAATGACCGATTTTGAGCGTTTAACCACTACTTTTGATGCGATATGACAAATTGCTATGTGACAATAAGTTCTTTGAGTTTGAAGATGATGAGTTGGTTAGTTATTAGATAAAATTTATTTGATAAAAATATACGTTGTGGTAGTATTAGCACCTACTAAAAATGAAATGAGGATAAAAGATTGAGCCAACAGAAAGAAATCTTGCAATGGGCAAATGATACCTTTGGACCCATAGCCAGCGACAAAGAAGAACGTGTTAAACGATTTGCCGAGGAAGCGATAGAATTGTGTCATGCTTGTGGCGCTAACTACAACGATTTATTAAAATTGGTCGATGCTGTTTATGCTAAAACAAATGGCAATACCACCACTGAGATAGGGCAAGTTGGCGTTTGCTTGCTCACACTGAGCGAAGTTTATCATGTTGATGCTTTAGATGAGATTGATAAAGAATTTGACAGAGTACGATCTTTTAACAAAGAATACTGGCAAGC
>JBAZVO010000023.1:0-2547 GCA_041660865.1 Candidatus Woesearchaeota archaeon
GAAAAAAAGAAAATATTTTCCCAATTATAAAAATTCGTATTTCTTGTGGTAGTGGAGTATATATGAGAGTACTTGCAAATGACATAGGAGAGAAACTGGGAATACCAGCCCTAGCTTTGAAAATAGTCCGCACTAAGGTAGGAGAGTATGAGATTAATTAAGAATTAGTAACTTATTTTTTCAATTTCAAAATTTTTTGCATTAAATTATCTGCTGGAAGGAATTTGCCTTCAAGAGGAATATAAAAGTTACCATCTACTCTTGTTTTATCAGCAGATATAGGCATACCACTTTCATTGAGCATTTCTTGGTCGTTGTAGTTGTCTCCTATTGCCATAATGTTTTCTTTTTTCAATTTAAATATTTTAGCTATACTTCTTATCCCTAGAGATTTTGTTTGCTTGCCTTTTATGAGAATGTCATAAGCTTCACCATTCCAAACAGTCGTCAACTTTGGATCTTTATTTACTATATCTTCAATTATTTTTATTCTAGCTTTGCAGTGTATTGTAATTATAAATTCTTTCGGTTCAAATCCTTTTACATCAGGATTTTTTTCAGAAACTTTCTTTAACAGTGGATATATTTTGTGGAAAGATTGAAAGCTATTTATATGTTGATATATTTTACCTTGGTACCATGTAGCACTTCCGTTTTCATAAGTCAGACTTACAAAGGGCAGTATTTCCCTAAACATTTCTTGGAGCATATAAAGCCCTCTTCCAGAGCTAATATTTATTAGTAAACCCTTTTTATTTAGCTCCTTTATTTGTTCAATCTGTTTACTGGCAATAACTTTTGTATTTAAAGTGGTTGTATTTCCTATCTGTTTAATTTTAGTACCTCTTGGTACCAGAACTCCATCTACATCGAAAACAACCATTTTTATTTTAGAGAGATCACTTCTTACCATTTGGGATAGCGGTTTCATATTTTATTTTATTTTATATTATTAATAATTAATTTTGCTCTTTCAAATAATTCATCTATACGTTCTTTTGTTTTAGCTTCACTTATAATCCACATTTTCGGTTCAGTATTTGAACGCCGTATATGAATCCAAGAATAATCATTCCAATCAAATCTTATGCCATCTAAGATATCAACAGAATTTGCATTATTAAATTCCTTTTTTAAATCTTCATAAAGAGTATTCATATCACCATTAAATACTATTTTTTCTTTCTTTACTAAATAATGAGGGAGTTCATTTATAATTAGAGAAATAGTTTTATTTTCTCTAGCCATAAGTTCGAGGATGAGGGCTATTCCTACCATGCTATCTCTAGCCATATTAACTTTAGGATAAATTACTCCACCATTACCTTCACCACCAATTATAGCTTTAACTTCCATCATTTTATGAACGACATTTAATTCTCCAATTTTTGAACGATATAGTTTTTTTCCAAAGGAGTTTGCTATGTCTTCACATATTCTAGAAGAAGACATGTTCACAACTGTATCACTAGGGGTTTTATAAAATACATTCTTCATCGCTAAGGCTAAAGTGTATTCTTCACTTTGAATTTCTCCTTTTTCATCTACTATTACCAGACGGTCAGCATCAGGGTCTTCTGCAAATCCAATCATAGAATTACTTTTTTTTACAGCATCGCTTAATTGAGTCAAATTTTTAATTAATGGCTCAGCTTCGTGTGAAAAAATACCAGTTTGTTCTCCGTTTATTACGTTGATTTCACAACCAAGCTCCTTCAATAATTCTTGAGTGATTATACTCCCTGCGCTGTTTATAGGGTCTAATGTTACCTTGAATTTATTCTTTTTTATTAAATCAACATCAACGACTTTCAGTATTTCTCTAATATGGATTTCTCTAAAATCATCATTATTAAAATCTTTTTTTATATATTCTATATTTGGATTATCTATAAAATTCTTTTCAAAATCATTTAGATTTTCTTTAATAAAATTTATTTCTTCAATTTTGTCTTGTCCTAAAAAAAGACCGGCATTATCTAAAAACTTTAATCCATTGTATTCTATAGGATTATGACTCGCAGTAATAATTATTCCCCCAGCATAATCAACTCTATTTACCAAGAGAAGTATTGAAGGAGTAGGAATAATTCCAGCATAATCAATTTTAATATTTTCTTTTTCAAAGGCAGAGGCAAGAGCTCTGAATATTTTAACACCAGTTTTCCTTGCGTCTTGTCCAATTAGAACTTTTAATCCATTAAGCTTTTGCTTCTCACTAGCGTTATTTTTTATTAATTTTGCGTAAGAAAGTCCAAATTCAAATGATAATTGTTCATCTAAACTTTCTCCCCATATTCCTCTATATCCTGATATTGTTAGTTTTGGTTTGTTTTGCATCTATATATAATAGCAGTTTTTTAAATGATAGAAAATCTCTTGTTTTTTTATAGATTTAAGTTATAATTAAGAAGCTATTGATCTATTAGTTATTATGTGTTTTATTAAAAATTAATCTTATTTGTATGATAAATAAAAAGAAAATATGTGCACTTTTATTGTTAATTTCAGTTGCTATAATTCCACAAATAACTTTAGCTAGCGCTA